>JAIYBC010000013.1 GCA_027488845.1 Verrucomicrobiales bacterium | reverse complement strand
GACCACTGACCACTGACCACTGACCACTGACCACTGACCACTGACCACTGACCACTGACCACTGACCACTGACCACTGACCACTGACCATGAATCCCGTTTGGCCGTCCCGGTCTCCACGGCTACACTCCGCCTCCTAAAGAGTATGGAGAACGTCGTCATCATCGGCACCGGCTGCGCCGGCCTCACCGCCGCCATCTACACCGCCCGCGCCAACCTCAAGCCCCTCGTCCTCACCGGCACCATGCCCGGCGGCCTGCTGACCACCACCAGCATCGTCGAGAACTTCCCCGGTTTCCCAGAAGGCGTGGACGGCTATGAGCTGATGACCCGCATGCAGAAGCAGGCCGAGAAGTTCGGCGCCCGGGTGCGGTTCGCGACCGTGGAGTCCGTGGACTTCAAGGACGGCGTGACCGAGCTGTCCGTCGACGGCGAACCGGTGAAGGCCCGGACGCTCATCGTCGCCAGCGGCGCCGGCCACAAGCACCTGCACGTCCCCGGCGAGATCGAGCTGGAGAAGAAGGGCGTCACCTACTGCGCCACCTGCGACGGCGCGCTGCCGATGTTCCGCAACCAGCCCGTGGTCGTCGTCGGCGGCGGCGACTCCGCCTGCGAGGAGGCCTCCTACCTCACCCGCTTCGCCTCGAAGGTCTACCTGATCCACCGCCGCGACACGTTGCGCGCGTCCAAGATCATGGCCGACCGCACCCTCGCGAATCCCAAGATCCAACCCGTCTGGGACAGCGTCGTCACCGAGATCACCGACGTCGCCCAGGACAAGGTCACCGGCGTGAAGCTGAAGAACCTCAAGACCGGCGAGGAATCCAGCCTCCCCTGCACGGGCGTCTTCGCCGCCATCGGCCACGTGCCCAACACCGCCCTCTTCCAGGGCAAGCTCGACCTCCACGAGAACGGCTACTTCAAGCCCACCGGCTTCGTCGGCACCAAGGTCCCGGGCGTCTTCGTCGCCGGCGACTGCGTCGACTCCGTCTACCGCCAGGCCATCACCGCCTCCGGCATGGGCTGCGCCGCCGCCATCGAGGCCGAACGCTTCCTCGCCGCCCTCGAGGGCTGATAGCGGATTCGGCCACGGAGGCACGGAGGACACAGAGAGGACGGGTTCTTCGCCTTCCGTGGGAGGCCATGAAGGATTCCACGGGTATCTCCGTGTCCTCTGCGACTCCGTGGCCAATCTCCTTCTCATGAGCTCCATTACCCCAGACGACTTGGCCGCACTCCTCCGCTCGACGGAGCCGCCGGCGTTGTTGGACGTCCGCGAGTCCGACGAACATGCGTTCTGCGCGATCGCCGGCTCGCGCCTGATGCCGATCTCCGAACTCGGGGAACGCTTCGAGGAGTTGGAGGACTGGAAGGACCGCGACGTCGTGGTGTACTGCCACCACGGCGTCCGGAGCGCCCACGCGATCGCGTTCCTGCGCGGCCAGGGCTTCCGTCGCCTCACCAACCTCGTCGGCGGCATCGACCGCTGGAGTCTCGAGGTCGATTCGTCGGTGCCGCGGTATTGAGTGGTGCGGGGTTGAAAGGTTGAAAGGTTGAAGGGGCGGAGATGGACCGCCATAGAGCGCCCGCAACGGACCACGGACCGCTGACCACGGACCAAAAACAACCACCAACGGTCAGGGCTTCCCCTCCAACTCCTTCAAGGCGATCTGGGCGGCGGCGAGGAGGATCGGATCCCGTGCCAGGCGGACCACCTGCTGGAGGTTGCCCCTGGCGTGGCCCTTCTCACCGGCGTCGCGGAGGATCAGCGCCGCTCTGTAACGGGCCTCCAGGTCGAGCGGATTGAGCCCCAAGGCCTTCGTGAGGCTTCCAAGGCAGCCTGACGGGAGCCGCCGGCCGCCCGTTCCGCAAGGCGCAGAAGCCTCCAGCAGTCACCATGGGTTGGATTCCGCTCCAGCACGCCCTTGATGATCGAACGCGCCTCCGAGGCCTCCTGCTTGTCGCCGGAAAGGAGAGGGTTCTGCGGCCTTCGATTTCTTGAGCTTCGCCACGGCTTCCACATGGTTCGTGTTCCGCCCGTACCGAAGGCCGAGCACCAGATCGGTCCACGAACCGCCACCCTCTCGGACGGCGACCTCCATGGCCTAGTCCGCGGAGGCGTACCGGCCCGATTCCATCTGGATGAGTGCGATCCATGCGGCGGAGGTCGCCGGCGTCTCCTCGCCGATCGAGATCTCCACGACGCCCCCGGCGGTCGGCATCTCGCGAAAGCGGAACCGTGCGCGGTCGGCGTAGGCGTCGAGACGCTTCTGCAGTTCCGGAACCGTCCATCCGAAGGCCTTTTGGAACGCCTCCCCCGAGTCCGAGCCCGACCCAAGGGCCAGGAAGAACCGCCCCAACTTCGCCTCCTCCTCGGGCGGGAGACCGAAAAGCAGGTAGTGGGTCAGGAGCCAGGACTGCGGGTAGAACCTCCGGGCCTGGGTCGTCGGCAAGCGGAAGAGTTCGGCGTTCGTCCGGAACCCGAAGACCTGTTCCAGATCGAGTCCCCGCTTCTCGCGGAGGATCTCGGCGATCCGCTGCACGGGTTTGCCGAAGACGATCCGCTTCTTCTCGACGCCGGCGCCTTCAAAGCACGACGCGAAGCCCTCGTTCAACCAAAGCGGCCAGAACCGGGACTGGTTGCGGGCGAGAAGGTGGATGTACTCGTGCTGGGAGACCCGGAATCCAGAGCGGAGGTCGTCCTCGAGATCCATCACGATGAAGTTGTCCGAGGCCCCGTTCATGTAGCCTCCGTCGACGCCCAGGCCACCTTCACGTCCACCGGTCACGATCCGGTTGACACGCTCGCTCCCGATCAGCATCAGGATCCGGGTGGAAAGAGGGTTGATCCCTCCCGGGAACAATCCGTTGGTCATCGCGAGCCGCAGTTGCTCGAAGCGCAGGAGCGCCTACCTCGACTTCTCCGCCGAAGCCTCGCTGACCGCGTCGAATTGGGGCTTCCGGAGGCGGATCCACCTCGGCTCGGCGATGGAAGTCCCGGGAGCCAGCACCAACAGCACCCGTAGGACCAACGCCAGCCAACCGTCCCGGCAGACCCCATGGCTTCCAAGGATCATCTTCCTTCCTTGCGCTCCAGTTCTCCGATCTCTGCGATCCGCTTTCGGGCCAGTTCAGCCAACCGAGGATCGCCACAGCGTTCAGCAACCTCCTTCAAGCGGGAAAGTGCCAGGTCCTTGAGTCCGACCCGCGACCTCAGCACGGCGAGGTGGTACCTGCTGACCCAATTGCGTGGGTTCCGTTTCAGCGACTCCGCGAAGGATTTGGCGGCGTATTCGGGTCGCTCCAGCCGCAGCTGGCAGATGCCCAACATTCCCCACGCGACGTCGTGGTTGGGAGCCTTCTCGACCACCCGCCCGAGCTGGACATCGATCTCCTCGATCGCCTCCCGGGAGGCCGTGGACAGGTCGTCCGAAAGGGATTCCACGAGGGCCATCCGGGCCTTCACCAGGTCCGGATCGAGTTGGACGGCGCGCCGGAATTTCGCAGCGGCCGCCAACCGGTCCTCCGCCTCCAACGCCAGCTCTCCCTCCACGAGGACCGTCCAGGCGGTCTCGCCGCCGGCTTGCCTCGCCGCTTCAAGCCACTTCCTCCCCTCGTCCAGCCTTCCCGACTGCGCCTCGAAGCACGCGATCCACGCCTCGCCGAGACCAGCCGGCGCCTCAGCGGACTGCACACCAAGATCGAGTTCCCTTGGAACCTCCGCGGCCTGGGTATCGAACCGTCCGTGCCTCATGTACTTCTTGACCTCATTCTTCAGGTCCTCCGGCTTCCAGCCAAACGCCTGGTGGATGGCCTCCACGGATGGGATCCGCCGGTCTACCAGGTCGAAAAACAGGTCGAGGCTGGCACGCCGAGCCGGCGGCTGGCCGAAGAGGAGAAAGTGGGTCAACAGCCACGACTGCGCATAGTACAGGAGCGCCCGCTCTTGCTTCATGGACATCACCTGGCGGCGGTCCATCCGAAGGAAGTCCTCCCACGGAAACAGCGCCGACGCCCGAAAGGAATGCACGAAACCGGTTCTGGGCAGGCCGAAGATGGCGTTGCCGTCCCTGAACTCGACATGCTCGAAACTGAGGGCGATGCCCTCTTGTAGCCAAACGGGCCAGCCGGTCGACTCGTTTCGCATCAACAGGTGGACGAACTCATGCTGGGAAATCAGTCCTCTGTGGTGGATGTCCCCGACCAGGTTCAACACGATCAGGTTCTCGTCCTTGTCCGCAATGTAGGCTCCCTCGGCCCTGACCTTCCGGCCGGGGCGTTCTCCGGAGATCATCCTGTTGACCATCCGGCCGTCCTTCAGCATGAGGACACGGGTTGGCATCCCGCTCACCGGCCGCCCGAATAGCCCCTTCGGCAAGACCCCACGGAATCGTTCCATGACGATCAGACGGCTCCTGGCGTCCTCCTCCGAGGCGTCCGAGATGGCCTCGAGGTTGGCGGACCGAAGGTGGATCCATTTCGTCGCCGCATGGACTTCCGTGAACCGGAGGCCGAAGAGCATCAGCCCGAACGACGCGGCCCTCAGGAAGGCGTGGGTGAAACGCACGACTCGATCTTCTTCTGAACCTCCGGTTTCCGGCAAGCCGTAGGAGGCGAGGAAGGGTATCGTTGGATTCCAGGCCAACCGGAGGCATTCTGTCCGAGAGGTCCGCCCGTTCAGCCCATCGCATGCCCGCCGAATCCATCCCGCTGTTGACGACCGCCGCCGGCCCCAATCCGTCCGCGGCCCGACCGGTCGTCGACTCGCTGTACGTCCATGTGCCGTTCTGCGCGCACAAGTGCGAGTACTGCGCCTTCTACTCCGGCCAGGCCCCGGGCGACGTCATCCAGCGCTACGTCGACGCCCTGCTCCTCGAGCTTGAGCTGGTCGCGCCGGATTGCCGTCCACGCACCGTCTTCTTCGGCGGCGGCACCCCTTCCCTGCTCAACCTCCGCCAGTGGGAGTCCGTGCTGACCACGATGCACCGACTCGGCCTCGGCAAGGCGGACGAATGGAGCGTCGAGTGCAATCCCGCCACGGTCTCGGCCGACAAGGCCGCCCTGCTCCGGAGCCATGGCGTGAACCGCATCTCCATGGGCGTCCAGTCCCTCGACGAGGCCCTGCTCGACCGGCTCGGCCGCGTCCACAGCCGGGACATGGTGTTCCGCAGCGTGGACATCCTGAGGAACGCCGGCTTCGACAGCCTGAACATCGACCTGATGTTCGCCATCCCGGGCCAGACGATGGAGGTCTGGAACCGGACGCTCGACGAGGCGCTCGCCATCGGCACCGAACACCTGAGCTGCTACGAGGTGATCTACGAGGAGGACACGCCGCTCTACGAGCAGATGAAGGCCGGCGAGTGCGACGTCGACGAGGACCTGGCCTGCGACATGTACGAGGTCCTCGTGGACCGTTCGGCGGAGGCGGGCTTCCAGCAGTACGAGGTCGCCAATTTCGGCCGCCGTCGCCGTGTCGGCGAGACCGTGGACCGTCCCGACGTCGAGGAGCTGATCCCGCACTACGCCTGCCGCCACAACGTCGGCTACTGGCGGGGCCGGGACAGCTACGGGCTCGGTCCCAGCGCCAGCGAATGGGTGCGCGGACTGCGTTCACGCAACTGGGCCAACACCCGTCTCTATTGCGAACAGCTCGAGAAGGGACGTCGCGCGAAGGAGTTTGCCGAGGCCCTTTCCCCGTTGCGCCGGGCCGGCGAGATGGCCGCGTTCGGCCTGCGCATGAACGCAGGATGGCCGTTCGAGGAGTTCCTCCGCCGGACCGGCTTCGATCTCCGTGAGGAGTGGGTCTTCGAGATGACCCAATTGCAGATGCGCGGCTGGGCCGAGCGGACCCCCAGCCACTTCCGCCTCAACCGCAAGGGACTCCGCTTCGCCGATTCCGCCGCCGAGCTGTTCCTGCGTCTGGAGGAGTCCCCCGCCCCGGCGGGTTGATCGCCGGATCGCGACCCACCGGAGCCAGGCATTCGGACACGGCGAGGCTTTCCGAAGACGACACGGCCGCAGGAATTCGAACTTGGGAACGTCGGGCGGTTTCAGCAGGCGGAAGCCCAAGCCTCCGGAGAACGCCGGACGTCGAGGTCCGTGAAGACCCAATCCCGGGTGAGCCGACAAGGGCCGTATCGTGGGCCCGCCACATGGATCTGGGGCGATCCAAGCCGTTCCGTGGAATCCGTGTCACCCCACGAAGGCAGCCCAGTGGTCCGAACGATTTCGTGTCCACTCCGGCCGGAACATGGTCTCATCCGCCCAACGCATGAGCGACCCGAGATACGCCCGCCTCGCCAAACTGCTGATCGAGTATTCCTGTGCCATCCAGCCGGGGGAGAACATCCTCATCGACCTGATCGACACGCCGGACGCCATGGCCGTGGAGCTGATCCGGGCCGCCCGCGCGGCCGGTGGCACCCCGATCGTCGAGACGCGCAGTGGCCGGGTGATCCGTGAGGTCCAGCTCGGGACCGACGAACGCCATGCGACGCTGGTGAAGACCATCGAGATGGCGCGCATGAAGCGCATGCACGCCTACATCGCCATCCGCGGGGCGCACAACTCCGGCGAGAACAGCGACATCCCCTCCGAGAAGACCCGGCTCTTCGCAAAGACGCTCCGGCCGGTGCTGGACCACCGCATCAACAAGACCCGCTGGTGCGTCCTACGTTGGCCGACCCCGAGCATGGCCCAGGCCGCCAACATGAGCACAGAGGCCTTCGAGAAGTTCTACTTCGACGTCTGCACGATGGACTACGCGAAGATGTCCCGCGCGTGCGGTCCTTTGGAGAAGCGGATGCGCAAGGCCGACCGCGTCCACATCAAGGGCCCCGGCACGGACCTCACCTTCTCGATCAAGGGCGTCGGCGCGAAGCCGTGCGAGGGTCTCCGCAACATCCCCGACGGCGAGTGCTTCAGCTGCCCGACGTTGAAGTCGTCGGAGGGCGTCATCACCTTCAACACGCCCACGCTCTACGCCGGCACCAAGTTCGAGGGCATCCGCCTGGAGCTGAAGCAGGGCCGGATCGTGAAGGCCACCTGCCAGGGCGGTTCGGAGAAGAAGCTGAACGAGATCCTCGACATGGATCCCGGCGCCCGGTCGATCGGGGAATTCAGCCTCGGCTTCAACCCGTACATCCTGAACCCGATGTGCGACATCCTGTTCGACGAGAAGATCGCCGGTTCATTGCACTACACGCCGGGACAGGCCTACGAGGATCCCGGCAACGGCAACAAGTCCGCGGTGCACTGGGACATGGTCCTGATCCAGCGTCCGGAATGGGGCGGCGGCGAGGTCTGGTTCGACCGGGAACTGATCCGCAAGGACGGACTGTTCCTCCCGAAGGACCTGCAGGGCCTGAATCCGGACCAACTCCGCTGAACCCCCGTCCGGATGCGCCGCCTCCCCCTGCCACTCCGGATCGTCGCGACCGTTTGGATCGCCGCGGCCTGCGGCTGGGGCGTCCTCGCCAAGTCCGCGGATTCCTCCTATCGCGACATCGCGGCCTGGGCGTCCAACCACGATCTCAGGGCCGTAAACCGCGGTGACGACCTGCTCCTGACCAACCGTTGGTCCAGGCTCCGCCTCCGTCGCGAGTCGACGACGCTGGTCTTCAACGACGTCGAGTTCCGCCTCAGCGACCCGGCCGTCTTCCGGGGCGGCCGAATGCGCGTCTCGCAGCGGGACATCGAATCGCTCGTCGGTCCGCTGGTCTCGCCTCCGAAGAATTCGGGCAAACCGATCCGGTTGGTCGCCATCAACGCCGGGCACGGCGGCAAGGACCCCGGGAACATGGAAGGCAGCCGCAAGGAGAAGGTCTACACGCTGGCCTTGGCCAAGGAGATCTCCACGCGCCTGCGGGCGGCCGGACTGAAGGTCGCGATGCTGCGCTCGGACGACACCTTCCTCCCGCTCGAATCCCGCGCGGCGGCGGCGAACCGCATGGGGGCGGACCTCTACGTCAGCCTGCACTTCAACGCCTATGAAGGGCCCGGAGAACATCGTGTCCGGGGCGTCGAAACCTACTGCCTCACGCCGGCAGGGGCGTCGTCCAGCAACGACACCGGCCATCACGGCGGAGGTTGGAATCCCGGGAACGCCCAGGACCGGGAGAACATCACCCTCGCCCATCAGGTCCACCGCACGATCCTCGAGCAGACGGATCTCCCCGACCGCGCCGTCCGCCGGGCCCGGTTCAAGGAACTGACGCTGCTGCGCATGCCCGGGATCCTGGTCGAGTCGGGATACATGACCCATGGCTCGGATGCCCGGTTCATCTACGGAACCAAGACCCGGGAACAGCTCGCAGAGGCCATCGCCGAAGGGATCCTGCGCCACAAGCGGCTGATGGAACGAGGCCAGCCGGAGTAGTTTTCCGGGATCCGCTTCCGGAGGTCGGATTGGACAGGTTCGCGGGAAACGAGGAGGATCCGGAAGTCAGGAACCGTTTTGGAACTCCCATGAAACCCGCGCCCTCCACCCTCGCCGTCCTCACCCTGTCCCTCATCGCCATCGGCTGCGGCAAGGAGGAGCCCGGTGCCGCCGACGGTTCGGCTGCGAAGAAGGACACCGCCGAGCGGGTCGAATCCGCCATGAAGACCGCCGGACAGGCCTTGGAGGACACGGGCCGGAAGGCGGCCGCCGCGTCGGAAAAGGCGGCGTCCGAAGCGGGCGACCGCGCGGCGATCGTGGCCGACGAAGCCGCCAAGACCATCGCCGAACTCACCGCCAAGGCCAAGGTGGCCACCCTCTCAGCCGCAGAGAAGGCCAAGCTCGCCGCGGCCGAGGCGGCCCACAGCGAAGCGGCCCAACGGATCCGCGAAGGAAGCGCCGCCGCGATGCAGAAGGCCAAGGAGACCGGCAACGCCGCCCTGCAGTCCGCCAAGGAGATCGGCAAGTCCGCGGCCGACGGAGCCAAGGACGCCGCCGAGAAGGCCAAGGCCGAGACCGAGAAGGCCCTCGAGAAGGCCCGCGAACTCCTGAAGAAATAGCGGCCGGCGGCTCCTGGGCTCCATTTCGCCCCACCAGGCGCCCCCTCCACCCCAGTTGCACACCGGAACGCCAAGATCCGCATAGGATCTAGTCATCCCATGAAGCGACTCCCGATCCGGGCGACCTCCCAAGTCGTCCTCTTCTCTTCCATCCTGCTTGGAACCGCCGGTGTCCATTCAACCCTCGCCCAGGGTTGCGTGGCCGTCCGCGGCGGTGGCATGTGCACCATGAACCACGCCCTCAGCGGCGACGGCGTGGGCCTACAGGAGAAAGGCTGGCTGGCCAGCGTCGGTTACCGCTTCTTCAAGTCCGACCGGCACTTCATCGGCGACAGCGAGTCCCGCAACGCGGCCGGGATGAACCGCTTCGAACAGGGCACCGAAGTCATCAACTACTCCAGCTTCATCGACGCGAGCCTGACCTACCAGTTCAGCGCCCGCTACAGCGCGACGATGACCCTGCCGTACGTCTACCACGTCCGCTCCGCTCCCTACGAACACAGCGGCGTGCGCCGGGATACGACCTCCAGCGGCCTGGGTGACATCCGAGCCACCGTCGGAGCCTGGATCTGGGATCCCAAGGAGAACCCGAAGGGCAATCTCCAGGTCAGCATCGGTGTGAAGGCGCCGACCGGCGACTACGGAGCCGACGACACGTTCTACCAGGATCAGGATCCCACGGCGGGCGTGAACATCCAGCCGGTGCGGCGCAACGTCGACCAGTCCATCCAGCCCGGCGACGGCGGATGGGGCATGAGCGTCGAATTCAACGGGTACCGCGAGCTGGCGCCGCGGTGGATCGCCTACCTCCAGGGCTTCTACCTCTTCAACCCTCAGAACGTGAACAGCTCGAAGAACCCCACCGCACGGCGCGATGCCGGCCCCAGGGTCGGCGGCGTCGACATCGACAACGGGATGTCCATCACCGACCAGTACATGGCCCGCGGCGGCTTCACCTATGTGATCAGCCGCAAGCACGCCGTCGCGTTCAGCCTCGGCGGACGCATCGAGGGCGTTCCCGTGGAAGACCTCAACGGCAACGCCGGGGACCAGGAGGGATTCCGGCGTCCCGGATTCGCCGTTGCCCTGGAACCGGGCATCAGCTGGATGCCGGGAAAATGGAACGTCGCCCTGAACTCCCCGTTGAGGGTCTACGCCAACCGCGAGCGGAGCTACTGGGACCAGCAGAAGGGCCGCCATGGTGACGCGGCCTTCGCCGACTACCTGCTGACCTTCTCGGTCTCCAGGATCTTCTGATTGGGGCGGTCACTCGGAATCCCCGCAGGCAAAGGCGATCCGCAGACGCGGTCGCCTTCGGCCGCGGGGATTTTCTCTTTCCGCTTCCGCAGGCCGATTCGGCCCGGGTCAGGCCGCCACCGGCATCGGAACCGACTCCAGGCTGGCGAGTGTCCCCGCGCTCTGGATGTCGACCCGGCTCGGGACCTCCGCATAGCTGAGCACCGTCAGGTCGCTGAAGGTCGCCTCGAAGAAGCGGCGGAAGGCGAGACGCAGATGCGGCGCGCACAGCACCACCGGCGCCCGGCCTTCGGCGAGCAATGTCTGCATCTGCCGGGAAAGCTGCTCCACCAGGTGCCGCGCAAGCCGCGGCTCCAGCAGCAGGGCGATCTCGGTCGCGGTCTGGCGCACGCCCTTGGAGATCTCCTGCTCGAGCCGGGGATCGAGGGTGATGGCGCGCAGCATGCCGCGGTCGTCCTGGTACGGCTTCACGATCTGCGATCCCAACGCACGGCGCGCATGCTCGCTCAGTTCGTCGGGGTTCTTGGTCATCGAGGCGAAGTCGCTGACCTTCTCCAGGATGGTCGCCAGGTTGCGGATGGAGATGCCTTCGGACAGGAGGTTCTGCAGGATGCGCTGGATCTGTCCGACCGTGAGCAGGGCCGGAACGAGCTCGTTGACCACGGTCGGATGCGTGGTCTTGAGGTTGTCCAGCAGCTGCTGCACATCCTGACGCGAAAGCACCTCGTGGCAGCTGCGCTTCAGCATCTCCGTCAGGTGGGTGATGAGCACGCTCGAGGCATCCACCACGGTGTATCCGGCGACCTCGGCACTCTTGCGTTCGACCTCGGTGATCCACGTCGCCGGCAGCTGGAACACCGGTTCGATGGTGGGGATGCCCTTCAACGTGACGCGGCTGTTGGTCGCGTTCATCGCGAGGGAATAGCCGGGCATGAGGCTGCCGTTCGCGACGCTGTTCCCCTTCAGCAGGAACCGGTACTCGTTGGATCCGATCTGGAGGTTGTCGCGCAGCTTGATGGGGGGCACCACGATACCCATGTCCTGGGCGAACTGCCGACGGACACCCGTCACCCGCTCCAGCAGGTCGCCGCCCTTCCGGGTGTCGGCGAGCGACACCAGTCCGAAACCCAGCTCGATCTGCAGCGGATCGATCGACAGCAGGTTCTCCAGCTTCTCCGGTCCGGCTTGGCCGCCGGCACCGGCCTGCGCACCACCGGCCTGCGGGGAGGACTCGCCGGAGCGTTGGGACTTGGTCCCCGTGCCCTTCTTCGCCTCCGCGGCGACCGCGGCCGCCTTCGCCTTGATCCGCTTGGCGATGAACCAGGTCAGGACCGACAGGGAAAGGAACGGGAACATCGGCAGCCCGGGGACGATCGAGATGAACCCGAGCAGGATCGACAGGATCGTCAGCGCCTTGGGATAGAAGGTGAGCTGACGCCCGAGTTCCTCGCCGAGGTTGTTCTTCGCGGCGGCCCGGGTCACCAGCATGCCCGCGGCCATCGAGGTGATGAGCGCAGGCACCTGCGAGACGAGTCCATCACCGATCGACAGCAGTGTGTAACGCTGGAGCGCGTCGGCCATGGCCATGCCCTTCTGGGCGATGCCGATCGCAAAACCGCCCAGGATGTTGACCGCGGTGATCATCACCGCCGCCACGGCGTCGCCGCGCACGAACTTCGAGGCGCCGTCCATCGCGCCGTAGAAGTCGGCTTCCTGTTCCACCTTCCGGCGACGCGTCCTCGCCTGGTCCTCGTTGATGATTCCGGCGCCCAGTTCCGCATCGATCGCCATCTGCTTTCCCGGCATGGCGTCCAGGGTGAAGCGCGCGGCGACCTCGGCGATGCGCCCCGCGCCCTTGGTGATCACGATGAAGTTGATCACCACCAGGATCAGGAAGATGACCATGCCGACGACGTAGTTGCCGCCGACCACGAAGTTGCCGAAGGCGGCGATGATGTGACCGGCGTCGCCGTGGATCAGGATCAGGCGCGTGGTCGCGACGTTGAGGGCCAGTCGGAACAGCGTCGTGAAGAGGAGCAGTGATGGGAACCCGGTGAACTCCGACGGGTCGTCGAGATAGAGGATGACCAGCAGGATCAGAAGCGACGACGCGATGCTCACCGCCAACAGCAGATCCAACAGCCACGGCGGCACCGGCAGGATCAGCAGCATCACCGTCCCGAAGACGCCGGCCACCAGCCAGAGGTCCATCTGGCCGATCCGTTTCCAGAAGTTGTCCGTCGCGAGAGTCATCCTATCCACTGTTCCGTCTCGTCTAGCAAGGTGCGGTCCAACTCACACAACCCGTTGATCCGCAGTGGACTTCATCCTTCCCGCGTTCACGGATGGAAGAGCTTGCCGGGTGGCCGGGAAGGTCCTGCCTGACCGCCTGGATCAGCGGGCCCCGCCCAGGTGCCGGCCCTGGGTGTGGTAGCGGTAGCGGTTGATGCGGTAGACGTACGCGAGGATCTCGGCGATTGCGGAATAGAGTTGGACCGGCACCTCGCCGTCGACCCGGCCGTACTTGAAAAGCATCCGGGCCAAGGGCTTGTTCTCGACGATCGGGATCTGGTGTTCCTTGGCCGCCTCGCGGATGCGGGCCGCGTTGAAGCCCCGGGCCTTGGCCAGGATCTTCGGGGCACCCATCGTCTCCCGGTCGTAGAAGAGCGCGACCGCGATGTGGGTGGGGTTGGTGAGCACGACGTCCGCCTTCGGCACGTCCGCCAGCTGCGCCCGGAAGGACTTCATCTTCATCCGGCGCTTCCGCATCTCGCCCTTCACATGCGGATTCGAGTCCTGCTGCTTCGCCTCGTCCTTGACCTGTTCCTTCGTCATCATGAGGTCCTTGCCGATCTTGCGGACCTGATAGGCGTAGTCGCAGGCAGCGATCACCAGCAGGCAGGTCAGCATGCGGCCCGCCAACGCGGAGCTCGTGTCCGAGAGGAAGGTGGCGATCCGATGCGTGTCGACAGCGGTGTGGAAGATCGGATCGTCGAGCACCGACTTGACCTGCGACCAGGAGAAGTAGCCGATGAAGCCGAGCTTCATCAGGCTGATGCCCGCAGGGAACGCCGCCTTGGGCGAGAAGATGCGTCCGAGTCCCGACATCGGGTTCAGCCTCCCCCAGTTGGGGCTGATCATGTCCGAGGAGATGTTGAAGCGGTTCTGGGTCGCCCCCGCGAGAAGCCCGGCCGCGCCGGAGGCGAGGACCACCGGCGCCGCGCAGCCGATGATCGTCATGGACGACTTGGCGGCGAGGTCGGGAAGGGCGTCGAAATCGATCCGGATGTCGTGCAGATGCCCAAGGACACGCTCGAAGACCTGTGTGAACGTGCGCCACATCTCCGTGCCGAAGCGCTGGATGGCCCAAAGCCCGGCGAACACCACCGACACCGTCTGGATCTCGGCCGACCGCGGTATCTGTCCATGCTTGAGGGCCTCCTCCAGCTTCTTCGCTGTCGGCTGCTCTGTCTTCTCTCCTGCGTCCTCGGACATGGCTCAGGCGGTTCCGAGCAGCTTGGCGATCCGGACCATGTCGTCCGGGATGCGCTTGAGGTAGTTGGCGGCGTTGTCGCCGACGAAGGTGAGTCCGGTGCCGAAGACGAAGAGTCCGGCGGCGGTGCGGACCGGCATGCTCTCGGAGAAGACGTTCATCTGCGGCACCGCGCGTCCAAGCAACGCGAAGACGAGCGTGATGACGAAGGAGACCGCCATCACCGGGGCGGCCAACTGGAGACCCGTGGCCAGGATCCACGAGGTCCGCGCCAGGATGTCCTTGAGCAAGGCCTCGCTGATGTGGCCGGCGCCGATCGGCAGGACGACATAGGTGCGGACGAAGGCCGCAAGGATCCAGTGATGGAGGTCCAGGGCGAAGAGGAGCATCGCACCGAGCCAGTAGAACAGCGTCGCCGTCACCGGGGAGGCGGTGCTGGAGCCGGGATTCAACATGGTGGCCATGCTCAGGCCGAGATCCGTGGCAACCAGGGAACCGGCGACATCCATCGCGAAAAACGTGAACCGGCAGACGAACCCCAGCATGTAGCCCGTGCCGACCTCGATCAGGACCAGGCTGGCCAGCGGCCAAAGCTCCAGGCTGCCCACCGGGGTCCGGGGAAGCATCGGCGCGGTCAGCACCGAGAGGAAGACCGACAGTCCCAGCTTCATCGTCCTGGGAACGCTGTTGGTCGAGATGACCGGAAGGGCCGCCATCATGCCGCCGCATCGGACCATCACCAGGGTCCAGAGCATGACTTCGTCGAAGGCGGACATGTCGGCACTCCCTTGGACAGGAGGTTCAGCCCACCATCTGGGGCATCTTCTCGATGATGGAGCGTGTGAACTCGATCAGCGTGCGGACGATCCACGGCAGCATCACCACGATCAGCGCGAGGATGCCGAGGGCCTTGGGAACGAACGAAAGGGTCTGTTCGTGGATCGAGGTCACGGCCTGGAACACGCTGATCCCGAGTCCGATGGTCAAGGCGGTCATCAGGATCGGCGTGGCGAGAGACACCGCCTGGAAGATCAGGCTCTTCACCAGTTCGATGGCGAGTTCGGGATTCATTGAGAACGGGACGGAGCAGGTTCAGGTGCCGAAGCTGAGCAACAGCGAGCGGATGATCAGGTGCCATCCGTCCACGAGCACGAAGAGCAGGATCTTCAGGGGCAGCGCGATGGTCGCGGGAGGCATCATCATCATGCCCATGCTCATCAGCACCGTGGCCACGACGATGTCGATCAGGATGAAGGGGATGAAGATCAGGAATCCCATCTGGAACGCGGTCCGTAGCTCGCTGATCACGAACGCCGGGATGACGACCCGCAGCGGCAGGGAATCGACCGAAGTGGCCTCCATCTTGGCGAGTTCGACGAACAGCTCGACGTCCTTCGGCCGGGTCTGGCGGAGCATGAACGACCGGATCGGCGTGGAGGCGGCCTCCATGGCCTGCTCCGAGCTGATCTTCTTGGACATGTAGGGCTGGAGCGCCTCGGACTGGATCCTGGCCCACACGGGTTCCATGATGAAGTAGGTCAGGAACAGGGCGAGGCCGACGATGACCTGATTCGCCGGCGCGCCTTGGATCGTGAGCGCGTTCCGGATGAAGGAGAGGACGATGACGATGCGGGTGAAGCAGGTCATCAGCATCACGATGGAAGGGGCGAGTGACAGGACCGTGATCAGGAAGAGGACCTTCACCGCCACGTCGGCGTCCTTGCCTTCGACCGGACCGTCGAGGCCGATGTTGAGGCGCATCGGGTTGACCGGGATGGATTGGGCCTGGATCTCGGGCTGGGCCGCGAAGAGCAGGATCCAGAGCGGCAACAGCCGGCAGAACAGGCTGGCCAGCCTCCTCATGGAAGATGGGGTTCGGTGGGGAATCACGAGGTGCGGCCAAGCGCCTGAAGCAGGGCGTTGGCAAAGGAGGCAGGTGCCGGAACCGACCTGGGGTTGGGGGAGGGAGCGGATTGGGGGGTCGGCTCCGGCACCTGGGAGGATGGCGAAAGGGGGGAAAGCATCTGGATTCCCGCTGTCGAGCCCGCGATCAGGAAGCGCTGGCTGCCGACTTCCACGACATGCAGCGACTGGCGCTGCCCGAGACTGCGGGATTCCACGATCCTGAGCTGGGGACGTTCCCCCGACGAAGCTGCGGCGCTCTGCCAACGTCGGAGCATCCAAAGCAGGGCGAACAGGATCGCGACCACCACGCAGAAGGATCCGAGCAACCGAAAGAGCGCTCCCAGGGCCGAACTGGAGTCCGGCAGGCCGCTGCCCACCACGGAATTGGTCACGGCCCCGGCGGCGGTAATGACGTTGGTCGAAAACATCCCTGCCACCACAAAGCAACGGGTATGCCGGCGGTCCGGAAGCCGGAAAACCGGCATTTTCCGCACCCCAAGGGGCCATCCGGCAGGAACTTCCCTTCGGCGCACCCACCTCCAGCCGGCAGATTCGGCCGAGTCAGCCCAGGTTCACCGGATCGATGTCCACCGTCAGATGCAGATCCTCCGGAAGGGGCCATTCGGCGACCAACAAACCCAGATCCGTCGAAAGCCGGCTCATCGCCACGGTGCGGAGCATGATCTGATGCCGAAAATGAGACTCGGCCCGAACCAAGGGCGCCGGCGCCGGTCCCGCGATGATCAGGTTCTTCCAGTCTCCGAACCGCTTTCCCAGTTCCCGTCGCAGGTGCTCGATGAACAGCTTCACCTTGTCCTCGTTTCGGCCACGGAGGGTCAGCAAGGCGACCCGCGCAAACGGGGGATAACGCAACTGCTCCCGGAACTCGACCTCCTGGTCGTAGAAGCCGATGAAGTCGTGCCGACGGGCGTATTGGATCGCCGGATGGAACGGCGTGAAGCTCTGGACGAAGACCTCCCCTTCGACGTCCCCCCGCCCTGCCCTGCCGCTGACCTGGGTGAGCAGTTGGAAGGTCCTCTCGCCGGCACGGAAGTCCGCCTGATGCAGGCTCAGGTCGGCGTGCACGATCCCGACCAGCGTGACGTTCGGGAAATGGAGGCCCTTTGCGATCATCTGGGTGCCCACCAGGATGTCGATCCGCCCAAGCCGGAACTCGGTCAGGATCCGACGGTAGTCCTCCTTCCGCTTCAGCGTGTCGGAGTCCATCCGCTCGATCCGCGCCTTCGGGAAACCCGTCCTCAGAGCGTCCTCGACCCGCTCGGTTCCCAGCCCGGCGAACCGGATGGAGGGATCGCCGCAACCCGGCGCCGGACAGCGCTCGGGCACCCCCTCTTCGTGTCCGCAGATGTGGCACATCAGCTTCCTGGCGGCACGGTGGTAGGTGAGTGACACCGAGCAGTTCGGGCAGCCACACGCATGTCCGCACTTGAGACACTGCAGCGAAGTCGAGAATCCCCGGCGATTGAGGAAAAGCATCGTCTGCTCCGACCGCTCCAACCGCGCCCGGATCGCTTCCCGCAACGGCCGGGAGAAGACGGAAGGGGCGCCTCCCCGCGGCGGGCGAGGTTCCTGGCGCATGTCGATGACCCGCACGATCGGCAACCGACGGTCGTCGATGCGGCGTGTCATCTCCAACAACGTGTACTTGCCCTTGCGCACGTTGTGGAAGCTCTCGACCGAGGGCGTGGCCGAGCCGAGGACCACGACCGCCCGTTCCCTCTGGGCCCGGACCACCGCCACATCCCGTGCGTGGTACCGGGGGGATTCCTCCTGCTTGTAGGAGTGCTCGTGTTCCTCGTCGACGATCACCAAGCCCAACGGTTCCACCGGCGCGAAGATCGCGGAACGGGCGCCGATGACGATGCGGGCCCTTCCGTCGCGGATCTTGTGCCACTCGTCGTGGCGCTCGCCGGAGGAGAGGTGGGAATGGAGGACCGCGACCAACGTCCGGGGTTCGCCGGAGGAAAAGCGCGCCTTGAAGCGCTCCACGGTCTGGGGAGTCAGGGAGATCTCGGGAACCAGCACGATGGCGCCGCGCCCGAGTTCCAAGGCGTGGCGGATCGCCTGGAGGTAGACCTCCGTCTTGCCCGACCCGGTGACCCCGTGGAGCAGGAACGGACGCTCCGCACCAGAGCCCATGGCCGCCTTGATCTTCTCCAAGGCCACGGACTGTTCATCGTTCAAAGCCAGCGGCGTCGTCGGGAGGATCCGCTCCCGCGCATAGGGATCCCGCTCATCGATCTGCGGCGCGATCGAGACAAGTCCCCGATCCTCCAGCTTCCGGACGGTTTCGGCGGTCGTTTCCCCGATTCGAAGGAGGTCCTGAAGAGGAAGGGATCGCCATTCCTCGATGATGCGGAGGATGGCTTCCTGTCGCTTGGTCAGGACCGGCGGGGCCGCCGGGGTGGGAAGGAAGTGGACATGCAAGCGCTCCCGCCAACCCGCCTCCTCCCGGCGGACCGCTTCAGGCAGGACGCTCTTGAGCGCGGTCTCCACCGGACAGCAGTAGTAGGCGGCGATCCATCGGGCGAGGGCGAGCACCTTCGGGGTGACAAGGCTGCGGGTTCCCAATACGTCGGCGATCGGCCGCAGTTGGGTCTGCGAGGAACTTCCGACGATCTCGGTGACCACCCCGACCACGGTCCGGTGTCCGAAGGGCACCTTCACGCGGGTCCCGACCTCGACCCTCCCTTCGAACTCGGCCGGAATGGAGTAGTCGAACTCCCTGCGGAGGGCGATTTCGAGCGTGACCCGTGCGATCACGAAGGGCTCAAGGTTTCACGTCCCGCCAATAAGGGCGGTCTGCGATGAAGAGATACCCGGCGTAGGGGAAACCATCTCCGAAGGCGTACTTGAGCGGGAAACCTGCCGGGATGTTCTCCCGGCGAAGCAGGTAATCCATGTAGAACCGCCCCCATACGGCATCCGGGGACGCCAACAGCTCCGCACGCCACGGGACATCGCAGGTCAACGGGGTCAGCAGCATGGCGTTGAACGGCCTTTGGAAATCGTGGATCCGGAAGAAGTCCTCCTTCGGATCCTGACCGGTCCTCAAGGTGAGAAGGACCGAATCCCTACGGCCATACCAGGCCATCGCCCACGGCATGTCCGTCATGACCGACGCACCTTCGGGCAGGTAGCCCGCCAATTGGCGGATCGCGGGGATGTAATACGGCGGACTCGACATCACCGGCATCTTCGGCGGAAGCAGCGAGATGAAGAGCGGAAGCGAGCAGAGCACCACGGCCGCCACCTGGGTCAGCGTCTTCGCCAGTTCGAACGGGAACTCGAAGACCTCCAACGCGCGGCGGAAGGAAACCGCGGCGTAGAGGAAGCCGACCGGTGCAAACCAGGCGAGCAGGTTCTCCGAATTGATCCCGGGTGACAGGGTCGAGGCGTGTGTCCGGATCAGGCCCTGGGTGAGGATCAAGGTGACCAAGGTCGACAGCAGGAACCACCGGAAGCGGTTCAGCCGGTTGTTGCCCAGCGGCAGCATCAGGCCGACGAGGAGGAACGCGGAGAACCAATTGCCGCCAAGTCGGGGCACATCCTCGCGGAGGATGCTCTCGGCATTGCCCACCATCTTGATCCAGGACTCCTTGAAGAGCTCATTCTTCAGCTCCGGATTCTGGGACCTCTCCAGGCGATCACCTGGGAAGGTCATGGTGTCCGAGATCGGCGCCAAAGTGGCGGTGCCCAGTGGCAGGCCGCTACGGAGCCATGTCCGGGTCATCCAAGGGCCCGTCAGGATGAGGAAGCCCGCGATGGTCGGGAGAAGAATCCGCCACCGCCGGGAAGGCCCGACCCAGAATCCCAGGCTCAGGAGAACAGGCAACAGGAGCACCCAAGCGGAATAGACGGTGAGGAAGGCGACCCCGATCAGGGCTCCGATTCCGGCTCCCCAAAACGACAGCCCGCGAAGCTTTCCCGATTCCACCCTCTCCTCGACCACGAACATCAACGCAACCAATGCGACAAACAGCACCCCCAGCCAGAGAGTCGGCAGACCCGAGGAGATCAGCTCCCAATTGAACTTGGACCCCGCGAACATCAAGGCGGCCAGAAGTCCGGCGCCGTCGGAAAACCAACGGCGCCCAAGTCGGTGCAGCCCGAAGGCCACCAGAAGGAAGGCGACGAAGTTGAAGGCGCCGACGATGATCTCGGCGGGAGGGCGGGAACCGGGATTGGACTCCACCGCCCGGACCCAGGATGAGGGAAGGACCTTGAAGAGCGCCGCGAGCGAAAGCGGATAGACCGGCGGATTGGAGATGTCCGGATGCGGCGCACGAACGGCCAGCGCCGGATCGACTCCGGTCTCAAGATAGCGGTTCGCGACGAGACGAATCGATGCCGGGGTCATCACCCGAGTGGTGTACCCCCTTCCCTCGGCGAGATTCGCGGCCAACTGGGCCTGATCCATGGCCTCCACGGACTTGAAGTTCTTGACGCCGTCCAGGTGGAAAAGGCCGGTGATGACAATCCCGATCAGGATAAGGACCAACCTCCGGACCCAAACCTTGCCCGATCCCTCCTCAAGGACGTAGATCCAGTGCTGGATGCCCCTTGGGGCGATGTTGGATTCCTTCACGGCGTGGGTGGGAGTGTCGCGAAACAAGGCACTTTGGGAAGGAGTTACCGGCCATTGGTACCGACTGAGGTTGGCTGGGACGACTCCCTTTGGAAAAGCTGCCGGATCACCTCCTCCACAGGCACTTCCTCAACCGAGAAATCCCGGACAGGCAGGCGGTCGAGCAGCGCCTTGCAGGTCGCGGTGACACGGTCGCGGGGCACCCGGAGGCGGAGGACTCCCGCGTCGGAGGCCACCACTTCTCCATACTGCTGCAGCTGGAAATCGACTCCGGCACCGGCGACCTCGTGTTCCAACGTCATCGTCACCACCTTGAAGTTCGCGAACCGATCCAGGACCTCGGTGAGACGCCCATCGAAAAACACGGTTCCTTGGTCGATGACGATCACCCGTTCGCAGAGCTCCTGGATGTCCGCCATGTAGTGGCTGGTGAGGAGGATCGTGGTGCGATGCTGGCGATTGTGTTCCCGCAGGAACTCACGAACCACCTTCTGCGAAACGACGTCCAGGCCGATGGTCGGCTCATCGAGGAAAAGAACCCGCGGCTGATGCAGCAGCGATGCGATCAACTCGCACTTCATCCGCTCGCCCAAGGAGAGCTCCCGTACCGCGGTCGCCAACTTGCCACCCACTCCCAGCAAGGACGCCATTTCGTCCAGACGCCTCTCGAAGTCTTCCCGACTCAGGCCATAGATCCGGGCATTCAGTTCCAAGGAATCTCGCGCCGGCAGGTCCCACCAGAGCTGGTTCTTCTGGCCGAGCAGCAATGCGAACTGCCGACGGTAGCCATCCTCACGTCGCCAAGGCACGTAGCCCAACACTCGGGCGGTCCCGGAAGTCGGATGCAAGAGCCCGGAGAGCATCTTCAGCGTCGTGGTCTTGCCGGCCCCGTTGGGGCCTAGGAATCCCACAAATTCCCCTTCATCCACCTTGAACCGGACATCCGAAACCGCAGTCACGGTCTCGTATTTCCTGGAGAAAAGCCCCTGTAGGGCCCCCTTCAACCCCGGCTCCTTGCGATAACTCCGAAAGGTTCGGCTGAGTCCATCCACCTCGATCACTGGCACGCTCCCACGTTGCGTACCGCCAAACAAAAGGCCAGCAGAACTTCGGCGGAACGAAGCCCATAGACGAGAGGTGGATCCCGCCTCCGGCGCGGCCCAACCCGAATTCTATTGGATGCAGCAGCCATCAAAGACAGCTATCTTCCCGCTGTGACGCCGATCCTTCTGATCGTTGATGATGAGAAATCCACCCGGGATGGCCTGAGGGCCGCCTTCGAGGAGAAGTTTGACGTCTACGTGGCTCCTGATGTTGCAGGCGCACTCCAGATCCTCGAGTCCGAGGCCGTGGATGTCGTCCTGACGGACCTTCGGATGGCGGGCGAGGACGGACTCGCCTTGATCCGAAAGGCCAAATCCCGCTCCAAACCACCCGTCTGCATCCTGATGACGGCATACGGGTCCGAGGATGTCGCCGTGGCTGCGATGAAGGAAGGGGCAGACGACTACATCAGCAAGGGACGCCTCCAGATCGATGAATTGGAGCTGCGCATCCAGCGGGCCCTGCGACGCACACGGTTGGAAACGGAAAACGAGCAGCTTCAGCAAAGGTTGGAGAAGCGGTTTGGAATGGAGAACTTCATCGGAGAAGCCCCTGGAATGCGGGAAGTCTTCGAGAAGATCCAACAGATCGGACCGTCAACGGCCACGGTGTTGATCACTGGGGAAAGCGGCACGGGAAAGGAATTGGTCGCCAAAGCGATCCACCAACTGAGTCGCCGTGCCCGAGGCCCGATGATCACGGTGAATTGCGCCGCCCTGCCGGCGACGCTCCTTGAGGCCGAGCTGTTCGGACACGAAAAGGGAGCCTTCACGGGAGCGCACGAAAAACGCCAGGGACGCGTGGAGCAGGCGCAAGGCGGCACCCTGTTTCTCGACGAGATCGGGGAAATCGACGCGACAACGCAGGTGAAGTTGCTCCGTTTGCTGGGTGAACGGACCTACGAACGATTGGGTTCTTCAAAAACCCAGTCCGCCGACGTCCGCTTCCTTTCGGCAACCAACAAAGACCTTCGGACTTTGGTCAATGAAGGCCGATTCCGGGAGGACCTGTTCTTCCGTATCGCAGTGGTGCCCATCCATCTTCCGCCACTGAGGGATCGGGTCTCTGACATTCCATTGCTGGCCACTGCTTTCCTGAAGGAGTTCGCCCGGGACAACGAAAAGCAGCTCTCAGGATTCAGCACCGAGGCCTTGGACCTTTTGTTGAGGTACCGATGGCCCGGCAATGTGCGTGAACTGCGTGCCACCATCGAACATGCCGTGGTACTTAGCCGAACCACCATCATCGAACCACGCGATCTGCCGCCCCAGGTCCGCGACCACAAAGTCGAAGTGATAGAAAGCAGTCGGCAAACGACCCATGCCATCGGATCCGGCCGCCTCTCCCTCAAGGAGGCCGAGAGGCAGTTGGTCATCCATGCGCTCACCGAAACCTCGGGAAATCGGACGGAAGCCGCCAAGAAGTTGGGAGTCAGCCGACGCACACTTCATCGGAAACTCCACGAATTTGGACTGCAGGACTCGAAGTCTCCTTAGGACTTCGTTGTCGGGGGGAGAGGAAATGCTTTCGGGCGTTGTTCCGGGTAGAGGCTAAGGCCGGCGCAGACCCGGTGTGAGATCTGGCACGCCACAAAAAACGGAACGGCCAGATCAATTCCGAACAGTTCCATACCCATGATGCAGCCCGCGAAAGGACAATGGCAGGCTCCGAAGAAGACGGCGGCCATGCCCAAAGCCGCAAAGTAGTCCACCGGCCATCCACATACCATAGCGGTAGCATTTCCAATGGCGGCTCCAATGAAGAAAAGTGGGGTAACCTCACCGCCACGGAAGCCCGCGGAAAGTGTCAACACCGTAAGCACAAGCTTCCATAACCAACTCCAGTAGGATACGCCACCCACTGAAAAGCTACCCAGTAGGCTTGGCGTGGACGGATCCAAACTACTGACACCGAGTCCAAGATAGTCCCCCAAGCCTCCCAGTGTACCCAAGAGAACTACTGCGCCGCTGAATAGCAAGACACGCCAAAGCCCGGACACTCCAAGGCGACTCGCAAACTTTCCAACCTCACGATGGGCATATAGAAAAATCCGAGCACAGCAGCCAAAAACAACCCCTGCTATAACCAATCGGAGACAAAGGTACAAAAGATCCGAATCCATCGACCCAATTTTCGGGTAACTCGAGTGCACCACACCGCAAGCCAAACAAACCCAATGTCCAATTAGAGACGACAGGATGCACAGCGGGAGATTTCTCCACTGAAAAGATCCCAACACTGGCATTTCTACAGCATATACCGCACCTGCCCAGGGCGTTCCGAAAACAGCACCAAAGCCACCGGAGATTCCACAGGCAATAAGTTGTTGGTTCCTTTCGCTACTAAACCCCAACCGTCTCGCACCTCCAACCAAAGCTCCAACGGCCATCTGAACTGCTGTTCCTTCTCTTCCGACAGATCCGCCAAAAAGATGAGTCAGCAGTGTGCCCATCAAAACCATGGGAACCATCCGAAACGGCACGGATGCACGACTACAGTGATAAACTTGTAGTATTAACGAATTCCCCGTTTCAACTCCCTGTCCAAACCGGCGAAAAGCGAAGTAGCTTATCGTCCCCGCGAGGGGCAAGCCCAGAACAAGATAAGGGTTGAGTTGAAAAAAGATGTTTACTCTTTCGAGAAGCCCCAAGAACAAGGCCGACAGAATTCCAGCGGAAACTCCCCCTAGCACCGCAAGGAAAAGCCCCTGGAACCCATTGCCAATTCGGCCCCGTTCCTCATGACCTTGGATCATTATCGGCACTCGTTGTTCCGTAATCAAAAATGGAAAAGGGGCGCAGGCCTAAGCCTGCGCCCCTTGAAGTCGTTTCAATTAGGACGACTTGGCAGTATCATCTGGAGTCTTCTTGATCTTCCCAGTGTCTAAGGATGACTTGTTACGATAATGCGACGCGTAGTAACGATTCTGATAGTAGTGATAACTGTAGTAGTACGAATCCTTGCCTTCGAAGTCAATATCATTCAGGACCAATCCAATGATATGGATGCCGGCATCTTGAATTCGTTGGACTGATCGTACTGCATGCTCGCGACGAATCTTGTTGAACTTGGTCACGAACACGACGCCATCTGCCATGGCGCCCACGACCAAGGGATCAGCAACCGCCGATACAGGAGGACAGTCCAAGATAACGCGGTCATAGCGTTGGGAAGCTTCATCCAAGAACTGAATCATCCGTTTGGAGCTAATGAGCTCCGAGGGATTGGAAGGCGTGGCGCCGCAGCAGATCACGTCGAGGTTGGGAACTTCAGTTGTATGGGCAATCTCAGAGATGCTATTGACCCGTTCAGCCAAATAGGCGGAGAGGCCAACCGGACTCTGAAGCTGGAATGCCTTGTGAACTGAGGGACGCCGAAGATCCGCGTCCACCAGCAAAGTCCGCAAACCGGTCTGGGCCGTGACAATAGCCAAGTTGGAAGCCACCAACGATTTACCCTCAGACGGAATCGTACTGGTAACGCTGATCACCCGAAGCTTGTCTGCGTTACGGGTCAGGGAAACAGCAGCTCGTAGCGTGCGGAAACCCTCCGCTGAACTTGAAGTTGGGTGAAGGTGAGCTTGTAGATCGCGCTCGACAACGCTGGTCGATTTAACGTTAGGAATATATCCCAAGAAGGGAAGATGAAGCACATTCTCAACGTCTTCTTGGCTCTTGATCGAATCATCCAAGAAGTTGACAAACAGCGCCAAGCCGACTGCAACGCCGAACCCTCCGATGATGCTAATAACAAAAATCAACGGTTTGTTCGGCTTAACAGGCTTCACCGGAACGATCGCCGGATCTACGACCTTCATATTCTGAAGAAGGTCTTTAGTTCCGATATCGAACTCCCTGGCTTTTGTAAGGATTGCCTGATAGATCAGCTCAACACGCTTCAATTTCTGCTCCTTAATATCGTAATCAATCTTCGCGTCACCAAGGGCAAAAACGCGGGATTCCGATTCTTTGTATTTCCGAAGCGCTTCCGCCTCACGGTCTTTTTGAAGCTGCGCATCGTCCAAAAGAGCCTTGTAGACCCGTTCGGACTCATCTCGAAGCTTCTGCTCGTCGGCGCGAAGTTCGGTCAACACCTGAACAACCTTAGGATGTTTGGCCCGGTACTTGGTCTTCAGAGCGGCTAGCTTCGAATTGTTCATGTTGATCGAACGCCGCAGCGCACCGACCTGCTCGTCCTTCGCAATCGCGGCAATCTCGCTCAACTCTTTTCCCTCGGCAGCTGCTTGCTTCGCTTGTCCCGCGGTCTTAAGTGCCGTGTCCGACTGCGACCTGATGACTTCATAGGCAGACTTCAAGTCACGCATCGTCAATGCGTCGATGTTTTGCTCATCCACGAGCGAAATCATTCCCTTGGCAGTACGATATTTCTGAAGGTCCTTTTGAAGAGCAGCCAGTTCGACCTCCTTTGCATTGGCCTCCTGATTAAGGATATTGTAGCCTTGGAGCGACTTCTGTTTTTTATCATCAAGATTATTTCGAAGAAATATCTTCAGCAGGGTGTTCGCAATATTTTCCGCCTGCTTGGCATTCGGGTGGATTACCTGAACCTCAACGTGGCGGGTCAGACGAATCGGAACAATTTTGATATCTTCATCCAGGGCCGCGACCTTGTCTAAGGCTCCTTTGTACCTTTCGTCTTCAGAATCAAGCTTTAATTTCTCAATAACTTCAGCCAGAAGGCTTCGATTCTCAAGGTTCCGATATTGCGTCTGGAGATAGTCCTGATCCTTGGCTCCGTAGGATATCGTATCCTTCAGGTTCAGAACGCCTGAAGATTCAGGGTCGATCTGGAGTTTAGCGACAGCACGAAACATCGGCGTGGCTTGGTAGGAGTAAATCACTCCAGCCATCATGCATGCTGCCCAAGTAGCAATAATGAGCCAGCGCCGCTCCAAAACGACATGCCAATACTGCCTTAAATTGTTGTTCTGATCAGCCGAACTGGGCTTTGTCGACTGCTGAACTGGATTGTTTTCTTCCATGGAAAGGTAAAGTTCGGGATTAGAAAATCGCTTCTTTTACATCAATGTTATCATCGGGCTCGATAATTATTCTCTCCCCCTTTTCGAACAATTGATCTAACTGCCGCTTGGTATACTTGACTGTCTGACCTTTCCGCCGAAGAAAGATTTCATTCTTATCTGCCTTAGGGCTGAAACCCCTTCCCATCGAAAGCGCATCCATGATATCGATCTTCCTATCAACCGGGAGTTCTTTCCGACCAGGTTCCATTACCGCACCACCAACATTGATATACTGCTTCGAGTACACCTCCACCTCTACCGAAAGAGCCGGCTTAATGATGTAATCCTTATCCAACATTTCATAAATTGTCTGACGAATCTGAGCTACGGATCGGTTCGTCGCAACAACAGGATCAAGAAGCCAGTAGGTGATCTTACCATCATTCGGAATCGTGATCCTTTGCGTCATTTCAACTTCTTCAGCCACACGAAACATCAAAATGTCCCCCGGCATCAGTAGTCGAACGTTGTCATCCCCCTTCAGGACTGATGTTACAATTCCCAGGATCAATCCTAGGACAATGCTCAATTTCATTTTCATTTTAGTACCCAAGCTGAACTGTAAATGTTACGCGGTGCGCATCATAGTCTGGCAGAAAATAGTTTTCAAAGCCAGCATCCGTAAATTTATTAGAATACGACTCATATTCGTAACCCAACTGCGCCCGCAACCAAGGCCTCGGAGTGTAGGACAGACCAAGGCTATAATTCATCGAATTGTCACTCCGCTGAAAGTCCGCCGCACGGACCACCGGGTACCTCAAATTACTCCCTGGAATGTGATCATAGACGACTGCCCGAGGAGTGACAAGACTGTCAAAGTCACCGAGAGACATTCTCACCTCAGCGGAAGCCATCCATTTAGCAGAAGCTCCAATAACTTGCCTCGCTCCGAGCACTAGGGCATCGAAAGACGCCGCTTGTTGTGCAAGCTGAGGTGCCACGGAAGTTCTGCGGCTATAGGAAATCGTGACCTGTGTGGAATAACGCGGAAGATAGGTCAATGAAACCTCAGCGGCAGGAATGCCAAAAGAACCCGCCGCAGGAACGTTGGGAAACTCTCGAATCTCATAGCCGCCGCGGATCGATCCCTGAATCTTCTCGGTGAAATTACCCCGGACTCCAAAGAACCCTCCATAGACTTGAGAGTAGGGCGCCGGAGCCAGAGTGCTGACCGAAGGAGTGGAAGCGGTTTGGGAGTAGTGACCTTCAGTGAAGAAAAAGAGCCTCTCAGTTGGTTTATAAGTAGATCCAAGACCTACCTGCCACGTATTGATACTGTAAAGAGGTACGCTGGTTTTGTATTCCGTAAAATTATACGACATCTCCGAATATATGTCAGTCTTCGCAGAACTGTCGTAAGTTACCCGACCTACCATTAACCCGTTCCAACGATCAACCAGACGACCACCTTGGTTGGCTCCGCCCCCCAAGAATGAAGATACATAACCCAGCGACTGGTTTCCGTCAAACCGAATTCGGCTTCGCTCTACTCGCTGTTGGAGTCGGAAACGGTGCATCGGATCTGGCTCAATACCTTGATCAATGTACCGAACGATATCAACATTATAGCTACCACCAATAAAGTTATATTCTTCCGATCCGTATTGAAGTTCAACCCCCGGACTTACTGAACCGATTACGTCAGCCGTCCTTTTCGAAAATTGGAGACTGTTTGTACGAAAGCCGAACAGCGCTCCAAATTGGCCGGGCGCAGAAGGAACTTCCAGTGGGGGAAAGACATTCGAGAGAAACAGCGGAGAACTCGCAACTCGGTTCGTTGGGGTTATATTTGTATTCCGATATACTTGATACTGGAGCACACCCGTGTAAGGCTGCAACGGTGAACCTTGTGAAGGAGAGAAATCATAACCTGACCGAGCTGGAACCTCGTTAATCAGATAAGCCGGATCGAATTGATTTATGAACTCGAGGCTTTCAGACGGCGCGAAAAAGATATTGTCGTTGAACGAAAAGCTTGTCGCAAATTGCGGACGAACTCGAAACTCTCCCCAGCTATAGCTAAATAGCTTGTCGAGGTCATAACCTTCCAATTCGAAGCCGAGACACGCCAAGCTGGATGTCAGTGCGGCCCCAGCTGTAACAAGTCCCTTGAAGCGCATTGCAGGCATTTTTGTTATACTAAAGTGAAGGCGGGTTGTTGGAGATTCGGGCACGCTGCCCTCACAGTCTGCGCCGCTTTCCTCGAGCGGTCGGCGGCGAAGATCCGAAATCCGATGTCCAGACTCCAGCCCCCTCCATCCTGCAGGCGGAGCGTCGACGATTCGAGGGGTGGGTGTAAAACCCTTAATTGCGTGGCGGTCACCTCTTCCAAAGATTCAGAATGGCCCGGCAAGCAATTTTCCAGCCATCCTTAGGTCCCGTAGAGACGGATACCTGCTGAAAAGGTTACCTAAAGGCTAAGTCCTGTCCTTTTCGCCTGGCGGCCTGCCAGCCGATCCAAGGGGATCGGAGGTGTCTAGGTCGTTGGTTTCCAATGGCCTAGTGATTCTGTTCTCCTCGTTGAACCAGCGACCGAGATCGATCAGACGACACCTGTCGGAACAAAACGGCCCAAACGCCGCGGAGAACCATCGCCCGGCGCGCCGGCATGTTGGACAGTCGACAACCGGATTGTTTCTTGACGAGTTCATGGCTGAATCTCAGACCGCGGCGGTTTACCGCCGCATCCGACTTTTACCGGGTTGAGGTTCGTCAGAGTTCCGCCTCGGGACAAGGCCTGAGAACCATCGGCGACCGCTTCGGGCTGTCGTGGCGCAGGACACCCCGTTTCCGGGCCAAAGCGCGAAATTCCCTGTCCGCCGGCGCGGCAACTGCTTAGGGTTGCAGCAATTTCCTGATGAGCTACGACACCGACCTCCTTCGTGGGATTCTCAAAGCCGCCGTTGAGGGTGGAGCCTCCGACGTCCACATCAAGGTGGGAACTCCTGTGGTTTTCCGCATCAACCGCCAATTGGTGACCATCGAGGCACCAGTCCCCACGGTGGAGTGGATGGACAAAATCCTGACGGTGATGGTGCCACCGCACGCCCGGAAGCGCATCGACGAAGAACGCGAGGTCGATTTCTCCTATTACGAACCCGGAGTTGGACGCTTCAGGACCAACGTCTTCCAGCAGCGGGGTACCTTTGCTCTCGCGATGCGGTACGTGAAGACTCAAGTACCTAGTTTCGAGGATCTTGGGCTTCTTCCCATTCTCAAGACGATTGCCTCCGCCCCTCGAGGGATCGTGTTGGTAGCAGGGACCACCGGGTCAGGAAAATCGACCACGCTGGCGGCGATGATCGAGCACATCAACGCCAACTTCAAAAAGCATATCGTCACTTTGGAGGACCCGATTGAGTTCGTCTTCGAGGACAACCAGTCGGTGGTGGAGCAGCGCGAGATCGGCCTGGACACAGGCAGCTTCCAAGCCGGCCTCAAGCACGTCCTACGTCAAGATCCCGACATCATCATGGTCGGCGAAATGCGGGATGCCATTTCCTTCCAAGCCGCAATCAGCGCCGCGGACACTGGGCATCTCGTGCTCTCCACGCTGCACACACAAAACGCCGCGCAATCGGTGGGACGCATTCTCGACTTCTTCAAGCCCGACGAGCGGGAGCAGACCCGTCGGCAATTGGCTGCCACCCTGAAAGCGGTCGTCTGCCAACGAATGGTCTCCACGGTCTCCGGGGGCGTCACCCCTTCGCTGGAAATTCTCATCAACACGCCGACTGTTCGTAAGATGCTGGAGGAAAATCGTTTGGAGAAGCTGGGAGCCGCAATCGAAACGGGACGCGAAGACGGGATGCAGAGCTTCAACCAAGCGCTGTACGACTTGGTGAAGTCTGGAAAGATCTCGGAAAAGGAGGGATTGTCAAAGGCCAGCAATCCTCAGGCATTGGAGATGATGTTCAAGGGAATCTTCCTCGACGAGGGACGCCGGATCCTGTCCTAGGGTCTCCTTGGCACCTCGATTTCCGGCAGCGCCATCGGCGCATTGGGCTCTTTACCGCCCGGTGCGCCGATGTATGTTTTACAGCAACCCCTAGGACTCCATGCTGCTCATTCTTGGCTGCGGCCTACTCTTCCTCGCCGGAGGACTTTTCCTGATGCATCGACTCTCGGGTCGGGACGATCAGCGCATGTTTGATGCCGGTGCTCGATGGGCCATCACCGTAGTTCTCGCCATCGTGGTGGCTTTGGTGGGTCGAATGGCCGCAGGAGGTGGACTTGTAGGCGCTGTCATCGGCTTGGTAGCGATGATTCCCGCCATGGTGATTTTGGCCATCATCTGGGTTCCCAGCTTGGTGGACACGGCCCTTAGCGGACTGACCGGCGCATTGACGGGCGGCAAGGAGGAAGTGGAACCGCGTCCCTACTACTTCCGGGCGCGGGCACATCGGAAAAAGGGCGAATTGAGCGTGGCCTTGGCCGAAATCGATGCGGAACTGCAAAAGTTTCCAATGGACTGGGAAGGAACCTCTTTGAAGTCCGAGATCCTCGTCCAAGACCATGGGGATGTCCCGGCGGCGCTCGGGGTACTGATGGCTTTCGAGTCGCAACCGGAGCTACCGAAGGCGGCACTGAACAACTCGCGCTTTCTTCGCGCTGATCTACTCCAGAACACGGTTCTGGATCTGCCTGGAGCCATCGCGGTCCTTGAAACCATCGTCCAAGACGGTCCGGATTCAGAGGCGGGTCGCATAGCCGGCCAACGTATCGCCCACATGGCTGCTCCCCGAGATTCAGGCGAACCGATGGCACCGATTTCCTTGGTCCGCCACCAGGAGAGAATCGGCCTTCTGAAGGATCTTGGAGCTTCCTTGAAAGTGGAAGCGGACCCAAACTCGGAAGCGAGAGATCTCGTGCAGAAATTGGAACAGCATCCGCTGGACTGGGAGTCGCGCGAGCGTCTAGCGCTGCTTTACGCCGAATCCTTCCAAAAGACGCCGCTCGCAGTCTTGGAGCTGCGGACCCTAGTGGACAGCCCCAACCAGCCGGAGAGAAGAGTGGTCGCCTGGTTGAACCGAATCGCCGACATCCATCTTCATGCTGAGGTCGCCGAGGATCAATTGGCGAGGGCAGCGCTTGAGGAAATACTTACCCGTTACCCTGGAAGCACCTGGGCGGAACAGGCCTCACAAAGACTGGCCCTGCTGGGAAGGTCTGCCCGAGCGAAGATCCCGACGGCGACTCTGAAGATCGGCGTTTACGAGCAGAACATCGGTCTCAAGCAAGGACCGACTCCGGTCCAGAACTCGGATCCGCTCCTTCCCTGACCCGATGGGGGCAGAGGGCTGCGGATGGTCCGCTTCCTGCGGCGTCTTTTTCCGTGCGAAACCGGGAAAACGCGGTATGCGTGGTCAAAATGCACCCTTGGGTAAACACCCGGGATCCGCTGTCGGTGGCAACCCGAGTTCACGCCGACTACGTCTTCCTTTTTCCAGACAGCGACCCCAAATTTGTCAGCCGAGCGTTTGGATGGGCCGTCGACGCCTTCCGCGGCCGCTTTCCTGGCTACCTTCCGGTTGATACCCGTTATCATGATTTGGAGCACACGCTTCAAGGAACGCTTTGCCTCTCTCAACTGCTGAGAGGGCGAGCAGAGGCTGAAGCGACGCCGCCATTGAGCAAACGAACATTTGAGTTAGCAATACTGGCGATCCTTCTTCACGATACCGGATACTTAAAGAAGCGATTTGACAAAGCTGGAACAGGTGCAAAATACACAAAAACACATGTTAGCCGGAGCTGCTATTTCGCAGATTGTCTTCTGCGCCACCACGGAGTCGCCGATCGCGAGATCTCGGCAGTGCAGTCCATGATTCGTTGCACAGGAATGGGTACAACCCCATCAAACATTCACTTTGATACGGAAGAGTATCGAATCGCCGGTTATGCTCTCGGAACCGCGGATTTGCTGGGTCAAATGGCAGCGGACGACTACATCGAAAAATTGCCGATCCTCTTTGAAGAGTTCAAAGAATCCTCCCACTTTAACGGCGCTGAAGCAGAACTGTTTTCAAGTGCTGAAGATCTAATGCAGCGAACGCCTGCGTTTTGGAAGCGTTACGTCCAGCCGAAAATCGAGTCTGACTTTGCAGGACTGTTTCGCTATTTGGCAAAACCCCAGCCAAACGGCATTAATCCATACATCGACAGGATTCAAGAAAACATTTCCAAACTGGAACAGAGATTGACTGACCCGCTTCAGATTTCGGTGAAGGTTTGAACACCCACTTCCTCCCGGAAGACTCAGGGATTCTTCTCCTCCTTTTTCTCCAGAAGAAAGATTCTGCGCTCAACAGCAAACCGTTGGAGCGAGATCACAGAACCCTTGTTTCCACTCAGGCTTAGGCTCGATTCAAAATCCTCATTTGAATCGAGCTTACGACCATCGGATTTCACAACGGGTTCGATCGCTGCGTGTAGTCGTTCGGCAATCGGCCCCAATCGCTGCCAGTCGAGCGAGTTTTCGGCAATCTCCCGGACATAGCGGAGATACTTCATACGGTACTCATCCACCGCCAAGAGCCTGTAGATTAGCGGCTTAGATCGATCTTGAGCTGCAACCAACGGCTCAAGCTTCAGTCCGTCGACGAGAGACTTTTCGTCCGGCTTGAACTCTCCACGTGGAGGCCGCCCCGGAGCCTGCCCATTTGGTTCCTGTCCAGGCGGCCCGAACTCTCGCCCCCCGCCTTCAAAACCCGGCGGTCCTCGACGTCCTCCAGGCCTTCCGCCTCCGCCACCAAATCCTGGACCTCCCGGCCTAGAGAACCCTTCATTCATGTCGTGAGGAACTAAGTGAATCCGACCAAATCCATCCAGATACAATGCATAGTCACTCGTTCGAATCCAATATCCATCATTGTTGATCAAGGCATTCTCGAGAGCAAGAAATCGGAGTGCACCATCTACATCCAAGACCGGCTCGAGATTCTCTTTTAACTTTTCGGGCGGAGTCTGGTTCAAGACTCGAATCATTTCAACCAAACGCGCCCAAGCTTCCGGGGATTCTTTGCTTTTGAGCTGATATATCTTTCTGTAAGCCTGCGGATCAGCCCCAAGATACTCAAGAGTACCTCGCCCATTCGGACTACCCTGAACCTTCCAACGAGTACCGGCAGCAGAATTAAAGTTTTCCTTCAAAAACTCTTTGTTGAACTGCTGAACATTTGAATATATTCCCCAGCTCTCTCCATTAATGACCACATGCACTAAATTCGCTTTCGGGGCTGGCAAATACTCGCGTGCAATTCGACTGTAGAGCACCGTCCTTAGGAACGATGGATCCTCGTGCGAGTTCAATAGATTCAACGTTTTATACCCAAGAATGTTTTGTCCCTTTTGGGCCAGGTCCATTGAGATATTAAAAGACCTTTTCTGTCCTTCCATAACCATCGAATACGACGACATTCCACGAAAATGAACGCCCACTTTTTTGTAGGTTTTCCCATCTACTTGCAGTGTAGCGGGAACGTCGACATCCGTATCCCTGAAGTCAGACAACTCCTTCTCCCATTCGCTGGATTCGAATGTCAGGAAGAAGGTTCGAACGACTCCCTGATCATAGAGATCCGCACCTGAGATCGATGCGACATCCTGCGGTCGCACCTTGGGGCCTGGAGTGGGCTGCGGAGGTGTCGAGCCGGGTCTTCCAGGACCTCGGAAACCGGGAAGGCCAGACCTCGGCTTCTGTGCGGCCTCTCGGCGGGCAGACTGCCTTTCGTCGGCATCCAAGTAGCCGTTGCCGTCGAGGTCGAACTTCTTGACCAATTCCGTCGGCTCCCGCGATGGAGGACCGCCCGGGCCACGTCCTCCGCCCGGCGGAGGACCAAACTGGGCGTTACACAGGTCCGGCAGCGTTGCGAGAAGACCCATGGTGAAGATTCGAGCGATTGTGGATTTCATTGTTCAGGGCAATCCGGTTGCACCCAGATGGACTCGAAACCGGGACCTCAGATGAGACGGGGTCGATTAACCTTTGATTTCCGGAAGCAGCCGAATTGTAAAGACGGCATAAAGACCCTCGAAGCAGCGCCCGGAGAAGCCCAAGTCCACGCGCAGATCTTCGCTTGGGGCAGGTCGGACGGAACGGATCGGCCTATCTCGACTGAAGCGATACCTCGAGGCATCCAAACGAAAATCCCTCTCGCCGGTGGCTCACAAGGATTTGGACCTTGTCAGACTCCGCCGAATCTTCATTTTCGCGGCTCCCAGAGGGGGAGTGCTCCGCTGGGGTCCGTTGCCTGCATGGAAGAACATATTGAAGTCGAGGGTAAGGTCGTCTCCGTTTTGGCTGGAACCATGTTCCGGGTCGAATTGGACAACAAACACGTCGTGCTGGCCACGATCTCGGGGAAGATGCGAAAGCGCTTCGTCCGGTTGACGCCAGGGGACCGGGTGAAGATGGAGATGTCACCGTACGACCTGAACAAGGCCCGGATCACGTGGCGCATCGGCTGAGGTCCACGCGGTACTCCCTGAGAAAATGCAAGAAAGGCGCCGCTGAGCGGCGCCTTTTGCTTGGTCTACAGTGTCGGCGTCTATTCTGCCGGCGGGGCTTCTCCACCCACGGCTTCCTCTTCCTGGGTTTCGCTGATCACCGGGGCGATCGCCTGGAGGCGATCCTTCTCGGCGAGGTCGATCAGCTTGACGCCCATCGTGTTCCTTCCCGCCTCACGAATTCCCCGGACCGGGATCCGAACCATCTGACCACCGACCGTGATCAGCATGAGCTCGTTTGCGTCCTTGACGCTGAGGGCACCCACCACCTTCCCCGTCTTGTCTCCGGTCTTCATGGTGATGATCCCCTTGCCCCCGCGACTCTGCGCGCGGTACTCCTCGAAGCTGGTGCGCTTGCCTATGCCGTTCTCGCCGGCGACCAAGAGTGTCGCATCGGGGTCGACCAGGGCTAGGGCCACCACGGAATCCCCTGTCTCCAGCTCGATCCCTTTCACGCCAGCGGCATTGCGCCCCATGGATCGCACCTGTTCCTCGGCGAAACGGATGCTCATGCCCTCCTTCGTGATCAGTACGATCTCGTTCTGCCCGGTGGTCAGGCAGACCTCCACGAGGTCATCCCCCTGTTCCAGGGTGATCGCGATGATGCCTCCCTTGCGGACGTTCTGGAAGTCGCTGAGCGCGGTCCGCTTCACGGTTCCCATCCGGGTCACGAAGAATAGTTCCTGGGTTTGCTGCCACGTTTGATCCTCCTTGTTGGGGCCGTATTTGGCGACGACCCGGACCAAGGCCTGGATGCGTTCTTCGGCACGCAGTTCCAGCAGGTTGGCTATGCTCCTTCCCTTCGCGGCACGTCCCATGTCGGGGATCTCATGGACCCTCTCGACATAGACCCTGCCGAGGTTCGTGAAGAACATCAGGTAGTCGTGCGTGGAGCACGTGAAGAGACGCTCGATGAAGTCGCTGTCCTCAGGCTTCTCGGCTTCGCGGGTCGACATCCCGATCACGCCTTTGCCCCCGCGCTTCTGGGCGCGGTAGCTCGAGACGTTGGTCCGCTTGATGAGGCCGTTGTGGGTCAGTGTCACGATCACCCCCTCGTTGGCAATGAGGTCCTCGATCGCGATCTCGCCCTCGTCGGGGACGATCTCGGTCCGGCGGGGATTCCCGTGCTTGTCTTTGATGTCGCGCAGTTCCTTCTTGATGATGCCCATCACGCGCGACTCCCGTGCAATGATGTCGAGGAGGTCCTTGATGCGTTCGATCAACTCGGCGTACTCGCCTCGGACCTTGTCAATCTCGAGGCCCGTGAGCTGGTAGAGACGCAAGTCCAGGATCGCGTCGACCTGCCGCTCTGAGAGGGCATAGCGCCCCTTGGTGAGACGCGCCTCGGAGCGGACCAGGATGCCCCATCGTTCGACCTGCGCCCGGGTCCACTCGAAGGCCAGCAGCTTGACACGGGCCTCGTCGCGGTTCTTGGAGCTCCGGATGATCCGGATGAACTCATCGAGGTTGGAAAGCGCGCAGATATAACCCTCGAGGGTTTCCGCCCGCTCTTCAGCCTTGCGCAGTTCGAAACGGGTACGGCGAAGGATCACCTCGCGGCGATGATCGATGTAGGCCGCGATCATCTCCCGGAGCTTGAGCGTCTTCGGACGACCATGGTCGATCGCCAAGGCGTTGACGCTGAAGCTCACCTCAAGCTGGGTGTGCTTGTAGAGGTTGTTGATGACAACCTTCGGGATCGCATCCCGCTTGAGTTCGATGACCAGCCGGCAGTTCTCGTCGGATTCGTTCCGGATCGCCGAGATGTCGGTGATGATCTTCTCGGTCACCATGTCCGCGATCTGCTCTTCCAACGCGGCCCGGTTGACGTTGAACGGGATCTCCGTGATGACCAATTGTTCACGTCCACCCTTGAGCTGCTCGACCCCGATGCGGCCGCGGAGCTTCACACCTCCACGCCCCGTCTCGAAGTAGGAGCGGATGCCGTCGACACCGCAAAGGATGCCGCCGGTCGGAAAATCCGGGCCCTTGATGAACTTCTGGAGCTGGGCGTTGGTGATCTCCGGGTTGTCGATCTGGGCGCAGATCCCCTCGACAACCTCGGCGAGGTTGTGCGGGGCGAGATTGGTGGCCATGCCGACCGCGATGCCCGTGCCGCCGTTGACCAAGAGGTTGGGGAAGGCCGCCGGAAACACCGTCGGCTCGGTCATTCGCTCATCGTAGTTCGGGACGAAATCGACCGTGTCCCGATCCATGTCCTGCATCAGCGCCGCACCAAGGTGGGTCAGACGGGCCTCGGTGTAACGCATCGCGGCCGGCGGATCGTTCTCCACCGAACCGAAGTTGCCTTTGCCCTCGATCAACTTCTCGCGCATCGCCCAGGGCTGGGCCATGTGGACGAGGGTCGGGTAGATGACCGCCTCACCGTGGGGATGGTAGTTGCCCGAAGTGTCGCCACAGATCTTCGCGCACTTGTAGGGCTTGCGTCCGGGAAACAGCGAAAGCTCATGCATCGCGTACAGGATGCGCCGCTGCGAAGGCTTCAGTCCGTCCCGCACGTCCGGCAGTGCACGGGAAATGATCACGGACATCGAGTAGTCGAGGAACGAGGCCTTGATCTCCTCGGCGACATTGATCTTGGTGATCTTCTCACCGGCCGAATAGGCGCCGCCACTCGGCGGCACCGGGGTCTTGTCGTCAGGCATAGTCGGAAAAACGAAAAATTCTTTGGGTGATTCCCGGCGCCAACCGCGATCCCGCGAAGGCGCCCCAGGTACCGGATCTCAAACGTCCAGGTTCCGGACGTTCAAGGCATTGTCCTCGATGAACTGACGGCGCGGCTCCACTTCGTCCCCCATCAGGCGGGTGAACATCTCCTCGGCTTCGACCGCATCGGTGAGATCGATCCGGAGCAGCTTCCGACGCTTCGGATCCATGGTGGTGTCGAAGAGTTCCTTGGCGTCCATTTCGCCCAGTCCCTTGAATCGGGTGATCTGGATCCCCTTCTTTCCGACGGACTTCACCGCGCTCAGGATCTCCGGAACCGAAAAGAGCGGCGTCACCGTCGCCCGATCCCCATCACCTTCGATGATCTCAAACAGCGGCTTGTCCTGGGCGGAATAGTGCTCCACCGGAAGCCCCTTCTTCGCCAGGCGCGCGAGGAGTTCACCGATCGCCTTCGATTCCAGGTGCAGGCTGTGATAGGAGCCGCGACGGGTCACCCCCTTCTTCTCCACCTTCTCCCGCGCCTCCAGATCGCCGAAGAGATCAGGATGGGTCAACTTGAAGGCATCGGCCGCTTCCCCGGTGACGAAGTAGTGGACGGTCTCCTCGTTGCCATCCCGGATCTTGATCATGTGCTCGGGAAGCGCCCCGCTCGAATCGCGGGCTTCCAGATACGCGGAGAAGTCGCCTCCGCGCCGCTGGATGTACACGGCGTGTTTGTCCAGCGACTCGAGAATCCCGAGGATCTCCTCGAGTTGCTTGGGAGCGAACTCGGGCCCGCCGTCGACCCCGCGCAAACGCACCTCTTCGGTGCCGATCTGCAACAGGATCCGGTTCAACTGGAGGTCGTCGTCGACGTACTCGGTCCGCTTCTTCCGCGTGACCGAGTAAAGGGGCGGTTGTGCGATGTAGACGTACCCGTCCCGGATCAGGCGGGACATCTGCCGGTAGAAGAACGTCAGCAGGAGGGTCCGGATGTGGGAACCGTCCACATCGGCGTCGGTCATGATGATGATCTTGTGGTAACGCAGCCGCTCGAGGTTGAAAGCCCCTTCCCCTTCCCCTTCGCCGATCCCCGTGCCGATCGCGGTGATCATCGTTCGGATCTCATTGTTCTGCAGCACCTTGTCAAGGCGAGCCTTCTCGACGTTGATCAGCTTGCCGCGGATGGGGAGGATGGCTTGGAACTTCCGATCCCGACCTTGCTTGGCGGAGCCACCTGCCGAGTCACCCTCGACGATGTAGAGTTCCGTGTTGGCCGGATCCCGGTCCGAGCAGTCGGCCAGCTTCCCGGGGAGACCACCACCGGTGAGGGCGGTTTTACGGACCGCCTCGCGGGCTTTGCGGGCCGCTTCCCGCGCCCTAGCGGCGTTGAGGGCCTTCTCGACGATTTTCTTCGCGACCGGCGGATTGTCGTCGAAGTAGTTCATCAAACCCTCGTAGGAGGCCGAACCCACGATGCTCTCCACCTCGGGAGAGATGAGTTTCACCTTGGTCTGGGACTCGAACTTGGGATCGCTGTGCTTGATCGAGATGACCGCGGTCAGCCCTTCCCGGACATCGTCGCCGGTGATCTGGGGATCCTTGTCCTTCAGCAGGTTGTTCGACTTCGCGTACTGGTTGATCGAACGGGTGAGGGCATTGCGAAATCCGGACAGATGGGCGCCGCCATCCGGGTTGTGGATGGTGTTGGTGTAGCAGAGGACTTGGTCCGTGAAGCTGTCGTTGTACTGCAGCACGACCTCCGAGTGGACCTCGATGTCCTTGTCAGAGGAGACCGTCTTCAGTTCCTTGCGGATCACGATGGGCTTCGGATGGATGACCGAGCGGCTCTTGTTGAGCTGTCGCACGAACTCCTCGATTCCGTCCTTGAAGTAAAAGGTCTCCGGCTTGGCGTCCGGCTGGCGTTCGTCGACGAAGACGATCTCCAATCCGGAATTGATGCAGGCCAGTTCCCTCAACCGCTGGGCAATCCGATCGAACTTGAACTCGACCGTCTCCTTGAAGATCTCGGGATCCGGCTTGAAGGTGATCAGAGTCCCGGTGGACTTGGACTTCCCGATGACATCGAGCGCCTTGGTGGTCTTCCCACGCTCGAACTCCATGTGGTAGACCTTGTTGTCGCGACTGACCTCGACCTCGAACCATTCTGAGACGGCATTGACGCACTTGGCTCCAACGCCATGGGTACCGCCCGAGAACTTGTAGCCACCTTGGCCGTATTTCCCGCCGGAATGGAGGGTGGTGAGCACCAATTCCACGGTCGGGATCTTCTTGACCGGATGGGGATCGACCGGAATGCCGCGACCGTCGTCCCGGATCGAGATCGAACCGTCGACATGGATGGTGACTTCGATCCGGTTGCAATGACCGGCAAGGTGTTCGTCGACCGAGTTGTCGAGCACCTCGGACACGCAATGATGAAGAGCCCTCTCATCGGTGCCCCCGATGTACATGCCAGGCTTCTTCCGCACCGCCTCGAGACCTTCGAGGGTGCTGATTTTTGAACCGTCGTACGTGTCCCCGGGGGGTGTTTTTTCTGCCATAGGAGATCGGAAAAGCGGTGCGGAAACGGACCGCTCTGAGCTCCGAAAACCTATGCCGGATGCGACGGCGGGACAATAGGATTCACACGCTCCCCCAGCCCTTGGGCCCACCGGCACTGGAACCGCCTACAGATTGTGGACAGGCCGCCCGGAAGCGTCGCATCAGGGTTCCGAACGGATGATCACAAACCACGCGTCATCCCACTTCTTCTTGTCGTCGCCGGCGATGATCAGGAACTCGCCATGCTTGAGCGCGTCCATCGAATGCTGAACGGTTTTGATCAGCTTCAGCTCCCGATCCGGAAGAACCGTCGAGAGGCGAACCTCGATCTGGTTGTTCGGAAGGACCTTCAGGTCCACCTGACACCGATCGAGGACCAAGGAACGGCTGGCCTTTTCAGGAACCGAAGGCGTCTCCGACTTCACCACCCAATAGTTTTTCCAGCGAAAGTGACGCAGCTTCTCGCGCGCCTTGGAATCGAGTTCCACCAGATCCTTGCCGTCGGGCCGTGTACCATCGGTTCCCCAGGCGAGTTCGACACGAAGCTTGGCGTCGCCGCCGAGGGTCGAAACCGTGATCCCTGCAAAGGCGAGGAGAAGGTACAGGCGTTGGAAAAAGTTCATCAGGAAAGGCTTCCGAATGGGGATATCCCGGGATCCGCGGGAACCCATCAATCGATCCAGTGGATGGTAACGCCGTCGCTTTCTGAACGGAAGACCACGGCGGAAGATTCCGTCTGAGCGGAATCAAAGGCGCCGGCCAAGGTGACCTCCTCCGGCCCCGGCCTGAGCGACACCACCACTGCAACAGCGGCGGCTCCCACGGCTGGAACCAGCCATCGAAGCCATCCCAAAGCGAAACCGGCAGGACGACGAATCTCCTCCCGCTCCACGAGGTCGATCTGCTTCTGGATCTGCGACCAGTAGAACTCGCGGCTGGCCGGCACCTTGATTTCCGGCTCGTGGGAACGGACCAGAAGACTCAGTCGGCGCAGGCCCTCGACCAGCTCCCTCGCTTCGGCATCGCCTGACAGCATGGCTTCGACCGCCTGGCGACGGTCGGAAGGCAGTTCGCCATCGACGTAGGCCTGCAGGTCCAAGGTCATTTCAGTCGTTTTCATTCAGATCTTTCTCGCTTCAAACTCTGCAAAAGGGTCGCCAACCGACGACGGGCGTAGAACAGCCGGGACATCACCGTCCCGATCGAAATACCAACCCGCTTTGCGATCTCCTTGTATTCAAGTCCTTCAAATTCATGGAGTACCACCACGGTGCGGTGAGCCTCCGTCAGTTTCCCCAAAGCCTCGTCGATGCGCCGACGCAACTCGTCCTGCTCCAATCCCGCAGTGGGGTTGGGATCGGCAACCGGCAACTGCCTTTCGACGCCGCCGGATTCCTCCTGCATCTCGTCGATGGATTCCGTGCGCACCCGCTTCTGACGCCGCAATTGGTCGAGGCACAGGTTGATGACGATCCGCGTCATCCACGTGGCGAAACTCGATTCGCCCTGAAACTGAGCCAGACGTTGCCATGCCTTCACCCACGCTTCCTGAGACAGCTCCAACGCCTGGTCTTCATTGCGCATCATCATCATCGCCCGGGCAAAAATCTTGTCCCGGTGACGGAAGACCAGCTGTTCGAACGCCTCGGTGTCGCCACTTTGCGCCCACCGCACCAACGATTCGTCGGGTGCGGACGGATAATCATGTTTCACCGACAAGGGCATCGACGCAGGGCGTTGGGTCGTATTCAGGCTCGCTTCAAGCGGACTGAAACACGGGAATCGGTGGAGGCATTTCGGCGGTCCGACGGATTGGATTGGGGAAGGAATCCAAGCTAGAGCTTTCCCTTGCTGCTGGGGATGACACCCGCGATCCGCGGATCCATCTGGCATGCATGGTCGACAGCACGCGCAAACGCCTTGAAAAGGGCCTCCACAACGTGATGGGGCTCCCCTCCATCCAGAAGCTCCAGATGCAGGTTGCAACGGGCTTCGTTGGCGAATCCTTGGAAGAACTCCTTGGCCAATCCGAATCGGAACCGCGATGAGGCATCCTGTTCGCGGTCCTCTATCGGAATCCGTTTCTGGGACAGGGAATCCATGCCGCGCCAGACAAGATACGGACGGCCGCTGAAGTCGATCACGCCACGTGCAAGCACCTCGTCCATCGGGACATATGCTTCTCCAGTGAAGGGGTTCCGCGGGTCGAATCCGGCACCGTATCGGCGGAGGCCACGCTTGTCGCCCAAGGCCTCCAGGAACGCTTGACCGAGGGCGATGCCGCAGTCCTCGACGGTATGGTGATCATCGACCTCGAGGTCCCCCTTGCACCGCAGCTTGAGGTCGCACGTCGAATGGCGCGCGAACGCGGTCAGCATGTGGTCGAAGAAGCCGATCCCGGTCCGGACGTCGGCCTTGCCCTTTCCGTCCACGACCAGATGCAGGCGGATGTCCGTCTCCCCGGTGACGCGATGGATCTTGGCTTCTCTCCGGATCATTGGCGCCGAACGGGTAAACGTGGACGGCATGGCCAACAAGGTTTTTGTTTGACGGACATCAGGTCGACAGGACGCTTGGGTGAATCATGAAGCGCCGCGAATTTCTAACCACCGCCGGACTGGCCACCACCGCCCTGATCACCGGATGTGAGTACACCGGGAACACCGACCGGTTGGTTTCCAGCCACTCCAGCGCCGTTCCTGGAGCCTCCGCCTCGAACACCGACCGTTCGGCGATGTATGAGCTCCGGATCTACACCATCAACCCGGGCAAGAGCGACGCGCTGATGGCACGGTTCCGAAACCACACCCTCAAGCTCTTCCGTCGGCATGGCATCGAAAGCCTCGGCTATTGGATGCCCACCGATGAAGCTGATCGCCGTCTCCACTTCCTTCTCCGTTACCCGAGCCGCGAGGCCCGTGAGGCGTCCTGGAAAGCGTTTCAGGCGGATCCCGAATGGCAGGCCGCCTACAAGGCCAGCGAGGCCAACGGCGGGCTCGTGGCGAAAGCCGAGAATCCCTACCTGCAATTGACCGACTACTCGGCGGTGTTCCCCACGGGGAACGTGTCGAAGGGCGGCGTGTTCGAGCTTCGGGTCTACACCACCCCGGCAGGACGTCTTCCGAATCTGGACGCCCGCTTCCGCGACCACACGCTCGCCCTGTTCGAGAAGCATGGGATCCACAACGTGGCCTACTTCCACAAGCTCGCGGATCAACCGGGCGGAGACACCACGCTCTTGTACTTCGTGACCCACAAATCCCAGGCCGCGGCCAAGGCCAGCTTCGCCTCCTTCGGCGCGGATCCCGCGTGGAAGTCCGCCCGTGAAGCGAGCGAAAAGGCTGCCGGCGGTTCCCTCACCGTACCCGGTGGCGTGAAGTCGTACTTCCTTCGGCCGACCGACTTCTCCCCCACCCGCTGATTCCTTCCGGATGACCCAGGGGCGGAAGCCACATCGGCTCCGCCCCTTTCCTTTGTCCTGCATGATCCTGATCCCAAGTCGCGTCGCACCAAGCGGCATCCACGGCAACGGGCTTTTCGCCGTGGACGACGTCGCGGCGGGCACCCCCATCTGGAGGCATCAGCAGGGCTTCGATCAGGTACTGGATTCCAATTGGGTCGAAAGCCTGCCGGAACCGGCCCGTCGTCACGTCCACTGGTTCGCATTCCTCGATCCGGCGGACCAATGCTGGCATTTGAGCGGCGATCACGCCTGCTTCATGAACCACTCGGAAGCCCCGACCACCGGGCGACCTTCGGATCAGGTCGGGCCCGTCGTCACGGTGGCCTTGAGGGACATCCGGGCCGGTGAGGAATTGACCTGCGACTACAGGGCGTTCGACCGCGCCGCTTTGGAGAAGCTCGGTTCCACCTGAACGTCAGGAAAGACAACGCCCCGGCTCCAAAGAAAAGGAACCGGGGCGCCTGGGGAGCCGAGACGGTCAGAGCTTCCTGATCTGGATGTTCCGGAACGCAACGGGGTCGTTGTGTCCGGCGAACCCGAGGTGCCCCTGCTTCAGGTCCTTGCCCGGATGCGGGCTGTTGGCCATGTACTGGCTGACCTTGGAGAGGTCCGTGTCCAGGATCACTGAACCGTTGAGTTCCACGCGGATCTTGGATCCTTGGACGGTCACCTCCTGGAAGTTCCACTCGCCGGCCGGACGCAGGTAACCCTGATGGGCGGCAGCCATGCCGTAGGCGGAGCCGTGGACCTGGCGGGGATCCAACTTGGCCTTGTGGACCGTCTCGTAGTCCGCGGCCAGCACCTGGAGTTCGCACATGCCGGCATAGGCGGGATCGCCATGACCCGGGTACCGGATCGCGAGTCCATTGTTGCAACCCGACGGGATCTGGATCTCGAGCCGGGCCGAGAAGTCCGCGTACTCCGCCGCGGTGTAGAGATGGCCGCCGCGCCCCGCCTTGCAGCGGATCGTGCCGTCGACGATCTCATGGTCGGCAACCGCGCCGGACCAGCCGGTGAAGTCCTTCCCGTTCCACACGCTCTGGAATCCGTCGTTGCCGTGGCTGGCCAGGATGCGGTTGGCCTCGGCGGAACCGATCTCGCGGATGAAGACGTTCTTCCAGCGGATCTCGCCGCCGTGGGTCTGGAGCTGGATGGGGCCGCGCGCGGGGATGGGCTGCTTGCGGTCGTAGTAGTTCTCCATCAGGGCGTGCTTCACGACCTGCTTGCCGTTGAGCCAGACGCTGACCCGCGAGCCCACCATCACGATCCGGAAGGAGTTCCACTCGCCGAAAGGCTTGTCGGCCAGCACGAGGGGATCCTTGCCGGGCGCGCCCGGGGAATTGTTCCAGAGACCGCCCGAGCCCTTGTCGGCGCCGAGGTTGAACTTGGCCTTCTCCGTGAAGTCCCAGATCTGGACCTGCGGCACACCGCGGAGGTAGATGCCGGAATCCGCGAGGGGCACGGTCTTGTAGTCGACGAGCAGTTCGAAGTCGCCGTACTCCTTCTCGGTGGTGGCGTACGCCCCATTGCCCCCGTTGACGAGTTCCCCGTTCTCGACATGCCAGTTCGGCTTGCCGGTCTTCGGATCCACCTCCGTCAGGGTCTTGGTCCATTTGGCGACCTGGGCCGCGCGATCCGACTCGGAAAGGGACATGAGCTTCCGGTGGTCATACGTGTCGCCACCGCGGAATCCGGCGAGATCGCGGCCGTTGAAGACCGGGGTGAATCCGGCCGGCGGAACGTTGATCGCCTGGGCGGTGACACAACCGGTGAGACCGGCTGCGGCGAGGGTTGCAGAGGCGGCGAGGAAGTGCCGGCGGCTGAGGGGGAGTTGGTCGGAACTCATGGTGTCTCCCGACGTGTTACGGCCAGCCCCTGTCCGGGTCAATGCGGCGAAACGTTTCCGAGGGGAAATGGTGCGAAATGCACCTTGGTAACGGACACCGTCCCGCGGCATCCTGCACCCATGCCGACGTCATCGGACGCCAAGACGGACATCCATTCCGAGGAATTCCTCCGTCGCCTGATGCGCCGCCAGCTGCGGCTTTCCGTCCTGTGCGCAGCCGCCTTTGTCCTGGCCCTGCTGGCCCTGCCATTGGCCAACCGGTTCGCGCCGGAACTCATGGCAACCCGGGTCGGTGGATTCACCCTGAGCTGGCTGATCCTCGGCGTCCTCTTCTTTCCCTTTGTCTGGGTCATCGCCTGGATCTTCATCCGGCGATCGATCCGGATGGAGCTGGACGAAGTCCGCCTGGCGGAAACCCAAACCCAGGTCGCTTCCGACTCCAAGGGCTGAGACGCCCGATCCCGCCTTCCGTCCCGAACCTCGCCATGGATCTCCTGCGCCAATTCCTCGACGTGATCCTCCACCTCCAGGATCACCTCTACACGCTCACCCGCGACAACGGCCCCTGGGTTTACGCCATCCTCTTCGGGATCATCTTCGCCGAGACCGGCCTCGTGGTCACCCCGTTCCTTCCCGGGGATTCCCTGATCTTCGCGGTGGGCGCCGTCGCAGCGAATCCGCAATCCGGGCTCAACCTCTGGATCGCCGCCGCGGTCATGGTGGTCGCCGCGGTCCTCGGGGACACGGTCAACTACAGCATCGGCCGGTTCGCCGGCCAGTTTCTCGCCCGACGCTTCCCCAGGATCATCCGCCCCGAGTACCTGGAGAAGACGCACCGGTTCTTCGAAACCTACGGCGGCAAGACCGTGATCCTCGCCCGCTTCGTTCCGATCGTCCGCACGTTCGCCCCTTTCGTCGCGGGCATGGGCGCCATGGATTACCGCCGCTTCATGAGCTTCAATGTGGTGGGCGGAATCGCCTGGGTGGTGCTCATCCTCCCGGCCGGCTGGTTCCTGGGACAGTTCGAGTTCGTGAAGAAGCGCTTCGAGTTGATCGTGCTCGGGATCATCTTCATCTCCCTGCTCCCCATGGTGTTCGAGTGGTGGAAGGTGCGCAGGAAGTCCGGCTGATCCACGAAACGGACACGTCGCGACGGATGGGAGTGGTTGGTGCGGTTGGCAGGGGATCCGGAAACCGCAACGTCCGGCACCCCCATTGACACCTGCGCCCCCTTTGCCCTACCACCGGCCTCGCAGCCGAAGTCCGGCACAGACCAAGATGCCGGGCACGGGGGACCCAACGCCGCTTCGATGCGGCACGGGGCGTAGGGCGGTTCACTCCGTCCAGGACACTTCCAAGTCCCAGCCCGACAGCTAACCTCGCAGGCCTGTGGAAGGGCAGTCCCGAGGGACGCCTGCCGGCTTTGCCGGCGGCGCGACGACGGCGGCCCGTGGTCGACCGTGAAGTCGCGCGAACCATGAGAAATCAACGGCCCGAATCCAGCCGCCCGGCGAAAACGCCCCGGCCTCCCCACACCCCACGCCACCTCCGGACCGCCTTCAAGTCATGAGCGCGGCCCACCGCCCCTGCACCGGCAAGCGCCTCGCCGGCCTCACCCTCGGAGCACTCGGTGTCGTCTACGGCGACATCGGCACCAGCCCCCTCTACGCGCTCAAGGAGTGTTTCGATCCGAAGCACGGCGTGCCGGTGAACCCCTCCGGCGTCCTGGGAATCCTGTCCCTGATCATCTGGTCCCTCATCCTCATCGTCACGGTCAAGTACCTCGTCTTCGTGCTTCGCGCCGACAACAAGGGTGAAGGCGGCATCCTCGCCCTCCTTTCCCTCGCGTTCCCGGTGAAGAAGGCGGGCCGGTTGGGCAAGCTGGGAACGGCCATGATCGCCTTGGGTGTCGCCGGTTCCTGCCTGCTCTACGGCGACGGCATCATCACCCCGGCCATTTCCGTGCTCGGCGCCGTCGAAGGCCTCAAGGTCGCCACCCACAACCTGGAGAAGTTCATCGTCCCCATCTCGGTCGTCATCATCGTCGCGCTCTTCTCCGCCCAACGCGCCGGAACGGCTCGGGTTGGACGCATCTTCGGCCCGGTGACCCTGGTTTGGTTCATCGCCATCGGCCTTCTTGGGATCCGCGGCATCCTCCTGCGCCCGGAGATCCTCGGAGCCGTCAATCCGATCCACGGAATCGGGTTCCTTGCCACCCACGGTTGGATCGGGCTGGTCGTCCTGGGCTCCGTCGTCCTCGCCGTGACCGGCGGCGAGGCGCTCTATGCGGACATGGGACATTTCGGGCCGCGTCCCATCCGTGTGGCTTGGTATTCCGTGGTCATGCCGGCGCTGCTGCTCAACTACCTCGGCCAAGGTGCGCTCCTGCTGGACCAGCCTGGCTTGGCGACGGCGGACTCGTTCAACCCCTTCTACCAGCTCTGCCCGCGTTGGGCGCTTTATCCGATGGTGGTCCTCGCCACGGCGGCCGCCATCATCGCTTCGCAGGCGCTGATCTCGGGCGCCTTCTCCATGACCATGCACGCCATCCAGTTGGGCTACATGCCACGGCTGGTCATCGAGCACACCTCGGAACGCGAACGCGGCCAGATCTACATGCCGCAGGTCAACTGGCTGCTGATGCTCGCCTGCATCGGGCTGATCCTCGGGTTCCAGAGTTCCGACCGTCTCGCCGGTGCCTACGGCATCGCCGTGACCCTCACCATGATCACCACCACGCTGCTCTTCTACTTCGCCTCGCAGCGGGTCTTCGGATGGTCACGCCTCCAGGCAAGCCTCATCGCCGGGGCCATCCTGATCCTGGAACTGCCGTTCGCCTTCGCCAACCTGCTGAAGATCACCCACGGCGGCTGGTTCCCGCTGCTGGTGGCCGGCGGGATGTTCGTGCTCATGAGCACCTGGAAGCGGGGTCGGCAGATCGTCTGGGAACGGGTGCGGGCCAGCGCCGTCCCGGTGTTGAAGTTCGTGGAGGACATGAAGCGCCGCGATCCCCTGCGGGTCTCCGGCACCGCCGTCTACATGGCCGGCAACTCCGACGGCACTCCCATCGCCCTGCTCCACAACCTGAAGCACAACAAGGTCCTCCATCGCCGGATCGTGTTCCTGACGGTGGTGATCGAGGAGGATTCCCATGTCAGCCCCACCGAACGTCTCGAGGTCGAGGAGCTCGATGCCGGATTCTGGAGGGTGCGCGCCTGCTACGGCTTCATGGAGGAACCGGACGTGATGGCGATCCTCGATCTCTGCGCGGATAAGGGCCTCGAGTTCAAGCCCATGGAGACGACCTTCTTCCTGAGCCGCGAGACCGTGATCCCGGGCAACAACCGGAAGGGGATGGCCACCTGGCGGGATCGGGTCTTCGCGGTGATGGCCCGGAACGCAACCAGCGCCACCGCCTTCTTCCGGCTTCCCGCCAACCGCGTCGTGGAACTCGGGATGCAGGTCGAGATCTGAGGTCCGTTCCTCCTGCGCCGCAGGATTCGTTGTTCCAAAGCGATCGCGCCCGGGGCTAACGTCCCCGCGGCGCTTTTCTCCTTTCCATCCCTATGTCCGACACCTCCGTCCAGCACTGGCTCGTGGTCGCAGCCGCCTTCCTGACGGGCCTGCTCACGAAGTGGCTGCTCGACCTCTTCTTCCTCCGACGCGGGATCTTCGAGACCCGGGCGCAGTTGGCGGCCCGTGAACAGCAACTCACCGAGGCGCGCCATGAACAGGCCCGTACGTCGGAAGCCCTCAAGAACCGCCTGATTGAGCTCGACGCCACCACCAAGGCCAAAATCGCCGCGGAGGGCCTGGCGGCCCGGAGATCCAAGGACATCGAGGCCCTCAACTCCACCTCCGGCGAACTCCGGGTAAAGCTGGAGTCCACCATGGAGACCGTCGTCCGTTTGGAGAACGACCTGGATCGGACCCGGCGCCGGTTGGAGGATTCCCGTTCGACGGAGGCCGCGCTGCGCTCGGAGGCGCTGGGACTTCGGCTGGACCAGTCGGTCTCCGCCGCGACCCTTGCCGGCCAGGAGGATTCCCTCCAGGAACTCCGGGGCATCCGGCTTTCGCTCATCGAGGAACGCGATGCCGTGGTCGCCCGCTGCCTCGGCGCCGAGCTCTCCCTGGAGGCGCAGAAGAGCGTCAACTCGGAGCTGACCGGTGCGCTTCAGTCCCGAGACACCATGCTGGCGGGACTGCGTTCCCAGCTCCAGGGCCTGGAATCCGAACGTCAATCCGTGGCCGGACTCCTCGCCTCGCGGGACGGCGAGGTGGAGCGCCTCTCGCAGTCCGCCGGCCAACTCGAGGCCCTGAGACTCCAGCACGCCGCAACCGAGATGGATCTCGCACGCGCCCGCACGGATCTCGAGTCGGCCACACGGGTCCGCGACGAAGCGCAGGCGGTGCTCCGCCGCCGTGAAGCGGAACTCGCCGAGTCGGAACGGCGGGCGAAGGAATACCAGGCCGCCTTCGACGATGCGGCCCGGGAGAACGCACGCCTGGGTCAGGAACTTGCGAAGTCGGAGGCGTTCGCCACGGCCACGGGAACCACGCTGAAGTCGGCCGAAGCGGCGCGGAAGGACCTGGAGCAGCAGCTTGCGGCCACCATCCTCGAGATGGTCTCGCTCCAGGGACGCATCCGCGAGGCCGAGGCCGGCGGCAACCTGGGTCGGGACCGCCTTGCGTCCTCCGAATCGGCCCTCTCTGAGGCCCGGGCCGCAAGGACCGCCCTCGAGGCGGAGCTGGCGGCGGTCTCCCAGTCCCATTCGCGGCTGGAAAACCAATTGGCGGAACTCCGGCCCAACGCGGCCAGGGCCGACGACCTCGCGGAAAGGCTCGGCCAGCTCGAGGCGGAACTGGCGGCGCTCCGCGGAGCGCCCAACGCATCCGAACGGTCCGACATCGACGCGTTGCTCAACGACCTCGACCAGGTCACCCGGGAGCGCAATGGACTCGCGGCCGAACTGGCGCTGCACCGGAAAAGCGGCAACCCCGAGTCCTGAGGTCCCGACCGATGTTCAACGCCGAAGGAAAACCCCGCTACTGGCTCGCCGGCTACGACGCCTGGCACCTGTTGATCCCGGTCGCCCTGGCCGGGGTGATGACCACCTTGGCGGTGGTTCCCGGGCCGCGGAAGCCGCAGCCTCCTCCTGCTCCGCCAGCCATGGTGCCGACCGCTTGGAATTCGCCGGCACCGAACTCCTCCATCCCGGCGAGGCAATTCGGTGTGCTGGAAGGTCGGGGACAACCGGGTGGCACCGTGACCGTCTGGCTCCGCCAGATCCCCAATCCCGAACGTCGCCTCACCGAACGTCCCCTCCTGCCGGACGGGCGATTCGTCATCGCACTGACGAATTTCCCCCCCGGTTCCTACGGATTCCGGGCCGAGGTGCGCACCCCTTCCGGCGGTGTGTCCTCCACCTTCGAGATCCCCATCCACCTCCAACCGGATCCCCCGGCTCCGAAGACGCAGCAGAAGTCGACGACGCGGCGGCGTCCGAGCCGCGGCTGATCCCGGGCTCAATCGGCGTCGGAGAGGTCCGCTCGCTGGAGTTCCTCGCCGATCGTCCGCACCCCCTCCGGTCCGACCCAACGGAGGGTCGCGGTACGGCCCGCGCCCGGATCCACGCCGCCCGTCGCCGAATCCATCCCGGCCGCCGTCACCAGCATCCGCAGGGCGAAACGCACCGCCTCGGCCAGCGACATCCGGGAGGGCTTGGGCGATCCGAACCGGGTTTGGAAGGCCATGAGGCTCCGGACAACCCCGGCCCCGCTGCCGCTGGCCGCGAACTCCGCCGCCTGGAACTGTGCCCCCAACGGGTCGTAGAAGAAGATCCGGGGCTCAGGCGGCGTCGCCGCGGGGTCCAACGCCACGAACAGCGGAACCACCACGCCGACCCCCTGCAACGTCATCGGCAGGTTCTCCTTCAGAAGGCGGCCGACCGCCCGGACCTTCGCCGGGAGGCTGAGCGGCTGCAGTTGGCTCCGACGGTAGTACTCGAACGAGTTCTGCAGAACCCGCGCCATCTCGAAGGCCGTCGCCGGAACTCCCGCCACCGCCAGCACCGAGGTCGCGTCCAGATCGACCACCTTGTCCACCGAATCGGCCACGATGACGTTTCCGGCCGTGGCCCGGCGATCGCCCGCCACCAGCACCCCGTCCCGGAAGTGGAAGGCGAGCACGGTGGTCGCCTGCGTCTCGGTGGGTGCGGAACCGGCGACCTCTCCCCGGAAAGGCCGCAGCTCGTGGCTGGCCAACAGGGAGAGGAAGTCCCCGGCGATCGGGCGTCGCGGATCCATGGGACTGACGGCGGAACTCATTCCCCGGTCCGCTGGCGATAGCGTTTCGCCTGGTCGGGATCGACCCGCTTCATCCGCTTGAGCAGGTCGCCGACATCGGGCTTCGTCACGCGGGGTGAAGCCGGACCGATCCCGCCGACGCGCGGAACCGACGGGGAGACTGGGGGTGTCTGCTGCTGGTTTTCGGTCATGTTGGAACGGAGGTTCTTTCTTCACGACACCTACGCCGGCCAGGGGGAAAACGCGAATGAATCCTCTCCGTCGTGCTCCAGGCCCCGAAGACAGCCCAAACTCGTCTCTCGACAGCCCCCGACACCTGCCCAATATCCGCGCCCCTTCCTATGAACAGGAACAGTCCCCATGTGGCCGTGGTCGGCGCAACCGGCGCCGTCGGCATCGAAATGATCCGCACGTTGGAACGTCGCAACTTCCCCGTCGGCAAGCTCACCCTCCTCGCCTCCGCACGCTCGGTCGGCAAGAAACTGACCTTCCGCGGGACCGAGGTCGCCGTCACCGAACTGACCCACGACTCCTTCCAGGGCGTCGACATCGCGCTGTTCTCCGCCGGCGGCTCGATCTCGCGCGAATTCGCCCCGTCCGCGGTCAAGGCCGGCGCCGTGGTCGTCGACAACTCCAGCCACTACCGCATGGATCCGTCCGTGCCGCTGGTGATCCCCGAGATCAATCCCGAGGACGTCCGCAACCACAACGGCATCATCGCCAATCCGAACTGCACCACCGCCATCACGCTGATGGCCCTGCACCCGCTCCATGTCGCCTTCGGCGTGAAGCGCCTCTTCGCCTCCAGCTACCAGGCGGTCTCCGGCACCGGCGCCAAGGCGCTCGAGGAACTCGAGAAGCAGGTCGGCCAGATCGTCCGCGGCGACCCCGTGACCCGCGAGGTGTATCCCCACCAGATCGCATTCAACGTGCTGCCCCACGTCGATTCCTTCCTTCCGACGGGCTACACCAAGGAGGAGATGAAGATGGAGAACGAGGGCCGCAAGATCCTGCATCATCCGTCGCTCCGCGCCTCCGTGACCTGCGTCCGCGTGCCGGTCTACCGCAGCCATTCCGTGGCGGTCAGCGCGGAGTTCGAACGCCCCGTCTCCGTCGAGGCGGCCCGCGCGGTGCTTTCCAAGGCGCCCGGCCTCGAGGTCGTCGACGACCCCGCCAGCAAGCGTTATCCGATGCCGTTGGACACCTCCGGCCAGGACAACTGCACCGTCGGCCGGCTCCGGATCGACTGCGCCCTCGACAACGGGCTCGCGTTCTGGGTTTCCGGCGACCAACTGCTCAAGGGCGCGGCCCTGAACGCGGTGCAGATCGCCGAGGAACTGCTCAAGTGACCTCCTGAACCGTACGTGGCCGTGACATCGACCTCGGCCACGTCATTGGCGTTGAAGTTCCAACGGGACGGGGGAGTCTGCACCGGCGTGCGGCTCCCCTGGTTCCCGATCCTGATCGCCATCGGCCTGCTGGCGTTTCGACTTTCCGGCGAAACGCCGAAGGCGTCCTCCAAACACGCCGAGGAAGACCGACAGGCGGCCGCGCTGTTCGCCGGACCGATCCTGAGCTTCCACGTCCAACTCCCGCCCCCCAGCCTCGATTCGCTCAGGAACGAACCCAGGAAGGCCGTCCCGGCCTCGGTCACCATCGGGACCCAGCGTTTCGACAACGTCACCGTCCACGTCAAGGGCGCCGCCGGAAGCACGCGGAGCATCGACGACAACCCGGCGTTGACGCTGAACTTCGACAAGCTGGTCCCCGGACGGAGGTTCAGCGGGCTGGACAAGCTCCACCTCAACAATTCCGTCCAGGACTCGTCCCTGCTCAGCGAGCAGCTGGCTTCACACCTCTATGCGGAACTGGGTGTGCCGACCGCCCGCGCCACGCAGGTTCTGGTGAAGCTGGACGACCGTGACCTCGGGCTCTACGTGCTCAAGGAAGGCTACAACCGGACCTTCCTGCGCCGGAACTTCCCCGACCCGTCCGGGAACCTCTACGACGGCGGATTCGTCCGGGACATCGATCAGGATCTCGAGCGGGACTCGGGCTACGGCCCGGAGGATCGGAAGGACCTCCAGAAGCTCCGCGACGCCTCGTTCACCGAGAAGGCCGAGCTCCGCGAGAAGCTCCTCGACGCCGTGTTGGACACGGACCGGTTCATCCGGGTCACCGCGATGCAGGCGATCCTGATCGACTGGGACGGCTATGGGTACAACCGGAACAACTACCGCCTCTACCACCAGCCGCGGACCGGGCGCTTCACCTTCATCCCGCATGGCATGGACCAGCTGCTGGGAGGACGCCGCGGCGGCGGGATGGAGATACCGATGAACGGCATCGTCGCGGCACGGTTCTACGAAAGCTCGATGCGCCGGGAACAGTTCTTCACCGAGGCCGAGCGGCAATTGACCGAGGTCTTCACCCGTCCCTGGCTCTCAAACCACTTCCGCGTCGTCCGGGAACGCCTCGATCCGGTGGTGATGCGGCGACCGAAGTGGGAGCAGCAGTTCCGGATGGAGGCGATGGTCGACTTCGAGGAACGCGCCTACGACCGCCTCCGCACCGCCCAGGACCAGATGGCTTCGCGGCCGAAACCCGTCCGCTTCAACGCCGATGGCGCCACCCGGGTCGCCCACTGGCAACCCCGTTACCAGCGTGGACAGGCCAGGATCGAGACCACGAAGATCGACGGCGTCGAGGCGTTGCACCTGGCGGCGATCGCCCGCGACACGGTCAGCTCCTTCCGCGCCACCGTCCGGCTGCCCATCGGGAAGTACGCGCTGACCGGCCGCCTCAAGACCCGGAAGCTGGAGGCCGCCAAGGACGAACGGTATCAGGGCGGCGCGGCGATCCGGATCAGCGGCGGCGACCACCAGATGCGCTTCTCCGGCGACCACGACTGGACGCCGTTCACCCACGAGTTCCAGGTGCACGATCCGCGGGACGTGGAACTGGTCGCCGAACTCCGGGCGCATTCCGGCGAGGTCTGGATCGACACCGGCTCGATCCTTCTGGTGCGCCGCTGAACGTCGGTCCGCCCGCTGGTCCAATCCCCGACATTGACCCCTCCTGCCCCTCCCTTAGCCTCCCGCCCCGTGAGTCGAGCCTCCACCCGTCTCCTGATCGCCTTCATCGGCGTCTTCCTTTTCGCGCGCACCTGTCCCGCGCCGCTCATCTACCGTCCCGGCGAGGGCTGGACCTACGAGCCGGTCGGCGGGGGCGGCTCCTGGCAGCGCAAGCGGGCCAAGGACCAGCTGGCGGTCGCCCAGGAGGCCTTCGACAAGGGACAGTACCGTCTCGCCCTCAAGGCGGCGCGGCGGGTGGTGAAGGTCTGGCCGCTCTCCGACCATTCCGGACGGGCCCAATACCTCGTGGGACGCTGCTACGAAGCCCGTCGCATGGACGAGCGGGCGTTCAAGGAATACCAGCGCGCGCTGACCCTCTATCCCAAGCTGGAGAACCATTCCGAGATCCAACAGCGGCAGTTCGAGATCGCCAACCGCTTCCTCGGCGGCCAGTGGTTCAAGCTGTGGGGCTACATCCCCTTCTTCCCGTCGATGGACCGCACGTCGAAACTGTTCGACCAGGTCAACCGCAACGGCCCCTACAGCGACATCGGACCGAAGGCCCTGATGAACATCGGCACCGCGCGCGAGAAGCAGAAGGACTACCGCCAGGCCGTGAAGGCCTATGAGCGTGCGGCCGACAAGTACTTCGACCGCCCCAAGGTCGCCGCGGACGCCCTCTACTCGGCCGGCATCGCCTGGAACCGCCAGGCCAAGCGCGCCGAGTACGACCAGTCCATCGCCGGCAACGCCATCAGCTTCCTGAACGACTTCCGCGCCCTCTATCCCGACGACAAGCGCGGCGCCGAGGCGGCGGAGATCATCGCGTCGCTCAAGACCGAACAGGCGCGCGGCGCCTTCGAGACGGCGCGGTTCTACGAGAAGTACCGCCGCTACCAGGGCGCGCTGGTCTACTACAACGAGGTGCTCATCAAGGACCCGGACTCGAAGTACGCCGGCGAGGCGCGGGAGCGGATCGAGTACCTCAAGCCGCGGGCGCAACGCCAGGTCCGCCGCTGGGCGGAGAACGACGTCCGCTACCAGGAGTTCGAGAAGAAGAAGGCTGCGGCGAAGGCCGCCGAGGACGAGGCCAAGAAGAAGAAGTCGCCGTGAGCAACCCGGCCGCCAATCCCACCGTGACGCGGACCGCAGCGAAGCTCCGCCTCGGACTCACCTCGCTTCTCGCCGGACTGCTCCTGGCCGGATGCGCCGGATACACCCTCGGCCCCACCGGCGGCCAGGTGGCCGGTGCCAGGACGATCCGGATCGGCCCCGTCTCCAACGGCACCGACGAACCCCGGCTCGGCGACGCCGTCCAGCAGGCCCTGAGGGCGCAGGTCCAGACGGACGGCACCTTCCGCCTCGCGGGGCGCGACGCCGCCGACATCGTCATCTCCACCTCGCTGCGCCGCTTCGAACGCAATCCCCTCACCTTCCAGCGCGGCGACATCGTGGCCACCCGCGACTACGAGGTCGTGCTCACCGCCCACGTGACCGCGATCGAATCCGGCGGCGGCCGCACGCTCCTCGACCGCGAGGTAACCGGCAAGACCACCATCCGCAGCAATCCCGACCTCGGTTCGGCCGAACGCCAGGCCGCGCCCGTGCTGGCGGAGAACCTCGCCCGCAACATCGTCACCCTGCTCTCCGAAGGCACCTGGTGACCCCTTCCCGATGAACGCCCCGTCGAACTCCTTCCGCGGGTCCTTCCTGGGCGCGCTCCTCGTTGCGGCCTCCTTCGCCGCCCCGGCCGCCGACTGGCCGGGTTGGCGCGGCATCGCGCGCGACGGCCACGCCCGCGACCCGCTCCCGTCCTCCTTCGCCGGCGTCGACCGTCCCGTGTGGAAGAAGACGGTCGGACACGGCTACTCGAGTCCGGTCGTGTCCGGAGGACGCCTCGTCTACCTCGACGACGCCGGCGGGCGGGAGACGGTGCATTGCCTGGAGGCGACCACCGGCCGCGAACTCTGGACCAACGCCTTCGCGGAACTCTTCACCGACGAGTTCGAACCCGGCCCGCGCTGCACGCCGCTGGTCGCGGACGGAAAGGTCTACGTCCAGAGCTGCTACGGCGAGTTCGCCTGCCTCGACCTCAAGGACGGCACCCGTCGGTGGGGATTCCACTTCAAGGATTTCGGAGCCACCTGGGTCAAGGACCGCAGCGGCGGCCCCGGTGCCGCCAGCCGGCGCGGCCACTCCGGTGCCCCATGGGTCGACGGCAACCGCGTGGTCGTCCAGGTCGGCTCGACCAACGGCGCCAGCCTCGTCGCCTTCGACACCGCCACCGGCCGCCTGCTCTGGAAGTCCCAGGACGACCTCACCTGCTATTCGTCCCTCGTCGCCGCGACGCTGGGCGGACGCCGTCAGGCCGTGACGGTCACCTGCGAGGGTTTCCTCGGGGTCGACCTCCAGGACGGCTCGCCGCTCTGGCGTGTGCCCTTCCGCACCGGCGCGAACCGCAACGTGCTGACGCCGATCGTGGACGGCGACACCGTCACCTTCGCCAGCCACACCACCGGTCTCCGACGCCTTCGCATCGAGCCTGCGGGCTCCACCAACCGCCCCGTCGAGGCGTGGTTCAACCGCGACCTCAGGATCAACCTCGCCACGCCGGTCCAGGTCGCCGGACATCTCTACGGCATGGGCGCCACCCGCGACTTCGTCTGCGTCGAGGCCTCCACCGGCAAGGTGCTCTGGAAGCAGCCGGGCTTCGACCAGTACGCCTCGACCATCGCCTCCGGCGGACGCCTGCTCGTGCTCAACGACGCCGGCGAGGCCATCCTGCTGGAAGCCGATCCCGCGAAGTACAGCGAGCTGGGACGTTTCCAGGCCTGCGGGAAGACCTTCAGCCATCCCGCGCTCGCCGACGGAATGCTGATCACGCGCGATCCCAAGGAAATCGCCGCCTGGGCCCTCGGTCCGTCCGCCCGATGAAGCCGATCCTGTTCGACTTCGGCGCCTTCCAGCTCCACTCGTTCGGACTGCTGGTCGCCCTCGGATTCATCTCCGGCACCTGGCTCGCCGCACGTCGGGCGAAGGTGGCCGGCATCGATCCCATCGCCATCCAGGACATCGTCTTCCCCTGGCTCCTGGTCGGCGGCCTCGTCGGCGCCCGCATTCTCTTCGTCATCAGCTACTGGGACCGCGAGTTCGCCGGCCGGCCGCTTGGCGAGGCGTTCGCCATCTGGAAGGGTGGACTGGTGTTCTACGGCGGCCTGATCGGCGCCACGCTGGCGGGAATCGTCGGAGTCCGACGACGCGGACTACCGCTGTGGAAGACCGCCGACGCCCTGACCCCGGGCCTCGTGTTGGGACACGTCTTCGGCCGGCTTGGCTGCCTCCTGAACGGCTGCTGCTTCGGACGGACCTGCGAACTGCCCTGGGCAATCCGGTTCCCAGCCGACCATTCCACCCGTGGACTTCCCGTGCACCCGGCACAGCTCTACGAGGCGCTCCTCAACCTCGCCCTGTGCGGATTCCTGGTCTGGTGGCACGACAGGAAGAAGCGCTTCGACGGACAGGTCTTCGCGCTCTACCTGCTGACCTATGCGGTGATCCGCACGGTGTCCGAGTACTTCCGTGGCGACTACGCGGTCCAAAGCACCCCGGCCGCCGGCGTGTTCACCCCCGGCCAGTCGACCAGCGCCCTGATCCTCGCCGCCGGAATCGGACTCTGGATCGCGCTCCGACGGCTTCCCAAGGTCCCGCCGTCACCCGTCGCTTGATGCGGTGGACACCGGTCCCGCTTGCCGATAGCTAAGGGGCATGCGGCGTCTTTTGGTCCGGTGGATTCTCGGACTCCTCCTTCCCTGCCAGCCCACCACCTGGGCGGCCCCGGCCCCGGTCGAGGCCTTCTTCCGCCCTCCCACCCTGACCACGCCCACCATCTCCCCGGACGGACGGTACCTGGCTTGGGTCCATAGCGAGAAGTGGGCGGGAAGCCTCGCCCTCTTCGACATCGAAAGCCGCAAGATGACCCTGGTGGACCCGGTTCAGGACGAAGGCATCGCTTGGGTCTTCTGGGCCAACGATCGCCGACTTCTGTTCGGGGCCAAGGATTCGGACGGCGCCCTCGGCGGCATCTACGCCGTCGATGCCGATGGCAGCCACTTCAAGCAACTCGTTCCCTCCGTCTTGCGACAGGCCGTCAAGGTCGCCTACGGAGCCAGGGCCGCCCGGCCGATCTCCCGGATCGCCGGCGATCCGGACCATGTGCTGGTCGAGTTCCGCCGCATCTTCGAGGTGAAATCCAAACCGGGTCTGTACCGCCTACACGTCCGGAGCGGCGCCCGCACCTTGGTCGAGGAAGCGGATGAACGGATCACCGGTTGGCTGACCGACGGCACGGGGACGATCCGGGGATTCGTCCGTGAGGCCGAGGACGGTTGGGACTTCTTCCACCGGGAAGCCCCGGGACAGTCGTGGAAGCGGTTCCTCACCACGAAGGCCTGGCAGAACACCGGGGGCCTGAACCTGGAATTGGGCTGCAACGGGGAGCTCTACCTCGGGGCAGAGGATGGCCGGGGAAACGGCGTCCTTGTCCGCCACCAACCGAAGGCCAACTCCAATCCCGAACCCCTCCTGCGGCTCGAGGGCTTCGACTTCGGCGAGTCCCGTCTCCTCTTCTCAGCCGACCGTTGCCAACTGCTCGGAGCCTACGTCGAGGCCGACCGCCCCCGCTTCCTGCCGGCATCTCCCGAGGCGGCCAGGATGCATGCCCGCATCGACTCGGCCCTGCCGGGACGTGTCGCCATCATCGCAGGCCGCTCGGAATCGGGGCATCGCCAGGTGATCGCCGCGTTCTCGGACAGGCATCCCACCGAGTACTTCCTCTACGAACCGGCCGCCGGGAAGCTGGCCCCCATCCAAGGCGCCCGGCCTTGGCTTGCTCCGGATCGGCTGTCCCCCATGGAACCCTTCGAGTTCACGTCCCGGGACGGCCTGAAGATCCACGGCTATCTCACCCCGCCCGCCCCAGGCACCCAGTCGGATTCCAAGCCCCCCATGGTCGTGCTGCCCCATGGTGGACCCTGGGTGCGGGACACCTGGGGCTTCAACGGCGAGGTCCAGTTCCTCGCCAGCCGCGGCTACGCCGTCCTCCAGGTCAACTTCCGGGGCTCCACCGGATACGGCCAGGACTTCGCCGCGGCCGGATCGAAGGAATGGGGGGCGGCCATGCAGGACGACATCACGGACGCCGTCCGTTGGGCGATCGCGCAGGGTCATGCCGATCCCGACCGCATCGGGATCCTCGGCGCCAGCTACGGGGGCTACGCCGCGATGGCCGGACTTTGCTTCACCCCGGAACTCTACCGTTGCGGCGTCAACCTGTATGGGGTCACGGACATCCGGGATTTCCTCAAGGAACTGCCACGGGAACGGGGACTCCTGCGCCGGAACATGCAGTCCCTCGTCGGTGACATGAGGGGCGACAAGTCCCTGCTCGACTCCCGATCCCCTTCCCACAATGCGGAAAAGATCCGGGTGCCGGTCCTGATGGCCTATGGACGGCGGGATACGGTCGTCGACATCGAGCAAGGCGAGGAACTCCACAAGCAACTCCGGCGCAACGGAAAGGAAGTGCGCTACCTGGTGAAACCCGACGAAGGCCACGGCTACCGGAAGAGGGAGAACGTCCTGGAGCTCTACGGTGAGATCGAACGCTTCCTGGACCGCCACCTCCGGAACGCGCCGCCCCGACCATGATGTCGGTCGCCTTCCCGCTTCGGATCTTCTAGGATCCCAACCCTCGGTGCCGTCCAGCGGCCCGGTTCCGATCCTCTTTCCGATGTCACAGGCCGATTCCATCCTCGTCGCCACCAGCCAGCCGGGCGTCCGGCTCGACCGCTATCTCGCGACCCAGCTCCCCGCCCATTCCCGTGGGCGTTTCCACCAACTGATCGACGAGGAGGCCATCCTGGTGAACGGCCATCCCGCCAAGGCCACCTACAGTCCACGCGCCGGTGACCGCATCGAGATCCACTGGCCCGAACCGACGGTCTCCGAGGTGCTCCCGCAGGACATCCCCTTGGAGGTCCTGTACGAAGACGACGACCTGCTCGTCCTCAACAAGCCGCAGGAACGGGTCGTGCACCCCGCGGCCGGCCATGCCGACGGAACGCTGGTCAACGCCCTGCTCCACCACTGCCGCGGCAAACTGAGCGGCATCGGCGGCGTGGAGCGACCCGGCATCGTCCACCGCCTCGACCTCGGCACCAGCGGCTGCCTCGTCGTCGCCAAGTCCGACACCGCCCACCTGCACCTCTCCAAGCAGTTCGCCGAACGCCAGGTCGAGAAGATCTACGAGTGCCTCGTCATCGGCGACATCCACCCGTCCCATGGCGACATCCGCGCTCCCATCGCACGCCATGAGGTCCAGCGGAAGAAGATGGGTGTGGCCCCGGCGGGAGACGGACGGGAGGCGTGGACCCAATACGGTCGGATGGAATGCCTGAACGGCGCCAGTCGGGTCGAATGCCAGCTCCACACCGGACGCACCCACCAGATCCGGGTCCACATGGCCCACCTCGGGTTCCCGCTGCTGGGCGACCTCGTGTACGGCGAACGGGCCAACGCCCGCTTCCGCCAATCCAATCCCGTCCACGTTCCCCGGCAGATGCTCCACGCCCGGAGCCTCGCCTTCATCCATCCGCGCACAGGGCTCCGGGTCGGATTCGACGCGCCGCTCCCCGCCGATTTCCTCAAGGTGCTCGAAGCCCTGCGCTGAGCCTGCACGAACACCGGAAGCCGGTGCCGGTGCGGGCTACTCCGGCGGGATGGGACCGTAGGCCTCCGCGTACTGCAGCGTCTCCGGACTGAACCTCCGGAGTTCCGCCCCCGTCCAGAGTCCCATCGAATGGATCACCCCGACCTGGGCCAGCGCGGTGGAACGGCTGAGGTCGTCGAACCCACGGGACAATTCCCCGTTCTGCTCCTCGATGTATCCGAGCAGCTCGCGATACCGGATCCGGGCGGACTCCCCCGGCTGGTCCAACTCCCGGCGCAGCGACTCCAGGATCCGTTGGCAAAGCCGTTCCTCCGCCACGGCATGGAGTTCGCGGAAGATCCGCCAGTCGCGCTCTGAGATGCCGTTGTTCATCGGTTGCCACCTCAAGGACGCCAGAGTTTCGGACGGCGCTCAATGCCGACGATTCCCGGGAACCTCCCGCTTCGTCTTCCCGACGTCCCGCCAACGGTTCCGACGGACTCGGCTCCATGTTGCCACCACGGCCCCGCTGCCGTTTGCTAGCGCCCACCAGGTCACATCATGCCCGAGTCCATCGCCCAACGCGTCCACCGGATCCTCGCCGCCACGCCGGTCCACGACATCCACACGCACCTCTACGACCCCGCGATGGGCAACCTGCTGCTGTGGGGCATCGATGAACAGCTGGTCTACCACTACCTGGTCAGCGAGTCGTTCCGCCAGATGGACATGCCCTTCGAGCGCTTCTGGGCGGCGAGCCGTTCGGAGCAGGCGGGGTTCGTCTGGGACGCCCTCTTCGTGCGCCATTCGCCGGTGTCGGAGGCCTGCCGCGGCGTGTTGACCTCCTTGAACCTGCTCGGCATCGATCCGCGCAGGAACGACCTCGCCGCGCTCCGCCGGCACTTCGCCCGATGGACTCCCGGCGAGTTCGTCGAACGCGTCCTCGGCACCGCCAACGTCGCCTCCATCTGCATGACGAACTCCCCGTTCGACGACGAGGAACGTCCCCACTGGGAGGCCGGGTTCGCCAGGGATCCGCGCTTCGTGGCCGCGCTCCGCATCGACCCGCTCCTGGTCGCCTGGCCCGACACATGCCGCTGGCTGCGGGATCGCGGATACGAGGTCGAGGTCGGACTCGGCGAACGCACGATCTCCGAGGTCCGGAGGTTCCTCGCCGACTGGACCCGCCGGATCGACAGCCGCTACTGCATGGTCTCCCTGCCGCCGTCGTTCGTCTGGCCCGCCGACTCCGACCTCTCGAGGCTGATCTCCGAGGTCGTCCTGCCCCACTGCCGCGAACACGGACAGGCCTTCGCGATGATGATGGGCGTGAAGCGGGCCGTGAACCCGGCGTTGCGCATGGCCGGCGACGGCGTCGGCCTGGCCGACCTCTCCTCCCTGCAGCGGCTCTGCGCGGAACATCCTGGGAACCGTTTCCTGGTCACCTGCCTCGCCCGCGAGAACCAGCACGAACTCGTCGTCCTCGCCCGCAAGTTCCGGAACCTCCATCCGTTCGGCTGCTGGTGGTTCACCAACACCCCGCAGCTCATCTCGGAGATCACCACGATGCGCCTCGAGCTGCTCGGGACCTCGTTCACCCCGCAGCATTCGGACGCCCGCGTTCTCGACCAGCTCCTCTACAAGTGGAGCCACTCGCGCTCGATCGTCGCCGACAGCCTCGCCCGGAAGTACGAGCTGGCCGCGGCCGCGGGATGGGACGTGACGGACGACGAGATCCGGCGCGACTCGGCCGAACTGCTCGGCGGCGGCTTCGCGCGGTTCCTCGGACGCTGAACCTCCGCTCGCGTGGTCGGCGAATCACGCTACGATCCGGCCGTGCGCCGCTCCCCGATCCTCGCCCTCGCGACCGCGGTCCTCGCCGGACACCTGGCCGCACAGTCGCCGCGGGACCGCACGAACCGCACGCCGTCTCCGGTGTCGCGCAAGGAGGCGGCGAAACCCGGCGCAGGTTCCCTCGGCACCCAGGACCTCGCCGCCCGGGCCCGCGGCTCCGTCCTGCGCATCCGCACCCGCGGCCGTGACGGTCCCGACGAAGGCGTCGGCACGGGATTCGTCGTCGGCACCAACGGCCTCGTGGCAACCTGTCTCCACGTGATCGGTGAGGGCCGCCCGCTGGAGGTCCGGTTCCCGGACGGCTCCAAGGCCGCCGTCCTCGCCGTGCACGCCTGGGACCGCGGACACGACCTCGCGATCCTCCGCATCGACCGCACCGGCCTGCCCGCCCTGCCCCTCGGCGACGCCGACCCGCTTCCGCAGGGCGTCCCGCTCGTGGCCTTGGGCAATCCGCTCGGCCTCGAATACAGTGTGGTGGAAGGGGTGCTTTCCGGCCGACGCGAACTCGAGGGACAATCCCTTCTCCAGCTCGCCATCCCCATCGAACCCGGCAACAGCGGCGGTCCCGTGCTCGACCGCTCCGGCAAGGTCCAGGGCATCCTCAACGCCAAGTCCCTGCTCACCCGCAACCTCGGCTTCGCCATCCCGGTCAACCGCCTCCTCCCGCTGCTGGAGAATCCCAGCCCGATCCCGTTCGACCGCTGGCTCCGTCTCGGCGAACCCGACCCGGAACGCTGGACGCCGCACCTCGGCGCGTCTTGGCGCCAACGGAGCGGCCGCATCGTCGTCGAAGGTGCCGGTTCCGGATTCGGCGGACGCACCTACCTGCTCGCCAAGACCCCGGCCCCGGGACCCGATTTCCACCTCCGGGCCACCGTCCGTCTCCAGGACGATTCCGGCGCCGCAGGACTGGTCTTCGGCGACGACGGCGCCGGCCGGCACTTCGGGTTCTATCCCACCGGAGGCAACCTCCGCCTCACCGCCTTCGACGGACCCGACGTCACCTCGTGGCGCATCCTCGGCACGGTCCCCTCCTCCGCCTACCGCCCCGGTGAATGGAACCGCCTCGAGGTTCGGTCGGAAAACGGCCGTCTCCGGTGTCGCGTCAATGGCGAGACCGTCTTCGATCGCGAAGAGAAGATCCCGGCCGGGAAGGCCGTGGGACTCGCCGCCTTCCGCGGGACCGGCGCGGAGTTCCGCGAGTTCGTCGTCGAGCCACCCCCGGCGGCCGGTTCCGACACCTTGTCCCCCGAGGTGATCTCCGCCTTCACCGCAGGCCGGGAACCGGTCGACGCGTTGCGAACGAACCTCCCGGCCGCCGAGGCGTTCCTGGGCGACCGCGCCCGACGGCTCGAGGACGAGGCGCTCCGCCTTCGCGGACTGGCCCAGCGCCTCCGCCGCGAGGCCGCCCGCGACGCCCTGGTCCAGGAACTGGCCAAGCCCGACGGTTCGGCCCGTCTCGCCCGCGCGGTCCTCCTCCTCGCCGCCCACGACCAACCCGGCCTCGACGTCGAAGCCTGCCTCCGCGAACTCGACGCCCTCGCCGACCGGCTCCGGCCGCGCGTGGCCGCAATCCGGGAACCCGCGGAGCGCGTCGCCGAACTCCGACGCTTCCTGTTCGAGGAGGAAGGCTTCCACGGCTCCCGCTCCGACTACCGGAACAACGCCAACAGCCACCTCAACCGGGTGCTCGACGACCGCGAGGGCATCCCCATCACGCTCGCCATCGTGTTCCTCGAGGTCGGCAGGGCCGCAGGCGTCGGCGACCTCCAGGGACTTCCCCTGCCCGGACACTTCCTCGTGAAGCACGCTCCCGCCGGCGCCGACGCCCGTCTCTATGATCCCTACCACGGCGGAGTCCCGATCCTCTTCTCCGCCGCCGACGAACTGGGCTCCGAAAGCGCCGGCGTGCCGGTCCGCAGTGAACTCATGGAGCCGGCGACGCGACGCGGGATCGTCGTCCGCATGGTGAACAACCTGCGCGCCTTCAACCTGGAATCCGACGGCATCGGCGCCGCATTGCCCTACTCCGACCTGCTCGTCGCCCTCGCCAACACCCCGGCCTCCGAAGCCACCGAACGTCTCGATCGCGCACGCCTGCTGGCCCGCTCCGGCAACCGCACCGCCGCGGCCGACGACCTGCGCAAGGTGCTGGCCCTCGAAGCCCCGGGCATCGACCTCGACCGCGTCGCCACGGCGCTGCGGGCCCTCGAGTCCGAACCCTGACCGGACTCCCCATGAACCCCACCCTCGGAACGCTCATGATCCTCCTCCTCGCCCGTGCACTCGTCGGGGTCCTTCGCGCCGACGGAGAGGCGCCGGATTCCCTCCAGCATTGGAAGGAGATCGTCCGCGCGAAGTTCCCGAAGGTCCCGCAGCTGCCCACCGCCGAGTTGGCCCTCCGCCTCGCCGACACCAATTCCCCGGCTCCCCTGCTGTTGGACGTCCGCAAGGAAGAGGAATTCCGGGTGTCCCACATCCCCGGTGCCGTGCGCGTCGATCCCGATGCCAAGGCGACCACGCTGGCCCCGCTCCTGAACCGGCCGGATCGCCCCGTCGTCGTCTACTGCTCCGTGGGATGGCGCTCCTCCGCCTTGGCGGAACGCCTCCTCGAAGCCGGCCACACCAACGTCGCGAACCTCGAAGGCTCCATCTTCGGCTGGGCCAACGAGGATCGCCCCTTGGTGTGCGAAACCGGGGCCGCGCTGAAGGTGCATCCCTACAACCGGACCTTTGGGAAGCTGCTCAAGCCGGGACGCAGGGCGGACCCATGAACCTCCTTGCCGAGCCGGAAATCCTCCAGAAGGCGCGCGGGGCACTCAGCCTCGGCTGGATGGTGGTCCTCCTCGCCTGGGAATCGGCCGGACCGTACCTGCCGCTGTTCCGATCGCTCGGCGACCGCGGACTCCACGGGCTCCGCAACCTCACCGTCGGCTGGATCAACGGCCTGGCGATCGCACTGCCCTTTGCGTTTCTGTGGAAGTGGGTGGCCGACTTCGCGGCCGGGCACGGATTCGGCCTCCTGAACCTCCTGCCACTTCCGCCTTGGGCACACCTCATCGCCGCCATCCTGCTCTTCGACCTCTGGACCTACTTCTGGCACCGGGCCGGACACGAATTCGCCCCGTTGTGGAAATTCCATCGGATGCACCATTCGGATGCGCAGATGGACGTCACCACCGCCAACCGTTTCCACCTCGTGGAAATTCTCCTGTCGTCGGTGCTACGGGTCGCGTTGATCCCGCTGCTGGGGATCCACTTCGTCGAGGTGGTGATCTACGAGACGCTGTTGCAGGTGGTGGTGCAGATGCAGCACGCCAACGTGATGCTTCCGGGTTTCGTCGATCGGTGGATGCGTGGGGTGCTGGTCACCCCGTTGATGCACAAGATCCACCACTCCCGCTGCCAGCCGGAGACCGACTCCAACTTCTCCTCGTTTCTCAGCCTCTGGGATCGCCTGTTCCGGACCTTCCGACTGCGGTCCGACCCGGAGAACATCCGACTGGGACTCGACGGCTTCGACGGCACCGACCGCCAGAACCTCCGAGGCCTCTGGCGAACCCCCTTCGAAGACCCAACCCACCCACCCCGTTCCTAGCCCTTAGGCAATCAGGTCCAGAGTGTCCCTCGAATGGGATGGGCCACCAGAGCGGTGTTCAACGCAAACACTCCAATCCAACACTAACCGCTGCTCAAGGATTTCTCTTATTGCAATTCAGCACCCAGATTTGATTCATCACATCAATCCAAACCCATTGAGAACAACGCGGAAGCGCCCCAAATCAATCTGCAATCACCCAAAAGTAGACTCCATCTGCCCATCGGTTGACCTTTTCCGATCTACGACTAACAAAATTGCTTCTTCCAACGTCAAATCCACAAACCCCAAGTCTACCCGCATTCCATATAATACTAACATGGTCACCCGAATGACCATTTCCAGGAATCAATCCAGCATACGGCCTTCTTTTGTACACCCCAATTAGATCAGCCACCCCTTTATACTTAGAGTTCATCAGGGTCACGCTATCGTTTTTTACATTAGCATTTAGCATCTCAATCGCCCACGCTTGGAGCTCCGCAGAACTTACAACTTCACTAGCCCGTTTTTCAATAGACGAATACTCAGAGATTTCACCCTCTAAGCGCACAAAAAACCAAACAACAGCAAAAGTCAAAAAAGCAAGAAGCAACAAGAGGAAACGATTCACACCACCAAACATACCCGTTTTCAATGGAGTCATTATATCAACTTTTTGAGGCAACTTTCGGGTAGAATGTATTCGATCATGCACCCCACTCCACCTCCATCCCCGCACCCCACCTTGGGGCCACGTCCGTAAGATACCGAATTGGCAGGGTCTGGCAAGATGGGTGGTTAGGCGTGTTGAACGAAGCCGCTGCGCGGTGGAGGGGGTCGCCGTGTTGACGACAGGCGTCGGCCCGGAGCACACGCTCCGGGTGTATGAAAAGCACCCCTTCGCCAACACGGCTGAAGTTCATCGCGTTCCTCACCTTCCGGCAACTGGCGCCGCGCACGATCCAGGCGTACACGGGTTGGATCCATGATCTGGCCCGGTTTCACCGGAAGG
>JAIYBC010000002.1 GCA_027488845.1 Verrucomicrobiales bacterium | reverse complement strand
GGGGTGGAGTCGGTTCTGTTGAAGTGTCTCGAAACGAATGCTTTGCGTTGTTGGGTCCGGAACTGGGTTGAGGATATCAGGGATTGGCGGAAGACCAGTCTCGGGGAGTTTTCAGTTTCTAGTTTTCAGTTTTCAGTCAGGAACGGCTTCGGGCTTCGGGCGTCAGGCGTCGGGTGGACGAAGCAGGGAGCACAGAGCGGGGAGCGTAGAGCCATGGACAAAAAACGTCTTTCTCCGTGTCCTCCGTGTCTCGGTGGCTAACCTTACGAAGTTTTCAGTTTCAAGTGTTCAGTTCTCAGTGGGAACGCGGGGAGTTGGCACCCAGCGAAGGAGATGGGTCGTTTCGGGTTTGCTTAGGAAGGTGAGACTCTTCGGGCGGATTCGATTTTCGCCGCCTCAAGGCGGGACTCCATACCCCAGAGGGCGCTGGGCACCCTTGGTACCCTTGGTTGTGAACTTCTTCCCAGCGTCTCGGCGTCTCAGCGGGAGAAGCATTTGAGAACAAGTTCATGGGAAGAGTGTGATGTGACTTACGGTTTACCAGACTCAAGTAGGTTGAGACTCCTCACGTCGTCTCCTACGGGTGCGGGAGGATCCGGGTAGTCGGTGTTTCGCTCTGATGAGTTTTCAGTTTCTAGTTTTCAGTTTTCAGTGGGGAAATGGCGGATGAAATCCGCGTTCTGGTGAGCGCGGCTACGAATGGGAGATTTACTGCCAAATCGGGAATCTCGAATCGGGAATCCCGAATACATCCAGCGTTCTGGCGAACGCGGCTACCATGGTCACTGATGGGTCGAACCCACTAGGGACACGTCCCTAGGCTGTCGATCCGGGACGTGCTGGCAAGGTGCTCTACCGGGCGTGGGAGGGTCTGTTGGTTTCACAGCTTGGTGATGGCCGTAGACGGTTCCAGTAAAGGGTGTTTTCCCTTAGGACTCCCAGCAGATTTGTTCAGCGGACCCATTGCACAAAGCCAGTATGTGGCATTTTATCGCAGTCTCTACCTCAACTAAGAAATGCGGTTCCGTTTTTATCTGTCGAACACGACCAGGCAATGAATCCCCACATTCAGTATCACCATACACAGCAAGCAGATACTCATTATCAGAGATATCACCAGACAGTTTAATCTCAATTGTAACAATCGGATTTCCGGCCTGGAAATCTTGCACGAAGAGCGAGTGAACACTTCCTAAATTCAGAACCCTGGTCTCGGATGGTTCGGAGAAGACGTTTTCAATCTCAAACCTAAGTGTTCGCCCTCGGCATGAAACCCCCGTTAGGTATTGGTCGTGAACACCGCGAATCCAAATTGCTTTCCGGTTATCAGACAATACTAAGACATCACTATTCATGATAGCCTTGTGCAACTTGGGGGTATTCCATTGGGGACACGTCCGGAGGCTACCGATTCAGGAATTGCTGGCAACGATGGGCTACTGGACGTGGGTCCTGTGCTGCTGGCTGGGCTGTCCCTTCAGTGAAGTCCGTGTCTCACCAATGGAGCGCGAGCGGACTCGCGCACTCCACGACGCTCTCGGGTTTTCCTCAACCGCGGGAAGTGCCCTTCACGCCCGGATTACGTGTGATCCCGGTAGGGTGGAGTCCTTGCGGATCTCGGTCTGGGACGCCGCATCGATGCCCACAGGCTGTCAACCGCTGGAGGTGTCCTTTTTCAGTCGGCACGTTCGGGCGCACCGCGGTCAGTCGAGGTACCAGCTGACGAGCCGCCAGGGGTCTCCGATGGCGAAGGCGAAGAACACGGCCCAGCCCAGGACGGTCACGGCGATCTGACGCAGGAAGACCGGTGTCGGCGCCCGGAATCGGGGGAACCATTGCAGCGCGAGCCACACCACCGGAACCGCCAACGCCGAAAGCACTCCCGAGGCGTGAACGATCGAGGAATGAAGCCGGAAGGCCGGGGTGAGGTAGTCGTCCCACATGGGCTTCGGGAAACGTCCCAACCCAAGCCGGAGATGCAGGATCACGGTCGTCAGGAGGATCAGGAATGCCCACGGGGCCAACGCACAGGCCCACGACGGACGCAGTTCGACGGTTGGCTTCATTGGGCGTCCTTGCTTCCGGGTGAGGTTTGCTGTGGGGCGCCGCTTCCCGAGTCGAGGATGCGGACCTCGAACGCGGGTGTGACCTCGAGTCGGATCCGGTATCCGCCCGCGGGTTCCACATAGCCGATGGGCGCCGTCTCCACGCGCTTTCCGTCGACGTCGAACGCGAACCGCAGCGCGGTGTCCGCCGTCGGCCTGAAGGTCGCGCTCAACTCACCGCCGGGCGGCAGGTCACCCAAGGGTTCCGTGAACCCGCTTCCCGAGACGACGAGGTTGGCCAGGGTCGCAGCGGAGCGGTTGTGCAGTTCGAGCCGCGGGGACCGGGAGCATCCGGCTGTCAGCAGCAGGACGGCGACGGCCCCGGCAACGGACCGGAGGATCGGATGGCGCTGCGCTCGGTGATCGGGTTGCCAGTGGAACTTCATGGAAGCACGCAGAGGGAGATGAACCGTCTCCAAGGCACGGCGGCCAGCGCCGATGGCACCCAGGCCAAGGACCAGAACAGCAAGGTCATCGCCGTACCGAGTTCTCCCTCAACGACGCACTCACCCGTGGGATGGTGGCCCTCGATGAACAGAAGCAGGAGGCCGCCGACCTGCAGGAGGAGGAAGGCGACCGTGTGGACAAGGATCACCCTTCGCGGCAGGAACGGCAGTCGGGTCAGGATGCCCTGCAACACCATCGCGGCGAAGGTCCACGGGAGGAACGCGTTGATGAGTCCGGCCGGCGTGATCGCCCGGGCCATCACGGGAAGGTGCGACAGGAGGATGGGGTCGTTGAATCCGATGACCCTTCCGGCCGCGTCGGACTGCCCGAAGGCTCCGTGGTATCCAGCCTCCAGCAGGGCCGGTGCGAGGAGGCCGGCAAGGGCGAGTGCCATCAGCCAGCGCAGGATCGCACTGACGGACGACGTCGTGTGGCTGGGTTCCGCCGGTGGCATTCAGCCTTTCCTCCGGCTTCGGCCAGCCTGCAAGAGCACCACCGTCGCACCGACCAACAGCAAAGCCCAGGTTTCCGGTTCCGGGACGACCCCGGGAGCGGTTGCCGGGTCGATGGCGGCCAGTCCGTGCTGATCGAACTGCTCCTTGGTCTCGAGCACCACCGCGCCGGTCACCGGCGTCACCAGTTGCCATTGGGACGCCAAGGCGACCGCATCGGGCTTGCGGCGCAGGGCGAGCAGGCGGTCCACCTCCCCGGCGGCCCACAACCGCGCCACATGTCGCGACGCCTGCGGACCGGTGGGACTCCCGGGATCCTCGACCCGGCGTTCGATCTTCCACGTCCACCGGGCGGCGCCTCCGTCCAGATCCCGGAGCACGCCCCGGAGATCCTCCGCGAGGGAGTCGATCCGCGGCAGGCGTCCGACAAGCGGGGAAGCGGGCAATGATTCGAGCACGCGATCGGGGACGGCGAGGTCGGTGACATCGAGGATGCGGGGACCGCGATGGCCGGCGCGTTCGAGGCGTTGGACCAAGCCCACCGAACCGGTGAAGGAGAGCGGCTGGGTCGCATGGATCCAGAGCACCAGGCCATTGGTCGATCCTGCGGCCCAATCCCAGGCGGCCTCGAGGGCGGGGAACGGGTCGTGGCCGCCGTCGAAGGGTTCCTTCCACGCGGCGATCGCGGCGGCGACGGACGGCGCGTCGGACAACGTGCCGTCCTTGGGCCAGCGGCGGGCGCCGTCGCGGGCGAACCACAGCGAGAAGCGTCCGGGAGCGGTTGGGGAACCGGCCTTCTCGAAGGCTTGCCGGACCACCTCGGCCAGCGGGGCCCCGCGGAGTCCGCCGTCGACCACCACGGCGACGCGGCCGAACGCGCGGCCCGGAACCTCCTCCAGCGTCCGTCGCAGCCAGGCCGGGGCGGTGCCGCGATCCTCCTTCACCCAACCGCCGCCGTTCGCGGCCACGCGGCCGAGCCGGATCGGGGAAAGCCGGCGTTCGAACTCCGTTTGGGAGGCGGACGCGTGGAGGGCCTGGGGCCGCTCGGCGTCGCGATCCCAGCCGGCCACCGGATCGAGGGTCCCGTCCGGGACCTCCAGCCACGCGTGGTGACGGAGGCTGTCCCGGATGGCGAAATTGCGGTCGGCGATGCGGGGCCAGAGGAAGGCGACCTGGGAGCCCGACAACGGCTGGAGCGGGGCGGTGACACCGATGCGGACGCGCATGACGCCTCCCCCCTCGGGCACGGGGAAGCACTGCATCAACACCCGGTCCGGGCCCGCGGTGGTGACGAGGATCGGATCACGGCGCTTGACCACCGCCACTTCCTGATAGGCCTTCCGGACCTCGGCACGACCGGCGAAGGCGGCCTCGCGTTCCTCGCCTTGGACCCAGAGCGTCACGCGCGACACCACCCCGCCGGCGGGCAACTGCAGGACCGCGCGGGCCTCGCGGGGACTGCCGACATGGTCGTTGCGGAACTCGAAGGTCCACTCCGTGTAGCCCCAGCCGTCCGCCGCGTGGACCATGGCGTCGATCCGCGAACTCTGCAGCGAAAGCCCCGTCGCGAGGCCGCCGACCGTCTCCCCGCCGAGGTCGGAATCCCATTCGAACTCGCGGAAGAGTCCGCGTCCGGCGCCCTTCATGGGACTGAGCGGCGGGCGCACTTCGTTGAAGGCCTTGCCGGTGACGCGGAAGTAGACCGAGCGGGCGTCCTCCTCGCCGATCGTCGGCAAGCCGAGGAAATTCTGGACCTGCGCGCCGGAGCCGTAGCAGGCGCGGAGCAGCGCGGACTCCGATCCGAAGAGACGCAAGGCCTTCAAGGCGGCGCCGGGCCGGGGTTCGGCTTCGGCGGCGACACTGCGCGCCCAGATCTGGGTCAGCGTCTCGGGCACCATCGCCGCCCAGAGCGCGAGGAACGCCGCGAGGCCGTAGGGCCAGATGCGCCGGACCGGGGCACCGCCGGCCTTGGCGGCCTTGGCGAGGCGGCTTCCGATCCGCCACAGGACGATCCAGGAGATCAGCGGAGACATGGGCAGCAGGCCGATCCCGAAGTAGAGCACGCCGATCGCGGCGAACGGCTGGAACGGGAGGAGCAGCACCGCGTAGAAGGCGGCGATGCCGGCGGCGACACCGACGGAGCGCCGCAGCCACACCGATGTCGCGGGATTGCCGGAGTGGAGCCGCAGCAGCGCAATCGCGACCGCCGCCGGGACCCAAAGCACGGCCGCGACGTGGAAGCCGGTCGGGAAGGGCTCGAAGAGTTCCGAGGCGCAGAGCCGTTGCTGCCATTCGAAGACGACCGTCACCAGCGGCAACAGCACGCCGAGCAAGGCGAGGAAGAGCGTCGCCACAACGCCGGGGGCCGCGGACGGAACCGGAGTGGTCGCGGGTCCAACGGGCGGGACCGAGGTCGGCTCCGGCAGAGGATCGACGGCGTCGCCGGAGGAGATCGGCGTGCCTTCGTCGGAAAGACGGTCGAGCAGGGCCGGATCGACGGCGGCAAGGATGCGACGGACGTCCTCCTCGGTGACGACGGGCAGGGCGAGGCGCTCCACCTCCCGGTCGAGATGGGCATGCAGGTCGGCCACCACCTCCGCGGCGTCCGCGCCTTCGGCTTCGAAGCGACGGCGGTGGTTCTCCAGGATTCTCCGGGCCAGCGCACGGGCCGGTTGGGTCCATTGGGTCATCGGCTGCCTCCTTCCCGCTTCGGGCCTTCCGGCCGGTTCAGTTCACCGAGGAAATGGTCCATCGCCGCGAGGGTCCGTCGGCCTTCCGGGGTCAGCGTGTAGTACTTGCGCGCGGGACCGCTCGCGGATTCCTCCAGCCGCGAGGCGACCAGGCCGTTCAGCCGCAGACGGGACATCAGCGGATACAACGTGCCCTCGCTGAGGCCCAGGCCGGGAGCGGCGGCCATCTCGCGCACCAACTCGTAGGCGTAGCGCTCGCGTTCCGCGAGGGAACGCAGGACCCGATGCTCGAGCACACCCTTGCGCACCTGCACCACCCAGTTGTTGAAGAAATCGTCCACGGCACGTCTTCCGGGTTCCACACCCGCACCGAAACGCCGCCTCCCCATTCGCAGGCGGCCCGAGATATGGGTACCTTGTGACGCAAGGTAGCTGTCATGACAAGCCATCAGGCAAGAAGGAGTCGGGAAATTCACTTTGTGTTCAAAAGTGAATTGAGAAAGCCGGTGGATCGACGGCTGGAGGCGGCGCGGGCGGCGGCCGGGTCAGCGGCCGAGGGGCACGGCGCGGAAGAGGCGGGATTCGGTGCCGGTGATCGGGACGTCGACGGTGAGGTTGCCGGGCTGGGCGACGCCGGGGGCGCCGGGGATCCAACGGCCGTCCTGCCCCGCCGACTCGAGGCGGTAGCGGGTCCCGGCGGGCAGGTTGATCTCGGCGCGGAAGCGTCCGCCCTCGACGCGGGGCCAGGAGAGGACCTCCTGGTTCTGGATCAACACCTGGTTGTGGTAGCCGCCCGCGGCGATGGCCACGACCCGATGCAGGTCGGGCGGGACGTCGGCGACGCCCGGGGCGCCCCAGGCGACCACGGTGCCGTCGGCCCGCAACGCCAGTGCGTGGTAGGTGCCGGCCGCGATGGCGACGACGTTGGTCACCGAGGCGGGAACCCCCAGGACGTTGAAGTCCTCGTCCTCTTCTCCCCAGACCGAGACGGTTCCGTCCCGGCGCAACGCCATGGAAAAGAACCCACCGGCGGCCACCGCCACGACGTCCGGCTGTTTGAGGATGCGTGGCCAACCTTCGAGTTCGGGTTTCTGGTACAGGCCTTCGTCGTCGAGTGCATAGCCCCACTCGACCGTGCGGTGGTCCGAGGTCAGCGCGATGCAATGGTAGGCACCGGAGGCGATGGAGACCGCGTTGGTGAGCGACGGAGGCACCGGGTAGCGGGAGGCCACGTCACGGCCGGTCATGAGCACACGGCCGTCGCGGCGCAGGAACATGGCGTGGGCCACGCCGCCGGCCACGGCCACGAAATCCCGGTTCTCGGCGGGCGGCGGCAACAGCGGTTCCGCGATGGGCTGGTTGCGCCAGATGAAGCGGCCCCAACCCAGCGCGGTGCCATCCGCCCGGAGCGCCAGGCTGTGGTCGAGTCCGGCGGCGATCGCGACCACGTTGGTCGCCGATTCCGGGACCTCGGCCTGGCCGACGATGTTCCATCCCGAGGCGGTCACCGTCCCATCCCGCCGCAGCATCAGCGTGTGGAACTCGCCACAGGCGATCCCGATGACCTGGGCGCAGAGCCGAAACCGGTCTAAGACCTCGCCGCTCGCCGCCCGCAGGGTCAGGTTGGTGTTGGGCAGTGCGGAAGCGATCCCGGTGACCTCGGCCAAAGGGATGTTGGTCCATTGGGCGAAGGCGGTGACCTCCGGCAACGCGGCGGCGTCGAGGGAGACGGCGAGCCCGTAGCGCGGCACGAGTCCGGCCGTCTGGACCCAACCCGAGACGATCGACGGCGAACTGACCACCTGGCCCTGGTCATAGGGGCTGCCGTTGGTGGTCGCGTCGGCTCCCCAGCCGCGGACCGAGAACGGGCTCACCAGGCCGGACAGGATCCCGACGTCCCACGGACGAACCTCGTCGGCCTGCGCGACGTCCACGATGCCGGCGAAGGCCAGCGCAATCCGCAGGAGTCCGCCGCGGAGCCGGGCAAGGCGTCCGGAATCGGCCTGGGGAAGGCGGTTCATAGGCCCGGCGGTACGGCCGGGTTGTCGCCGCGTTCGACCCGGGTCCTCACCGCCGCGGCCGGGATGGCCTCCACATGGCCGTCGGCATAGAGGTAGTTGGCCGTGCGCCCGTGGCGGTAGGGATCGATGTCGGCCACCACGTTGCTCCAGCCGAGGAACCAGGTGTCGGGATGGGTCTTCGAATCGCCGATGCGCTGCCCAAGTTCCGAGGCCTCGAAGACCAGGATGGTGCGGGTCGGCTGGGGCAACAGGTCCAGGCGCCGCTGCGTGGTCGAGACGCCGACCGTCCCGCCGTCGGGATCGATGATGCGGGCCGATCCGGGCTGCGTGCGGCGGTCGGTGGACGTGTATTCGTTGAGCACGTAGCTGCAGGCGAAGTTGGTCCGGATCCACGAACGGAGGGTGTCGGAGGGACAGATGCGGATCTGGTCCACGGTTCCCAGGGCGTTGGTGAGGTTGAAGATCCAGGCGGGTCCGGGATCGAGGCCGATGGGACGGGGCGGCGGCCGGTCGTCGCCAGGCAGGCGGCCCGCGGCATCCATGTCGGCGTACAGCCGCATGCCGAGCCCGATCTGCCGCAGGTTCTGGCCACACCGGGCGGAATCCGCGCGACGCCGCGCGCCGGCGAGGGCGGGCAGCAGCAGACCTGCGAGGATTCCGGTGATGGCGACGATCACGAGCAGTTCGACCAGGGTGAAGGCACCCCGGCTGGCGACGGGCGACCCGGGAGACGGAGGCATGGGACGGCGGGGGCGGAACGGACGCGCGGCGTCCTCCACCCTGCCCGACCGGTTCCCGTCATGGCCGACGGGAAAGGTCATGCATCCGACGGACGGATCATTCGATGTTGATGGCGATGATTCGCGGGACGGTCCTGCCGTCCGCGGCCTCACGCGGGGCGATCCAGACCTCGCCGGTCCCGATCATGACCCCCTGGCTGCTGGCGAACAGGCGCGAGCGGGGACATTTGAGGACCATGCCGGCGACGGACTGGGGAAAGAGCGTGTCGAACGCGGCGGTGAACTCCGCGGCGTCCGCGATCTGGGTCGGTTGTCCGGAACGGTTGACCCGCAGCGGGAACCCGATGAGGCGGGCGACGCCGGCGGCGTCGCGGACCGACGTCCTCGCCTGGAGTTCCTGGATGAAGTCGTGCACCTGGGCGGCCTTCGGGAATCCGGCCACGGAATAGTCGTCGGAATCCGCGGCCGGCCGGACGACGGCGGCGGGGGCGGAGTCGCGGGTGGCGAGGTGGGCGGTCGTTCCGCCGACGACGGCGGCGGAACCGGCGGCGACCCACCAGCGCCATTGGGCCCAGGCGAGTTGGCGTCCGACGGTGACGCTGAGCGCGGCGGCGGAGGCCTTGGGAGTCGAACCGAGCACCGCGGCGACCGTGGCGGCGGCGAGGCCGGCCGGGGCGAATGCGGCGGCCCGGCCGAGCACGGGCGCGAGATCGGCCTCGCCGATCTCCGCGCCGCGCCGCGACAGGAGTTCCCGGAGACGGGTGATGGCGCGGGAGACGCGCTTCCGGGCGGCGTCCTCGGCGATCCCGAGGGCGGAACCGACCTCGGCGAGCGACTTCTCCTCGAAGAAGCGGAGGAGGATCGCGCGGCGGTCGGACTCCGGCATCCGCGACAGGCAGTCGTCCAGCACCGGCGAGATCCGTTCCCAGAGATCCTCGTCGCCGCGGTCGGCGGGAGGCGTCTTGTCGATGGGGTTCATGGAGTAGGCGATCTGGTCCCGCTGCACGCGTCGGCGCTCGGCCTTCATGAGGTCCTTGGCGGCATAACCGGCCGCACGGAAGAGCCAGGCGCCGAGCGGCACCGACTCGGACAGCGACGCACCCTTGCGGGAAAGGAGGATGAACACCGCCTGGACGACATCCTCGGCCTTGGACGGATCACAGGTCTGGCGCATGGCCGAGGCGTACACGACGCCGGCATGCCGCTGGACCAGTTCGGCAAACGCCGCCTCGTCACGCCCATCCACATAGGCCCGAAGGAGTTGGTGGTCAGTGCTCACACGTTCCGGGTTCAACTGGCCGTCGGCCCGGTTACCGGACACCGGGAAGCTCGTTTTTCCGGGTCCCGGAATCAATGCCACTCCCGGTTTCGGTCCTCACATCGTTCTAAGCCGGACAATGCAGAAGGGATTGGCACGCAAAACCGCAAAGCCGCCGGTGGGAGAGAAGAGACCGGTGGATTCCCGTCGCCGAGCCGTACACCGAATGACGGCCGCAGCTTCGAACCGGAATCCTTCGCCCTGTTGGCGTCTTTGCGATTTTGCGCGAGGTCGGTCTTCACTTCATCTGGATCGTTTCGGCCTAGATCCGGTTCCTGACTTCACCCTAGGGCACGAAACCGCCTCAAGAACCCCTCATCCACGCCGATCCACTCCGTGGGTAGCTTCAAGATTTTGTCCGTCCGAGTGGCCGGACCGCGGGTTCGGATAGTGCTATCCCTTGGTATCCGGGCCCGCGTTTTTTTTCCCAGGGCGACGTTGCTTCGCCCGGTAGTCACTGGGCCGCCAGCCGGTCCAGCGTTTGAAGGTGTTGGAGAAGACGAACGGATTGGCATAGCCGACCAGGTCGGCGATGACTTCCAGCTTGTGGTCGGTCTCCGTCAGCAGGTCGGCCCCGTGCCGGATCCGGAGGTGGGTGACATGCTGCATCGGAGACCGGCCGAGCTGGCGGCGGCACAGCCGGCGCAGGTGTTCGCCGCTGCAATGGGCCCGGCGGGCGAGTTCGGTGAGGGTCCAGGGATGGCCCGGCTCCGCGGCCACCGCCTCCCAAAGGCGGGTCAAACGGTCCTCCACGTGCCATGGCTGGGCGAAACGGGCGACGTAGCCCTGAACCAGTTCCAGCCAATGGTGGAGCGCGGCGGGCGACGCCGATCCCGACTGCTCGGCGATGAGGCCCTCGACCGCGCACCGGAAGGCCGCGCTGTGGAACCCGGCCAATACCGGAGCGCTCGCGGCCCCCAGGGGGCCAAGACCGGCCCCTTCGTCGTAGCGCACCCAGGCGAACTGCCAACGTCGGCCCGGGACCGCATGGAACGCGTGCAGGACATGGGCCGGGGCGAGGCAGGCCTGGCCGGCGCGACAGCGTTGCCAACGGCCGTCGAGCAGGATCCGGCCCTCTCCGCCGAAGCACGCCAGGAAGTAGCCGCCCGGAAGGTCGGTCCGCACCATGGCGTAGGGATCCGAGGCGTCCGCCACGCCGACGTGCGCGATGCGGTGCGGCTCCATCGCGGGACACTCCGCCACCCGGAGGACGGATTCGACCGTCTCCGGTCCGACGAGATGGGTCTCGACGAGCGGCGGGTGCTTCATGGACGGCCGGAGGGTCGGCCGGAAGGGATCGGATGACAACTGCGGGCGGGGGCGGCCGTGGAACCGGTCGGCTTCGGCGTTCCTTTTCCCGGAATTGCGGTAGGATGGATCCGTTGCCATGAGCGGATCCCCGAAACGTTGGTTTGCCCCAGGACTGGTCGTCGCCGTCGCCGTGTTCATCGGCGGCATCGCCGCGACCGCGTGGTGGATGCACCGGCACTCGAACGACGACGGCGAGTTCGCGGCGCACATGAACGCCGGGCGCGGCTTCCATGCCGCCGGCGAGCTGCCCCGCGCGGTCGGCGCCTTCCAGGCCGCGTTGGCCATGAACCCGGCGAACCCGGACGTCCACCTCAACCTCGCCAACACCTTCCTGCTCGCCAACCAGCCCGCGCAGGCGTTGGTCCATGCCGGCGCGGTCCTGCAGATGGAGCCCGGCAACGGCGCGGCCAACTACCTCGCCGGCTGCGCGCACCTGCGGCTCGGCGCCTATTCCAACGCCGTCCAGTTCCTCACCGAGGCCAAGCAGGCCGACCGCACCCAGAACCCGGTGTCCTTCCAGCTCGGCCTCGCCTACGCCGGCTGGAACCGGCCGGCCGACGCCGCCGAGCAGTTCGTCGAGGTGCTCGAGTTCGACAAGGACCATCCGTCCGCGCACTACCAGCTGGCGCAGATGTACCTCCGCCAGGGCGCCCGCGAGGACGCCGCGGCCGAGCTGGCGCTGCATCAGAAGGCGACCGCCGGACGCATGCAGGCCGCCGACAACCCCTCGCTGTTCGAGAAGTGCAAGCACACCGAGATCCTCGCGCCCTTCGCGCTCGAACAGCCCGAGGCCGACCCGGTGCCGATGCGGTTCGCCGACGACACCGCCCGCGCCTTCGGAACCGAGGCCGCCGCGCTCCGCGGACCGTTCGGGCTCTTCGACCTCAACCGCCGCGGATGGAACGACCTGCTGCTGGTCGATTCCCGCGGTGGGATCCGGCTGCTCTGGAACTCCAACGCCGTCTTCGCCGCCCGCGGCGAACCCGTGCCGTCCACGGTCGGCACCGTGCGCGACATCGCGGTGGGCGACCTCAACAACGACCGCTACGACGACGCGATCCTCGTGGGCACGGAGGGTTCGCAGGTGCTGAGGTTCGCCACCAACGGGTTCATCACGGACGGCACCGCGCTCGGCGGCATCCGGGGCCTCAAGGCCGAGTCGGCCGTCCTCGCGGACCTCGACGTCACCGGCAAGCTCGGGCTGCTGGCGTTGGCGCCGGGCGGCCGGATGCGGGCGTTCACCAACCTCGGCACGGCGATCCTGCGCGAGCGTCGCGACGCCGCGGACGACGGCTGGGGCGTCTCCGGCGTCACGGGCGTGACCGTGGACGACTGGAACAACGACGACCTTCCCGACGTGCTGATGACCCGTGCCGGCGCCCCGCCGCGGGTGCTGACCAACCGTCGGCGCGACGGACTGGTCGCCACCAACCAGCCCGTCGACTGGCCGGTCTCCACGGCGTTGGCCACCGGCGACTTCAACAACGACCTCCGCACAGACGTGGTCCTGGCCACGCCGGCCTTCCTCTCCGTGTACCATGCCGGACTGAAGGAGCCGCGCCGGCTCCCGGCGCGCGGGAACCGCATCCGCCACCTCCGCGCCCTCGACTTCGACAACGACGGCTGGCTCGACCTCGTCGCCTGGGGCGAGGACGGACTGCGCGTCTGGCGCAACCGCGGCCGCCGGGGCTTCCGCGAGATGACCCGGGACCTCGGACTTGCGGGGCTCGCCGGTTCGAAGGTGGAGCACGCCGCGTTCGCGGACTTCGACCAGGACGGCGACATCGACGCCGTGCTCGGCGTGTCGGGCGGCGGTCTGAGGTTCCTGCGCAACGACGGCGCCAACGCCAACGGGCTGGTCAAGTTCCGCCCGATCGGGAACCGCTCCAACTTCAGCGGCATCGGACTGCGGCTCGAGCTCAACGCCGGAGGCTGGCGCGCCCTGCGCACCGTGCAGCGCAAGCCCGTGGAGATCGGAGTCGGACGCCACAAGGACATCGAGACCGTCGTCGCCCGCTGGGCCGACACCCAGCCCTTGTTCGGCGTCACCGCCGATCCCCGCCAGGTGGTCGACCTGATCGAGCCCAAGAACCCCACCGGCTCGTGCCCCTACCTCTATGCGTGGGACGGGACGCGCTTCCGCTTCGTCACCGACATCCTCAGCGCGGCCCCGGTCGGACTGCCCATGATGCCCGGCCGGAACATCGAGGCGGATCCGCATGAGTGGGTGTCGCTCGGAGGACCCCGCGAGTTCGTCCCGCGCGACGGCCGCCACGTGGTGCAGATCACCGAGGAACTGCGCGAGGTGCTCTACCTCGACGAGGTGAAGCTGGGCTGGACCGACGTCCCGGCGGGCTTCGAGGCCCATTCCACCAGCAAGCTGGTCCCGGGACGCCCCTTCCCCACCCATGGAATCCGGCTCGTCGGGGGCCGCGTTCCTCTGCGCTCGGCGACGTCCGGCGGACGCGACGTCACCGCGCTCCTCGCGGAGGCGGACGGCTCGAGGCACTCGCCCACCCTCCGCGGCCCCCAACTGCGCGGGCTCGCCGAACCGGAATCCGTGCTGCTCGACTTCGGACCGCTTCCCGACGGGGCGGAATTGACCCTCGCCCTCACCGGCTGGCTGCGGTTCGGCGGCGGCATGGCCAACATCGCCGGCAGCCACGATCCCGAACTCCCCTTCCCCTTCCCCGTCCTCGAGGCGCAGGCCGCGGACGGCACCTGGACGAAGGTCCCGGTCACCGTCGGAGCCCCGGCGGGCAAGACCAAGACGATCCTCGTCCCCCTCGCCGGCGCGCTGCCCGCCGGGACGCGGCGGCTCCGCCTGGGCTACGCCTTCGAGATCCACTGGGACCGCATCGCGTTGTTCCGGGAGAACCGGACGGCCGCGGTCACCGAGGCACGGCCCATCCGGACCGACCTGCATTGGCGGGGCTACTCGGACTTCCAGCCCCTGCCCGATTCCGAGCCGCTCACGCCGGCCCACGAGTCCGTCCGGAGCCGTCCTCCGTGGAGGCGGACCCCGAGCGGCTGGGCCACGCGTTATGGGGCGGTCGACGAACTGCTGGCGCGGGAGGATTCCGGGGTGGTGACGCTGACCGGTGGCGACGAGCTGACCGTGGAGTTCGACGTGTCCTCCGCCCCGCCAACCGCGTCCGGAACGGAGCGCCGCCACTTCCTGTGGACGGTCGGCTGGGACAAGGACGCGGACTACCACGTCGCCGCCGGCGACCGCATCGAGCCGTTGCCGTGGCATGGCATGGACGACCAGCTCCACGGCGTGGAGAAACGGCCGAGCTTCCCGAGCGACGCGCTCCACGGGCGCTTCAACACCCGCTGGGTGGGTCCGTTCAACTACGAACGGGTCGAGGCGCGGCGGAAGTGAAGCGAAGGTCGATCCGGAGGCCGCAGCGGAATCCGGTTCAGCCAAGCCCGACTCCTGGGCTGCCGTCTCCGGGGAAGGTGCCGCGACCCAGGACGCGGCGGAGACCCATCCATGCGGAAACGCCGGCGACCCGGACCGGCTGAAGCCGGGGCTCCCTGTCCCGGGGGCCTTTCCCGGGGCCTGGCGGCTTGGCTTGCCGGTCCCTTCCGAAGGGCTGTCGGCTCAGGAACGACGGCGGCGGGCCATCACGGCGACGGCCGCCAGCGAGACTGCGGCGATTCCCACCGACTGCGGTTCGGGAACCGCGGCGAACTGGAAGTCGTCGGCGCTCCAGTAGCGGCTTCCGGCGTCGAGGGGATCTTGGTTGATCCGGTATCCGGTGATCCCGGTGAACGCGGAGAACGCACTGGTGTTGAGGAACTGCATCGGGAGCGCCGCGGGGCCGGGGTTCGCCGGGAGGGTCAGCGAGGCCGAGCCCAAGACCTCGACGCCGCCGAGCGCCTGGATGGTGATCGTCATCGCGGTGTTCCCGAACCCGTAGTACTCCACCTGGCTGAACCACGCGCCTTCCAGCAGCTGCGTCGTCTGCAAGGTGATGCCGTTGCCGGCATCCGGATAGGCCTCGTTGGTGATGAAGAAGTCCCCGCCATGCGGGATGCCGCTCAGCGGATTCGAGAGGTCGCCGCCGGTGCGGTTCTCGCGGCCGGTCACCCGGATCCGGTTGTCCCAGGTCACGCCCCCGAGGACCTGGCTGTTGCCGTTGGCCTCGAACAGCGATCCGCCGGAATTGAGCGCCGGGGCCTGCGGAAGACCTTCGAATCCGACGAAGATGCTGGCGGAAGCGGAAACCAGCGGGAGAAGGGCGGCGCCGAGGAGGAGTGGTCGGAGGGCAAGCGACATGTCGCCAAGAGCCCGAAAGCACCGGCCGCGGCAAGGCGAATCGCCGAAAACGTCGCCCCGAGTCGACGGGCGAGGGGAACGGAAACGCCTCCGGGGATCCCGGAGGCGCCTCGGCGGACCGACGTGGACCGCTCAGGATTCCACCGCGCTGAGCTCGACGGGCTCGACGCTCACGCCCTGCTTCTTGAGCCATTTCACGCCGGCGGAGATCTCGGCGGCGTCGCCCTCGACTTCCAGGCAGACGATGCCGACGACGTCGGTGACGCTCGCCTGGCGGATGCTGGTGATCAGCTGGAACTGGTGGCCGAGCTGCCAGATCACCGGGGCCTTGATCCGCTGGGGGGGATAGGTGAGCCAGAACCGGGCGGTGGACTTGGCTGGGACCTTCGCCTTCGCCTTGGCCTTGGCGGGCTTCGGTGCGGAGGGGCTCTTCGTGGATTTGGCGGCCATGGGATTCGTGGGACGGGATTCGGCGGACGACGGGACGCGAACTCAACCTCCGGCGATCGCCGGGATGATGCTGATCTCGTCGCCGTCCTTGAGCGTCGTGGCCTGGTTGTCGAGGAAACGGATGTCCTCCTCGTTCACGTACACGTTCACGAAGCGGCGGATCTCGCCCTTCTCGTCGATCAGGCGTTCGGCGATCCCGGGGAACTGGCGCTGGAGCTCGGCGATGGCGCCGGCGACGGTGCCGGGTCCGACCTCGACGAGTTCCAGGTCGTTGGTGAGCTTGCGGAGCGGCGTGGGGATGCGGACTTTGACGGGCATGTTCGTGAAGCGGTTAAGCGCTGCAAACTTCCGGTGAACCGGCCGCGAACGCAAGCGCGACGGAACCCACGCCATCCCGGCGGATCACGACACCACCGGGGCGTCGAGAACCTCCCGCACCATGCGCAGCAGCGTCTCCGCCGTGTAGGGCTTCGGAAGGAAATGCCGGACCCCGGAGTTGGCCACCCGCGTCACAGACCCGTTCGCGTTCAGGCCGCTGGCCGCGATGATCCGCACGGACGGATCCATCTTCGTCAGGACCCGGATGGTCGCCGGCCCATCCATCACCGGCATCATCATGTCGGTCAGCACGAGCGAGATCTCCGTCCTCCGGGAAGCGTACACCGCCAGGGCCTCGGCACCGTCCCCGGCCAGGATCACACGGTAGCCGAACGCCTCCAGCGTCTGACGCGTGATGTGCCGCACCGACGCCTCGTCGTCGACCACCAGCACCACCTCGCCGTTCCCGCGGGGAAGCACCACGTCCGCCACCGGGGCCGGTTCCGTGGTGGATTCCGTCGCCGGCAGGTAGACCCGGAACCGGCTCCCGGTGCCGGGCTCGCTGTAGGCCCGGATGAATCCGCCGTGGCTGCGGACGATGGCCAGCGAGGTGGAAAGCCCGAGACCGGTCCCCTTCCCGGGCTCCTTGGTGGTGAAGAACGGATCGAAGATCTTCTCCAGGATCTCCGGCGCGATGCCGGTGCCGGTGTCCTCGACCTGGATCAACACGTGCCGTCCCGGCTTCGCCTCCGGACTCAGCCCCGCGTACTGGTCGTCCAGCACCACGTTCTGCGCCGAGAAGGTCAGCGTCCCGCCCCGCGGCATCGCGTCCCGCGCGTTCACGCTCAGGTTCAGCAGCACCTGGTGGATCTGCGTCGGATCCCCGAGGACCGGCGGCAGGTTCGACGGCACTTCCGCGCGGATCTCGATGTTCCGCGGGAAGGTCTCCGACGCGATCTTGGCCACGTCCCGGACCAGGTGCTTCACCTGCACCGAAAGCCGGCGGCCCTCGACGCCGCGCGCGAAGGAAAGCACCTGCCCCACCATCTCCGCGCCGCGTCGGGCGCTGGACTCGATCGTGTCCAGGATCTCGTTCTTCTCCTGGCGCTCCAGCTCCAGGCGCAGCAGCTCGATCGACATCAGGATCGGCGCGAGCACGTTGTTCAGGTCGTGCGCGATGCCTCCCGCCAGCGTCCCGATGCTCTCCATCCGCTGCGCCCTCAGGAACTGCTGCTCCAGCTTCTT
>JAIYBC010000062.1 GCA_027488845.1 Verrucomicrobiales bacterium | reverse complement strand
GCTCAGGCCGGAGCCTGTCCGCCGAAGGTGGGACCAACGTGTCGGCCGACGGACTCGAGGGCGCCGTCGAGGTACATCTGGCGGACCCGTCGGCGCTGGACCTTCCCGCTGGTGGTCTTGGGGCAGCCGCCCCGCGCGAGGAACACGACCTCTCCGAGCGGCACCTGGTGTTCCAGGGCGACCCGGCGGAGGATCGTCCGGCCGACCTCGTCGAGGTCGAGTCCGGGCAGGCATTCCCGGCGCAGCTCCACCGCCACGACGGCGACCTCACGGCCCCCGTGGTCCACGCTGAACGCGGCACCGCAGTGTGGACGGATCGCGAGATGGGAACCCTCGACCGTCAATTCGATGTCCTGCGGCGCGTGGTTCTTGCCGTGGACGATGATGACGTCCTTGCATCGTCCCGTGATGTGGAGGTTTCCGGAGCCGCATCGGTACCCGAGGTCGCCGGTGCGAAGGAACGGCCCGGTGCCGTCGGCGAGGCGCGCCCCGAAGACCTGTTCCGTGTCGGTGGGCTTGCCCCAGTAGCCGCGGGTGACGAGGGGGCCGGCCACCCAGATCTCGCCGACCTCATCGGCGCCCAATGGCAGGCTACGGACGGGGTCGACGACCCGAATGTCCAGACCCGGCAGGGGTGCGCCGCAGTCCATGACGTCAAAGGCGGATTCGCCGGGCCGCGCCGCCACGGCTTTGCCGGAACCGAGGGCGTGCCGGGAAAGGTGGGCGCAACGGTACAGTTCGTCGCGGGGCGAGCAGGTGACGGCGAGGGTCGTCTCCGCGAGCCCGTAGGCGTTGGAAAAGGCGACCGGATCGAATCCAACCGGCTGGAAGGTGGCGATGAAGTTCTCGTAGGTGGATTTCCGGATCGGCTCGGCGCCGTTCACCACCAGGCTCAGGGAGGAGAGGTCGATGCCGTTCGTCCCGGAGTCCTTCACGGCGTCCACGCAGAGGTCGTACGCGAAGTTCGGCGCGAGCCATACGGTCGCCCGGTAGTCGTGGGTGGCGGCGAGCCAGCGCAGCGGCCGCTTGAGGAAGGCCATGGGGTTCATGACCACGGCCTCGTATCCCGAGTACACCGGTTGGAGGACACCCAGCATCAGTCCGAAGTCGTGCGACTGGGGAAGCCAAACCACGGCACGATCGTCGGGGGTCAGGCTGAAGAGTCGTTCCTGGTAGGCCCCGATGCGCAGCAGGTTGCGGTGGGTCACCATCACGCCACGGGGATCCGAGGTGGACCCCGAGGTATATTGGAGCACCGCCACCGATTCCCAATCGACCGGCGAGTGCCGCCAGTCGTGCGCCTCGACCTCGGGGAGTTCGTCCATGGCGACCCATGCGGTTCCCTCCGGCAGTTCGAGCGTGCCTTCGAGACGGGTGCGGACCGACTGCTGGCAGAGGACGTGGCGGGCGCCCGCGTCGGCCGCGACGAGCCCGAGACGCCGCATCTGTTCGCGGCTGGAAGGGACGATGGTGGTGACGGCGGTGGCGCCGGCGTAAAGGCAGGCCCAGAAGGCGAGGGTGTAGTGGAGGTCGCTGGACTGGATGATCAACACGCGCCCGCCGGTTGCGCCGGCGGCCTGGAGTGCGGCTGCCAGCCGCCGCACCTCGTGGTCGAACTCGGAATAGGTGTAGCGGGCGGTCTCTTCGTCCCCGCTCGAGAGCGAGATGTAGGCGACCCGGTCGGGCTGGAGGCGGGCCCTGAGACGAAGCACGCCTCCGTAGTCTCCAAGCTGGGCCTCTTCCCGCAGGCCGCGACAGAGGTCTTCCGCGACGGTGGCGTTCCGGTGGACTTCGGTCGTTGCGATCTGCATACCCACACGACTACAGGAGTCCAGGCCTCCACGACCATGGAGGCCTCCACCCGGAAGCGCCTAGGTGTTGCCACTCATTTTCCCCGTGGAAGCGGCGGGTCACCCACCTAGGACCGAGGTTTCCCTCATCGAAGGGGCGCTTCGTCATGGAGTTTCCCGGAGGGATCAGCGATCTACCTGCACCGCCGCACCATGTTTCGGATCCCACACCACCTGGGCCCGGGAAAGCACGGGTCCCAACTGCGAGCCATTCTGGCAGGGTGGATCCTGCTCGCGTCCCAGGGCTCCGCCGGCTGGCTGGACGCCCCGCCCGGTACCCGGCCGGCGGTCCGGGCCGACCGCAACGAGGAGCGGTTCGAGGCGGTGGTCGCAGATGCCTTGGAGTTCCGGATCCGGGTTCCCAAGGAACCCTGCATCGACGAGATCGAGATCCATTCGCCGGAGGATCCCGAAAGGAACCTGGCCCTCGACCCGGGCGTCCGGCTGGAGTCGTCGGGCGACTACCCCGGGTACGCCATCCACCAGCTTGCACACATCCGCGATGGACGTCATGGGAACGACCACTCTTGGCTGGCCCGGGAAGCCGCGGAGGTGTGGGTCCGCCTGATCCTGCCCCGAAGGGTGTCCATCGACCGTGTGGTCTGGGGCCGGGACCGTGAAGGACGATACCAGGACCGGGTGGCCCGGGAATACGAGTTCCGGCTCCGTCTTGCGGACGGCAGTTGGAAGACCGTGGCCGACCACCGCGGGCGGGCGCCTGGGGTGGAGCTCCGGCGCGACGCGGCGAAACCCTGGCTCGGACCGTCCGTCCAGACGGCTCCGACCCTTCCGTCCCCAGGAAGCCAGTCCGGCAACTGGACGGCGGGAGGCCGGCGCTTCCGGATCAGCCGTTGGGACGGCGAGAACGGCCTTCCAAGCCTCAGCCTCACCGCGATGGCACGGACGCCGGACGGATTCCTCTGGTTGGCCACCGGACGCGGGCTGGTCCGGTTCGACGGCACCCGTTTCACCACGTTGACACCCCACGACCACCCGGGTCTCCCCTCCGGCCAAGTCGCCCAGCTGCTCACGCTTCCGAACGGCGAACTCTGGGTGCGGTGGGAGGGATCCAGGGCGGTCAGGGTCCGGAACCTCGAGATCGAGGTCACCGCCAACGGCAAACCCGCCGACATCTTCCGATTCATCCAATCCGACGGCGGAATCCTCGCCCAGACGCTTGATCGCCGGATCCACCGCTACGGATCCGGAGGCTGGACGCCGGCGCCGGACCGCTTCGTCCCGCTCTACGACTCGTTGAGGTCGCCCGTCGTCGACTCCCACGGCAAGGGCTGGATCATCGCCGACAGCAGCACGTGGTGCCGGGTGGATGGGGAAGGGCTGACACCGGTCCCGCTCCCCGGCACGTTCCGTGGACGGCATCTGGTGCAGGCGATCGCCATACCGGGAATCGGGATCGCACTTTTTGGCGCGAACGGCACGGCGTTGCTGCAACGGACGGACGGCTCCTTCGGCCCGGTGCCGGCACCTCTCGCCCTCGGCGTGCATGCCTTCGGCGAACCGGTCCTCTTCGACCGCGACGGGGACCTGTGGCAGGGCAGCTACGGACAGGGACTGCTTCATGTGTCCCGAGCAGGGGGCCGGACACTCGTTCCCGTCGGCGACACTCCCACATCGACGGCGATCACCGGCCTCATCGAAGATGCGGTCGGCGACATCTGGATCTCCACGGCCCACGATGGGCTCTTCCGGGTTTCCGCCGATCCGTTCGAACGTCCCGCATGGATGGAGAACCTGCCGAGCGCCCCGGTCCATGCAATCGCCCACGGGGCTTCGGGAACCTGGATCGGCGTCGCGGGCAAGGGATTGATGCTGGCCGGGAGGGAGGATGCCGCTCTCCAGCGGCTGCAGTTGGCCGAGGACTATCCATGGACGGTGGCCGAACCGGAGCCCGGACACCTCTGGGTGGGTTCCTATGGAGGCGGCGTGGTCGAGATCGACCTCAACGATCCGACACGCCATCGCGCCCGGGCCGACGGGATCTTCTTCGCGCTGGAGCCCGACGGGCGTGGAGGGGTCTGGGCCGCCGGCGCCGACGTCGGTCTACGCCACCTCACATCCACTCGGAGCATCCATTGGGGGGCGGCGGAAGGATTTCCACACGGCGACATCCGTGCCCTTTGCCGGGATCCGCTCGGGGACGAAGCCCTTTGGATCGGCTCCCGCAGCGGCGGCCTACACCATTGGGACGGTTCCCGGTTCAGCGAAATCCGCCTGGAAGGACGTCCCGAGCCTCTTCGCGTCCTCGCCCTGCATCGGTCGGCCGACGGCACGCTGTGGGTCGGTACGGACGGCGACGGACTGATCCGCAGTAAGGCGGGTCGGTTGCATGTGTTCGGGAAGGCGCAGGGGATCCCGTCGGAATGGGTCCACGCCGTCTGGGACGACGGATCCGGCGGCCTTTGGCTCGCCACTGCGGGCGGGGCGGGGAAGGTGGATGTCCAGGACTTGGACGCCGTCGCCCTGGGGCAACGGGAACGGGTCGCCTCGACCTGGGTGCGCGCCGGCGATGGCCTGCCGTCGAGCGAATGCAGCGCCGGCTCACAGCCGCTGCTCCAATCCGACCCGTCCGGACGGGTTTGGATCTCCACCGTCCGCGGTCCGGCCATCCTCAAGCCCGGCGGGATCCAAGCCCAAACGGAACCTCCGACGCTCGTGGTGGAGGAGATCCTCTGCGACGGGACTCGTCTGGTTCCGGTCCATGGCGCGAACGCGATCGGCAGGATCGGTTTCGCGACCTCCGCCGCCGGAGTGAGGGCGCAGACGCTTCGCCTTCCCCCGGGGGACCACCGGCTCGAAATCCAGTACACCGTCCTGAGAAGCGGGTCGGGGACACCTGTCCGCTGTCGTTTCCGGATGGACGGGCTGGACACAGGTTGGAACGACGATGGCCTGCGCCGACGGGCGGAGTACTCCAACCTCTCCCATGGCCGCTACCGCTTCCACCTGGAGGCCGTGGGGGACGTCTCAAGTCCGGACAGACCCTCTTCTTCCGTGTCCCTCGACGTGCTCGTGGAACCCACCTTCACACAGACCGCCTTTTTCCGTTGGACCGCCGGACTCGCCGTCGCGGCGGGAATCACAATTTGGTACCGGACGCGCATCCGCCGTCTCGAACGGCTCCGGCGTCTCCAGCAGGACTTCGGGCGCCGGCTCATCGACTCCCAGGAATCGGAACGGAAGCGCATCGCCGGGGAGATCCACGACAGCCTTGAGCAGAACCTGCTCGTCATCAAGAACCAGGCCGCCCTTGCGGCCCGCCAGCTCCCTGCGGCGATCCCCACCCCGCCAGCGCTCCGCCAGATCACGGAGTCCGTCTCCGAAGCCATCGAGGAGGTGCGCAACATCGCGGCCAACCTCCGCCCGTACCAACTGGACCGCCTCGGTCCGACCCGGGCCATCCACGCACTGGTCCGACGGCTCTCCGAGTCCGCGACCGTGGGCTTCACCTGCCAGTGCGAGGACGTGGATCCGGCGCTCGGACAGGACGCTGGGGTGAGCCTGTATCGGATCGTCCAGGAATGCCTCAACAACGTCCTACGCCATTCGGGCGCCCAGTCTTGCGACGTCCGGTTGCGCCGGGACGGCGGCTGGGTCGAGCTGCGCATCGACGACGACGGCCGCGGGTTCGCCGTGGAACGTGCCGTCGTCGACAGGGAGCGCATCGGCGGCCTCGGACTGGCTGGCATGAAGGAGCGGGCCGACATGTTCGGCGGCACGGTCTCGATCGTTTCAGCCCCAGGCCAGGGGACCCGTGTCCTGGTCCGGTTTCCTGCCCGAGACGATTCACCCAGGAGAACGCCATGATCGCCCAGATTGCCCACGGAGACAGAAGCGCCCGGGATCGAAAACGGATCCGTGTCGTCATTGCCGACGACCATCCGGTCTTCCGGAGGGGACTGGTCGACGTCCTTCGGGAGGACCTGTCGATCGAGATCTTGGCGGAGGCCGCGGATGGCCATGCGGCCCTGGAGGCGGTGCGGCGGCTGCGGCCGGACGTGCTGGTGCTCGACATCCAGATGCCTCGGATGACGGGCATCGACGTGGCGCGCTCGATCCAGCTCCAGGGGCTGGAGATCCCGTTGATCTTCATCACCGCGTTCCGCGACGAGGACATGTTCAACGAGGCGTTGAACCTCGGGGTGAAGGGATACGTGCTCAAGGACAGCGCGAGCGACGACCTCCTGGCGGGAGTGAAGGCGGTCGCGACGGGAAACCGGTTCATCAGTCCCGGCCTGAGCGACTTCCTCTTCGAGCGCGGGAACCGGATCCGGGACCTGCACCGGGACTGCCCGGGGCTGGACCTTTTGACCGCGGCGGAGCGGCGCATCCTGCGGATGGTGGCCCTGGACATGACGAGCAAGGAGATTGCCGAGCAGCTCGGCGTGAGCCACCGCACGGTCGAGAACCACCGTGCCAACTGCGCGCTGAAGCTCAACCTCAAGGGAAGCCATTCCCTGCTCCGGTTCGCCTTCGACAACAAGTCGAAGCTGCTCTGAAAGCCCAAGGAACTATCGGGGACACGTCCGCGGGCTATGTCCATGCACATTGGTGCAAACTGCTCGTGATCAATGTTCTATACCACCCTTGATTGAAAGGCGGCTTCGCTCGCCGACAGACGTGTCCCTTGTGAATTCACTCGCTTGGTAGTGAAACTTCTCGGTCAACAGGAAGCTGAAGCGGGCAGGCTTCCGGGTTAACCAAGGCGTTGGTGGCGTCAGCACCGGGTGGTCTGAGGCGGGCTGCGGTGGCGGTTCGAGCCTCGTGGCCTCGTCTCCTACGGGCGGAGGGTCAAAGGGCGGCTCAGGCCGGAGCCTGTCCGCCGAAGGTGGGACCAACGTGTCGGCCGACGGACTCGAGGGCGCCGTCGAGGTACATCTGGCGGACCCGTCGGCGCTGGACCTTCCCGCTGGTGGTC
>JAIYBC010000024.1 GCA_027488845.1 Verrucomicrobiales bacterium | reverse complement strand
CGGGGTGTGACGTGTCCCTAATCAGGGGAAGGAATGCTGGAACTCGAGATTGGAGTGTTCGGGGCGGTTGCAGGAGCTGATCGGGATCCGGGCGGCTCCGTGGCAGTCCGTGTCTCGCTAGAAAAGCGCGAGCGGTCTCGCGCACTCCTCGGCGCCCGCGCGCTTCACTCGGCCGCGGGGGCTCCTTCACCCACTCGGTAGGACGTGTCCCCAAAATGGGGAAAGTATCGAAGCATTCTTGCCGCAGCGGCTTATCGGCCCATCGGCCTGTTGCACTTTCAACCCTTCAACCCTTCGCCTTAGGATTCCTTCCATGAACCGTCCGATTCCCAAGAACATGAAGGCGGTGGTGTACCGCGGGGTGGACGATCTCCGGGTGGAATCCGTTCCGGTGCCGCGGATTGGGAAGAATGAGATCCTGGTCCAGGTCGCCGCCTGCGGGGTCTGCCCAACGGACATCAAGAAGATCCATCAGGGCACGCAGGTGCCGCCCAGGATCTATGGTCACGAAACGGCCGGTACGATCGTGAAGGCCGGGGCCGGGGTCCGCGGCCTCGCCGTGGGCGACCGCGTGGGACTGCATCACCATGTGCCGTGCATGGACTGCCATTTCTGCCGTCATCGCGCCTTCGCCCAGTGCGAGACCTACAAGCGAACTGGCATCACCGCAGGCTTCGAGCCGGCCGGTGGCGGCTACGCGGAATATGTCCGGGTCATGGACTTCTGCCTGCCTGGGGTGGTGAAGATCCCGGCGAGGAACTCCTTTCTTGAAGGGGCGATGCTGGAGCCGGTGAACACGGTGTTGAAGGGCATCCGGCAACTTCCCCTCTTGGCCGATGACATCGTGTTGGTGGCCGGCGCCGGTCCCATTGGGCTGCTGTTCATCCGATTGTTGGCGCTCCAGGGAATCCGGGTGGTCGCCACCGACCTGATCGAGTCCCGTCGCCGGCTTGCGAAGTCCTTCGGCGCATGGAAGACCGCGGACGGCGCGGATCCGGAGCTGATGGGCAAGCTGGGCAAGCTGACCCAGGGTCGCGGTCTCGATGCGGCGGTCATCTGTGTGCCGGTGGACGCCGTGGTGGCGCAGGCCCAGGCGGCATTGCGGGGCGGGGGAACGGTGCTGCTGTTCGCCCACACGGTCCGCGGCAAGACCGCGCCGGTGGACCTCGGCGTGGTCTGTGTCGACGAGAAATCCCTCGGCGGAAGCTATTCCTCCGACTTCACCCTGCAACGGGAGGTTGCTCGGTTGGTTTTCTCGCGAAGGTTGGATGTGCGGGAGCTGATCACCCACACCTTCCCGCTCGAATCGACTTCCGACGCGGTGGCGTTGGCCGCGAAACCCACGCCGGAGTCGTTGAAGGTGGTGGTGGTGCAGGGAACGCAGGCGGGATGAGGCGGCGGCGTTCAGGCGGGATCGGAACGCGGAGCCGCGGCCTTACGGCCGAGGCCATTTGACGAAGTCGGGAATCGGAGATCCGGAATCTCGATTGCAACCGGTCTTCCACTTCCTCCTTTCCGAGCGGTCGGTTTCGTCGAGGCTGGCGACATGCTTCGACGCTGGTTGATCGCCGCGGCCTCGGTGGCCGTCCTGGACCCGTCCTCCCACGCCGCTGAAAAGACCCCGGCCGCCTGGTCGGCGGAATACGACCAGCTGGTGCGCTCGGCGGGACAGGACGACGAGTCGTCGCGCTTCCACCGGTTCCTCGGTCTGCATTGGTCCTATCTGATGGAATCCACCCCGGAGGCGGCCACCTACAACGGGTACAAGGGCGTCAACGACCGTTGGTCGGATCTCTCGCCGGAATCGATCGCCCGCCAGAAGGCGGAGCTGGCCCGGCCGCGTGCCGTCCTGCGTTCCATCGACTCCGCGCGCCTCTCCGCGGACGACCGGTTCTGGCTGGAGCTGTTCGACCGTGGTTTGCGACGGGACGAGGCGGGCCTGCGTTTCCCGGCCGAGCTGATGCCATTGACCCAGATGAACGGAGTCCAGCAGGACGTGGCGCAGACGCTCTCGATCATGCCCGGTGGATCGGTCGGGGACTACGAGGACATGCTCCGGAGGCTGGAGAAGGCGCCGGTGTTGATCCGGCAGAACATCGGGCTGATGCGGGGCGGCTTGGCCCGGGGAATCAGCGCGCCGCGCATCACGTTGCGGGATGTGCCGCAGCAGGTGCTCAACCAGGTTCCCGAGGATCCGCGGAAGAGCCCTATGTTCCGGCGGTTCGCCGAGATTCCGCCCTCGATCCCGGAGTCCGAGAAGGTGCGTCTGCAGGCGGCGGCGTCCTCGGTGCTGACCAACGCGGTCTATCCCGCGTACCGGGAGCTCCACCGGTTCCTGGTCGACGAATACGTGCCGAAATCCCGCGAGACGATCGCCTGCACGGCGTTGCCGGACGGCGAAGCCTGGTATGCGCATGCGGTGCGGCGTTCCACCACCACCGACCTCACGCCGCGGCAGATCCACGACGTCGGGCAGTCGGAGGTGAAGCGCATCCGGTCGGAGATGGAGACGATCATGCGGAAGACCGGATTCGCCGGTTCGTTCCCCGGCTTCCTCGAGTTCCTGCGGTCCGACAAGCGGTTCCAGTTCGACACCGCGGCGGGCCTCCTGGCCGGCTACCGCGACATCTCGAAGCGCATCGACGGCGAGCTTCCCCGGCTTTTCGGGAAGCTGCCGCGACTGCCCTACGGGGTGATGCCCATCCCGAGCTACGCCGAGAAGTCGCAGACCACGGCCTACTACCAACCGGGCGCTTGGACGTTCGGACGCCCCGGCAACTTCTACGCGAACACCTATGCGCTGGAGACGCGGCCGAAGTGGGAGATGGAGGCGCTGACGCTGCACGAGGCGGTGCCTGGGCACCATCTGCAGATCGCGTTGTCGCAGGAGCTGGAGGAGGTCCCGGAGTTCCAGAAGTATTCCGAGACCACGGTGTTCGTGGAAGGCTGGGCGCTCTACGCGGAGAGCCTGGGGGCGGAGATCGGGCTGTACCAGGATCCCTACAGCAAGTTCGGCCAGCTGACCTACGAGATGTGGCGGGCGATCCGGTTGGTGGTGGACACCGGCATGCATTCGCTGGGCTGGAGCCGCCAGCAGGCGATCGACTTCTTCAAGGCCAATGCCGGCAAGAACGAGCACGACATCGTGGTCGAGGTCGACCGCTACATCGTCTGGCCGGGGCAGGCGCTCGCCTACAAGATCGGCGAGCTGAAGATCCAGGAACTGCGGCGCAAGGCGGAGGCGGCGCTCGGTCCGAAGTTCGACCTGCGTGCCTTCCATGATGCGGTGCTGGAGAAGGGGGCGTTGCCGTTGGATGTGTTGGAAGGCCGGATCGAACGCTGGATCGCGGACCGCAAGGCCAAGGCCTGACGTCGTCCGGGGCCAACGGGAGGGCGGTCGTGGAATCCTTCGATTCCGGCCGGTTGTCCGTTGCCCTGCCCGCCGCATCCGAAACAGACTGCCGCCGGGCGCGCTCGACCCGGCCGTCCAACCCAACTCCAGTTCCATGCCCCGTCTCGAGATGTCGCCCGAACCCGGCCACCGCACCGTGCGGCACGCCGGCGATTTCCTGACCGTCATCCTCCGCTGCGAAGGGGAGGCCCTGCCGGCGGGCTGGACCGCGCGGCTGCGGACCAATGTCGGAAGGGCGGCGCCCATCCGCGACGAGATCGTCCGGTCCCATTTCCAGAAGCTCCCGCTGGCCGGGGCCGCTTGGCGGGACCTGCCGATGGGGCGTGGGGCCGACGGAAGCTGGAGCCTGACGTTGCCGCTCACCGAGGTGGGGCACTTCAAGGCGAAGGCCTACGCCGTGGACCCGCGCGGCCGCCAGTTCTGGCCGCCCGGACCGGACATCGGGATCGGCGTCCATCCCTCGTGGACGCGCTCGGGCAACACCATCTACTGCGCCTTTCCGCGGATGTTCGGCGACTGGTCGAAGCACCGGGTGACGACCCGTGCGGACCATGAGACGCCGGAGTTGAAGGCGTTGGATTCGGCCGGCTTCACCGTCATCCCGCCGAGCGGCACGCTGCGGGGGCTCGTGGCGGAGATCCCGCACATCGTGGACACCCTGGGCTGCCGGATCCTCCATCTGCTGCCGGTGAGTCCGGTTCCGACCACCTTCGCGCGCTTCGGCCGCTTCGGATCGCCCTACGCGGTCCAGCATCTCACCGCGGTGGATCCCGCGCTGGTGGAATTCGACAAGCGGACCAACGGCGTGGACCAGTTCCTCGAACTGGCGAGGGCCGTCCATGCGAAGGGCGCGCGCCTGATGCTCGACCTGGTGATCAACCACACCGGCTGGGGCAGCGTGGAATGGGAGGAGCATCCGGAGTGGTTCGTGAAGAAGGCGGACGGCGAGTACGAGTCCCCCGGCGCCTGGGATGTGGTCTGGGAGGACCTGGTGGAGATGGACCAGCGGCACGTCGCACTGTGGGACCATCTCGCCGAGGTGTTCCTGACCTGGTGTCGGCGCGGTGTGGACGGCTTCCGTTGCGACGCCGGGTACAAGGTGCCGCCGCACGTCTGGCAGTTCATCACCGCCAAGGTCCGTGGCGAGTTCCCGGAAACGGTCTTCCTGCTGGAGGGGTTGGGTGGCCCGTGGGAGGCGACCGAGGCCTGCCTGACCGAGGGCGGCATGCAATGGGCCTACAGCGAACTCTTCCAGAACCACGGGGCCGAGGGGATCGGCGGCTATCTGGACCACCACCTGAGGTCCAGTCCGCAGACCGGCACACTCATCCACTACAGCGAGACCCATGACAACTCGCGCCTGGCGGCCAACGGCGGGATCCCGGGAGAACCGGCCACGGAACAGGGACGTCGTTGGTCGCTGTTCCGGAACCGCCTCTGCGCCCTGACCAGCATCGGCGGCGGCTTCGGCTTCACCTGCGGCGTCGAGTGGTGCGCCACGGAACAGATCAACGTCCACAGCAGCCGTGGGCTCTCCTGGGGTTCGCCGTCGAACCTCGTGCCGGAACTGGGCGACCTGAATCGGCTCCTGGTGGGGCATCCTTGCTTCCATGGGGACGCCGTGCTGCGGCGGGTCAGCCCGCCCGGGTCGCCGGTTTACGCGCTGCGCCGCGATTCCGCCGACGGCGACCACCGCTGCCTGGTCCTGTTGAACACCGATTTCGACGACGTACGTCGCCTGCGGGTCCCGGCGTCGACGTGGGCCGAGCTGGATCGCCCTTCGCTGGACCTGCTCCAGGCCGGGGCGAAGTCCACGGTGAAGGCTGAACAGGACGGGGTGGACGTGGTGCTCACGGTGGAACCGGGCTCCGCGCACTGCCTTTCGTCGAAGCCGTCGCCGTCGCCCGAGGAAGGCCGCCTGCGTGTCCTCCGACGGCTTCAGGCCGACTGGGGTTATGCCCGGTGGGGGGCGGTCCGTTCTGCGTCGGCGGTCCCTTCCGACGACTGGCGTTCGGTTGCGCAATGGGTGGACCGCGACCCGGCCGGGCTGCTCGCGGCCGCGGTCGCGGACACGGGTGCGCCGTCTTCCTACCGCGCCGTGGTGACCTGGACCCCGGAGGACACCCGACGGATCGTACCGGTGCCTCCGGGACATTGGTTGCTGCTGGTGGATTCCGTTCCGTTCCGGGCGAGCCTCCGCTCGTTGCGGGGCGGCTCCGGGCACCACACGGAGTCCCTGCCGACCTCGGTTGGCCATGTCGCCGCGTTTGCCCCGGACACCCTCCTGCCGGGCGACCTGCGGCTGGTCCTGGAGCGGTACGGCGCCGTCGTCGACTCCGTCCAAGGGGAGATCCGTGGTTTGGCCGCGGTGCCGCGTTTCGGGGCGGTGCCCCAGACGCAGCCGCCGGCGGATTCGCTGGTGCTTCTCACCAACGGCCGCGGCGGGATGGCCCGCATGGCGGTCGACCTCGGGAAGATCCGTTCGAAGTACGACTGCCTGCTTGGCGCCAACCTCCATCCCGAGGTGCCGGTGGACCGGCACGTGTTCGCGAAGCGCGTCCGCGCCTGGGTGAACGCCGACGGCTTCATCTCGCCGCTCGATGCCACGAACCTCGTCAGCTTCGAGCCGGGGCCTCCCGCCCACTGGCGTTTCGTCGCCAACGCCGGCGACGGCCGCTGCGTGGAGATCCACCTGGTCGCCGACATGCTGGACGGCGAAAACGCCACCGTTCTCGCCTTCAGCCGTGCGTCGGCTTCCCGGGCCGACTCGCGGCTCGGTTCGCCGCTTCCCGAGGGCAGCGACGTCCGCCTCACGGTCCGTGTCGACATCGAGGACCGGAACTTCCACTGGGAGACCAAGCTCAACGGCGGGTCCGAGTACCATTTCGCGGCCAACACGCGTCCGACGACGGTCGGCCCGACCGCCTCCGGTGAGCAGCCGCACTTCAACGGCTTCCGTTTTGCCCCGGCACCGGAGCGCGTTCTGACGGTGTACGCGACCTCCGGCGAGTACCACGGGGCTCCGGAATGGTGCCGTGACATCCCGCACACGGTGGAGGCCAGCCGTGGCATGGAAGGTGCCGGCGACGCCTACAGCCCGGGATGGTTCGAGATCCCCCTGGCGCCGGGCGCGGTCTCGTCGCTGGTCGTGGCTTCCCCGGCCCCGCCATCGCCCGAGCGGGTGGAGCACTTCGTCCGGAACCGCGTCGACACGATGGCCTCGGCGGTGGAAGGCGAGGATCCGTTCGTCGCCGCCCTGCGTCGGGCGGCGCATGCGTTCCTGGTGCGGCGCGACGACGCCCGGACGGTGATCGCCGGCTACCCGTGGTTCCTCGACTGGGGTCGCGACTCGTTGATCGCCGCCCGAGGGCTCGTCGCGGCCGGGTTGCACGACGAGGTCCGTGGTCTGCTGATGACGTTCGGACGTTTCGAAGAGGGCGGCACACTTCCGAACTCGATCCACGGGGAGAACGCATCGAACCGCGAGACCAGCGACGCCCCGCTTTGGTACGGCATCGTTGCCGAGGAGCTGGCGGCTTCGGATCCCGCCGGAGCGGAAGCCATCTACAACCTGGGCACCGGCGACGCCCGGGGCCGCACGGTCCGCGAGGTCCTGCGCTCGATCGCCTGCGGGTATCTCTCCGGTCCGTCCAATGGAATCGTCGTCGATCACGCCAGCGGGCTGGTCTGGAGCCCATCCCACTTCACCTGGATGGACACCAACCATCCCGCCGGCACCCCGCGACAGGGGTATCCGGTCGAGATCCAGGTCCTCTGGATCCGGTTGCTGCGGCAGTTGGACCGGTTGCGTGCCGAGCCATGGGATGGCCGGGGCGAGTCCTGGGGAGACCTGGCGCGGCGCACCGAGAAGTCCTTCCACCAGTACTTCTGGCTCGAGCAGAAGGGTTGGTTCTCGGACTGCCTCCATGCGGAGAAGGGGCATCCGGCGAGGACCTCCCCGCCCGACGACGCCCTCCGCAGCAATGCGCTGCTCGCGGTTGCCCTGGATCTGGTCACCGGTGATCGCGCCCGTCGTACGGTCGAGTCGGCCTGCCGACATCTCCTGGTGCCGGGCGCGCTGCGATCCCTGGCGCCGCTTCCGGTCACGCCGCCGCTTCCGGTCTGGCACCACGGACGTCTGCTCAACGATCCCGACCGTCCCTACTGGGGGCGTTACGAAGGCGACGAGGACACCCGCCGCAAGCCCGCCTACCACAACGGGACGGCGTGGGTCTGGACCTTCCCCGCGTTCTGCGAGGCCTTGGTCAAGGCCCATGATGCCGGACCGTCGGCGGTGGCGGCGGCTCGGGCCTATCTCGGAAGCGTGGACCACTGGCTGCAGACGGGATGCCTGGGGCAGTTGCCTGAGATCGTCGACGGCGACGCCCCGCACACCGCCCGTGGCTGCGACGCCCAGGCGTGGAGCGTCACCGAGGTCCTGCGGGTCTGGCAGGCTCTGGGCAGACGCCTCCGCTGAATCGGACCCAATTCGGGACGGACCCTCACGCCAAGGCGCCAAGCCGCGAAGCGGACGGAAGAACGACCTCGGCTTATTCGGTGGAAATGCCGAAGGCGCGTTTCTCTTTTCCACCTCGGCCCCGGATCCAGATCTCCGTTGGCGCCCCTGTGATCCTGCGTGAGGTCCCTTATGGATTCGATTGAATGGATCCGGCTGATCCGTCCCGGGGCCGGCACTTGTTGAAACCTTGGTGTCCGCCGGGAAGTCTCCCGACGCCAAGGTCCGGTTTTCGCGTCTCTAATTCTTTCCCGGCTGGGAACGGGTGCGTTAACGTACCTGAATCCGATGCGTTCCCAATCCGGTTTCGACGTCCTTCTAGAGCGATCGATCGCGCTGATCCTCTGGATGGCGGTGGCGTGGTCCCTCCTCTGGTTCGGCGGTGTCCGCAACTCCGAATTCTGGATCGCTTCCTGGGCGATCGGCGTGGCCCTGGTGCTTTGGGTGGTTCGGATCTGGGCGTCGACCGCGAATCGGTTCCTGTTGCCGCCGGTGGTCTGGGTGATTCCCGTGTTCGTCGGCTACGCAGTGTGGCGTCACACCGCTGCGGACGTGCCCTACGCCTCCAGGATGGAACTGTTCCTCCTCTTGACCTGTGTGACCGCGTTCTTCGCGGCGCTGCACAACCTGCATCGCCAGGAGACGGGCGGGTGGTTTGTCCACGGTCTCGTCACCTTGGGCACACTGGTCGCAGGGTATGCCCTGGTCCAATGCCTGCAGGAGTCCAACAAGGTGCTCTGGGCCGAGCGTCCGTTCATGTATCTCAAGCGGTATGGCGGCACGTTCGTGAACCCGAACCACCTCGCGGGATTCCTCCTGCTGATCATGCCGCTCGCCCTGGCCAACGCCTTCCTTTCCCGGGGTGGAGCCATTGTGAAGGTCCTCCATGGCTATGGCGCCCTGATGATGCTGGGCGGGATCGCGGTCAGCATGTCCCGTGGCGGTTGGATCGGGACGCTCGTCGCCCTGGCCGTGTTTTCCCTTTGGCTGTGGCGGCGTCCCCAGTATCGGCTTCCGGTCATCGCCCTTGCCGTCGTCGTCGCCATTGGCGCCGGCATCTTCGCCACCCGTTCCGCCAAGGCCCGAGCCCGGTTGGAGGCGGTCCAGGCGGCCGGCAATCCCGACAGCGGACTTTCCCGCGTCTGGATCTGGAAGCCGGCCCTTGCCATGTGGTCGGACCACAAGCTGGTCGGCGTCGGGCCCGCCCATTTCGACGTCCGCTTCCCGGCCTATCGCAACCGCCCCAACCAGATCGATCCCCAGCACGTCCACAACGAGTACCTCGAGTTGCTCGTGGATTACGGTGCCGTCGGTGCCGCGGTCGCAGCACTTGGACTCGGACTTTTTGGCTACGGGTTGGTGCGCACGTCGAAGCATGTCGAACGAGGTGCATCGGACCTCGGCGTGAAGTCCAGCAACCGGACCGCCTTCTTCGCGGGTTCCGTCACGGCACTCGGGGGCTTCGGCGCCCACTGCTTCTTCGATTTCAACCTCCACGTCCCGGTGGTTGCGGTGACCGCCTCGATCCTGGCCGGCATGGTCGTCTCCAACACGCGGTTCGCGACGGAACGGTTCTGGTTCACGCCCAACCTCCTGACCCGCCTGGCCGCATCGGCCTTGTCCGGGGCCCTGGTGGTCTGGCTGCTGCCGGTGGCCTATCAGGCGGGAGCCGAGAGCCGGCACCTCGTGCGGGCACTCGAAAGGCCTTCCGTCGACGACGCCTTCTTCGCCGACCTGCGGGCCGCGGCCGAGATCGTCCCGGACAACCCGGTGACCGCCTACTGGTACGGAGAGGAGAAGCGTCGCGTCAGCTGGCAGGGGCTCGATGGCTGGCAGGCGCAGGCCAAGGAAGCGGCCGACTGGTTGGAGCGGTCGGCCATGCTCAACCGATACAACGCCCGGACCCGCATGTCGCTGGCCCTCTGCCACCATTGGCTGGGCGACTTGGCCAAGGCCACGGCCGAGATCGAACGTGCGGCCCAGCTTGGGCCCAACGACGTCAAGGTGCTCAACACCCTGGCCTGGAACCACCTCTCTGGAGGCCAATACGAGAAGGCCATGGAGGCGGTGCGGCTCTCGCTCGAACTCAATCCTTGGGACAACTGGGAGGCACGGGGCTACGAGGCCCGGCTGAAGAGCCTTCCCGCCGTCCCGTGATCGTCCTGCCGCCCCCGTCCGCACTCGGCGGGTTTTCCCCGTTGGCAAGTCCTTCCCGCCCCGGCACGATCCTTGTCCGATGAGCGTGCCGCCCATCCCGGATTCCGAGACGACGTTCTCGCGCGAGGTCACCGTGCTGAACAAGCAGGGGATCCACGCCCGTCCCTCCGCCTCCTTCGTGAAGCTGGCGGGCCGCTTCCAGTGCGACGTCTTCATCGAGAAGGACGGCGAGACCATCAACGGCAAGAGCATCATGGGCCTCCTCATGCTGGCTGCCGGACCGGGCTCCCGGATGCGCATCGTCTGCCGCGGCGCCGATGGCGAAGCCGCCCTTGCCGAACTCTGCGCGTTGGTGGACGGCAAGTTTGGAGAGGATTGATCCCTGTTTCCGGAACCGCGGTCCGCCGCCCAAGTCCACCACCCGTTCTCACATGTCCGACTTCGACATCCAATACGTCGCGCGTCTCGCCCGGGTCCGGCTGACACCCGAGGAGGAGCAACGCCTCGGTTCGCAGTTGGGGAACATCCTCGGCTACATCGAGAAGCTGAAGAAGGTGGATGTCTCGGGAGTGGAACCCACGGCGCATGCGTTCCCCTTGGTCAACGTGACCCGTCCCGACATCGCCACCGGATCCCTCACCAATGAGGAGGCGCTCCGGAATGCCCCGGCGCGGGCCGGTGGTCTCTTCGTGGTCCCGAAGATCGTCGAATAGGCTCGTTGCCACCTCGTTGTCGGACCCTTCCGATCCGGCCCTGGACACCCATCGGAACCGTGTCCCGATGACCGCGGACGGCTTCCGTCTTGCACGTCCGGCGTCCCCCCGACACCGTTTCGCATGGCAGAGATTCCGACGCCCGAAAGCCTAGACGCCGAGTTCTACCAGCCCGCGGAGACCTTCTTCCGTCGGCATGGCGGCATGGCGCTGACTTACGATGATGTCACGTTGGCCACCCGCTACACCGAGATCCTCCCCCGGGACGCCCAGTTGGAGACGCATCTCGCCGACGGCCTGCATCTGAACATCCCGCTGGTTTCCGCGGACATGGACACGGTCACCGAGGCCCGCATGGCGACGGCAATGGCGCTGAACGGCGGGCTGGGGCTCATCCACTACAACATGCCGGAGAAGCAGCAGCTCTCCGAGGTGTCCCGGGTGAAGAACCACGTGCACGGGCTGATCCAGGATCCGATCAAGGTCGCCCCGGAGCAGCACATCGGCGACGTGCTGGACCTCATCGAGAAGCGGCGTTTCGCCTTCAGCACCTTCCCGGTGGTCGATTCCGCGGGGCGCCTGTTGGGACTGCTCTCCGGCCACGTGGTGAAGCCCCGCTATGCGAAGCGGCTGGTGTCCGAGGCCCTCACGCCGCGGTCGCAGGTGAAGACGATCCTCGAGTCCGAGCTCGGCGCGGATCCCATCGCCCGGGCGGACCGCTTCTTCACCGAGAACCTCGGCATCCACAAGCTGCTGGTCGTCGACGCCGAGGACCGGCTCAAGGGTCTCTTCACCCTGAGCGACATCGAACGCATCTCCATGGAAGCCGGTGCTGCGCTCAAGCCGGCCCGGGACTCCAAGTTCCGGCTGCTCTGCGGCGCGGCGATATCGACCACCCGCAAGCCGGACGGCTCGATCGACCGCGACAGGGTTCTCGGCCACGTCTCCGCGCTGCTCGACCGCGGCGTGGACTGCGTGGCGGTCTCGACGGCGCACGGACACAGCAAGGGAGTGGGGGAGGTGGTCCGACTGGTCCGGGACGCGTTTCCGCGGCTTCCGATCATCGCCGGCAACGTCACGAGCGCCGCCGGAGTCGAGTTCCTCGCCAACAGCGGCGCCAATGTCATCAAGGTCGGGCAGGGGCCCGGATCCATCTGCACGACCCGGATCGTCGCCGGTGTCGGCATCCCGCAGTTGACCGCCCTCCATGTGACCACCCGGGCCGCGGCCGCACTCGGCGTCACCGTGCTGGCGGACGGCGGCATCACCAAGTCCGGGGACATCGTCAAGGCGCTCACGCTCGCCCAGGGCGTGATCTGCGGCGGCCTTTTCGCCGGATGCCCCGAGGCCCCCGGCCAGATCGTCGAGATCAACGGGAAGCTGTACAAGCAGTACCGGGGCATGGGCAGCCATGCTGCGATGAAGGCGGGATCGGCCGCCCGTTACGGACATGCCGCCGACACCACCCGCAAGGCCGCCGCGGAGGGCATCGAGGCGCTCAAGGAGGTGGCCGGGTCCCTGGATTCGGTCGTCGCCCAGATGATCGGTGGGATCCAGTCCGGCATGGGATATCTTGGAGCCCCGAACCTCCCCGAGCTCCGGTCGAGGGCCCGATACATCCGTGTCAGCCCGGCGGGCCAGCGGGAAGCGTCGCCCCATGACGTGATCGAGGTGAAGACCGGCCCCGCCAACGTCGAGAAATCCTGATCCACGACGGCCGGCCCCGGCGCACATGGATCCGGCCGGTGGAGCGAACCGGGATCCCACGCCAAAACGCATCGTCGCAGCCCGTTGCCGTTGGGCGTCGGGTATCGGATGTCGGGTTTGGGTAACCCGTCCTGTCTGGACGAAGCCGGGAACGGGGTGCGATCGCGATCATCACCCAAAGCGGTTCGCCTTCGCGGCTTCGCGCCTTGGCATGAGGCTTCCCTCCGGATGGATCCGCCTCAGAAGCGGAACGCCTCGTTGGTCTTTCCGCATTGCGGACAGCGGCTGCGCTCCACCGCGCCGTCGTCCGTGTACACCGAGGTGCAGCGGACGCAGCGGAACACGCTGTCCTGCGAGACGTCGGCGCCGATGCGGCGTCGACGGAATTCCCCGAGCACCGAAAACACGCCCACGACCGCGACGATCAGGGTCATCCAGAGGCTGGCGAGGGCTAGGATGTCCATGGTGGGTCCTAGCGGGTTGGCGCCGTCGTCGGGGAGGTGGCGGGAGGCGCTGGGGCGGTCGCCGCGATGGCGCTGACCGGATGCAGGGTTGCCAGGCCCCAGGTCAGCGACTCCGGCGCGAGGAGGTCGGCGCCATTTCTTCCCGCCCACGGTTGGAACCGGGTCGCCCGCACGGCCGCGAGAGCGGCGGCGTCCGCCTCCCGCGAGCCGGAGGACAGCGTCGTCCTCGCGGCCACGACGATCCCGGCGCGGTTGACCGCGAACTCGATACGCGTGGGCTGCGGGGAATCCTGTCCCGTCCATGCGGGAACCTCGATGTCGCGGAGCGGTGCGCCGATCGACGTCGGAGTGGAGAGTTCGACCAACCCACGGCCGGCGGCGATGCGGTTTGCGGGACCCGTGGACTCCGGGGCCGGCGGATCGTTCCGGAAAGTCGGGGCAGTCCGGGGCAGGCGCGGCACCTGGCCGAGCCGGGATCCGTCCGTTCCAACCCCGAGGAACCCCGGGTTGTCGCGCCGGCCGGAGATCTCGTAGTCCACCTTGGGGAGCACGCGGGAGGCTTCCGCCGCGAAACCGGATCTGTCTGGAAGGGCGAAACGGGTCGGCTGCGCCGCGAATCCGGAGAGGAGGTCGGGTGCGGATGGGGACCATCCCACCCGGATTCCCGGACCGTGCCCGGAAAGGGCGGGAATCGGAATTCGTGCCGCGAACACCCAGGCGCCGAGCAGATGGAGGGCAACCGCGGCCGCGATCACCGACAGCCACTTGGGACGTTCCCATTGTTCCGGGGCGGATTTCACGGGGCGGGGGAACCCGGAGCGGTCCCCAGAAGGATCTCCGTGAGACCGGCTTCCCGGGCCAGGTCGCCGAGTTCGGTCAGGCGGCCGTGGCGCACGCGTCGGTCGGCCTCGAGGTAGAGGCGTCTCGGGCCGCGAGGGCTTGCGGTGCGTGCGGCGAGCCGATCCCGGAGCAGGGCCAGGTTCGGGAAGACCTGGTTCTCGAAGTAGCACTGCTCGTTGGCATCCACGGCCACCACGAGATAGGGGATCCCGTCCCAAGTCGGCTTGCGGTCGCCTCCCGGCGGCAGGTCGATCCGGGTTCCGGTCGGAAGGATCAGATGTCCTCCGGCCACGATGAGGAACAGCAGCAGAAAGAGGACGCTGAGATGAGGGGCCAAGTCGAATTGGCCACGGAGCGGAAGCAGGTTCCTCTGGAAATTGGCCATGGCGCGGACGGGGGAAATCAGTTGGCGCGGACCGGGGCGGTGGAGGAGTCCGGGGCTGAGACGACCATCTTCACCGCCTCCTTGGAGGCCCGTTCCATGTCGTGCACCACGGACTTCACCCGGCTCACCAGGTAGTTGTAGGCGGTGTAGCAGACGACTGCGATGGCGATGCCGAGGCCCGCGGAGTACAGCGCCTGCCAGACGCCGGCGAAGAGGTCGATCGGGGTCGCGAAGCCGGAGCCCGTCTGGAGCCGGCGGAACGTGCCACCGATGCCGCTGAGGGTCCCAAGGAGACCGATCAACGGGGCCACCTGGGCCAGGGTGGCGAGGACCGTGAGGTGGGACTCGAGGCGGGGAACCTCCACCAGCCCCACCTCCTGGATGGATTCCTCGATGCGTTCGCGCCCCGCGTCGCGGTTGAGGATCGCGGCCTTGACGATGCGGGAGACCGGTCCCGGGGTGGCGTCGCAGATGGAGACCGCCTCGATCACATTGTCCCGGCGGAGAACGTTGCGCACACCCGCGAGGAACTGGGCGGAATCGATCTGGACCCGGTGGTAGTAGAACAGGCGTTCGATGATGACCGACACGGCGATGCCGGCGAGCACCAGCAGCAGCCAGGAGAGCAGTCCAAGCCCCGGGGCCTCCGCCGGCAGGGCGGCGGAGGATCCCGCCGCGGGCCCGTTGGTCGGATCCGCGGCCGCCAGCAAGGCAGCAATCAGCATGGGGCGAGTATGGAATCAGGCCCCATGCCGGGGCAATGACCACTTGGCGGCCTTGGGCCCCGGCCAACTCATGAACGTGGTGGGACTCACGCCAATGCGCCAAGCCGCCATGGAACCGGAAGGAAACCGAGGGATTTCCGGTGGGTGTTGAGATCGCCGTCCGGTGGTTGCCCATTCGGATTCGGATCCGCCTCTCCGTTGGCGTCCTTGGGGTTCTGCGTGGGGCTCCCTCAACCCCATCGGAGGATTCCGTCTCAGCGGTTCTGGTCCGCGAAGATGCGGGCTTCCTGCTCGGTGATCTTGCCGTCCCGGTCGGTGTCGGCTGCGCGGACGGCGTCATTGAAGGCGGAATTGGGGCCGGTCACCGTCTTCACCTCGTGGTCGAACACCACCGGGATGTGGAACTCGGTGCGGGTCTCGTTGCCGGAGCGGACCTTGCGCCGGCGTTCCAGGGCCTCGTAGAAGTTCCGGGCGGCCGAATCGTTCTCGAACGAGATCGGCAGGCGCTCGACATCGCGGTAGACCGTCTCGTGATGGCTGATGCATCCGGCCACGGAGATGGCGGAAAGGGCGGCAAGGGTGATGGGGAGTCGTGACTTCACGTTCATTCTGAGGACCAACACACCGTCGCCTTCGGAAAGTTTCATGGAAATCCGCGGATCCAGGGGGCATCCCGGCCAACTTCGCCACGTCCGCGGCTTGAACATCTCGCGTCCTCGCCGAGTCTTGGGTCTGCGCATGATTCCAACCCCGTTCGACAGCAATCCCAGGACCCGACTGGTCTTCGGCCCCGGGACCTTGGAACGGGTGGGCGCATTGGCGCGGGAACTTGGGGCGACACGTGCCCTGGTGGTGACCGATCGCGGCATCGTGGCGGCCGGCCATGTCGCCCGCGCCGCGTCGTCGTTGGAGGCCGCGGGGGTGGCGGTGGTGCTGTACGACGCGGTCCGGGAGAACCCCACCACGCTGGACGTTTCCCGCTGCGTCGAGGCGGCCCGGGCTGGGCGGGTCGACTTCCTCGTCGGACTCGGGGGCGGCAGTTCGATGGACACGGCCAAGGGGGCGAACTTCATCCTGACCAACGGCGGCGAGATGAAGGACTACCATGGGGTCGGGAAGGCCCGGTTGCCGATGCTCCCGCTGATCGCCGTCCCCACCACGGCGGGTACGGGGAGCGAATGCCAGAGCGCCGCCCTGATCGCCGACGAGTCGACCCATGTGAAGATGGCCTGTCTGGATCCGAAGGCGGCGGCACGGGTGGCATTGCTGGATCCGGAGCTGACGGTTTCCCAACCGAGACGGGTCACGGCGTTGACCGGCACCGACGCCTTGGTCCATGCGGTGGAATCCGCGGTGACCACCCGGGGCACACCTTGGTCCCAGATGCATTCGAGGGAGGCGTTCCGACTCTGCGCCGGCGCGTTGGAAGCCGTCCTCACGGAGCCGTCGGACCTCGATGCCCGTGGCCGGATGCTGCTCGGCGCCGCCTTGGCCGGCATCGCCATCGAGAACTCGATGCTGGGCGCCGCACATGCGGCGGCGAATCCCCTGACGGCGAGATTCGGCGTGGTCCACGGGGCGGCGGTTGGCCTGATGTTGCCGGCCGTGGTGCGGTTCAATGCGGAGGTCGAAGCGGCCCGGGCCGGTTACAGGGACCTCGCCCTGGCCGCCGGCCTGGTTTCCGCCGCCGAAACCGAGGCGACCGCCGTCGACCGGCTCGTCGCACATCTCGTTCACCTGCGTCGAATGGCCGGCGTCCCGGCGACGCTCGCGGAGGCCGGTGTCGACCACGACGCGGTTCCCCTGTTGGCGGCGGACGCAGCCCGGCAATGGACTGGCGGGTTCAATCCGCGACCCGTGGACGCCGCCTCGTTCGAGGCGCTCTACCGGTCGGTCGGTTAGTCATTCCGCCACCTCGGGCGATTTCAGGCTTCCCTTGTCCGGCTCAGACGGTAATGGGGACGGGACATCCCGACCCATGAACCTCCCACAAACCTACCCACGTCGGAACGGATTCACATTGATCGAGCTCCTGGTGGTGATCGCGATCATCGCCATCCTTGCCGGAATGCTGCTGCCGGCCTTGGGCCGCGCCCGCATGAAGGCCACGGGTGCCAACTGCGTGAGCAACCTCCGGCAGCTGCTGCTCGGCTGGAACATGTATTCCACCGACAACCAGGACTACCTGATGCCGACCCAGCTCCAGGTCGGAGCCACCACCGTCGACCATCCCGGCGGTGGATACTGGCGCGGCCCGACTCCCGGGATCACGGCGGGCATCAGCCAGGCCGAGGCCCTTCGCCGCGTCTTCGCCGGGATGAGCAACACCCCGCTGCAGAAGTACTGCCCGACCTACCAGGTCTACCACTGTCCCGGCGACACCCGGACAAAGCTCCGGCCCGGCTTCGGATGGGCGTTCGACAGCTACTCGAAGGCGAACGGCATGGCCGGCATCGGGTGGGATTCGGCGACCCCGTACAAGAAGGAGGCCCAGATCGAAAACGCCTCCGAATCGATGGTCTTCGTCGAGGAGGCCGATCCCCGCGGCTCCAACCTCGGAACGTGGGTGATCAACGTCCAGCCTCCGGGATGGGTCGACCCGTTCTCCATCTTCCATGGACAGGTCAGCACGGTGGGCTTCCAGGACGGCCATGCGGAGAGCCACAAGTGGATCGACGCCGCGACGGTCAAGGCGGCGAAGGATTCCGCAGCCGGGCGCGAAAGCTTCTTCTGGGCGGGCGGCAATTCCAGGAACCCGGACTTCCGCTGGGTCTGGGACCGCTACCGTTACGTGAACTGGCGTCCGCTCTGAGACAGCGTCTTGGACGTAACCGCGAAAACGGGCCGTGGAACATCCGGAGGATTCCGGCGTTCCGCGGCCCGTTTTGCATCGACGGGAAGTCGCCCGTCTCAGGAGAAGATGATCTCGCCGTCGTGCCGCGTCTTCTCGCGGAAGGCGGCGAGCAGCTTCGCCGTGATGGGACCCGGCTGGCCGGTTCCGATCACGCGTCCGTCCACCTTGACCACCGGAACCATCTCCGCCGCGGTGCCGGTCAGGAACATCTCGTCGGCGGTGTAGAGGTCGTAGCGCGTGAGGTTCGGCTCGCCGGTGGGAATTCCGAGTTCGCGTGCGCAGTCGAGCACGGTGTTCCGGGTGATCCCGTAGAGGGCGCCGGCGCTGAGCGGCGGGGTGTAGAGACGGCCCTTCTGGACCGCGAAGATGTTGTCGCCGGTGCACTCCGCCACGAAGCCCTCGGAGTTCAACATGATCGCCTCCTCGACGCCGATGAGGTTGGCCTCGATCCGGGCGAGGATGTTGTTGAGGTAGTTCAGGGACTTGATCGCGGGATTCACCGAGTTCACCAGCATGCGCGTGGTGGGGACGGTGGCGATGGTCATGCCCTCGTTGTAGACCTTCTCCGGATAGAGCTGGATGGTCGCCGCGATGATGATCACCGAGGGCTTCGGGCAGCGACGGGGATCGAGCCCCAGCGTTCCGCGGCCGCGGGTGACGATCAGGCGGATGTAGCCTTCCCGAAGCTGGTTGGCCCGGCAGGTTTCCAGGCACGCCTGGATCATCTCCTCCTGGGACATCGGGATCTCCAGGAGGATCGCCTTGGCCGACCAGTAGAGCCGTTCGATGTGTTCGCGGAGCTTGAAGATCCGGTTGTGGTACATCCGGATGCCTTCGAAGACGCCGTCACCGTAGAGCAGGCCGTGATCAAAGACGCTCACCTTGGCGTCGGATTCGTCTACCAGCTGTCCATCGAGATAAACCTTCATGAATTGTGGGTTGGGACGTTACGGGAGTGTCCGGAGGCGGAGCAAGGCCGCGGGAGCCGAGGACAAACAAAAACGCCACCGGAAATGCCGGTGGCGTCGTGGAGGAAAGGGACTCTTCAGGCCTTCCTGCTACGCCGCCAGCTCCAGACGCCTACCGCACCCGCGAAGGCGATGGCCGCATAGGTCGACGGCTCGGGGACCTCCGTGGAGAAGGCGATGTTGTCCACGGTCTCGATCAGGTCGATCGGATTCAGGTTGCTGTCGCCGTAGAAGAACTCGGCGCGATTGGCCGGGGTGCCGCTATGGGTCCACGCGATCGTCTGATCCATCGCGGTGTTCGCGTTTGGCAGGACGGTGATGGTCTCGAGCAGCGTCGAACCGTCGAAAAGGTTCAGCACCGCCAGATCGTCGAATCCGGATCCCAATCCCTGGACCAGCAAAAAGGGGTCGTCGTTTCCGAACATCAGGCTCAGCGAGTAGATCGGATCGCTGAAATCCATCCGCAGCGTGACGCCGGTCGACTCCGGAAACACCACCAGCGATTGGCCGATGGTATCATCGAAACCGCTGTTGAAGATCGCCATCCCGTCGCTTGGGGACAGGTTCGAGAAAGTGACCAGCGGGGAGTTGAGGCTTGAGGATCCGTTGAGGAACGGCCCCGACGGATCGGATTCGAAATTGATGAATCCCGACGCCTCGGCCCCGACGGTCAGGAGACCGGCGAGTCCGAGCGGAATGGATTTCGACACTAGCTTCGGCATCGCAGGAAAGAGGTCCCAGGAAGCCACCTAAGTCAAGGCCTTAGGGGCTTCCAGTGGGCGGGCGAAGGCTTTGGATCCGGGCCGCCCGGAACTCCGCGCCCTTGCGCCATTCCGGCCACCGGCGGTCCTCGGCGATCCGCCAACCCACCGCGTGCAGCAGTTCGAGGTCCTCCACCGCGCCGCTGAGGTCCCAGTCGGGTTTCACCTCGTCGGAGACCTTGTGGTAGTCGCGGTCGATGTACTCGTTGACCTTGCCTTCCCCGTACCCGGTTGGCTTGTCGCGGTAGTCGATGCCCGACTTGGCGTAGAGTCCGGGAACCCCGCGCTTCATGAACTCGAAATGGTCGGAGCGGTAGAAGGTGCCACGCTCGGGATGGGTTTCGGGCAAGGTGACCCGTCCCTGCCGGCGGGCTTCCCGCTTCAGGACGTCTTCCAGAGACGAACTCCCGAAACCCACCACCCGCACATCCCGCGTGCGGCCCCACTGGTTCAGGCCGTCCATGTTGATGTTGGCCAGAGTCCTCCGGAGCGGATGCACCGGGTTGGCCGCGTAGTAGGCGGACCCCAGCAGTCCCTGTTCCTCGGCGGTCACGCTGAGGAACAGGAGGCTTCGGCGGGGACGTTTCCCGTCGCGGGCGAATCGCTCGGCCAACTCCAGCAGGCCGGCCACGCCGATGGCGTTGTCGGCGGCGCCGTTGTAGATGCCGTCCCCGGGGAGCTTGGTGTCCCGTCCGAGGTGATCCCAATGGGAACTGTACACCACCCATTCGTCCCGCTTCGCCGCGTCCCGCCCTTCGAGCAGGCCGAGGACGTTCCGGGATTTCACGGTGCGCCGGTCCTGGCGCGAGGTGTAGGCGGCCTTCTGCTTCAGGGGCATCGGCCGGAACGACTTGCGGACCGCCGCCGACTTCATCGCCTCGTAGGAGGTGCCGTTGGCGGCGAGGAGTCCCTGTGCCCGTTCGAGGCTGATCCAACCGGCGATGCGGGTGCGCGGCGACGTGTCGTCGGCGAGGTCGAACCGTTCCCGTCCCCAGCTGTTGACCACCACGAACCACGGGTAGGCGGCCGGCTTGGTCTCATGGATGATCAACGCGGCGGCCGCGCCGCGACGTCCGGCCTCCTCGAACTTGTAGGTCCAGCGGCCGTAGTAGGTCATCGCCTCGCCCTTGAACATCGCCGGATCCAAGCCGCCCCCACTGCCCGGCGCGGGGACCGGCGGATCCCCGACCAGGATCACCACCGTCTTCCCCTTCACATCCACCCCCTTGAAGTCGTCCCAACCGTATTCCGGGGCGTGCACGCCGTATCCGACGAAGACCATGTCGGTCTCGGGCACCTCGACCACCGGACCGGTTTCCGGGGACCAGGCGACGAAGTCCTGCGGACGTCCCAGCGCCTGGCCGTCCAAGCGGAAATCCACCTCGCTCCGGATGCCGACGATCGGCACGTCCTGGGTCCAGGAACCTCCGGGACCGGCGGGCTTCAAACCCAGGGCCTGGAACTGTCCGGAGAGGTATTGGACCGTCTTCTCCTCTCCGGGAGTGCCGGGCGCTCGACCCTCGAATTCGTCGGAAGCCAGGACGCGGGTGTGCTGGAGAAGCTCACCGGCCTGGATGGCGGAATCCGCGCGGAGTGCGGGAGCTGTCATCGGGATCAACATCGCGGCCAGGCACGGAAGCAGGCGGTTTGGGCGCATGGGAAAGACTGTGACGGAACCGGCACCGAGCCAAGTCCGGGAAAATGGCTGTCGCCGGAACGTCGCTTGATCCGGAGGACGCGGCTGGCCGAGAATCGCCCATGCCCGCTCGTCGTTCCGTTGGAAAGCTGTCGGCCGTTGGCGCCGGATTCCTGTTCTGGGCCGCTGTCTGCGGCGTCGATCTCGCGGCCGCGGAGGCCTCGTTCACGCCTGCCGAGGTGCGTCGCCGGACGGCGGCCTATGAGTCCGCCGGAAAGGTGTTCCGCGAGCAGCGGCAGGACGTGGCCGTCGTGGTCGAGTTTGCGCGGACCTGCTTCGACCGTGCCGAAGCCTTGCCGGAAGGGCCTGCCAAGGCCTCGGTGGCGGAGGAGGGGATCGCGGCCTGCCGTTCCGCCCTGGAGCGCTCGCCGGCCAACGCCGCCCTCCACTACTACCTCGGGATGAACCTCGGCCAACTGGCTCAGACCCGCACCCTCGGCGCCCTGAAGCTGGTCCGCCAGATGGAGGTCGCCTGGTCGACCGCGAGGACGCTGGACGAGACCTTGGATCACGCCGGGCCGGATCGTTCGCTGGGCATCCTCTTCGCGGAATGCCCGCGCCCGCCGCTCAGCATCGGTTCCCGTGAGAAGGCGCGCCGTCACCTGGCCCGCGCCGTGGAACTCGATCCGATCCATCCGGAGAACCGGCTCCACTTCGCGGAGCAGCTGGTCCGTTGGGGGGACCGTGAAGCCGCCCGCCAACAGCTGTCCGCGCTCGACGAACTGCTTCCCGCCGCCAGGACGCGTCTCGTCGGAACCGACTGGGATGCCGCGTGGATTTCCTGGGAGAACCGACTCCGACTCCTGCGGGAACGGCTTTCCACCCGGCGCTGATCCGGAAACGATGCCGCGTCCGTCAGCGAGGAACCCACCCGATCCCTTGAAGCCGATGTCCCTTCGAACCCTTCCTTTCCTGTTCGCCCTCGCCCTCGCCGGCCTCGCGGCGAACCCCGAGCCGCCCTTCTCCCGGTCGCCCTACGTGCAGTCCGCGTCGCCGACCCGGATGCATGTCGTCTGGCGCACCGAGGGGCCGGTCGAACCGGTGGTCCGATTCGGCACCGATCCTTCAAATCTGGACGGCGAGGTCCCGGCTTCCGACATCACCGTCCGTGCGTCGCTCGGGACCGACAAGCAGGAGATCCCCGAGCGGTGGAAGCCTCTCCGCACCTCGCGGAACCTCGGGTTGCCCAAGCTCCACAGCGCGCCGATCGGAACCTTCCAGTACGAGGCCCGCATCAAGGGCCTCAAGGCGGACACCACCTACCACTACGCGGTCTACGACGGCACACGCCGACTGACCCCGGCCGATTCCGAGCACCGCTTCCGCACCCAGCCCGAACCCGGCACGCGGCGTCCTTACCGCTTCTGGGTGATCGGCGACGGCGGCACGGGCAGGTCCGCGCAGAAGGCCGTGTTCGACCGGATGCGGGAGTCGGTCCAGGCCGACGGGCGTCCGCTCGACTTCTGGATCCATGTCGGCGACATGGCCTATGGGACCGGCCGGGACGTGGAGTTCCAGACCCGCTACTTCGAGAGCTACGCGCCCCTGCTGCGCAACACCGTGTGCTGGCCCTCGATGGGCAACCACGAAGGACACACCTCGAAGGGGACCACCGGCGTGGGCCCCTACTATGACGCGTATGTCGTCCCGACCCGTGCGGAGTCCGGCGGCTTGGCCTCCGGCACCGAGGCCTACTACTCGTTCGTCCACGGGAACATCCACTTCATCTGCCTCGATTCCCACGACCTCGACCGCAAGCCGGACGGCGCCATGGCGCGGTGGCTCAAGGCGGACCTCGAGAAGGCCAAGTCCGACTGGCTGGTCGCATTCTGGCACCACCCGCCCTACACCAAGGGGAGCCACGACAGCGACAAGGAGAAGGACCTGATCGAGATGCGGCATCACATCCTGCCGATCCTCGAGGCGGGTGGCGTGGACCTGGTCCTGACCGGACATTCCCACGTCTATGAGCGGTCGATGCTGATCGACGGCGCCTATTCCACCAACGCCACGACCGCGGAGACGTTCGTGCTCGACGACGGTGACGGCGATCCGGCCGGCGACGGCGCCTATCGTAAGAGCGCGGGTCTCACCGCCCATGCCGGTGTGGTCCACGTGGTGACCGGCAACGCCGGCGCGAAGCTCGGCCGAAACGGGACCAGTCCGATCATGCGGCGCACGATCGTCGAGCACGGGTCGGTGCTGGTCGAGGTGGACGGTGACACGCTCCGTGGACGGATGATCAACCTCAACGGCACCGAGCGGGACACGTTCGCCTTGGTGAAGTCCGGAAAGGTTCCCGTCCAACGGCTTTCCCTCCCTTGGCAACCTGCGGAGTACAAGAAGCCGGCCACGTCGCCCAAGGTTCCCAACGAGGCTCCCCTCGACACCCGGGTGCTCGTGGCCGCAGGTGCGGAATGGCGCTTCCGTGCGGGGCCGCTTCCAGGTGGACTGGATTGGACCCGCCCCGGATTCGATGGAGCGGCCTGGAAGTCCGGCAAGGCGCCGTTCGGTCGAGGTGAAGGAAGGTTCGCGACTCCGCTTTCCGCAGGTCCCGCCGCTCCGCGTGCCTTGCAGATCCGTCGGGAATTCACCGTCGAACAGGCGGACCGCATCACCGAGATGGGACTCTGGATCGACTACTCCGACGGCTTTGTCGCGTTCATCAACGGACACGAGGTCGCCCGGGTGGGAGTCGGGCGGAGCTTCGGCCGGAACGCGCAGGGCGTGTCGGCCCGGGAGGATTCGGGACGCGTCTACGTGGACCTGAGGAACGTCGGTTCGGCGGTCAAGGACGGCGTCAACGTCCTGGCCATCGAATGCCATGCCGCGGGTGGTGAGTCGCAGGATCTCCGGCTCGACCCGGAACTGGTGGCGGAGGACTAGCATGCGCCCTTGGTTCCACCGGTTCGGGGTGCTCCTGCTGGCCACCGGCCTTTCCGGAATGGCGCTCGCGCACGAAGGCCCGGAAGCCGAGATCGAGGAGATCACCGTCGAGATCGCCCGCTTTGGGGAGTCCGCGGAACGCCTTCTGCAGCGGGCGATCGAGTACCGGGTCCTGGGGCGTCTGAAGGAGGCGGCCAACGATCTCCAGCGCGCCGCCCGCCTGGATTCGGACCGTCCCGGCCTCCGACGTGAGCTGGCCCGGGTGCAGGAGGGCCAAGGGCAGACGAACGAGGCCTTGGCCACCGTGGAGCTCGGACTGGGTCTCAAGTCGATCGAACCCGACGAGCGGGCCGCGCTGCTGGCCCTCAAGGCGGGCCTGCTGGCCGACAAGGGCAAGCAGGAGCCCGCGCTCGGGAACTGGACCGAGGCCCTGCGGCTGCAGCCGGAGAACGTGGACTGGCATCACAGCCGCAGCCAGCTGCTGCGGGAGATGGGGCGCCATGATGAGCGGCTCAAGCGCCTCGACGAGGCCGTCGCCGCCACCGGCTCCGGGATGCTCGAGGTGGAGCGGATCGACGCCCTGCTCGACGCCGGACGCTGGACCGAGGCGCTTCCTCGGATCGAGTCGGAGTTGGCTTCGTCGAGGTTGAGGGGTTCCTGGCTGCTCCGCCGGGGTCGTGCGCTGCTCGGGATGTCCCGCGCCGACGAAGCCCGCAAGGACCTGGAGGCGGCCGCCACCGAGATCCGGGCGCGCCTGGGCCCCGGGATCCGGGAAGCCTCCCTCCTCGCCGAAGTCGGCCTTGCCGAGGAACTGCTCGGGCATCCGGAGGAAGCCAAGCGTTGGTACGCGGACGCCCTTGCCGCCGGTGCAGGGAAGCTCGTCCGTGAGCGTTTGGAGAAGCTGAAGGCCGCACGGAGGGATTGAACCGCGGAAGGTGCCGTGACTTCCCCCGATGCCGGCTTCCGGCGGCGGTCCTAGGAAGACGAGGTCTTGGCGCCGGGATCGCCGGATTCCGGGGAGGCGACCTCCCGGGTGATGGCGAGGAACGCCGATTCCAAGGCGCCGTCGGTGCCCGCCCGTTCGCGCAGTTCCGCGGCGGTCCCCGCGGCGACGATCTTCCCGCGATGGAAGATGCCGATGCGGTCGGCCATCTCCTCGGCCACGCTCACCTGGTGGGTCGAGAGGAAGACGGTCATCCCCTGGCGGCTGCGTTCCTTCAGGATGTCCTTCACCACCCGCGCGTGTTGCGGGTCGAGTCCGACCATGGGTTCGTCGATCACGAAAACCTCCGGCGCGTGGAGCAGGGCGGAGGCGATGGCGACGCGCTGGCGGGTGCCGTGGCTTAGGCCTTCGATCGGCTTGTTCAGCCAGGATTCGAGGTGGAAGCGTGGGATCAGCTCCTCGGAGGCGCTGCGGATTGCGGCGTCGTCCATCCGGAACAGCCGACCCGTGAAGCGGAGGAACTCCGCCGGGGTGAGTTTCTCGTAAAGGAACGGGAAATCCGGGACGTAGCTCAGACGGGCACGCGCCTCGAGGGGTTGCGTCTGGATGTCGAAGCCGGCCACACGGGCCCTTCCGGCGGTCGGCTTGATCAGGCCCACGATCATCTTGATGGTCGTGGTCTTTCCCGCGGCGTTCGGACCCAGCACGGCGAAGAACTCGCCCCGCGGAACGGTCAGCGTGATGCCGTCCACAGCGCGGACCTCCCCGAAGTGCTTCACCAGGTTCTCGAGTTCGATCATGGCGCCGGGATCACAGTCCCGCGAGGGCGTCGCTCACCAGTTGGAGGTTGTCGGGAAGCTGGACCTTGAGGATCTCGCCGGCACGGCTGACGTAGGCCACCGCTTCGAGGGCCCCCCCGAGGCGACCCGTGACCTTGTAGATCCGCACGCGGCTGCGCCCGACCTTCATCCAGTCCTGCGCCGCGGTCCATTGCAGGTTGCGGTCGAGCCATTCGGCGGGAATCCCGCCGGAACCCGATGAGCCGGCCGTTCCCGGGGCCGGGAGGAACGCGGCCATCGGACCGAGCAGGGCGCCCACCGAGGAAAGATCCCGGGTCTGGAAACGTTGCTCCACATGGCGCCGGCCTTCCTCCATGTCGAGGACCACCTCGCCGGTTCCCGAAGTGGCGCGGAGCGTCCAGACCCTGGGCCGCTGGTCGACCCTCAACTCGAGTCCACGCCAGCTCCGGTCGCCGGCGAAATCGGCCCCGCCCTGGATCAGCAGCCGGCCCAGCGCGGGATCCGTGCCGAAGAACCGGAGCACGGCCTGGATGTGGTAGCCCTCGGACTGGTCGACCAGTCCCTCGATCTCGACCGAATCGTTGGTCCTCACCGGCTCGACCACCGAGGGCGTCCATTCCAGCGTGCCGATCGTGCGGCCGTCGCGCCGGATGTTCAGGACGCTGCGGTCGGCGGAGGTGAGCACCTTCTCCCAGACGGCGGAGAGCGGAATCGAAACCGAGGAACGGCGCGCACCGTATTCCTCCTCCCAGAGCAGCGCGTTCATCACCACCCAGAAGGCCGCGGAGCCGACGAGAAGCCACCGCGAGCCCCGACTCTTCCGAAGGGGCGACTCCGCACCGGAGGATGGCGGTGTCTCGTTCAGGGGATGCGGAGTTCCTGGCCGACCTTGAGCTTCCGGGAATCCACGCCCGGATTGGCGGCCTGCAACTGCGCCACGGTGACGCCGTTCTTCCGGGCGATGGCGGCCAGGGTTTCCCTCGGCTGGACCCTGTAGGTCTTGGACGCGGGGGCCTTCGCCGGCCCGGAGGAGGTCGGGGCCTGCTGGGGCTGGAACTGGTTGGTCATCGCGACGCGGCGTTGGGGCGCAGGCGCATTCGTCGGGAGGACCGGCGCCGTCGGAGCCGGGTAGGCCCGGGGTGCGACGAACCGGTTGGTCACCGGCGGCAGGCCAAGGCGCAGGTTCGCGAGGTTGAGGCGCTCGGTGAGGTTGGTGACCGTCGTCAGCAACTCCCAGCGGTCACGCTTGAGCTGCTCGAGTTCGCCTTGGGTCTGGATCTTGCCGATCGCGTTGGCGTAGCGCTCCGCCAACTTCAGGCCCGAGGCCTGGATCAGGGGCACCACGATCGGATCGTTCGTCGCCCGGGCCATCTCCACGTAGCGGTTGAGATGGTAGTAGGCGAAGCCGTACTCGGGGATCTTCGTCGGGTCGGAATGGATCAGGCCCAGCCCCAGGTGCGCGTCCGCATTGCGCGGGTTCACGTCGAGCGCCCGCTGGAAGTACTCGACCGCCTTGGGGTACTGGCCGAGGCGGAGGTAGGCTTCCGCCTGCCGGAAGTTCGCCTCCTCCTTGGGGTCGGCCTTGCCGGTCACCCAGGGACGCTCGTCGCACCCGGTCAGCAGGCCGACGGCAAGGACGGCGACGACGGCGACAGGGCGGGACTTCCAGACAAGGCGGAGCACGACGGGAGGCTGGGGTTGGGCGTTTTTGCCGTCAATTTGGACCGGTGGGGTCCTGGTCCTCCGTCGACAGCGACCTGGACCAGCGGCGAAGCTCCGAGGCGACCGACTTGGGACCCGGCGCCCCGGGGAGTTCACGACGTGCCATGGCCCGATCGAGGTCGAACAGGCCTAGGACATCCCGGCCGAAGAGGGGCTCGATGGACTGAAGCTCGGCGAGAGTGATTCGGTCGAGGGGACGCCCTGCCTTCTCGGCGAACCCCACCACGGCACCCACGGCATGATGGGCCTTCCGGAACGGCAGGCCCTTCAGTACCAGGTAGTCCGCGAGGTCCGTGGCGAGCAGTTGGGGATCCCCGGCGGCCGCCCGGCACACATCCTCCTTCACCGAGGTGTGGTCCAGCATCGCGGCCATCAGCCGGACGCTCGACCGCACGGTGTCCATGGAGTCGAACAGGCGCTCCTTGTCCTCCTGCATGTCCCGGTTGTAGGTCATCGGAAGCCCCTTCAGGAGCACAAGCAGCGACACGAGGTTGCCGATCACGCGGCCGGACTTCCCACGGGTCAGCTCCGCGATGTCCGGGTTCTTCTTCTGCGGCATCAGCGAGGAGCCCGTTGTGTAGGCGTCTGCGATGCGGATGAAGTTGAACTCCGAGGTGGCCCAGAGGATGACGTCCTCGGCGAGGCGGCTGAGGTGGACGGCGATCAGCGAGGCGGCTGCCGCGGACTCGATGACGAAGTCGCGGTCGGACACGCCGTCCATGGAATTCCGGGTGATGCGGGCCCGGCCCTGTTCGTCGATGAACCCGAGGAGCTTCGCCACCAGTTCACGGTCGAGGGGCAGGGTGCTGCCGGCGATGGCGCCGCTGCCGAGCGGACAGACGTTGAGCCGCTCAAGGGCGTCGCCGAGGCGGCCGTGGTCCCGGTCGAACATCTCCACGTAGGCGAGGCAGTGGTGTGCGAAGAAGACCGGTTGGGCCCGCTGGAGGTGGGTGTAGCCGGGGATGACCGCCTTGGGATGCCGAGCGCCGAGCGCGACCAGGGCACGTTGCAGCGATCGGAGTTCGTCCTGCAGTTCGAACAGCTCGTCCCGCAGCCACAGCCGGACGTCGAGGGCGACCTGGTCGTTCCGGGAGCGGGCCGTGTGGAGCTTCGCCGCGGCCGGCACTCGTCGGGTCAGCTCCGCCTCGATGTTCATGTGCACGTCCTCCAGCTCGGGCTTCCAGCGGAAGTGCCCAGCCCCGATCTCAGCGCCGAGGGCATCCAGTCCGGCGTGGATCTCGTCACGCTCCTTGCGTGTCAGCACGCCGATGGTCTCGAGCATCGTGGCGTGGGCCTTGGAGCCGAGGATGTCCTGTCTCCAGAGCCTCCAGTCGAATGAGATGGACTCCGAGAAGGCGGCGACGTCGGCCGCCGGGCCTCCGGAGAACCGGCCGGAACGCGAGACCACGTCGGATTTCTGGGACTTCGTTTTCTTCATGCCTTGGGCGCGCGGAGATTCTCAGCGGCGGCCGCGAAGTCACGCGGGAACACGCGGGTTGGGGTCGGCTCGGTCGAGCTTCCGGACTGGCTGGAAGGGCCCAGGATGGCCAGACTGTTCCCCGGTGAACCGACGTCGATTCCTGTTCCTCTCCGGGGCCGCCGCCACCGTCGCGCCCCGGGTCGCTGCAGCGAGGGTCCGACAACCCACGGGCATCCGCGCCGATGTCCTCGTCGTCGGCGGTGGTGTCGGCGGCGTCGCCGCCGCCTTGGCCGCATGTCGTGCGGGCCGGCGGGTGGTCCTGACCGAGGAGACTCGGTGGCTCGGCGGACAGTTCACCTCCCAGGGCGTGCCGCCGGACGAGCATCCGTGGATCGAACAGGCCGGCTGCACCCGTTCCTACCGGGAGTTCCGGGATCGCGTCCGGGAGTTCGACCGCCTCCGTCCGCTCACCGACGCCGCCGCCGCGGTGGAGCTCTCCAATCCCGGCGGCGGTTGGGTGTCCCGTCTCTGTTGCGAACCGCAGCTCGCCCGCGAGGCCCTTCAGTCGCTGCTCGCTCCCCACATCGCCAGCGGCCGGCTCACGATGCTGCTTGGACATCGGCCCCTGTCCCTCGAACGCCGCGGCGACCGCATCGGTGCCGTCGTCTTCGAGGGCCTTTCCGGCGGACCGCACTGGACCGTTCAGGCTCCCTACGTCCTCGATGCCACCGAGCTCGGCGACCTCCTTCCCCTCGGCGGTGTCGAACACGTCACCGGCGCGGAATCGCGACGCGAAACCGGCGAGCCCTCCGCACCGGAGACCGCCGATCCGCTCGACCAGCAGGCGATCACCTGGTGCTTCGCCCTAGAACACCATCCGGGTCGCAACCACGTGCTCGACCGGCCCGAGGATTACCTGCGCTGGCGGGACTACATCCCGGATCTCAAGCCCCCCTGGACCGGTCCGCTCTTCCGCTGGGAACATCCGGATCCGATCACGCTCCGGCCTCGGTCCCTGCCGTTCGATCCGGTTGGGGAAGGGGGCTTCCCCAACCTCTGGACCTACCGTCGCATCCGTCAGGCCTCGCGTTTCCGCGATCCCGCCGCCTTTCCGTCGGTCTGCCTCGTCAACTGGCCCCACAACGACCACTGGCTCGCGCCGCTGGTGGGGCCCGACGTCACCCAGGCCCAACGTCATGCCCGGATGCAGGAGGCCAAGGCGCTGAGCCGCTCGTTCCTGTATTGGCTGCAGACCGAGGCGCCGCGTCCGGACGGTGGCACGGGTTGGCCCGGGCTCAGGCCCGCACCCGGCCTGTTGGGAACGGCCGACGGCTTCGCGCTGGCGCCGTACATCCGCGAAAGCCGTCGCATCCGCGCACGCTTCACGGTGCTCGAGCAGCATGTCTCCACCGAGGCCCGCATGCGGGAGACGGGCGCGTCCCGCGACAAGGTCCGGTCGACGGAGTTCCCCGATTCGGTCGGAGTCGGGGCCTACCGGATCGACCTCCACCCCTCGACCTCGGGACGCAACTACGTCGACCTGTCCTCTCTCCCGTTCCAGATACCGCTTGGGGCGCTGATACCGCAGCGGATGGAGAACCTGCTCGCCGCCGGCAAGAACCTCGGTGTCACCCACATCACCAACGGCTGCTACCGTCTCCATCCGGTCGAATGGAACGTGGGCGAGGCGGCCGGGGCCCTGGCGGCCTTCTGTCTGGAGAAGAAGCAGCCGCCCGCCGCGGTCCATTCCCGTCCTGAATTGCTCCGGGAGTACCAGGCCTCTCTTCGCGCCCAGGGATTCGAACTCGAATGGACGGTCCCGACACGGCCGCTCTGAACGTTCTTCGGTTCGGGAACGGGCGGGTTCCGAGAAATCCGGTTTGTCCCGCCCCGCCGCTTCGGCTCTGCTCTCCGCCTGCCGAACATGAAGAAGCTGCTCTCCAGGAAGTCCCTCCAGTCCAAGGCTCCCAAAGCCGCCCCGAAAGCCGCCTCCAAGCCGGATGCGCCCAAGGCGAAACCGGCCCGCAAGCCGGCCGGCGCCGACCGGTTCGTCATCATCATGGCCGGCGGTCGCGGCGAACGGTTCTGGCCGGTCAGCCGGGAGAAGACCCCGAAGCAGCTGATCCGCCTTCTCGGCGAGCGTTCCTTCCTCCAGCAGGCGGTCGACCGCGTCCGGGCGGTCGTGCCGCTCGAGAACATCCTGATCATCACCAACGCCGTCCAGGCGGCCGAGGTCCGGCGACAGCTGCCGGAGCTGCCCAAGGACAACGTGGTCGGTGAACCGGTCGGCCGCGACACCTGCGCCGCCGTCGCGCTCGGCGCCGCCCTCGTCGGCGCCCGGTCCACCACCGCGGTCATGGCCGTCCTCCCCGCCGACCACGTCATCCCCGACGAGAAGAAGTTCCGTCAGGTCCTCTCCGACGCCCTCGAGGTCGCCTCACGCGGACAGGTGATCGTCACCATCGGAATCCAGCCGACAGGCCCGGAGACGGGCTACGGCTACATCCAGTCCGGTGACGTCCTGCCCGCGCCTTCCGGCGCCAAGGTCCTCAAGACCGCCTTCTTCAAGGCAGAACGGTTCGTCGAGAAGCCCAACCTGGAGAAGGCGCAGGAGTACCTCGCCGCCGGGAACTACCGCTGGAACGCCGGCATGTTCGTCTGGTCCTTCGTCACCATCACCAATGCCTTGGAAACCCATCAGCCCGAGCTGAACGAGGCGTGTCGCCGCTGGTTCGAGGCGGCCGGCAAGGGCGCCGCCCGGTTGGCTTCCGTCCTCGCCAAGGAATATCCGGCGATCCGGAAGATCAGCGTGGACTTCGCCATCATGGAAAAGGCCAGGAACGTCGTCGTCGCCGACGGATCGTTCGACTGGGATGACCTCGGCGCGTGGCCTGCCCTCGCACGGCATGTGAAGCAGGATCCCGAGGGCAATGCCGCGGTGGCCCAACTGGTGCACGTGGACGCCGCCCACAACGTGGTCTTCGACGGCCGTACCCGCGGCCGCACTCCCATCACCTTGGTCGGGGTCAAGGACAGCATCATCGTCCTCACCGACGACGCGGCCCTCGTGGCCACCAAGGCCGAGTCCCAGAAGATCAAGGACCTGGTGAAGAAGCTGGCTGCCGACCCGGTTCTGGGTCGCCTGGTCTGATCCGCCGCAGACCCGTTCCTTGGGTGGCCCGGGTCGGAGTTCGGCACCGGCACCAACGGGACGGAGTCCCGATCAGGGAACCGTCACGAATCGCAGGCAGACCGGTGATCCCACCGACAGCGACAGCCCGGTCGGGATCAGGCTTCCGGTCTGCGGATCGATGCGGAACTGGCGGATGTCATGCGAGTTCTGGCCGGCGGCGAAGAGGTGCTTGCCGGTCGGGTCGAAGTTGAAGTTCCGGGGCGTCTTTCCGCCGGTCTTGGTGATCTCGCCCAACTTCAGGCGACCCGTTCCCGGATCCCTCTGGAACACCGCGATCGAGTCGTGTCCGCGGTTGGATCCGAAGACGAAGCGTCCACTTGGATGGACACGCACCTCGGCCGTGGAGGTGTCCTTGCCGTCGTGTCCCGGCGGCAACGTCGAGACGGTTTCCACCGGGGTCATCCGTCCGGCCTTCCCGTCGTAGGCGAACGTCGTCACGGTCGAGAGGAGTTCGTTGATCACGTAGGCGTTCCGGCCGTCGGGACTGAAGGCGAGGTGCCTGGGGCCGCTGCCCGGCTCGAGGACCGCGTCCTGTTGTGGCAGCGCCTTCACCAGGCCGCGCGACGGTTCGAAGGCGTAGGCCAGCACCCGATCCGTGCCCAGGTCGGCCACCCAGGCGAACCGTCCTTCCGGTCCGAGGTTGACCGAGTGCGCGTGGGGTTCGCCTTGGCGCGCCTTGTTGACGCTGCTGCCGCGGTGCTGGGCGAAGAAGTTGTGCGGACCCACCGAGCCGTCGGCCAGGATCGGCAACGAGACGGTGCTGCCACCGCCGTAGTTGGCCACCATCAGCTGGCGTCCTGCCGGGTCGGTCGACAGGTGGCATGGCCCGCCTCCCACGGTGGACTGCTGGCCCAGTTCCCGGAGCCGACCCGACGCCGTGTCGATCGCGTAGGCCGTCACATACCCGCCGTCCCGGCCCTTCCATTTTCCGGTTTCGTTGGCGGCGTAGAGGAACCGGCCGTTGGGATGGATGGCGAGGAACGTCGGATTCTCAGTGCGGGCGACGAGCCCGATGGCCTCGGTGGCCCCCGTGGAATCGTCGAAGCGGAACGCGTGGATGCCCTCGCTCTTGGGGCCGGTGTAGGCGCCGACGAAAAGCAGGTGGCTGGCGGCGGTCAAGGGCATGGCGAGAAGCGTGGACGTGGCGATGGCAGCCGTGAGGGAGTTCATGTCCCTAGGGAACACGGACCGCGGAGGGAATCCAGCCCCGGTTGGGGCTCGCCGACGGCCCCGCTGCCCTAAAGCTGCGACGGCGATAGGCCGAGTCCGACGATGCTGCAGGCCCGGATGACCGGGAGACCGAGGGCTTCCGCCGCCTTCACGACCTCCTCCGAGTCGGTGCCGGGATTGAGCCACAGTTCGTCGCATCCACGCGCGGCCAGTGCCGGCAGCACCCCCAACAGGATCTTGGGAGGCAGGTAGACGCTCACCACATCGGGGCGGCCGGGCAGGGAAGCGACATCCGGGAAAGCCACGAGTCCGGCGACGGTGGCTTCGCGCGGGTTCACCGGCCAGACGGTGTATCCCTGTCGCACGTAGGCGAGGACGGCCTTGTGGCCGAATTTGGACGGATCGGTGGAGGCTCCCAGTACGGCGGCGGTCTTCATGAGGCACTCTGGGCGGGAAACGGCCGGGAATCCAGTCCGCGCTCGATTCGGGTCGGCCTCAATCCAGCCACTCCCATTCCGCGAAGGAGGCCGCCTGACCCGCGGGACGGCCTTCGGGATCGACCACGTTCCAGACGGTCGCCCGGTGGATCCGGAAGCGGCGGCCGTTCCGGCTGATCCTCACCCCGGCGTAGTCGTCGATGAATCCGCGGGCGGTGACGGCGGCCATCAGGCGGGCGCGTTCCTCCCGTTCCGGCGCCTCCGCGGTGAAACGCGATGGGGTTGACGTGAATTCCGCCCAATCCATTTGCCAAAGCCCGAGGGCGGTGCGGTTGCCGTACCACAAAACCGGGTCCGCTTCGGTGCCGTGGGACACCACCACGAAGGGTGCGGCCCAAACGCGCTCCGCTAGGGAGGATTCGTCGGCTGCCGACATCAGGTCCCGGCCGGTCCAAAGCCGGTGGCTGTGGACCAGCCATCCGATCCGACGTGCGATCCCGGGCGACTCCCAAGGGTTCATTCCGGGCAGAGGAGCCCAAGCCGTCGGTGTCGGTCGACCCAAAAATCCCGTTTGCAAGATTCGCCACACCCGGTACAAGAAGCGTTCCGGTCGGGCGGAAATCTGGAGATCCACCCCGCAACGGCCGGGAGAAAGACCATTTTTATGTCGCAGCACAACAGCCTCCGTGCCTCGAGCAACCTGGGCGCCAAGCGAAACGTCCTGAAGCGCTTCGAGCGCGTCGCCATCCTCAAGTCCCGCACCCAATGGAAAGAGGGCGATCGGGTCACCGGTCTCCGCAAGACCAAGCCCCCGGAGTAGTCCCTACTCAGCCCGGATTCCCCTCGACGCCGGCTGCCGGGCCACGATTGCCCGTCAGTCGGCTTCGCATTTCCACACCATGGCTTCCGTCCGACTCCAGAAATTCCTCGCCGACGCCGGCGTCGCCTCGCGGCGCGCCGCGGAACGGCTCATCGCGGGCGGTTCTGTGGCGGTCAACGGTCGGACCGTCACCGAACTCGGCACCAAGGTGGATCCGGACCAGGATCAGGTGGTCGTGGACGGAAGGACCCTCCGATCCCGGAAGAAGTTGTATGTGGCGGTCAACAAGCCTCCCGGATTCCTGTGTTCGCGCACCGATCCGGAGGAACGCCGCATCGTCGGGGAACTCCTGCCGCCGGAATGGGCCCAGCTCTATACGGTCGGACGCCTCGACCGCGACAGCGAAGGGTTGATCTTCCTCACCAACGACGGGGACTTCTGCCTCAAGCTCACCCATCCTCGCTACGGCGTGCGCAAGAAGTACGTCGCGGTCGTGGAGGGGCGACTGGAGTCGTCCCAGATCGCCCGCTTCACCGAGGGTGTCGAACACGAGGGGGAGATCCTGAAGGCGGAACGGGTCCGCCTCGTGGATTCCAACAACTCCCACAGCGTGGTCGAGTTGGAGCTGGCCCAGGGCAAGAACCGCGAGGTCCGCCGACTGTTTGAAGTTCTCGGCCATGAAGTCGTCCAGCTTCGCAGGGTCCAGATCGGACCGATCAAGCTGGGGGAGCTGCGTGTGGGCAAATGGCGCGTCCTGACGCCCGCCGAAGTTCGTTCCCTTCTCCCCAAATCCGCTTCCTGACCCGCTTGGAGCCCGCCCCGCATGAATCGAATGCACCTCCTGCTCGCCGTCGCCGTCGCCCTGGGAACCGTGTTTCCCGCCTCGGCATTGGAAATCCCCGAATCCCGGGCCGTCCGGACGGACCGGGTCAATGTCCGCGTCGCTCCATCCCGCGAGGCGGAGGTTCTGGCCACTCTCAAGCGCGGTGACCGGGTTCAGGTGCTGGGCGCCGATTCCGGCGGATGGACCCGCGTCGCCGTCCCGGCCGGGGTGCCGATCTGGATCTTCGGACCGCTGGTGGATGTCCCCGCCCAGAAGATCCGCGCCAAGGAGGCCAACCTCCGTTCCGGCCCCGGGAAGAACTACTCCGAACTCGGACGTCTCAAGCAAGGGGACCGCGTCACCGTCGTCCGCGAATCCGATGGCTGGGTCCAGATCGACCCCCCGGCCGACCTCTCCGCATTCATCTCCACCGGCCTGCTCACGGGCTCCGGTGACACCTCGATCTCCGTGGAGAAGACCGGGATCGCCCGGAATTCCCAGACGGAGATCACCCGTCTTGTAGAAGCGGTTGCCGAACCGAAGACCCTGCCGGCGGATCCTTTGCCGGAAGACCCGGGATCGAAGGTGACTCCGGTGTCCTCCGAGGTTCGCGCGGTTCGCCGGACGGAAGTCCTCGAGGCGAAATCTGCCAATTCGAACACCGCCATCGTCGCCAATTCGGTCCCTGCGGTTCAGGTCCCGACCACCGTGGCCACGACACCGGTGGCGCCGGCCTTGCCTGCTGTCGCCGTTCCTGTTGTGCCCGCTGCCGTGCCCACGACCTCTTCGGCCACCGCGTCCTACATCGAAGGTTCCCAAACGCTGCTGCGCTACTCCGAGACCGTCCGGTCCGTGGTTCGGGTCGGGCGTGTCGGCCTGAGTCTGGAACCCCAGAGCCCTTCCTATTTCGAGCTGACCAGCGTGCTTCGGGGTGAAGGCCGGCTGGGATTCCTCGCCTCCGAGGACAACTCGATCCGGTTTGGGGCCTTCCGGGGAAAGGTCGTCCGCGTCGTGGCCGACGAATTCCAGACCGCCGGCTCGCCGGCCAAGACCGTGCTTCGGGTCAAGTCCATCGTGCTCGAGCCCGGATATTGATCTGTCTGCGCCGCGCGGTTCCAGGGGCCCCGGTTCACCGAAGGCTTCCCCGGCGACATCGTCTCCCGAGCCGGCGCGATTCCTCTTCAGAAATCATGAGTCAACTCATCGACGGAAGGGCGATCTCCGCCCAGATCCATTCGGAAACCGCCGCCCGCGTCGCCGAACTCGCCCGCCGCGGGATTGTGCCCGGGCTGGCCTTCGTGAGAGTGGGCGAAGACCCGGCCTCCGTGGTCTATGTCGGGATGAAGGAGAAGAAATCCCGGGAACTCGGCATCCGATCGGTCACCCACGTCCTTCCATCCAGCACCACCCAGGCGGAGCTGGTGGCACTTCTGAAGGCCCTCAACTCGGATCCGACCGTCCACGGGATCCTGGTCCAAGCCCCGCTTCCGAGTCACATCGACTCCTCGGTCATCTACGGCACCGTGCTGCCCGGCAAGGATGTCGATGGATTCCATCCCATCAACGTCGGGCGGTTGATGCTCGGGGACACCGGTGGATTCCTCCCGTGCACCCCGGCGGGTGTTCACCAGTTGCTGATCCGCTCGGGCATCCCGATGGACGGTGCGGAGGTGACGGTGTTGGGGCGGGGGAACATCGTGGGGAAACCCATGGCGGCCATCCTGCTTCAGAAAGCCCGCCATGCGAACTGCACGGTCACCCTCTGCCACAGCGGAACGCGCGACATCGCAAGGCACACGCAGAGAGCGGACATCGTCATCGCAGCCATGGGTGTCCCCCGTTTTCTCAAGGCCGAAATGATCCGCCCCGGGGCCGTGGTCATCGACGTGGGGGTCAACCGGATTCCGGATCCCACGGCTCCGAACGGAAGTCGACTGGTGGGAGACGTGGACTTCGAGGCGGTCCGTGAAAAGGCGGCGTGGATCACGCCCAATCCGGGTGGCGTGGGGCCCATGACCATCGCCCTGCTTCTTTCCAACACGGCCACCGCCGCGGGTGCTCCAGCGGCTGGTTGATTTTCAACGGGTTGCAATGAACTTGGGAACTTCTCCGAGGCCCGCGGATCCTTTGTTCAAGAAATTCGTTGACGGTGGATGGACGGGCTGACAAAACACAGGCACACACGGAAGTAATCAAACCACAATGAACACCAAATCGCTCCTCTTGGCTGCTGTTGTTGCGGCCGTTGGCGCCGTCACCGGGGCTGCCCAAGTGACCAGCCAGAACATCGTCGGCTACATTCGGCTCAGCCTGAATCCCGGCTTCAACCTGGTTGCCAACCAGCTGAACAACGGTGACAACCGCGTTGGCACTGTCCTCAATGTTCCGGAAGGCACGGACGTCTTCAAGTGGACTGGCACCGGCTACACCCTGAACAGCTTCGTTGACGGAGCTTGGGATGTTCCGACCCAGACCCTGACCCCGGGCGAAGGTTTCTTCGTTCGCGTCAGCGCGGCCACCACGGTGACCCTGATCGGTGAGGTCAGCCTCTCCAACACCAAGGCGCTCATCAACGGCTTCAACCTGATCTCCGTTCCCCTCCCGCTCGCTGGCGACATCACTGCCGCCGCGGTTGGTGGTTTCCCTGCCGCCGAAGGCGACGACGTGTTCCAGTGGACCGGCACCGGTTTCGGTCTGAAGAGCTTCGTTGACGGTGTCTGGGAAGGTGGCAACCCGACCGTTCGCGTCGGCGAAGGCTTCTTCGTCCGCGGCACGGCCCGTACCTACACCCGCAATTTCACTGTCTCGAACTAACCCTAACGGTTTATCCAACCCATGAATAAGCTCGCCTACATTGTCGCCGCTTCGGCGCTCGTGGTCTCTGCCTTCGGTCAGGGCTTCGTCAACGTCAACAACCGCGGTCTGACCCCGGCCCAGCTGGTGACCAGCACTGCTGGCGCTCCCCTCTCGGGAACGTCGTTCGTCGCCCAGCTCGTCTACGGTGCCAACGGTTCCACACCGGCGACCGTCCTCGGCGCGAACATGCCGTTCCGCGCTTCGACCTCGACCTTCGTTGGTACTTGGAATCCGGGCGCTGAAGGTATCCGCACCCTGACCGGTTTCGACACCGGCGCCACGGTCGCGATGCAGGTCCGCGTTTGGGACTCCGCCGTGTTCTCCAGCTGGGATGCCGCTTCGGCCGCCCTCGCCGCTGGTGGTCACCTCGGTGCGGCTCCGACCCAGGCCGGCGTCTCCTCGGTGTTCACCTACACCGTCGGAGCTGCCTCCGATCCGAGCTCCCAGAACATCGTGAACTTCCGTGGCTTCCAGCTGACCGCGATCCCCGTGGTTCCTGAGCCCACCACGATCGCCCTCGGCGCTCTCGGTGCCGCCGCGCTCCTCTGGCGCCGCCGCAAGTAATCTGGTTTGATTCTACAAAAGGCCATTCCGGGCAACCGGAATGGCCTTTTTGTTTCCCGGAAAGACTGGAGCCCGGTCGAAGTGCCGGAAATCACCGAGTTGCAGATCCGCCCTCAAGGCGTTGGTCGAGCCCTTTCAGGTGTGCCCAGAGGCTGTACGGGGCTGAGAAGAGCGGGATCCCTCGGAACGGAGTGCGCGCCTCCCATGCCAACGATGGCCAGAGAAAGCGTCACCCTTGGCCGCCACGACCGCCGGCAGACTCAACGGCTTGGAGAGAACCTGCTGCTACCGGACGGAATCAGCGACCGTCGACGGTGGAATGACGTCGTCGGATCGAATTGATGGCGGAACCGTAGGCGCCGGCGAGATCCCCCAGTTGCGCCGGAACGATGCGGACCTGATGGCCACCGGGGCGCCACTCGACGCGTTCCAACTCCTTCGCCAACGGCTCGAACAGGGTCTTGCCCGCCCGGGCGATTCCTCCCCCGATGATCACCACTTCGGGGTCCAACACGTTGATCAGCGAGGCCACGGCAGCGCCCAAGGCTTGGACGGAACGCTCCCAGATCCGTCGGGCTTCGAGGTCTCCCGATTCGACGGCCGCGACGAGTGCGTGGGTGTTGGGATGGCGTCCCCCACAGCGCTGCTGGAGGGTCTTGTTTCCGATCTCGGACTCCACGGATCCCGGGGTGCCGACATCGTCCAAAGGGCCTTGGAAATCGACCGAGACATGCCCGAGGTGACCAGCCCGACCGAGGCGCCCCTTGAGAAGACGTCCGTCCACGATCGCGGCTCCACCCACCCCGGTTCCCAGGGTCAGCATGAAGGTATTGTCCACGCCGGCGGCGGCACCGATCCAGGCTTCGCCCAACAACGCCGCATGGGCGTCGTTCAGCACCGGAATGGGAGCCGAAGAACCAAGCCGACGCGTCCAGTCCAGTCCCTCCAGTCCCTCCAGGCGCCCCGGCAAGAAGGCGATGGAACGCTCGTCGGCCGCGGCCAATCCGGGCGCCGACAGGCCGATTCCGACGGGGTCGCCCAGCTTCGTCCGAAGGGACTCGACCGCTTCCTCCACCCTGAGGGCCCATTCCATGTCACGGTCCACGAAGGGAAGATTGAGCGACTCGAGCAGTGTGCCTTCGCGGGTCACCGCTGCGGCCTTGACGCTGGATCCGCCGAGGTCGATGCCGATGTGGTGTTGGGCGTGCATGATCAATGGGACTTGTCCGGCTGGGGAATCTGGCCTTCCGAAACCGTCCAGCCTCCGTCCACCGAGATCACCTGTCCGGTGACGAATCGTGAGGCTTCCGACAGCAGCCAAAGGACCGCGGCATCCAGGTCTTCGGGAACTCCCATTCGGCCGCCATCCAACGGTTGCTTGGTCCGGATGAATGCCTGGATTTCGGAACTCTCCTGCGCGCGTCGGGACATCGGCGTCGCCACAAGAGCCGGGGCGACGACGTTGAAGCGGATGTCGTCGCCCGCGTAGTGGGCGGCAGCGGATCGTGTGAGTCCGATCAAGGCCGCCTTGGCGGCCGCGTAGGCATGGGTGGTGAAGAAGTGCGGGGAAGGGGAGAAGCCCAGCACTGAACCGCAGTTCACCACCGACCCTGACTGTTTCCGGTCCAGCAACCGGCGCACCGCAGCCCTGTTGGAAAGGAAGATCGACTTGAGGTTCAGGTCGAGGGTGCGGTCCCAGCCATCATCGCTGATGGTGTGCAGTGGGCCGTCGCCGAACCGGCGACCGCTGCCGCCGGCCACGTGGTAGAGTCCGTCGAACCGCCCGAAGGATCCGAGGCATTCGGTGATGGCCGATTCCGCGGTCGAGGGATCGACGGCGTCTCCGGCCAGCACCCGCCCCGCCGCCCCCAATTCCTGACGGAGCGCCTCGACCTTGTCGGGATCGCGTCCGACGGAGACCACGCGGGCATCGGAGCCGACCAGGGCCCGGACCGCCGAAAGTCCCAATCCGCTGGTTCCGCCGATCACCACGAAGGCTCGGCCTTCCAAGGGAAGTCGCATGACGATTGCGGGATTGGAGGAAGCGGTGCCGGAGCCGGTCAGTCACGGAACCGTTTGGTCAGGTCGCCGTACGCGTCAATCCGCCGATCCCGCAGGAACGGCCAATGCGTGCGGGTCACGTCCACCTTGGTCAGGTCGACCTCGACCAGCAGGTTCTCCGGCTTGTCCACCGGCGCCTTGGCGAGGATCTGGCCGCTCGTGCCCGCGACGAAGCTTTGGCCCCAGAACTCGATTCCATCCCCACCGATGGGCTGTTCCACGCCGATCCGGTTCACGGCGGCGACGAAGCATCCGTTGGCGACCGCATGGGAGCGTTGGATGGTTTCCCAAGCGCCATGCTGGTTCACGCCGTACTCGGCCTTCTCCGAGGGATGCCAACCGATGGCGGTCGGGTAGAAGAGGATCTCCGCCCCGTCCATGGCGGTGAGTCGTGCGCCCTCGGGATACCATTGGTCCCAACAGATCAGGACCCCGATCCGGCCGTACCGCGTGTCCCAGGCGCGAAAGCCCTTGTCGCCGGGGGTGAAGTAGAACTTCTCGTAGTACAGCGGGTCGTCCGGGATATGCATCTTCCGGTAGGTCCCGAGCAACGAGCCGTCGGCGTCGATGACCGCCGCGGTGTTGTGGTAGAGACCCTCGGCCCGCTTCTCGAACAGGGAGGCGATGACCACGACACCCCGCTTCTTCGCCAGCTTCTGGAAGGCTTCGGTGCTGGGGCCCGGGATCCGCTCCGCGAGGAGGAAGTTCCCGTGGTCTTCGTTCTGGCAGAAGTACTGCGAACGGAAGAGCTCCTGGGTGCAGATGATCTGGGCGCCGTCCTTGGCCGCCCGGTCGGCGGCCGCAAGGCAGGTGGCGAGGTTCTCGCGTGGGTCGGCGGTACAGGCGTGTTGGAGGAGGCCGAGCGTGACGGTACGGCCCTTCCTGGTGGTGCTGCGGCTCATTTGAACTGGGAACGGATTCGGTTCAGGAGACCTTTCGGCGACCGCGTGGACTTCGTCGTCCGACGCGTCTTGGCGGTGGCCGCCGTGCGTGCGGTGGTGCGGGTGCCGGCCCGCGAGGCGTTCTTCGTGTTCGCCGTGATGCGAGCCGTGGTCCCCTTGCCGGGATCCCGCGTCGACCGGGCCGGATCGTGCTGGAACAGGTCGCGGACGAACTTCCCAAGCGTCTCGTTGGTGGGGCCGTAGCCGCGGTGGTAGATGAAGTACTCCAACTCGTAGAGCATGTCGTCCGCGGTCGGGTACCGATGGGAGAGATCGCGCGCCAACGACCGCTGGAGGATGGCGTTCAGCCGGGGTTCCAGATCGGGGTTGAGCTGGGTGAAGTCGGGGATGGGCGTCTTGATGACCCGTTGCCGGGAGTCCTCGACGGTCGGGCCGCGGAAGATGTTCTGGCCGGTCAGCAGTTGGCTCAGGACGATCCCGGCGCTGAACAGATCCGAACGCTTGTCCGTGATCTGGAAGTCCGCCTGTTCCGGACTCATGTATTCCGCCTTGCCCGCCACCTCCTCGCCCTCGTTGGACTTCAGGTAGCCTGCCGCCTTGGCGATGCCGAAGTCGGTCAGCTTCACGTCGCCTTCCCAGGCGATCATGATGTTCTTCGGACTGATGTCGCGGTGGACGATGCCCAGGGGTTTCCCGAAGCGGTCGGTCTTGGCGTGGGCGTAGGCGAGCCCACGGGCGATCCGGCTCACGATGAACACGGCCAGTTCCACGGGCAGCTTCCGCTTGCGGTCCGCCAACCGGTGCACGAACTGCTCGAGGTTCACCCCGCCGATCAGTTCCATGCAGATGAACGGGGAACCTTCCACCTCGCCCAAGTGGTAGGTCTGGACGATGTTGGTGTGGATGAGGTCCGCCACGAGTCGGGCCTCGCCGACCAGGTTCTCGGCGAAGTCCGGCTGGCTGGTGAACCGTTCCCGGATCAGCTTGATCGCGACCCGTTTTTCGAAGCCTTGGATGCCGAGCTGGCGGGCCTCGTAGACCGCGCCCATGCCACCTTCGCAGATGAGGCGGACGATCTCGTAGCGGAAGCCGCTTTGGATGACCTTGATGGGGCCGGGCACGCTTCCGATCTTCCGGGGGAGGCTTGGCAAGTCAAGGCGGCGGGTCTTCGGCAATGGCATCGAAACCTGCACGAAAGGTCCGGTTTTATTGGGTTTTCTCTTGATCCACTGTTTTTGCCGGCGCTAAATCCCGCCCGAAGTCACCGACGACATCACACCACAGTCCAAACACATCTCACCCGTCCTATGGCCAAAGCACTGACCAAATCCCAGATCGCCGCCACTCTCGCCGAGAAGACTGAGATCACCAAGAAGCAGGCTGTCGCCGTGCTCGAGACTCTCGCGGAGCTGTCCTACAAGAACGCCAAGAACACCTTCACCTTCCCGGGCGTCGGCAAGCTGGTCCTGGTGAACCGCAAGGCCCGCATCGGTCGCAACCCGGCCACCGGCGCCGAGATCAAGATCCCGGCCAAGAAGGTCGTGAAGTTCCGCGTGGCCAAGGCCGCGAAGGACGCGATCCTCGGCAGCAAGTAATCCCGCTTCGCCCCAGCGCGAACAGGTCACGGCGGACCCCCTGGCGGGGTCCGCCGTTTCCGTTTCGGCTCCCTCCCCGTCTCCGGCTTCGATCCGATTGCCTTTCGTGGCAGGATTCCGGACGCTTCCCGACGAACCTATGTCCGACAAGCCCCGTTCCTCCCGTCTCTTCGTGACCCGGAAGCTTCCCTGGGTCCTGTCGGCCGTGGTCGTGCTGGTCTATCTCGCCACGCTCAATCCCTGGATGGGGATCCAGAGCCTCCGGCCGGTCACGGAAGCCGCCGGATGGTCGTTCGAGTTCCCGTTTTCCCAACCGGTCCACCTGGTCCTCGGCGGCGTGGCGGCCCGGGTTGCCGGAACCGCATTCCCGTTGGTCGCGAACTTCCTCACCGCCCTCCTCGCCGGTGGGGTGATCTTCCAGTTGGCCCGATCCGCGGCCCTGCTTCCCCACGACCGCCGCCACGAGGAGCGTATCCGGGAACCTTCCGACATCGGCCTCCTGACCCTTCCGCTCGCCTGGGTTCCGCCTGTCCTCGCGACCTTGTTCTTGGCCTTCCAATACCTCTTCTGGCTGCATGCCACCTCCTACACCCGGGAAATGCTCGACCTGTTCGTCTTCGCCTGGGCCGTCCGCAACCTTCTCGAATACCGGCTCGACGGCCGCGAACGCCGCCTCTGGACCCTCGCCGTCCTGGTGGGCATCGGCGTTGCCGACAACTGGGCGATGATCGGTTTCTCCCCGCTTTTCCTGATCGCCGTCGCCTGGGTCCGGGGCATGGCCTTCTTCAACCTCGGCTTCCTGCTCCGCATGTTCCTCGCCTTCCTGGCGGGCTTTGCCGTCATCCTCGTCGTCCCCGTCATCGCCAAGGCCGGTGGGCGCGTCGACCAGCCGTACTGGGAACTCCTCACGTCCGTGCTCGGCGTCAAGAAGACCCAGATCCTGATGCTGCCCCGCAGCCGGTTCCTGCTGCTCGCCTTCCTGATGCTGCTGCCGCTTCCGGCCTTGGCGTTCCGATGGGGCACGCCGTCCGGCACCGGCATCGACCGCCTCATCTCGACCCTGGTCTGGCAGCTGTTGAAGTTCGTCTGGTTCGCAGGTTGCCTCGCGTTGGCCCTCGACACCCGCTTCAGCCCGCGGCAGATGGCCTACGGGGTTCCCCTGCTGACCTTCTCCTACTGCTCGGCGCTCGTGATCGCCTATGTCGCCGGCTACTACCTGCTGATGGGCACGGCGGAACCCGAGGAACGGCACGCGCGCGACATGGGCCCCCTCGGAAAACTCGCCTTCAAGGCGTTGGCTGGATTGACCGTGATCGCCACCGTCGGCGTTCCGGCGCTGCTGATCTACCGCAACCTGCCGGTGATCCGGGCCGAGAACGGACGGGGTCTCGCCGATCTCGCCCTGACCCTGCTGGCGCCGGTCCGGGGGTTGGACCGGGCGATGGTCTACTCCGAGGATCCGGTCCAGGGGACCGCCTTGGTCGCCGCCAATGCGACCTTCTCCGGCAAGAAGGGGCTGCTGGTGGTCAACGGCCGTCTGGCGCCGACACGGGAGTTCCGCCGCTTCATCGTCGCCCGCCATTCCGCCGAATGGCCGTCCCTCGCGAAGGTCGCCGAATCGAAGGAGAACGTCGCGGGCCAATGGCTTTCCCTGGCGGTCGAGGCGGCTTCCAACCGCCAGATGTTCTTCACCTCCCCGGTCTTCAACTTCTTCGCCGAGCCGTTCGACATCCGTCCCGTCGGTTCCCTCCAAGGCGCGTTGACCCGTAGGTCCCTGCTCGAGGCTCCCGCGGATCAGGCCGAACTCCAGGGCATCCAAGGCTTCTGGAAGGAGGTGGCCCCGACCGTGGAAGCCGTTGTCCGTGGTCGCGAGGCGGGATCGTCCAATTCGGTTGTCCTCGGCATGATCTGGTCTCGGAACGCCAACGCCTCCGGAGTCTTCTTCCAGCGGGCCGGGCTTCTCCCCGAGGCCGCCCAGGCGTTCGACCTGGCGCTCCGTCTCAACCCCGAGAACGCCGCTGCGAAGGCGAATCGCGTGGTCAATGGGGCGCTGGCCGCCAAGGTCCCGATCCCGCCCGAGGCGATCAAGGCCTGGGACGGTCAGACCGGACTGCTGGACCTCCATGGCCCGGTGGATGAACCCGAGTTCCTCCGGATCTTCGGAAGCGCCCTCCTTGCCCAGCGGGACGACCTCGTTCGTCGGGCTGCGATCGCGTTCGACCGCGCCTCGGTCCTTTCCCCCACCAACCGGCTCAACCGCTTCGGCTTCATCACCGCCGCCGTCACCTTGGGCGACCTGGCCAGTGCGACCAACGCCCTGGCCGCGGCACGACGCGACGCGGCCGCCGGCGGTTGGACCGATCCCGAGCGGGCCCGACTCCAGGAGGCCGAGGGGCGCGTCCGCATCGCGCTCGGGGACACCGCCGCAGCCGAGGCGCCCTTCCTCGAGTCGCGCCGCCTCAATCCGCAGAGCCCGGACATCCACGACCTGCTTTCCTACCTCTACATGTTGTTGGGCCGGGCCGACGACGCCATCGCGATGACCCTCGACTGGGAGAAGGTGTCGCCGCCGGGCGACCAGTCCGCCCTTTCCCGTCGTGCGCTCATCCTGATGCAGAACAACAAGTACGGGCCCGCGGCCGAAACGCTGACCCGCATCCTGGAGGTTTCCCCCGAAAACAACCTGGCGCGGGTCAACCGAGCCATCTCCCGCCTGCTTCAAGGCCAGTTGGCCGAGGCCAAGGCGGACTATGCCCGGCTGCTGAAGGACGAGATGGAGACCTTCCAGGTCCGGTTCGGGCTCGCGGAGGTCGCCCGGCTCGAGAAGCAGCCTTCGGAGGAGTTGAAGCAGTTGGAGCGCTACCTCGAGATCGCCCCGAAGAACACCACCGAGTTCACCAACGCGGTCCAGCGGGTCGCCACGCTCCGCGCCGGCCGCTGAGGCGCCCATGCGCGTCTGCCATGTCATCACGCGGCTCATCGTCGGCGGCGCCCAGGAGAACACCGTCTCGACCGTGCTCGGGCTGTGCCGGAGGACCCCATGGGTCCTCGAACTCGTCTCCGGGCCTTCGCTCGGCCGCGAGGGGTCGCTCGAGCCCGTCTTCCGGGAACATCCGGGCGTCCTCCGGCTGGAACCCCATCTGGTCCGCCCCATCCATCCCTGGCACGACCTGCTTGGATATCGGTCGCTGATCCGCCACTTCCGTCGCACCCGCCCCGTCCTGGTGCACACCCATTCCGGCAAGGCCGGGATCCTCGGCCGCCTCGCCGCCCACAAGGCCGGGATCCCCGCGGTGGTCCATTCCATCCACGGCCCGAGCTTCGGCCCCTTCCAAGGACCCGCCGCCAACGCTGTCTTCACCCACGCCGAACGCGTCGCCGGCCGTGTGACCGACCATTTCGTGGTCGTCGCCGACGCCATGCGCCGACAGTACCTCGACGCCGGCATCGGCCGCGCCGGGGATTACTCCCGCATCTTCAGCGGGTTCGACCTCGGTCCGTACCTCACGGCAACACGGGATCCCGTCCTCGCGTCGAAGCTCGGCCTTTCCCCGCAGGACTTCGTGATCGGCAAGATCGCCCGGCTCTTCGCCCTCAAGGGCCACGACGACCTCTTCGCGGCCGCCCCGGAATTGGTGCGTCGGATTCCGAACGTCCGCTTCCTCCTCGTCGGAGACGGCGAATGGCGTCCCCGCCTTGAAGCCCTCGCCCGGCTGCCGGGACTGCAGGGCCGGTTCGTCTTCACCGGACTCGTGCCTCCGTCCGAGGTCGCCCGGCATGTGGCCCTGATGGACGCGCTGGTCCATCTGTCCCGACGGGAGGGACTCCCCCGCGCTCTGCCCCAGGCCGCCGCCGCGGGCGTTCCGCTGGTCGCCTACGATTGCGACGGTGCCGGCGAGGTCTGCCAGTCCGACCGGACGGGCTTCCTGCTTCCGCCCGGCGACCTCTCCGCACTGACCGCCGCCTTGGTGCGCCTGTCCGACGATCCCAACCTCCGTCGGTCGTTGGGGCAGGCCGGACGTGCCTTCGTGAGGGAGAACTTCGGCGTGGAGCGGATGGTGGAGGAACAGGATCGCCTCTACCGGCGCCTTCTGCAGTCGAAGGGAATCCGGGTCCCATGACATTCCCACAGGACATCTACCTGCTGGCCCTCGCGGGCGGGGCCGTCGGGTCGGCCGTGAGTCTCCCTTTGTGGCGCGGTGCGTGTCGCCGCTGGAATCTCGTCGACGACCCGGGACACCGGAAGATCCACACCGTGCCAGTCCCGCTGGCGGGAGGATTCGCCGTCTTCACCGGGATCCTGCTTGTGCTCTTCGGGGCTTGGGTGGCGGTCCTGACCGGACAGCTCGCTCCGGAAAGCCTCGAGAAGGTGGCCTACGGGTTGGGGCGCCGGGCGGTCCCCCTGGCGGCGATGATGGCCGGGGCCGTGGGCATGTTGCTTCTCGGGGTGGGCGACGACCGGTTCGAGTTGCGTCCCTCCCACAAGCTGTTCGGCCAGGTGTTGATCGCCCTGATGGTCGCCGCCGGCGGTGTCCGATTGACCCTCTTCGTCCCCAGCACCGCGTTCAGCTACGCGATGACCGTCTTCTGGATCGTGGCGGTTACCAACGCCTTCAACCTCAGCGACAACATGAACGGCCTGTGCGCGGGGCTCGGGGTCGTTGGGGCCGGCCTCTTCGCCGCCGTGGCGATCCGACACGGCCAATACCTGGTCGCCTCGTTCGCCCTCGTGGTCGCCGGAGCCCTTCTTGGCTATCTCCCTTACAACTATCCGAAGGCCTCGGTCTTCCTCGGCGACGCGGGGAGCCACCTGGTGGGGTATCTCATGGCCGTCCTGGCGATCCTGCCCCACTTCTATTCCACCAAGATGCAGGACCCGCGTCCTTGGGCTGTCCTGTCACCGTTGGCCTTTCTTGCGGTGCCGATCCTCGACACCGCCTCGGTGTTCGTCGTGAGGACCCTCGCCGGGCGTCCCTTCTGGGTGGGTGACACCAACCACCTCAGCCACAGGCTGGTCCGCGCCGGGTTCGGCAAGCCGTCCGCCGTCGCCATTCTCTGGGTCGCGGCCCTCGTCGTCGGGATGGCCGTCCTGTTCTGAGTCAGGTCCGGACCGGGCTTGCCCAGCCTCGGCAGGAATTACCGAGCCACCTTGTGTCCCTGACCCTCCGGATCCCTCCGGATCGGTGTAAGTGCCTGGAAAGCGAGGCCTTCGACGCCTCGTGTGTCCTCGGCATACCCGTTGCTTGCATGGACTGGAACGGACGGCTCCATGATCCAAGCCCTCTTCATCCAGCCCAACTACGTCGCCACCAAGAAGCTCTTGGACGCGACGGTCATGCGCCATCAGGCGATCGCCAGCAACCTGGCGAACGTCGAGACGCCGTCCTACAAGCGTGTCGACGTCGCCCGGACGTTCCAGACCGAGTTGGCCAGCGCGATGGGATCGGAGGACGTCGGCCGCGTGGCGTCGCTGAGGCCCACCATCGACCGCGATCCCAATGCGGTCGCCGCCAACCGCGACGGCAACACCGTCAAGCTCGAGCATGAACTGCTCGCCCTGAACCAGAACTCCATGGCCCACACGCTCGAGACCCAACTGGTCTCGGGTTCCCTCCTGAAGCTGCGCCTCGCCATCACCGGCCGAGGCTGAACCTGAATCCCGACCTGCCATGATCCAACTCCTGCCCGGAATTCAGAGCACCGCCTCCGCGCTCGACGCCGAGCACACCCGTTTCGACGTCGTCTCGCAGAACATCGCCAACGCGCAGGTCACCCGCGGCGCCGACGGCGGCCCGTACCGCCGTCAGCAGGTGGTCTTCGAGACGTTCCTCACCGACGGACCCAATTCCACCAACTTCGACGGATCACGGGCGGTTCGGGTCTCCAACATCGAGAAGGACCAACGGCCGTTCCGGGAGGTCTACAATCCCGAACATCCCGACGCCGACGGGCGCGGCATCGTGAAGCTCCCGAACGTGAACGTGCACGAGGAGATGGTCGACCTCATCGCCTCGTCCCGCGCCTTCGAGGCCAACCTCGCCGTGGTGAAGAACGCACGCCAGATGGCCCAACAGGCCATGACCATCGGCAAGCGCTGACGCCGGACCCCTGATTCCCTCACGTCCACCCCATGGATCCACTCTCCGCCATCCGCATGTTCTCCGGGCCCGCCGGTGCCCAGGGCGCCCTCCCCAAGGGTGCCATGGAGCAGCTGCAGAAGGGTGGACTCGGTGGACTGGGCGGATTCGGTGGAGGGCAGGGAGGCGGTGGGCTCGCAGGTCTCTCGAAGGTCATCCCGGAGAGCGAAATGGCCCAGCTCAGGGCGTTCTCGAAGATGGCCGACTCCGCCGCGGGCCCGACGCTTCCTCCGCCGGTCTCGACTTCCGCCGGGAACTCCATCGCTCTGCCGTCCATGGGCCGGGTTTCCGGCCGCGACGCCTTCGCCGATTCCCTCGGTGGCTTCGTCAACGAGGTCAACGCGAAGCAGGCCGCCGCCGGCGACTCCGTCCGCGGCCTCATCGGAAACCAAGGCGTCACGCTGCACCAGGCGATGATCGCCATGGAGGAGGCGAGCGTCTCGTTCCAGCTCATGGTCGAGGTGCGAAACAAGCTCCTCGAGTCCTACCAGGAGCTCATGCGCATGCAGGTCTGATCCGGCCGCATCGTCACGATTCCGAATCCGCTTTATCCCCGAATGAACAAGAACCTGACACAGCTTGGCCAGCAGTTGGCCGCGATCTGGAAGGAACTCGGCTTCAACCAGAAGGTGTCGATCGTCGTGGCCGGTCTCGCGGTCCTGGCCGGGCTCGCCGGCATCGTCGCCTGGTCGGGCCGGGTCGACCAGGCCGTCCTCTTCAGCGGCATCTCCGACACCGAGGCCGCCAAGGTCACGGCGGCCCTCGATGAGATGGGCGTCCGCCACACTCCCCGGAACGGAACGATCCTGGTTCCCGCCGACCAGGTCCACCGCCTCCGTATCCAACTCGCGGGGAAGGGGATCCCGTCGGGCGGCACGACCGGGTTCTCCCTGTTCGACAAGCCCAACTTCGGCATTTCCGACTTCGTCCAGCGGGTCAACTACCTCCGCGCGATCCAAGGCGAGCTGTCCTCGACCATCGGCAGCATGGACGGCATCGATTCCGCCCAGGTCCTGCTGGTGATGCCGGAGAACCGGCTTCTCGTGGAGTACCAGAAGAAGCCGAGCGCCTCGGTCTTCATCAAGCTCCGTGGGAACGTCCCGGTTTCCAAGGGCGCGGTGAACGCGATCCGGTTCCTGGTCGCCAACGCGGTCGAGGGGCTCGTCCCGAACTCGGTCACCGTGACCGACAACCTCGGCACGCTGCTCACCGACGACACCGACAGCGATCCGATCTCGGGCGCGAGCGCGACGCAGCTGAAGCAGAAGAAGGAGTACGAGAGCTACCTGGCCCGGCAGGCGGAGACGATGCTGGCGCCGTTCTTCGGGGCGGGCCGGGTCTTGGCGCGGGTGGCGGTGGACCTCGACTACACCACGTTGCAGCGCAACGAGACCAAGTACGATCCCGAGGGCCAGGTCCTCCGCAGCGCGACGACCACCGACGAGAAGGTCGACAACACCACCGGCAACCAGGCCTCGGGCGGCGTCCCCGGCACCCCGACCAACGCCAACACCGACACCAACCAGGTCGCCAACGCCTCGGCCGTCCCGACCACCCGGAACAACACGGCGAAGAAGACGACGGAGAACAAGTACGAGATCAACCAGACCGTCATCACGCAGAACCAGGTCCCCGGCCGCGTCCGCCGCATCTCGGCCGCCGTCTTCATCCCGCTCGCCTTCACCACCGTCGGCACCAACCGCGTCGCCGCTCCCCGCACGCCCGAGGAGATCCTGAAGATCCGTCGCGGCGTCCAGGCCGCCCTGGGCATCCAGGAGAAGGGCGCCGACGGACGCGTCGACGAGCTCACCGTCGAGGAGATCGCCTACAACGACGAGCCGGCCCGGGAGATGGCCGTCCAGATCGAGAAGACCGAACGGCAGCGCTTCTGGATGGAGCTCGCCCGAAACGCCGTGTTCCCCGCGGTCGGCCTGGTCGTCCTGGTCGCCTTCTGGCGTGCCTTCCAGAAGACCCCGGTCGACGACATCCCCATCGGCGTTCCGGTCGGCTACGGCGAGTCCAACGGCAACGGCCATGGCAACGGCAACGGCCACGGAGGCTCCAATGGCAACGGCGAGTCGGAGGAGGTCCAGCCCTTCGTCATGACCACCGAGATGCTCACCCAACTGGTCCGGGAGAACCCGGCCAACATGACCCATGCCCTGCGGACCTGGATGATCCGCGGCGGCGAGAAGGCCAAATAACACACCATGGCCGCACCCGTCCCAGAAACCCTCCCGAGTTCCGCCGCCGACTTCCCCCGGCTCACGCGGATCCAGAAACTGGCCATGCTCCTCGTCATCCTCGGCGAGGAAACCGCCATCACCGTCCTCCGGAATCTCGAGCCCGAGGAGGTCGAGGCGATCTGCGCCGAGATGTCCAAGGTCGGCATGCTGAACGTCGAGCTCCAGGGCGCCGTCCTGCAGGAGTTCACCGACGTCGCCCTCGAGGCCAGCACCTCGCTGCGCGGCGGCATCGACTTCACCCAGTCCGTCCTCGAGAAGGCCCTCGGCCTCTACAAGGCGGCCAACGTGATCAGCCGCGTCTCCCCGACCCGCACCCCGGTCTCCTCGATGTCCCAGATCGTCGAGCTGGAGCCGCGCCAGCTGTTCAACCTGCTGAAGCACGAGCAGCCCCAGACCATCTCGCTCATCATCAGCTACCTGCCTCCCGAGAAGGCCTCCAACCTCCTCATGATGCTCCGCAGCGAGGTGCGCGAACAGGTGGTCGAACGCCTCGCCACCCTGGCCCCGACGCCCATCGAGATCGTCGAGAAGGTCGTCGAGGTGCTCAACCGCAAGCTCGGCACCAAGCACACCCGGGCCCTCAACCAGACCGGCGGCCTCAAGAGCGCCGCCAACCTGCTCAACTCCCTCGACAAGGGCTTCAGCAAATCGCTGCTCATCAACATCGAGGAACGCAACCCCGAGCTCGGCCAGGCGATCCGCCAGAAGATGTTCACCTTCGAGGACGTCGCCAACCTCGAGGTCCCGATGCTCCAACGGGTCCTCCGCGAGGTGGACATGCGCGACCTCGCCGTCGCCCTCAAGACCGCATCCGACGCCCTCAAGACCGCCCTCCTCGGCGCCATCTCCAAGCGCGCCGCGGAGACGGTCCAGGAGGAGATGGGCTTCATGGGTCCGCTCAAGCTCCGCGACATCGAGTCCGCCCAGCTCCGCATCATCGAGATCGTCCGCAAGGTCGAGGCCGAGGACGAAGCCGCCGCCGGCGAGGGCGCCTCCGACAACTGACGATGAATCCCGCCGAATCCCACCGCATCCCGTTCACCGAGGCCCTCCGCGAGGTCCGCGTCGTCCAGCTCTCGCTCGCCGAGCTGGAGAAGGGATGGCGGCGCCGAGAGGAGGAGGCCTTCGCCCGGGGCGTCGACGCCGGCGAACGTTCCCTGCGCGAACAGCTCATCCAACAGCGGGCCGACCTGCAGCACCTCCAGAACGGCCTCCTCCAGCAGCTTTCGGCCACCCTTCCGCAGGTGGTCCGCGAATGCGAACAGACCCTGATCTCCATCGCCCTCGAGACCGCCCGCAAGGTGGTCAACGGCATCGAGATCTCCCCCCAGATGGTCGAGGCCGCCGTCCGCGACGCCCTCGCCTCCCTGGAGCAGACCGGACGTGTCCGTGTGCTCCTCCATCCCGAGGACCTCGCCCTCATCGAGTCGGTCAACAGCCCCCTGAAGCACGAGGAGATCGGCGGCGAACGCATCCGCTTCGAGACCTCCCCCGAGGTGGGCCGCGGCGGCTGCCTGGTCCACACCGACTTCGGCGCCGTCGACGCTCGGCGTGAGGTCAAGTTCGAGCTGCTCCGCCAGGCCATCGAGTCATGAGCCTGCCCACTCACACGCCGACCCTGTCCCGCCTCTCCGGCGTGCTCGACCGCGTCCGGGCGACGCGTGTCGTCGAGAAGCGCGGACGCGTCGTCCAGCTCATCGGACTCGTGATCGAGAGCGAGGGACCGCTCTGCGCCGTCGGCGAGATCTGCCGCATCGAGAGCGCCCGGCACGACAGCCACACGCTCGCCGAGGTGGTCGGTTTCCGCGAGGGGCGGGTGCTCCTCATGCCGCTCGGCGAACTCAGCGGCATCCACCCCGGCTCCGAGGTCGTCGCCTATGGGCGTCCGCTCGAGGTGCCCGTCGGCGAAGAGCTGCTCGGCCGGGTGCTCAACGGTCTCGGCCAACCGATCGACACCCTACCGCCGATCCGCCCGTCCGGCCTCGCGCCCTGCATGGCCGCACCGCCGCATCCGCTCCGCCGTACCCGGATCCACGACGTCTTCGGCACCGGCATCAAGGCCATCGACACCCTCATCCCGGTCGGACGCGGCCAACGTCTCGGCATCTTCGCCGGATCCGGCGTCGGCAAGTCGACCCTCCTTGGCATGATGGCCGCCCACGCCGAGGCCGACGTGAACGTGATCGCGCTGATCGGCGAGCGTGGCCGCGAGGTGCGCGAGTTCCTCGAGAAGGACCTCACCGAGGAGGGCCGCCGCAAGTCGGTGGTGGTCGTCGCGACCTCCAACGAACCCGCCCTCTCCCGCCTCAAGGGCGCCTACACCGCCATGGCCATCGCCGAACACTTCCGCGACGCCGGGAAGTCGGTGTTGCTGATGATGGATTCCGTGACCCGCTTCGCCATGGCCCAACGCGAGATCGGCCTCGCCGTCGGCGAACCCCCGGCCACCCGCGGCTACACCCCGAGCGTCTTTGCGCTCCTTCCCCAGCTGCTCGAGCGCGCCGGCGCCGGCGAACGAGGGGCCATCACCGCCTTCTTCACCGTCCTCGTCGAGGGCGACGACATGAACGAGCCCGTCGCCGACACCGTCCGCGGCATCCTCGACGGACACATCGTCCTCGACCGCGGCCTGGCGCAGCAGAACCACTATCCCGCGATCGACGTGCTCCAGAGCGTCAGCCGCCTCACCCGCGACCTCTGCTCCCAGGAGCAGCTCGACGTCGCCGGCCGGGCCCGTGAGCTGATGTCCGTGTACCGGAAGAACTCCGACCTCATCAACCTCGGCGCCTACGTCGCCGGCTCGAACGCCTCCGTCGACGCCGCCATCCGGCTCCGCGAGGCGATCGACCTCTTCCTGCGTCAACGGGTCGACTCCGGATTCCAGCCCGCCGAGGGATGGAACCTGCTCCGGGACGCCCTCGCCGGCCGCAAGCCCTGATCCCGCCGACTCCCCATCCCCATGAAACGATTCCGTTCCAAGGTCGCCGCGCTGCTCGATCTCCGTCGCCGACGCGAGGAACAGTCGCTTCAGGACCACGCCAAGGTGCTGCTGGCCCGGCAGTCGGCGTTGGACCGGCTCCACGCGGTGGCCGGCGCCGTCGAGGCGCTCCGCGTCGACCTCCGCCAAGCCGTCTCGTGCGGCTGCTCCGCCTCGGTCCTCGCCCAGTTCCACGGCTACGGAAGCCGATTGGATCAGGACCACACCGAGGCCGCGGCGGCGGTCACCCGCGCCGAGGCCGACGTCGCCCGCTCCCTGGCCAAGGTGCTCGAGGCCCGTCGTGAACGGGAGTCGGTCGAGAAGTTCCAGGTCCGCGAGCGCGAGGCCCACGACCGTGAAAGCCTCCGCGAGGACCAGAAACGCCTCGACGAGATCGCCCTACGCCGCGCTCCGCACCTCTGTGCCGCCCGGGCCGCCTGATCCACCATGAAGCTCCTCGCCAATCCGCTCGTTTCCTCCTTGGTCGGCGGCCTCGTCTACCTCCTGACCACCGCGATCCTCATGGTCCGCGGGTACGTCCCGCCTCCTCCGCCGGCACCGGCCGCATTGGAGGGCGAGGCCCATGATCCCAACGTCCCTCCGGCGACCACCGATCCCAAGAACCCGCCTCCCTCCTGGTCCTACTTCAATCCCGACGTGGAGTACCTCGTGAAGGAACTGAAGGACAACAAGCTGAGCCTCGGTTCCAAGGAGAGGGAACTCAGGGAACTCGAGGCCCGCATCGCCGCCGAACGCCTGGAGCTTTCCGCAGCCACCCAGATGGTCGCGAGGCTGCGCGCCGAGATCGACGCCGCGATCCTGAAGATGAAGGACGACGAGCAGCTCAACCTGAAGCGGCTCGCGAAGACCTACGCCGCCATGGAGCCCGCCGGTTCCTCCAAGGTCCTCCTCGAGCTGGAACCCGACATGGCCGCCAAGATCCTCCACCTGATGAAGGACGACGTCGTGGCCGGCGTCCTCGACGCCATGTCCAAGGCCGGAAACGAGGGCGTGAAGCGCGCCGCCGAACTCACCCGTCGTCTCCGACTGATGCAAAGCACCGCCAAGAAATGACTTCGTCCAGCCTTCCCGGCACGGACGCCTTCCCCCTCATCTCCCCGCAGGACGCGGTCAACGCCATCCCCGCAGCGTTCCCTTTGCCCACCGACGGGTGCGGGACGCCGGGTTCCGACTTCGGGTCGCTTCTCGAAGGTTCCCTCCGGTCGCCCGCCTGCGGCCCGAACGGCGGGCCCGCCTTGCACGTGGCGGAACCGGGCACGACGAACTCCACCGCCGCACCGGTGGATTCCGCTCACGCTTCCAGCGGCTCCCGAACCGACGTTGGTCCCATCCCGGAATCCCCGGCGTCGGAGGCCGTGCCGACCCCGTCCGTTTCCCAGACGGTCCAGCGGGCTTCGAAACCGCGTCCGTCCGGCGCGTCCCCTGCGGTCGCGAAACCTCCCTTGTCCCAGGCCGGTCGGCCAGAGCGACCCCAGCCGTTCCCGGAACGGACGCGCAGCACGGTCCCGCATCCCGTCCGGGCTGCCGGCATCACCGCCGATCCCGCGCAGGTGCCCGTCATCCCACCCCAGATGGTTTCCGTGCCCACGATGCCGATGCCGCTTCCGCAATCGAGGGAACGGATCGCCGATCCGATCCCTGTGGGCTCGGAAGCGGGCACGGGTGGGGAAGGGGAGGGTTCCGAACAGGTTCCACAGGCCGCTGCCGGTGACCACCGCGACTTCCGGCGCGGAAACCCATCCTCGGACGGCGGGGCCAAGCCTTTGGGCCCGATCCCCCTTGGGGCGACAGGCGCGGACTCGGCGCCGATTGCATCGCCTTCTCGCGTTGGTTCCGGAGCCGTTCCCGCGTCCCACCGGAGCTTCCCGACGATGTCCGGGCCCGGCGCCGATCCCATTGTGCCGGGAAGCACCGTGCCTGCGGCGCGGCAGACCGGATCGGGCGTGAAGCCGACCGGATCCGATGCGCCGGCCTTCGATGCCGCCCGGGAGGCGGGAAGCCAGCGATTGGGGACATGGACCTCGGTCACCACCCCTGTCGTTGCGACGGGCACGGATTCGGCACCTCCCACCGGTGTCGGCTCCGGATCCCTTCCGCAGCCGCCACAGCCCGCGGCTTCCAAGGTCAAGGCGACGCCTTCCGAACGGAAGAGCCCGGGGAATTCCGGTGATCCGGAGTTTCCCCAGCCGCTCCCCCAGGCCGCCCCCTCGGAACCCCGGCCCTCCGAGACGAAGTCCATGCCCGTTGCGGATTCCCCGTCCTCGGGACTTGCCCCGACCGCGACACGACAAGCGGGATCGGTTGTGAAGCCGACCGGATCCACACCGGCGACCGTCCGGGCCGCGAATGAGTTGGAAGGCCAACGTTCCGGCATGGGAATCCGGCCTGCGTCCTGGCCCGATCCCCAATCCGTCCCCGAACCCCCGGCGACCAACCCGCGCGATCCCAACCGGTCCCTGCTTCCGGACTTCTCCACCGAGCCTCTGCGCACCCCGCTCCCGCCGTGGACCGCGGACATCGGTTCTCCCGAGCCGGGTCCGGATTCCGCGGAGGGTCTCCCGGGCGCGGACTTCGGTCCGACCCGGACGAAGACTTCGAGTCCTTCCGGGGTGGGTTCCATCCGGTTCGAAACGGCTGCTCCCGAAGCCGGAGTCGCCCAGGGCGAAGCCCCTTCAGAGGCCCTGGAGTTGCCACCCTTGCCGGAGTGGGGCGGGGTGGCCGGACAACTGAACCCCCGTCCCGCCCTTTCCGAGGGGCTTCGAGCCTGGACACCGGAATCTCCGCGCGTTGCTGAGCCTGTTGTCGTCCGTCCGGCCAACCCGGGGGCGGTGCCGGCGGTTTCCATCGCGAATTCGCAGTCCTCCCGGGAAGCCACGGGCAAGAGCCCCGAGCCGCCCGTCCAATCCGCCCGGAACCTCGCCTGGCAACCGACGGCGACGGCACCAACCAGCCCGGCTGAAATCGCCGACCGGAACTCCCTGCCGGAGCCTGAAAACAGGTCCGATGCGGCCCTCGAAGCCTCTCGGTTCAATGTGTCGCAAACCACTGTCGCTGAGAGGAATGAGTCTCAACCGGATTCGTCCCAGCAGCGGCGTTCCGCAGGGGCGGACAAACGCTCCACGGGGCTCGGCACACCCGATGCTGGAGAGGGGATGTCGATGGCCTACAGCGCAATCCAGTCCGAAATTGCCGGTTCCGGGGAGACCCGGACGCCGGGCCGGGCAGAAATGTCCCGGACCGGGTCTGCGCTCGAGGTGGCATCGGATCTTCCCCAACCCCAAATCCCCCAAGAACCCTCCGTGAAACGCTTCGACCCAGCGCCTTCCGAGGCCGGCAGCACCGCGACGCCTTCCGCTCCGAGACTGGACCGGTTCGCCGAGTTGATCTCCACCGAGGCCAACATCCTCCGGCAGTTCCGACCGGGTATCCTTTCCGCCGTGGTCCGTCCGGACGCCCATTCCGAACTGCGCATCGAGCTCCGCCTCAATCGCGGCCAGGCCGAGGTCCGTGCTTCCCTGGAACGCGGGGACATCGAGGCCTTCAAGGCAGGTTGGCCTGAACTCCAGTCGAACCTGCTCGCCCAAGGCATCGCGCTCCTGCCCTTGAACGAAGCCCCCCTGGGCGGTTCGGCCGGGAAGACCCCGGAGCCGTCCCAATTCGGCGCGGCCGATTCCCGATCGGGCGGACGTTCGGGACACCGCGACAATCCCCAGGATCTCCGCGGCGACGCGGCTTCCTTCGGTTTCCCGGGCGAATCCTCCCGGTCCACCTCCGCCAAGTCCGCGACTCCGGCCGGAGCCGTCGGCGGCACCCGCCACCTCCTCGAATCCTGGGCCTGACATGTCCACGATCCCCGTCAGAAACCCGTCCGAGTTCGTCGGTCCAGCCCCGCCCCTCGGACAGACGGTCATCACCGATCCGTCCGGCGCGTCCATGTCGCAGCGGACCCCGGTCAAGACCCTGGGTCAGGACGAGTTCTTCAAGCTCATCGCCGCCCAGTTCAGCTACCAGGACCCGCTGAATCCCCAGAAGGACACCGACTTCATCGCGCAGATGGCCCAGTTCAACACGCTGGAACAGACCCGCGCCATGCAGTCCGACATCGCGGGCCTCCGTTCCCAGTTTTCCCAATCCCAGGCCAGCCTCCTGCTCGGCCAGGTCGTCAACGTCAAGGACCCGGTCTCCGGAAACACCATCCAGGGACTCGTCACCGAGGTCCGCCCCAACGGCGGCCGCGCCATGGTCGTCGTCAATGGCACCGCCTACGACTCCTCCGCGGTCCAGTCCCTCCAGATCCTCACCGAGACCCCGGCCCAGCCGACCGTGTCGCTGCCCCATCCCGAAGACCCGTTGGTCGTCGGTCCCGTCTATCGCCCGTAATCCACGTCTTCCCCTTTCTCAACAAAAAGCCGAATCCAACTCCCTGATCCTATGCTCCGCTCCCTCAACACCGCCGTCAGCGGCCTCCAGTACCAGCAGAACCGGCTCGACGTCATCGGCAACAACATCGCCAACGTCAACACCACCGGATTCCGCGCCGCCACCACCCATGCCGCGGACAGCTTCAGCTCGATGCTGAACTCGCGGGCCCAGATCGGCTCCGGGGTCTCCACCGCCGGCGTCTCCAACTCCTTCACCCAGGGCGTCATCGCCGGCACCGGCCAGCCCTACGACATGGCCATCCAGGGCAACGGGTTCTTCGTGGTGAAGGATTCGGTCACCGGCGAGTCGTTCGCGACCCGCGCCGGCGACTTCCGCCTCGACACCTCGGGATTCCTGGTCACCCAGGACGGATACCGGGTCCAGGGCCTCGACTCGGCCGGTGCCGCCGGCGACATCAAGATCACCCTCAATCCCGCCAACCTTCCGGGTGGTTCCTCCGGCGTCTCCTGGCAGATCGCCAACGACGGCAAGGTCATGCTGACCCTGGCCAGCACCGTCTCCGGCACGCCGGCGCCGGCGCCGATCCAGATCGGCCAGATCCAGGTCCAGAACTTCAGCGATCCGGGCGCCCTGACCAAGGTGGGCTCCAACCGCTTCTCCAACCTCGCCGGCGCCGGTCCGTCCGGACTCGGCACGCCGGGAACCGGCGGTCGCGGCGACATCAAGTGGCAGGCGCTGGAACAGGCCAACGTGGACCTCGCCTCCCAGTTCACCGACCTGATCGTCACCCAGCGTGGCTACCAGGCGAACGCCAAGATCATCACCACGTCCGACGAGATCCTCCAGGAGCTCATCAACCTGAAGCGCTGAACCCCTCCCTTTCATGGCCGCATCAGCATCAGCAGAGAAGCCGGCGGAGGCCGCGAAACCCGCGGAGGCCGCCGCCGGCGGTGGTGGCGGTGGCATCAAGTCGATGCTGCCCCTCATCCTCAACATCGTCCTCATGCCGGCCATCGCCTTCGCGATGACCCAGTTCGTCATCCTTCCCAAGCTCAACTCCAAGTCGTCCGTCGACGCCCACGCCGCCGGCGGCGAGGCGGAGGGCGATGCGGCCCACGGCGACGCCGCGTCCGAGGACAAGGGCCATGGCGAGGAGAAGGCCGACAAGGGCCATGGCGACGCCAAGGCGGATGCCGCCCACGGCGACGCCAAGGCGGACAAGTCGCACGGCGGAGACGCCAAGGCCGACAAGGGACACGGCGACGCCAAGCCCGCCGGCAAGGGCGGCAAGGTCCTCGCCCCGCTCCCCTCGAAGCTCATCGTCAACGTCGCCGGGACCATGGGGACCCGCTACCTCGCGGTCGGCATCACGCTCGTCGGCAAGAAGGCCGCCATCAAGGACCTCGTCGAGGAGCACGCGGACCAGCTCAAGGACGCCTTCTCCTCGGCGCTCTCCAGCAAGACCGCCACCGACCTCGAACGGCCCGGCGCACGGAACCTCATCCGCTCCGAGCTCATCACCATCGGAAACGGCATCCTCGGTGAGGGCGTCGTCGTCGACCTCTACTTCACCGAGTTCGCCACCCAGTAACGACCATGGCCGTAGCCGATCAGGGATCCCAAGGAAGCGACGTCCTGTCGCAGTCCGAGGTCGAACGCCTCCTGCAACAGGTCCAGCAGGAGGAGACGAACGCCGTCGTCCACCAGACCGACGGCTCGAAGAAGCAGCACTCCCGGGAGTCGATCTCGGCCTACGACTTCCGGACACCGGTCTTCCTCTCCCCGATCGAGCTCCGCAAGCTGCGCATCCACCATGAGGAGTTCATCCAGGCGCTCGCCGCCCGGCTGTCGATCTACCTCCGCGTGGAGTTCAGCCTGCAGATGTCCCAGCTCCACACGCTGCCGTACAAGAAGTGGTGCGAGGGCCTGAACAGCCCCACCCACCTCACGCTCTTCCGCGTCGAACCGCTCCGCGGCATCTGCCTGCTCGACCTGCCTCCCCGACTCGGACTCACCATCGTCGACCGTCTCCTCGGCGGCCCCGGACACTCGATCGCCGGCAACCGCGACCTCTCCGAGCTCGAGGTCACACTCGTCGACCAGGTCATCTCCCTGATGATCACCGAGTGGTGCACCCACTGGGCCCCCTACCGCGACCTCCGGCCGTCGATGTTCGGCCACGAGACCAACGGCCGGTTCCTCCAGACCGCCGACTCCGACGCCATCATGCTGGTCCTCGCGGTCGAGGCGCAGATGGGCGACTGCCTGGAGACCATCCAGATCGCGTTCCCCTACACCACGCTGGAGCCGCTGGTCCGCCAGCTCAGCACCCGCCTCAAGCAGGGCGTCGAGGATCTTCCCGACACCAGTTCCAAGCAGACCAACCGCTGGAACAGCAAGCTCGACGACACCCGCATGGAGGTCACCGCCGAATGGAACGGCCTCCGTCTCAAGGCCCGCGACGTCGCCTCCCTCAAGGTCGGCGACGTCATCCCGCTTCCCGCCGAGTTCGCCTCCCAGATCTCCGTGAGGCTCGCCAGCAAACCGTGCTTCTCGGCCCGCCTCGGCGCGTCCGAGGGGCAGATGGCCGTGGAGATCCAGAACGTCATCGCCAAGCCGACCACTCCCCTCCCATGACCGAATCCGCCAACCTCGAAATCCTCCTGGACGTCCCCGTCGAGGTCAGTGTCCAGCTCGGCTCCTGCCACCTTCCGATGCGCGACGTCCTCAACCTCGCCGTCGGCTCCGTGGTGCAGCTCGACAAGGTCGCCGACGCCCCCGTCGACCTGCAGGTCAACTCCAAGCTCATCGCCCGCGGCGAGGTCGTCGTCGTCGACAACCGCTTCGGCATCAAGATCACCGAACTGCTCGCGGCAGGCTGAGCCGATCCCAAGCGGAAGGGGGCCTCGCGCCAAGGCGCCAAGCCGCGAAGGGAGGTAGGGCCGTGCGGTGTTTCCTCCGGCCCAGCGCCGTTCCCCACTCCGCGGCCTCCGCGCCTCCGCATCACCCGTCTCTCGAACGGCGGCGGGACGGCGAAGTCCTGAACGGTTCATCGCCGCAGGTCCCCACCCGCCCCGGTCCGCCACTTCTCGCGGCTCGCCTCGACGCCGGTTTCGGCCCAGTCTCCCGGGCGTGATTCTTCGCTATTCGCGGCCCGAGATGCGGGCCATCTGGACCGACGAGAACAAGCTGCGCATCTGGCTGCAGATCGAAATGCTGGCCAGCGAGGCCTTGGCCGCCGACGGCATCGTTCCCAAGAAGGACTTCGCCCGGATGAAGGCCGGCGCCGAGAAGTGCTTCGCGGACACCAAGGCCCTCACCGAACGGGCCAAGGAGCTCGAGAAGACGCTCAACCACGACGTCATCGGCTTCACCACCGCCGTCGCCGAGCAGATCAACGATCCCGCCAGCCGTTGGCTCCACTTCGGCCTCACCAGCTCGGACATCGTGGACACCGCCTTCGCGGTCCAGATGGTCCAGTCGGCCGACATCCTGATCCGGGACGTCGAGACGTTGCTGCCCGTCATCGCCCGCCGGGCCAAGGAACACATGCTCACGCCCTGCATCGGCCGCAGCCATGGCATCCATGGCGAGCCGACCACCTTCGGGCTGAAGCTGGCGTTGATGCACGAGGAGTTCGTCCGCGCGCTGTCCCGCCTGAAGCACGTCCGTGAAGTGGTCGCGCTGGGCAAGCTGAGCGGCGCCGTGGGCACCAACGCCCACCTTTCGCCGAAGGTCGAGGCGTTCGTCTGCCGCCAGCTGGGCCTTCGTCCCGCCACCATCGCCACCCAGGTGGTCCAGCGCGACATCCACGCGGAGTTCATGAACTGCCTCGCCCTCGTGGCCTGTGCGTTCGAGCACTGGGGCGTCGAGTTCCGCCACCTGCAACGCACCGAGGTGCTGGAGGCCGAGGAGCCCTTCACCAAGGGGCAGAAGGGCAGCAGCGCCATGCCGCACAAGCGCAACCCCATCACCTGGGAACGCCTCACCGGGTTGGCCCGCGTCATCCGCGGCAACGCCGTCGCCGGCATGGAGAACGTCGCCCTGTGGCACGAGCGCGACATCAGCCACAGCAGCGTCGAACGCATCATCTTCCCCGATTCCTGCACGCTGCTCGACTACATGTTCGGGCTGCTCACCCGCCTCATGGACGGACTGCTCGTCTACCCGGAGAACATGAAGCGCAACCTCGGCCTGAGCCTCGGCATGTGGAACAGCCAGACCGTGCTGCTGGCGCTGATCCGCAAGGGCCTGACCCGCGAGGACGCCTACGCGCTGGTGCAGCGCAACGCGATGAAGACGTGGGAGGTGAAGCACGCCGGCCGCGACGACGCCGACTTCCTGGAGGTGCTCAAAGCCGACGCGGACGTCGCGAAGCACTTCAAGAAGGGCGAGTTGGAGAAGCTCTGTTCCCTCGACTTCCACCTGAAGGAAGTGAAGAGCCGGTTCAAGCAGCTCGGTCTCTGAACGGGATTCCTGCCACGGAGGCACGAAGCACACCGAGAGGGAGAAGAAGTCGGTCCCAACTCCTTCTCCGTGCCCTCCGTGTCTCTGTGGCCAAGTCGTATCCCCCGCGCCAATCCAAGAATGAGGAATGAGCTTTTCCTGCTGGTCTTCCTCGAGGTCGGATTGTTGGCCACGGTCCTTCCCGCCTTTTGTGCCTTCCGGACGCGGATGAGTCGGGGAGTCGTGGCTTTCGGTTCAATTCTTGCCGCGGCTTGGGGAGGTTGGTGGATCTTTGTCTCCCTCTTGGACCGCCGCGGGAACCTGCTGCCCTTGTACAGGTTGTTCGATTGGGAGCTGGCTTTCGTGTTCCCCCCTCTGGCCAGCGGGCTCGTTTCGTCGTGGTACTGCCTGTACCCAGATCGGTTCATCCGCTTCTTCCGTCGCTTCGGGCGGAGGTTGTTCTTCAGCATTGCAATCTTCGGGGTCTGTTCCGTGCTCTGTGTCTGGATCTCCCTTTCCGCTTTCGAGCAGCGATGGCGCCAAATGGCCTATGGGATGACTGAAGCCCAAACGTTGAAGGTTCTCGGACAGCCTACCGCGATTGGACGGGCCGAGTTCCAAGGGGTCGGAGGGCGCCCGACGATCCGCTGGACCTACACCTTGGCCTGGGCGGTCGTCTCCGTGGACTTCGACCATACGGGGCCGGGCGACGCTCCCGAGGTGTTCCGTTTGGTGCGGGAGATTCGCCGCTGACCGGCCGGTTTCCGGTGCGGCCACTTTCTCGGACGAACCCTTGCCATCGGAAAACCCAGGTCCGGAAGTGACTCCGAAAATGAGGAGTGTCCTGGTGCGTTCCGCGATCTCACGGGTACGGAGTCCCGGCTTCAGCCGGTGAAGATCCGGTGGAACAGGGCGTGTGGGGCAGTGCTGTGGACCTCGGACCTGGAAGGTTTCCGCCGGCTGAAGCCGGTAGTCCCAGCCTTGGGCGCCCCTCCTAGATCCCGGCGGCGTCCCACTTTCTGCCGTAGTTTCGGATGGGGTACTCCTTCCACAGCTTCGTGGCTTCGAGACTTCCCATCTGCTCGATGCACTCCGCCGCACTGCTCCAAGGCCACTCCGTCCACAGTCGCACATAACCATGGTGCACCGGGTTGTTGTGGACGTAGTTGACCGTCGTGTGGAAGTGACGCTCCGAACGCATCGAGCGTTCGGTGGCACCATGGAACACCTGGCGACCGCGGGCGTTCTCCTCGCCGTTCCAGTCATGGCTGATCCGGCATGCAGGCGGCCCAGCTCCCACAGGAGTTTCAGGACCGAGGATGTCTCGACCAGCACGTGATAGTGATTGGGGAGCACGCACCAGGCGAACGTGCGTGTTGCGTGTTGTTGAAGAAGCGACAGCAGGGCGGCCGAGAACGATTCCATTCGCTGGGGTGAGATTCCTATGTGGGATGCGTGTTCGTAACTGGCGGCCGAGATCAGGAACTGCAGTTGGCCGTAGTTCGGACGATGTGGTGGCGAATGCCATGGGCGTCGGTTCGACTTGCGCCACAAGAGGACCTCTTCGCGTTGCGGGGGAGTCAACGCCCGCCAGAGATACTGAGGTTGAGCCATGACTGGGATGCGATCTCAGGGGTACGGAGTCCCGGCTTCAGCCGGTGGAGATCCGGTGTGACAGGGCGTGTTGGGAAGTTCCGGGGACTTTGGACCTGGAAGGTTTCCGCCGGCTGAAGCCGGTACTCCATGCCTGGTCGAGGGCGCACTGGATCCCGGGCTGTGTTCCCGCGTCGAAGACCTGGGCACGGATGGGACTGGGAAATGGACGAGTGACCTTGTGCGTTCCGCGATCTCAGGGGTACGGAGTCCCGGCTTTATTGAGTCTCGCATAATAGGGTGTCATTCAGGCCATAGCGTGGATTGCTTGTAGCAGGCGGCAATGATGGGGCGTCGGCGGCGCATGCGGCGCAGCGCGGCGGTGGCCTGCATGCTG
>JAIYBC010000052.1 GCA_027488845.1 Verrucomicrobiales bacterium | reverse complement strand
TGTCTCTCGACGGCCGTCCGCCTGCTAGTAACAGGTAGCTCTGGGTGTGAGTCTCTCCGCCGGGAGCGTGGACGGCCTTTTGGTTGGGGCCGGCGGGAAGAAAAGCGGCCTCCGCAAAAGATGGGAGGCCGTGAAATCAGTAGTCTTCGGGCAGGAGCACGGTCGTCACCGACCGATCCCATTCCGTGATGATCCAGAACTTAGTCCGGTTCACCGTGTGGTACACCGACAAGAGGCGGGAGCCGTGCGTCAGGGCGGAGTCATTGGCTGCCCAATCCTCCGAACCGCAGTCGCCCCAGTCGCCCCGGACATGCCGGGACAAAGCCTCCGTGATCTCCTCGTGAGTGACTTGAGCCAACGCGTTGGGAGTGGCCACGAGCTGACCCAGCGAGAACTTGGCGCTCATAGGCGGAAGTCCTCGAAGGTGGCTGCCAGCCCGTCTTCGTCGTCACCCAAGAGTTCTTCCAAGGCTGCCTTGGTTTGAACCCGGTCGAGGTTCGGTTGAGCGTCCTTGGGACAGCACGGGCATCGGACGACATTGATGACGCTTTGGCCGAACTCGTAGCCAACGGCGCGAAACTCATCACGGTACCGGGTGGAGAGCTTCTCCGCGCGAGGCAGCAAACGCCATGCGGCGGCTCGCTCTGGCGACAGACCCGTCTCGAAAACGGCATCCTGCCAGAGATGAAACGTGTCCCACGGTTCCCCGCAGGTGGAGCAATGGACATCCATGGGGGTCTCCTTTCAGGCGAGGATGTCCGCCAGCTCTGCGGCGGTGAGGTGTTCGGGCTGCCGGCCTTCCTCGAATGCGTGAATTCGCACGAAGGCCAGCTGTGCCAGTCGGGCAGCGATTTCGGTCGCCGCACTACGGCCGGCATCATCTCCGTCAAGCATCACCAGAATCTGGCTGTGTTTGTCGGTGTGCCGGCGGAGCAATTCCTCCTGGGCGGAGGAAAGTGAACTGCCCATGAGGGCGACCACTTTCCGGTGCCCCAGCTGATGCAGCTTCATGGCGTCAAAGAATCCCTCTACCACGATGAGCATGCCGGATTCGGCCTTGGCGCGGTCGAGGTTGAAGAGCTCCAGGGATTTTCGAAATCCCGGTGGAAGCTTGTACTTGGGTGTGCCTTCGGGCGCTTCGCCCACATGGCGGCCCGAATAGGCGACGACCTGTCCGTCGGGATTGTGGATCGGAATGGCGATGCGCCCTTCCATCATTCCCTTGGCACAGAAACCGACTCCGAAATCCACGAGGGTTTCAAGGGTCAGCCCGCGTTCGGTTAGGTAGGGATGATCTCGCTGGAGTTTGTCCAACCGGAATTTGAGAGGCGGGTTGGGCGCGGTGCCCTCTGATTGAAGCGTGGCTTGTGCCGGAGGCCGAGCCGAAGACCCGGTCACCTGCCCCGCTTGGCCGCCTGACTCGTCCCGGTCCTCGACCACTGCGGCCGAGGCCTTGGGATCGAGCCGAAACCATTCGATGGCCTTCACTGCGGCGGCGTGGATGGTTGCCTTCTCCATGGCCGCAATGAAATCGAGGGAGTTGCCGCCCCGTTTGCAGACCGAGAAGCAGTTCCAGACGTTCTTGCTGAGGCTGACCCGGAACTGGGTGGGGTTCTCTCCTTTGTGAATCGGACAGGGTCCGCTGAGGCTATCTGGACCCCGCTTGAACCGATCCATGAGGCCGTAGTGCTGGAGCACCTGCTCCATGCTGAGGGCCGCTTTGACGGACCGGAAGTCGATGAATGAAGCTCTGGACATGGCTTTCCTGTGGTGGTTGTGAAGAACTGCGGCGGTTCAGAAATTGATCCGCCTCCAGGAAGCATTTTACAGAACCAGAGGGATGCCCCAAGACGCTGCGGTTTGCCGGGATGGGCAATGACAGGAAAAGCCGGAACCGCACCAACCTCGGTTCTCCGCGCTGAAGGGGCTCAATCCAGAATACCGCCAGACTCGCCGGGGTTACCGGTCTGCCAAATCTTCCCAGACAAGAGATCTGGCCGCTCCAAGACACCCCGATCTGCGAACAGGAACAGACCACGGCCGCGGGCGACTTCGGAGCAGGCTTTGACGAGGGACTGCACCCGTGCGGGACTGTTGGTCACCGTCAGCACCCGGAAGCGATGGAAACCAAAACGAGTTCGGTGAAGCGATTGTTCCCAGGTCGCCTCGTAGGCGAGCAGCTTTCGATGGAAAGAAGTCTGAAGGAGATTTTTGCGGACCACCGGCATGGTGCCGCGGTCCGCTTCGAGGAAGAAGTAGGCCCGTTCTCGTTGGCCTCCGGCAGCAGAAAACTCCAAGGCGAAAACCCGGTCAGGGACTATTCCAACGGCCAGACCTTGTAGGTTGACCTGCCAGTGGAACGATCGGCTCTCGTTCCTGGACAGTTCCTCTTCGGTGAGCAATCGGACTTCCGCATTCCGGCAGGCCAACTCCAGCGCCACCATGACGTCGGAGACCAGGAGTGCGTGTTCCAGAAAGATCCGGCCAATGGCCCGGTTCTTCTCGCCCCAACGACCTTCCTGCTTCAGGAGGGCTGCGCCCCTGCTTCCAAGTCCATACACCAGATGGCGGGAGCCGCCTTGGTGGTAGTAGTCGAGCTGGGCGCGGGGACGCTCCAGGTAGCCGTGGTGGAAGAGCAACTGGAGGCGCCGCAAAAGCTGCTGCGACCGGTCCGCGAGGAGGGCCGCAAGCTGCGAAGAACGCAGAAAACGGTGCCGCTGCACCTGGCGGAGGATCTCGCGGTCGCGTTGGGTGATCTGGATGGGTGAAACCGCCGAAATGCGTTTGAAACGGGGGAGACGGGAATCCATCCAGCTAGAGTACCGGAGCTGGTAGGTCCCGCGAAGGCGTCAACCCTTGCAACATTTGAAACTTTCACTCACCCCCGAATTCGTTCACGTTGCTCACCATGCCGGCATTGGAACAACTCCTCTTTCGTTGCGAATCCGAGTCCCTCGACTTCAAACGTGATCAGTATCTGTTTGTAGGCGGAGATGATGATAAAAAGGGCGAGCTGCTGAAGGATATCCTAGCAATGGTCAACGCCTGGCGCTCTGGGCCGGCGTACATTCTGATTGGTGTTGATGGCGCTGGAGCTTTACCCCAGGTGGTTGGAATCCCCGCCCAAGCGCATTTTGACGACGCGACCCTGCAGCAGTTCGTGAACAGCAAAGTCCAGCGTCCGATCAAGTTCTCCTATTACCCCAGTGAACTGCATGGTCACCAGGTTGGCGTTATCGAGATTCCGGTCCAGCCACGCCCAGTCTTCCTCCGTCGAGATTTCGGCAGACTCAAGGCAAATGTGGTCTATCTGCGTCGCGGCAGTTCCACGGCGGAAGCCCAGCCGGATGAGATTGCTCAGATGGGAGCAGACAACTCCGTGCTCAAGGAAGGCGATCTTGAAGTATGTTTTGCTCGGCCAGGCACGCGCCAGCTCGGAGGCGCGGAATTCAACTTCATTTGCCAGTTCCTGCGTGTGGAGGATGAACCTGAGATTCCCGACTTTGAAGAAGAGGAACCGCGAGGACCTTTTGTTCTGCCCAGCCTACCTTTCCGGAAACGCAACCGTGATTTCTACAGGAACGTAGTAACTCGCGCCAAACGCCTAGATCTCCTTCGACATACGGCTCTAACGGTGACAAATATCGGCAATCTCCCCGCCAAGGCGACTCGTATTGAATTTTCCTTGTTTGATCCCAACCGCGTTTGGGAATTCTGTGAAGAATCCGACTATGATATAGATACCCCTCAACCATACACGGGTTTGCTCTCGGCGATACAGCCCTTCACGCCGGTAAATCTGCGAAACGAGCCTTCCTATGAAATTCAGTATCTCGACAGTGTCTGGCACTTGAATTTCGATTTCGGCCATCTTCAGCCTGGCCGCACACTTTGGCCTTCGCTTGCATTTTACGTCGGCTCCCGAAAGAGCGGAACGATCAATCTCGAAGGACGAGTCATGTCGGATGGTTTGCCAAAGGCCTCCAACTGTAATCTTCAAATCACAGCGGAAGTGACCGAAACTCGCACGACTTGGCGGGAGGTTGTACGTCAATTTTTTGCAGACAACACTGATAGGCACTGACTCGCGAAGTTCGCGGGAAACCGATCACCGATCCGTCTACGTCGTCCACCGGTTCAGTCTTTTCTCAACAATACCACGCCGGGTTGCAAACCGCTCGCGTGACCGGGCGACAAACCTATCCCTCCTTCCGGTTGCGCCTTTCAGCGGCGGAAGCATCTTGGCTAGAAAAGGTTGCCGGTTCGAGCCGTCCTCCAGCAGCTTCACCGCCGCCTCGAAGCGGCCCAAGTCGGCGAGCATGTTCACGGAAAAGGTTTCGCCAAACTCCTTGGCCATGACCTCCGCGTCAGCATGGCCAATCCGAAAGGAAATCAGTGTCCCAACGTTGCCAAAAACGGCCTGCCGCACCGGCAGGGACAACTGATCGATGTATTGGTGGGAGAGTACGAGGCACAGACGGTATTTGCGGGCCTCCGCCAAGATGGAGGCAAACGCATCCGTCGAGAAGTTCTGGAACTCGTCGATAAACAGGTAGAAATCGCGGCGTTCGGCCTCGGGCTGGTTGGCCCGCGCCATCGCGCTCAGTTGGAACTGGGTGACGAGCAATGAACCGAGCAGGTTGGCCTTGTCCTCGCCGATCCGCCCCTTTGAAAGGTTGGCGAGGAACAAGCGGGAATCGTCCATGACGAAGGGAATGCTGACCTTGTTCCGCACCTGCCCGAGAATGTTCCGGATGACCGGACTCTGGAGGAACTGCCCGAGCTTGTTCTGGATTGGCGCGATGGCCTCCCGTTTGAACCGTTCGTCGTAGCAGGCATATTCCTCCATCCAGAAGGCGCGGATGAATGGGTCCTTCACCTGCCGGAGGATCCTGGCGCGGTAGCGGTCGTCCAGGAGCATCCGGTTGACGCCCAGTAGGGTGACGTTTTCGCATTCCAACAGAGCCGAGAGGGCATTGTAGAGAATGTATTCGAGCCGCGGCCCCCAGGAGTCCCGCCAGATGCCCTTGAGCGCCCCCACAATCCCGGAGGCCACCAAATGGCGGCGGTCTGGTTCCACGTGCGCCAGGAGGTTCAGCCCAATGGGAAACTCCAGATCTCCCGGGTTGAAGTAGACTAGGTGGTCGGCACGCCGGGGCGGGATGTGGTGCAACAGTTCCTCGGCCAAATCCCCGTGGGGGTCGATGAGTCCAACCCCATGTCCCAGCTCGATATGTTGCAAAATGAGATTCCGCAACAGGGTGGTCTTGCCAGAACCGGTCTTGCCGATGACGTACACGTGCTGTCGTTGGTCGGTAGCTGAAATGCCAAAAAGCTGGGTTTGGCCCCAGCCACCTTGTTCTCCGATGCTGATGATTGGGTTGGGGGCGTTCATGGTTCCAAGATCAGCCGCCACTCCACCACGACCGAAAGGCCCGGGTCGTTTCAGGCTGCGGTCGTGCTCTGGCTCTTGGCCAAACGCCGACAACTGCGTTGGGTGCAAGCCGGCGGGGTAATGGCGGCTGGTTTTGAATTCCGAAGGAACCCGTGCTGGCATGATACCCCGCGGATAAGGAATCGGAAAAGACCGTCAAAAATGCCAGAGGCGGAGAAGCGGACGCGCCAATGCGCGCCAGTTTGATGAGCTTCAGTCAGAGTGGCGCATTTTCCGAATAGTCGTCTCGGGTCGAAGCCCGTCGTGATCCACGCTTCTGCATGAACCGGTCGCGTCCGCGAACTCGTTGTCGGTGCGGTAGCACCTATTCCAATGCCAGTCCCCCAACGTGTCGGCGGCTAAAGGACAATCGGACTGTGCGCCCGACTTAATGCATTTTGGTTAAAGGACACCGGTTAGGGGGACTCGACCCGATAGCCGAAGGAAAATGCATTAAGTCGGGCGGTAGCCGACGACACGTTGGGGAGTCAGTGGTGCGGCGGTTATGCCGTGGAAGTCGGGTCGTGACGGGCACTCGCCCCTACATACCCTGTATGTCGCCGGTAACGTTTGGCCTTCTCCAGTCAGTAACAGGTGTCCACAATTGCCAGCTACGGTGGGTTGCCGGAACTGGCATATTGCGGAGTCTCCCTGAATTTGCAGTGATCGACTATCTTGGGCGCATATGAAACACCCAGATCAAGGTTCCAAATTCCATCGGGCTTTCCGTCGTTCGATCCGACAGTTGTTCGACGGCCTATTGAGGCGGCAAGATTGCTGCTGCATTGAGGAAGCGCAGACGATCATCGAGTTGCTGCGGGAGATTGAAGCAACCATCGAGATTATAGCGAGGGAGCTGGGGCGTTTAGGAAAGCGGTAATTGCGCAGATTCTAGCCTCGACAGACGTCAGGCATTGTTGACAGCATCCGAAGTAACTTCTACCTTCTGAATTCCATTCCTAGAAATAGCCCTGAGAAGCTGGCAAAATCCATCCTAAGAAATCCACAAACCGAGATTATCGCTTCATTTCCTTCTTTTTGGACTACCTCGATCTCGACTAGTGCACCGTCTTTGGCTCTTGAGTAGTCCTTCTTGAAGGATCTGCAACTTCTTTTCAAACATTTTTTACGGTACGATTAGATCCTATGGAACAATCGCATTCAAACGAGACCAGTGAGCGGCCAGTCGAAAAACCGTATTGCATTTTGTCATTGGATGGCGGTGGTGCAAAAGGCTTCTACACTCTTGGAATACTAGATGAGATTGAGAAGAACAGTGGACGCCCGATCCATAAAAGTTTTGATTTAATCTTTGGAACTAGCACAGGGGCAATTATCGCCACCATGTTAGCTCGAGGAGATTCAGTTCAGACTGTCCTCAAACTGTATCGAGAACACGTGCCCACCATAATGAAACAGGTGCGTCCAGGCCCACGATCTGAAGCTCTTAAATACTTGGCAACTTCTGTATTTGGAGAGACTGAGATAAAGCATTTCAAAACAGCCATCGGGATTGTTGCGACCAACTGGAAAGACGAGCGTCCTTTGGTATTTAAGGCCTCGGTTGAACAAGCACATGGCAGCACTGGTTCCTTCGTTCCGTTCTTTGGTTGCAGAGTGGCTGATGCTGTCATTTCATCATGCTCTGCCTACCCGTTCTTCACAACACATACTGTTGTCAAAAGCAATGGCGACATTGTTGAGCTTGGTGATGGAGGATTCTGCGCTAACAACCCGACCCTATATGCCATTGCTGATGCTACCCGCGCACTAAAGAAAACTCATGCTGAACTTCGAGTGGTTAGTCTTGGAGTCGGCACCTACCCAGATCCATCGTCTTGGAAAAGGGTTGGACATCTGCTCGGGGGATGGTCAATGCTTCGGCATGGCTTTAATTCAGATTTCCTACAGAAGATCTTGGGAACAAATACCTGTTCAATGGAGGTTCTGCGCACAATACTGTTCAAGGATGTTCCTACAATCCGCATAAACCAGACCTTTGCAGAACCTGAGATGGCTACAGATCTATTGGAGCACGATCTTGGAAAACTGAATCGATTGGTTCAGAAAGGTCGCCTCTCATATGCTTCAGATGAAGTCATGCTGAAGCGATTTCTAAACTATTGAACTATGGCTATTCCCGAATCACAATTAGAGACCTGGTCACACCAAGGCTCTGTGTCACAATCAGCTTCCACCTATCAAACAATTCGTTCGACGCTCCTTGACCCGAATTCCGGATACGCTGATAAGAAATTCAATGTATTCCTTCAGGGCTCCTACGGAAATGACACAAACATCTACGCCGAGTCTGATGTTGACGTGGTCATTTGTTTGCAATCAACATTTCATTATGATTTGGCTCAGTTAAATCCGACCGAGACCAGCGCCTATCTCAATCACGTAACTCCAGCTACCTATTCCCGGGAAGAATTCAAAAATGCCGTCATTGCACATCTCAAAAATACCTTTGGCGCAGATTCCATCAGTGTCGGGCCAAAGGCGATCAAGATAAATGCCAACAATAATCGACGCAGTGCTGACATAATTGTTTGCTGCGAGTACAGAAGGTTCAAGTCGTTCAGCGGGATTAGAACCAGCGACTACGTCACCGGAATTGCATTTCAAACTCCATCGGGAGATATTATCAACTACCCGAAGCAACATTCAGAAAACCTGACTGCCGGTCATCAAGCATCCAATCTTATGCTGAAGCCAATGGTCAGGATATTGAAGAATATGAGATCCCGAATGGTGGATGCCGGGGTGCTCGGCAAAGGCGTGGCACCATCTTATTACATTGAGGGATTACTTTACAATGTCCCTGCAGATCAGTTCGTGGAAACATCGTATACGGAAACATTTATCAATAGCGTCAACTGGCTAATCTCAGCCGATAGATCCAAGCTAGTCTGCGTGAACTGGCAATACTATCTACTTGGGAACTCCAGTGTCCAGTGGAACAAGGCAGACCTTGATGCCTTTCTGGGGGCTCTTTGCAAAATGTGGAATGACAATTAGTACACCGACAGAGGTCCAAATCTACCGCAGAGCATGATAAATCAACTTCACATTAAGAATTTTAAGATTTTTCAATCTTTTACACTCATTCTTAACGAGGATTTAAATATCGTCGTTGGCGATAATGAGGCGGGCAAATCCACAATCCTTGAAGCTATCGCATTAGGTTTAACAAAAAGAATTCACGGAAGGGCAGTTGAGTATGAACTTTCATCCCATCTGTTCAATAAGAAGTCCGTTGAAGTATACCTAGAAGACGTTGCGGCTGGAAGGAAGGTCCTGCCGCCGGAAATCAGTATCGAGATATTCCTCAAGGAATCGGCCGAGGTGCAATATCTACGGGGCAGCAACAATTCTCAAAAGTTAGACGCCGTCGGATTAAAGCTGATTATATGTTTCGACGACGATTATGCCGACGAATACGCAAAACTGCTAGATATTCCGGCACAGGTAAAAGGGGTCCCAACCGAATACTACAAGGTTCAATGGTTTTCGTTTGCCAACAACGCGATTTCGCAAAGAAGTCTACCAATCGCGGTTTCAAATATTGACGCTACGACCATCCGCTTGCAAAGCGGCACCGATTTTTTTCTCCAAGATATAATCAGCGGGAGTCTCGATTCTAAAGAGAAGGTTTCTCTAGCTATTGCTTACAGGAAACTTAAGGAACAGTTTTCCGGCGAAACCGCGATTGCAGAAATCAATTCAAAACTAACCCAAAAACAAGGGACGATCACCGACAAAAGGCTGGCGATATCAATCGATACGTCTCAGAAATCCAATTGGGAAAACTCGCTAATTCCGCATCTAGATGATTTACCATTCCAGTTCGTTGGCAAAGGAGAACAAAGCGCCTTAAAAATAATGCTTGCACTCGAACGGCAAGCGAAGGAGTCAAACATTATTCTTATTGAGGAACCGGAGAATCATTTATCATTCTCCTCGATGTGTATTCTAATAAAAAGGATTCGCGAGAAATGTGCTGACAAACAGATCGTAATTGTCACTCATAGCGCTTATGTATTGAACAAGCTTGGCATCAAAAATGTATTTCTACTTCACGGCGGAAGGCAATCTAGTTTGGGCGGATTGCCCGCACAAACACAAGACTACTTCAAGAAACTCTCGGGATATGACACATTACGCCTGATCTTGGCAAAGAAGGCGATCCTTGTGGAGGGGCCATCCGATGAGCTAGTCGTTCAAAAGGCATTTCTAGTCATGCACGGAAAGTTGCCAATCGAAGCCGGCGTAGACGTCATCGGTGTCAGAGGCCTTTCCTTCGCGCGATTCCTCGATATTGCGAAACTACTATCGAATTCAGTCTCCGTGCTGACCGACAACGACGGTGATCACAAAAACAAAATCGAAAAGAAGTATTCTTCATATGCGGGAACTGCGTCAATTAAAGTGTTTTATGATAAGGACGACCAATTGACTACTTTGGAGCTACATATTGCTAATGTGAATACCCCCGCCGTCTTGAATAGGATTTTTGGCACGGGGTCCAAGACCAAATCGGAGCTCGTGGAGTATATGATTGCCAATAAGACCGAATGCGCATTAGCAATTTTTGAGACAACTGAAAATGTCAACTTCCCGAAATATGTCCAAGACGCTGTCAGTCAAAAATAGGGTGGTAGTAGCGAGCGCTGGTGCTCGGAAAACCACCATGGTGGTCGAGGAAGCTATGGCCTTGATTGGGAAGCGGGTCCTTATAACCACATATACCAATGAAAACATTGACCAGATCAGATCTTATATTATTGAACGATGCGGCCATGTTCCCTCAAACATTAAACTGCTATCTTGGTTTAGTTTTCTGCTTCAGGATGGTGTGCGGCCATATCAGAGTATGGTAACAAGTCGTACGCGGATTGATTCAATCTTGTTTGAGAATTTGAATCAAAGAGCAAAGTTCACTTCAAAGAGCAACATTGATGAATATTTTTTCCCAAGAAGCGGCTTAATTTATCGGGACCGCGTTTCCGATTTCGTTTGTGTAAGCGACGAGAACACAGGAGGTGCGGTGATTAAGCGCCTTGAAAAGACGTATGATCAACTATTTATAGATGAGATGCAGGATCTAGCGGGCTATGATTTTAATTTCCTCGAGAAGATCTTTAGATCCACCCTCCCCGTAACAGCCGTAGGAGATCCCAGACAGGGAACCTACAGTACCAACAATTCCGGTAAAAATAAGAGATTTAAGAGATCAGGCATTCTAGAATGGATCAAGGGTCATAATAAATCAGGTGTCATCAGCATAATCGAAAAAAATGAGTGCTACCGTTGCAATCAGGAAATCTGCGATTTTGCTGACAAGCTGTTTCCAGATTTTCGAAAAACCGTTTCAATGAACGAAGTAAAAACTGGGCACGATGGCGTTTTTAAAATCAAAGCTGATGCCGCAAAACAGTACTATCTTGACTATCAACCGGTTGTGCTCAGATGGAACAAGGACAGCGATACGCTGGGCCTACCAGCGATAAATATTGGTCAATCAAAGGGTAGAAGCTATACAAGAGTTCTAATTTTTCCAACTGCGAAGATGAAGTCGTATTTAGCGTCATCGAACATCAAAGACGCTGGCGATATTTCAAAACTATACGTCGCCGTAACCAGAGCACGATATAGCGTTGCGTTTGTGACATGATGATACAGCTTCTACAGTTGACAGGGATAGTTTGTTTGGCAATACCGGCCGCTTTCATCGCTCCATCAACTTGATGGTTGCGCCTTAGATGTTCAACCTAATCTCGACTTCCCTTTTGTTACGCAAAAACCAGACGTAATCGACATGTTCTGCAGCTCACCCCTATTGTTTATCCTATTCAGTTCTTCGAGAATCCGATCCCAAGTTCGAGGTATGTCCCGTTCTGGGTCCCCGTCACATCCGTGACCCTCGCCGCACTTTTCGACCGTCCTTCACAAGGTCCCAGTGATATCAGACGCCTCGATTTCTCGGTAATCGTATTCGGCGAAATCCGCCGCGGGGATAGCCTGGAGTTCCTGTACAACCTTTAACGAAGGGATACCGTTGAAAGGCAGGCGAGCTCGGATCGGCCTTCTCCCATATGGTTTCGAGCGCCGCTTTCAGCATCGCGGTTCGATCTTCCTTCACGCCCGGCTCCATATTTGTTATAAATAACAAATCTGCTCTCAGACCAAGATTTCAGCTTTGGTAGAGGCACCCGTCGATTCGTCATCGGTTTCTCCAAGAATTGAGCGGGCAAGGTCTGGATACAGGTTGTGGGGTAGTACCTGGTAAATCGCCGCAAGCTTAAATAGATTGACTACGCTCGGGTACGCTTGCCCCTTCTCCCAATGAGAGATACGGTCAGTGCTAGTTAAGCTCAATTTCAGAGCTACGTCTGACTGAAGTAGATTGGATCGCTTGCGATAGAAACGAAGCATGTTGGGAATGGGTTGTTTTGAAGTCATGAAGCAATGGTAAGTAACGAGACTAGGGTAAAGAAGGATGGAGTTCTTGCCGCGTGAGGCAACCTCACTGTCAGAAGAGATTGCTGATTGGGTGGATCTATGATCCCACAAGAAGCGCAAGAAGAGTTTAAAATAATTTGTCAGGCACACTTTGATTGCGAGCTATCGGATGAGGATGTACAAGAATCTGCTTCACGAGTGATCGCCTTCCTTCGGGCATCCGAACCTGTACCGACTAAGGTTCGGAAAGTCTCTGGAGGAATCGTTTCCGAGTACATCCTCGTGGAAAAGTCGGAACAACCGGTGCTCCAGCCAAAAACGGATACCGACTAAACAGTGGTGAAGTTGGATCCATCTTTTTCCAGATGGATCTCAAGGCAACCTCGAGCAACTTGGTTCGGTCTTCGTCCATGCGGGGCTCCTGTCGTGGACGTGAGGGGACCAAACGGCCCTCCCGCCCTTGTGAATCCTGAGGATTAATCGGTTCAATCGGCCAGCAATCACGGGGCTCCAGGTTGTCCGCTCGAGGAAGCTCAGAAAACGGAAACTCCGGCTTGATTACTAGCTTTCCGTCCGTAATCGCGTGGTTCAATCCCAAAGCGCTAAGGATTTCCTTTTTCTTCGTTGCGTCCCCCAGCCGTGAGGCGTGGTCGATGGTGGTCACGACCTTCAACGCGACCTTGCTCAGGCGCGCCTTGGCTTCCAATTCATTCTGAAACGCGGACGCGTTAGCCGAAAGCCGAGCCTTGAGCGCGAGCAGATCGGCCCGTTGCTGCTGATACTCTTCGTCAGAAAGCAGACTGCCATCGGAGTTCTCGGGAGCTGTTTTGAGCTTCAGCAAATTCTCCAGGCGGAGCACGCATTGTCTGAGGGCCTGTTGCCTTTCTTTGAGAATGCGCTGCTCTCCCGCAAGTTCCTGTTCTCGGAGCTTCTCTATCACCGCTAGTCCCCAGTCTTGGAGTTCCGCCGATAAGCCGTAAGCCGGCAGGTTTTCAGTGATCTGACGTTCAAGAGCCGCCGCCGAGAGGCACTTTTGCCGACAAGAAGGATTCAAAGTACGGGTGCAGTGGTAGTAGGCGTAGCGCCGCAAGGTCGGGGATTTCATTTCGCTCATCGGCAGGTGACACTTGGCACAGGTCCGAGAGTTTTTGACCGAAGACTTGTAGTGGCATCTTGTGCAGCGCACCTGTTCCTTAAAGTGAGCCGTGATGCTGGATCCGCAGGCGCCGCATTTCAGAAGGCCCCGATAGGGCAAAGCGAACTCCTTGTGTGGTCTCGGGTTCGTTTCCTGTTTGAGTTTCACCTGCACCGCGTTGAACTCCGCCTCAGTGACCATCGGCTCGTGATTTCCTCGATACCACGTTCCGCTGCCCTGAGGATATTCGAAACGCCCGCAATAGAAGGGATTACTGAAGATTTTGTAGATGGTGCTCCGAGCCAGGGGTTTGCCTCCAGTTCGTCGCGTTTGGCGGGTGCGGAAACCCCACTCGTCATTTGCGATTCGCTGAATCTGGGTAGGGCTGACCTGGCCGCCAAGCATGAGGTCCCACATGCGACGCACTGCGTCAAACCGCGCCGGGTCGCGGAGGATTGTCCGATGCCCCCGCTCCTCGGTCTTGGAATTCAGGTAACCCGTCGGGGCCACGCTTGGGTACCAACCCTTCTGCGCCTTAGAGGTCAGGCCCCGCGTCGTGTTTCGGCTGAGGTCATCGACATATTTTTGAGCCATGCCGAACTCGATATACATGAGGATCAGGTTGTCGTCGGCCTGCGAGAAGCTCTGATGGGGAGTCCGCACTACGAGACCGTGCTGTTTGATCGCCCAGATGATTCGGCCGCCATCAACCGGATTTCGCGCCAGGCGGTCCAACTTCCAGCAGAGAATCCCGCGGATCTCACCCCGGTCCACTCGCTGCATCATCGCGTCGAAAACAGGCCGGCCTGGTGCTTTGGCGGACTTGGATTCGCTGAGGAATTCGATGACGGTCAGGTTGGTCCGCGTCGCCACCGAGTTCATCTCGGCTTCCTGGTCGGGAATGGACTGCACCTGCTTATCATCATCCTCCTGCGATTTTCGGCTGTAGATGACATAGGATAGCATGAAGATGTTTGGAAACACTTGAGTTTAGCACGCCACGTCAAAATACGTCAAAGCGATTGGCGTCATCACCATCCGGCGAATTCAAATGCCACAGGTAACGGATGATTCTTTGGGAAATTTGAAGTATCTCCGCTTCAGTGAGGTTTTGGGGAAGCATCTCGGCGCAGATGCGTCGAAGTTCTTTCAGTGATTCGGCAGGAACGTTCATACCGAACACTTTACCTGCCACTGAGGACTGAAAAAGACGGCGGGACTTGCCGACTCCAACAGACAGTCGTTGCCGTCCAAACGCCTGACCCAAGATTGACGCAATCTTGTGATAGGCAGCCAAATTTGCACCCCAATATGTTATCCACAACCAAGCTTCAACGGCCCGGTGATTTTGTATTTGCCGATGACGGCAAGAGTTGACGTCTTTGGGACGAGTGGGGTAATCCGATATGCTGAAGGCAAGAGCTCGTTGCGAGTTCAAATATATTTTATGCCTTCACCATTGTTGCCAAACTATTTGTTATCAAACCGAAAGCGCCTCGACCTTTCCCAAGAGGATGTGGCTTTCCTCTTGGACACTTTGAGCGGTGCCAAGATCTCTCGCCATGAGCGTTTCGTGCGTGAGCCCGGACTGAAGACAGCTCTCGCCTACGAGGTTATCTATCGACGGTCAGTCAGCGAACTCTTCAGCGGACTTTACGTCGAGGTGGAACAGGAAATAGCCGTTCGCGCGAGGCTATTGGCCACCAAAAGTGAGAGCCTAGAACCATCACAACACTCGCCAAAACGGCACCAAACGTTGTCCATCCTCGCGGATCGCATCGATTATCGATCACCAAACTCTCTATGAAGACAAACCGAATTCGAAACGCTCGAATACTGGCTATTTCACTCTCTTCACGTGGGTTTGGATTCGCCGTTTCCGAAGGGCAGGAAACGCTTGTAGACTGGGGCGTCAAATCCGTTCAAGAAGACAAGAATCGGCGCAGTCTAAAAAAGATTAAAGAGCTGATCACTCATTACCGGCCTGACACGTTACTCATGGAAGACATGAGAGGGAAAAACTCCCGACGGTCTGCTCGAATTCAGTCCCTTGGACTCCGGTCGAAAACTTTGGCATCAAACCTCAATGTCCAGGTTGTGCTGCTTTCACATAAACGGATTCGGAAGTTCTTCTTCAACGACGGAGTTGGAACCAGATATGAATTGGCGCAAGTTCTTGCCGAACGGTTTCCCGAAGAATTGAGCCAACGCCTGCCTCCGAAACGAAAAGCGTGGCAAAGTGAAGACAGTCGCATGGACATCTTCATGGCGGTAGCCTTGGTTGTGGCATTCCGGTCGTCAAACCCACCCGCTTTCATAGGAAGTAGGGAGTCCCCCTTTGATGCCGAGCCGGCATAGGGAAGCCCCTCGCTATGTCGCTCAACGTGTATCTACTGAAAAACACTCCGTCACCATCGTCCCCCTCTTCAAATTGGAATCCCTCGGCTTGTGCAATGAGATTCCATGTAAACCGGCACTCGCGAAGGAAATCGGAAGCGCAATCCGGGTACCGCTCCCATGCGGCGACCAGAGCCAACTCAAGGTTCGGTAACAGATCGAACGCAATGCCGGGCAGCCATTTACTCCAGTCTAAGGAAACTGCTCTTAGAGCGGGATTGCCACGCCGTTGGCCAAAAAGCTTCGCGGCCTGAATGATCACAAACCAGAACTCCATGCAGGTTTTGGTAGCGAGTTCGTAGAGTTCGGAGTCATTGGTGTAGGCACGGCGGCGATCATGAATCTCGACAAGTAATCTTTCGATTGATTCTGAATCCGAATCAAATTGGTATCGCATCAGCGCCTCGGATACGTACTCGGCAGAGAAGACGCAGGCGGCGTACTCGGAAAAAGCAATCGCCGAGTTTACTTCAGCCCAAGTGCTGATCTTGAACCCATTGACTAGCTTCCGAGTTGAATCAATGCCTTTGGGGCGCTCGAAATAGTCCCGGGAGTGGCCAAATTCATGGGAAACTACATAGCTAAGCATCTGAAGATCTGGACTCAACTCATTTAAGCGGACGCCTCCGGTCGTCGCACCAACCAGAATCGCTAGTCCTTCAACCCGCACTACCAAGTCGGAGACAGGACGACAATTTGGCGTAAACCGCGGCAAGGTCTTTCCAATGCCAATCAGTCAGTTTGCATTCGTAAATCCTTCCTCAAAGCTTAGTTCGTTGATGGCCGAGCCGTAGTTCTCCTCGTCCGTGACGAGAACGCGCCCAATTCCGTCAGAGGGGACGCCAATCGAAGATGCCAGTTGCATCAGAATGGGTTGCCATTCGCTTCGATGCTTTTCCTGAACTTCGACGGACATTCCCGTCACTCGAAAATCCAAAGTCATAGTTCTTGAGTTCGCAGTCCTATTGGGGGGTAGCCAAAATAGCTGCTGCCCCTTGGGGATGGAGTAAGTCTTTGAAAGGCATGGTTGTCCATAAGCGATGGCCTTGTGGATTATTGAATCCTGTGTGGTAGCAATCCTCAAACCAGTCAAATCGGCTGATTCCCTGAAGTTTCAGCCGCTCGTGATTCAAACCGAGCCCAGGTGAAAAGGGTTCCTACCCAGTAGCCGCAGCATTGAGCCGAGCAAGATGGCGGGAATGATCTTCACGGCCGCCGATGGTGGCGGCTCACCCAAATCAACGTTGCCGCGCCGATGCCAAACAAGGCCCATACAGATGGCTCGGGGATTTGGGTGAAACCTAGAATGTCAAAACTGCCGTCCGATCCAGCACGAAAGAAGAACTCCAAGGTCACTTCCTGTCCAGCATACCGAGCAATATCTATTGGGTGCCGGCGCCCATCGTATGTCGTTCCTACGACTTCTCCATTGATCACAACATCTCCAAGCGCGGACCCAGAGAATCCAATCCCTACGACAGTCTCCGGAATTCGTCCCACTTGCCAGATTCGCGTTTGTTGACCCAATGGAAGACTTGGTGAATCTATGTCTAAGTAGTTTACCCCCAATGTTCCAGGGCGATAGTTCCTAACTGCAACACCAGGATGCCCGACGGACGCAGACCAGGGACTGTAGGCAATCGTCGTCTGAACCTGCCCGTCCAAACTAAGAGTCCAGCCTCGGAGTATCTGGCTCGCTGCACCAGAAAACGGACCATCGGGCCGAGTCGGATCAATCGGCCTCAACGAGCCGGTAAGGTCGGGTGCGTCAAAGCCTAGGTTTACAAAATCTCCACCTAGTAATGGCAGCGCTGATACAACAAGACATGGAATTGCAATTTTCATGGAATCATGACTGGCTGAGAAAAAGTCCCAAGGCTAGTATTAGTATAGGAGCCGGAACCAGTTGTCTTCAAAGCCTGTGCTTTGACAAGATAGACGTTGGTCGATGGATTTGTGGCGGTATGAGTCCAGTTCGTGGAGGTGGCGGAAACCTCAGCCAATACCTGCCAAGAAGCTGAATTTGTGGACGTGGCTCGAAGGATTCGGTAACCGGCCGTGGCGTTTGTATTGACTGCCCAGCTTAAGGTGACATTCGTGCCATTCTTGCTGTTGGCTAGGCTGGTTATCGGAGCCAAGGGATGAGCCCGAAGGAGTGGGTCACCGAGGATGAATGTCGTTCGGCAGGAGACACCAGCATTGGCTGCGAAGGAATCTTGGAGAGCCGTCCCGTAGTGCGCGCCGGCAAAAAACCGATCAGGACGCCAAGTTCCCCACACCGCGTTATCGATCCAAGTGACTGTGAGTGAGGCGTCGGGAATAGCCAATACAGCTCTCAGAAGGGACCGCCCTTGCTTGTCGCTTGTACCGTTGAGCCATTCTCCAAAATAGGAACCACGGAATAATTGAAACAGGCCCCGAGGCGTGTTTCCTGGGAGTCCGCCTGCTATATCCAATACCCTATGCTGATAGCTGCCTTGATTCACACCTATTCTGTCATAGTCACCGTAGTTGCCAATAAAGCCCATCAGGTTCTTCGGACCAGAAAAAAACAGGTCTTCTTGATAGCGATCCGGATTCATAATTTCCGTATTCCATGCCCTCTTTTGCACCCGCAAGACAGTCTTAGCAGTCTGCAAGAAGGAGCTATCTTTGAAGAAAGCCACGAAATCCTCCTTATGTAAAAGTTGAGCCCTACGAAATCCTGCGGTTTTGTTGAAGTATTGCCGAATCAGGCGGATCTCGGTGTCATCCCTGACGTTGCTGATTTCCTCGGCTCCCTGTATGAAATCTTCCAACATTCGAAAGTCGATACGGCCGACGGCCAACTCCAGGCGACCAGGTGAACCGTCTGGCTCCAGTGGCAATGTATTTTGGTTCCAGCGTCCGTCATTGGGGTAATTGACGGCAATTGGAACGAAGCCAACCAGGGTGCCGTCCGAATTTGTCATTCCGTCGGGCAGCAGGAGTTGGTCGTCCAGCCAGGCTCCGGTCAAATCGCCATACCATGAGTCGGCTGGCCATGCCCCACGATGTTCCGGATGCCCGTCTTCTGCTATACTGCCACTATAGGGCACGGTTACATGGCCTACAATAACAATAACATTAGTATCATTTGGCGAAAGGTTGTGCCAATTGGTGATGTAGCTTTTCAGAGCCGTGGCGTTGACCCGGTTAGTCGTCATCGCGCTACTGACCTGGTTTGTGTAAGAGTACCAGTTGGTACCGGTCCACGGGTTGGGATAGGCCGGATCCATGTGGCGGGGCGCGTTGGTGGTCGTCACAATCCAGCCGTCGGCGATGAGGTCGGCCTTGTACGCCTCCAACTCCGTTGCAATAGAATTCGAGACGGTGTTGTCTACAAGAATTAGGGCTCGACCACGACGGTCCATAGCTACGCCATTTCTGCCGACGGTAATAGTGGGGTGGTCGTAGACAGGAATGGTGGAATGGCGGTTGACCCGATACTCGTAGTAACGGCCCAGAACGGCGGCTGTGTCTATCCAGGCGTTCGTCCGCACACCTGAGGCAACCGTTGAAAATGCTCCTGTTTCCCCGGCAGTCCGCCGGCCGATGGAATAGAGGCTCGAGTTCGTTTGCCAGTCACCCTCCCAGCCTCGGTTGAATTCCAGTCGGATTCCGTTGGATACGACGGAAGCCGAGAGTAACTGAGCCCGACGGACTGCATCGTCAAAAATGACGGAAGTCGGGCGCCCAGCATTCGCCAGCAAAATGGCAGTGTTGAATGTCTCAAGTTTGTCGATACGGCCTCCGCAGTGGTTGGTAGCTCCAATGCCGTTGCCTACACACCATCCAGCGTTCTTCTCAGATGCAGATGGCTCGGCCTCTACTCCGCTGCCAGAAGTACCCGTGGAATTGATACGAATGGCTGAACTGTAGGTACTGTAACTCAATGTAATCTCCCAAGTCAGACGCGCAGAAAGTCCAGTAATAGGCCCCATATTGAGAGTGAAATTGGTCTTGACCGAGCCGTTGGTACTGGGCGATTCGAAGGCAACGAAGCCGTTGGTGGGTTGCAGACTTAGCCGCCACGAGCCGCATTCCAAGAGACGCACCGGTTGCTGATTGGTTTGCGCCGAAGCGAATACGTCTGGCATGTAGGTGAATCTCACCGAGCCGGTCTTGAACTGGATTATACTGTGCGCATTCGTCCCGGTTCCAACGCTAACGGGATATACAAGTCGTTCGCCTGAATTTGTAAATGAGGCAGCCATACCGTCAAACGATTCGCGTAGCAAAGCGGTGTTCACGACCGGCGAGACACCTCCCACGCTTTCAAAGGACGAATTGTCCATCCTGAACGACTCCAAAGTCCTTGGGGGATAATCGCCAGCTATTAGGGGGTCGGTTCCGTTCCAGTATTCCTCGCTGTCCATAGTGCCATCATTGTCCGTGTCATAATCAATCGGGCTTGTACCCATGGTTGGCTCAAGGCTGTCAGAAAAGTAGTCGCCATCCGAGTCCCACGTGGCCCAGTTTGTCTCGCTTCCGTCCGGTATCCCGTTCCCGTTAACGTCTTCGACGAAGTCCGAGAGGGCGTCTCCTCCGCTACCTACGGTGTAGTCCGAATCTGATGGGAACCATCCATCATTGCTGACGGGTCTCCGGTAGGCGGGCGCGAGGCTCGTAGTACCACCTACCACCTTGGAAACGGCCGTGTAGTGAAAGCCGATGTCCACGGTGCCTGAATCTTTTTGCTGCCATTGCTCGATCCAGTTGCTCGGAGGCGTTCCGTTGGTGACGTTTTGAATGTCGGTAATGCAGGTAAATTGGGCGAGACCGGCGCTCGCCGCCGTCCGGCTGCCGAAATTGAGCAGATTGGTCAGCGATCCGGAGGTGCCCGCGGACGGGTAGTAATAGGATCCAAGCGGGCCAGGTACCCAGTCGAGGGCTGTAACGGTTTTGTTGCCCGAGCCTGGAAGCGCCGTGCTCTGGTAGAAGCCGTTGTTGGAGGAAGGGAAGGTCGCAGGATAGACGGCCGAATAGCTCATTGAACTGGTTTCGAAGAAGTTATCCCGCACGTTCCAGTTGCCGTAGGCGCTCCCCCTGTAGCCACCCGAGAATGAATTCTGGCGGAAGAGATTATTGTAGAACTGGAAGTGGAACGGCGGACTACCGCCGCTAGGCGCTTGGCCGACCGACACGCGGCTCCATTCGAGAATGTTGTTGTTTAGGACCAGCGTGAAGCCTGACGAGTATCCAGAGTAGTACGGTTCAAGGTTCACCGCACGGAGGAGACAGTCCTTGAAGGTGACCAAACCGTCCACGGGCGTGCTGGAATCGATAAGTTGGCGGCGAGTGTAAGTTTCGCTTGGGATGAATTCCACGTCAGCAAACCGGAGCGCCGCGTTGACCTGATTTCCGGAAAACAGTTTGAAGCTCGAACCCGACAATGTGCCGAAGGTCGGGTCTTCGTTGACAGCCGCCACCCGGAGCAGGCGGATATGATCGGTGGGAGTGCCTGTAATATTGAGGCTGCCGCCGCCGGCATTAAGTACAGCGGTCCCCACTAGGCCAACCCTTCGACACTGTCCATTGATATTGAGTGTGCCCCCGCCGTTAATTGTTACATTTGAAACGACGAGGTCCAGTCTCCAATATCGGTAGCCCGGAGTTTGGTACGAGGGGGATGCGCTGGGTGGGTTGGTCGTGCCGCCGGCAGAAAAGGTAACTTGTCCGGAAAGTGCCCCGCTGAGTACGGCAGGCGGCCGATAAGTGAGAAAACTGGCCGCCGCATCTCCGGTAAGGTTAGTGGGCGCGATCCCATACCACGTATTGGTAAACTGCAAGAATGGGCTATTGATCTGGAGATAATGATTGCCCGCGGCGGATGATTCGAACGCCCCGGAGTTCGACGCGACCGGCTGTGGGCCGAAAAAGGTTACATTAGACGTGTTTGTGATCCCCGTACAGATTACTGCGTAGTTAGTCACTCCACCTGACATTGCATTGAAAGCAATCTGATTGCCGGTGTCGTAGGTTCCGAAGTAGACATTTACTGGTGCATAGGGCAGGTCGTAGAAATTGGTTTTTACCCGGTCCATCAAGATGTTCTGCATCTCGATGGCTTGAGAATAGCCGCTGACACCGTTGTTGCAGCGGACGAACTGGGCGTGACGGATCAGATGCTTGGACTGGCCGTACATCAGTTTCAGCGCGAGGTGTGCGTAGGAAACCCGCAGGTCCCGGATAGAAACACCGTTGTTGTAGGTGCGGTCAAAGTATAGCGCGACTTCGGCGTAGGTATTGGTCGGATTGCCCGTCGATCCAGGCAAAGTTGCTCCAACTGAGTTATCGTCACGCGCAGTACAATAGATTGGCCGATAAGGCTCACCGAGCCAGACGATATTGGTTGCGGTATAATCCACTCGGATTTCTGAAAAATTGGTCGAGGCATATTTGATAACCGTTGCCGGCTCAAATGTTACGGTTCCACCGAGCAAAAATGCACCGCTAACATAATAAGTGTTGGTCGAGCGGAAGGTGAAGTTGGTGCTATTTGCCACTAGGACATAATCGATGGCGAACCCTGGCTCCGGGGGGGAAAGCGTCGCCAATGTATTCTGTGTGCCTGATGCAATTATTGACGCGGTATTTTCCTTCCAAGACCTGCGCTCGGTTGAAGCCAGCATTGGATCTGGCAAGCCGTACCCCGGGCGCTGTTTCGGACGACGTAGCCACGCTCCTTCCCTCGGCAACGCTTCCGCTTCTTTGCTAGCATCACCGAGTGGCACGGATTCGATCAGCACCCGTCGGCCGTCAACCTCTATCCATTCTTTCCGCACTGGGATCCGCTGGGTGCTTCCTGTTTGAAGGTCTTCCCCGAATGCCGAACCGCGCCCAAGGTGCATTTCTCCAATTACGACATGCGTATCTTGGTCAGTTTCTGAAATCACCATCAGGCCGGCTGAGGCTTCTGTGTCATAAAATTCGGTGATTACCTGGAGTTCGGTCGAGGCCGGGTCGAGGCCAAGGTCACCCGGTGTTGGCGGAGCCTCTCGCAAAACGACGTCGCACTCGAAACTTCCAGCGCGGTAGGACGCTCGGTAGTCGGCCCGGATGCCTTCAAACGCATCCGGCCACACGACTGTGCCTGCCGCTGTCTTGCTACCGAAGGATTCCTTTACCTCTCCTAATACGGTTACCCGTCCTGATGATCGGTCACTATAAACAATTTGCAGTGGCGTGGCCCGCATCCGGGTGCCATCAGCGGTTTGGAGATCCACCGCACCTTGAACGCGTAAGGAACGGCTCAGAACTACTTTGTGTTGGCCTTCGAGTGCCGCGAAGCCTTCCGCGTACTCATCAAGTTCCACACGCGTGGGCTTCCATTCTCCTTGGTCGATCCAGTGCATTCCGGTTTCGAGAGCGGTGTAGCGGTTAGTCGTGACCAGCACACTGCCGTCCTCGTTGGTGTGCGTGCTGGTGTATTCATCCACTCGGTGGTGTGCTCCACGTTCTACAACGCGGATCTCGGGTGTCTCGACGTACTGCTTGTCGGCGACACTCTCTGAACCTGCTGGAGTTTCCTGACCGAATACTTTGAACGAGATCCGAAACAGTAGTAGAATGACGAAAAACGTCAGGCGTCTGGTCAACAGAGGTGGCAGATGAGTCATGTTGGGTCGGATCAGGTTTGGGAGTACGATGAACTTGGCGCGGGTTGTCGGCCAAGGAAAGCAAAAACAGATTTCCGGGAATTCCAATCATTTGCGGTCGCTACCCGATTCATGTGCTTGAGTTTGGAGTCCTTGGTTGGACATTGGCAGTCTGAGCCAAACGGCTAAATGCTTCGAAGTTCGATGCGAATACCTAGGGCGTGTCTTCAAAATGGGGATTTGAGCCAATCGAGGATGGCGGCGAGTTGGACGAAGGCGAGGAAGTGGAGGGAAAGCTTCTCGTAGCGGGTGCCGACGCGGCGCTGGCGTTTGGTGCGCTGGAAGAAGTTTTCCACGCGATGGCGGAGCCGGTAGTAGCCGCGATGCCAGCGGGCAGGATTCTTGCGGTTCTTCAGGTTGGGGATGCACGGACAGCCTCCGGCGTCCCAGATCCGGTCCCGGAACGCCGTCGAGTCATAGCCCTTGTCGGCCACCAACCGGTGTCCGGATGGGATCTCGATTCGGTCCGCGCACCGGATGTCGGCCTGATTGCCGGAGTCCAGAAGGAGTTGGAGCGCGCGGCCCTTGGAGTCCACCAGTGCGGTCACCTTGGTGTTGAGTCCCCCGCGGGTGCGCCCGATGGCCTGCCGGGCCTGGCCACCGCGTGGATTGGTGGCGTCCTGATGGGTCTTCACGTGGGTGGCGTCGAGATGCACCAAAGCCCCCTCGGGGACTTCCGAGACCACCTCCAGAATCCGGGCCCAAAGCCCGGACCGGTTCCATCTCCGCCATCTTGAATAGACCGAGGACCAAGGCCCGTACCACTCGGGCAGGTCCCTCCAAGGGCAAGCGACCCGGAGGATGTAGAGCATGCCCTCGATCATCCGTCGGTCATCCTTCGGCGGACGCCCTCGTCGTCGTCGGGGTGGTGATCCCGAAGGTTGGTGCTCCGACCCGGTCGAGGGCTTTTTTGAACCGCTCCCAGAGCGGTTCGGCGATCCGGAACCTGATGTTTTTGTTCATTGGAACCTCATCGGCTACAACGAGATGCATAGTATATGCTCCCTATCTCGTTGTGACCGATAAGGTCCCAATTGCCACCTGTCCTTTCAAAACCAGCGACCCAGGTTCGAGAGTCGGATTTCAAAACCAGCAGTGGGGGAGGTGAAAGTGGTGGGTTCAAATCCAGGCACATGGAATAGTGTAGTTTATGGCTGGATTTCGACCCGTGGCGCAGTTTCGGCGGGTGCCCCTGTGGGCCGATTGGCTAGACGGCTGGGGAGTCTACATTTGGCTAGCATCGGCGCTTGGATTGTCAGCGCAGGTGGGGTAGAACACGATCACCTTCAGCCAATTGGCCATCTTCTGTCCGAGTTTGTCAGGCCGCAGTCGAGAGTGGGTAGGATCACCGCGCTGCGGAATCTTCGATCTTGGTGCCCGACGAACCGCAAATTCGCCTTCCAGTTGCGGGGGCGAGCGAAGTGCAGCGGAATGGTTGCGCCCACGAAGTCAGCCCTCGCGCATCCAAGCGCGACTCAATTTTCCGGACGATTCTTGGGAATGGAATTCCCGCAGGAAATTTTTGCCGTCAGACCGCCGTTGTCTTACGGCACCTGTCAAAAGAGGGTATGCCAAACTTCAAAAAGCATGCTGCCGTAGGCGCGGGCGTCGGGGCTGGGCTAAACTTGCTCTGGCAGATTTCAAAGCTTCTGGAATCCGAGGATCCGCCAGCCAACCTTGGCGAGCTTCTCCAGAGATTGGACCTCCTCCAGGTCGCTTCCTTTGCCGCGCTAGGGGCCACGTGCGCATCTTTGCCAGACATTTTGGAACCAGCCACGAGTCCCAACCACAGGGCGCTGTTCCATAGCCTCGCCTGCGGTGGTGCGGTGACCTACGGCGCGTTCGGTAAGCACATCGACCGGCTGCATCCGAATACCGCTTTCGCCGTTCAGACCATGGCGCTCTCCTATCTTTCGCACCTCGCTCTGGACAGTACGACCCCCAAAAGCCTGCCGCTGGTCGTCTGACTGGTCGGGTTCAGACCCAGAAGAGGGAGGAGTCGCTGCGGTCGACGTGTCTCCACCCCGACTGCGGTGGCTGGAAATTCCCAACATCAAAGTCCGCTGTTGGAGTGAGTCTCCATTGCTGTCACCGGCAGGCCAAGAAGCTCCGCAAGCTTCGTCGTTTTCTCCCGGGGTGGCCTCGCCTGGTCCCGTTCCCAGGCTGACAACCTGTGGCAGGAAATCCCCAGCAAGGCGGCCAGTTCTCGCAGTTTCAGACCTCGCTCGGTCCGACTCTTCCGCAGGAGGTCGCCCAAGGTTATTACTTCCCGTGGAAATGCCTTCCGCTGTCGCTTGATGCTGGTATCCAGCGTACTACGAGCGCGAATCGCCCGGTGACAAATTCCCAACAGTGCGCACCCCTCCACATCGTAGGAGACGAGGTCACGAGTCTCACGCCTCTTCCGAGTTTGGACGGCGACACCGTCCATTCCTCTGTCCCCATCCACTCCAACCGGACACGCTCTCCACGGAGTCCCCAGAATGTCCCAGCCCCAACTCAGCCGCCGCGACGCGGTCAAGGCCCTCGCCGGCGCCGGCGCATGGACCCTCGCCAACACCACGTCCTCCGCCGCCACGCCACGCCCGGGAAGCCGACCCAACCGCATCCAACGGGAGAACCTCCTGCCCGGCACCCGCGACTGGATGCTCACCCGGACCCGGATCGATCCGGCCACCCGATACCGGTGCCCTTGGATCGAAGGCTACGCCTCCCGGACCTCGGTCCGCGCCGGTGAGCCGCTCTCCTTCCACGTCAGCACGCGGCCGGAATCCCCGTTCACGATCCGCATCTTCCGCATGGGTTGGTACGGCGGTGACGGCGGACGTCTCATGAAGGAACTCGGGCCCTTCCCGGGCAAGGCCCAGCCCGATCCGGACATCGGCCCCAAACGCCTCCGCGACTGCCGCTGGACGCCCTGCACCTCGCTGAGGATCCCCGGCGATTGGCTCAGCGGCGTGTACCTCGCCCAACTCACCGAATCCGGCGAGGGGCTCCAGAGCTTCATCCCCTTCATCGTGCGCGACGACCGCCGCGCCGACTTCCTCTTCCAGTGCTCCGACCACACCTGGCAGGCCTACAACCGCTGGCCGTCCCAGTTCTCGCTCTACGACGACGGCAAGGACTCCTGGTACTGGGGCGGCGGCGTCCAGGTCGGCTTCAACCGTCCCTACGGACTCTACTGCCAGATCTTCGACCAGCCGCAGTCGCTCGGCTCCGGCGAGTTCCTCCTTTGGGAATTCCCGTTCGTCCACTGGCTCGAACGCGAGGGCGACGACGTCACGTACATCTCCAACTCCGACACCCACCACGACCCGAAGGGACTCCGCAGGGCCCAGGGATTCCTGAGCGTCGGCCACGACGAGTACTGGACCCTGGAGATGTACCGGAACGTCGAGGCCGCGATGAAGGCCGGCGTGAACCTCGCCTTCTTCTCCGGCAACGCCCTCTGCGGACGGGTCCGATTCGACGCCTCGGGCAGGGCCTTCGAGCGGGTCGCCGTCACCGGTCCCGACGGCGGCATGCGCGATTTCGTGGCGATGAAATCCCTGCCCCACGAACGTCCCTATGCGAACGAACTGGTCGGCGCACACAGCACCGGCGAGGTCACCGGCGGCGCCGACTGGATCTGCACGAGGCCCGACCACTGGATCCACGCCGGCACCGGCATGAAGGCCGGCGACGCCATCCCCGGCCTCATCGGATGGGAGTGGCATGGTGATCCGGCACCGATCCCCGGACTCGAGATCATCGCCACGGGCCCCACCCAAAGCGCCCCCGGCAAGCCCAACGGCGGCGTGTACACCGCGACCGTCTATCCCGGGCCGAAGGGCAACTTCGTGTTCAACGCGTCGACCTGCTGGTGGGCCGACGGCCTCTCCGCGCCACCCGGCTACCTGCGCCCCAAGGTCTACACCGAACCCAAGGGACCCGACGCCCGCGTCCAACGCATCACCCGAAACGTCCTCGACCGGATGCTCCGTCCGGCAGGCTAGGACTGGGCTTGGACACGGATTTCACGGTTTTCACGGATTCCGCAGATTCGAACGAGAACGAGGGATCCGAGTGGTGGAACGGGCTTGGTCATCGAATCGAAGTATCCGCATTGGGGACGAGGATTGAGATTGAGGGTAAGAGTATTGGAAAGCCCCGGTGACAGTGGGCAGCGGGAGATCCAGAAACTGACCAATCCATCTGAGAAATCCGTGAAATCCGTGTCCCACAAATCTCGAATCAAGAATCACGAATCACGAATTCCCCACGACTTCCACGAGGTAGCGCAGTTCGTCTTCGACCTGCGCGCCGTCGGGCAGGGTCTGTCGGATCTCGTCACGCACGGCGTCGCGGAAGTGACGTCGGAAACGGTGCACCGCCACCTTCAGCGCGCCGTCGCTCAATCCCAACTCGGAACGGACCCGTGACTGCGCCTCGGCATCGGGCGTCCCGGCCAACCACGGACGCAACGCGGCGAACTGCGGGGACTTGCCGGCCCCGGCCAGGTCCTTCTCCACCGCCGCCATGGCCCGGGACATGACCGCCATGGCCCACGCCCGGTCGAAGTCCCGGACCCGGACATCGCCCGACGGATCCTCCGGCTCCGGAAACCCCTCGGCATCCAAGGACTCCGGACACACGCCGCCTCCCCGCTTTTGACGCCGCTCGCGGTCCCGGAGGTCGTTGAGGAAATGCCGCAGCGCCCCGAGCAGATAGGAGCGGAACCGACCTCGGGCCGGATCCGCGCCGGGAAACCCGTCGCCGGCGAGGACCTTGGCGAAGAACTCCTGGGCCTGCTCCCGGGCCACGTCCTCCGCCGTGCCCGATCCGCGGAGCGACCGGAAGACCGGCTCCCAGTAGGCGGCGCACAGTTCCGACAAGGCAGCCCGGGCTTCCGCACCCGGCCCCCGGGAGCGCAGAACCAGGCTCCACCGCGTGGGACGGAACCATGCGGGACCGGAGACACTCCCGGGCGGTTCGGAGTTCGTGGTCGGCGGGTTCATGGCTGCGGCTTGGGAACGGTCGGACCCGGGTTCCCGCCGGAGGATTCGTCAAAGGCCTGGACCGCGGCGCGTGCGCTTTGGAGTTCGAGGCGGGCCTTCTCGAGCTCCTCCCTCGGGGTCCTGCCCGCCGCAACCTCCGCCTCGATCCGTCCCAACGTCCTCTTCCGGTAGTCGAGCCGCGCCCGCCGCGCGAGACCGGCATCCCCGTGGACCACCGCTTCCGCGAGCACCATCGAATACTCGGCCTCGAGCATCTCGGGTCCCTGCGGTGCCAAGACGCCCGCCTGAACCTTCCTTCGCCGTTCCGCCAGCTCCTTCTGCGCCAAGGCCAGTCCGATCACAGTCGTTCCGTTCGCTCCCTTCGGCAGGACCCGACGCCGGACGCGAACCTTCTCTCCCGCCAATTCAGCCAGCGAATAGGGCCACGCGGGCGAGAAGGCAAGAGGCCTGCCCGAGCCGATCGTGTCCGCCTCCCGAAGCAGGTTCTCGGGATCGCCCTCGACGAACCGCTGGTGGACCAACAGGCCGTCGGCGGTGGCAACTTCCAACCAGACACCGTCTCCATCCGGACGCCTTGTGACTCTCAATTCGATGTCCGTTTGGTGGGGGCTCATGCCGTCTACCGGGAGCAAGGCAAACTCGTGGCTCCGTCCGCGGAACTCGACGCTCCAGGTACCGGGGCGGTCAGACAGCAACCGCCAGAGGTCACGGTGTCCCTCGGCTCCCCGACTCGAATTCAGAATGGTCAAGTCCGCCCCAATCGCGCCGGCGTCCAGCGGGTCCGGCACCTCGACTGCGGTCAGGTGGGCGGCCTCCGTCACCTGCCTTTCGGGAAGCGGCTCCGTCGCCATGGCGGCACCGACGTTGCCGCCAAGGTTCGTGGCGACGACCTGATTCGCTGGCATCGGAAACGAGGGTGGCAAAGCGTTGTTCCGAGGGAGCATCGCCAAGCTTACGGCAAAGATCGCAAACGCCAGGGCGAAGACGACGGGGATCCAGAATCGCGGTCCGAGTCTCCGGCCGCTCCGGATCCGGCCCATCGCCCACCAGCACAACCCCACCCCGCTCGCCGCCCCCAGGACCATCGTGGCGAACAAGCCTCCCTTGATCACCTCGTTCCCTCGACCCGGAACCACGAAAAGCCAGAGCGCAGCCACGACACCGACGGCGCCGACTGCAGCCAAGGCCGTCATCCAGGAAACCGTAGGCGGATTGCTGCCGGAGGACGGCGCCGCCGTCCCTTCCCCTGGTGGCACCTCCGCCGGCGGCCGGCCATGCAGCCGCGTCCACGCCTCCACGAGGAGGCGATGCCATTCGTCCACCACCGCGTTGGTCGTCCAGGTTGCGTTCCAGGCGGACTTGAAGGGGGTGAACAGCAGCACCTCCCCCTTGGCTCCGGCCTCGCGACGGAACCGGACCGCGATGTGGTTCAATCCCGTCGGCTTGGTGAGACGTGGGTATTCGCCGAGGGAAATCCCACTGATCGCACGCAGGGGGATCTCGACGGAGGAACTCCCGCCGCGGAAGGACAGGCGATCCCCGGTCAACTCGAGTTGGCCGTGGCCGGTGTAGATGTAGAACTGGGCCCAAAGGGTCTTCAGGTAGCCCGGGTTGCTGATGAAGCACGCATCGCGGCGGAGGACGGCCGCAAACGGCTCCACCTTCGGCTTTGGCGCCGGCGTCGAGAGCCCCTCGACCTCCGCACCCACCTGGGCCGCGCTCTGCTGGCGCAACTCCCGTTCCTTGGCCAACGCCCGGAACACGATCTCGTCCACCCGCGCATCGATGTAGGTCTTCGCCGACGGCGCCGGGAACCGGCCCAACGGCAGCTCGCCGGTGAGCAGTTCGTAGAAGACCACCCCCAGCGAATAGATGTCCGCCCGATGGTCCACGTCGTCGGGCCGCTCGATCTGCTCGGGCGCCATGTAGTGCGGCGTCCCCAAACGGGCGCCGGTCTGGGTCAACGTGATGTCCGCCCCATGGCCCGTGCCGTCGCCGACCAGCTTCGCGATGCCGAAGTCGGCGATCTTCACCCGGCCCTGGCCGTCGAGAAGGATGTTCTCCGGCTTGATGTCCCGGTGGAGAACGCCCTGGGAATGGGCGTATTGGAGGGCGTCGCAGAGCCGCGGGACGATCTCCAGGGCCTGGGCCGCGGTGAACCGCCCCGCACGCATGGCCTGACGCAGGTTCGCGCCGTCCACGAACTCCATGGTCAGGTGGCAGAACCCGCCGGACTGTCCGTAGCCGTAGACGCCGACGATGTTGGGATGCTTGAGACGGGAGAGCGTGCGGGCTTCCCGGTTGAAGCGCTCCATGAACGCCGGATCCGCGGCCAACGACTTGGGAAGGAGCTTGAGGGCCGCCTCGCGGCCGTCGGACTTCATCCGGACGCGGTACACGCAGCCCATGCCGCCGGTGCCGACCAACCCGAGGATCCCAAGGTCCGGAAACGCCGCGGCGACCTCGTCCAAGGAAGGCGGCGTCGCACGCGATCCGGTGGTGGAACCGGCGTCGGTCGGGGTCGAGGCGCCGGCCAGGACGCACCGGGGACACAGCCCGGCCGGTGCCCCGTCGGGGATCGGCGACTGGCAGTGCGGGCAGCGTGGGGTGGCGGCGGTTTCCGGATTCATGCACCCCTTACTGAGGCCTTCACCCGCCGGGATTACGCGAATTCGTCGCCGAAGAGAATCCTCCCCGGCTGAGCGAGCGGTTCACCAACAGCAACAGCGCCCCGACGGCGAACGTGTAGAAGAGGAAGTTCGGCGTCCGTGTGGTCCAGGGAAGCCAGGGCCAGGGGAAGCGGAAGAAGGCGGAATTGAGACCGAAATAGAGCAGCGCCGTCGCCCCGAGGGAGATGGCGGCCAGCCCCCGGGTCTTCCGGTCGGACTCCATCCCGGAGTTCCACATCCACACCAGCCCCCCCGTCCACAGCAATGGCAGCAGCGCAAAGCAGACGATGGCCACCGGCAGCGGCAGCACCTGCTCCTCCACGGCCAGGCGTTGAAGGGTCTTGCCCGCGATCGGCACGGCGGTGACCACGAACGCGACCATCGCGGCCATACGATGCCCCGCCGCGGCGAGCAGCATGGGGATCAGGCCCAGGTGGAAGCCCGGGTCGTAGAGGGCATTGAAGAGGCGGTTGGAACCGAACTCCTCGAGGACCAGCAGGACGACATGGACGGCGAGGAGGCTCCAACCGATCGCTGAGGGAACGCATTCGGCGGGCACGTATTTGGTGCGATGGATCCGGAGGCGGTTGCGGATGAGGCCGTAGGCCACCACGGCTCCCAGGATGCAGCCGAAGAGGGTCTCCATCCAATTCCACCAGTTCATGCTCGGCCCCAACTGGTCCCAGATCCCACCCCGGAAACGCAACGGGTGCCACGCGTGATAGGCTTGGAGACATTGGCCGGCCGGAAATCCGAGGGCGCCGCCGAGCACACCCCAACCGGCAAGGCGCCGGGCGAGAACGTCCTTGCGCCACCAACCGGCCCAGAGCGTGGCCCCGACCAGCGCGAACAGGAGCCCGCCCCAGATCTCCCGGCGCGGGTTCAGATCCGCATCGGGCTCCCACTGCCACGAATCCGAGAAATACACGTCTGGCAGGATCCTGCCCGCCGGGTCGAACGGCTCGTTGATCAGATGGACCCCGGCCCATTGCAGCAACGGAAGCGAAACGGTCAGCGCGAGGATCTCGCGTCCGCGGTACCGGACGCCACCGAGCCCCATGCCGAGGAAAAGGCCGAAGAAGCCGATCCAGATCCCGCCCTTGATCGCGAGTCCGAGGAAGCCCCAGCGAAGCGCCGCGAAGTTGCCGACCAGCGGTTGGTCGTGGGTCAGGCCGAGGGTTTGGCCGTAGGTCTCGCTGCCGCCATAGCCCATGGCAACCGTGCCCATCGCCACGGCTCGGATCGCCGCCCATGGAGTCAACTCGGAGCCCAACCGCATCACCAGCACCAGCGAGACGAGCAATCCGGCCATCATGGCCCCGGTCTCATGGCCGTATTGGCCACGGATGCCCCACCCCAGCCCCCCGGCCAACGCCGCGGCGACCACGGTGACAAGCCCTCCCAATGGCGACTGAGACCGCCGGAATCGGATGGAGGTGGACGTGCTCATCGGCGTGGACTTTCCCGGGTCGGAGGCGCCTTGGAGAATCCCGGAAAGCCGGGGACCCCATCGCCTGTTCGGACGACCCCGGCGGCTTCAGATCACGATGTCGGTGAAGATGCGGGTCTGCGGACGCAGCGAAAGCAACCGGGCCAACGGCGTCTGGAGACCCGGTCCGAGGGAACGTCGGAGCGCGTCCTCCTTGCCCACCCCCGAGGCCAGGACCCACACCTGACGTGCCGCCGCCAGGACGGGGAAACCCAAGGTGAGCCGCTGGGGCGGCGGCTTGGGTCCGATCACCTCCAACACCGGTTCCCGGCTCCGCAGGACCTCCTCCGTGGCGCAGGGGAACAACGAGGCCACATGGCCGTCCTCGCCCATGCCGAGGAAAACGAGGTCGAGCATCGGGATCCCGTCCGGCGACGACGGCAAGGTCTCGCGCAATTCCTTGGAAGCGAGCCGCGCGGCTTCCTCCGGTGGCAGTTCGCCGCGAAGCCGGTGACGTTTCGGGGCCGGGATCCCGGCCGGATTCAACAGGGCCTCGGCCGCGAGGCGGTAGTTGCTGTCCGCATGGTCGGGGGGAACGCAGCGTTCGTCGCCCCAGTAGAACTCGACCGGATCCCACGAAAATCCCGCCTCCGCGGCGGAAACCGCGGCCGCACCCATGAAGCGCCCGGCCACCCGGCCACCGGGGAGTGCCACGCGATGCGCACCGTCCCTCGCGACGTCTCCTCGGATGGCCGCGAGCCAGTTCTGGGCTACCGCACCGACCAGTTCGGCCGTGTCGGCAAAGGGCAGGATTTCAGGGGAGGACATGGAAGGGAAGACCGCAGGATCGGAAACACATCGCGCTCAAGGGAAGACAATTCATGGCGTTTGTGCAGACGGTCCCGGGATGACGGGGGCGTTGGTGGACGTCGGAACCAGGACCGGCGGGGAGGCCTTCCGCGACTCCGGCAACAAGTCGATCAGGGTCCCGATCGGATTCAGCGGGATCATGAAGAGCGTGGGGATGTGGGCCGGCTCCGTCCTCGGCTTGTCCAGGGTCCCGGTGACCCTGTACTCGAACAGCTTCTCGAAGGGGGAAAGGGCGATCGAAGCCACGGGACCGAGCAACGGGACCGAGCGGAAAAGCGATCCGTTGACCACCATGTCCAGGTCCCGCTCGAAACCGACGGAGCCGACGAAGGCCAACCCCATGGACGGAGCCCGCAAACGGAGGTCCCGCGTATGCACGCGGCCGTCCGAGATCGTGTAGTGGGCGGTACCCTCGTTGAACCGGGTCTTCCCGAGGCCGCTGGACATCTCGCTCAAGACCGAGGACAGCGCGCCAAACAGGGGCTGGTCCCAGAGGTAGCCGTCCTTGAGCCGCGCCTCCCCGGATCCCTTCCAGGTGCGCTGGTCCGTGGTGAGCCCCTCCGTGATGCGCACGGTCGCCGACACCGCCCCCTCGAGCTGGTTCGTTCTGCCGGGATCCGAAAGGTCCGTGACCAGCGTGTGCAGGTTGGCGTCCTCGACCTTGGCATCGATCCGGAATCCGTCCGGCGTGCCGGGCGCAAGGTCGAACTCCAGGTTTCCCCAAAGCCGGCCGCCATGGAAGCGGGCGGCGAGATTCGTGACGTAGAGGTCCGACCCGAGGGAATGCACGGTACCCGAAACCTCCTCGGCATTCAGCTTCCACCAGCGGAACCGAGGCGCATGCACGATCTCGAACCGGATGTCGTTCCGGGACGGGTCCCGATAGACGCCGATGACGCCGTTGACCTTCGCCGAGGGCACTTCCGGGAAGTGGTAGGCCTGCATCATCTCGTGGGTCTTGGGACCGATCAGCCGCGTGACCCGGTCCGGATGCACATACGAGACGGCGTTGGTGAACGAGATGAGGCCGGCCGCGGCGTCGAACGCGAAACCCTCCACCACCGCGGTCTGCCGGCCATCCCGCAGCTTGGCGTCGGCGACCGAAAGGAATCGGTTGGTGTAGCCGAGGACGGCCGACACGCTGTCGAAATGGTCGCCCCGGTAGCGGAAGTCCTCGGCAAGGACCCGTCCGCTGAAGCCGATCCGTTCCGGCTGGAGCCACACGCCCCGGATCGTGCCGGACAACTCCACGGGCTTCGGGAACTCGAAGTCGCCGAACACCCGGGCCGTCGCGTCGTTGGTCAGCAGCGGCCTGGCCGCCATCGGATCGATCCGCCCCGCCACGTCGAAACGGAACACCTTGGTCCGCTCGTCACCCTCGTAGTCCAGGCGGACCACTCCTTCCGGCCGACGTGCCTGCAGGTTCTCCAGACGCCACACTCGGTCGACGTAACGGAAGGAACCCGTGGCGCCTTCCCCTGGGATGCCGCGGAAGGTGAACGGACCGCCCTCGAAACGCCCCTCCAGCCTCAATGCGTCCTGAAGCGCCATCCGGAGCGCCTCGCCGCGCGTCTCCCAGGACGGGAACGTCACCGCGAGCCGGCCCTGCAACTGCGGCGGCCGGTTGGTGGACCAGCCGAACTGGTTCAGCCACCGGCGTCCCGCCTCGCGCAGCAACGGCTTCGCCCCGGCCGGATCCGCGTCGGTCCGATACTCCAGCTCCGCCTGACGCGTGGCCACATCCAGCCGACCCGTCGCCTGGATCCCCCCACCGAACAGCCGCGCATCCAAACGCCCCAGCCCGATCACACCGCCACCCCAGGAGACGGACGCCGCCGCCGAATCGATGGCGAGGTCCGGACGCTTGAAGCCCTTCGCCTCCAGTTCCAGTTCACCGGCGACCGACTGCAGGAACCGCCATCCGCCTCCGCCGGGCAAGCCGATGTCCGGGCCCGCCGCCGGATTCATGCGGACCATCGCCCGGACCGGTCCGGATTCGCCCCATGGCGAAAGGAACGAGGGAGAGGTGAGCGTGGCCACGGCCCCGGACCAACCGTGGCGGCTGTGGACCGCCTCCGCCTGGAGCGACACCGGACCGCCGAGGAGGACGTTGGTGACCGAAAGCCCCGTCAGCGTGAGCCCCATCGTGGTCCGGAAGGTCGGCGCCGCCGGCACCGCCGTCCCCGGAACCGGGTTCCACGGCAGGAGCGGCGAAACCGAGGGCGCCGGGACCGAACGCCCGGTGGCATCGATCGAGCCCAGGGCGTTTCCCCGCCAACCGAGGCTCTCCGCGTGCAATGCCCAGTCCACCTCGGCCGGGACCGTACCCGACGTCGGCATGCGGAGGGTCCCGTTCCAACGCAATCCGTCGAGGACGCCGTCGAGCACCGCCGCCTTGCCCGACTCGAGCCGAAGGGCCGCGGTGAAGAGACCGTTGGTCGCCGGGATGCCGTTGAGGCTCGCATGGAGCGACACGTCCTCGAAGGAACCGTACGAAGTCACGGCCCCGGCCGCATGCAGACGGGCGTCGACCGAGGAGCGCATCCGGTCGGCGAGGTCGACCTCGAAGCGCAGTTTCAGTTCCGGCGGCTTCGCGAACACCGAGGTCTCCGCTTCCTGCACCGTCCGCAGCAGGACCCGTCGCCAAGGTCCGGGCGGCTCGGAGGGACCTCCCTTCCTCCGGCGCAGGGCCCCGGCGTTGGTGAAGGAACCCGAGGCGTCGAAGGCGCCCCCGAGGCAACGGCCGCGGAGATGCTCGAGGACCCAGTGCTCGGGCGCGGCGAAAACCAGGAGGCCTTCGATGTCCTCCACCTCGAACCGGGCCGCGGGGGCGTTCGTCGCGGGGATCGGCAGCGCCACCTTGCCGCCATGGAGGGTCACCGCCCGGATCTCCGGCCGGAACCGGAGCACGGTCCACCAGTCGAGCTTCAGCTGGATCCGGTCCACGAACAGCTGGTCTTCCATCCCGCCTTCGGACCGTCCCACGTTGACGTTCTCGGCCACGATTCCTCGGCCCAAACGGATCCGCATGCGGCTGAACTCCAGGTCGAGGCCGCGTTCCCGCAGCTGGCCGACGAGGAAGTCCTTCGCGAAGCCGGGCAGGCCGATCTGGTTCAGGTGGAAGGCGCCGTAGAGGAAAACGGCGCCGGCGACATAGCCGCCGCGGCGGCACCACCGGAGGGTGCGACGCGCCGGTCCCTTCTTGCACCAGAAGGGACGCCGGCCATCGGGATTGGCCGGTGCCGTCTTCACGGGGGCGATGCGCCGGGCTTCGTCTCGGCGGCCGGCGTCGCCCCGAGCCAAGGCCCGATGAACTCCTGGTACAGGACCAACGGGAACTGGGTCAGCACCGCCTCCGAATCGTCGTCGAACCGGGCCAGCACGAACTGGTTGACCGCGTTGGGCCGCCCGCCGAACCGCAGCTGAAGGGTTCGGAAGGGTCCGCCCTCGCGCAGGACCACCGTCACGGCGTGGTCCACCTGGTCGAAGGCGAACTGCCGAAGCGCCGCCTCCTGCGGCGCGGGAAACCGCCCGCCCGCCGCATGGGCGATGCGGTACAGGGCCTCGTCGACGGCCGGATCCGCCAGGGTCCCACCGATGGCGACGCCGCCTTCCCAGCGTCCGGCGGCGTTGCGGCCGAGGATCCGGGTCCGGCCCTGGTGCCGGATCTCGATGCGGACGGCGTTGGTCGGATCGAAGACCCAGTCGCGGAACTGCCCGGCCGAGGCGGGAAGCAGCGTGAAGTCCGACATCGGCACCTCATAGACGCCGGGCTCGTCGGTCCGACGCACGTACACATGGCGTCCGCCGGCCGCCGGCGCCCCGAACTCAAGCGTCGCGATGGGGCGCGGCGCCGACCCTGCGCCGCCTCCCGCGGAGAACGCATAGCGCCGCACCGGCTGGCCGAGGCCGTAGCGCGCGGCGTCCGTGACCAGGTCGTCGGCGAACGACTCGATCTGCATGCCGACCACACGCCGCAGCGTTTCCCGCACCCAGACCGCGTCGGCCGGAAAGCGCCGTGGCGTCCCGACGAACCAGTTCGTGCCCTCCCGTTCCAACGTGAACGCGTTCGTCCCGTTCTGGATCTCCAACCGGGTCAGGCCGGACACCGAGGGCAACAACCGGCGTTCACGGTAGGCGGCCAGCGGCTGGCGCAGGAGTTCGACCACGGAGTTGGTCACCCGGACGATGTTGCCGGGCCCGGTGCGGCGGACGAACACCTCGCCCGGCGCGTTGGTGGGCACGCCGCCGACCTGGAGGCGCACCAACTCGTTCGTGCCGCGCTTGAGGATCATCTGCGCCATCGGCCGCGCGAGACCGTAGTCCTCGGAGGCCACCGCCGCGGAGTCGGTGACGAAGGCCGAGACGTTGAGTCCGGCCACCTCGAGCAGCAGGCGGTGGATCTGGTCGGCGTTGGCCCGGGCGGCGAGCGGACGCACCAGCGTCCAGTTCCCGTTGGTGAGCCGTTCCGCCTCGAAGACGGTTGGACCGAGCACCTCGACACGGTCGAATCCCTCCCCTTCTCCGGCCAAGAGCCGCCGGTCCCGCCAGGCCTCCGGCGTGGCCGGAAGCGAACCGAGCAGGGTGGCGTCCGCGGTGAACACCCCCTCCTTCCCGACCTGCTGGAAATAGACCTGGTTGCCCAGCGCCGTGCGGCCTCCAAGCCGCAGGATGGTCATGCCGGAACGGGACCGCACCGTCAGGGTGTCCGGCGTCTCCAGCCCGAACGCCGCCAACGCACCCGGTTGGGCGGCGAGTTCGGCGGCGCCGACATGGGACCGCGGGGTCAGCGAACCCAGCACCTCCAGAAGGCCGTCCACCGCCGCGGACTGTGCCGGATAGACCACCGGCGCACGCATCCACCAGACCGAGTTCGTCCGCTCGAGCCGGATGGCGGTGTTGGAGCGCAGGATCTCCACCGAGAGGACCTCTCGCGGTTCGATCCGCTCGAAACGGACGCCTCCGGCGCCGACCTCCACGGTGGTCCGTGCGCGACGCTCGGTGGTGTAGATCCAGCCCCCGAGGAACAGCGCCGCCAGGACCAGGATCAGGGTGGAACGTCCGCTCATTTCAAGCCCTCCTCCTCAGCCAGACCAGGAACCCCAGGGCCAGCGCCCCACCGGGAAGCGCCCCCAGCAAGGCGATCCGGACCAGGCGCATCTGGCGACCCGTCAGGTTGAGCCGGTACTCCGCCACGGCCCTCGGCCCGATGGCGAGGGACTGCTGACGGTCGAGCAGCCAGTTGACGGAAAGGGCCGCGAAATCGCGGTTGGCCGCGCTGTTGATCGGGCTGTTTGAGAAGAGCAGCGAATCCCCGACCACGATCAGGCGCGAGGTCCCGCGGGCGGCGCTGATGCCGCTCACCCCGCCCCGCTCCGAGGCCACCGCCATCGGCACCTCGCCCCGTCGGTCACGCCCTTCGACAAACCCCAGCGTCCGGTTGTCGGTCAACTCCGACATCGTCCGCCCCTCCGGCCCGGTCACCGCCAAGGCGACCGCCTTCGGCCCTCCCGCCGGAAGCCGGTCCTCCGGAATCGGCACCACCACCCGCGGCGCCTGGAAATGCACCGAGGCCGAGGCCCGCGTCAGCGGGGTCGTCACCGGATGCGACCCGAACCGCGTCGAAACCACGTCGAATCCCCGCATCGAGGCCTGCTCGTCCGAGGCGAACTGCGCCGGCAGGTAGACGCCCCACGTCTCCAGCAACTCCTCCAGCCCGCCCCTCCGACGCAGGGTCTCCATCGCCGTCGCCACCAGGACCCGCCCTCCCTTGTCGAGGTACGTGGCCAAGGCCGCCACCTCGTTGGGAAGCAGCGGCTGGGTCGGCCCCATCACCAGCAGCACCGAGGCGTCCGCGGGGATGCCCGAGCCGGCGTTGGTGAGGATCAGCGACTCGACGTTCTTCTCCGCCAACAGCCGAACCATCCGCGAAAGCCCCCGCGCATCGTCGTCCGAACCCGGGTCCGACTCGCCGTGGCCCTGGAGGAAATACGCCCTCTGCCGCGTCCCCTCGGAGAGCCCGGCCAAGGCCGAGGTGAACAGGGCCTCGCCCCGGAACGCGACGCGACGGATGTCGTTCGTACGCCCCTGCAACATCCCCTTCACGTCCGCGTCGTACGTCGACATCTCCGCGTCGTCCACCGTCCGGAACCGGCCGTTGCCCGCGTCGAAGACCACCACGTCGCCGATGTTCTTCCCCAGCCCGTACTGCGACTTCACCGCCGTCGCCAACGCCACGTCCCGCACGTAGTCCACCGTCTGGACGCGGATCCGCGGCGACTGCAACGCGTACTCGCGGAGCAGGCCTTCCACGTGCCGGTAGAGGTCCGATCCCGGATCGAAGAGGACCACCGCCTTCACCTCGTTGGTCAGCGCGGCGAGGGTCCCGACGGTGAGGGGCGAAAGCTGTGGACGCCTCGACGCCAGCAGGTCCCGGCGCCAGTGCAGGCGCGTCGCCGCCAGGTAGTTCACCATCGCCACGATGGCGACCATGGCCACGATCCCGAGGGCCATGTTGCAGCCCGCCCGCCAGAAGCGGCCCGGCTCGTAGCTGGGTCGGTCGGTTCCGTGGATCATTTCCACCTCCGCATCTCGACCACCCGATGGGTCAGGAACAGGAACAGCAGCGTGAAGCTCAGGTGGAACACCAACGCTCGGCCGTCGATCACCCCGCGCGCGAAGTCCTTCATCTGGAGCGTCACCGAAAGGTGGTCCAACACCCGGCCGACGGTGTCGCCCGAACCGTCCGAACCCGCCGGACGCAGGCTCGACGCCCAGACGCCGACGCCGATCAGCAGCGACGTCATCGCCGCGATGATCTGGCTCCGCGTGAGCGACGAGGCGAAGATGCCCGCCGCGAGGTAGGTCGATCCGATGCAGCCGATCCCGAGCAACGCCCCGGCCATCGCGCGCGGATCCAGCAGTTCGGGCACGCCCGCCACCTGCCTCAATCCGACCAGCACGCAGAGCATCGGAACCCAGCTCGCCAGGTAGAACAGCACCGCGCCGGTGTACTTGGCCAACACCACCTGCCAGTCCCCGACCGGCGTCGTCATCAGCGCCTCGTAGGTCCCCTGCGACTTCTCCGACGCGAACGAGCGCATGGTGATCACCGGCGTGATCACGATGACGATCAGCCAGAAAACGAGTCCGTCGCCGAAGAACATCTCGGTGATCGGGGCGTCGGTACGGTCGCTGTTGAGGGTGTCCAGCAGCCCGGTGAGCCCGAAGCCCGCAAGCAGCAGCGTGATCGCCACCACCACGTAGCCGGTGAGGGCGTTGAACGCGATGCCCAGCTCGCGTCGGACCAATGCCAGGAAGACGCCCATGTCAGCGACCCTCCCCCTTCTGCCTGCGGGTGAGGTGGATGAAGATGTCCTCCAGCGAATGCCGGCTCCGGGTCAGCTCGCGCAACGCCCAGCCGTTCTGGCGGGCGGTCTCGAACACCAGCGGACGGAGATCCGTTCCGTTCCGAGGCGACAACGACAGCCGCACGTGGTCGCCGGCCGCCGCCGAGATGTCGAAGGACTCGACCTCCGGAAGATCCCGGAACGCGTCGCGCACCGCGTCGGCGGTCGCGCACAGTTCGGCCACCACCCGCCCGTCCTGGCTGAACCGGCTCTCCAGGTCCTCGACCCGGTCGGCGGCGAGGATCTGGCCCTGGTTCAGGATCAGCACCCGCGAACAGGTCATCTCGACCTCGGACAGGATGTGCGTCGAGATCAGCACCGTGTGGCGTTTGCCCAGGTCCTTGATCAAGGCACGCACGGAACGGATCTGGTGCGGATCGAGCCCGATGGTCGGCTCGTCGAGGATGATCAGGTCGGGCTCGTGGACCAACGCGTCGGCCAGGCCCACCCGCTGACGGTAGCCCTTCGAGAGCTGGCCGATGATCCGCTTCTGCACGTCGCGCAGGCCGCACTGCTCCACCACCCGGTCGACGCGTTCCCGGCTCCGGTTGAACCCGAGCCCCTTCAGCCGCGCCCGGAACTTCAGGTAGTCCCTCACCCGCATGTCGGTGTGCAGCGGGTTGTTCTCCGGCATGTAGCCGATCCGCCGTCGGACCTCGTCGGGCTCGTGGAAGACGTCGAACCCCGCGATCCTCACCGTCCCGCTCGTGGCCGGCATGAAGGAGGACAGGATCCTCATGGTGGTGGATTTCCCCGCCCCGTTCGGCCCCAGGAAGCCCACCACCTCGCCCCGTCCGACCGTGAACGAGATGCCGTCCACGGCCGTGCGGCCGGGGTAACGCTTCGTGAGGTCTCGGACCTCGATCATGGGGGACTCGTCGGACATCCGTTTTCGGTGAGGGCGGAACCTAGTCGCGGAACCGCCCGGTAGGAACCGGAAACTCCGGCATCGGAACGGGTCGCATCGGCTGGGGCCCGGCGGGGACGCGACCTCATCGCAACGCGACCGGAACCGAGACGGTCTGACGGTACACGCCCAGGGGTGTCCGCTGGTCCACCACCACCCCGGCCTCGACCTCCTGCCCCTTGCCCTTCGCGTGCAGGTACTTGGCAAGTGAGACGACATCCGGGAACTCCGTCCGATCGAATCCCCGGACCAACATCCCGCGCTTCAACCCGGCCTTCGCCGCGGGTCCGCCGGATTCGACCGATTTCACCACGAAGCCGTCGCCCCGCGCCGGCGCCAGCACCGCCCCCAGCCGCGACTCGACAAGGCCGTCGTTGAAGAAATCCGCCTCCTCCACCAACCGCAGCCGCAATTCCCGATGCTTCCCGTCGCGCCGGATGGAGAGGGTGATGTCGCCGCGGTCGCCCGCCTTCACCAGGGCCCGGTTGAACTCGATGATCCCGCTCGGCGGGTTGGCGTCCACGGCGCTGATCACGTCCCCGGCCTTCAGCCCGGCCTTGTCCGCCGGACTTCCCGGCTGCACGGCCTGGACCGTCAGCGGCCGCGTCGCCGTCTTCAGCCGCGCCCCGAACCAGAAGCGGTCCACCGACTCGCCGCTGAGCACCTCGGCCAGCGCCTGGTTCACGCGCTTGATCGGGATGGCGAAGCCGATGCCCTGGGCGCCGACCTGCGGACGCAACGTGGCGACGCTGATCCCGATGAGTTCGCCCCGCAGGTTGACCAGCGGACCGCCGGAGTTCCCGGGGTTGATCGCGGCGTCGGTCTGGAGCCAGTCGAGGGTGTCCAGTTCGGCTCCGTCCCGACGCTCGTTCGGTCCGCGCCGAGCCCGGGAGCTCAGGATGCCGCGGCTCACGGAACCCGAGTATCCGAACGGGTTGCCCAGCGCGATCACCGTCTCGCCCAGGAGCAGGTCGTCGTCCTTGGCGAACTTCACCGCCGGAAAACGGCGGCCCGGCGCCTTCAGCCGCAGCAACGCCACGTCCTTGCCCGCGTTCAACGCCACCCGTTCCGCCTCGATCGGCTTGGAGTCGTCGTTGAACTTCACGAAGACCCGCTTCACTCCCTCCACGACATGGACGTTGGTGAGCACATAGCCCTCCTCGTCGATCACCACGCCGGAGCCGCGGCTCACGACCGCCTCCTGCACCTGCCGCAACCGCCAGCCGAAGTACTCCGACATGAAGCGGTCCGACTCGTTGTTCGGGTCGATGTCCGCCGAACCCTCCACGTTCACCACCGCCGGCATGACCCGTTCGACGGCCAGCACCGTGGGATCGCGGCGCAGGTCGGTGGGTTCCGGGGCGACGCCCGATGGCACGGTCTGCTGGGCCACCATCGACGGGACACCAACGTCCGGGACCAGGGCCAGGCCCAAGACAAGGCCGAGCCTCCAAGACCGGCCGACGCTCAGTTCCTTCCTCATCATGCTCTGCTACGGGGTTTCCGACTCAGGGATTCCAGGAGCCCGCCAGCGCGGACCGACCGCCTTCCGACCGGACTCCGGACGGCTGGACTCTAGCGGGAATTCGTCCGAAGCCAATCCGCGTGCCCGACGCCCGTTGACCGGCCCGCCTGGGTTGGTGTTCCGATGGCGCGATGCTCTATGCCGATTCCTACCTCCTCTGGCGCCGGGAACACCACGCCACCCCGAACTTCTCCGAATCCGCCCCTGGCCGGCTGCCCGAACGCTGGCTCCAGCAGGCCTGGCGCCACCAACGCCTCGACCGGAGCCGCCTCCGAACCGCCGACGGCCGACGTGTGCGCGTCCTCCATCCCGGCTTCTGGAACCGCAGCTCGGGCCCCGACTTCCTCGACGCCATCCTCTCCCTCGACGGAGCGCCGGCCATCCGCGGCGCCATCGAGGTCGATCTCGACACCGCCGGATGGCGTCAGCACGGCCACGACCGCAATCCCGCCTTCCGCGACGTGATTCTGCGGGTGGTCTGGTCCGCTCCCGGCGCGGCCGCCACCGAACCTCCCTCGCCTCCCGTCCTGGCACTGGAGAACGCCCTCGACACCCCCCTGCCGACGCTCGGGCCATGGCTTGAGGAGGAGGCTCCGCTGCTCCTCCCACAACTGCTCACCGGCCGTTGCTCCGGTCCCCTCGCCGCGCTCCCGCCCACGGTCGTCTCCCGCATCCTCGGACAGGCCGCCGACGTCCGTCTCCGTCGCAAGTCGGAGGAACTCGCCGCCCGCGCCGGCGTCGTCGGATGGAACCGCGCCCTGTGGGAAGGCGTCCTCGCCGCGCTCGGCTACCGACACAACCATTGGCCCATGCGCCGTGTCGCCGAGGTGCTCGACATCGACGGCTCCAGCCGCTCCTGGTCCGCGCTCGAATGGGAGGTCCGACTTCTCGGCGTGGGCGGCTTCCTCGAGGTCGGAAACCGCCGCCGCGAATCGGAACGCGTCCGGGAACTGTGGCACCTGTGGTGGCGGATCCGCGACACCTTCCACGGGGAACTCCTGCCCGGCTTCGCATGGCACAGCGGACGCACGCGCCCGCTGAACCATCCCGAACGGCGGCTCATCGTCGCCGCCCAATGGCTCGCCTCGCGTCCCTTGGCCGACATCCTCCTGTCCTGGATCGCCGACGGCGAACCGGCCCGCTCCTGCGACTCGCGCCTCTGGGAGAGCCTGAAGCCCGTTCCGGACGGCTTTTGGGACCGCCACTGGACGCTCCGGACCGCCGAGAACGGGAATGTCGGACCGCTGCTTGGACGTCCGCGGTTCACGGACATCGCGATGAACATCTTCCTGCCCTGGCTCCACGCCCAGGCCGCGGCCTCCGGCCGTCCTGCCCTGTGCTCCATCGTCCGCGAACGCTACCACCGCTGGCCGAAGGGCGAGGACAACGCCGTCCTCCGCCTCGCCCGGCAGCGTCTCGCCGGCAACGGGCCCACCATCGGCCCGAAGACCGCCGCAACCCAACAGGCCCTGCTCCAGATCGCCCGCGACTTCTGCGGACACAGCGACGCGCTCTGCCGCTCCTGCCGCTTCCCCGGGATCGTCCGGCGCCTCGCGGAAACCTCCATCCCGGAGGAGCCATCCCTGCCACCCGCACGGACGGACGGACCGCATTGAACCGGCGACACAACCGGTCCAGTGTCCAGGTCAGGCCGAGACGACCCCATGCCCGGAACCCTCCAGATCGACGACCTGATCCAGCTCGACGCCCGACGCGCCGCCTGGCTGCCCAAGGTCCGCGCACTGGTCGTCGCCGACCTCCATCTCGGCCGGCTCTGGACCCAGCGTTCCCGGGGACAACTGGTCCCGGTGGGCCTGCCCGACGACGCCACGACCCGCCTCGGCGCCCTCGTCGCCGACTACCGGCCCGAACGCCTCATGATCCTCGGCGACCTCGTCCACGAGGCGCTCCGCCATTCCGGGGTCCGGGAAGCCTTGGATGAACTGGTCGCCGCGTGTGGTCCCTCCATCCGCATCGAACTGGTCCTCGGCAACCATGATCGACGCGTGCAGGAACGCATCGTCGAATGGAATCTCCCCATCTCGACCAGCCCGCACCTCGAGGTCTCCGAGCTGCTGCTCTTCCACGGCGACACCGTCCCGGCGGCCTCCGCCCCGACGGTCCGCCGCCGGATCCAGGGACATGAACATCCCGCTGTGGTCCTCGGCGACGGCGTCGCCACCTCCGCCAAGGTCCCCTGCTTCGTGTCCGGACCCGGGCATCTCATCCTGCCCGCCTTCTCCGGCCAGGCGGCCGGCTGCGTGCTCGGCCGCCATCCGCTGATCGGTCCCGCGGTGCGCGCCGCGGACCTCGACACCGTCTACGCCTGTCTCGGACGCCACCTTCTCCGCATGCCCATGGAAGTGGCCATCGCTTCGGCCCGCTTCCTCAACGAGGACAGCCAGAGGAAGAAGACGCCGGAGCTGAAGGGGGCAACGAAGGGTGGAAGCGATGAAAGGTTGAAAGGTTGAAAGGTTGAAAGGTTGAAAGGTTGAAAGGCGGAAGCGCTGGGAGCGTTCTGTTCTGAGTCCCTTTGCCTCGCGGCTTTGCGGCTCCGCGGGAGGCCCCGTTGAATCCGGATTCAAGAATCCCGAATCAACCTTCCTTACGCCCTGAAGAGCTGTCCCAGCCGCTTGCCCATCAGCTTGCCGGCCACCGCGAGGCTGCCCAACAGGATCAACATGCCCACCACGCCGAGCGCCGAGGCCACGCTGGGCGAGGACGGATCGATGCGGCCCATGAGCTGGTAGATCATCTTCGTGATCGGGAAATGCTGCTCCCGCTGCGCCAGGATCAGGCTGTCGCTCACCTCCAGCATCGCGAACGAGAAGGTCAGGATCGTCCCCGCCACCAGGTTCGCCGCCACCAGCGGCACCGTGATCTTCCAAAGCGTTCCCAACGGCTTCTGGCCCAGGTTGGCGCTGGCCTCCTCCAGCGTGACGCTCACCTGCTGGAACCCGGCATGCGCCGACCGGACGATGTACGGCAGGCGGCGGACGCTGTAGCTCACGATCAGGAGGAACGTCGGATTGGTCCTCGGATCCAGGAACGCGTCGAGCCGCGGATTCGCCCGCTCGTCGACGTTGAATCCGGCGTACAGGCCGAAGGCCAACACCAACCCAGGCAGGGCCAACGGCAGCATCGCCAGGGCGTCGAGCACCCCGGCGAACGGGATCCGGCGACGGGTGACCAGCCAGGCGATGAGCACGCCCAGGACGAGGTCGATCAGCGCGCTGAGGCTCGCGTAGAACAGGCTGTTGCGGATGCTGGACCCGGTGAGGCCATGGCCGAAGACCTCGCCGAAATGCCCCGTGGTCCAGAAGTCCGGCAAGGCCGACATGAACCAGCGTCCGGCCAAGGACTGCGCCACGATGGTCAGGTGCGGCAGCAGCGCCGCGGCGACGACCACGCCGGCCCCGGCCCAGATCGCCGCCGTGAGCCACGGCCCAGCCGGGACTTCGGCACCCGCGGAATGTCCCCGGGCCATCATCTCGTGACGGCGTCCGCCCAGGCCGCGTTTGCCGAGGGCGAACAGGACCACCGTCAGCAGCAGGACGAACATCACCAGGGTGTAGCCCTGCGGATTGGTGTTCAGGTCGTTCACCGAATCCCAGATCTGCACCGGCACCAGCCGCGAATAGCCGAAGATCAGCGGGGTGCCGAGGTCGGTGAAGGACCAGATCCACACGATGATCGCCCCGGCGAACCAGCCGGGCAGGATGAGCGGCAGCGTGACCGTGCGGAAGAGGCGCCATCCGGTCGCCCCGAGGTTGTTCGCGGATTCCCGGAGGCTCGGGTCGACGTTGGCCATTGCGGCCGAGACGTTGAGGTAGAGTATCGGATAGAGCCCGAGCACCTGGAGCACCACGATGCCCCAGAAGCCGCCGGCGCCCAGCCAGTCCACGGGACGCGCCGGATCCATCCAGCCGAGTTCGACCAGGACCGAGTTGAGCGAACCGAAACGGGCGAGCAGCTGCTTGAGACCGATTGCCCCCACGAAAGGCGGGAGGATCATGGGAACCAACAGCAGCGTGGCGAGGATACCGCGTCCAGCGAATCGCCATCGGGTCATTCCGTACGCCAAGGGCAGGACCAGGCAGGAAGCGAGCGCCGTGGTGATCGTGGCCAGGGCGAAGGACGTCAGGATCGACTGCCGCGACATGGGATTGGCGAGCAGCAGCGAGAAGTAGCGCAGCGTGAACTCGCCGTCGGCGCCGAAGGCGCGGCGGAGCATGAATCCCACGGGATAGAGGAGGAACGCGGCGAAATAGACCGCAAGCGCCCCGAGGAAGAGCACCGTCCAGGCGTTCAAGTCATGTCGACCCCGATTCACTGGGACAGACGGTGTTCAACCGCCCCCGCCCCGGCGAGACCAAACACATCCCAACACAGTCAGGCACCGCTCCAGCACGCCGTAGGAGACGAGGTCACGAGTCTCACACCCACCGCCAAGCCGACCTCCAAATCAGGAATCGCGAATCGAGAATCAAGAATCCCCACCTCGCCTCACTTCGCCATCGGCCATCCCGCCGCGGCCAGGGCCTTGTATCCGCCGATGAGCGACCGGACGTTCGTGTAGCCCATCTTCTGCGCCGCATCGCAGGTGAGCGCGCTGCGGAAGCCGCCGCCGCAGTACATCACGATCTCCGCGTCCTTGTCCGGATAACGGCCTTCCAGGTCCCGCTCCAGGATGCCCTTCCCCAGGTGGGCGGCCTCGACCGCATGTCCCGCCGCCCATTCGCTCTCCTCGCGGACGTCGATCAGGACCAGCTTCGGATTGGCCGCCAATCGGGCCCGGAGGTCCTCGAGGGTGACCTCCCGGATCCGTGACTTGGCGTCGTCGACAAGGGCGAGGAATCCCGGTGCGTGTTGCATGGAGCGAGCATGCCCCGTCGTCCGGGGTCACGGAAGCGTCAACATCCGGACCGCCACCCGGTCCCGGCTCCGCGACGAACGGACCTCACCAACGGATCTCGACCGACTGCGCCTCGCCGGGTCTCAGCAGGAGCCGGCCTTCGGCCTCGTCCAGGCTCCAGGAGTCGCCCTTCGCCGACTTGCCGTCGAACAGCACCTTCAGCCGCTTCCGGGCATTCCCCAGGTCGCGGAACCCGGTCACCAACACCTGTCCTCCGCCCCGCGGCCACAGCGCCACACGGAACCTCAAGACCGCGTCCTTGCCGTCCCTTCCCTCGCCTCCGCGCGCCTTCTCCGCCACGTCGGCCACCACGCCGGGCGCATGGATGAATCCGTCGAATCCCGGACGTGGCACCGACAGCTGCACCGGCGGACCGCCATAGTGCCGGATGGCCCCGGGCAACAGGGTGCCGGGATTGATCGGCACCGGATTCCGGAAACGGGCACGGAGGTCGAAGCTGTCCGGCAGCAGCCCCTGGTTCGCCGGCTCGCTCGCCGGATGCACCTGCTGGATGCCCGACGCCGCGATGCCGTCCGCAAGCCGGTTCCACAAGGACGGATCGTCGTATCGTGCGAGATGTCGGAGCGCCTCCGCATAGACCAGCCCGCACCACTGCACCGGCAGGCCGATCCAGTTGGGGGCGACGAACTGGGTGGCCCCGAAGACGGGGATCGTGGCGTACAGTCCCACCGGCCCTGGGACCGGTCGGACGAGGTACACGAAGGGAACACCGGTCCACGCCCAATGCCGTGCGTCGTCGAGATGCGAACGGTCTCCGGTCAGCTCGTAGGCCAACAGGTAGGCCTCGCAGAGCTGGGCGCTGGCGAGGATGTCAGGCGTATGTAATGGCACCTCCCAGGTCTGTGCGCCGCGCGGAACTCCGCCGCTCCAACGACGGAGCCCGGCCAACAGCCGCAGGCCGTCGGCCCGCAGGCCGATGTCGCCGGTGAGCGCCGCGGCCCGCAACACCTGCAGCGTCGGTTCGCCCGCCAATCCGTTGGCCTCCCGTTCCCAATGGGTCCGACCGAGGTCGGTTCCTCCCGCAGGCGCCACATACGGGAAACGCCCTTCCGTTCCCGCACGCCGCACGATCCCCACCGCCTGTTCCCGAATGGCACGGAGCTGCCCGGACACGTCCCCACGGACCAGTGCCGGCAACAGCCACCGCACGTGTCCCACCTGCTGGCCCGGGGAGTCCGGACGGACTTCCGCGTAGGCTTCCGCGGCCGCGCGCTCAAGACGGTTGCTCCACGTCACGTCGCCGACCCACGGGGCCAGCCAGTCCATCCACAACGCCGCGTCCACCGCCGGCGAGGCGCCGAAGCCCGGTCCGATCGCATGACGGAAACGCGCTCCGTCGCGGATTCCCGAGTCGAGCCATCCCGCTGCCTGCAGACGCAGGAACGCCTCGCGTTCGATCCCCGTCTCCGGCGCCGGCGGCAACGCCTTGGCCCCGACCCAACCCTGGATCGCAGGAACGACGTTGGTGCCGGGTCCGCCCCGCAGCACGGCCACGAATTCCATCGGCCGCCCCGGCTCCATCCGCAACGGACCGTACGGCATCAGCGCTCCGTCCGGCCGGGAGATGCCGTCGCTGCCCGGCGCGATGATGCCGAGCAGGTGGCCGCCGGACCGGAAGACCCGGTCGGGTGTGTCGAAAAGTGCCGCCACGTCCGCCGACGGACTCCAGTCGAGGGAGAGCCAGCGGCCGTCTGCCGAAAGCGCCATCATCGGCTGGGTCAGCTTCGCCGTGTCCGGCACCCGTCGGAGTGCCGCCGGGCCAATCAGATCCCGTTCCGAACTCGACTCCTCGTTCTCCAGGTATTCCAGGCCCGGCAACAGGGCCTGGTGCTTGTTGGTGCCGTAGGAACCGATCCCGGCCAGCAGCACGGTTCCCGGCAGGAAGACCAGGTCGCGCGGCCGGTCGACCCAAACCGCGGTTCGGATCCGCAGCCCCGACCCCGCGGGTTCGACGCGTCGCGTCCAACGCCAGTGCGCTCCGTCGGGATCGGTGTCGACCGTCTCGAACCGCAGCGAAGCACCCTGCGCGGAGAACAGCGGAGCGCCGGTGCCAGGACGAAACCACACCTGCCGTCCATCGAGGAGGTAGCCCACCGGGATGTCGGGTCCCGATACCGCGAACGGCCGGCCCTGGACCTCCACCGAGAACACCGCGAAACGGTCGCGGTCCTGGAGGAACCGCAGGCCCGGGCCGGAAACGGTGGCGACCCGGGTTGAAATTTCCGGAGCCCGGAACTGCGGCCAGTCGGGTTCCGGCATCAGCCGACGCTCCTCGAACCACAGCCGCTCAAAAACCGTCGTGTCCCCGGCCCCACCCGGCGGATCGAACCGCAGGCGAAGCTTTCCGGAAACGGCCGGGATCGGGACCCGGGCCTCGAAGACGTTCGTATTCGGTACCAGGAAGCGGATCGAGTCCGCCTCCGAGGCGCCCCGCTCGAACCAGAACACCTGGGCCCAGCCTACCCGCGTGGACTTCAGCCGGAGCCGCAGCCACAAGGGACCGTTGGTCCCGAACTCGACCACCGGTCCCTGGATGTACGGATCCTCTCCCGAGGAACGCACCACCAGTCCTTCCGGCGTGGGCTGCACCGTCGCGTCATGGAGCGCCGTCCAACGGCCTCCCGCGGGGACGTCCCGAAGCCCGAGGTCCGGCAGCGCGGCGTGGGCTCCGAGCAGCAGGGCGAAGACGCAGGGTATCCACGACCGGAAGAGCCGGGCAGTCGGTCGGAGGAGTCGGGACATGGGACGAACCGACGCTGGGCGTGACACGATGTTCAAGCGGTTATGGGGGCGGCAACCCCGGGGCGCCCCGCCGGAAGCCGCACCTCGAACAACGCCCCACCGCCGGGATTGTCGGACACCGAGACGCTACCGCCGTGCGCCTCGACCACCGCCTTCACGACGCTCAGGCCGAGACCGAGTCCCCGTTGACCCCGGCTGCGGTCGCCACGGTAGAGGCGCGTCCAGACCTTCGCCTGCTCCTCCACCGGAACCCCGGGTCCCGAATCCCGAACCTGGACCACCGGGACGTTGCCGTCCTTCCGGACCTCGACCCACACCCGACCGCCCTGCGGCGTGTACTTGATGGCGTTGTCGAGCAGGTTGGCCACGACCTGCCGCAGGCGTACCGGATCGACCTCGGCCACCACCGGCTCCGACGCCTCGACCCGCAACGCGATCGCCTTCTCCTCGGCCGTCATCGTGTAGGCGTCGGCCAGCTCCGTAGCCATGCGCGCGATGTCGGTCGGGCGCCGCTGCAGGCGCATCAGGCCGGCCTCGGCCTCGGTCACGTCGAGCAGCGCGTTCAACAGCTGCAACACCCGTTCGCTCTCCTCAACGCAGTCGGCGAGCGCCTCGCGGGCCGCGGCGGGATCCGCCCCGAGCAACGCGATCTCCGCCGCGCCCCGCATGCGCGTCAGCGGCGTCCGGAGGTCGTGCGCGGCGTTGTCCAACGACTCCCGCATCGCCCGGATCAGTGCGGCGTTCCGCTCCAACACCGAGTTGAAGAGGCCGGCCAGCGCCTCGAGGTCGTCCTCCTTTCCACGGACCGGAACCCGTGCGTCGAGGTCGCCCGTGGCGATGATGCGCCGGGCCGTCTCCGCCATTTCCCGGACCGGCCGCAGGGCGCGGTCGGCGAGGAAGGATCCCACCGCCAACGACGCCACCACCATGCCCGCTCCGGCCACGAGGAAGCTCTTCCGGAACGGCGCGAGGACCGTCTCGCGGTTGTTGGTCACGCGTCCGACCTGGAGCAGCGTCCCGTCCGGCTGCATCGCCGAAGCGATGGCGATCTCCTCCTCCGCACCCTTCGGGATCCGGACCACCTCCACCGGACGCGTGAAGCCCATCCAGTCCCGCTCATAGCCGCGGATCTCCACCCAGGCGTCCGGGACCGACGCGAACGAGACGACGTTCCCGCGCCCCAGCAGCCGCAGGAACAGCGGCGTTCCGCCGGAACTCCCCTTCTCCCGCTCCACCGCGGACTGGAGCGCACGGACACCACCCGCCTGGTAGAGCGTCCCATACTCCTTCAGCCGCGAGGCGAGGATCTCCGCGTCCTTCTCCGCCAGCGCCCGCGACAGGAGCAGGTAGGCCACCCCGAAGAGCACCGCCACCGAGACGGCGAAGATCGTCGCGTACCACAGGCTCAGGCGGTGCCCGAGCCGGATGAAGGGGGCGCGCGGGGACATGGACGTCTCGCGGAAGCGGGATCGACCTCAGGCCGCGAAGACGCGCCGGAGGTACTCGACGGACCGACGGTGGTTCTCCACCGCGCCGCGGGTGATCCGCGTTCCCTGTTCCAACGCCAACTCGACGGAGAAGCGCCGCGGAATCCCCCGCTCGCGGGCGAATCGGGCGATCTCGCCGTAGTCGATGTCACCGCTGTCGAGATCCTCCCACCAGACCCCTTCCCGGCTCTGGCGCAGATGCCACGACACGACCCGGCCGCCGTATTGCCGGAGGGCGTCCATCGGGGCCACGCCGCCGCGGTACATCCAGTGGGTGTCGATGCAGAAGTCCACCTGTCCCGCCTCGGTCATGGCGAAGTTGTGATGGAACTCGCGCGCTTCGTTCCGCAGTTCCGGGGTGTGGTGGTGCAGGCCGAGGCGGAGTCCCAGCGCCCCCAGTTCCTTGCCCAATCGCGCCAGGGCGCGTCCCTGGGTGACCAACTCCGCCGCGGTCTTGTCGCGGCCGATCGGATCGGGGTTGCAGACGATCACCTCGAAGCCGGCCTTGGCGCAGACCTCTCCAGCCCGCACGAGCGCGTCCACCGTGGCCCCGGACCGATCATCGTGGAACGCGCCGCCGGTGTAGAGGCTCACCGGACGCAGGCCCTTCGACTTCAGACGCTCCCCGAACGCCGCATTGGCGTCCGGATTCGAAGTGTCCACCGAACCCTCGGCGTAGTCGCAACCCATGTCCCGCAACGCGGAGAACACCTCGTCGAGGTGCGCACCGAGGTCCTTCTTCTCGCGGTCGTAGTACTGCCCCCAGCCGTAGAGCTGGCTGCCGATGCGCGTCGGCGCGGCCGGGACGGGATCCGCGGCGGTGGCGGTCATCGAACCGCCGAGGAAGAGGGACGGAATCAAAGCAACGGCCGGGACGGTGGCGGTGGTCCGCTGGAGGAACTGACGTCGGGAGTACGGCTGCATGGCCCCATCCAACCGCCCGGCCGCACGGATTCCAAGCGGGGAGGAGGGGTGGGGTGGTTGAAAGGTTGAAAGGTTGAAAGGTTGAAAGGTTGAAAGGGGGAACTGGGAATCGGTGAAAAGTGTAAAGCCGCGCTAGGGTCTGCTGCTCCTTCGGGGTCCGTCGGGGGCAAGCCGGAGTGGCGTTAAGCAAAGCGGTTTGCTTTGCCTCGCCCGAGTAGCGTTTGCCATGCAAGGCCACACGAAGAACTCTCAGCAGCAACCAGTCGAAGGTAGGAACCACGATCATGGACACCGCCACTTCATTCGAAGCCAAGCCTCGGTTTGAAGACCTTCCAAAGCCGGTGGGGCGTGTTGAGGAGATCGTGCCGGTTGGAAGCGAACGCCGGGAGCAGGCCCGCAAAGCGGTGGACGCCCTGATCAGCCTGCAACTCAGGACGGGGCTAGCTTCCCATGGCCACGCTGTGCTTTCTGACCTGGAGGTCCGTTCCGCCATTGAGGAAGGCCGCCGCTCCAGGACTGCCTGACTCAGACCTTGGACTGAGTGTCTACGACGCGGCCTATGTTGAGCTCGCCTTGCGACTGAAGCTGCCACTCGCAAGCAAGGACGTTCCCTTGCGGGAGGCGGCCCGGAAGCGCCGCGTCACGGTCCTTCCCCGCGGTTAGCCGAACTCCGGCCACAAGGCCCCTCACGTGAAGTCGGAAAGCCGTGAGTCCGTGAGCGGAAAAGGGGGAGACTCCGGTTCCGCGAAGCGAAGCCGATTGCAGGGAGATGGTAGCCATTTCAGCTCCCGATCCCCTTCCCCATTGGCGCCTTGGCGTCTTGGCGTGAGTCCCCTCGCTCCGGTTGGATCAACCCAGCCTCCACCGCCACACACGGCCGTCTTCCGGGTGGTCGACGCTGCCGAGCCACTCGAAGCCGAGTCTCCGCAGGATCCGGGGAGAGGGCCCTTCCGCCGGCAGCGTGTGGGCCACGACCTCGAGTGCCGGATCCGTGCGCCGGGCGATGTCCGCCAGCAGCGCAGCGGTGCGGCCGGCGTGGCCCCGCCCTTCGAACTCCGGCCGCGTGTAGTAGGCCAATTCGACGGCTCCATCCATCGGCGGTCCGGTGAAGCCGCCGAGCCCGACCGGAACGTCCCCATCCATCGCCACGTATCCCACCCACGGCGGACGGAAGCCCTTCTTCCAATAGAGTCCCGCCCCGGCCTGGCAGCCGCCCGCGATGTCCTCGGGAAGCGTTCCCAACGGTTCCACCGGATTCCCGGCCACATCGCAGGCAACCAGACGGAACCGGCGCTCCGCGGCCGCGGCGACCACGGACGCCACCGGGTCCGGCCCGCGGGATTCCACCGTCCGTTCCCCGCCTTCCGGCCCGTGGAAGAGCACCCAAACCGCGAAGTCGTCGCTGAAGTCCTCGAACCGGTGGACATGTCCGGCGGGAACGAAGAGGAAGTCGCCCGGACCGACCGGCCACGAGCCGCTTCCGTCGAAGAAGAGCCCCGTGCCACGGACCACGACGTAGGATTCGTCGCGCCGATGTGGTTGCTGGGGATCGCGGCCGCGCGGTTGGTAGAGCTCCACCTCCAGCGAGCCATGACGGAACACCGGAACGGCGAGGTTGCCGGCCGGAGGCGGTCCGAGTCCGAGCGCGGATTCCCGACCGATCTGGAAGCAACGGCTGACGACGTTCACCGGGTCAGACTGCGACGGTTCCACGTCCTTGGCCACGATTTCGAATCGGCGGGGAGCCCGTCAGGGTTCGGACGGTTCCTTCTCGCGGAGGTGACCCGGCGTCCAGTTCATCCACGGAACCTGGATCATCGGCTGGTTCCACCAACCGCGTCCGGGCGGCCCGCCTCCGCCGCCCGAGTACCGGAGGAACTCGGAGACGACGATCATCACGCCGAGCAGCATCCAGACGCCGTAGGTCAGGGTCCGCGCGGTGAAGCGGCCGGATCGGGTTCCCAACCACGCTGCGGCGCGGCGCCAACGCGGGCGTTCAACGACCGGACGCGGGGTGATCAGGTCCAGGCGTCGCAGGGCCTGCCACTCGGATTCCTCGAGGTCCTCCTCGCCGATCGCGCCGCTGCGGACCCCTTCCAGGATGGTCCCGGCGTAGAGGCGTCCGGCAAGGATGCGCACCCCGACGAACACCGGAAACAGCACGAGCGCCCATCGGAAATGGTAGCGGCGCAGCACCTCCAACGCCTGTTCCCGCGAAGGCGAGGCCGATTCGCGCAGCTCGGCGGGAACCGGTTCACCGGCCTTCTCCAGCTTCAGGATCCGGGACTCCGCCATCTGCGGGAAGAACCCGGGAAGGGTCTTCGCAACCAGGGCCACTCCGCCCGCCGCGGTGATCATCAGGGCCAACGCCGTGGAAGCCGCCCATCGACGCGCGCCCCATCTCCACAGCCGTCGCCATTGCAGCACGGTCCGGAAGCGGCCGGTCACCGCCAATCGGGTCACCGCCAACGGCAGGACCAACATGCCGAGCGAGAACAGCAACAGCCCGAGGACGAAGACGGACGGACCGAAGATCGCGTTCTCGTAGCCTTTGTTGAACGAATTCTGCCAACCCGCATACCACGAAACCGACCAGAGCAGTTCACCGGGCCCGACCAACAGGAACATCCCGACGGCAGCCATCACGCCGGAGAACAGGTTGGAGGCGAGTCCGCCGAGGAGCCGCCGCGGAATGGCCCACATTCCGACGGACTCTTCCACCCGACGGCCAAGGATCCAGTTCGGCGAACGGACCAGGTCCGCGGTGGCGGAGTCCTCGGCGCAGAACCGCTCGAAGCCGAGGGATTCGTGCGAGGAGGGACGTCGACGCCACCAGGCATGGAGCACGGAACGCCGGACCACCTTCTGGGTCCATCCCAGCACCACGAGGGCGCCCGGAAGGGTCTGGACCAGCAACGCGCCCATCAGGAGATGCCAGACGCGGCGGGCCCACCGGATCAGCGTCGGGAAACGCGCCGGCCTGGGTTCCAAAATCGGCGCCGAGGTGGCTTCCGCCTGGGAAACCGGATTCATGCGAACACCTCCTCCAGGACCTGGCCTTCCGCGTGGAGGGTCGGGAACCGCATCAGCCGCCCGATCGTGGCGGCGACCTGGATCTGGCTGACGGTCCGGTCGACGACCTTGCCGCGCGGGATCCCGGTGCCGAAGACGAGGGCGAAGATCTCGTGGGAGGAGCGGGAGTTGAAGTGGTGCTGGCAGGGAACCGGGTTGTACGGGTTGTCGTCGCGCCCGCAGTCCGGCACCACCACGAACACCGTGTTGTCGCGGTAGGCGGGATCGGCCTCGATCAGGGTGACCAACCGCTGGATCTCGTGGTCCATGATGGCCAGGGCCCGCGTGTAGTGGTCGAGGTAGCCCCAGTGCACGTAGTCGCAGTCCTGGTAGTTGATCATCATCAGGCGCGGCCGGAGTTCCTTCACCGCACGGAGCGCCAACTCGGTGAGCAGCCGGTCGCCCCGCGGATTGACCAGCCCCGTCTCGCCGTAGTGTTCGCGCCACCGTTCCCAGAAGGACTCGATCGCCACGCCCTGGCCCGCCTCGGGATCGGCGCGGTAGTCCAGCGAGCGCAGCTCCCGCAGGTCCTTCTCCTTCTTCGCCCGCTCCTTCTCCGGCACCGCACCCGTCGCCAGCTGGCGCGCCAGCAGCCAGGTCTTGAACCGGCGCAGGCTCAACGTCTGGGAGCGGTAACGCACGCCGAACTGGTGGTGGTTGCTGAAGTTGTAGAACTCCTCGTCGCCACGGTCCTCGCCGTTGATCAGCAACGCCTGGTGGTCGGGTACGGCGTAGGCCTCGCGCAGGTACTCGAACAGGGTCGGCACCCTCGCCTCGAACCGGGCGCCGAGGAACTTGTGCTCCGTGTCCGGCCGCGTCTCCGCCACGTCCCGGTAGCGGTCGAAGACCCCGGTCAGCAGGTGCAGCGTCCCCTCGCCATGGCTGGTCTGGAGATCGCGGAACTGGTCGATCTCCATCCGCGGATACAGCACGCCGCGCGGGACGAGGTCGCGGAGCAGGAACGGCGTGTGGGTGTGCTTCGGATCCAGCGTCTCGCGACGCCGGGCGCCTCCGCCGAATCGGATCAGGACGACATTCGGCCCACGGTAGTCCCGCGGCTCCGCCCCCAGGATGGGCAGGCAACCCAACCCCGCGGCGGCCAGGGCGGAACCGGTGACGAACTCCCGACGGGAAAGTCTTGCGACGTCTTTCATGGCTGGATCCCCGACGAACACACGGATAGGGACCACAAGTTTCGAAACCGCGCAACCCGAGGCCCGACACAGCCGGACGCCCACGCGTTCCGCCACCTCCCAAACAGGACGCGACTTCGGTCTTGCCTTCGCTACAGTTGTCGCTGCATGCTGACTTCCGTCGCATGACTCCTCCACTGCCGGAACTCACCGAATCGGAATGGGCCGTCATCAAGGCGGTCTGGGAACTCGAGCCCTGCCCCGCTCCAACGGTCCAGGAACACCTCGCCGGAAGCCGGGACTGGTCCGTGTCCACGGTCCGGACGCTGATGGAACGGATGGCCGCCAAGGGGCTGCTCACCTCCGAGAAGCTCCGCAACCTCACCCTCTACCGCTCGGCCGTCTCGCGGCAGCAGGCCCAGCTCGGAGAGCTGCGCTACGCGCTGCGCAACGCCTTCGACGGCGCCCTCGCACCGATGGTCCAGTGCCTCCTCGATTCGGAGCGCCTGGACACCGCCCAGCTCGACCAACTGGAGGCGCTCATCGCCGCCAAGCGCCGGACGGGACCGGCGAAGAAGGCCAACCAGAAGCCCTGAACCGATTCCCCGGAGCCCGGCCATGAACGACCACGTCCTCTCCTTCCTCAACGCCGTCGGCGCCGAAGCCGGCCTCGCCGCCCTCTGGATCACCTTCCAGGCCGCCGTCCTGGTGGGTGTGCTCCTGGTGGTGGACCGCCTGCTCCGCCACCGCATCCGCGCCGCGTTGCGCCACGGACTCTGGATGCTGGTCCTGCTCAAGTTCGTCCTGCCACCCGGCTTCCTGTCTCCGACGTCCCTGGCCTACTGGATCGCGCCCCGCTTCGCCGAACCGATCCGGGTCGTCTCGTTCACGGGAAGCCCCACCGTCGGCCCGTTCGCAGCATCGTCGACCGAAATCCCGGTTGGAGCGCTCACCGCCGGCTTCACCCCGGCTCCGGTCTCCCTGCAGCTTCCAGGGATCCTCGCGCTGGTCTGGCTGGCCGGCATCGGCGTCTGGACGACGGCTGTCCTCGTCCGGAACCGGCGGATCCAGGCGCTCGTCCGGGAATCCGAATCGGCCCCGGAGACGCTTGTGCGACTGCTGGAGGAAGCCGCCGAGCGACTCCACATCGACAGGTTGCCATCGATCCGCGTGACCCGGATCGCGCACAGTCCGGCACTCTTCGGGTTCTTCCGTCCCGTGATCCTCCTTCCCCGGGAACTCCCCGACCGAATCGGGCCGGAGGCGCTCCGCCAAGTCCTGCGGCATGAGCTGGTCCACCTGGCCCGACGGGACCTGTGGTTCCACGGATTCCAGGTCGCGGTCCAGGCACTCTGGTGGTGGAACCCGCTGGTCGGATTCGTGAACGCCCGGATCCGTGCGTTGCGCGAGGAGGTCGTGGACGAAGCGGTCATGCTGGAACCCGACTCGGAGTCCTACCCGTCCACGTTGGTTGCCGTGGCCCGCCATTGCGCGACGCCGTCCGGACTCTCGCTGGCCCTGCTCTCGATCCTAGAGTCGCGGAGCCGGCTGGAGAAACGCGTGCGCCGGTTGGTGGAGCAGCCATTGCCGCGCAGCGCCCGGATGGGTTGGACCGGATGGATCGCCGTGGTCCTCGCCGGCGCCCTCTTCGTCCCAATGGGCTTCGCGCGGCGGGTCGAAAGCAGACGCGCCAACAGTTCGACGGAGCCCACCTCGGTGAACGGCACCGATCGTGGACTCGACTCCGCCGAGGCGGTGGACTGGCGTGCGCTTGGGCAAGACCTGAAACCCCAGGTCCTGGTCAACGGGATCTCTCCCATCAGCCGGAGCGACAGCGGCGCCGCCTTCAACAAGGAGTTCACAGCACTCCTGAAGCTCCGGAAACGCTACAAGGACAGCCATCCGAAGGTCCGCGAACAGCTTCGGAAGACCTACCAGCTTTGGCTAGGATCAGCGAGAGAAGCGTCTGAGCCATCGGAGACCGACGACGACCTGATGCAGAAGGCATCCGAGTGGCAGGAAGGAAACTTCCAATCGCGAGCTGAGACCGATGTTCCCACCGCCACCCCGGCGTCGACGTCCACACCCAATCGGATGGACCCGGTCCTGGCCCGCCGCTACGGGCTGAAGCTAGATCCAGGAGCGACCTCGGCGGGTGCCACACCTGCGTCTCCCGTCACATCCTCCACGAACGACGACGTCTCCTCCGAACAGCTTGCTTCGAAGCAACAGGTTCCCCTCCGGGTCCGCGTTTTCTCCGTCGACCCCAGGGCGATGGCCATGGCGCTGGGAGAGTCTCTCGGCCGGCAGATCTCACCGAATGACACAGCCTCAATCGTGGCGGGGTTGAAGTTGTACCTGAACCGGCTCGGGCTGCCCATTCCCACTGCCGCCGAGCCATTGGCAGGAAACACGGAATCCCCGGAGCAGAGGCGCCCGGTGTTGTACCTCAACGGTCAGGGAAAGCTGTTCGTGCGAGCCACGCAGGACGTCTGCGATGCCATGGACCGGGCCCTTCTGGTCCTGAACATGCGGCCAGCTCAGATCGAGTTGGCCACGAAGTGGATCGATGTTCTGCCGGATCAACTTTCCAAGTTTGACCGAGTCGGAGCCGAAAGCGGGTCCACTTCGATCCTCACCGCGGAGAAGACACGAAACCTGCTGGGCGGAATCGAGTCGGCCGTCGGTACCGAAATCCTGACGGCGCCACGGGTCACAACCCTTTCCGGTCGGGATGCCGAGGTCTCCGTCCAGGAGGCCAAGACGGTGGTCACCTCGAAATCCCCGGCCACCGACGGCGTCCCGGAGACTGTACACTACATCTCCCTTCTCACCGGCCCGAAGATCCGCCTGACGGCTTGGGTCGATGGATTCGATACGAACGCGATCAAACTCCATGCCGCTGCGGAAGTGGTCGAGTTCCTTGGCTATCTGGACAACCCGGAGAAGACACCGCTACCTCTCATCCGAACCAACCAAGCAACGGCTCGCGCCCATCTCTGGGACGGACAGTCCGTCGTTCTGAGCCTCGGCCTCGTCACCAACAAGGTCTCCACGAAGGACAGTGTTCCCGTCCTCGGCGACCTTCCTTTGGTCGGTCGGTTGTTCCGCAAGGAGGCCAGCCACACGGAAGTCCGCCATCGCCTCGTTCTCATCACCCCGACCCTGATCGACGCCGCCGGAAGTCGTTTGAACGATCCGAAGAACCTGCCCTTCGATCCGGCCACCTTCCCGCCGGAGAAGTGACCGGGGATCCGTTCGACACGGATTTCACGGAGGGAGTTGCTGCCAAGGCCTCCCGCTTCGCGACCCACAACCCCGTCCCATGCCTCCGGGAAAATCCGTGAAATCCGTGTCTCCCCCACACGCCAGCCCGGCAGTTTCGTCCCGCCGGATTCCCGGCAATTCCTGCCAGCCCGACCATTGCGGGCCGCCCGGAGCACCTGCATCCCGCTGATTCCCAGCGGTTTCATGGTCTGGCATCCGGTTGGCTTCCATCAGGACGGCCCACCGTGTCCCGCCCCCGGGACCGGGAGGCCGCCTGCCGATGCCGACCCTTGGACGCCGATTCCTCCTGACCTGCTCCGCCCCCAACGGAGCCGGTAGCCCCACGGCGTCCTCGGGTCGGCTCGGCCACGCCCTTTCCCCTTCCAACGCGACCCCAGCCAACGCCTACCAGCCGTGAAGATCCGCGTCGTCGACTCCATCGAGGAACTCAAACGCCACTTCGGTCTGCCCTGCGACGGCGAACTGCTCGAGCCGGACCTGGACGTCGTGGAGAACGACACCGAGGTGAACGGCCGCAAGCGCCGGGACGCCGAGGTGCTCTGCACCCTCGCCGCGAACGCCATCCACAACGTGCTCGAACTGGGCACCTCCCACGGCCGCGGCGCGTTCAAGCTGGCCTCCAACCTGTCGCACGGACTCGTCTGCCACACCGTCAACATCCTGCCGGAACAGCACGACGCCTCGGGCGGCAAGATGGTCACCCACCTGATCGACAAGGACGCCATCGGCTCCTACTACCGCGAACGGGGCCTGAAGAACGTCGAACAGCTCTACGCCAACACCGCCCGCTGGGAGATCCCCGCACACATCCGGAAACTCGGGATGGTCTTCGTCGACGCCGCCCACGACGAGGAGAACGTCTACCTCGACTCGAAGCTGGTCTGGGACCGCATCGCGCCGGGCGGATTCATCGTCTGGCACGACTTCTCGCAGTTCTCGCGCCGGTTCGACTGGATCGACGCCTCGATGCGCGGCGTGGAGCGCTTCCTGCGCGACCAGGGACTGCTCGACCTGGAGGTCGTGAACCTCCGCCACTCCTGGTGCGGCGTCCTCCGCAAGCCCCAGGCTGTCCCGGCCCGCAAGCCCGCCCCGGCCCCGGTCGCCGCGCTGCAGCATCCGACCCGCTTCGACATCGGCGCCACCCTCGCCGCCGCCCGGGCCGCCGCACCGGTGCCCTTCTCCGCGCCGACGCCTCCCGTCGTCTCCTCGGCCCCCACACCGGATTCCGCGCCGATCGACACCCGGAAGCTCCGCTACGCCATCGTCTATCCGTGCACCTCCGACGCGCGTCGCGTGGAGGAGGAAGCCTTCGCGGCGAACGTCCGCGCCATGGGCTACGACGTCGAGGCGATCGGACTGCCCTGTCCCGGCGGCTGGTGGCATTTCCCGAAGCTCGACGAGAAGTGGCGGAACCGCTCGGCCGACCTGATGGCGATGTACACCCAGTTGGAGGAACGGCTGCGTTCCAAGGACGTCCTCGTCTCCTCCGGCGGTCCGATGCTGCACCCGGAATTCGTCCGGACGCTGTCCACCTTCAACGTCTGGGTGTGCGCCGACGACCCGGAGAGCAGCGAGGTGCTCTCGAAGCCCGCCGCTCCGGCGTTCGACTTCGCGTTCCCGATCAACATCGCCTGCGTCGACGACTACCGCCGCTGGGGTTGCCGCAACGTCGAGTGGATCTTCACGCCCGTCCGTCCCGAACTGTGCGCCCCGGAGCTGACCGAAAGCTCCATCCTGCACGGGCCGCGCGACCTCGACGTGGTCCTCCTCTGCGAACGCGTCTTCAACCTCAGCGACCGCGCCCAGCGCATCGAGGCGCTGGTGAAGGAGTTCCCGAACGCGTTCGTCCGTGGACCCGGCTGGCCGGGCGGCGCGGTCGAGGCCCCGCCGGTGTACCGCCGCGCGAAGATCGGCTGGAACCTCCACAACAGCATCGGGCCCTGCAACACCCGCACCACGATGCTCCCGGCGTTCGGCGTCCTGGAGATCTGCGACAACCGCTCGCACCTCGGGAAGATCTACGAACTGGACCGCGAGGTCGTCGGCTTCGAGACCCTGGCCGAGTGCATCGACAAGACCCGCTACTACCTCGCCCATGACGAGGAACGCCGCCGGATCGCCGCCGCCGGATGGAAGCGCACCCTGCGCGACTACACCCTCGAACGCTGGTGGGACAAGCTCACCTCGACCATCGCCCCCGAGGTCGCCCGCAAGCTCCGTCCGGCTTCCAGGACCGCGACCCCAACGGTCACCGCCGCCAACGCCAACGCCCCGGCCGCCTCACACTCCACGGCGACCCAGCCGACCCAGTCCGTCACTGCACCGGCCCGCAAGCCGGCCGTGGATCCGGCGTTGCTCGGCCTGCCGGTGCTGCGTCCCGACGGCGAGAAGCCGCGCGTGCTGATGCTCGTCGACAAGCGCGGCTGGGCCTACGACACGGCCGCCCAGGCCATCTCCCGCCGGCTGTCCGACGAGTTCGAGTTCCGCATTGAGTACGTGCGGGAGAACCCGGATCTCAACGCCTGGAAGTTCGACCTGCTCTATGTGTTCTTCTGGGGCGAGGACTACCATCGCAAGTTCGGCGTGAAGCCCTGCCGGGTGATCAAGGAGATCAGCTCGCACCGCTGGGAGAACGAGGATGCCTACGGCCGGCTCAACGCCGCCCAGGCCGCGGCGAAGTACCTCGCCGACGCCGGCACGTTGACGGCCACCTCGCATCGGCTCCGCGACGCCTTCTCCCCGCACCGGGAGGTGTTCTGGTGCCCGAACGGCTTCGAGACCGGGACCTTCTCGGCCCGGGAGAACCGAACCGGACCGCTCCGCATCGGCTGGGCCGGCAACCGCAAGGACGCCTGCAAGGGCGTGGACGACGTCCTCGTCCCGGCGGCCGGACGCGACTTCGAGCTGGTCCTCGCCGGCGGCGACCTCGACTCCGCCGCCATGGGACGCTTCTACAACTCCATCGACGTCCTCTGCGTCGCCTCCACGGCCGAAGGCGAACCGCTGACCCTCGTCGAGGGCATGGCCTCGGGCGTGTTCCCGGTGGCCGTGGACGTCGGGATCGTCCCCGAGCTGGTCCGCCACGGGGAGAACGGCTTCGTGGTGAACCGGAATCCGGCCGCATTCGGCGCCGCCTTCCAATGGTGCCGACAGAACGTCGACCAGGTCCGCCAGGCCGGCTCCGACAACGCCCGCCGCATGGCGACGGAGCGCCGCTGGGACGACGTCGCCCCGCATTGGCGCCGCGCCCTCCGGGCCGCCTGGCGCGCGTTGCCGCCGGAGGAGACCGCCTCGCCGATCCCGGCCGGGGCCTTCCACGAGCGGAATCTCGGCGTCGACCTCGGCCAATGGCCCGACCGTGCCCGCGCCGCCGCCGCCGCGGTCGTCTCCCTGCCCCTGCCCGCCGGCGCTTCCGTCGTCGACATGGGCTGCGGACACCAGACGCTCAAGCCGCTGCTCCCCGCGTCGGTCCGCTACGAACCGATCGACCGCATCGCCCGCGCTCCGGGCGTCCGGATCATGGACTTCGCCCAGGAACTGCCCGCCGAGTCGCACTCGGTCGCCACGTTCCTCGGCGTGTTCGAGTACTTCGCCGACCCGGACCGCCTGGTCCGTTGGGCCGCCTCGCACGTGCGCTGGCTGGTGATGTCGTTCAACGACTGTTCCAACCCGGTCCGGCGCGCCGCCCAACATTGGGAGAACCCCCTCGGATTCCCCGGACTCGAGGACCTGTTCCGCTCCCACGGCGGTCGGATCCTGTCCAAGACCGACCTCGGCCGTGCGGAGTTCCTCTACCTCGTCGAGTTCCCGTCGGCGTCGGCACCCTCCCGCATCGAGGTGACGGAAGCCGCACCGGCCATCGGCCGGACCGCCAAACCCGCCTTCCGCCGCAAGACGCTCGCCCTGCTGAGCGCCGCGGTGAACGGCGACAACTCGGGCGACGCCCTGATCGTGGACGCCGTCCGCCGGATCCTCGGCGGCCACCGGCTCCATGAGCTTCCGCTGCTCCAGCCGCTCTCGCCGGCCCAGATCGAGGAGATCAACGGCTGCGACGCCGCGGTGATCTGCGGCACGAACCTCTACCAGCACGTCTTCTCCTGCCCGCTGACCCCGGCGGTGATCTCCCGGATCCGCGTGCCGATCCTGCCGCTCGGCGTCGGCTCCAGCGCGCCGATCGGACGCCTGCCGGCGATGAACCCCGAGGGCGTCCAGGCGGTGCGGATGATCCATGAACGCTGCGCCGTCGGCTCCGTCCGCGATCCGGTGGCGCTCGACTTCGTCCGCAGCCTCGGCATCCGGAACGTCGAACTCACCGGCTGCCCGGTGCTCTTCCACGGCCTCCGCGAACCGCAGTTCCTCGAGCCTTCCTCCGAACGCCTCGTGCTGTCGGTCCGGGCCCGTCTCCTGCACGTCGAGGAACATTGGAACCTCAAGCAGATGGAGACCCTGAAGCGGCTTTGCCGGGACTTCCGTCCGGTGCTGCTGCTCCAGAGCCCGTACGACCTGCCGATCGCCGAGGACCTCGTCCGCGAGTTCGGACTCGAGTCCCTGCACGACGACAACTGGGGCGCCGGTCCGATGATCCAGGGCGTCCACCTCGCCACCCGGACCGCCGGCTTCCGCCTGCACTTCGGGATGCTGTCCCTCGCCTACGGGCGTCCGGCGACGTTCCTCGCCACGGACACCCGGACCAGCGGCTTCTGCGACATGATGGGGGTTCCCTACCATGCCGTTCAGACCTACCGGGACGCCGATCTCCTGGCCGAGATGGCGGGTCCGCAGCCCGGCCGGGAGCGCTTCCTGGCCAATTGGCGCGCCCTTTGCTCAGCAATGGACAGCCTGTTGAAGACCAACGGTCTGGACAGTGCGCTTTGACCCCACCTCAAGCCGAAGCATGAACCCCGTCGAACCGCGCCTGCTGGTCACCATCGACACCGAGTGCGACAAGTCGTCCACCTGGCGCACCGCCTCGCCCCTCACCTTCCGCGGAGTGACCGAGGCCATCCCCGACCGGCTCCAGCCGCTGTTCGCCCGGTTCGGCATCCGGCCGACCTACCTGCTCAGCCCGGAGGTCATGACGCACCCCGGGAGCGTCGCCGCCCTGAAGGCCTGCCGCGACGTTGAGCTCACCACGCATCTCCATGGGGATTACGTGGTTCCGCAGATCAAGACCTGGGACTTCGCCGGCACCACGACGGATGAGATGCAGTGGGAATACGGGGCCGAACTCGAGCGGGCCAAGATGGCGACGCTGACCGAGATGTTCCGCCAACAGTTCGGTTTCCAGCCCCTGAGCTTCCGGGCCGGCCGCTTCGGCGCCGGACCCCACACCGGCCGGATCCTCCAGGAGCTTGGCTACCGGATCGATTCCTCGGTCACGCCCCACATCTGCTGGACCAGCCGCCGCGGCGAGAAGCGTCCGGACTACCGACGGCACCCGGAGATGCCCTACACCCTGGGACCCGAGGGGGACATTTCCTGCCCAGGCACCGGGGGACTGCTCGAGGTTCCCGTGACGATTCTGCCTACCGGGACGGTCGCCTCGAACAACCCGGCAGAACCGATCTGGTTCCGTCCGTGGTACTCCGACGCCGACACGCTTTGCCGCGTCCTCGACCACGTCCTGGCGCAACCGCCGGTGAACGGGGTCCACCGCCCGCTGATGATGATGTTCCACAACGTGGAACTGCTGGCCGGGGCCTCGCCGTATCCCCAGACCGCCGCCGAGGTGCAACGCTACCTCGACATGATGGCCCGGGTTTTCGAGTTGGCCGAACGACGTGGCGTGAAGGCCTGCACGATGGCCGAGTACGCCGACCTCTACGCGGCCCGGACCGGCGCCGCCGCGCCCCGGACCACCGCCGCACCGGCACCGATCGAAGTCAACACCCGTCCCACGGGTCAGCCCATGGCTCCATCGGAGATCTCGCCGATCCGGCTTCCAACGGATGTCGTGGACGCCGCAGTGGATCGCAACGGACTGCACGCATGGCACAAGGAGGGAGGGTTCCGCCGACGTGGTGAACGTTGGGAGGCGATGGCAACAGGCCGGTGGATCGCCACCAATCACCCGTCAACCGCCTCGGTCCTGTCACCGGGCTGCGGACTTGGAATGAACCTCTTCTTCCTCGAGCAGGAAGGATTCCGCAATCTGGACGGCTTTGACTCGGACCCAGCCACCGTTTCCGCCGCGAACGAGATCATCGGGGCGTGTTCCCTTTCCGTCCGCGTTTGGCGGGATGACCTCAGGAATCCTATCCATCTCGGATCCGCGACCTACGACGTCGTGATGTGCATCAACGTCCTCCGGTTGATCGAGGGACTGGATTTCGAGGTGTTCCTCGACACCTACCTGAGCCGCCTCAAACCCGGCGGGTCCTTCGTGTTCGACATGGTGGACGCGTCCTACTCGAAGCACCCGGACAACGCCTACAACACGGCGGACTGGGGCAAACCGGTCTCCGAGCGCCGCCCTTCCGAGTTTCGATTCAGGATGTCCGATGCGGAAGTGCGCTCCACGTGCCTGAGAAAGGGGATTTCCATCGTGGAAACGTACACCCGGGAGCAGACGGTTCCCCTCACCGTCTACGTCGCCCGCCGTGTCGCAAGAGCCGAATCGCAGGTCGACCTCGATCCGGCGATCCGGATCCCGTCGGCGGTTGTGGAGAAGGCCATCGCCGACCACGGGGCCCAACCCTGGTTCGGCTACATCTTCCGCGAACGCGCCTCGCGTTGGGACGTCGTGAAGCCCTGCCAATGGATCGCCCGCAACGTCGCACCGCACCGGCCGATCCTGTCCATCGGCACCGGCGTGGGCATGAACCTGTTCTGGCTCGCCGAACGCGGGTTCACCCGACTCTACGGCACCGACATCGATCCCAAGGCCATCGCCGCCGGACAGCAGATCGCCGCCCAGACCGGGCTCCCGGTGACCCTCGCCGTCGACGACGCGTTGGCGCCGAAACTCCTCGGCAAGGAACGCTACGCCGTCATCGAGGCGCTGAACTGGTGCCACCTGCTGGAGAACTTCTCCCTCGACGCTCTCCTCGCGACCTACCTGCCTTCGCTCGCCGCGGACGGCGTGTTCGTCATCGACATCATCGACACCGCCTACGACGCGGTCCCCGGCAACCGGTACCACACCGCCGACCGCAACAAGCCGGAGTCCGAACGCCGTCCGAGCGAGTACCGGAGCCGGTTCTCCGAGGCCGACGTCCGCGCCGCCTTCGAGCGCGCCGGCCTGCGTCTTGAGGAGATCCAGGAGGAATCCCAGGTCATCCCGAAGCGCGTCTACATCGGCCGCCGCGCGACCGTCCCGGCCTCCGTCTCCCCGGCACCCACCGCCTCCGTCGCGCCCCGCCGGATGGCCTCCGGCCGGAAGCCGCGCGTGATGCTCATGGCGGACGTCCCGAAGTGGATCTTCGCCCGTCATTGCCAGGTCCTGAAGGAACGCCTAGGACACGAGTTCGACTTCGACCTCAAGTTCCACGGCCAACCGTACAACGAGGACGACTACGACCTGCTTTATCCGCTGGAGTGGAACCTGATCGCGCCGGCCCTGATCCGCACGCCGTCGAAGTACATCACCGGCATCCGTTCGGTCTGTTCCTGGGCCGACCAGGACTTCCTCAACCTCACGGAGCTGCTGAACACGAAGTTCCAGCGGATCCACTGCGTCTCGGACCGGCTCACCCGCCTCTTCCAGCCGTTCGTCCCGAACACCCACTACGTCACCCACGGCACGGACACGGAGTTCTTCCGTCCGTCCACGAAAGCCGACATCTCAGGCCACGGCCGCCTGCGCATCGGCTGGGCCGGCAACCGCGCCAACAAGGCCAAGGGCTTCGAATCCCTCATCCAGCCCCTCACCCGGCTTCCGGGCGTGGAACTGGTCTTCTGCGGCTACTCCGACAAGAACCTCGACCTCGAGGGCATGCGGAAGTTCTACGACTCGATCGACTGCTATGTCTGTTCGTCGGCGGTCCACCAGGAGGGCAACAACAACTCCCTGATGGAAGCAGCGGCGATGGAGCGAGCGATCATCACCACGGACAACGGCACCGTGCCCGAGTACCTGGTCGACGGTCGGAACGCCAAGCTCGTCGAGTACCTGCTTCCCTCGTTCCTCAACGCGGTCTGCGAGCTCCGCGACAATCCGGAACTCCGCGTGGAACTCGGCCGGAACGCCCGCCGGGCCGTCGTCGAACGCTTCGACTGGGCACCCATGGCGGCTCGCTACGCCGAGCTGTTCCGGACCGCTCTCGACGGCGCTGCCACCTGGCGTCCCGCCTCCGGCGTCGGCGCTTCGGTCGTGGCACCGAAGGCCTCCAAGACGTCCACCCGGACCGCGTCCTCGGTGAACCCGGCCCCGGCCCCGTTGCCCGCTCCGAAGCCGACTCCGACCGCCGCGCCGAAGCCGAAGACCCTCGCGCCGTCGCTCTTCAACCGCCGCGCCGTGGAGGCGCCGGTCGAGGACCCTCTCGCGAAGGCCGAGGCCGCCGCGCGGGCCGCCCTGGAGGTCCAGCCGGACGGCGTGGACGCCCTCGCGCTCCTCGCCCAGGTGCTGTTCCGGCGCGGACAGTGGTTCGAGGCCGCCCAGGTCTGCGAACGCCTCCTGAAGCTGGCACCGGAGAACGAGGACGCGCTCGTGGTCCTCGGCGAATGCCTGCTGAAGCTCGGCGACAAGACCACCGCCTTGGAGGTCTTCGAGGAACTGCATCGCCGGCTGCCCGAGGACGCCGTCATCGCCGAACGCGTCGCCGCGCTCCGGCCCGAGCCCGCCGCCCCGAAGCTGACGCACGCCCAGGAAGAGGCCATCGCCGCCGGACTCCAGGCGCTTGAAAAGGACGACTTCAGCGGCGCCCTCGAGCACTATCGGCTCGCCCAGTCCGTCGGCCCCGCCCACCCCGATCTCGAAGCCATCGTGAACCAGCTCCAGGACGCCCTCGGGATCGCCCACGCGACTCCGGTCGACTCCGGCACCCCGCGGCCCGCCCCGGCGCCGCAGCCGGCCACGGTGAGGACCCCTTCGAAGGAACGCCTTCCCGGCTGGTCCTTCCTCATCATCACCAACGGCAAGCGGCCCGCGAAGCTGCTCCGGGAGATCGAGTCGATCCGCGCCCTCGGCATCCCGGCCTTCGAGATCCTCGTCGGCGGCGAACCGCCCGCGGACCTGCCCGAAGGCGTCGGCACGGCCCCGGCCGTCGACGCCGCCCGCAACGGCCGCCTCGGCGAGATGCGCAACGTGCTCACCGCCGCGGCCAAGTACGACCACCTCGTCGTGGTCGACGACGACTTCGTCTTCCACGCCGACTTCCACGCCGGCCTACAGCGCTTCGGAGACGACTGGGAGGTGCTCGCGGTCCGCATCCTCAACCCCGACGGCACCCGGTTCTGGGACTGGGCCACGCACGGCGGCCCCCGCGGACACGTGCTCCTGGACTACGATGAGGACGACGACCACGTGTACGTCACCGGCGGCCTGATCCTGCTGAAGGCCCACGTCGCCGACCGGGTGAAGTGGGACGACGGCCGCGGCTTCTACCAGGGCGAGGACGTCGACTTCGCCGCGCGCCTGCGTGCCGCCGGCTTCCGCCCGAAGTTCAACCGGCACAGCACCACGACCCACGACGACGGCCGCTACACGCTGGTCATGACCGCCGTCGGACTGCAGATCCGTCGCCGTGACGTCGAACTCGGGATGCCGGTCCGCTGGGCCGCGCCGATCTTCAACCCCTCCGGCTACGCCAGCGAGGCCATCAACTTCGTCCTGCCGTTGGAGAGGCGCATCGACCTCGGCATCAAGCACCACACGGTGGTCCGCTCCGAGAAGTTCATCGCGGGCCTCCCGCCGGCCGAACGGGAATCGCTGTTCCGGATGCACGACCGGTTCGAGTCCCTGAACGAGGGGATCGTGATCTCCCACAACCCGGCCGGCGGCTTCGTCCGACTTCAAAACGCGCACTGCAGCGTCGGACGCACGATGTTCGAGACCGACCGGATCGCCCCCGAGTGGGTGGCCGCCTGCAACCGCATGGACGAGGTCTGGGTCCCGTCGCAGTTCAACGTGGAGACCTTCGCCAACAGCGGGGTCGAACGCTCCAAGCTCGTCGTCGTCCCCGGCGCGGTGGATTCCCACTTCTTCGACCCGGCCCTCCACACCGCCTATCCGCTGCCGAACCGGGCCGGCTACAACTTCCTCTCCATCTTCGAGTGGTCCTCGCGGAAGGGCTGGGACGTGATGCTCGCCGCCTACCTGCGTGAGTTCTCCGCGGCCGACGACGTCTGCCTCTGGCTCCGCACCTACCTCTTCTCCAAGCCCGACGGCGATCCCGCCGAGGCCATCTGGAAGCGCATCCGCGAGTTCGCCGCCACCCTCGGACTCGGCGACAAGGCGTTGCCCCGCATCGAGCTCATCGCCGAGCAGGTGCCCAACGAGCAGCTTCCCTCGCTTTACCTCGCGTGCGACTGCTACCTCGCGCCGAGCCGCGGCGAAGGCTGGGGACGTCCCCAACACGAGGCCATGCTGATGGAGCGTCCGGTGATCGCGACCAACTGGAGCGCGAACACCGAGTTCATGTCCGAGCAGACCGGCTACCTGCTCGACTACGAGATCGTCGAGGCCCGCGGACTGGAGCCCGAGCTTTGGCACTACAAGGGCCACCGTTGGGCCAACCCGTCCGAGCCGCACCTCCGCACGCTCCTGCGCCACGTCTTCACCCACCGCGACGAAGCCCGGGCCAAGGGCCGCGCGGCCCGCGTCCACATGGCCACCCACTACAGCCGCGAGGCCGTGGCCGAGATCGTCCTCCACCGCCTGCAGGAGATCGAACGCCGCCTGGTTACGCCGACGCTTCGGCCCGCCCCGGTGGTCGACCTCCACCGCTCCGCCCCGGCGAATCCCGGCAAGGCGGTCAACCTCGCGATCGAAGGCTCCTTCCTCGACTTCGGTTCGCTGTCCCACGTGAACCGCGAGCTGCACACGGCCCTCGCCCGCTGCGGCGGCGTTCGCTCGACGCCGGTTTCCGCGAAGACCCCACCCCTGCGCTCGCTTCCGCCGGAACTCGCCCGGTTCGCCCGCGACGTCCAAGGCCGCGCCCCGGGCTCGACCGAGGCCGTCCTCCGCCACGAATGGCCGCCCCGTTGGGACGCCCCGGCCCAGGGTGCCTGGATCCAGATGCAGCCCTGGGAATTCGGCTCCATCCCGGCCGACTGGGCCAAGGCCGCCGCCGGCGTGGACCAGCTCTGGTGCTACACCCGGTACGTCCGCGACCTCTACATCGCGGCCGGCGTGCCGGACTCCAGGCTCCGGATCCTCCCGCTGGGCATCGATCCCGCCCTGCACCGTCCGGAGGCCGCGCCGTTCGCGCTCAAGACCTCCAAGTCGTTCCGCTTCCTCTTCGTCGGCGGCACCATCGGACGCAAGGGCGCCGACCTGCTCCTGGACACCTACCTCAGGACCTTCCGCCGCTCGGACGACGTCTGCCTCGTGATCAAGGATTTCGGCGGCGGCTCGGTGTACGCCGGGCAGACCCTCGCCGACCGGATCCGCGCCGCGCAGGCCGATCCCGCCGCCCCGGAGATCCTCCATCTCGACACCGAGCTGTCCGGCGCCGAGATGGCCGGCCTCTACACCGCGTGCCACTGCCTCGTGCATCCCTACCGCGGCGAGGGCTTCGGACTCCCCGTGCTGGAGGCGATGGCCTGCGCCCTGCCGGTGATCGTCACCGGCGGCGGCTCGACCGACGACTTCGCGACGGACGAGTTCGTCCGCCGGCTTCCCTCCCAGCGCGTGATGCTCGGCAACGAGATCAGCGGCATGAAGCTCGACCACCGTGGCTGGCTGCTGGAACCGGACACCCGGGTGCTCGCCGACGCGATGCGCGAGGTGGCCGCGGACCCCGCTCCGTGGAAGGAACGCGCCGCCGCGGGTGCCCGACACGTCCGGAGCCACTGGACCTGGGAGCGGACCGCGCGCACCGCGGTCGCCCACCTGCACGAACTGCGCGAGACCAAGGCCCGCGAGGCCGCCGCGGACGCCGCGATGCGCCGTTCCACGGTGGTCGGCTTCACCCTGCCCGCCGTCGCCCACCTCGGCCGCCTCGATGGCGCCGTGGCGGCGCTCAACGCCGGCAGGATCCCCGAGGCCTGGAACCTCGCGATCGAGGCCCTTCGGATCCGTCCCTTCCATCCCGAGGCCTGGGTGTTCCTCGGAGAGGCCGCCGTCCAGGCCGGCGACTTCGACCTCGCCCGCCGGTGCGCCCGCAAGGCCGCCGTCCTCGCCCCCCGCTGGAAGACGCCGAAGAAGCTCCTCTCCGGCATCCCGGGCCGCCCCGGCACCCCGGCCTCCCACCTCGCCCCGGCCCCGTTCCGCGAGGGCGAACGTCCCCGGCTCACCATCTGCATGATCGCCAAGAACGAGGAACGCTTCCTCGGCCGCTGCCTGGAGTCGGTCCGCGGCCTGGCCGACCAGATCGTGCTCGTCGACACCGGCTCCACCGACCGCACGGTCGCAATCGCCCGCGAACACGGCGCCGAGGTCCACTTCCGCGCGTGGGACAACCACTTCTCCAACGCCCGCAACGAGGCCCTCCGCCACGCCACCGGCGACTGGATCCTCGTGCTCGACGCCGACGAGGAACTGCTCCCGGACCAGCATGAGACGCTGCGTTCCCACCTCCGCGAGGACGGCGTCATCGCCTGGCGCCTCCCGCTGACCGACGTCGGACGCGAGAACGAGGGGGTCAGTCAGGTCCCGCGCCTGTTCCGCAACGCCCCGGCGCTGTTCTACGTCAGCCGCGTCCACGAGCAGGTCTATGCGAGCCTCGAGACCCGCCGCCAGCAGTGGGGCCTCGACAACCGGTTCGGCCAGGCGCGTCTACTCCACCACGGCTACCAGGCCGAGGTCGTGAAGAGCCGCGACAAGGTGAACCGGAACCTCCGCCTCCTGGAGCTCGCCAACGAGGAGTTCCCGAACGACGTCAACCTGCTGATGAACCTCGGCCTCGAGCTGTGGAAGGCCGGCCAGCCGGACTGGGCGGTCCGGAACTACGACCGGGCCTTCCAGGTCATGATTCGACGCCCCTACGAGGAGACGCCCCCAGAGCTGCGCGAGGTGCTGATGACCCAGTTCACCTCCCACCTGCTCCAGATGAAGCGCTACGACGACGTCGTCAACCTGCTCACGTCCGGCGCCGTGCGTCCGGCGGATGAGACGGCGACGCTCTGGTTCCAGCTCGGCTTGGCCTGCCTGGAGACCCGTCGCTGGAAGGAGTGCGCCGACGCGATGCGCCGATGCCTGCAGTTGCGCGGACGTCCCGCCCTCACGCCGGTGCGCGCCGACGTGATGCGCGGCGCCCCGACCCATTGCCTTGGCAACGCGCTCCGCCACCTGGGCGAGAACGACGCGGCCGCGGAGGCCTACCGGCAGGCCCTCCAGGACGAGCCGCAGTCGGAAGGGGCACGCATGGACTTCGCGGTCCTCGAGGCCCAACGCGGCAAGACGGTGGAGGCGCTGACCCTCCTCAACGAGGTGATCGGTCTCAATCCCCGCCATGCCAAGGCCTGGGAGGTCGGCGGCATCGTCGCCCTGCGCCAGCCTGCGACCATCGAGTTCGCCGTCGACTGGACGGGCGAGGCGCTGCGGAACCTCCCCGATATGCCCATCCTGCGGCGTCAACGGGCCGAGGCCCTTCTGCTCGGGGGGCTCGGGGCCGAGGCGGTGGACCTGTGGGCGGAACAGAAGCCCGCGTCCGATCCGGTCAACCTGGGCGCACTGACGCTGTGCCGCATGCTCGCGGAACAGCCCTTGCCCGAGGTGCCGCCATCGGCCGAGGTCGCCGTCGGCCAGGAGTTCCTCCGACGCTACCGCCAACTCATCGACCACAACGCCGAATCCTCGGTCCTGCGGATCAACGAGGGGCTGGCGCGTCTCGGCAACGTCCTGCCGTCCGCCGCCAAGCTGCTCCAGGGCGTGGTGGCCCACTCGATGGTCCCGTCGGGAACCTGATCCATCCATGAGACGCCCCCGCATCCCAACCCCGCTGCTTCTCGCCGTGTCGGCATGGTTCGCCGTCGGCTGCTCCACGTCCCAGGTCGCGCTTCCGGAAGTGGGCCCCCGCTTCAAGCCGGCGAACATCTACCGCGCCGTCCAGAAGCTTCCTCCCGACTTCCGACGTGTGGCCATCCTGCCGCTGACCACCCACGGGGAGGACCTCACCGACTCCGCCCACCTCGACCAGGTCCAGCGGATCCTCGAGGAGGAGCTCCGGAAGACCCGGCGATTCGAAACCCTGAGCGTCACCCGGACCGAACTCACCCGCTGGATCGGACGCCACAAGGTCTCGGCCAGCGAGCCTTTGCCCGCGGACTTCCTTGCACGGATCCGCACGAACCTCGTGGCCGACGGCGTGATGTTCGTTCGGGTCCATTCGTTGAGGGTGTATCCGCCGGTGTCGATCGGCGTGGACGCCCGCCTGGTCACGACCTCGACCGGGCAGACGCTCTGGTCGGCCGACGAGACCTTCGACGCGGGCGACGCGGACGTGGCCCGCGCAGCCCGGGACTACTTCCGTGCGCACCACACCGGGCCGGCCGAGCTGGGAGACCCGCAGGCCGACATGCGATCCCCGGCCCGTTTCACCCGCTACGCGGCCCAGGCCGTGTCGGAAACCCTGCCCGCCCGATGAACAGGAAACCGAATCGTATCCGTTCCGACTCAAGTTTTTCGAACGGTCGCCGATGCTCCCACCGGGGTTGTCCCGGGGGGATAACGGGAGGCGACCCCACCTGCCAAGAAAGGTAAGGAACTATGGACATCAGACCCACAGGAAACACAGACCCGCTGTCGCGATTGGGGACCAGCGGGACCCGCAAATCGTCAACGCCCGCAGGAACCGATCGTACCGACTTCTCGGACACGACCGCGATCCGCGACGCGCTCGACGAACTTCCGGACAGCCGTTCGGAAGTGGTCGCCGTCGGCAAGACGCTCGTCTCGCAGGTGGAATACCCGCCCGCGGAGACCATCAAGCGCATCTCCACCCTCCTGGCCCTGAAGATCCAGGACAACCAGGCCTGAGCGACGCCACCCACCTCCAATGAATCCAGATTCCCTCATGAGACGCGCCGTCAACCCCTGGCAGTCCTACCGCCAGGTCGCCACCCAGACCGCAACACCAGGCCAACTCGTCCTGATGCTGTTCGACGGAGCCATCCGCTTCCTCGACCGCGCCTTGGCCGGTTTCGACCTGGATGACCCGGCGGAGTGCAACTCCACCGTCAGCAACAACGTGATCCGCGCCCAGGACATCATCCGTGAGCTGGACCACTCGCTGAACATGGAGGTGGGAGGCGAGTTCTCCCAGACCATGCGGCGGCTCTACCGGTTCTTCGACGACCAGCTCGGCCAGAGCAACCTGCGCAAGGAACCGGACGGCATCCGCCTGGTCATCCGCCTCATCACGACGCTGCGGGACGCGTGGGCCGAGATGCTCGCCGGACGCGGGTCGGAAGCCGCCCGGGGGATGACCCCGGTCGCCGCCGTCGCGGCCTGAACGGCCCACAACCACAACGCGGATTCGGGTCGCTTTCCTGCCATGAGCGCCAAAGACCGTCTGTTTGACACCTACGCCGAATGGCGTCGCTGGACCGAGGAGGAAGGCGACGCCATCCGCCAGTCGGACTGGCCCAAGGTCCACAGTTGCCAACGCGCGAAGCTGGAACTCCAGCCGCGCATCATGAAGTTCACCGACGACGCCCGGACCGAGACCGTCGGCACCGGGACCCGTTGGGAGGACATCGAGAAGGACCTCCGCCGCGAGGTGGCTTCGCTGATCCAGCTCGAGACCCGCAACGGCCAGGTCCTGGACACCGTCCGACGCCTGGCCCAGGCGGAACAGGCGGAGCTCGACCGCTCACGACGCCAGCTGCAACGGGTGCGTTCCTACGCCCCTGTCCGTACCAGCGTCTGGAGCAGCTACTCCTGACTTCCGCAGACGGCAGCAGAAGGCTGCGTCGGTCCAAGAGGCCGTGCTCGACTGGGCACGGCCTCTTCCCTTTCCGACCCGGTAGCCGCGCCCGCCGGACCGCGGTCCGGCTCTTCATCCATCGACAGCTCCGCCACGGAGCTCACTCCTCCCCGTCGTAGTACTCGACCGGCCCGGAACGCATCACCCGCCGCTCCGGCGACTGCACCAGCCACTTGCCGCTGTCGGGATAGTGGCACGACTCGCCGACCGGATTGTCCGCCACCACGTACATCACGAGGTCGACGTCGCCGCCGTTCATCAACTGATGCGCCTCGGAAGGCTTGTAGAGGAACGCGTCCCCGGGGCCGACCTCGTGTTCTCCCGACTCGTCCCGCACCCTGCCGCGGCCCGAGAGGATGTGGTAGAACTCCCATTGGGCGCTGTGGGAATGGTAGGGGAAGTTGGCCTTTCCCGGTGGGATCCGGATCAACGCCACGTCGAACGGATGCCTCTTGAGAAGGTCGGTCGAGAAACGCTCCCGCCCAAGTCCCTCGGAGAGCTGCTTGCTGAACCCGGCGAACCGGCCCTTCGGAGACGCCCAGGCGTACTCCTCCATCTCGTTGGAATTGACCTTCTTCATCGTCCGATCCGGAAAGGCCGCTTTGCGCGCCCCTCCGGTCCTTCGATTGGAACGCCACGCCTTGGGCCCGGCAAGCCCCTCCGGATTCCTTCCTCGGCGGCCAGATCCACGCCTCCACCCCGGAAGGCCGCACCCCGATCACAGCCCGCTCGGGTGATCGAGGAACGTCCAAGGCACCCGGAAGGAACGCGACAGCGAGGCGGCGAGCGCCTTCACCCCGAACGTCTCGGTGGCATAGTGCCCCCCGTAGAACACGTTGATGCCGGCGTCTTCCGCCAGCGCATGGGTCCAATGCGGTCCTTCGCCCGTGATGAACGTGTCAACGCCTTCCTGGGCCGCCTGCTGGAGTTCCGCTCCGGCGCCACCGGTGCAGATCCCGATGTTGCGGCATTCCCCAGCGCCTCCCGGGAGCAACACCACGTTGCCGCCAAGGACCCGGCGCAGGCGTTGGCCCAATTCCTCACGGGAGATCCTTGTCGCGGACTTCCAGCCCACGGCGCGGCCCTTGTGCAGGAAGAACGGCTTCAGTCCTCCGAGGCCCAGGGCCTTCGCCAGGCACGCCGCGTTCCCCAAGGTCCGATGCGCGTCCAACGGCAGGTGCATCGAGTACACCGCCATGTCGGCTTCGAGAAGCAGTCGGAGCAGTTCCAGGCGGCGGCCGGTCCACGGCACGGTGGCACCCCAGAAAAGTCCATGGTGGACCAGAAGCAGGTCGGCCTTCGCCTCGACCGCCATCCGGACGGTGGCCAGCGAGGCATCCACCGCGGCGGCGATGCGGTGGACCCTTCCGCGGTTCCCGACCTGCAACCCGTTGTGGGCACGGTCGTAATCGATGAACAGCTCGGGCTTCAGGAACTGCCCACACCGGGCCACCAGGGAATCCAAGTCGACGGAGGACACCCCGGGATCCAAACAGGGGCGGCCGGACATGGCGAGTGACCAGTACGTGGGTTTCCTGTAACCATATCGGGACGGGGCCGGTCGCGTGGGGTGCGACAGGTGCCAGCAGTACTGTGCATGGACGAACCGATGCTCGATGTGCCCGCCTGTGTGGAACGGGCACGGGCTGGCGATGAGGACGCTTCCCGCGACCTCATGCGCCACCTGCATCCGTTGGTCGTCAAGATAGTCCGCTCGCACCTGCCGCGGAGAACCAGTGAGGAAGATCTCATCCAGGCGGTGTTCGTGAAGGTGTTCACCCGCATCGAACAGTACCGGGGCGCCGTGCCGTTCGAGCACTGGGTCTCCCGTGTCGCCGTGAACACCTGCCTCAACCAGATCGCACACGAGAAGATCCGGCCGGAGATGCGGATGGCCGACCTGAGCGAGGAGGAGGAGATCGTGGTGCAGAACCTGGCCTCGACGGCGGGTTCGACACCGACCGAAGACAATGTAGCGTCCCGGGAACTCGTGGAGAAGCTGATGGCGAACCTCAATCCGGAGGATCGCCTGGTCATCTCGCTGCTCCACCTGGAACAGAAATCCGTCGAGGAGGTCCGGCAGGTCACCGGTTGGAGCGCCGCGTTGGTGAAGGTCCGGGCGTTCCGGGCGCGGGCCAAGATGAGGAAGCACCTTTCCGCACTGATGGAGGAGAAGACGAAATGAAGAACTCACCACTCGATCGCCTGCTGTCGGATGCGTCGCGCGCCCCGGGCCGTCCGGTTCCGGAACTGGACCGCGGCCTCGAGAACCGCGTGCTGGCCGCCGTCCGGGCCGCCCGTCGCGCCACGGATCCGCTGCCCCTGCTGCGCGTCCTGCGCATCGGGCTCGGACTGGCCGGCGCCACAGCGGCCTTCTCCGTGTACCTCACCGTGAACGACGGCATGGCTCCCCAGAACCGCCTCGTCACCGTCGAGGAGGCCTTCACGGTCCCGGAACCGGAGACGTACCTCGCCCTCCAATGAACCCGCTGAGCCGCAACGCCCTCGTCGGCTACCTCGCCGCGACCTTCACCGCCGGTGCCGTCGCCGGAGGCTTCGCCGCCTGGTCCGCCGCCCCCAAGGTTCCGCAGCGCCCGCCCCGGGACAACACCCCGATGTCGAAACGGATGCTCGAGACCTTCACCCGTGAGCTGGCCCTCGGCACCAACCAGGTCGAGCAGTTCCGCCCGATCATGGAGGACACCGACCGCGAGATGTCCGAGATCCACCGCGAGTCCGGCCGCCGCATGAAGGAGGCCTTCGAACGCTGCAACAGCCGGATGCTCCCCATCCTCGACGACGGCCAGAAGGAGAAGCTCACCGCCTTCCAGAAGAAGATGGAAAAGCGTTTCAGCGAACGTCGCCGCCCGCCGGGCCCGCCATCGGAAGGTGGCGCCGCGGATCATTCCCACGGCACCCCGCCCCGCTCCGAGCCTCCCACCCGCTAGCCTTTGGGCTTCCTGGGTCCCAGTTCCCAGCCGCCCCCCGCTTCCCGCTTCTCTTCCCGTCGCCCGTCACCTTCGCTCATCAATCCACTTGCCCGCCACCAGCCGAACGCGGAAACAAGGGGACTCCCGATGAAGTCGCTCGCCCTGCTGGTTCTTGGTCTTTTCCTCTCCCTCCGCATCCAAGCCGAGGAGATCCGCCGCTCCGAGGTCATCTACGGACGCAAGTTCGGCACGGCCCTCACCCTCGACGTCCTCCAACCCCCGAAGACCAACGGCCTCGCCGTGGTCTGGGTCGTCAGCGGCGGCTTCTACTCCGACCACGGCGCGATCAATCCGGCCTACTGCAAGGCCCTGCTCGACCGCGGCTACACCGTCTTCGCCGTCGTCCACGGTTCCCAGCCGCGCTTCACCATCCTGGAGATCGCCGAGGACATCCACCGCTCGATCCGCTGGATCCGTCACCACGCTGCGGACTACGGCATCCGCCCCGACCGCATCGGCATCACCGGCTCGAGCGCCGGCGGCCACCTCTCGCTGACCCTCGGCACCCAGGGACGCGACGGCGACCCCGCCGCCAAGGATCCCGTCGACCGCGAGAGCAGCCGCGTCCAGGCCGTCGCCTGCTTCTTCCCGCCGACCGATTTCGCCAACTGGTCCGCGCCGGGGGACACCCAGGTCGGCGTGGGCAAGGTCGGACGCCAGTTCCATGGCGCCTTCGGATCCCGCTCCGATGTCCTGGAGACCCGGATCCCGTACGGCCGCGAGATCTCCCCGATCCATTACGTCACCCGGGAGATGGCGCCGACGCTCGTGATCCACGGCGAGGCCGACGGTCTGGTGCCGATCTACCAGGCCGAGATCTTCCAGAAGAAGTGCGCCGAGGTCGGCGCCACCTACAAGCTGGTCCGCCTGCCGGGCAAGGACCACGGATGGCCCGGCATGGAGAAGGACCTCGCGCAGTTCGCCGACTGGTACGACGAGCAACTGCGCCGGTGACCAGGCCGGCGCGCCGTCACCGCACCAGACGGTAGAAGCGTGTGCCCGACTCCGGAGGAATCTCCAAACGCCAGAGGCCGCCTTCCAGGAACGGCGACTTCGCGATGGGGTCCCAGCGCCCTCCGGCCAAGTCCACGCTGCTTTCGATCCGGTAGCCCGACGGCGCTTCCGGCCAGGTGAATTCCAATCCACCGGAAGCCGCGCGGACCGCTTCCAACCTCGGTCGTTCCAAGGTGACCCGAGGCACCCTCAGCACGCCCTCGACAGGCTCGGCCAGCGCCGTCCCCACCACGTCGTTCCCGACACGCACCTCGATCGAGTAACGTCCGCGGAATCCGCGGAACGCCGCCCTTCCGGCACGATCGGTCCGCACGGCGAGGTCCGTGGTCCATTCGCGGAACACCAGGTTGCTCCACACGACGCCCGCGGGACGCAGGCTCCAGTCCGACCGGAACAACGCCGCCTCGGGCTTCCAATGTTGCCCGGCCCAGAAGCCCCACATCAGGAAATCCGTCACCGCCGGATGGCTGAAGGCGACGGTGGTCAGATCCCGGACGTAGTCCGCCTGGGCCGCCTCGTCTCCCACGGCGACGTCGAACTCGGTCACCTGGATCGGCAACCCGAACTCCGCGAAGGCGTCCAACTGCGCATACACGTCCTCGGGTGCCGGCAGGAAGCCGCCGAAATGTCCCTGCAATCCGATCCCGTCCATGGGTGCCCCACGCGACTTCAGGAACCGCAACGCGTCCAGGAACCGGCCCGGCGCGGCGCTGCCGGTGCCGGCCACCTCGAGGTTCTCGTACTCGTTCACGAACAGCTTCGCCGCCGGGTCGAGGTTCCTCGCCAACTGCATCCAGCGGACCATCTCGTCGTCGCCCAACAGGTCCTGGACCGCCCGCTCGTGGGTGATCTCGTTCATCACATCCCAGTCCACCAACCGCCCGCGCACCGCCCCGAGCACGTTGGTGAAGTGCTGGTCGATCTGCTGGCGGACGAGCGCCGCGTTGCGGGACGCCAACGAGCTTCGGACGCGCGAAGGAAGGTAGTTGGTCCCGGGCCAGATGAGGTTGTGACCGCGACAGGGGATCCCTCGGGCCTGGAGCCAATCCAAAGCCGCCAACGCGGTGCGTCCGTTGGGCGTGGTCGATTCCCACGAAGGCCACTTCAGGTCGTTTTCGAGGACCACCTTGTTGAACCAGTTCGTGATCACCGCCTGATACCGCCCGCGGTCGGAAACCGTGCCGAAGGATCCCAGAAGACGGCCGCCATCGACCGCGCTGCCCCAGTGGAACGCATGGCGCTGCAACCGCACGCGGACCTCGGCGCCGGGCACCGGGAAGCCATCCGCGTCGAGCACCTCCACCGCGTGGTCGGCCTTCCGCAGACGTTCGATGCGATCGGCCGCCGCCGCGCGCCAAGGGGCCTCCGGTTCACGGCCGGAGTAGTTCACGTCGTTGGGGAAGTCCGCCAGCGGACGCGTGGAGCCGAAGTTGGTCAACGCAAGGCCACCGATCTCGACGGTCTGCGGAGGGAAGCCGAGACGCAGGTTGAATTGGGCACGGTCCGTCGTGGTGCCGGCGTAGGCTTCCACACAGCGGAACGCGAACCGGAACCGCGTCCAGTTCGTGCCCGAGGCCAGCCAAAGGCGGGTGAGCGACTGCGTGTAGGGGGTTCCCGACCGTTCGAAGACGCCTTCGACGAGGGCGGAGGCGTTGGTGCCGTCGAGACGCCGCAGCCAGATCTCGCCCGCGAGCACGTCGTTCGCCGCGAATACCGGGGAAAGCGGGCGGTTGAGCTGGATTTCCCAACGGTTGCCGGGCGTCCGCACGGTCTGCACCCGAACCGCCTGGGAAAACGGCATCCCGGAGACCGTCACCAACGTGCGCGTCGCCGACGCCGTGTCCGGCCGCTGCAGGGTGAACGCGGTCAGCTGGCCCGGGGAAACGACGACCGTCTGGGCCGCAAGGGAGATCGCCGCAAGGAACACCGCAACGCCGGCGGGGACGAGGCACAGAAGGAATCGCCATGGGTCACGCCGCGTCTTCAGGAGAACTCGGCCAACGGGAAGCATGCTCAAGGCTACTGCCAGGCCACCGCTTCGACAACGCCCGCGCCTCGCCCCGAATGTGACCCTTGGAAGAGGCCGGCGGATGCGGATGCCAATACCGCAGGAACCGGAAGGCGATCGCACGACCTCCGGTTGACTGCCGATCCTCCGCAGGCGGTTCCAGTTCCGGTTCCGGTCCTGCCCGCATGGCCGTCGCGGGGTCCTCGTTTCCCGACCTCCGCGGAAGGTCACACCCGCGCATCGGACCGGTGACGTTTCCATCCGGTGGGAATCCAACCCTTGCCCCGATGCCCCCGTGCCGCTTAGGTGCGAGACCGATGCCGTTCCGCCCTTCCTGCGCCGCCTCCACCCATTCGTGATCTCCCACGCCCTTTCCCCCGCAGTCGGAAGCCCGGAGGATGAGGCCCTGGCGATCTGGATGGATCCGTCGGCCCGGATGATGCCGCAGCTCTCCCGGCTGCACCGTTCGCTGCAGGCCGGCGTCGTGCCTGCCGGCGCGCTCTACGTTTCGCCACACCAGTCGATGAAATGGCTGGCCCTTCATGAAGCCTGGTCGCCCGCGCGGCAAAGCTCCCAGGTCGGTTCCCTTTACGAAGCCGCCTTCGAGGAGCTCCAGCGGGCCATCGGCGATCAGCGTTGGAACCTCGTCTCCCTCGGCTGCGGGGGCGGCCAGAAGGAGGAACAGTGCCTCGGGCTGTTCCGCCGCCAACCGGAGTCGGCGCTCCTGATCGACATCAGCCCTTCGCTGGCGATGGTCAGCCGCGACCGCGTCTCCCCGACCTGCGCGGCCCACGCCGGAGTCATCGACCTCGAGGCCACGCCGATGTCCCCTTCGTGGTGCCGACGACTGCTCGCCGCGGACGAAGCCGGCTCCGAGTCAACGCGGCCGCGGAGGGTGCTCTTCTTCCTGGGAATGCTTCCCAACATGCCCGTGACCACCGCGTGGTCGCTGATCCGCTCGTGGACGGAACCGGGCGACCTGGTGCTGGTGAGCGCGAACCTCGCTTCCGAAACCGAGCTGAGGAACGGGCTGCCGGGGATCCTCCCGCAATACGACAACCGGGAAACGCGGGAATGGGTCGGGGCGTTCTTCGATCTCCATGGGATCTTCGGAGTCGCCGAGGAACTGGCGTGCGCCGTGGAGGCGGTGCCGGTGCCGGGATCGACACTCTCCCGGATCCGATTCCAGTGGACCCCGACCGAGGACCGAACCGTCCGGCTACCCGGAAAGGCGCCGGTCGAATGGGAAGCCGGCCGACCGATCACCGCCTTCCAGAGCCTGCGCCTGACACCGTCCGCGGTGGAAACCCTGGCCCAGGACGCCGGCCTGACGCTGCATTTCCAGCAGGTGGATCCAAGCGGACAGGAAGGCGTCTTCCTGTTCGAACGCCACGGTTGAGGCGCGGCCCGAGGCGCTTGGGGTGCCGGCCACTCCTACGTGGCCGGCAGTGAGGAGTTTCAAGTTTTCAGTTTTCAGCACGGATGGCCATCGGTCGCGAAATGGCCAAGCCGCAGGCGAACACACACAACGGACGACGAACAACACCCCACGGACGACTCCTTCGTGTCCTCCGAGTCTCCGTGGCCGTCCCAGAGGGAATTCATTGCGGAGCGCCCGTCGGCTGAAAACCTTGCCTGCCGTCCTCCGGTCCGTAGCGTCGACCGGCATGCCCGGGAAATGTCGCTTCGCCTAGCGCCGCATGTGGTTTGTACCCCGTCCATTGTCCGGGCTGCGCCCGATCCTCCAGGCGGCGCTTTCGCTGCTGTTCCTGCTGGCGGGGCCCCTGTTCTCGGTGCCGGCGTCCGTTGGCGTCGGAGACTACATGCTGACCACATGGCGCACGGAGGACGGACTCCCGGAGAACAGCGTCAACGCGTTGGAGCAGACCGGTGACGGATTCCTTTGGATCGGAACACGCAATGGCATCGCCCGTTTCGACGGCCTGCATTTCGTCACCCATTTCCCGGACGACACCCCGGCGTCCACGTTCGGCTACGCGCGGCGCATGGCCGCCGACGGCGAAACGCTTTGGGTGGTGAGCAACAACGGGCACGTCCTCGAGCAGAGCGGCGGCAGGTTCAAGTCCTGGTGGCAACCCGGAAAGGACGAGGAACACGCCCGTTTCCTCTGGGGCCGGATCGACGGGACACCGGGTTTCGTCCTCAATTCAGGAGCCCTGTTGACCCTGCCGCCGGGCGGGTCGCCGGTCGTCTCCGGTTGGGCGGACATGCTGCGGGCGGTCCGCACGTCCACGCACGCTCTCGACGGTTCCGGCGTGCCTTGGTTCATCACCAAGGACGGCAAGGTGGCCCGTCTTCGCGGTGGGCGGCCCGAACCGCTGCCCGCGGATTCCGGCCTGGAAGGACGGGTGGTTCAGACCTTGTGCCGCAACGCGGATGGGGAGATCTGCGCGGGCACGGAACGGGAAGCCGCCGTCTTCCGCCACGGCCGCTTCCAGAAGCTGGTCGCCGCAAATGTCTCCAACCTGTTCCCGTCGCAGGATGGCGGACTGTGGATCTGGGCCGACGGCGGTCTGCGCCGATGGCACACGAACGGCCTGTCCACGACCATCGCCTGGCCCGCGGGGACGCAGGTATGGGGCGCCGTGGAGGACAACCAGGGCAACTTGTGGTGCGGCACGTTCGGCACCGGCCTGTGGCGGGTCAGCCCCACCGGGGAATACCTCCGTTTCACCAAGGACGAAGGTCTGCCGGGCAATCAGGTGCTGGCCGTGGTCCGCGACTCGGCGGGAAACATCTGGGCCGGCATCGAGGGCGGACTGGCCCGCGTGAGCCGGCGGGTCATCGGGATGTCGGAAGGGGCCGAGGTGATGACGGAACGCATGATGACCACGGTTTGCCCGGACCGGAACGGCGGGATGTGGGCAGGCACCTACGGCGGCGGGCTCTACCACCGCGAGAACGGCACTTGGCGGCGTCATCCCGTCCCGGGCTTCCCGACCAACATGTTCGTCTACGCCGTGCTGACCGATTCCCGCCAGCGGACCTGGGTGGGAACGCGCGGCGGCGGAGGTCTGATCTGCCTGCAGGACGGCCGGGCCACCCGCCCTTTCCGGGGCCTGCCCAACGAGACTTCCGTCAAGGCGCTCTGGGAGGATTCCCGGCAACGCGTGTGGATCGGCAGCGACGAAGGTTGTTCGGTTCTGGAACCGCAAGCGCCCCGCCCCGCCCTGGTCACCACCGCCCTCGATATCCGCGCGTTCGCCGAAACCCGCGATGGATCGGTATGGATCGGCAGCCATGGAAGCGGGTTGTTCCGCTGGCGCGGGGGAAAACTGGACCGTTACGGCCAGACCAATGGGCTGCCCGGTACATCCATCTGGTCGCTCCTGCCGGACGAGGACGGAGGGCTATGGATCGGGACGCCCAACCGCGGGCTCGCTTACTGGAAGGACGGCAAAGGGACCGTCATCACCTCGGCGGACGGACTCCCCGACGACACCGTCTGCCACCTGGTCGAAGACCGCACCGGCCATGTCTGGGGCAGCACACTCCACGGCCTCTTCCGGGTGCATCGAAGGGATCTCCGCGAGCGGGTGGCGAGCGGCAGCGGACGGCTGCCCTGCATCATCTACGGACGTGAGGACGGATTGCGGGCCGAACAATGCCGTGGCGGCATGCAGCCCGCCGGCATGATGGGCGAGGACGGCAGGCTGTGGTTTCCGACGTTGGACGGGCTGGCGAGCATCGCGCCGGAACGGATCGAGACGAAGGCCGTGCCGCCCCGCACCTTCATCAACGGCTTCACGGTGGGAGGCGTGGGCCTGCCGCCCGGCGGCAAAGCGCCGGCGGGCAGTTCCCGCATCGCCCTCTCCTTCACCGCTCCGAGCCTCTCCGCAGCGGACAAGGTGCACTTCCGCTATCGGCTCGCCGGCCTCCGCGAAGGATGGACCGAGATCGGCACGCGGAGGGACGTGATGTTCGACACGCTCCGCCCCGGCAGCTATCGCTTCGAGGTCGGTGCCCGCCATCCCGGCGGGGAATGGGGAGCACGGAACGCCTCGCTCGCCTTCACCGTGCTGCCGTTCTTCTGGCAGCGGGCCTCGTTCCAGGTGCCTGTGGTCGCCCTCCTCGTCCTGTTGCTGGTCCTGGTGGTGCGCTGGTTCTCGCAACGGGGCATGCGGCGACAGCTCGCCCTGGCCGCACAGCAGGCGGCGGTGGAACGCGAACGCGTCCGCATCGCCCGGGACATGCACGATGACGTGGGTTCGGCCCTGACCCAGCTCACCCTGCTCGGCTCGCCGCCGTTGGACGAACCCGAGGGCCCGGCACAGACGGAGGCCCGGCTCAGCCAGGTGACCGGACTTTCCCGCGAGATCGTCGCCAAACTCGACGAGCTCGTGTGGGCCGTGAACCCGCGGCACGACACCACCACCGGGCTGGTGGACTACCTCTGCCAACACGCCGACGCCGCCCTGCGCCCGGCCGGGATCCGCCTGCGCTTCGACATCGCACCCGGCATCCCCGCGCAGCCCATCGCCTCCGACCGACGGCACCAACTGTTCCTCGCCTTCAAGGAAGCACTCGCCAACGTGGTGAAACATGCGGCGGCCACCGAGGTCCACCTGCGCATCCGCGCCGACGGAGGCCCGCTTCAGGTGGTCGTGGAGGACAACGGCCGCGGCTTCGACCCGGCCGGCGTCAGCACGACGAGCGACGGCCTGTCCAACATGCGCCAACGCCTCACCCGCATCGGCGGTGAGGCCCTCATCACCCGGCCGGAAGCGGGCGGAACCCGCGTGGAATTCAGCCTGCCGCTGGCGGAAACCTGATCGGCACCCGGGTCCACCTTTCATCCGATGCCGGCAACCGCCCGGGTCCGTCACACTCACCCATTGCCATGTCCAACTCCGACCATCAAGCCGGGATCCGCGTCGCCGTGGTCGAAGACGACGACCGGCTCCGCGCCGGCTTCATCAGCCGCCTTGAACGGGCATCGGGCATCCATTGCGTCGCGGCCTTCGCCAATGCCGAACAGGCGCTCGCCCAACTCGCCGACTCCGCACCCGACGTGGTGCTCATGGACATCAACCTGCCCGGCAAGTCCGGAATCGACTGCGTCCGCGAACTCAAGGCCCGCCATCCGACCACGCAGTTCCTCATGCTCACGGTGTATGAGGACGTGGACCTGATCTTCCGTTCCCTCCAGGCCGGCGCCACCGGCTACCTGCTCAAACGTTCCGTGCCGGAGGAACTGCTCGGAGCCATCCGCGACCTGCACGCCGGCGGCGCGCCCATGACGAGCCTCATCGCGCGCAAGGTCGTGGAGTCGTTCGCGCCCAAGGCCAGGCCCGCCGCGCCCGATGTCGCAGGACTGACCCCGCGCGAGCGGGAAATCGTCGAAGCCCTCGCCCTCGGGTGCCAGTACAAGGAGATCGCCGACCGCCTGGGCATCGGCATCTCCACCGTCCGCACACACCTCCAGCACATCTACGAGAAGCTGCGTGTCGGCAACCGCACGGAAGCTGTGGTGAAGTTCCTCGGCCGTTGAAGGCGGCGACGTGGCCAGCGTTGGCATGTCCAATCTTCATCCGATGGTGGAGCACCCGTCGGCATCGGTAGGGTCGGCCCGATGCATCAGATCACGGGTTCTCCGACTTGTCCGCGCAGCGATGCCGTCCGCCCCGGTCCGGGCCAGTGGCTACCGGGTCGTGCGCCCACGGGTTTGCGGTCCGGGCTTCTGCTGGCCTTCGCGGTCCTGCTCTTCGGCGCCACCAGACCGGCGTGGGCCGGTGTCGTCCTCAGCGGCGGCGGCCTGACCTTGGTGTCCGAAGGCGGTTCCGCCGATGCGCTCAACCAGGCGCTGGGCAAGGCGCCGTTTGCCAAGGACACGTTCCCCCTCCCTCCGCACGCGCTCGCCAGCGTGAATGACGGCACCTATGGCCAGGCGAGCAGCTGGCTGGCGGGATCGCCCGAAAGCTTCGTCGGAATCCAGCTCGGCGCCACGACACAATGGATCGGCGGCGTCGCTTTCGGCCGGGACAACGTGGGCGGCAACACAGACAGGTCGCTGGGCTTCTACACGCTGCAGTACACCACCGTGGCCAATCCCGACGCCTCCACACCCGATGCGAGTTGGACCACGATCGGCACGCTGGACTACCAGTCGGGGGGCGGCGCGAACTTCGCCTCACCGCATCGGCGGCACCGCTACACCTTCACGCCGGTGCAGGCCACGGGTCTCCGTCTGAAGACCCTGAACGGAGCGGACTACATCGCCGTGGACGAATTGGAGGTCTATCCCGGCCCGCCGGTTCTGGTGGAGACGGGCGGTGGCTTCTCCGCGAACAACCTCGCCGCGGGCGGGACCGCGTTCGCCAAGGACGAGGTGGGCGCCGGACCGCATGCCATCCCCGACGTGAACGACGGGCTGTATGGCAACGCCAACAGCTGGATCGCCGGCACCACGGACAGCTTCGTGGGAATCAACCTCGGGGCGACGGCCGTGACGATCCAGTGCGTCGCCTTCGGTCGCGACAATATGGGGATCCAAACCGACCGCGTGCCCGGCACCTACACCCTCCAGTTCACCACCACACCCAACCCCAGCGGCGCCACGCCGGATGCGAGCTGGATCTCCCTCGGAAGCATCGTCTACCCAGGCACCATCCCGACCCCGGCCCTTCGCCACAGCTACAGGTTCACGCCCGTGCAGGCCACCGGATTCCGGCTCAGGGTACAGACAGCGGGCTCCCCCATCGGCATCGATGAGCTGGAGCTCTACGACTACGATCCGGTGCCCAGCGTGGCGGTGGAGCAGCCCGTGGGCACCTCGCTCTTGGCGGTCACCACGACCCTTCCGTTCGGCAGTGAGAACCTGAACACGTCGGGGTCCGCCAAGACCTTCACGCTCCGAAGCACCGGAACCGCCCCATTGGCGGTCACCGGTGTGACCACGGTCGGAGGCGCGGCCGGCGACTTTGTCGTCAACACGGCCGGCATGGCCACCAGCGTGGAACCCGGCGGCAGCACCACCTTCACCGTCGCGTTCAGGCCCACCGCGCTGGGCACCCGGGGCACCACGCTGCGCGTGACCAGCAACGATCGAGTCACTCCGAGCTTCGACCTCCAACTGAACGGCACCGGCATCGACACGCTGCCGCCGGTCGTGGTCATGCCGGGCAACCTCACGGTCTTCAAGGCCGGCCCGATCGGCACCGTCGTCCACTACGCCCCGACCGCCTCCGACAACTCCGGGAACGCGCCGACCGTGAACGTCGTCCCCGCCAGCGGCAGCCTGTTCAACCCCGGCACCACCAGCGTGACCGTGACGGCCACCGATGGCACCGGCAACCAGACCGTCGCCGCCTTCACCGTGACGGTCGTCGAACCGTCCCATCTCGAGGTCCGTCAGCCCGCCGAAACCGTGCTCGCCGGTTCGCCGCCGAACGTGGACTTCGGCCCGCTCAACCCGGGTGCCTCTGCGACGAAGGTCTTCACGTTGAGGAACACCGGCCCCGGCGCGCTGGCCATCGGCGGCGTCGCCATGGTTGGCGGACACGCCGGGGACTTCACCGTGGACACCGCGGGCATGGCCACCAGCGTGGCGTCCGGATCGTCCACCACCGTCGCCGTCACGTTCAGCCCGACCGCCCCGGGGTCCCGGGCCAGCACTCTACGGATCTCCTCCAACGACCCCGACCGGACGGACTACGACATCACGGTGATGGGCACCGGCCTGGACACCGCCCCGCCGACAATCCGTCGCCATTTGGACCGTACCGCGGTGGCCACCAGCGCGGCGGGCGCCGTGGTCCACTACGGACCCGCCCGGATCTCCGACGACTCCGGCGCAACCCCGACCGTGACCTACGCGCCGGCCAGCGGGAGCCTTTTCCCAACGGGCGCGACGGCGGTGGCCATCACCGCCACCGACTCGGCCGGGAACAGCGCAACGTCCAGCTTCACCGTGACCGTGGTGCTCCAACCGCGACTGGCAGTGGAAGAGCCTGCCGGCACGGCCCTGCTCGGCACCGGAGTCCCGGTGGCGTGGGGCCAGAACAACTCAGGGGCGACCACGGTGCCGGCCGATCTCACGGGCATCACCTCGGTCGCCGTTGGCGCCTTTTCGCACACCCTCGCGCTGAGGAGCGACGGGACAGTGACCGGTTGGGGCGACAACGGTCTTGGCCAGATCGGCGGAGCCGCTGGTTTGTCCGGAGTCGTCTCCATCCAGACGGGCCTGCAACACGGCGTGGCCTTGAAGAACGACGGCACCGTAGCCGTATGGGGCGACGGCTCTTACGACCAACTCGCGGTTCCTGCTGGTTTAGCCCATGTGGTGGCCATTGCGGCAGGCACCTTCCATAGCCTCGCCCTGACGGACGACCGCACTGTCGTTGCCTGGGGCGACGACGAGTATGGCCAAAGCAGCGTGCCGGTTGGGCTGTTCGGAGTCGTAGCCATCGCTGCCGAGAAAGGCCGGTCGATCGCCCTCAAGGACGATGGGACCGTGGTCGAATGGGGCCAGACCTTTCCGGGCAGCGTCCCGACACCAACCGGACTTTTCGGCGTGAAAAGCCTGATCGCAGGCGACGGACACACCCTGGCCCTCAAGGACGATGGCACCGTCATCGGTTGGGGAGACGACATTGGTGGGCAAATCTCCGGCCTGGCCGGGGTGGGCGGCATCCATGCCGTCGCTGCTGGACAGGGCTACTCCTTGGCGCTGAACAGCAACGGCACCATCCTGGCCTCTGGCCACGACGAGTTCGGACGGGTCAGCGGTGCTGCTCCTTGGCAAAACGTGGTCGCCATTTCCGCCGGCGACCGTCACGCCGCCGCCGTGGTGCGGATGGCTCCCGTCGTGGACTTCGGCCCACAAGGCGTCGGCGGCTCGATCACCAAGACCTTCACGCTGAGGAATGCCGGTCAGGTGGCTCTCCACCTCGGTGGCATCGGCACCACCGGCGGCAACGCCGCGGAATTCACCGTGGACACCGCCGGACTGCCCGCAAGCCTGCCGCCGAACAGCAGCGCCACCATTTCCGTCTCCTTCATGCCCACGACCCTCGGGCCCCGAACCACCACGTTGGGGGTGGGCAGCAACGACTCCGACTCGCCGAACTTCGACGTCACCCTCGTCGGCAACACCGCCGACACCATGGCCCCGGCCATCGCGGCCCACGCCCAGGTCAGCGCCGTCCGGACCAGCGTCGCCGGAGCCGTCGTGACCTATGCACCGGCCACCGCGACGGACAATTCCACGGCTGTGCCGATCATCACCTACTCGCACGCCAGCGGGAGCCTGTTCCCGCTGGGGAACACCCTCGTCACCATCACCGCGACCGATGCGAACGGCAACGCCGCCACCGCGACCTTCACCGTCGCCGTCACCCGGCCGCCGCCGGTGTTGGTGGAAACCGGCGGAACCTTTGACGCAAACAACCTGGCCGCCGGTGGAACCGCGTTCGCCAAGGATGTGATCGCCGCCGCCCCCCACGCCATCGCCACGGTCAATGATGGGATCTATGGCAACGCCAACAGTTGGATCGCCGGCGGTGCCGACAGCTTCGTCGGCCTCAGCCTCGGAGTCTCGCCGGTCGCGGTGAACCGGATCGCCTTCGGCCGCGACAACCTGGGCATCTCCGGCGATCGGTCGTCGGGAACCTATACGGTGCAGTTCACCACCGTACCGAACCCCGACGCCTCCACCCCGGAGGCCGACTGGACCAGCCTCGGCTCGATCACCTATCCCGGGTCGATCCCCAGCCCGGCACTACGTCATCTCTACGCCTTTCCGACCGTGGCCGCCACCGGCGTCCGGATCCGAACCCAAAGCGCCGGACCGGAGATCTGCATTGATGAGCTGGAACTCTACACCGCGCCCAACGTCGCGCCGGTCGCCGGGTCGGACACCCTCCTGCGCCTCGACACCACCCGCACCGCCAAGGTGCTCCAGTCCGTGCTGCTCGCCAACGACACCGACGCCGACAACGATCCGCTGGCGATCACCGCCGTGGCCGATCCGTTGCCCGAGGGCGCGACGGTGCAGCTCGTCGGCAACTTCGTGGTCTACACCGCACCGGCGGCCAATTCGGGCAACGGCAGCTTCACCTACACCGTGCACGACGGTGCCGGCCATGACGTCACCGGCACGGTCACCGTGACGGAAGCCACCGCACCGAACGCCGGCGATTCACCCCCTGGGGCGATCAGCGCGGCCGTGGAGGGTTCGGACGTCGTCGTCACCTTCATCGGGGTGCCCGGCCGCGGGTATCGGGTGCAGTACACGTCCAGCCTGGGCTCCCCCTACACGTGGCAGGAGTTCAGCCCGGCCGCCGTCGTCACGGCACCGGCCGGCGGCGTCTTCAGCCACACCGACCTCGCGCCCGGCGGCGGCACACGGTTCTACCGCGCGATCCCCAACCCGTGACCGGACGAAACCCGAAACCTCCCTCGAAAGACCAGCCATGAACTCCTGTTCCCATCCACTGCGGCTCGCCATCGCCGCGCTCCTGGCCAGCTGGACCACCGCCTGCGCGGCGGTCGTCTCGCAGACCTTCACCTTCCCGGTCGGCGGTTCCGCCGGTGCCGTTTCCGACTCCGGCATTCCGCTCACCCTCAGCCAAACGATTGCCGGGTCCGGAATCACGACCCTGACCGAGGTGCGCGTCGCCTTGAACCTCCGCGGCACCACCCCCGGGTCGGGCTGGGCCGGCGACCTGTACGTGTCGCTCAACCGCGCCGGCGTCGCCACCAGCGTGCTGCTGAACCAGGTCGGCGTGACCGGAAGCAACCCGGCGGGTTTCGGCTTTGACGGTTGGAACGTCACCTTCCGCGACAACGCGCCGAACGGGGACATCCATCTCGGTCAACCAGCCGGGCCAGCCACGATCCTGACCGGCGAGTGGGAACCCGACGGCCGTCAGGATCCGGCTTCGCCCACACGGTCGGCGTTGCTGGCCGGCTTCAACGGCTTGTCGGCCGACACCGCGTGGCACCTGACCTTGGCGGACCTCAATCCCACGGGGACGATGTCGCTCCAAAGCTGGTCGCTCACCTTCACCGGATTTGAAGCCGTGCCGGAACCCGGCGAATACGCCGCGGTCGCCGGTGTGCTCGTGGGCGGCTTCGCGCTGTGGCGCCGTCAGCGCCGCTGAGCCCTTTGGAAATCAGAAGAATGGCCGGAGCACCCAAAAAGGAAGGGGTGTTCCGGCCCTTGCTTTCAGCACGGTTCACCGCCCCCCAGGCTGTCCAAAGAATGCGGACCGCCACGGGCCAGCCAAGCCGCATAAGCGCCCGACCTCGAAGCGCGCCACAAAATCCGCCCTCCGAAGCAGAAGCTTCAAAGAACCGGGGGCCTAGATCCGAAGTGCCGCCCGTCCCTGGACGAACGACGAGCAGCCCGCCACGGACGAACCCTCCGTGTCCTCAGTGACTCCGTGGCAAAAAGCAAAAACCCGCACCGATCCGTTTCCGGACCGACGCGGGAAAGTGGTGGAGGCGGCGGGAATTGAACCCGCGTCCTAGGCCATTCAACCCGGAACGACTACATGCTTAGTCGGCGCTTTGTTCTCGGAAACACCGTGACCGGCCGACTTGGACCGGTGTCTCCCAGCTCGCATGAAGTTTCTCGGCCGCCGACGCGCGAACTCCGCCGGCGACCATGCCTGCTGATTGCGTTCCGTCCCCGTAGCAGGTGTTCAGGGCGGAACGTCGAGCCGATTAGGCTGCGAGGGCCAACTCTTCGTTAGCTTCTATGTTTTGGTCCGATGTTTTACGAGGCCAACGTACCATCCTCGGCATGCCGTCCCGCGCAGGCTGACCCAGTCGAAACCGGTGCGCCCCCATCGGGAACCGACTCCGTCACACTGGCAGCCACCCGATCCCCACGCAAGAACCCCCGCCATGGTTCTTCCATTCCTCCGAGTGCGATCCCCAGCCCACGTCGCTCTTCGGAAGGGCTGAAACTCCTGACGTCATCTCCTACAACTGCACGTCGTTGGAGACCAGGTCTCGGGTCTCTGTCCTTCAACTCCGCCCTCTTCCGGTACCTTCCATTCTCCTTTCGCGCAGGGTCCATCCATCAACTCCATCAGCCAGCCGTCAGCGATCCCGGATCGTTCCCGCAGGCTGACCCGATGTGGTTTCGGCAAACAGCGGATGGGCGGCTTCCCGCTCCAGCAGCAGTGGGTGGTCCAGTGACGCTTCCCCAAGCGCCCCGTCCAACAACCGGTGGAACGCCACAAGGTGTCCGTCGAACCGGCTCATCGCGTACTCGCGGGCCGTTCCCATCCGGATCAGGAACGGCCAGTCGCTGGACTGCGCCAGCAGCAATTCCCGCGTGGCCTGCGTCACCGCACGACGATGGAACTCCGGGTCCAACCCGGCTGGCGCACCTGCGGCAATGGCCTGTTCCAAGCGTCGGGCAGCCTGTCTCAGCTGCGGCTGCAAAAGGGCGTTCGAGGTGTCGAGCCAAACTCCAAGGTGGCCGCCTTCGCCCCACGTCGACTCCGCGGGCATGGCCGATGGCGCGTCCGGCCAGCCGTCCCGTCCTTCGGAAAGGGTGATGGTCCGGATCCCCTCGCCCGCCGCGCCGCGCATCACGGCATCCAGGAAGTCGGGGCCCTCGAACCACCAGTGCCCGAACAGTTCGGCGTCGTAGGGAGCGGTCAGCAACGGCGGACGTCCTTGGAGGCTTCCGAGCCGTTCCACTCGGCTGCGGCAGGACTCCAGGAAATGACGGGCATGTCCCCGCACCGCGTCCAAGGCGTCCTCGCGCTCGTAGAGTTCCTTCTCCGACGTCGGGCCGGTGACCCGGTGGAACTTCAATCCGCTGAAGGTCCGTACGCCCGTGTCGGGGAGGAACGGGCGGACGTAGTCCCATTCGGCGTCATGGGCGAGGTCGCGGTGGAACTCCCGGTATCGCGGATCCCCGGGATAGCCGCCATGACGGCTCCAGACCTGCCGGGCCGTGGCCGGATCGCGTCCGAAGACCGCGATTCCCGAAGGCGTTCGCACCGGCGTGAAGACGGCCGCCGGTGGACGTGGCGCGGCCCCGGTGACGGCATGGGTCTCGAGCACGAGATGGCGGACTCCGGAACGGTGCAGGACCTCGTCGAGCCAGGGACTCCAGGCGCATTCCGGAAGCCAGATCCCCTGCGGATCGGATCCGAAGCGTCGCCGATGTTCATCGCGTCCGATGTCCAGTTGTCGCGTCAGGCCTACCGGATCGCCCCGCAACAGAGGCAGGACGGCGTGCGTGGCGGTTCCTCCGAGAAGCTCCAGGCGACCGGAACCGGCGAGTCGTCGCCAGGCGCCACAGAGGTCTCCTCCGATCGCTTCCCACAGGCGCAGCGACTGCGAATAGAATTCCAGATGGAACTCCGCGACGCGTCGGCGCGTCGGTTCCAAAACACTTCGGTCGCACTCCGAGGCGGCGAGCCTCCGACGTTCCACGAGGTAGCGGCGCGTCCGCAACCGCAACAGGACGTCGTCCAGCATCGAGCCCAACGTGGGCGTCACGCCGAGCGTGAGACGCCAATCCACGCCATCCGCCTCCCAGCCGAGCATCCTGGAAAGCAGCGGGAGATAGGACTCGGCCACCGCCTCATGCAGCCACGCCTCCTCGAGGAAGCGTTCGTGCTCGGGATGCCGCACATAGGGTAGGTGCGCATGCAGCACGAGGGCCAGTTGGCCGCGGATCGGTGGATTCATCGCAACCGGAACCGTTCAAATGAGGCGGAGATGGGAATCACGCCAAGACGCGAAACCGCGAACGGGAAGTTGGATACGGAACCGAGACGTTGACCGACGGACGGTCATCGCAACGACCACTGGAAAACGCGGCAGATCCCTTCATGCCCAATCGCAGCATGGCATCCTTGCGTGAGGGCCTCCCCTGCATGGCTCAGGTAAGCGACTCCGCGCGCGGCGGCCGCAAGGCGGGATCGATCGGGTGCACGCCGACCGCTCCGGAAAGCCGGGTCTGCCGCACGAACCGCACCTCGGCGGCCCGGGCGTCGGTGCCGGTGCCGGAGACCGCGACGACCGGCAGGGTGAAATCGCCGTCCGGCAGGGCGAACCGGAAGGTGAACGAGCCGTCGGGCCGCAGCCGAACCGGACGACCTGCGATGCTGACCTGGGCGTCGGGCTCGGTGCTGCCGTGGAGGACGACCTCGGCATTGACCCGCATCCAGAATCCATCCGGAGACGGCGACGCCGGCGTGGGGACTGCGTCGCTGGACTCGGCGTTGATCCCGACCGGCATCGGCGCCCCGGGTTGAAGCGGGCCCGCTCCCTCCGCGGAGGCGCCGGTGCGGAGGCGCCGGGTGGTGGATTCGAGTGTGTCGGGACCGAGTTCCGAACTCCCGGCGGCCGGAGCGGCGGACCGAAACCCGTGGAGCACTTCCTCCAGCACTTCCTCGGAAAAGGCCCAACCGGGAACGGTGCTTCCGCGCTCGCTTGGAGTCTCGAAACCGCTGGGAGGCACCGCCATTGACTCCGGGAGGAATGCCGCGGGCGACGGAGCGGGGAACGCTCCGGGAGGAGTCGGCGTACGGGATGTCTGGGACGGAACCGCGGGTGTGTTCTCCGGGCTGGAAAGCGCGAGGGACGTCCAACCTCCGCCGCCATGGTCGAGACCCAGCTCAAGGACGTGCCGGACGCCGGGCAACGCGACCCCGATGAAGACGAACCCCTCATTGGCGGGCAGCGGGCCGGAGGCGACCACGGGGCCGTCCCAAGATAGGCGCCTCAGCCGCCAAGACCAACTGCCGGAACCGGCGTTGGCGCGGAAGGAATCGAGGACGGAACCCGGGAAGGTCCAACACGCGAGGAACGTCCGGGGATCCCGCGGCGTGAGCCAGACCGAACCCTCCGGACGTCGGGCCAATGCCGGGAACGGCTTCGGATCGTGCTCCTGATCTCGGATCGTGGAAGTTCCCGATCCGGGACGGGAGGAAGCGGCCACCGGCGACGGCGGAACCGAAAGCGGAACCGCCGACGACACGCCGGAAGGGATCGGTCCGTCCACGCGGACCGGAGAGCTCGACGGTGTCATCACGTCGACCGGTGCGGAATCCGAGCCTGCCTCGACGGGTGCCGGAGCGGAAAGGGAGCGCGGTGCCGGAAGATCGCCTTCGAGCAGGATCGGCGGCAGCGGCGGCAATGCGACCCGCGGGCGCGAAGGCTTGGCTCCAACCAATTCGAAGACAGGCGGCAGAGGCGTGACGGTCACGCCACCCGACGCGGAAACGACCGGGTCTGATTCGGAAACGGTCACCTGGACCATGGCGGACCGACGCGCGGCACGCGTCCGGGTTGCCGCAGCCTTGGCCACCGGGAGGACCTTCGTCGACTCCTCGGCAGGAAGGATCGTGGCGACGGAGACGGCGACCCGGGGTTGGAGGACGCGACGGAAGACGAGGGGCGGCTGTGTTGCGGGACCGGGCTTCGCCCTGCGCGTGAGGGCGCTGGACCGCCCCTTCCTGCGCGCCTCGAGACGTCTCAGGCGGGCTCCGGTGGCGGGTTGGGGAGTCGGCTCGGGACCGAAGCGGGCACGCCACCGGGCGACCCGTGGAAGCGTTGGCGCGGCGGGGACGGTGGGTGCGGATTTCGAACGCGGACGGGGAGCTTCGGAGGCGGGCTTCATGGCTGAAAGCGACACGGGCCACGGCGCGGGTTGGACGCCGTGGCCCGAGGCTGCGAGCCGCAGGAATCCGAGGCAACCGGATTCCGTGGACCGAGGATGTCGAGGTCAGCCGCCGGCGAAGGCCGGGATGATGGTCACCTCGTCGCCGCCCCGCACGGGGGTGCGTTCCTCGGCGAGGAAGCGGACATCCTGCTCGTTGACGAACACCAGGACGGAACCACGGACCCGGCCATCGGCGTCACAGAGCCGGTCGCGGACACCGTTGAAGCGCTGGTGCAACTGGTCGATGACCTCCGACAACGGACCCGGTTGGACCTGGACCGATTCGTCCCCGCCGCAAAGGCGGCGGAGCGTGGGCGGGATCGAGACGCGTGCGTACATGGGATGACGTTTCTCGGATTGGGAAACTCAGCCTCGGACGAGCTCCGGCTTGTCGGTGGCCAGGAGCGATTCGAACTCGCGCAGGCTCGGCTTGATCAGGCGGGACTCGCCACAATGGCCGAGCATCGCCTCGATGGTCTTGAGTCCGTTGCCGGTGATGCACAGCACGGCGCTGGAGTCGGCGGGGATCTTGCCCTGGGCGATGAGCTTCTTGGCGACGCCCACGGTCACGCCGCCGGCGGTTTCGGCGAAGATGCCCTCGGTCTCGGCCAGCAGGCGGATGCCCTCGCGGATCTCGTCGTCGGTCACGTCCTCGCCGTGGCCGCCGGTCTCCTTCATCACCTTCAGCGCGTAGAAGCCGTCGGCCGGGGTGCCGATGGCGAGCGACTTGGCGATGGTGTTCGGCTTGACCGGCTTGAAGAAGTCGAGGCCGGCCTTCTGGGCGGTGGTGATGGGCGAGCAGCCGGTGGCCTGGGCGCCGTGGATCTTCCAGGGGGTCTCCTCGACCACGCCGATCTTGGAGAACTCCTGGTAGCTCTTGTGGATCTTCGTGAGCAGGGATCCGGAGGCCATGCACACGACGGTGTGTTCGGGGATGCGCCAGCCCAGCTGTTCCTGGATCTCGAAGCCCATGGACTTCGAACCCTCGGCGTAATACGGGCGCATGTTGACGTTGACGAAGGCCCATCCGTACTTGCCGGCGATCTCGGCGCAGAGGCGGTTGACCTCGTCGTAATGTCCGCGGATGCCGACGACGTTGGCCCCGTAGATCAGCGAGTTGACCACCTTGCCCTGCTCGAGGTCGGACGGGATGAAGACGTAGCAGTCGAGTCCGGCGGCGGCGGCGTTGGCGGCGACGGAATTGGCGAGGTTGCCGGTGGACGCGCAGGCGACGGTCTTGAAGCCGAGCTCGACGGAGCGGCTGAGGGCGACGCTGACCACGCGGTCCTTGAAGGAGAGCGTGGGGTAGTTGACGGCGTCGTTCTTCACCCAGAGTTCGCGGATGCCGAGGCGTTTCGCGAGGCGGTCGGCCTTGACCAGCGGTGTATAGCCGACCTTGGCGCCGACGGAGGGCTCGCCGGCGATCGGCAGCAGCTCGCGGTAGCGCCACATGTTCTGCGGCCGCGAGGTGATCCGGGCGCGGTCAAGCTGCTTGCGGATGCGGTCGTAGTCGTAGGCGACCTCGAGGGGACCGAAGTCGAACTCGCAGACGTGGGTGGCGGCGAGGGGGTATTCCCGTCCGCACTCCCGGCACTTCAGCGCCTTCATGTAACCGTTGCTCTGGCTCATAGGAATCTGTGAGTCGGCGCACCACGCGCCGACGGCCCATCCGGGTGGAGACGGAGGAAGCGGTCACGAAAAGACCCCTTCCACGAGGATGAGAAGGGGTCCGCCTGAGGCACCTTGCTTCTCATCTTCGCCGGACCCTTGCGGATCCGACCGGATTTGGCACCTGGACGCGGAGTTGGTGGCTCCACCGGTTGCCGTGGCTTCATCGGGCCGTTCCCTCTGCCACTCTGGATGAGTGTTCCGATCGCTCGGAACGGGATGAGAAAGCCGGAAATGGCGCCCGGATGTCAAAGGGAATCTGCGGGCGGATGGCGCCGTTTCCCCCGTTGACGCCTCCCGGTCCACCGATAGTCTCGGGCTTCCGTTTTCCACGCGAAATCCGCGTATCACCACACAAGACACACATTGCGACATATGCCGAAAGCTCCGAAATACGTATACACCTGGGGTAACAAGAAGGCCGATGGCGACGGGTCCATGAAGGCCCTGCTGGGCGGCAAGGGCGCGAATCTCGCCGAGATGACGCGCATCGGGCTTCCGGTGCCTCCGGGCTTCACGATCACCACGGAGGTCTGCACCTATTTCTACGCCCACAAGAAGACCTATCCGAAGGAGCTTCAGGCCCAGATGGAGGCCGGCGTGGCGAACATGGAGAAGATCATGGGCACGAAGTTCGGGGCCACCTCGGGCATGCCGCTCCTGGTCGCCGTCCGTTCCGGCGCCCGCGACTCCATGCCGGGCATGATGGACACGATCCTCAACCTCGGTCTCAACGACCAGACCGTGCTGGCGCTCGTCAAGGCCACCGGCAACGAGCGCTTCGCCTGGGACTGCTACCGCCGCTTCATCCAGATGTACGGCGACGTCGTCCTCGGCGTGCAGAAGCGCGAGGGTGAGGACCACGAGCCGTTTGAGACGGTCATCGAAGGCTTCAAGCACGAGAAGTACCACGGCGAGATCGAGGACTCGAAGCTGACTGCCGAAGACCAGCAGGAGCTCGTCAAGCGCTTCAAGGCGCTGGTCAAGGAGCGCACCGGCAAGGTGTTCCCGAACAGCCCCTGGGACCAGCTTCGCGGCGCCGCCGGCGCCGTGTTCAGCTCCTGGATGAACGACCGCGCGATCGTCTATCGCCGCAAGTACAACATCCCCTCCGAGTGGGGAACCGCCGTCAACGTGCAGGCGATGGTGTTCGGCAACACCGGTGAGACCTCCGGCTCCGGCGTCGCGTTCACCCGCAACCCGGCCAACGGCACGAACGAGTTCTACGGCGAGTTCCTGGTCAACGCCCAGGGCGAGGACGTCGTCGCCGGCGTCCGCACCCCCGAGCCCGTCCTCAAGCTGAAGGACGTTATGCCGAAGTCCTACGCCGAGCTGCTCGCCGTCCGCAAGACGCTCGAGAAGCACTTCAAGGACGTCCAGGACATCGAGTTCACGATCCAGGAAGGCAAGCTGTTCATGCTCCAGACCCGCAACGGCAAGCGCACCGCCGCCGCGGCGCTGAAGTTTGCCGCCGACATGGTCAAGGAGAAGCTCATCGACTGGGAGACCGCGATCCTGCGCAACCCGGCCGACCAGCTCGAGCAGCTGCTCGCGCCCATCTTCGACCTCTCCGAGGTCAAGAAGGCCAAGGTCATCGCCACCGGCCTCCCCGCCGGCCCCGGCGCCGCCACCGGCAAGATCTACTTCAACGCCGACCGCGCGGTCGTCGCCGCCGAGAAGGGCGAGAAGGTCCTGCTCGTCCGCGTCGAGACCTCGCCCGAGGATCTCCGCGGCATGATCGCGGCCGAGGGCATCCTCACCGCCCGCGGCGGTGTGTCCTCCCACGCCGCGCTCGTCGCCCGCCAGATGGGCAAGGTCTGCGTCTGCGGCGCCGCCGGCGTCGTCATCGACTACGACAAGAAGACCACGACCATCGACGGACAGACGTTCGGCGAGGGCGACTTCCTCTCGATCGACGGCACCTCGGGTCTCGTCTACGCGGGCCAGATCAAGACCGCCCCGTCCGAGATCATCACCGGCCTCCTGAACGACGACAAGGAAGCCCAGAAGACGGAGAAGTATAAGAACTACGTCCAGCTGATGAAGTGGTGCTCCCAGGCCACCAAGCTGACCGTCCGCACGAACGCCGACACCCCGGAGCAGACCCGCCAGGCGATCGCCTTCGGCGCCGTCGGCATCGGCCTCACCCGCACCGAGCACATGTTCTTCGAGGGCGACCGCATCGACGCGATGCGCGAGATGATCCTCGCCGACAGCCTCGCCGGCCGCGAAGCCGCCCTGGCCAAGCTCCTCCCGTACCAGCGCGAGGACTTCCACGGCATCTTCAAGGCGCTGAAGGGCTACCCGGCCACGATCCGTTTCCTCGATCCCCCGCTGCACGAGTTCCTGCCCCACAGCAAGGAACAGCAGATGGACCTGTCGCGGAAGATCGGCGTCCCCGTCGAGAAGATCATGGCGCGCGTGCACGAGCTGCATGAGTTCAACCCGATGCTCGGATTCCGCGGCTGCCGCCTCGGCATCAAGTATCCGGAAATCACCCGCATGCAGGCCCGCGCCGTCCTCGAGGCCGCCGCCGATGCGACCAAGGAAGGCTTCAAGGCCAAGCCCGAGATCATGATCCCGCTGGTGGGCTTCAAGAAGGAGCTCGACCTCCAGGTCGAGATCGTCCACCAGGTCGCCGCGCTGGTGCAGAAGGAGAAGAAGGTGAAGATCGCCTACTCCGTCGGCACGATGATCGAAATCCCGCGCGGCGCGCTGACCGCCGACGAGATCGCCCAGACCGCCGAGTTCTTCAGCTTCGGCACCAACGACCTCACCCAGACCTGCCTCGGCATGTCGCGTGACGACTCCGGCTCCTTCCTCGGCGCCTACACCGAGAACGAGATCGTGAAGAAGAACCCGTTCGCCTCGATCGACCAGACCGGCGTCGGCCAGCTGGTGAAGATCGCGGCCGAGAAGGGCAACGCGACCCGCCCGGGCATCAAGCTCGGCATCTGCGGTGAGCATGGTGGCGATCCGGACTCCGTGAAGTTCTGCCACCGCGTGGGCCTGACCTACGTGAGCTGCTCGCCTTACCGCGTGCCGGTCGCCCGCCTCGCCGCCGCCCAGGCCGCGATCGAGGAGAAGCGCGCCGCCGCCAAGGCCGCTCCGGCCAAGAAGGTCGCGAAGAAGAAGTGAGGTGACGCCGGCCCCTCGGCCGACCCCCTGAATCCAAAGGCCGCCCCGGGCAACCGGGGCGGCCTTTTCCATGGAGATTCCGAACGATCTGCATCCATCTGCGACATCCGAGGATGGAACCGCTGCCCGGCCATTCCTCAGATTCGACCTGTGGAGTCATCCGCAGAAGGGACAGATCTTCGCAGATGAGCGGATTGTCGATCGATGGACCGGACCCGATTCCGGGCGGTTCCAGAATCCCCGATACCACTGGAGGACACACATGGTTCCTCCGAAACAGAGGGATCGAACACAGCGACGGCTTCACGTCGCAACCGGATCCCACACCCTTGAAAATCCGAAGCCCTCGAAATCCCTCACGTTCGCCGTGGCGAATTCGGAAATCCCGAAAGCACGGAGACACAGTGCCGTTCGGGCATCGTAGAGACGGCGACGGGCAATGCCGGGTTGGGACGCGAATTCCCACAGACGCGCATGGATCGCACGGCTGTCAGGCGGAAACCCAAGCACCTTCCAGCGTGGATGCCTGCGGTAGCCTTGGATCACGGCAGCGGCCTGCGGAGCGGTCAAAGGCTTCGACACGACGGCGGGGTTGCGAAGAAGAAGGTAGAACTCGGTGAGCACGAACTCGCTGAGAGCCACATCCTCGCGATCGCTCAACGAAAGGATGAATCCAAGTGCCGCAGCGTGCTGCGATGCGGACTCACAGTAGGAGTAGACCAGCAGATTGGCGTCGAGCGAGAGCACGGGATCGGAAGTCAGGAAAGCCGCGGGTCGCCGTCCGCAAAAGCGGCTTCGCGCAGGTCCGCTGCACTCAAGCCCTTCCAACCCACGCTTCCGGAAGTGGGGGGGCGCCAGTGAACTTCAGCCTTGCCCACGGTCTGCTCGGGATAGACCTGCAACAGAAGCTCGGCTCCACGGCGAAAGGTCTCCGCAAGGGACCATTCCCGCCTCTTCGCAAAGGCGCGGATCTCCCGGAAGAGCTCCTCGGGCACCTGGATCTGCGTCTTGGTCATGACGGAGTTTTTAAGGAGCCATCATTTTGATGTCAACAAGCCATGGCAAAGGAGCACCCGCACCGATGGACGGGCCCGGAAGGATGCTGTTGCCAGAAGGGGCCGGCTCACGGGCAGCGTCGCCGAGGGCCTTTCCCAGGGGCATCATCTGGGAATCCTGCAAAGGAACGCCCCCTTGTCCGCGTTTGCGCAGATCAGGCCAGCGAGAGCGGACCGGCCTCGCAGAGCGCGGGCTTTCCGAAAGTCTTCAACCCGTGCCCGAAGGCGTGGGCGATCGCGAGCCAAAGCCGGTTGTGTGGCGTCGGCTTCTCCTGGATGGAACGCCCCGTCTTGAATCCCAGGCCGCCGCCGACCAGGACGAACGGGATGTTGTCCAAGGTATGGCTGTTCCCCTTCCCCAGCTCGTTGGTCCACAGGATCGTCGTGTGGTCCAGCATCGAGCCCGATCCACCAGGCTCGGGGGTGTCCGCCAGCTTCTTCGCGAACATCGCCAACTGCTCCGCGTACCACACGTTGATCTTCAGGAGCTTCTCCTGCGACGGCTCGTTCAGGTCGGGATCATGGGAGAGACCATGGTGCCCTTCCTCGACGCCGAGCCACTTCATCCGGGCGTTGCCGACCGAGTTCGTGAACTGCAGCGACGCCACGCGGGCCATGTCGTTGGCGAAGGCGTTCACCAGGAGGTCGGTCTGCAGGCCGGTCGCCCGCGGCATGTCGTCGTTCTCGGCGCCCACACCCGGAGGAAGCACGGGGGCCGGACGCGCCAGCTTCCGACGTGAGGACTCACGGAGTTCCCGCTCCATCTCGCGGACGAACGTGGCGTGCTTGTCCAGCAACGCCTTGTCCTCCTTGCCCAGTTTCGCGGAGACGGTCTTCAGGTCCGCACGGACGTCGTCGAGAATGCTCCCGACGTTCTCCCGGTCCTGCATCTGGCCGTAGAGCTTCTCGAAGACCTGGTAGGGATCCGAGATCGGCGCCACCGGCTGGTTGGGTCCGGCGTAGGTCCAGCGCGTCCATGGATCGGCGCGATTCGGCACCGCCACGCCCAACTCCAGCGAGCCGAACCGGGTCCGGGTCTCGTTGCGGCCCTGGAGGAACTGCTTCAACTCCTGGTCGATCGAAGGACCGCTGGCCCAGCCGGCGGGGGTGTCCGAACCGCCCTGGATGTTGCCCGGGAACAGCTCGATTCCGGTGAGCAGGCAGCTCATCCCACGCATGTGGCCGTCGCCGTCGCCGCGAACCTTGTTGCACAGGCCCTTGATGACGAGCGTGCGGTCGCGGTACGGCTCCAGGGGTTCCAGGATGCGCTTGAACCTGAAGTCGGCCCCGGCGGCGTCCGGCCAGAAGTGGTTCGGAAGCGTCCCGTTCGGACTGAACATGAAGACGATCCGTTGGCGCTTCCGGGTGGTGGACGCGGCGTTGAGGCCCGGCAATCCGGCGATGAGCGGCAGGACGGCGGCGGAGACTCCGAGCCGGCGGAGGAATTCCCGGCGGTGGGTGGCGTTCATGGGTTCGAAGCGACTTTGACCGGTTGCGACGTAAGGGCGGCGGTGACGGCAACCTCAAGCACGAGGCCCCGGACGTTCTGGCCGGATTGGACGAATGCCTGGTCGAGCCGATCCAGCGTGGTCGCACCATAGGCCGCGGGCGCCTGCTTGACCGTCTGCTGGAACAATTGCCGGACGAATCCGCGCCGCGCATCGGCGCTGGCCACGGCGTGGTCGGCCAGGTCCCGCGGACCGCGGAGCTTCAGGGTCGTCCCGTCGGCGGTGGTGTACTCGGACACCGTGTCGACCGGCTTGTTGTTGTCGGTCGTTCGGAACCGTCCCACGGCGTCGTAGGCCTCGAGGCTGAACCCGAGCGGATTGATCGTCACATGACAACCCATGCAGTTCGGCTTCGAGGTCAGCTCGGTCACCTTCTCCCGCATCGTCAGCGATGGATCGAAGCGGTCGTCCATGAACTCGATGGCCATCGGCGGCGGCTTCAGGAAGCGGCCGAAGACGTTCCGGGTCAGGAAGACGCCCCGGTGGATGGGCGAGGTGGACTTGTGGTAGGACAGGGCCGACAGGATGAACGGATGGGTGAAGATCCCCGCGCGCTGGGCCGGATCGAACCGCACCGGCACGAAGTCGTCGCCCTTCGGCCCATCCACGCCGTAGAAGCGCGCCAGGCGGCCGTTGAGGAAGAGGTAGTCGGCCTGCAGCAATTGGCGGTAGTCGGAGCCCTCGCTCCAGACCACGTGGTCGACGAACCGTTCCAACGAGGTCCGCAGGTCGGACAGGACCAACTCGTCGAAGTCGGGATAGGCCTTGCGGTCCTTGCTCAGGTCGTCGCCTTCCTCGACCGGCAGCCATTGGCGGAAGAACTCGCCGACCTTGGCCCGTGTCCTGGGGTCGTCGACCATCCGGGCGGCCTGCTTCCGCACCTGCTCCGGCGTCTGGAGTTCCCCTTGGTTCGCGGCCCGCCGCAACTCCGCGTCGGGAAGCGAATCCCACATCGCCAACGCGAGCCGCGAGGCGACGGCATGGTCGTCCGCGGCGGCGGGCGTGCCCGGATAGAGGAACCGCGGCGAGGTCAGGACCAGCAGCAGCGACCGCTTCACCGCGGTCTCCGGGGCCGCTCCGTCGGCGAAATGCCGGTCCACGACCGCGGCCCGCAGGCCGGGATCGAGCGGTCTACGGAAGGCCCGCTCGGCGAAGTCCGCGCAGAAGCTCCGGAGCGCCTCGACGCGATTGGTGGACCGGCGGTCGGTGCGGGTGAGCAGGTCGAGACGCGACACCACGCCACCGGCGACCTCGACGGCGGCCTTGGTGGTGGCCTCGTGCCAGGCCTTGGAGATCGAGGTGCCACGCTCGTAGCCCAGGCTCGAGTCGTCCGGCGGGAACGGCGTTCCCACGATCGTTGTCATGGAGGACCGCTCCGGCGACAACGCCTCCGCCGGCACGACCTGCCACACGCCATGCGGCGGCTTCCACTCGAACTTCACCGAGGCCGTCTTCTCCTTGAACTTGAAGAAGTCCAACCGCAGCGGGTAGGAGCGGCCGCCCAACAGGAAGACCTCGGCCTCGCCGACGCGGACCGTTCCCTCGCTGCTGACCCAGAGGTCGATCAACGACGCCTGACGCCGTGCGTCGCTGTCGTCGCGGGTGTTGTTGTCGCCCGCGGCCAGGTCGGTGTTGAAGTAGAGCCGGGCGCCGTTGGGCGTGGTGACCCGGAATGAGTAGGCGCCGGTCCGCGGGGCGAGGAGCGAACCGTTCCACGCCACGGAGAACTGGTCCGCGGCGATCCCCTTCTCCGGCGCGCCCTCCCCGAAATCGAAGGCGACCGTGCGATCGGTCCGCTCCAGGGCCTTCGCCTTCTTCTTGTTCATGCCCTCGGAGGAGAAGTACTCCGCCGCCAAGCCGCCGGACTTCGTCGCCTGGCGGACCGTGCGGAATCCGCCGACGAGGTCCGCGATCGACTCGCGGTACTGCCGATGGGTGAGGCGGGAGAACTCGACCTTGGCGGGATGGTTCCGGGCCCGGGCCTCCGGCGAGTAGAACGCCCCGTGGAGGTACTCGGCGACCGCGCGCGCCTCGTCCGGACGCGTCTTCTGCTCGCGGTCCTCGGGCATGGTGCGGGCGATCAGCCGGCTCAGCGACTCGACCGACTTCTCGCCGTACAGCGTCTCGTCGTGCTTGCCGGCCACCCCTTCCCCGTTTGCGCCGTGGCACCGCACGCACTGCTCGCGGTAGATCCGTTCGCCGTCGAGGGACGCGGTCTGCACGCCTCCACCCTTCCGGCTGGAGCAGGAAACGACGGCGAGCCCGAGGGCCACTCCCGCTGCGAGGATGGCGATGGATTTCACGGTGCGGGAGCGTTGACCCGCTCCGATCGAAACTCAACACCCGCGGGACGTTTGGTCGACGTTTGTCGATGCCCACCGACGACACCGGGCGGGTTCAGGATTCCGGGACCAGGTTCTCGGCAACCGGGCTGCGATAGGCCTTCAACGCGGGGACGACGCCGGCCAGCGCTCCCAGCAGCACCAGTCCCAATGGGGCCGCCACCAGGATCGGGTCCCAGGACCAGACCGACAGGACCACGCCGGTCTGCGACCGGATGACCCCGGCCGCGACGGACAGGAACGCGATGTGGAATCCCAACGCGCCGACCATCCCGAATCCGGCGATGGCCGCGGCCTCGAGGACGATGGCGGAGAAGACCGTGGAACGTCGGGCGCCCAGTGCGCGCAGGATCGCGATGTCGCGACGACGGGCGCTCATGGAGTTGTAGATGCTGGCCAGCACAGAACCGGCCGCGACCAACACGACCAGGTAGGCGACCAGCTCCAGCACCTTGTCGAACCAGCCCATCTTGTCGAAGAGCTGCGACAGCACCGCTCCCAACGGCCAGGCGAAGGTGAGGCGGTTGCCCTGCTTGTTGTACAACAGGTCCAGCTGCTGGCCGGCGATCGGGCTCCGCAGCTTCACCAGCACGGCGCTGACGTCCGTGGCCGTCGCGGCGGCGTGACCCGTCATGTTCTGCAGACCCTCGAGCGGGATCCAGATCACACGGTCGGCGGGGGTGTTGGACGGCTCCAGGATGCCGGTCACCAGGTATTCGTCCTCGTGCTGTTCCTTGGGGTTGAAACTCAGGCCGTGGTACGGCTTGAAGGTGTCTCCGACCTTCAGGCCGATCCGGGCGGCGACGAAGGAACCGACCACGGCCTCACGGTAGCCATCTTCGAAGAGGCGTCCGCCCTTCCCCACCACGAAGCGGCGGCCCGGGGAGGCTTCGGCCTCGGTGAACAGGTTGGTCCGGGTGCCGACGATGCGGTAGCCGAGGTAGTTGTCGCCGACGGCGATCGGGACCGCGAGGGCCACGGCGCGGTTGGTGGCAATGGCCTCGAAGTCGGAGAACTCCACGTTGCCCGCGGAAGCCTCGAGGTGGAACAGGGCGTTCAGCACCAGCTGCAGCTTGGCCCCACGCGCGCCGAGCACGGCATCCCAGGCGCCGGTCTGCCCGGTGAAGGTCTCCCGGGCCTGCTTGCGGACGACCCAGACCGACATCAGCAGGCCCCCCGCCATGGCCAGGGAAAGGGCGGTGACCACCGTCGACAGCAGGTGCTGGCGAAGGCTGCGGCGGACGAGCAGGGCCAAGGTCACGGGGCCACCTCCTTCCGCGCCGCACGGTTCAGTTCCGAAAGGGAGACCACCCGCTGGAACGAAGCCAGGACGGCGGGGTCGTGGGAGACCAGCAGCAGCGCCGCGTTGTTCTCGGTGCAGATCCCGCGGATCAACTCCAGGGCCTGACGGGCGTTCGAGGGATCGAGGTTCCCGGTCGGCTCGTCCGCCAGCACGAGGCGCGGCCGGTTGGCCACCGCCCGGGCCACCGCGACGCGCTGTTGCTGGCCTGTGGAGAGTTGACGCGGCAGGTAGTCCAACCGGTCCGCCAACCCCACCCTGCCCAGCAGCGACCGCGCATGCGCCACGTCCGCGCCGGGACCGAACGACATGCCGAGCAGGACGTTCTCGAGGCAGGAGTAGCCCTGGAGCAGGTTGAAGGTCTGGAAGATGTACCCGATGGACTCCGCGCGGAGCCGGTCACGTCCGGCCTCGCCTAGGGAGGTCATGTCGGAACCGGCGACGCGGACGCGTCCGGAATCGGCGGCGAGGATGCCGGCGACGAGATGCAGCAGCGTGGTCTTCCCCGAGCCGCTGGAACCGCTCAACGCGACCTGTTCGCCGGCTTCCAGGCTGAAGGATCCGATGTCCACGACCGGTACCGGAGCCGTCCCGCCCGGCGGGACGAACGCCTTCTTCAACTCTTCGATCTCAAGGACGGGCATCGCGTGGGAACCGTATGTCGGACACGCGGTGATCGGAAGCCTTTCGGCGGCGGGATCCGGTCACGCCTTGGGGAACATCCCGGCGGTCCAGCCGCCATCCACCGGCAACGCGGCGCCGGTGATGAACGACGCGGCGTCGGAGGCGAGGAACACGGCGGCGGCCGCCACCTCGGAAGGCTGGGCCATCCGGCCCATGGCCTGGGTCGAGGCCATCTCGCGGGCCGCGGCGGCCGGGTCCGGGTACTCGGCGATGCGGCTCCGGACGAACGGCGTCTCGACACGGCCCGGACAAAGGCAGTTCACCCGGACGCCGGTCTTCGCCAGGTCCAACGCGGCCGAGCGTGTCACGCCGACCACGGCATGCTTGCTGACGCTGTAGGCGAATCGGTCGACGAGGCCGCCGAGACCCGCGGTGGAGGCGAGGTTGACCACGGATCCACGGCCGCGGGTCACCATCCCGGGAACCCAGGTCTTCATGCAGTTGAACACCCCGCGGACATTCACCGACATCATGCGGTCGAAGTCCGCACCGGTCGTGGTGAGCACCGTTCCGACATGGCCGATGCCGGCGTTGCAGACGAGGATGTCGACCGCGGGCACCGACAGGAGCGCCTCGGCCAGGTCGGTTTCGGAGGTGACGTCCAGGCGCACCGCGCGGGCGTTTCCGCCGGCCGACCGTATTCCTGCGACGGTGGCGGCGGCGGCCTCCTCGCGGATTTCAGCCACCACGACCTCGGCGCCGGCGGCGGCCATGGCCTCGGCGATGGCCTGGCCGATGCCGGATCCGGCACCGGTGACCAACGCGATCCGTCCTTCGAGTGTCTTCATGGTCGGGAATTCCTTGGGTTCAGAAGGTGACGGCCTGGAGCCAACCGGTCGATCCGAAGCGCTTCTGGAAGGGATCGATGGCGGCGGCGGCCGTCGCGCGGGAATGGAAGAGGGCGAAGGTCGTGGAACCGCTTCCGGACATCAGGGCCGCCCAGGCCCCGTGTTCGCGGAGGAAATCCTGGTAGAGCCGGAGGATGGGATACTTGTGCAGCGCCGGAGCCTCGAGGGAGTTGTACATCGCGGAACCGGCCGCGGTGAGATCGCCGGATTGGAATCTGGACGCCAGGTCGGCGGCGCGACCGGGGGTTCCGTTGAGCGCGGCGGGATGCCGGGCGAGTTCCCCGTAGGCCCAGGCGGTGGAGATTCCGAATCCGGGATGGAACAGCAGCATGGCGCAGCCCTTCAGCGCCTGGAAGGGTTCCAGACCGACGACCTTCTCGCCGCGGCCGGTGGCGAGTGCCGGGCGGTCCTGGAGGAAGAAGTTGACGTCCGACCCCAGGACGGCGGCGAGTTGGCCGATCTTCTCGGCATCCAGTGGGAAGCCGAAGAGCTCGTTCAGTCCGAGGAGAGTGTGGGCGGCGTTGGAACTGCCGCCACCGAGGCCCGCGGCCAAGGGAATGCGCTTGGCGAGGTGGATGCGGACGCCCTGTCCGGGAAGGGAAGCGGCCTCCAGGAAACGGTGGGCGGCGCGGACGACGAGGTTGGAGGAGTCGACCGGCAATTCGGGCTGATCGCAGGTGAACTGGACCCCCGGGGCCGTGGACAAGGCGAACTCCAGTTCGTCATGCAGGGGCACGTGATGAAAGAGGGTTTCCAGCTCGTGGAAACCGTCTGCCCGCTTCCCGAGGATGTTCAGGAGCAGGTTGACCTTGCAGGGGGAGAGACGGCGCAGGGGCATGGCAGAAAAAAGCCGCGCCAGCACGGGTGCGGGCGCGGCGATGAAAGGGAACGGAACTGCGGTCAGTCGATCACCCGGAAACGGCTGCCGGGGACGATCGGGGCGACGTCCGAGGACTGGAAGCCGAGCGCATTGTCGGTGGCGAGGATGGTGCCCTTGCCCAGCGGTCCGGGCTTGTAGCTGTCCGGGTACACCTTGCCGTTGGGCTTGAAGTAGGGCTCGCTTGGGATAGGGAAGCTGAGGACCTCGACCGCACCGACCACGGTGCGACCGATGGTGCGGTTCACGCCCTTGATCGCGCCGACAGCGCCGCCATTGACGCCGCCGAACAGGACACCCTGCTCATAGCTGCGCTGGACCTCGCCCATGCGGAACGGCTCGGAAAGGTTGCTGATGCCACGCCCGAGCTTCTGCTCGGCGCTGGTGCAGCCGACGAACGCCGCGGCCGCGGTCACAAGGAGACAAAGGGGCTTGAGGTGTGAGCGCATAAATTTCTTGTGTGAACGGAGAAAGCCTAGAGGGAGACCCGGATGGTGCAAGCCCGGACTTCAAAGCGGGACTTATTCACACGTTATTCCGTGTCTCCGGAGTCGTTTTTCGACGTCTCGACCGCCACATCGATCGGCTTCGGGTCCTTTCGGGCCCACCACCAGGCGATGACGGTGCTGATCTCGTAGAGCAGGTGCAGTGGCACCGCGAGCAGCATCATGTTCACGGGACTGCCGTCGGGCGTGATGAATGCGGCGACCACCAGCACACCGACCACCACGTAGGCGCGCATCTTGCGAAGCTTGATGTGGTCGAGGATGCCGATCTTCACCAGCGTCAGCAGGATCAACGGCAACTGGAACGCCGCGCCCATGCCCAACATGAACCAGCAGACGAAGCTGATGTACTCGTCCGCCTTCCATTCGTCGGCGGCGAATCCGAGCCAGTTCGAGAAGCTGACCGTGGTGCTGAGGCAGATGATCAGGATGACGAAGTAGCAGAAGGCGACTCCGAGGAGGAACAGGAACGTCGCCCAGCCCGCGACCCGATACAGGAACGCCTTCTCATGGCTGTGCAACGCCGGGAGGATGAACTGGGCCAGGAAGAACAGGACGAACGGGATCGACACCGTGATCCCTCCGAACATCGCGATCTGCATCACGATGGAGAACGCGGTCACCGGCCCCAACGTCTTCAGCTGAACGGTGAATTCCCGCGTCAGACCGGCCGGGAAGTTGGTCTCCGGACGGAGGGTCATCACCAGGTTCGATCCCACCAGCGTGGGTTCCATCCGGAAAACCGAATCCTTGTTGGTGGAAACGTCCGGAATGCCCGACTCCGCCGGGCGCATCTTGGAAACGACATTGGTCCCCAGCAGGAAGAAGACGCGGGCTTCGGAAGTGGTCCGGACGCCCTCCGCCCTCTCCAGCGGCCAGGTGAGGAAGCGGATGACGTAGTTGCTGCCGCTGAGACAGACGCCGAATCCGAGGAAGATGACGATGGCGCACTTGATCAGCGTCCAGCGCAGGTCCTCGAGATGCTCCAGGAAGGTCTTCACCGGCCCGCCGGCGTCCTCTTCCTGATCCCAGGACGGGCGGGATGAGGCGTCTTGGTTCTCGTATTCGTCGGCCATGCGGTCGGTGCGCGTCCGTGGAAATGGAAACGGCGGTCAACGACCGCCGTCGCGGGATCCCGGAATTCCAGGAAGCTCAGGCCTTCGGTCCGTGCGAAACACCGTCCTGGGTGGGACGGACCGCCGGCGGAGGGGTGTGGGCCGGCTCATCCATGGCGCGCTGGACCTCGTCCTGAACGTCGCGGGAAGCCTTCTTGAACTCCTTGATGCCCGTGCCGACACCCTTCATCAGCTCCGGCACCTTCTTCGCGCCGAAAAGGACGAGGACCACGATCGCGATCCACATGATTTCGGTGCCACCGATGAATGCCAGACTAAGACTCGTCATAATTCAGTTTCTCCAAAAAGGACGGGAAAAGCGTAGGAGCCGCGGGCCCACCACACAAGGTGCAAAAGCCCTGTGGACTCCGGCGGAACGTACGTCTGTCGACGGAACCCCCACCATTCCCCTTCAATCCGTCGTCGTCGAACCGTTGCCGGCCCGCCGCTCCAGCTCGCTGACCCGGCGCAGCAGCTCCGGCAACCGTTCCATCGCCAGGTACTGACGCTTGATCAAGCGGTCGGGCGCAGCCGGGGAACCCATCCACTTCTGCCCTTCCGGCACGTTGTGCATCACTCCCGATTGGGCCGCGATCGTGGCACGGTCCCCGATCCGGAGATGTCCCGCGAGTCCCACCTGTCCGGCGATGGTGACGTAGTTCCCGATCTTGGTGCTCCCGGCGATGCCGACCTGGGCCACCAGGATGCAGTGCTCGCCGATGGTCACGTTGTGGGCGATCTGCACCAGGTTGTCGATCTTGGTACCCCGCCCGATGACCGTCGCCCCCAAGGCCGCACGGTCGATGGTCACGTTCGCGCCGATCTCCACGTCGTCGTGGATCACCACCTGCCCGACCTGGGGAACCTTGCGGTGCTCACCGCGGTCGAACACGTATCCGAACCCGTCCGCGCCGATGACCGATCCCGAATGGATCCGCACACGGCGTCCCAGCGAAGTCCTCGGATACAGGGTCACGTTTGGGAACAGACGGCAGCCCTCCCCGAGCACCGAATCGTCACCGACCGACACCCGGCCGATCAGGACCACATCCGGGCCGATCCTGGCCCGTTCGCCGACGACACAGTGGGGACCGATGTGGGCGGAAGGATCGACCTTGGCGCTTTCGGCGACGACGGCCGACGGGTGCACGCCGGGGGCGTACTGGGGTTCCGGGAAGAACAGCGGAAGGACCAGGGCGAAGGCCACCCGGGCGTTGTCGACCCGGATCAGGACCTTGCCCGACGCCGAGGTGAAGTCGCCGGCAACGAGGACCGCGGTGGCGGCGCTCTGGTCCGCCCGTCCAAAATAGCTTTCGTTCTCGGCAAACGTCAGGTCACCCGGCCGCGCTCCGTCGGCGGGCGCGAAACCCTGGATCAGGGTCTGGGGGTCCCCGACGACACGTCCGGCCACTTTTTCGGCGATGGCTGCCGCGGTGAAGGTGGGCATGTCAGGCGGCAGAAGAGGTGCAGTCGTGGCGGAAACCGGGAAAACCCGGAGCGGAAGCCGTTCCCGAAGGACCGGACGCGAAGGCGTTGGGGTTGGACATGTTGGAACGATGCGGATTTGGCTGCAAAAACAGCCGGTTCCCGCGGTTCCACGCAGGATACGTAGGGTCTGGACACAGACAATCCCGGTTTTCCGGTGAAGCCTTCGATGAAAGTTTTTGGAACAAATTCTGACAAAACCGTTGACCTTTCGAATCTTCGCCTTAGAACAGCGCTCCCCCGCGGGGGTGTAGCTCAACTGGTTAGAGCGCTGCCCTGTCACGGCAGAGGTTACGGGTTCGAGCCCCGCCACTCCCGCCACTTTCCCGCGGACAAACCGGCCCCCAAGGCCGGTTTCATTTTTTCCGGGATCGGATTCCTCCCTCCCGGCTCCCTGCCGCTTGTCGGACGGCTCGGTTCGGGTTTTCCTGAGCCATGCCCTCGCCGCTTCGATTTCCGGTACCAACCCGCTTCGTACCCGCATTCCTGACCGCCCTTGTGGGCACCCTGCTCTCCGTGGGTTGCCACCCAGGCGGCACCGTTGGTTCGGCCTACTCGGAGAATCCCGGAACCAACGGCAACGGCTCGGTCACCATCGCTCCGCCCTACTCCGTCGACCCCGACCTCAAGGACCGCGGCAATCCCAAGGGACGCAGCTTCGAGTTCCGCATGGCCCTCGCTGAGAGCCGGATCTTCCGCGGCGACGATCCGACGCTGGAACCGGCGAAGAAGGCGGTGCGCACGGAACGGAGGATCTTCGTCTATGTCCCCGCCGCCTATCGGGACGGCATACCGGCCCCGGTCCTGGTCACCCACGATGGCCCAAGCCAACTCGAGCTGGTCCGGAACGCCCTCGACAACCTGACCGTCTCCCCGGATCCGGCCCGTCGTCTTCCGGCGTTCGTCGTCATCGCCGTCGAAAACGGCGGCAACGACGGCAAGAACAGCGAGCGCGGACTCGAGTACGACACGATGTCCGACCGCTTCGCCCGGTTCATCAACGACGAGGTCTTCGCCGCCGTCCAAGCCCACCCGGATCTCCGGGCCGCCTACCCGAGGTTCTCCATCACCTCCAATCCCTGGGGCCGCGCCACCATGGGCTGCAGCTCGGGCGGCGCCGCCGCGCTCTCGATGGCCTGGTTCCGTCCCGATCTCTTCCGCAGGGTGGTCGCCTACTCGGGCACCTTCGTGGACCAGCAGGACGACGACGCCCCGGAGGAGGCGCAGTACCCGTATGGAGCATGGGAATACCACTCCAGCATGAAGCTGATCGCCAACGGCCCAAGGAAGCCGCTCCGCATCTTCACGCACGTCTCCGAGAACGACCTCCGGGCCAAGGATCCCGAAGGCACCCAGCACAACTGGGTCATGGCCGGATTCCGCACCGAGGAGGCCCTGCAGCGGAAGGGCTACGACCACCGATTCGTCTTCACCAAGGCCACTGGACACTGCGACCGACGGGTCTTCGAGCAGACCCTCGCCGACACCCTGGTCTGGCTGTGGCGCGGCTACCACGATCCAGCCACGGGCGCCTCGCACTGACGGGCAAGCCGCAGGATCGGAAGCCGGTTCGCCCACAGGACATCTTCCCTTCCCCGCTCGCCATTTCCGCGCTTCATCGTAGCGTCGACCCGTGTCGACCTTCGCCGAGAAGCTGGAGTCCGCCGAGTCCGGAACCCCGGGTGGACTCCAGACCATGGTCGTCCCGGACCTTTGGCAGCAGGAGGCCGTCGGAGCGCTCCGGGCCGGCCGCGACGTCGTCGTCCACGCCCCCACCGGCGCCGGCAAGACGCTCGTCTTCGAGCTTTGGTCGAAGGCGGGCAAGAACCGCGGCCAGGCCATCTACACCGTCCCCACCCGCGCCCTGGCCAACGACAAGCTCGCCGAATGGCGGTCACGGGGCTGGGACGTCGGCATCGCCACCGGCGACCTGGCCGAGAACCTGGACGCCCCGATCCTCGTGGCCACCCTGGAGACCCAGAAGAACCGCCTCATCCGCGGTGACGGACCGGCGCTGCTGGTGGTGGACGAGTACCAGATGCTGGGCGACGAGGACCGCGGGCTGAACTACGAGCTGGCCCTCGCGCTGGCGCCGCCCACGACCCAACTCCTCCTCCTCAGCGGATCGGTCGCCAACCCCGACCAGGTCGCCACCTGGCTCCGCCGGCTGGGGCGCGAGGCGCAGGTCGTCCGCCACACCATCCGCCCGGTGCCGCTCGACGAGATCTTCGCCAACGAGCTGAGCTGGCGTCTTCCAAGCGAGATCAAGGGCTATTGGCCCAGGCTCTGCGCGAAGGCGCTCGCCGAGAACCTCGGTCCGGTCCTGCTCTTCGCACCGCGCCGCGCCAACGCGGAGGAGCTGGCCGCCGAACTCGCCCGACAGCTCCCGAACCCGAATCCGCTGGTCCTCAGCGACGCCCAACGCCGGCTCGTCGGCGAGCATGTCGCCAAGATGCTCCGGTCGCGGGTGGCCTACCACCACAGCGGACTCAGCTACGCCGTCCGCGCCGGCGTGATCGAGCCGCTGGCCAAGGCCGGCCAGCTCCGCGTCGTGGTCGCCACCATGGGGCTCGCGGCCGGCATCAACTTCAGCCTGCGCTCCGTCGCCGTCACCGAGGCCACCTACCGCCGGGACGGCCGCGAGATCCCGATCCGGCCCGACGAGATCCTCCAGATGTTCGGCCGCGCCGGCCGCCGCGGCCTCGACGAGACCGGTTACGTCCTCGTCAGCGCCAACGAACTCCGCATCCGCGACGGACACCCGTGCCAACTGGCCCGTTCCGGCATGGTGGATTGGTCCGCGTTGCTGAGCCTGATGGCCGGTGCCTCGGACCAGGGCAAGCAGCCCTACGTCGAGGCGGTGCGCGTCCAGAAGCGCCTCTTCACCACCAAGCCGATCATCCTCGGCGTCGAGGAATCGCTCAAGAACCCCGACACAGCGTGCGGCCTGCTCACCGACGCCGAACGCGCCCGGTTCGTCCGACGCAAGAACCGGCAGCTGCTCAATTCCGCCGGCGAATGGCAGCCCTACCCCGAGTGGGAGGAACGTCCGCTCCGGGAGATCCGCGTTCCGACCTACCGCCGACAGCCGGGATCTTCCCCGGCCCCGGAAACCCCGCCGGAACCTGTCGATCCACAGGACTCCGATTCCCCGAACCTCCCCGGCGCCAACGCCTCGGACGGGACGTGGTCGGTGTCCCTCCAGCCCGCCGTGAACGTCCAGGCGGTCCTGGAAAAGGTCGGCCAAGGCGGCATCGCGGTCCTCTCCGAAGGCCCCGAGGGGACGGTGTACGGCCGATCCATGATCGTCGCCGACCGGCTCGCCGACGGCCGCCTGGTCCTCGCGAAGTGGGTTCGGCGCCTGCTGAACTGGAACGGTCGTGAGACCTCCGAGGCGGTCTTCCGCGAGGAGGTCCAACGTCTGCTCGAGCCCAAGATGCGGGGCAACCGCATGCCGGTCGTCCGCTTCGTGGAACACGAACGGGTGGTCACCGCCCTCGTCTCCATGGATCTCCAGACTCTCAAGGTGCCGGTCGATCGCCACGGCGTCCCGCTGTGGCATCCGAAGGAACGGAACGTCCTGACCCCGGAGTGCACCGGATGCCCCCAGCTGGAGTCCTGCCGACAGCTCTCCGCCGCCCCGGGAACCGCGCTGACCTGGCGGAAGCTCGGACTGGTCGACGTCCGTGGCAACCCGACGCGTCGCGGACGCGTGGTCAGCTTCTTCTCCGGTGGCGACGGACTCGCCGTGGCCGCGGGTCTCGAGGATGCCGGCTACGCCCTGGACGACCTGGTCTACGACCTCGCCAACCTCGACGCCGGCTTCCGGTTCTGTGGCGTCGAGGATCGTTGGGGCGGCCGACTCGCGTTCAGCTGCCGACGTCTCTACGGCCCCCAGAGCTTCGAGGGCTACATGGAATGCGGCGTGCCGCCCAAATACGGCAGCGGAGCCGAGACCGTGGTCCGCAGCGTGCACAAGGACCCGCACAGCAAGGCCCGCTTCGCCACCCAGTTCCTCGGGGACGGCGACATCGACCGCATCATCATCGAGTGGCGCAGCCAGCTGCGTCAGATCGCCCATGCGCCGAAGCTGGATTGGGACCGTTGGACCGGACTCCAGGCGTTGGCGCGATCCATCCTCCACGAGGTGCAGTCCCCGACCGAGACCGACCTTCCGCCGCTCGAATACAACCAGACCCGGCGCGTGGACCATCGGCTGGTTCTCCGACGCCACTGAACCGGCGGCCGCGGTTCAATTGCCTGTTGAACCGCCGCAACCGGCTCGGTTCCCATCGGCCGGATGATTCCTGTCCCGCCGCTGCGGCCCGGCCGCGCCATCGACGGCATCTCGGCCGTCCTGCTGCCGTTCCATGCCGACGGCACGGCCGATCTCGCCACCTGGGCCTCATTGGTGGAGCGGACCTGGCAGGCCGGCCTGACGCCGGCGATCAACATGGACACCGGCTACGCCAACCTGCTGTCGCGGGCCGAACGGGTGGACATCCTGGCGGAAGCCGGACGGATGTCGCGGGGACGCCGCTTCGTGGCGGGCGCCTACATCGAGGGCGAAGCCGGGGATCCCGCCGTCCTCTATCCGCGTGAGGCCGCAGCCATCCACGCCGCGGGCGGCACGCCGATCCTCTTTCCCAGCTCGTCCACGGCGGACTTCGGTCGGGACGCCCTGGTGCGTCTGTTCCGAGAGGTCGGAACCGCGGTCCCGGAGTTCCTCGGCTTCGAGCTGGGGACGATGTTCGTCCCCTTCGGCCGCATCTGGGACCTGGACACGTTCCGGGCGCTCATGGCGGTGCCCCAGCTGAAGGGCGCGAAGCACAGCTCGCTGAGCCGCGACCTCGAATGGCGGCGGCTGGCCGTGCGGGATGCGGAACGCCCCGACTTCCGCGTGTACACCGGCAACGACCTGGCGATCGACATGGTCCAATGGGGCAGCGACTACCTGCTGGGATTGTCCGCGTTCCATGTCGAGGCCTTCGCCGCCAGGGACCGCGCCTGGACCGCGGGTGATGGACGCTTCTTCGAGCTCAACGACGGGTTGCAGTACCTGGGCATGCTGGCCTTCCGCTCCCCCGTGCCCGCCTACAAGCACACCTGCGCCCAGTTCCTGGCCCTGCGTGGGATCATCCCCTGCGACGCGCCCCATCCGCGGGCCGCCCGACGTCCGGACTCCGACCTGGAACTCCTGCGCCCGATCGCCGCCTCGCTGGACCGTCTCGCCCGAGGCTGACGCGGAACGACGTCATCGGGCCTGCCAGGCGTCCCAGGCGAGCTTCGCGGTGAGCAGGCCGACCACGGTGAGGAACACCGGACGCACGACACCGGCCCCGCGACGCACGACGAGCACGCTGCCGGCACGGGCGCCCAGCAACTGGCCCGCCGCCATCACCAGACCCGCCGTCCAAGCGACCTGCCCTGCCGCCAGGAACACGGCGAGCGAGGCGAGGTTGCTGGTGAGGTTCATCGCCTTCGTGTGGCCCGTGGCCTCACGCAGGTCGAGTCCGCGCACGAGCACGCAGGCGATCATCCAGAACGCGCCGGTGCCGGGTCCGAAGAAGCCGTCGTAGAACCCCAGCACGAGACCGAAGGCCAGCGCGAAGATCCCGGGGCCCAGGAGCGCGGGCCGTTGTTCACGTCCCAGGTCGGGCTTCAACCAGGTGAACACCGCCACCGCTCCGAGGAGGAACGGGATCACCGACCGCAGGAGGTCCGGCCGCACGCGGCCGAGAACCCAGGCGCCGACGACGGCCCCGATGAGCGTCGCGGCCACGCCTTGGGCGAGACCGGGGCCCCGGAGCAGGCCCGCGCGGAAGTAGGTCCAGGTGGCGAGCGCCGTCCCGCAGCTGGACTGGAGCTTGTTGGTGCCGAAGGCGAGCTGCGGCGGAAGGCCGGCGAAGAGCAGTGCGGGGACGGTGATCAGGCCGCCGCCGCCCGCGATCGCATCGACGAACCCGGCCAGCGCGGCGACGACGAACAGGGCGGCAAGGACAAGCGGAGGCACCGTCACGGGGCGACGGTGATCCGGCGGCCACCCGCGAGGCAAGGGCGTGGCCCGGATTCCGTCCCTTCCACGCTCATTCCCGTTGCCCTCCCGACGGCCCGCGGCAAGGCTTGGGGCTTCCAAACCATGGCAAAGACTCCGCAGTACCGCTTTTGCGTCGGCCCCTGGAACTTCAGCACCGGACAGGACCCCTATGGTCCGCCGACCCGGCGTGACGAGACCTTCGACTGGAAGCTCGCGCAGCTGAAGACGCTCGGCTTCGACGGGATGATGTTCCACGACGACGACGCCGTGCCCGACATCGACTCCAAGTCCTCCGCGCAGATCCTCAAGGAGGCCAAGGAGCTCCGGAAGCGCCTGAAGGGCGAGGGCATCGCGGCCGAGATGGTCGCGCCGCGCCTCTGGTTCGCCCCGCAGACCATCGACGGCGGCTACACCAGCAACGACCCGAAGCACCGCCGCTATGCGATCGACCGTTCCCGCCGGACCATCGACATCGCCAACGAACTCGGGACCGACCTGATCGTGTTGTGGCTCGCCCGCGAGGGGACCTACCTCCGCGAGGCCAAGTCCGGCGCCCGCTCGGTCGAACTGCTCGTCGAGGCCCTCGACGCCATGCTGAAGCACGATCCGAAGTGCCGCCTCTCCATCGAGCCGAAGCCCAACGAGCCGATGGACCACGCGTACATCCCGACGATCGGCCACGCGCTCGCCATCGCCCAGCTGACCCGCGACCCGAAGCGCGTCGGATGCCTGATCGAGTCGGCCCATGCCATCCTGGCGGGCCTCGATCCGGCCGACGAAATCGACTTCGCGATGAAGTTCGGGAAGCTCTGGTCCCTGCACCTCAACGACCAGAACGGCCTGAAGTTCGACCAGGACAAGCCGTTCGGCTCGGCCAACCTCCGCGTCGCCTTCAACCAGGTCCGCGCCCTCGAGCGGAACGGCTACGGCCGCAAGGGCGAGTTCATCTGCTTCGACGTGCATCCGTTCAGGACCACCGCCGAGGAGCGCTGGCTGTCGCATCTCGCCAATTCCCGCCGGACCTTCGAGCACCTGCTCGCCAAGGCACGGAGCTATCCCGAGAAGGAGGCCGCCGCGCTGATCGCGGCCCGCAACTACCAGGACCTCGACCAGCTGGTGCTCGAGCACCTCATGGGCGTCCGCTGACCCGGACCTGGCTCGAGTCCCCCAAAGGCCGCCGGCATCCCGCCGGCGGCCTTTTCTGTTTCCAGCCCGGCCCTGGCGTAACAGGATCGTCACCTCCCCTCGAAAGACCGCCCCGATGCCGCACCCATTCCGCCGAATCGGCACCCTCCTCGCCTTCCTGGCCGGGATTCTCCCGGCCCTTTCCGCCGTTGTCGTGAACGAGATCCACTACCACCCGGTGGAACTCGCCGCCTTCGACGCCGACGGCAACCCGGTGATGGACCTGTCCGAGGACGTCCATGAGTTCGTCGAGTTCCACAACCCCGATCCGCTCGCCCAAGACCTCGGCGGCTGGACGCTTTCCGGCGCCGTGGATTTCGTGTTCCCGATCGGCACTTCGATTCCGCCGGGGGGATACCTCGTGGTGGCCGGGAATCCGGACCGGCTCGCCGACGTGGCCGCCTATGGACTGCGGCGCGCCGACCTCCACGGCCCCTGGACCGGGAAACTCGGGAACTCCGGGGACACCGTCCGACTCCGCGATCCCTCGGGCCAGGTCCGGGATTCGGTCGGCTACGCCCCCATTTCCCCTTGGCCCATCACCGCGGACGCCCTCGGGGTCGATTCGGACTGGAGCGGCATCGCCCCAGGCCCCCACCAATACCGGGGACGTTCCCTCGAACGGGTCCGCCCCGAACTCCCGTCCTCGGATCCGGGCAATTGGATCGCCTCGCCGCTGTCCGCGGGGCCCTCGCCCGGCCGCCCGAACCGGGTGGGGCAGACTCCCCTGCCCGTCGTCTTGGTGTCCTCGGTCTCCCAGGCCACGGACGGCCACCGTCTGATCCGGGCCCAGAACCCGGTGGCGATCGAAGTGGTGCTCTCGCGACTGCCGGAGGGCGCGGTGCCCGTGGTCCAGGCGTTCAAGGACGACCTGAACGTGACCAACGAGTCGGTGATGCGCCGGCCGATGCAGCGGATCGGATCGGCTGCGGAAAACCGCTTCACGGCGGAACTGCCGGGCCAGACCAACCGCTCCCTCGTCCGCTGGCGGATCGCCTTGGAGACGTCGACCTCGAACCAGGTGGTGTCGCCGCGTCCCGACGATCCCTTCGGTTGGCATGCCTACTTCGTCACCCCTTCCCGGGCGGCGACCACCAACGGCATCTACGACGTCCTGATCTCCACCCGGAGCCTCACCATCCTCACCACCAACATCGCGTCGACTCCCCGCCGCTGGATGGGCCTCAATCCGCCGGCAGCGCTGCGCCCCTCATGGAACGCCTCCCAGCCGGCGGTCTTCGTCTTCGACGGTCATGTGTACGACGTGATGTTCCGTCACCACGGCAGCCAGTTCCGGCGCGACGTCAACCGGCGTTCCTACAAGGTCCAGTTCCCCGCCTATGACCGCCTCGACGGACGAGAGAGCCTCTTCGTCACGGACAAGGACTACCGGACGGCCGGCGGGCACGCGATCTGGCGGGCGGCCGACCTGCCCACGTCGCGGACGTGGTGGGTGGACTTGTACCTCAACAACAACACCCGGCTGCAGCGGTTGGCGCAGGAGGAATACGACAGCGACCTCCTCCGGAGATACCACGCCGAACATGACGCCGCGGCCCCGGCTGGCACCCCCAAGGAACTGCCCGGTGAACTGCTCAAGATCCAAGGCGTCTTCGACCAGGAAGGCCCCTTCGGCCGAGGTGACGGTTCCCGCCTCACCGACCTCGTCCGCACCGGACGCGTCTATTGGCCGGCCCGGTCCCGATACGGGATCATCTATTCGCTCCAGAACCGTTCCTGGGTCGGGCAGACGCCGTTCATGCAGATGCTCGACGCCATGTGGCTGGCGCGAAGCAACGTCACGACGATCCCGCGGGGCGTCAGCACCAACCGCTTGGCCGCCTTCTTCCGGGAACGCTGGGACCTGCCGAAGACCTTCACCCACCAGGCGATGGTCAACTGGGGCGGGGTCTGGGACGACACGGTCCACAACTACTTCCTGTGGCGGCAACGGGACGGCCGCTGGGCCTGGTTGCCTTGGGATTTCGACGACATGTTCGACGCCCGCGGCACCGGGGACTCGATCTTCGACGGAGCCCCGTTCGGCGGGGTGAACTACTTCCGGCAGGGCCTCATGTCCTCGGTCCGGGCCGACTACGCCGCCAAGGCCTGGGAGGTGAACAACACGCTCCTCGACCCGGAGAACCTCGCGCAACTCGGAGTCTCCGCCAACATCACCCGCTGGGCGGCGGGTCGTCAGTCTTCCGTGAACCGCCAGCTCGGCCTTGGGAACTATCCCAGGCCACAGCGCCCCGTCGCCCTGGCGCCGGGGGGACTCGCCGGCGTCGGACCCGGGACACTTCTCCGGGCAGGCCCCTACGCCAACACCAACGCCGGCGCAGGCCCCCTCGCCGCCTCCCATTGGCAGATCCGGGCCACCAACGGCAACTGGTTCGAGCCGCTGGTCTCCGTCACCAACGCCGGTCCGGCCACCTCCTTTCCGATTCCCTTCGACCGCCTCGTCATCGGGACCTCCTACCAATGGCGGGTCCGCTTCCTCGACCCGGCGGGACGCCCTTCCGTCTGGTCGACCAACCAGTTCTTCCGCTACGGACCGCCGGCCTCGAGCGCCTGGCGGATCTCGGAGTTCCTCGCCGAAAACCGCGGATCCGTCCGGAACGGGCAGGATCTCCCGGACTTCGTGGAACTGGCCCCGGACGGCCTCCCCACGGACCTTTCCGGCTGGACGCTCACCGACGACCTCGCCAATCCGGCGAAGTTCGTCTTCGCCTCCAATCCGATCCCCGGCGCCGGCGGTCGCGTCGTGGTCTGGTGTGACCGCCGGACCGGATCCCCGGGCCTCCATTCGGGGTTCGCCCTCGACAACGACGGCGAGACGCTCGCGCTGTTCCGGCCCGGTACAAATGGCCTGGAGCTGGCGGACCTCGTCGTCTTCGGTCCTCAGGTCGCCGACACCAGCGTCGGACGGGTCGGAACGGGATGGCGTCCAGGTGCCCCGTCACCGGGTTCGGCCAACTTGGAGGTGGAACTCGGTCCGAACCGCGGCGTCCGGATAAACGAATGGCTAGCCGGATCCTCCGGAACCGCAGCCGACTGGATCGAGCTCCACAATGCCTCCTCTTCCGTGGTGGAGCTCACCGGGCTGAGCTTGACCGACGACCTCGGGGTTCCCGCCAAATCCCCCTTCCCACCGCTCTCCTACATCGCGCCCAACGGATTCCTCCGCGTCGTCGCGGACGGTACGGCGAATCCGACAGGGAACCGGGCCACGTTCCGCCTCTCCAGCGGAGGCTCCGCGTTGGGCCTGTTCGACGGCGCCGGACGCCGAATCGACCACGTGCTTTTCGGACCCCAGCCATCCGGCACCGCCATGGGGCGTATTCCGGACGGCACGGGCGATCTCCAGCCTTTGGGCGTCGGTTCGCCGGGAGCCTCCAATCCGGTCCCGGATCTTGACCGGGACGGAATGGCCGATGCCTGGGAATCGGCTCATGGGCTTCTTGGGCTGGGTGCCTCAGGAGCACCCGGTGCGGATCCGGACACCGATGGCCTCACCAACATCGAGGAGTTCCGGCTCGGAACCGATCCTCTGGACGCCTCGAGCGATTTCCACCTCGAGGTGCTCGTCGACGGAGCCGAACCGCTGGTCGAATTCCATGCCGCACCGCGTCAACGGTACCTGCTTCAACGGCTTCTACCCTGGAACGGGACCTGGCTGGACGACACGGAGTTTCGAAAGGGAGACCTGCCCCGTCGGGTGCGACACCCGATCGGAGGCGACGCAGTGGGAATCTTCCGGGTCCGAATCGCCGACTGAAGCAGACGCACCCCTTCAAAGAGAACGCCGGCCCGGAGCGGTTCCGGGCCGGCGTTCCTTCGATTCCCTTGCCCCCAAGGCAAGGAACCGGGTCACCACCGGATCTTTTCCGGGAAGAACTCGCGGATCAGGTCTTCGTAGTAGGGACGCAGGGCCACGGCATCCGGCTTGGTGTGGCTCTTCGTGTAGAGGTCGTAGGGGTTGAACTTCTGCACCCAAGGCAACAGTGCCCGGTCCTTGTCGTTCAGCAGGTGCCCGTACTCCGACTCCCGGTGCCACGGATAGAAGCTGTGGTAGCGGAGCATCGCGAGACCCTCCTTGGGGAGGTAGTCCTTGCAGACGTTGTAGATGTACTCGTCGTGCCCCCAGGAGAGCAGCACGTTGTCGAGTCCGCACCCCTCCTCATAGACGCCGTTCCGGGTCTGGTAGACCGGATTCGTGCTGTCGGGATTGGCCTCGAAGAACTTCGGGAAGACGATCTTCGGCGAATAGGCGCAGCCGGTGACGAAGGTGTCGCCCACCACGGCCCACTGGGGTTCGCCCCAGAGGCAGAGGATCTTCCCCAGGTCATGCACGAAGCCGGTCATCACCATCCAACGGGGCTGTCCATCGCGGCGCAGGTGCTCGGCCGTCTGCAGCAGGTGCTGCAACTGGGACAGGTCCGTGTCCGGATCCGAGTCGTCGACGAGCTGGTTGAGGTACTCGGCGGCTTCCCAGACCCCCATCGTCATGCGGTTCAGCCCGAGGAATTCCCGGTGCTTCGCCTTCACGAAGTCATGGGTCTGGTGGGTGTGGTTCAGCCGGTAGAACTCGCGCACCGTCGGCCGGGCTTCGGCCTCGTAGTTGCGGAACTCCTCCTGCTTCTTGTCGGGGGCGACACCGACCGCCGGTTTCTTCGCCGCGGACTCCGCCGAGGGCTCCGGATAATGCTGCACCACGAAGTCCTCCCACTCGTCGAGGCTCTTCAAGGGCTTGTTCACTGCGTCAGACTGGGTCGGATTCATGAAGGTTGGATCGTGGAGGCCGCTTGTTCCGACAAACGGTCCGGCCAGACAAGCAGTTTATTGCCGTTTTCCGGCCGGAACCAATGCATGGAAACCGATACGGGCCTCGCGCAAACCCACCAAGGCGCCGATGGGAAACCGGAGTCGGATAGGCCACCTCCGGCGGGTGGACGGCCGTGTCGCCGGATTCCACGCGGGTCCCTTCAGAAGGGATCCGACTCCGAATCCACAGGAATCCGTGCAGATCCGCGTCCCCCGACGCGTCTGCTACTCCCCGAGGATCTCCTTGAACGGCGGGTTCAGCAGGGCCGCCACCTCGGGACGGTTCATGTTCTCGCCCGTCACCAGGACCACGCTCGTGTCGATCCGCTTCTCCACGGGCCGGCCCTGGATGTGCGCCACCAGGGTCTTCACGCCGAGGTAGCCCATCTTCATCGGATCCTGGACCACCAACGCCTGGACGTCCCCGTTGCGCATGTCCGCCACGGACTGCGATCCCGAGTCGAATCCCACCATCTTCACCTTCCCGCCCCCGCGGCCGATCTCACGCAGGGCCTTGGTCATGGCGATGGTCGAGGTCTCGTTCGGGCAGAACACCGCGTCCACGTCCTGTCCATGCCGGTTCAGGAGGTTCTGCGAGGCCTGGTAGGCCGTCTCGCGGGTCGGTCCCGCATACTGGTCGGAGGAGACGAGGCGGATGTCGCGGTGTTCCTTCAGCGCGTCCAGGAAACCGGCCTCGCGGGCCTCGGTGCTCGCGCTGCCGACCTGGTAGCGCAGCAGGATCACCTTCCCCTTCCCCTTCAGCAGCGCGGCCACGTGCTGGCCCGCGATGCGGCCGCCCTGGAAGTTGTCGGTGGCCACGAAGCTGACCTGTTGGTCGGACTTCAGGTCCGAGTCGAAGACCACGACCGGCACGCCGGCCTTCACCGCGCTCCGGACGGGATTCACCAAGGCCTGGGAGTCGAGGGGCGCCAGGAGGATCCCGCTCACGCCGCGCGCCGTGAAGTTCTCCACCACCTGGATCTGCTGGTCGCGGTCGTCCTCACGCAACGGCCCCTTCCAGAACAGCTTCACCGGCGTGCCCGCGGCCGTCAGTTCACGCTCCGCCTTCACCGCGCCGGCGTGGACCGACTTCCAGAACTCGTGGGTGGTCCCCTTGGGGATCACGGCCACGGTCAGGTCCTTGCCCAGGACACCCAATGTGGAGACGACAAGGCACGCACAGGCCAACCAGCGGGGAATCATGGGCAAAGGATGACCGGACTCCCGGCCGCCGAGGAAGCCCGAAAGCGCGGAAGGATCAGTCCGCGTAGCCGGACGGATGCTTCACATGCCAGTCCCAGGCCGTCTGGACGATCTGGTCCAGCTTCGGGAAACGCGGCTTCCAGCCCAGCTCCGTGTAGGCCTTCTGGGCCGCGGCGACCAGGCGCGGGGGATCGCCGGGACGACGGTCCTTCTCCACGGCCCGGATGGGACGTCCGCTGATCCTCTGGCAGGACTCGATGACCTGCCGCACCGAGAATCCCTCGCCGTTGCCGAGGTTGTAGAAGCCGGTCTTGCCCGGCTCCAGTGCCAGGATGTGGGCCTGGGCGAGGTCGGCGATGTGGATGTAGTCGCGGATGCAGGTGCCGTCCGGCGTCGGGTAGTCCGTGCCGAAGATGTCCACCTGCTCCTTCTGACCAAGGGCCACCTTCAGGATGTTCGGGATGAGGTGGGTCTCGATGCGGTGGTGCTCGCCGAACCGGGCGCTGGCGCCGGCGGCGTTGAAGTAGCGGAAGGCGACGAACTCGATCCGGTGGATCTCCCGGTACCAGGACAGGACCTTCTCGAACATCAGCTTCGACTCGCCGTAGGGATTCACCGGCTTCTGCGGTAGCGACTCGTCCATGGGCATCTTCTCCGGGATCCCGTAGGTCGCGCAGGTCGAGCTGAAGACGAACTTGCGCACACCGGAGGCCACGCAGGCGTCGAGGAGGTTCACGCCGCCGGCGACGTTGTTCCGGAAGTACTTCGAGGGGTTGGTCATCGACTCGCCGACCAACGCGTGCGCGGCGAAGTGGATCACCGCCTCGGGCCGTGCCGCCGCGATGGCGTCGGCGATGGCCTGCCGGTCGTTGAAGTCGCCTTGGACGAAGCCGGCCCGCGGATCGACCGCCGACCTGTGGCCCTCGCAGAGGTTGTCGAAGACGGTGACCGTATGGCCGGCCTCGAGCAGTTCCTCCACGCAGACCGATCCGATGTATCCGGCGCCGCCGGTGACGAAGACGTTCATGGGGTTTGATGATGATGCTACGGACAGGGAGCCGGCAATCCAATGCCGGGATGCGGACGTGGACCGCCGGGGTCCGACGACGTTCAACCGGACGATACGCCTTTGGACGCATCCGATCCGGGAAGCCGCCGCCGGGCTCCCATCCCCGGGCGGCGCGCAGCCGGGCCTACTTCGACTTCGACAGCTGTTCGAGGTAGTCGAGGAGCGATGCGAACTCGCCGACGGTCAGGCCGGCCGCGAGTCCTTCCGGCATGAGCGAACGGTCCTGGCGCTCCCGCTTCACGATCTGCCCGACCGGCACCGTCATCTCCGCGGCGGCGATGGTCCGGACGGTCACCTGGTCCGCCGCCTCCCGGACGACGAAACCGTCGACCTCCGTGCCGTCCTTCAGCTCGAAGTGGTTCGCGACGAACCCCTGCGCCAGCGTCTTGTTCGGCATCAGGATCGCCTCGGCCAACTCGCGGCGCTTGTAGATGGTCGCGATGGTTCCGAGATACGGACCCTTCAGCGGCTCGTCCGCCCGCACGGTATGGCAACCGTTGCAGCCGACCTGCGCGAAGAGCTGCTCGCCGCGCGAGGCCTCGCCCTTGGCCGACGCGACCTGGACCAACGCGTCTTCCACGGACAACTCACCGACCTTCTTCCCAGTCGCCTCGCGGCGGAACTTCTCGGGGTCGATCTTGAGCCTGGAAACCGTCTCCTTCGCGGCCTTGGCCACCTCCGGGTCGGCGTCGTCCAACGCCGCCACGAACGCGGCTGCACGCGAGGAGTCGCGGACCTCGCCGGCCGCCTTCAGGATCTGCACCCGACGACGCGCCTCCTTCCAACCGGCATCCAACGACGCCGAAGCCGCCTCCCGCGCCTCCGGGGCCCCCACCTTGCGCGAGGCCAACCGCAGCAGGATGCCCTCGGACAACAACGATGCCGACCCTTCCACGCGGGCCGCCACCTCCTCGAAGACCTGGTGCACCTGGTCGAGTTTCGGCGAGTTGCGCACGGCCGACGTGGCCTTCTCGGCGAGGTTGTTCTCGGAGGTCGTCTTCTGGACCTTCGGCAGCGCCTCTAGGGCCGCCTGCCATGCCGTGGCGTCCGACGTCTTGGAAAGTGCGATCACCGCCTGCGCCCGGGCCGCATCGCCGGTGTCGACCGCCACCGCCAACCGCGCCAGCAGGGGAACCGCACCGGCCGGCACGTCCTCCGACTCGGCCAACTGGGCCGCGATCGCCGGCAGCAGCGCCGGCTCCGTCTTCGCGCGCGCCACCAGGGATTCCAGAGCGGCTCCGGCCGGGATCCGGTGACGTCCCATCTCCTTCCCGATCCAGGCGGCCTCCTTCGCGTCAGCCGCATCCAACGCCTTCTTCAACGCCGCCCCGATTCGGGCCGTTTCGGACCACGCTTCCGGCTGGTAGAAGGGGCCCCGGGTGTCTGGACGGGTTCCCCAGGAGTCGCCCTTCCACGGTCCCTCCACGAAATACAGCCGACAGAGAGCCGTGATCAGCCCCGCGCGCCGGTTGGAGTCACGCTCGGCTCCGAGACGTGCCAGCAGCGCCGTGACCACCTCGGCCGTGGGCTGACGCTGCAGCGCCTGCAGGACCCCGGAACGGACCGCCGCCGAAGTCCGCACATCGTCGAGGGCCACAAGACACGGCCGGACCGCCTTCAGTCCCACTAGGGCGTGCACCGCCGCATGGGCCACGACCGGATCCCCATCCGCAACGAGTGGCACCAGGGCGTCCGCGACCGCGGTTTCGCCGAGGCTCGCCGCCGTGTTCGCCGCCTCCCGGCGGATTCGGGCGTCTCCGGATGCCAGGTAGCGGCGGAAAAGGTCCGGAGACACCATTCCACGGGCGGACGGTTCGCCGCCAAGCACCCTCAGGACCAGGGCGGTCAGTTCGGGTTCCCCACTCATCCGCACCAGCCGCGGAAACGCCGGCGCGCCGATCTGCCCCAAGGCTCCGATCGCCACGGCGCGGGCCTGCGGACGGCTCGACGACGAGACCGCGAGGTCCCTCAGGCCGGCCATCACCGCGTTGACGTCGACATCCCCGGAACGGACCCGCCTCAGCAGGGCCCGTTGCGCCTCGAGACGACGGCGGTGGCTCGGTGAATCCATCTGTCGGACCAACTCGGACATGGCGAGCTTCTCAAAGGAGGGCATCGGATCCGGCTGGAATCCCTTCGGAGTGACCTTGGCCACGAACCCGACGTCGCGTCCCACCCACGTGAACGAGGCTCCTTTCCAGCTCGCGACATAGACCGCGCTGTTGCCGTCCACGTCCAGGTCGGTCACCCGGGGAGCGCGGACGAACTCCTTCTGTCCCGCCTTGAAGGTGGCCCCGTCCGCGGTCAACCCATGGTGGTAGACCCATTCGCGCCCCCAGTCCGCGGTGAACGGGGCGTTGTTCCATGAAGCAGGGAAGCCCGGCTCATCGATCCAGCAGGCACCGCAACCCGAGCCGCCACCATAGTCGGCCAAGGGCTTCACGATCTCGTCGGGGAAGTTCTTGAACAGCCGCGGATAGCCATGCTGGGTGCGGCCGCTGAAGTGGTGCAACCGCACGTCCCAGCCACCGCCGTCGTTGGTGTTGTCACGGGCGAAGCCATCCAGCTCGGGCCCCACCGCCACCTCGAGGATGTTGCGCGTGCCTTCGGCCCAAGCTTCCAATCCGGTGCCATCGGGCCGGAACCGGACCACGCCGCCTCCACGCATCTGCAGCTTACGCCCGTCGGTCCCGGTCGCTTCCAGGAATCCGAAGTCGCCGATCGCCGCGTACAGCCAGCCGTCGACGCCGATCGAAAGCCCGTTCGAGGCATGGTCCGCGGGACGGTCCTTGAAGGTCCAACCGATGCCCGAGACCAGGGTCTTCCTCTCGTCCGCGACACCGTCTCCGTCGCGGTCCACGAACACGCTCACGTCCGGCGGATGCAGCAGGTAGAGCCGGTCGTGGTCCCAGACCAGTCCGCGGGGCGAATCGATGTCCGGGATGAACGCCTTGACCTCGTCGCCCTGGCCGTCCCCGTCGGTGTCACGCACCCGCAGGACGCGGCCCAGGTGCGGCTTGCGGTCGAGCGAGCCGTTGCCGTCGCTGGAGACGAAGAGCGTGCCGTCGGTGGCCGCGGCAACGAAAACCGGGTAGTTCACCGCCGGCGGCGCGGCGAAGATCCTCGCCTCGAAGCCATCCGGCACCCGGACATCCTTCAGGAGCGCGGCGGACTGCGCGGCGGTGACGACCGGCATCGTGGCCAGTTCCGCCGGTGTCGGCTGGAGGGAAGCCGCGGGTTCGGCCGCCCTGCCCCGGAGACCGAGGATGGCGAGCAGCGCTACCGAGGAAAGCAGACGGCCGGGACGAATCGCAGGGAGCATGATGGTATGGCGCCGACCTTGTCGCGCCTCGCCCCCACGAAGCAATCGGGAACGCCCCGCAAACCCAACCCAACCAGAAAACCCGGCCCTGAAGGCTTCGGACACCGCCTCCGCGGATGGCAATCCGCTTGCGGCCCCAACGGCACGCCCGCTTAAATGCCGCGTTCCTTTCGCAAATCGAGAATCCAGAATCGAGAATCCAGAATCTCTCATGGCCTACACCACCTGTTCCGTGCCCGCCGGCGCCAAGATCTCCATCCAGAACGGCAAGCTCATCGTCCCCGACCAGCCGATCATCCCGTTCATCCGCGGCGACGGCACCGGCCCCGACATCTGGGCGGCCTCCGTCCGCGTGCTCGACGCCGCCGTCGAGAAGGCCTACGGCGGTTCCAAGAAGATCTCCTGGATGGAGGTCTTCGCCGGCGAGGAGAGCTTCAAGCGCTTCAACAACTGGCTTCCCGACGACACCGTCGCGGCGTTCAACGAGTTCCTCGTCGGCATCAAGGGTCCGCTCACCACGCCCGTCGGCGGTGGCATCCGCTCCCTCAACGTCGCCCTGCGCCAGATGCTGGACCTCTACGTCTGCCTCCGCCCGGTCCAGTACTTCTCCGGCGTCCCCAGCCCGGTGAAGCGCCCCGAGGCGGTGGACATGGTCATCTTCCGCGAGAACACCGAGGACATCTACGCCGGCATCGAGTACGCCGCCGGGACGCCGGAGTCGAAGAGGGTCCTGGACTTCCTCTCCGCGGAGTTCCCGAAGCAGTTCAGCAAGATCCGCTTCGGAACCGAGAAGGCCGCGAAGGACTTCTGGACCCTGGTCGGCGCAACCGACTTCCCGACCGACGTGCAGGTCGGCGTGGGGATCAAGCCGGTCAGCTACTCCGGCAGCGTCCGGCTCATCCACAGCGCGATCCAGTACGCGATCATCAACAAGCGCAAGTCCGTCACCCTCGTCCACAAGGGCAACATCATGAAGTTCACGGAAGGCGCCTTCCGTGACTGGGGCTACAAGGTGGCCAAGGAACACTTCGGCGCGGTCGAGATCGACGGCGGACCCTGGTGCCGCATCCCCGAGGGCAAGCCCGGCGCCGGCATCGTCATCAAGGACAGCATCGCCGACATCACCCTCCAGCAGGTGCTGACGCGCCCGACGGACTTCGACGTCATCGCGACGCTCAACCTCAACGGCGACTACCTGAGCGACGCCCTCGCGGCCCAGGTCGGCGGCATCGGCATCGCCCCCGGCGGCAACATCAACTACATCACCGGCCACGCGATCTTCGAGGCCACCCACGGCACCGCGCCGAAGTACGCCAACAAGGACGTGGTCAACCCCGGATCCGTGGTGCTCTCGGGCGAGATGATGCTCCGCCACCTCGGCTGGACGGCCGCGGCCGACCTCATCCTCAAGGGCCTCAACGGCGCCATCGGATCGAAGCGGGTGACCTACGACTTCGCCCGCCTGATGGAAGGCGCCACCGAGATCAAGTGCTCGGAGTTCGGCGACAACATGATCGCCCACATGTGACCCACGTCACCGGGGATCACCCGGGACGTTCCACTTCGACGGCGGTCCCGAAAGGGGCCGCCGTTTTCCTTTTCGGCCCCGCTGCGCTCAAGGAGCGGCGCAGACGGCCGATGTCCCCGATGGCGCGATCCGAACCGCGTCGTCCGTCCCGGTTCCCGGATCCGGCCCATCCAGCCGACTTTCCCAGGGGCCCGGGGCCACGGCATCGCCGCTCGCCGGTCGCACGACCCAGCGCCAGCCATGTTCCGCTTCTTCCATCGCCTGAAGGTATCGCAGAAGCTGGGACTCATCAGCGTCCTGTTCCTGATCCCGGACACGGTGCTGCTCTGCCTCTTCCTGATCAGCATCAACTCCTTCATCCGGTTCGCGGAATGGGAGAAGCGCGGCAATCGCTACCAGCGGCCCCTGGAGATCCTCCTCGAGGAGATCCCGCGACACCACCGGGCGCTCGACCGCGCCGACGTCGACCGCACGGAAGCCGAACGCGCCGCCTCGCGGATCTCGGAGGCGCTCCGGCAGCTGGAATCGGTGGACCGGGAGATCGGCGAGTCGCTCCAGTTCACCACGGAAGGCCTGGCCAAGCGGAACCGCGGGCACTGCCGCGTGGAGGTGCTGCGTGCGGAGTGGGAAGCCCTGAGGACCAACACCCCGTCCGCACGCGCCGAACTCGATCGGTCCCATCGCCACCTGGTTGCCGACATCCGGACCATGATCACCCATGTGGGTGACAACTCGAACCTGATCCTCGACCCCGACCTGGACAGCTACTACCTGATGGACGTCACGCTGTTGGCGCTGCCCCAGATGCAGGAACGGCTGTGGACGATGGACACCTACCTTTCGCGGATACCGCGGACCGGCCCGACGGCCGACGAGCGCCGTCAGATTGCTGTCCACGCCGCGCTGCTCCGCGAGGCCGATCTCGACCGGATCCTCGGCAGCGCACGGACGGCGTTGACCGAGGATCCGAACTTCTACGGGTCCAGCCCGACGCTCGAACCGCGGCTCCGACCCCTGATCGACCGACTCGAGGCGGAGGGAAACGCGTATCTGGAAGCCCTCCGCGGCGTGGGAGGGACGGAAGGCGCGACGGACGCCTCCAAGACCGTGCAACGGACGGGCGACCGCCTCAGGTCGACCAGCTTCGAAATGTGGGCCGTGGCGGCGGAGGAGATGGACCGCCTGCTCGACCGTCGGATCGGCCACTTCAAGACCCGGCGCGCCCGCAGTCTGATCCTGACCGCCCTGGCCCTGACCGCAGCGGTCTCCTTCGTGTGGTTCATCACCCACAGCATCAGCGGTCCCCTCACCCGACAGGCGAACCAGCTCCGGGAGTCCAACGAGGCGCTGCTCGCGGAAGTGGCGGAACGCCGGCGGGTCGAGGAGGCGCTGCGCACGGCGGAGGAACGGTACCGCAGCATCTTCGAGAACGCCGGGGAGGGGATCTTCCAATCCACGCCCGACGGCCGCTACCTGGCCGCCAATCCGGCACTGGCACGGATGTACGGCTACGACTCGGTACAGGAGATGCAGGATTCGATCGCCGACATCCGCAGCTCTCTCTACGTCCAGCCGGGACGCCGCGAGGAGTTCTGCAGCGAGATCGCCAAGACGGGAAGGATCCAGGGGTTCGAATCGGAGATCCGGCGTCGGGACGGGTCGACCATCTGGATCGTCGAACGGGCACGGTTGGTACGGGACGCGGACGGTGGGGTCCTCTGGTATGAAGGGGCCGTGGAGGACATCACCGACCGGAAGGCCCACGAGGCCGAGGTCGAGCGGCTGCATCGCGAGCTCATGGAGAAGTCCCGCATCGCCGGCATGGCCGAGATCGCCACCGGGGTCCTCCACAACGTCGGGAACGTGCTGAACAGCATGAACGTGTCCGCCACGGAGGTCCGGGACCGGCTGACCCGCTCGCGTCTCGGACACCTGAGGAGCGCCGTCGACCTCATCGAGGCCCACCGCGGCAACCTGCCGGCCTTCATGGCAGAGGATCCGCGGGGACGCGCCCTGCCGTCGTTCCTCCAGAAGCTGGCGACCCACCTCGAGGACGAACGCGGGGCGTTGCTGGGCGAGATGGACCAGCTCATGCGCCACGCCGAGCACCTCAAGCAGGTGGTGTCGACGCAGCAGAGCCATGCGCGGCTGCATGGCGTCATGGAGATCCTGCGGCCGCAGGGCCTGGTCGAGGACGCCCTGCAACTGGCGGGTGACAGCCTCGAACGCCACGGGATCCTGGTGGAGCGCGAGTATCTGGCGAACAGGCACGTCAACGCCGACCGCCACAAGGTGCTCCAGATCCTGGTGAACCTCCTGCGCAACGCGAAGCAGGCGGTCACCGAGTTCCGGACCCCGGAACGGCGGATCCGCGTCCGGCTTGCGGACATCTCCGACGGCAAGGTCGCGATCGCCGTGTCGGACAACGGGGTGGGCATCCCTCCGGAGAACCTGGATCGGCTTTTCCGGCACGGATTCACCACCAAGCACGACGGGCACGGATTCGGCCTCCACGCCAGCATCCTCGCTGCGCGGGAGATGGATGGGGACATCCGAGTGCACAGCGACGGACCCGGTCTCGGTGCCACCTTCACCCTCGAGCTTCCGGCAGGCACGACCGCATGAACGCATCCCGGGGAATTCCCGACGGCAACCGGAGGATCCTCGTCGTCGACGACAACGAGGCCATCCACCGCGACTTCGCCAAGATCCTGCAGCCGGAGGAGGGAACCATCCACGACGTGGACGCGGATGCGGCGCTCCTGTTCGGGGCGGCACCGAGCATCGAGAAGGCCCAGCCTTTCGACGTCTCCTTCGCCAGCCAAGGACAGGAGGCCCTCACGGCCGTCGCCGCGGCCCGGGCGGCCGGCCGGCCCTTCGCGATGGCCTTCGTGGACATGCGCATGCCACCCGGCTGGGACGGACTCCGGACCATCATGGAGCTGTGGGCCGCTGACCCGGAGATCCAGACGGTGATCTGCACCGCCTACTCCGACCGGACCTGGGAGGAGATCGTCGCGGCGCTCAGGGCACGGGACCGATGGCTGGTGCTGAAGAAGCCCTTCGACGTGATCGAGGTGCTCCAGATGGCGAACGCCCTGACCGAGAAGTGGAACCTGGCCCGGTTCGCGACGACGAAGCGGGAAGCCATGGAACGGCTGGTCGGGATCCGCACCGCGGACCTCGTGCGGGAACAGAAGGTCGTCCGGGAGTTCCTGATGAGCGCGAGCCACGAGCTGCTGACACCCCTGAACGGCATCCTGGGAACCCTCGAGATGCTCTCCGGGACCGATCCTGTGCCACAGGCGGAGCGGGTGCGTTTCGCCCGGGACGCGACACGCTGTGCCGAGGATCTCCACGGGTTGGTCCGGCGCATCCTCGCCTTCAACCAGGCGGAATCGGAACGCCTCGAGTGTCCCGACCAACCATTCCGGCCCTTGGAGTTGCTGGGCGAATGCCTCCATCGTCACCGCTCCGCCGCCGCCGCCAAGGGGATCGCGGTCGAGGTGCACGCCGCCGAACGGCTTCCGGCGGACTGGATCGGCCCGGTAGAGGCCATCCGCAACGCCTTGGATCTGCTGACCGACAACGCGGTGAAGTTCACGCCGCAAGGTCGCATCCGGCTCGAAGCGGAATCCACGGAGGGCGGACTGCGCTTCCTCGTACGCGACACGGGAATCGGGCTCTCCGCAGAGCAGCTGGAATGGATCCGGATCCCGTTTGCCCAAGCGGACGGAAGCCGCACCCGGCGACACTCGGGAATCGGAATCGGTCTGCCGCTGGCCCGACGTTGGGCCCAGGCGGGCGGCGGCGGCCTGGAGATCGACGGTGCGCCCGACTGCGGCGTGACCGCCTCGTTCCGGGTCAGCGCCCGTCCACACCGCTGAATCGCCCTCCCACGGCGGACGCCGGATCCGGGATCGTCACTCCGGCATCTTGCCACCTCGAGGGCCGGATTCCATGGGAGCGGAAGGCGGACTCGTTCCGACTCTGAACGAATGGGTGTCAGGCCGCCTTGCGTCGGACGAAGTCGGAGGCTTCGTGGTTCATCCGCTCGACATCCGCCTCGAACCGCGGGAGGCGGGCCGCACATGCCGCCATGCCCTGCCGGGCCGCGGTCTCCTCCAACCAACGGGCCTCGGCGGCCAACTCGTCGGAACAGAAATAGGAGATCGCCCCCTTGAGCTTGTGCGCGGCCCGGACAAAACGCGTCTGGTCCGAAGTCTTCCAGGCTTCACGGAGATTGGAGAGATAGGAGGCGCTGTCGGCCAGATACACGGACAGCAGCTCGTGCAACAACGCTTCTTCACCCATGCAACGGGGCAAGGCGGTCTGTGGATCGAAGGCGCCACGCGAGGAGTGATTCACAAAGCGTATGGGGTTGGATTCTGGAGACGGGGCTGGAACGGGTCGGGAAGGATCGCGGGGTTCGGGCGAAGCGCCTGGCGACGGCGGGACGGAACCCAGGATCCTTTCCAAGGCACCCGCCTCGATCGGCTTGCTGATGTAGTCGTCGAGACCCGCCGCCAGGCACTTCTCACGGTCGCCCTTCATGGCCATCGCAGTCATGGCGACCACGGGGATGCGAACTCCCGTGCGTGCCTGAACCTCGCGGATCATCGCCGTGGCCTCGAATCCATCCACGTCCGGCATCTGGATGTCCATGAAGACGATGTCGAACGCCTGGGAAGCGTAGATCTCAACGGAGCGCCGCCCTCCATCCGCCTGGGTGACCGTGTGGCCGAGCTTCTCGATCTTGGCCTGGGCGATCCGCCGGTTGACGGCGACGTCGTCCACGACCAGCACCCGGAGGCTGTGTCCCGTGGCGGAACCGCTGGCTGACTGGGCGTTGGCAACGCCAACCGGGTCGCGTCGCCGGGTTCCCACGATGCGCCGGATCTCGCGCAGCAGCTCGGGCTGGCTGATGGGCTTGATCAGGTAGGCGGCTAGCCCCAGCTCCCGACTCCGTCGGGCGTCCGCGGTGCGGTCGGACGAGGTCAGCATCATGATCGTCGATCCCGCCATCGCGGGATCGTTTCGGATGGCGGCCGCCACGGCGAAGCCGTCCATCTCGGGCATGCTGCAGTCGAGCAGGATCACGTCGAAGGAACGGGAGGCCTCCGAAGAAAGCCGAAGCGCCGCAAGTCCATCAGGACCGCTCTCGGCCAGGGTCGGCACCATGCTCCATTGCCGGACCATGTCCCCGAGGATGCGACGGTTGGTCGCGTTGTCGTCGATCACCAGCACCTCCATCCCGGAGAGCGCCGAGACGTCGGCCGGCACGGCGGCCACGCTCCCGTGACGCAGGAACGGAAGCTTGAAATGGAAGGTGCTCCCCTTGCCCGCCTCGCTTTCGAACCAGATCCGGCCGCCCATCATCTCGACGAGGCTGCGGGAAATCGTGAGTCCCAAGCCCGTCCCGCCGTATCGGCGCGTCGTCGAGGCGTCGGCCTGGTTGAAGGCGCCGAAGATGGACGGTTTCTTCTCCTCCGGGATGCCGATGCCGGTGTCGCGGACCGAGAAACGGATCCAGGCGGCGTCGCTGCCGGACGGCGTCGGCTCGGATACGACCGTCAACTCCACCTCGCCCTCCTCGGTGAACTTCACGCCATTGGTCACCAGGTTGGTCAGGACCTGCCGAAGGCGGAGCGAGTCGCCAACCAGCGAATCAGGAACGCCCGGATCGACGGAGGAAAGCAGTTCAACGCCCCTTTCGTCGGCGCGGAGACCCAGCATGCGGAGCAGGTCGCCGACCGTCTCGCGTAGCTCGAAGGGCACCGGGTCCAACTCCATCTTCCCGGCCTCGATCTTGGAGAAGTCGAGGATGTCGTTGAGGATGTTGAGCAGCATCGATCCGGATTTCCGGACGCTGGTGACGTAGTCGCGTTGGACCTCGCTGAGGCCGGTCTCCAGGAGCAGGTCGGTCATCCCCAGCACCCCGTACATCGGTGTCCGGATTTCATGGCTCATGTTTGCCAGGAACTCGCTCTTGATGCGGCTGGCGGTCTCCGCGGCATCGCGCGCCTTGGAGAGCTCCCGGTTGGCCTGTTCCAGGTCCGCGATCCGGTCCTTGCCGGCCGTGTCGACGGCCTTTCTCGCTTCGGCCGCTTCCCTCGATGCCTGATGCGAACCGGCCGCTGCCCGTACCGCCTGCCGGAACTCGACCGGATCCGCGTCCGGCCGCAGCACGTTCCAGCTCCGTTCATCGAGGCCGGCCATTTCCGCCAGGGTCTGGACGGCTTCAGGGTCCGTGCTTACGAACAGGAACCGCAACCCGGGCGAGCGGGTCTCCCAGCCCTGGAGAAGCCCCGGATCGACATCCCCGGCAAGTAGGATCACCTCGGGTTCCTGGCCCGGGGAGACCGGGCCGGGAGCCGTTGACGCCGGCAGCACCCGAAATCCGCCGCGCTCGATGAGGAACCGCGTCACCGCGGATTCCATCGGCTCCGGCAAGGCCATCAAAACGTTCGTCTTCGGGCTTGGAGTCATCGGGGCTGGGGCAGCGTCCTTCCGCAGGACACCTCCCCCGGTTCACATCGGCAGGGCCAACCGGGAGTTTAGGGGCGGTTCGGTGCATCCTTCACCAGTGAATCAATCCGTCCAGAATCCCATTGCTGCCCGGACGGACTGACCTATTCTCCCGCTTCACTTTTGAGTTGAATGAACGCCGAACTGACTAAGAAAGCGCTGGAGCTGATCGTGAACCCGAATCTGCTGGTCAACCTGGTTTCCCGCCGGGTGCGCCAGTTGAACGCGGGCGGCGGCGCCATGTCCCGCCCGCTGGTCGAACCGCCGGTGGGTGCCGGGCTCGCCGACATCGCCCTCCTCGAGATCATCGAGGGCAAGATCACCTACGAGATGGTCGACGAGGACGGTGTCCCGTTGGTGGCCCCCGAGACGGTCAAACCGACCCGCCGCCGCAAGAAGACCGCGGCCTGATCGGCCCCGGCGAATCGCCTTTTCCACCGGCGCCGGAGAGCCACCTCTCCGGCGTCTTCTTTTCCGATGTCCGACATCGTCACCAACTCCAAGGCCCGCCGGGACTACCACATCCTGGAAACCTTCGAGGCTGGACTGGTGCTGCGCGGCACCGAGGTGAAGTCGATCCGTGCGGGCAAGGTCCAGATCGCCGACTCCTTCGCCCGGATCGAAAAGGGACAGGCGTGGCTCTATAACACGCACATCGACGAGTACGGGTTCGGCACGCATGAAAACCATGCGCCAAAGGCCCCGCGGAAGCTCCTGCTGAACCGTCCTGAGATCCGGAAGCTGGAGGCCGCCGGCGCCGTCAAGGGCCAGACCCTCGTGCCGCTCTCCCTCTATTGGAAGGGCAGCCGGGTCAAAGTCCTCTTGGCGGTCGGAGCCGGCAAAGCCGAGTACGACAAGCGGCAAGACCTCCGCAAACGCGAGGCCGACCGCGAGATCCGCAAGGTCACGTCGGAACTGCGGCGCCGTTGAAACCGGCCCCCAGGCCGCTTCACTCAACCTGTTCCCAACCGGCTCACCGATGGGACCCGAAGCCGGGCCCCTGAAATCCGATCCACTTGCCAAACTCAGTGGGCCCGCGTCGAAGGAAGTCGCCCCACGTCGTCATAGGCGGCCGAGGGGACCGGGCGGAGATCCCAGATCAACCCGGTGAAGGAGAGCGCCTTCAGCAAGTAGTAGGTGATGTCCAGTTCCCACCAGTAGAAGCCCTGCCGCACGCAGCCCATGTACTTGTGGTGGTTGTTGTGCCAGCCCTCGCCCAGCGTGATGAGCGAGAGGAGGAAGCTGTTCCGGCTGTCGTCTCCGGTGTCGTAACGCTTGCGGCCGAAGACATGGGCCATCGAGTTGATGCAGGCCGTCCCGTGGAACAGGAAGGTGGTGCTGACGAAGAATCCCCAGAACAGCATCTGGCCACCGGTCACCCCCAGCGACGGCACCTTGGACTCCAGCAGGATGCCCACAAGGAACAGTGAGGTCGCGAAAAGCACCGGCACCAGCACGTCGAAGCGGTTCAGGAAGACCAACTCCGGGAAACGGGCCAAGTCCTTGATCCGTCGGTAGTCGGTCGGGAAGTTCTTGGAACTGGTGATCCATCCGATGTGGGACCAGATGAACCCATGCTGCCGAGGCGAGTGCTTGTCATCCTCCTCGTCGGAATGCTGGTGGTGATGGCGATGGGTCGCCGCCCACCAAAGGGCTCCGCGTTGGACGCAGCAGCCACCCCACACAGCGAAGACGAACTGCATGAAGCGGGAAGTGCTGAAGGTCCGATGGGAGAAATACCGGTGGAAGAAACCGGTCACCGCAAACATCCGGATGAAATAGAGCGCCACGGCCGTCAAGACCGCGGTCCAGCTCCATCCAACCCACAAAACCCCAAGGCATCCGAGGTGGAGGATGACGAACGGGATCGTTCGGACCCATTCGACGCGGTCGGGCCGGTCCTTGAGCTTCGAGATGTCCTCGGCGCCGTAGTCGGCGTCAAACCATTGGACGAGGGAGATGACCGCGGAACGGAGGCGGCTGATGGCGGAGATGTCAGACATTGCGTGATGAAACCGGGCCGGAAAGACGTCCGGCCACAACCCGGACAAACTGGCAGAGAAGCACCTGAAATCCAATCCAGATTGGCGGAATCACCGACCCGGATTTGGCGGCGATTCGCCGGAATTTGGCGCGACGTATTTCCGGCCGAAACGACTCAATCGGATCGGAAACCGACTTCACGCAGAGACCCAACGGCGCCAACAAGGCACGGGATTCCAGTTCGAAACGGTATTCACCACTCGGGGTACGGTTCCTCCGCGGGAATCCAGCGGCTTTACGGCTTGGGGTGCCAATCCCTCTTGCATCGTTCGCTCAGCCCGGGGCGCCAGCCGGCTTCGAAGCGGAAGCCTCTCCCGGAAACACCTGGCGAATCGCCTCAAGCAGCTCGTCGGTCGTGAAGGGCTTGGCCAGCGTGCGCTGGGCTCCCAGGGATTTCGCCAATGCGAGGTAGTTGGTCGCGTTGACACGGCCGCCTCCGGATATGGCGATCACCCGCACATGGGAGTCGAACCGCCTCAACTGCATGATGGTCTCCAATCCCTCCTGCTCCGGCATGATCAGGTCTGTGACGACAACATCGTAAGGACGTTCCCGGTATGCGGCCACGGCATCCTTGCCGTTCGAAGCCTCGTCCACCTCATGCCCAGCCCGCTGCAGGTTCATCTGCACCGGGCGGCGTACGAAGTCGTCGTCGTCAACGAGGAGGATACGGGCCATTTTCTCGGAGGTGATGTGATCTGGATTCCGAAATTCCGGAACCGTCGCTCGGGCTATGAAACCCGTTCCTCAAGGCATCGGCAAGAATGCAGCCGACTTGAGGCGCAGCATCCCCGCCGTCCCACCCCGTGACACACGCTTACCCCGGTGTCATTCAGGCAATAAGGTGGATTGCATGTCCGACGGCGACGACGCGTCCGCCAAGGCTGCTTGGGGACACAAGGCTGCTTGGGGACACGTCCCTAGATTGCCACGAGGTTGTCCAACACGACGATGTCGCCAGGGCGCAGGGTGGGCACGAGCACCTCGCGGACGTAGGCTTGGAAGACCTCGGTGTCGGTGGCCCCGGGGCAGGTCATGCAGGCGCTCGTGCCGTCGAGCCGGACCGAGGAGATCATGGTGGTGGTTGTCCAGTGTCCATGCGCGACCTTGGGGACACGTCCGTAGGTTACCGAATCGGGAAGGTCTGGCTGGGTAGGCTGCTTGGGGACACGTCCCTAGGTTGCCAGCGATGGCCGCGCGATAGATGCCGCGCAGTTTGGCGACGACCGATTTGCGTTCCCGCCAGCTGCAGAAGCTGAGGCTGTGCCGGACCGGATGGCCCGTTTCGACCTTGGGGACACGTCCGTAGGCTACCGAATCGGGAAGGTCAGGCTGGGTAGGCGGGTGGGCGTGGTTAGCTCATGTGCCTTACAGGCCTGCTGATCGCCGGCAGCACTGTCGTCGGCGGTTGGTAGCGGTCGTCATCGGCGCTTGGCGGCGGTATCGGCCGGCAAAGCGGCCACCGCAGGCGCACCTCCG
>JAIYBC010000015.1 GCA_027488845.1 Verrucomicrobiales bacterium | reverse complement strand
TTCCTATAACACCCCCGGGCCTCCCACCGCGGCTTCGTCCAACCGCGAGATGAAATCGGGCGGTAACACCCTCCGTCAATATCCTCACCCTCAGCCGCCCGATCTATCTCGCTTATGTGGTTGGCTCAACTGATCCACCACCCCTCTTTTGGGACTCACCCCTTGGCGCGGAAATTCCTTCGCACACCGACGTGTCCCCAGTGGGTCTATACGATGGTGCAGGAGGCATAGGCGGACTACTTGCGCGGAGCCTTTGGAATGGAAGCGCATGGACCACGCATGCATTTTACCACTCGGATGGCAATGGCAATGTAACTGCGCTCGCCGAACCCAACGGTGCAAGTATATCGCTGTCTGGTAGCTATAGGTACGATCCCTTCGGCCGATTGATTGGCACACCAGCGGGGTTAGCAGCCTCAAATACTCAACGATTCAGCAGCAAAGATTGGCACGGACCTAGTGGTCTTTATTACTACGGCTATAGATTCTATGATCCGCAGACGCAAACGTGGATGAACAGGGATCCGTTGATGGAATACGGCGGAATAAACATCTACTCATTCGTAAACAACAATCCAATACAAAACTTGGATCCAGACGGGAGATATTGGCTCTTGCAGCAGATTTTCAAAAAATGTCTTGAGGGTTTAACCATGATATCAACCCCAAGGGACGAGCCGACCAAATGCAAGCTTACCGGCGACAGAATCACTCCCGAAGGCAAAAAGAAGTGCTCTTTTAAATGCGTTCCCGGAGGTCCTTATGATGAAATCCGCTTGAGCTACGAACGAGAGATTGAGGTCCCAATTGGGACAAACTGTGAGGACTACAATCCGCAGAATCAATTTTACATCCCGCCTCCGATGTTTAATATACAGATTCCCACCAACACGCCACAAAGAGATCAGCAGCCGCGCCCTCCACAACCGCGCCCCCCTGCAGAGTTGCCACCTATCTCATAATAAGCATGAAGAGACTTCCTATCGCAAATATCTTTGTAACAGTAACGCTTTTGTGTGGTTTAGGTTGCGAAAAAAGACCGTATCGCGTTCAAACGAACGTGATGAGCCCAACATTAGATCGCGATTCGATCGTCTTTGTTGAAAGAAGACAACACTTAGGAAGCCCTTGGGTGGCACGAAGCAATATAGTTCTCTTCGTGTCGTCAACCACTAACCAGATGGAGTGGATGATGCGAATAGTTGGAATTCCAGGCGATATCATTTCTGAGACGAACGGGAGAATTGTAATTCAAGGACCAGGTTACTCTTCGGTCTTAGCAAAAGCACATCCAGAAGTGACCACTTGGCAACCTCCTTCAAGCGGATACACGATTAAACAAAATGAAGTCTTCGTAACTGGTGATAGCACAATCGCGTTTGATAGCAGATGTTGGGGACCACTAAATACGAATTGTCTAACAGGAAAGGTTGTTCAAGAGTAGCGACCACTACATCACCAATTCTGGAGACTAACAAATCTGATGATTGCGTTACTATTTCGAATAAAATATGGATTGCAATCAGGCAGCCGGGGTCGGAAGCGGAACCTCAATGCTAACAACTAGGGACGATTGTGGTTAGATTTCCGAGTTTGCGACCAGTAGTGGAATGGGGAGAGGTAGAATTGCCTATCTTGGAATCTCAAAGTGAGACTCGGGTAGGGGGAGAGCGGAACCGACGATCGCCGTAGTCGCGGTGGAGGTCTGCAACAACTGAAGTTGTAGTTGCCCCAGAATGGTAGACAGGGAATGGGTAGGCGGGCGAAAAAGCGAATTTTCTCAGGGAACAACTACAGTTGAGACCAACCACGACTAGGCGTTCCAGCGCTACGCCGTGACGCTGACGTTGAAGGTGGACAGGACGGTGATGCAGTTGTCGAAGTATCTATGCGTGAGTCACCGAAACTTGCTCGACTGGAGGAGGACGTACGGACCGGCGCCGCCGGTCCGCACGTTGGAGAAGCTTGAGGCCGAGCCGCAGACGTTGCGGCGTAAGAACGAAAGCCCCCAAGGCTATCGTAGCATTCGAAAAATGCGTTGGGCACTCGTATCGAGCCGCCGTCGGGGTACGCGCGGATGAAGTTCATCGCTCAGGTTCATTCGTTGAAGGACCTGTGCGCCGACTTCAGGATACTGTTTGCCGTCTACTGTGCATGGCCGTCCCGGAAGCTATGCACCCGTGCATCGGCCGATGCCGACACTACCTCGAGGTTCTTGCCAAACCCGCGAAGCCAGCCGCAGCACCAAGGGCAGCCAGAGGCTAGTTGCCGAGCTGTGCAGACAGGACCTCAATGTCTATGCGGCGTCTGATGGCCGAGAAGGGACGGCTGAATCCGTTTGCATTGAAGCGGCAGATCGAAGCCGGGCTGAAGGAGATCGAGCGAATCCGCTGGTTGGCGGCGGAAGCGGCCGCTCCCGCTTCCGCAACATCGAAGCGACTTCAACTCATTGTTGGGCCAAGAAGCTCCGACAGCTTCATCGACTCATCCGGGGTCGGCTTCGATTTGTCTAGTTCCCAGGACGAAACCTGGTTGGTGGAGATCCCCAGCAAAGCAGCCAGTTTTCGCTGTTTCATCCCTCGCTCGACCCGAAGCTTCCGCAACAGGTCGCCCACGGTCTTCACCTCCATTGGGAATGCCTTCCGACGTCGCATAAAGCCCGAGTCCGGCCTCCTCTGCGCGCGAAATGACCGATGACAAATACCCAACAGTGCGCACCAGTGCACGCCGTAGGAGACGAGGTTACGAGTCTCACTCCATTCCCTCGAAGAGGTCGGGCCACCACATTGGTCTGCAATGCGAAGGCAGAGACTCCTTACGTCGAATCCTACCCGTGCACGGGTTTCCGAGCCCACTCGAGAGGCTCTTCACCGAGGACCCGGCCAAATCAAGGAAACGATGGAATCCGTGGGATCGGTGAAAATCCGTGTCTCCCCAAAAAGACCGACCGCCAAGTGGTTAGACCCAGAACCGTTCCGTACGGAACTGGCGAAGCAGCACGTCCTCGATCGGCGTTTCGGCCGTGACCTGGTGACATCCGATGCCCCGGGCTCGGCAAAAGGACTTGAAGGCCGACGTGTGACGTTCCCAGGCCTTGCGGTAGGTCTCCAACCGCTGACGGCTGAAGGTCACCTCGGTCCGGGCTCCCGTCTCGGAATCGACAAGGTTCAGGTCACCGAACGCCGTCGGCTCGATCTCCTCGCCACAGACCACCTGGATCGCTTCCACCCGGAATCCCCGGGCGGTCAGCGCGGAAAGACCGTCTTCGTAGCCGCCGGGATCGAGGAAGTCGCTGAGGACGACGGCGGCACCGGCCTGTTTCGATTCGAAGGCTCCGCGTCGGAGCGCTTCATTGAAGCCGCCGTTTCCGCCCGGGCGCACTTGGGCGATGGCCTCCTGGAGACGCCGCGTCGCCCGACGTCCGCGCCAGTCGGCGGAAGCCTGGGAGGATCCGTCGGCGGATGGCGTGGCACCGGGAAAGACCCGCAGTCCCACCCGATCGAAACCGCAGAGGGTGGCGTGTCCGATCGCGGCGGCGAGCCGGGCCGCCGCATGGAACTTGGTCGGTGCCCCGAAGTTCATGCTCTCGCTGGCGTCCAGGAAGAGCAGCACGCGCAGTTCGCGATCCTCCTCGAACAGCCGCAGGTACAGGCGGTCGAGGCGGCCATAGAGGCTCCAGTCCAGGCGCCGGAGATCGTCGCCGGGAACGTAGGCCCGGTGGTCGGCGAATTCCGTGCTCTGACCCCGGGCCCGGCTGCGCCGCTCGCCGGACATCGCGCTTCGGGCGATGCGCGGCGCGGCCATGCGCAGCCTTTCGAGACGATGGAGCAGCCGGGCGTCCAGCAGGGGTTCGGATGACGGCGGCGCTCCCATGCGGATCCGGTCAGCGCCGGGCCATGAGCGCCTCGATGTCGTCGGCCTCGATCGGGATGTCGGCCATGAGGTCGACCGGACCGGCCTCGGTGATGAGCACGTCGTTCTCGAGGCGGACGGCCATGGATTCCTGCGGGATGTAGATCGCGGGCTCCACGGTCATGACCCAACCCGGGGCGAAGGGCTCGTTGAGGTGGCCGAGGTCGTGGACGTCGAGTCCGATCGGATGGCCGTTGCCGTGCATGAACCACTTCTTCACGGGCTTCCGGGCGGGATCCTCGACCTTGACCTTGAGGTCCTTGGGCTTGAGCAGGCCGAGGTCGACGCATTCGCGGGCGACGGCCTCCTCCGCCTCGTCCTGCCACTGGCGCCACTTCTTGCCCGGGGTCAGGCCGGCGATGGAGCCCTTCAGCACGCGCAGGACCGCGTTGTAGACCTGCTTCTGGCGGTGGGTGAAGCGGCCGTTGACCGGGATGGTGCGGGTGAGGTCCGAGTTGTAGTTGGCGTAGGCGGCGGCGACGTCGAGCAACAGGAGTTCTCCGGAGCGGCAGTCGCAGTTGTTGTCCAGGTAGTGGAGCACGCAGGCGTTGGCGCCGGAGCCGATGATCGGGTTGTAGGCGAAGCCGCCGCGGCGACGGATGAACTCGTGGGCGAACTCGGCCTCGACCTCGCATTCGTTGACCCCGGGCTTCACGAAGCGGGCGACCCGTTCGAATCCGGCCTTGGTGATCGCGCAGGCCTTGCGGATGAGTTCGACCTCGGCCTCGGACTTCACGACGCGGATCGTGTGCATCAGCGGCGCCAGGCGACGGAAGTCGTGCAGCGGATAGCGTGCGCGGAGATCGCGGATGAAGCGGACGTCGCGTGATTCCACCTCGACCACGGCGCGCTTGTGTTCGTTGGTGTTCAGGTAGACCTGCTTCGCCTCGCACATCAGGCGGTGCAGGAACTTGGGCAGCTCCGAAACCCACTGGATGTTGCGGATGCCGGAGACTGCGGTGGCCTGCTCGCGGGTGAGCTTGTTCCCTTCCCAGATCGCGATGAGCTCGCTGGTCTCGCGGAGGAAGAGGATCTCCCGGCAACGCTCGTCGTCGGCGTCCGGGAAGAGGATCAGCAGCGACTCCTCCTGCTCGACGCCGGTCAGGTGGAAGAGGTCGGTGTTGGGCACCAGCCGCAGCGTGCCGTCGGCGTTGGACGGCAGCAGGTCGTTGGCGTTGAGGATGGCGATGGAACCGGGAGGGAGGAGCCGGCGGAGCCGTTCGCGGTTGCCGACGAAGAGATCCGGGGAGATCGGGGCGTGACGCACCGCTGGCAAATGAAGGAAGCCCGCCCCGGCGTCAACACTCCCCTGCCGTTTGGGCCTGGAACCTCACGTGAAGATGGGGACCTCACGCCAAACCGCGAAGCCGCGAAGCAATGGAAGGGAGACGTGGTGGCTGCAGCATCAGGACCGGACGACAGGCGGGAACTGGTCTTTCGTCACCGGATCGGGTTTCCCCATGGCGTCTTCACGTTCTCGCGGGGGCCCTTTCCTGCCCTGGCGGATCCGTTCGGGCTCAGATCCGCCGCATCCCGGGATCCGGTGGAACGGCCTCGAGAAGTTCGGCGATCGAATGGCCGGTGCCCGGAAGGACGCTCTCCGGCGCGATCTCGGCGAGGGGCTGCAGGACGAATCGACGCAGGTGCGCACGCGGATGGGGCAGCACGAGAATGTCGGTCCGCATCGTCAGGTCGCCCCAGGCGATGATGTCCAGGTCGAGGGGACGCGCCTCGTTGTGGACCTTCTTCGGCCGCCGACCGGCCTCGCGTTCCAGGTCCTGAAGTCGGTGGAGGAGGGACTCCGGGGTTTCGCCCGGCAAGGGACGCAGGGACGCGGCGGCGTTCACGAAACCCGGGGAATCCGGCGGGCAATCCACCGGCGAACTGGTCCAGAGCGACGAACGTCGGACCGGCTCGGCGGAGAACTCCTGGAGCCGATCCATCGCGTCCTGCAGGACGGTGATGGAATCTCCGAGGTTGGAACCGAGGGCCACCAGCACCGTGGGATTCATGGTTCGAAGGAGTCCCATTCCAGGCCACCCGGCAAGGGACCAAGTGCCCATTCCACATGGAGCACCCGACGTCGGACCGGCACCCTGGCTGGAGACGACGCATGGAGCAGCAAGGGACGCATCAGGACGGCGTCCCCGGCCCGGGCGGTGCACTCGACCGGTTCCACCGACCGCTTCCAGCGCCCGATGGCCGCCGGATCCAGCCGTCCGAACCGGTGCGACCCGGGCAACACCCGGAGCGGACCGTCCCCGGGCCCGCAGGCGTCGAGGGCGATCCGAAGGGTGACCATCGCATCGAGGACGACGGTGGGAGGCAGCACATGGGGGATTCCCTGCTTCGACGACCAACCGGTGAACCCCTCGACTTCGATCCGGCGACGCACCTGGATTGCGAGGTCCTGGTGCCAGGGGACGCCCCAGTTGGCTCCGGGGGACTTGTCGAAGAGGATCAGCCGGGTCGGGAACGCGCCGTCGAGCCCAAGCCGATGGAACACGTCCCGGACTTGGACGGAGCGCAACACCTCGCGGACGCCGCGGATCTCGCCGAGACCGACCCGCGTTCCGGCGGAGCCGGTCCCGATTTGGCCTTCCAGCTCCGGAAGCACGTCGGCGAGCCGTGCCGGGTCGAGGACTCCCTGCAAGGCCAGGAAGCCGTCCCGTTCCAGGATCCGGCGTTCCGGATTCACGGGATCAGCGGAGGCCGAGGACGTCCTGCATGTCGTAGACCCCGGGAGCCCGACCGACGACCCAGGCGGCCGCACGCAGGGCGCCGTTGGCGAAGGTCTCGCGGCTGCTGGCCTTGTGGGTCAGTTCCACCCGTTCGCCGACCGCGGCGAAGAGGACGGTGTGGTCGCCGACGACGTCGCCGCCCCGGACGGCGTGGATGCCGATCTCGGAAGACGTACGTTCGCCGACGATGCCCTTGCGGCCGTGGCGCAGCGCCTCCTCCAACTGGACCTTCCGGACGTCCCCGAGGATCTCGAGGAGCGTGGTGGCCGTGCCGCTCGGGGAATCCTTCTTGAGACGGTGATGGGTCTCGATGACCTCGAGGTCGAAGGAGGGGCCGAGGATCTCGGCGGCCTTGCGGGTGAGCCAGAAGAGGGTGTTGACCCCGGTGGAGTAGTTCGAGGCCCAGACCATGGGGATACGGCCGGCGGCGGCACGGATTGCGGCCTTCTCGGCCTCGTCGTGGCCGGTGGTGCCGATCACCAGCGCCTTGCCGGCGGCGGCGCACAGGGCGGCCACTCCGGGCGTGGCGTCGTGGTGGGTGAAGTCGATCACGGCATCGACCTGCGGAAGCCATCCGCCGAGGTCGTCGCCGACGTCGGTGGCCGCCACGACCTGGAGGCCGGCGTGTTGACGGGCACAATGGATCAGGGCCTGGCCCATGCGGCCCTTGGCACCGTTGACGAGGATGCGAGTCACAAGGGAAAGACTATCCCGGATGCCGGGAAAAGGCACGCGTTCGCTGGCCTGCGGGAGCGGCACCCGATTCACTCGCGGGGTCGATGCGACGAAGTCCCTGCCATCCGAGATCCCCGGGTCCTCCGGCGAAGGCGGTCCTGATCCTGTCCGCCTGCCTGGTCACGGCGACGGGCTGTGACGCCGGCAGCCCGTTGGGACAGGGATTGGGGCCGCTGGCGGCAGCGCTGCTTCTCCTGACCGCGGCGCTCCGGACCGTCGCGGGAGACCTGCCCTTGCAGAACCAGTTCGCACTGCTCGTGCTGCTCTCTGGAACCCGGACCGGATTCCTCTGGATCGAAAGCCTGAGGTCCGGCGTCGATTTGTTCGGAATGCCACGGGTCCTGACCCAGGTCACCGGCAGCGTCGCCACACTCGTCCTCGCCCGCGGCGTGGCCCGTCGAGGGTTGCGATCCATCCGGACCTCCCCTCGGTTCGGATACTGGCTGCTCGGGACGGCGACTGTTCTGGGAGGCGTGGCGGACCAGCTTCTCTCCCGATGCCTTCCTGGAGTGAGCCCGACACCGGCCGCGGTCAGCCTGGTCTGGTCGGCGGCGGGACTCGTCACCGGACTGCCTTGGTTCCTCTCCAAACGTCCGGTGCCGGAGTCGGTGGATCGAAGGCCCCTCGTACTGTGGAGCCTGGCGATGTTCGGGATCGGCGTCTTTTTGATGCTCCAGGGGAAACCGTCACCTGGGGCGTTCGCCGGTGCCCTGGCGGTGGCTGCCTGGCTTCCGGAATGCCTCCGGCGCGGCCCGGTCACGGTCTAGGCCGAACGCATCCGAGGGAACGAAGGCGGACTCTCCCGCAACGACGCCAAGGCGCCAACGGGCTCAGGATCCGTGTTCGAAACCGCGATCACCATTCGGGGTACTGTTCCGAAACAGGCAGCCAGCCATTTCCTTCCCCTTCCCCAGCGGCTTTGCGGCTCAGCCTGCCAATCTCTTCCGGATCGTTCGGCCAAGTCGGCTCAGCCTTCCGAGGACGGAGGATTCAGCGTGGCTCCGCCGGTGGTCCGTTCCCGTCGGAGGACCACCCGCGAGACACGCATCCCGTCGATCTCGAGCACGCCGAGGGTGTGCAGTGCGCCGAGCGGGACGGTGTCGCCGGACCGGGCGAATCCTCCGCGGCGATGGGTGATCCAACCGCCCACCGTGTAGACGCCGTCGGCGCTGACGTTCTCCCGGATCAGTTCGGAGAGCTCGAACAACGGCAGCGTGCCGTCGATGATCCACTCCTCGTCCCCGGTCTTCTCGATGCGGGGCTTCTCGTGGTCGAACTCGTCCTGGATCTGGCCGACCAGTTCCTCCAGCACGTTCTCCAGCGTCACCATGCCGGTGGTCCCGCCGTACTCGTCCACCACGATGGCGAGGTGCAACCGGCGTTCGAGGAAGATCTGCAGCAACCGGTCGAGGCGGGCCGTCTCCGGCACGTAGATGACCGGCTTCACCTGGCCGCGAAGCTCCCCGGTGGCGGTCGCCCGCGAACGCGCGGAGTAGAGGTCCTTCACGTGCAGCACCCCGACGATCCGGTCGAGGTCGCCGTCCTCGCAGAGCGGCAGACGGGAATACCGGGTCTCGTCGGCGAGGCGCAGTCCGTCCTGGAGCGGGATCCGGGCGTCGAGGAAGACCATCTCCCGTCGGGGACGCATGACGTCGCGGGCCCGGCGTCGAGCGAGGTCGAAGGAGTTCTGGACGATCTCGCGGGCGAGGCTGGACCGGCCCCCGGCGGCGAGGCTGGAACCGAGCATCAGGCGCAGCTCGTCCTCGGAATGCTCCTCGCCGTGGCCGCCCCCGGACTCGATGCCGAGCTGCTTCAGGACCCAGAGGGAGGCGACGTTCAGGACCCAGATGAGCGGGTAGGTCAGCCGGTAGAACCAGTGGAGCGGATAGGCGACCCAGAGCGAGGAGGGCAATGGCCGCTTGATGGCGACGAACTTCGGCGCCTGTTCGCCCACGACGACGTGGAAGAAGGTGACGACGGTGAGTCCGACGGAGGCGGCGAGGAGGTGTCGGACCCGTTCCGACTCGATCCGGAACCAGCCGAAGACCGGATGGAGGAGGGCCTCGAACACCGGCTCGGCGACCCAGCCCAGCGCGAGGCTGGCGAGGGTGATTCCCAACTGGCAGGCGCTGAGGTAGGGATCGAGGTTCCCGAGGATGTGGCGGGCCATCGCCGCGCGCCGGTGGCGGGTGCGGAGAAGCGGATCGAGCTGGGTGTCGCGGATCTTCACCAGCGCGAACTCCGCGGCGACGAAGAAGCCGTTGAGGGCGACGAGCGCCAGGGCGAGTCCGAGCTTGCCCGCGATTTCCCAGAGGGTGGCCGGGGATTCGTTCACGCCGGCACCTCCAGGAAGAGTGCGCGAAGCAGGTCGGAGAGCGTGACCAGGCCGGTTTCCTGTCCCTGGGCGCCGCGGACGATCGCCATGTGCTGGCCCGAGCGCTGGAGGATGCGGAGGGCCTCCTCGATGCGGACGGAATCGTCGAGGTACAGCGCCGGACGGAGCCAGTCCTGGACGAGCAGCCGGGCGGGATCGGGATCGGTGTGGAGGAGGTCCTTCAGGCTGACGACACCCACGATCCGGCGTGGATCATCGGTCCCGCTCCAGACCGGCAGACGGGTGTGGCCGCCGACCCGTCCGATCTCGAGCACGGCGGCGACGGGCAGCGAAGCCGAGACGGTGTCGGCGCGGTCGAGCGGCTGGGCGACTCGGCCGACGGTGAGGTTCTGCGCGTCCAGGACGCGGCCGATGAGAGACTTCTCGGTCTTCGTCAGACCGCCGCTGGAGGATTGGATCATCGCCTTGAGTTCGTCGCGGTTGGCGAAGAGGCGTCCGGTGAGGGCGCGGTCGCCGGTGATGCGGAGCAGCAGGGCGGCGAAGCGGCCGACGAGGTAGACCACGGGGGAAAGCACCCGTTGGACGCCGGCGTAGACGGGCACGAGGTAGATGCAGAGACGGTTCGGGAACTTCTGGAAGAGCCGCTTGGGCAGGAGCTCGCAGGTGAGGTAGATGGCCAGGCCAAGCACCAGCAGGAGAAGCACGAAGACCACCGGGTTCCCGCCGGCGAGGCGCCGCAGGTCGCCGAGAAGGAGCGCGACGGCGGCGAAGTTGGAGATCGTGTTCCCGACCAGGATGGTCCAGAGGAACTCCTCGGGCCGATCCATGTAGGTGAGGAGACGTCGGGCGTTGCCACGTCCCGCACGGGCCATCTGGCGGATCCGGAGGCGGCTCAGCTCGAACACGCCGGCTTCCATGCCGGAGAGGAAGAACGAGAGCAGCAGCCAACCGGCGACGGTCCACCAATGCATCGCGGCGACATTCACCGGGAACCCTCCGTCTCGACCAGGAGTTCACGGACGCGGCGTTCGTCGGCCTGCTGGACCGTGAGCCGGAGGCCCTGGTACCGGAAGGACTCCCCGGCGGCCGGGACCACGTCCGCGAGGAACATCGCGAGTCCGGCCATGGTTTCCACGCCCTCCGGCGAGCCCAGTTCCGGAACCTCGCGGCGGAAGTCGTCGAGACGCATGGCGCCGTTCACGCGCCAGCGTCCGGGCCCAAGCCGTTCGAAGACGAATCTCTGGGGTTCGCCCTCACGGCGGATCTCGCCCACGACGGTGGCGAGGATGTCCTGAAGCGTGATGAGTCCGGCGGTGCTGCCGTATTCGTCGAGGACGATCGCGACCCCACGACGCTGCCTCTGCATCGACTCGAACAGCGTGAGCAGGTTCATGCTTTCCGGCACGAACGAGGGGAACTCCATGGCGAGGAAGAGGTCGGGCTCCGGGGAGAGAAGCAGCGTACGCGTGTTCAAGACACCGACCACGTTGTCGGGCGTCTCGTCGTACAGGGGGATCCAATGGTGACCACACCGGCGGGCGGCCGCGACCATCTCCCCGATGGGCATCTCGTCGGGCAGCATGACCGTCCTGGCCCGCGGCCTCATGGCGTCACGGGCGCTGCGTCGGTCGAGTGCGAGCAGGTGGAGCAGGATCTCCCGTTCACCGTCGCCCACGGTTCCCTGCTGGTGGGCGATCTCGATGAGATCGGCGTATTCGTCGTCCGAAACCCCACCGACCGGCTTGACCGACCTTGGCACGACGAGGGCGAGGATGAAGTCGACGATCCGCCGGGCCACGTCGCGGACCGGACGTGTGATCCGGACGAAGACCCACATGGGGGCGGCGACGCGGACCGCCCAGACCTCGGGACGTCGGACGCCAAGGGCCTTTGGTGTGACCTCGCAGAAGAGGAGGAGCAGAAGCAGGAGCCCAACCACGGCGGCCCAACCGGGCCAACCGCCGCCGGAGGCGCCCATCGCCCATCCGACGGTGACGGCGACCAGGGCGGCGTTGGCGAGGGTGTTTCCGAGGACGATCGCGGCGAGCACCTCGGAGGGTTCGGCGAGCAGGCGACCGACCCGTTCCGCCCCGGTGCCGCCCTTTTCCACGAGACGACGGACGCGCCATGTTCCCAGGGAAAACAGGGACGACTCGGCCAAGGCGAAGAGGAAGCTGGCTCCGATGAGGAGGAGAAGGAGTGCGATGGGGCCAAGGAGTTCCACGTCGAGCGGTGGCGACGATGCCGTCCAGAGCCCTTGCGTTCAACCGGCAATACCCGGAGGACAATGGCGTGTCCCCTGGAAGCTGTGTTCCTTTCCGCCTGCAACCGTAACCGGCATGGCCACTTCCAAATTGACCGGATCATCGCCTTGATGACTGTATTCCTTTCAGGAGGGGCCCAAACGCCAGCCTGCCACGCTGTGGTTCCTTCCGTATCGAACATGAACAACACGGTTTCCAAGTACATCCGCGATAACAGAATCGTCCCGGGTCTCCTCCTCGCGGCCGTTCTGGCAGGCTCGGGTCACGTCGCGAACGCCTCGCTCCTGGTCCAGCAGTGGCAGGGGTCCAACGCGGGTTGGGGCGGACTTGCCGGGGTGGACGCCGCCATCTCCCTCCGTTCCCCCACGATCAGCGCGGTGGCCTCCGTGATCGACTACACCGACGATCCGTTGGGTTTCCAGGGCGAGATCACCGGCAACAGCCCGTGGCCGCTGGCGGTTTCCCTCGGACAGACCGGAACCGGCGCCACCGCGAATTCGGATTTCGCGGCCCGAATCTCGGGACTGCTGAACATCTCCGTGGCGGACACCTACCGGTTCCGGACCTATTCCGACGACGGCGTGCGGCTGCGGATCAACGGCACGACGGTGATCCAGGACGACACCTACCACGCGGAGCAGGTCAACAACGGGAGCATCTTCCTGTCGCCGGGCGCCTACCTGGTGGACCTTGTCTTCTTCGAAGGCGGCGGTGAGGCCTCGCTGGAGTTCAGCATGGCCGGCAGCACGGGCAACTTCGCCCTCGTCGGACTTCTCCCGGGAACCTCCACGTCCCCGAGCGCCGTTCCGGAGCCGTCCACGTACGCGGCGCTGGTCGCGGTTGCGGGCATCGGTGCTGCCGCATGGCGGCGTCGCCGGTCGGTCGGCTGATCCGACCTTCCGTTTCACGTCCTCGCAGGGGATCTCCTACGGCCTACGGCATCGGGCTTCGACTTCGGACCTCTGCGATCCTCCTGGTCGGGCCTCGCCGTGAGTCCGCTTCCAAAAGCCACGGAAAGTTTCCTCACCGGTCGGAACCTGGGCTACCCTGGATCCATGCGCACGGTGGTCTATCCCGGCAGCTTCGATCCCATCACCAACGGGCACCTCGACGTCGTCCAGCGGGCCGCGAAGATGTTCGACCGCGTGATCCTCGCGGTGGCGCGGAACGAGGGGAAGAAGCCGCTCTTCAGCCTCACCGAACGCAAGGAGATGGCCCAGGGCGCCATCGCCCACATCGGCAACGTGTCGGTCGAGACCTTCGAGGGATTGCTCGTGGAGTACGTCGTCCAGCACCAGGCCTGCGCGGTGGTCCGCGGACTGCGTGCCGTGAGCGACTTCGAGTTCGAGTTCCAGCTGGCGCTGATGAACCGGAAGCTCAACGAGTCCGTGGAGACGGTCTTCCTGATGCCCAAGGACTCCTACTCCTTCCTGAGCTCCCGGCTCGTCAAGGAGGTGGCCAGGTTGGGTGGCGACGTGGCCCAGTTCGTCCCGGCCGAGGTCGTCGCCGCGCTCCGACGGAAGCTCCACCCGGAACCGCCGAAAGGTCACCTCCCCAAGTGGTGACGCCTTCGTCCTGACGCCCAGGTTGTCCTCCCCTTCTCCGCCCTTCAGGGCCTGATCGTCCCCGGAAAGTCCAACGGGGAGCCCCGGTAGCCCGGAACTCCCCGTCGGAACACGGACGCAGGCGTCTCAGAAGCGCCAGATGAAGTCCACCGTGAGGCGGTCCTTGAAGATGTCGTCGGTGTCGATGACGCCGAACTCATAGGCCGCACCGAAGTCGAGCGAGGCGGTCAGGCGGGAACGGAAGCCGGCGCCGATGGTCCCCTGCAGATGGCCGCTGGCGTTCGAGCTGCCGAAGTTGATGACGTCGAACCCTTCGGAAGGCAGGCCGATGGCGTTGCCCTCGCTGACGGTGAGGAAGGAGTTGAACGCGACAAACGGGATGAACCACCGGCTGAGGTAGTAGTCGGCCATCGCGTTGAAGCGGAGGTTCGCGGTGTTCTCGTCGAAGTCGAACGGGACCGTGCCGCCGACGTTGCCGGTGACGTGGAAGTCGCCGAAGCCCTTCATGGCGGAGACGAACAGGTCGGCCCGGCCCTTGCCGGTGCCCTGGAAGACTTCGCTGTTGCCCGTGGGCACGGTGACGGTGAAGCCCGGGGTCACCAGGAACTGGTTGGCCTCGTCCTGGACGAGCGCGTACTTGAGGCCCGCGGCGAGGTCGTTCCAGCCGTCCAGCTTCGCGCCGTTGTCGAGCTTGATCTGGGTGTAGCCGTCCTTGGTGGCGATGAGGGCGAGGCGGTCGTTGATCGCGTAGCGCAACTGGGCCGCGTAGACCTTCACGTCGCCGCCGACGCCGAGCAATCCGCTGTCGAGGCGGTGGTAGGCGAACAGCGGACGGACCTCGTTCTGGATGAGCGGGGTCTCGAAGTAGATCGGGTTGGCGACCGGCGCGATGGCCTTGTCGGTCCAGCCTTCCGCAAGCGCGGCTTGGCTCAGGGCGGCGGCTCCGACTGCGATACACAAGGATTTGGAATTCATGACGGGAGCCACCCTAGGAATTCCGGCATCGATGTGAGCCGCTGATATTGGCGGATTTTCCACCGGAATTGCCACATTGCCGGACCGATTCCCGACACGCTCCGATGTCTCGGCGGGAACCATCGGGGGCTGGACTCGCCGGATGGCGACGGCATCCTGACCGCATGACTCCCGACCTCCGTCGCACACTCGCCACCCTGGGTGGACTGCTCGTCCTGTCCGCATCCGCCGCGGAACCGAAGCCCCTCTTCGACGGACGGACGCTCGACGGCTGGGAGGGGGACGCGAAGGTCTGGAGCGTGAAGGCCGGCGAGATCGTCGGTGGAAGCCTCGAGAAGACCGTTCCGCAGAACGAGTTCCTCGCGAGCACGCGCAGCTACACCAACTTCGTGCTGAGGCTGAAGTTCCGTCTCGAGGGCACCGAAGGCTTCGTGAATTCCGGGATGCAGATCCGCAGCCAGCGCATCCCGAACCACAACGAGATGATCGGCTACCAGGCGGACATCGGCGAGGGCTGGTACGGGGCTCTCTACGACGAATCACGTCGGAACACGGTGCTGGCGAAGCCCGACGAGGCCACGGTGAAGAAGGCGGTCAAGCCAGGCCAGTGGAACGAGTACGAGATCCGCGCGGAAGGCCCGCGGGTCGTGCTGAAGATCAACGGCGTCCAGACGGTGGACTACACCGAGAAGGATCCGAAGATCGTCCAGGCCGGGAAGCTGGGGCTGCAGATCCACGGCGGAGGCAAGGGCCTGATCCACGCCAAGGACATCACGATCGAGGAGCTTCCCTGAACGGCTGCCGCCGCATCCGCAGCGGCAAGGGCTCGGCAGGGGCACGGACCTAAGCCGATGTCCGGCTCAGCGGATGTAGTCCAGCAGCGACATGGAGAGGATCTTGCCGCTGGTCTGGAGGGCCGCCTGGTAGGCGAGCTGGGTCTCGTTGAGCTTCACGAGGGTCTGGGCAAGGTCGGCGTCGGCCTCGTTGGAGACCTGGGTCTCGATCGAGGTGGAGCGCGAGGACGCCGCCGCCGTCGCCGCCTCCAACCGCGACTGCAATGTCGCGTTGGAGCTGAGCTGGATCAGCAGGTTGTCCGAGTCCTTCTGCAACGCCGGCCGCGTCGTGGCCGCGATGCCGGCGGTGTCGCCGGACAGGAGGCGGTTCTGCAGGTCGATCAGGTGGTTGAAGAAATCGGCTCCGGTACGCGGGTCGGTGATGATTCCCGGAGCCCCGCTGCCCGCGACGTTGGATCCCACGGCGTTGGCCACCACGGTCTCGCCCTCGGAGATCTCCATCTGCGAGGTCTCGGTGTTGCCCCGGAATTCGACCCCGGTCACCCGGCCGTCCGGGCCCTTGGTCAGGACATAGGGTGCTTGGGCGGTCCTGGTGCCCCCGAGAAGCGCATCGCCACGGTTGGTCGTGTTCGCGGCGCTGACCGCCTGCTCGATCAACTGGGTCACCTCCCGGCCCATCACCGACAGTTCCTGGGGGGAACGCGTGGCGTCGGCCTTGGTGGCGATCTCGCCGGCCCGGTCGGAGACGCGGCTGAGTCCGCGGAGCACGCCGTAGGTGGCCGTCGTCAGCTCCTTCAGCCGGGTCACGTTGCGCTGGTATTGGCCGACCCGCGCGCCCTCGTCCTGGAGGTCCAGCACGCGCCGCATCGCCCCGGGATCGTCCTCGGGGTTCACGATCCGCTGCCCGGTGGAGGCCTGGATCTGGTAGCGCATCTGCCGCGAGGCCAGGTCGCCGAGCGTGTCCACGAGCCGGTTGGAGAAGGCGTTGAAGGAGACTCTCATGCGGTTTCAGTGTTCCTCACCGTTTCAGGCCGAGGGTGATCTCGAGCATCTCGTCGACGGTGGTGATGAGCTTGGCGCTGGCCTGGTAGGCGCGCTGGAAGCGGGTCAGGTCGGTCATCTCCTCGTCCACGGAAACACCGCTGACCGACTCCCGCTGGGACTCGAGCATCGAGGAGACGGCATCGTGGTCGGAGATCTGGCGGTTCACCGAGGACAGGGCCTCGCCGATGTCCGAGATGCCCTGGCTGTAGCGGCCGGCAAGGGTCTGGCCGCCGAGCGCGGCGATGGGCTTGGTCCCGAGCTGGGCGAGCCGCAGGGCCACGGCGTTGTTGCCCGGGCCGGAGGGATCGGCGGACGCCTGGAGCCGGCGGGGATTGGAGGCCAGGTCCGGGTTGACCCGGATGTCCGAGGCGGAAGTGCCAAGGAAGAAGGGCTGCCCGTTGGTGCCGTCGAGGCCGAATCCGGACGAATGGATCGCGTTGACCTCCGACACGAGGTTCGAGGCGATCCCGCGGATGGCGTTGCGCAACTCCTGGAGCGGGCCGTCCCGCGAATCGAGCGTCCCATGGAGAAGTCCGCCGGTGATGGCGAGGGCGGCGGTCGTGCCGGTGGCACGGAGCTGGAGGCGTCCGTCGCCGGGATCGAAGGTCTCCAGCCGGGTGGGGGTCTCGGGGCCGTTGACGAAAAGCACGCCTCCGATGGCGATGTCGACCGTGCCGCCGGGCTGTTCGATGGGGTCGAACTGGACGATCCGGCCGAGCTCCTCGAGCTTGGCCTGACGCTGGTCGCGAAGGTCGTTGGCCACGCCCATGCCACCGCCCTCGATCCGGGAGATCTGGGAATTCAGCGAGGCGAGCTCGGCCATCAGGCCGTTGGCGGACCGGGCGTCGAGGGTAAGGGTCTGGTTGAGCTGCGTGTCGAGGGTGGCGAGGCCCGAGTCGAGCTGGTTGAACTGGACCGCCAGCTCCGAAGCCCGGCTGAGGGCGATGTGGCGTTCGGTCAGCGAGGTCGGGTTGGTGGAGAGGGACTGGAAGGCGTTGAAGAGATCGGCCAGGCCCGCTGCGATCTGACGGCCGCCGCCGACGCCGTTGGAGGCGGTCGAGGCCTCGGTGCCGGAGGCAAGGCGGTCCAACTGCTGGCCCAGACGCGACTGGGCGTACTGCAGGGCGCTCTGCTGGGCCTCAAGCGAGCCGCCCACGCTTCCTTCGACGACGATCTGGGAATCCAGGAGCTGACTGCGGATCTGCTGGATGCCGGCCACCTCGGCCCCGGTTCCGACGGGCCCGTACTGCCCCATCACCTCCGCGGTCGAGCGGATGGAGACCCTCTGGCGCGAGTACGCGGGATTGCTGGCGTTGGCCAGGTTGTGTCCCGCGACCTCGACGCCCTGTCTCTGGGTCGCGAGACCCCGGGTGCCGAGCTGCAATGTGCCGAAGAGTCCAAGCATGGCGGGGCCTCGTTATCAGCCGACCGCTTCGTACATCGAACGGGGGGTGCCCCCGGTCGACAAAAGGGCTCCGTCGCCGGCGTAGGTCGGCGTCGCCTTCACGGAGAACAGGTTCCCCAGCAGGCGCTGCATCAGGTCGACCGTGCGGGTGAGCAGGAGGTGGTTCTGGCGCGAGCGGTTCCTCACCCGGTCGAGCAGCGCGTTGTTCTCCTCGACGAGCGCCTGGATCAGCGGGCGGTACTCGCCAGGCAGGCGGGGAAGGATCTCCTCGAAGGAGGCCTCCGACGCGAGCCCAAGCGTCCGGGCCAGCTCGGCGCGGACGAGGTCCCTGCGACGTCGGGCCGTCTCGAGGAGCGCGGCCTGCTGCTCGATGGAGGAAGCGCCGTCGAGGACCCCGGCGGAGTCGCGCCGGAGGACCGTCTCCTGCTGGTGGTCGAGCCGGGCGAGCATCTCGCCATACTGCTCGAGTTCATGACGGAGAGCCTCGATGAGTCTCTGGATGGGTTCTTTCACGGCTTGAGGGTGGCGCGGACGGCGTCCGCGGACGGGTGGGAGGGATTCTTGCGCAAGGTGGTTTCGAGATAGCGGGCGAGACCGACGGAACCGGTCCGGGAGATCTGCTCCGCCATCCTCTCGGTCTTGAGGTCCCGGACGATGTCGTCGCCGGGCGACTTGCCGAACAGGGGTTTCGCCAGGAGCGGCTTCTGGGCCGAGGTGAGGATCTGGCGGAGCAACACCGCCTCGAACTGCTCGGTCGACTCGCGCAGCTTCCTGGACTGGGTGTCGTTCCGGACACCCGCGGCTGCCGGGCCCGCGTGCGCGGCCGGTGACGTCCGGATGGGGGTGGGGTTCATGGTCAGCGGAGGATCAGTTCGGCCTGGAGGGCGCCTGCCTGCTTCATGGAGCCGAAGATCGCCATCATGTCGCGCGGGGTGACGCCGATCGCGTTGAGTCCGGCCGCCACGCGGTCGATGGTCGGGAGGTCGTTGAGCGTGATCATGGTGCCCTTGCGCTCGTTGATCTTGGTGTCCGCACGGGGCGTCACGGCGGTCTCGCCGGTTTGGCTGAGGCTGTTGGGTTGGGAGACGTCGAAGGTGTTGGCGATGGTGATCGTGAGGTCGCCGTGGGAGACGGCGCAGCTGGCGATCTTCACCTGGGAAGTGGCGACGATGGTGCCGGTGCGCTCGTTGATGACGATGCGGGCGGCGGCGTCGGGCGAGACCTCGATGTCCTCGATGCGGGAGACGAAGTCCACCGAGGCCTCCTCGAGCCCTTCGGGGATGCGGACCTTGACGGAGGTCGAATCGATGGCGCGGGCGCTGTCCTTGAAGCGCTCGTTGATCGCCTGGGCAAGGCGGGCAGCCGAGGTGAAGTCGGGATCGCGGAGCAGCAGCTCGACCTCGCGGTTCTCGACGATCTGGGTCGGCATCTCCGCCTCCACCAAGGCGCCGCCGCTGATGGTGGCGACGGTGGGATGGTTCTTCTGGACGCTCGCGGAGTTGTTGCCTCCGATGAAACCGCCCACCGCCAGGGGGCCCTGGGCGAGCGCGTAGACCTTGCGGTCGACGCCGAAGAGGGGCGTCTGGATGAGCACGCCACCCTGGAGGCTCCGGGCGTCGCCCATGGCCGACACGGTGATGTCGATCCGCTGGCCGACCTTGGTGAACGCCTTGAGGTCGGCGGTGACCATGACGACGGCGACGTTCTTGGCGACGAGCGACTGCGCCGGAATCTGTTGTCCGAACCTCTGGAGGAGGTTGGCGAGGCTGCGGAGGGTGTAGACCGGGTTCTTGTCGCCCTCGCCGGCGAGGCCGACGACGAGGCCGTAGCCGACCAACTGGTTGTCCCGCGCCCCGGAGATCATCACCAGGTCCTTGAGACGGGCTCCCATGGCGGCCGCCGGAGCCTGGAGCAGCACGGTGGCCGCGAGAAGCAGCAGTGGAAGTGCTCGATTCATTGGGGGATCGGACTGGGACGGTTTGTCGGACTCAGAACGGGGTCACCTTCTCGAAGATGCGGGTGAACCAACCGCGTTTCTGGCTGTCGGAAACGGTGCCCTTGGACACGAACTTCAGGTTCGCGTCGGCGACGTTGTAGCTGAACACGGTGTTGTCGGGCTGGATGTCCTCCTGCCGGACCACGCCACGGAGGATGGCCTCCTGCTGTTCCCCGGCGACCATGGTGCTCCGACGGCCCTCCAGGACGAGGTTGCCGTTGGGAAGCTGCTCGGCGACGCGGACGGCGATGCGGGTGTTGATCCGCTCGGAGTTCGCGATGCTGCCGCCACCGTCGAAGCTGTTGTCGGAGTTCATCTGCATCGCCGGATACTTCCCGCCCCGGGTGAGGAAGCGGTCCTGGGCGGCGCCGAAGAGGAAGCTGGAGATGCTGGCGTTGATGCCGGTCTTCTTGGCGGTCTTGGTGTTGTTCGCCTTGTTGGCCTCGTTGCTCTCCTGGACGACCACGGTGACCAGGTCGCCGACCTTCCGGGCCCGGGTGTCGCCGAGGAGGGACGCCGTGAGCTCCTCCCGCCACATGGATCCCCCGGCCGCGCCGGTCTTCACGACGCCGGCGGTGGAAAGCAGGAGCCCAAGGACGATCGGGGTTCGGAGAGGGCGGGATGTATTCGGTTTCATCGGAAGGGCAGTTGGGGCACGTCGCGATCAGAGGGCGACCACGACCAGGTTCTCGTCCTCCACACGGCCACGGAGTTCCTTCCGGGACCGGACGTTGCGGACGCGGATGGTCTGTCCAGGGACGCCGTCCTCGAGTGCTTCCACCTTGGTGGTGATCTCCATGAGGCCGCTGCGGACGACCGCGTCGATCTGGCGTCCACGGAAGACCACGGAACGGAGGCGCAGGGAGCGACGGCTCAGGTGCTGGCCGGGATTGAGGCTTTCGGCGAACTCCCACGAGCCGGCCTCTGCAGGAAGGGCCGGAAGGGCGTCACGCAGCGAGAGGATGTCCCGGCGTTCCATCGTCAGCTCGGCCTCGCCGAGGGCGGCACCGCGGCGGACGGGTCCGGCGGCGACGTGGACGTCGGCCCAGACGCGGAGGGACACCGGCTGGGTCCATTCGCCGAGGATCTCGTCTCCGGCGCGGAGCTGGAAGCGGAGGGAAAGGACCGGCGAAAGTCCCTGAGAAGGACGGTCCACAAGCCGGGCCTCGTAGTTCTCGTCAGCGATCTGGACGGTCCGCCAAGGACGGGTGAGGCGGACCTCCACCTCGCCGCGGTCGCGGGCGTAGAGGCGTTGCAACTCGGCGGTGAGGCCGTTGCGCACCTCGGTTTCGTCGAGGTCGCGCATGCGGCGCGAGACGCGGGCTGCACCGGGGCCGGTCCAGTTGGTCGGGACCATTCCACCGCCGGAGGCGGAGAGCAGCCCAAGCACCTGCTCCCGGGCAACCAGGAAGGTGGCGCCGGGCGGCGGGGAATTGGTGACCCGGATCCGAGGCAGGTCGGGGACGCCGTCGACGAGGTCGGTGGTGAACACGCCACCGGACTGGACGGAAACCTGGGCACGCAGAGCCGCCTTGGGCTGCTCTGCCCGGACACACCGGGAGGCCAGGGCCAGGATGAGGATCAGGAAGAGCGGTTTCATCGGCGCAGGCTGTTGGCGATTCCCATCATCTCGTCGGCGGACTGCACCGCCTTGGAGTTCACCTCGTAGGCGCGCTGGGCGACGATCATGTTCACCATCTCGTCCACGACCTTGACGTTGGACATCTCAAGGAAGCCCTGGGCGAGTCCGCCGAAGCCGTTGGCATTCGGATCGCCAACCTCAGCCTGTCCGGATGCCAGTCCTTCGCGGTAGAGATTCCCACCCAAGGGAACGAGACCGGCCGGATTGGCGAAACGGAAGAGCTGGACATTGAAGTTCTGTTCTACGCCGGGGCCCTTCAGGGACACCCTGCCATCGGTGGTGATGTTGATTTCCGTGGTCCCGGGAGGCACCGCCTGGAACCCACTGCCCAGTCTGCCGCCATCGGTGGTGACCCAGTTTCCGGTCGAGTCCAACTTCAGGGCACCATCCCTCGTGAAAGCCCTTGTTCCATCGGGGAGGTTCACCTCGAAGAACCCGTCACCGGTGATGGCGACGTTGTATTTGTCTCCGGTGTTGGTGAGTTCGCCGGTGGTGAAGAGCTTGGTCGTCGAGACGAGCCGTGAGCCGTGTCCGATCTGGACGCCGGACGGGGAGAGGTTTCCGTTGCCCTGGTCCGCGCCCGGGGGCTTCTCGCTCTGGTAGAGCAGATCCTGGAACTCCGCACGGCTGCGCTTGAAGCCGGTGGTGTTCACGTTCGCGAGGTTGTTCGCGATGACCTCCAGGTTCTTCTGCTGGGCCTGCATGCCCGTGGCAGCGGAATAAAGGGCTCGAATCATGGCTTCTTGAGATCAGGAGTTGGGGCTGCCGAGTTCGCCGATGGTCTTTCCCATGCGTTCGTCCTGGGCCTGGATGACCTTCTGGTTGGCCTCGAAGAGGCGCATCGCGTTGATCATGCTGACCATCTCGCCAACCGCGGAGGTGTTGGCCATCTCCAGCATGCCGCCGCGGACGGACGGATTCGCGACGTCGGCGACCTTCATGCCGGCATTGCTGGCCTTCCAGTAGCCGCCGCCGGCCGGGGTCAGCATCGAGGGATCGCCCACATCGACCACCTTCAGGCGCCCACGGGAGTCGGTTCCCTTGCTCACGGTGCCGTCCTTCGCGATGGAGATCTCACCGGGCGTGTTGCGGTCGAACTGGAACGAACCTCCGTCACCGAGGACCGTGTAGCCTTCCTTGGTGACCAACTGGCCATTCGAGTTGAGGGAGAAGGATCCGTCGCGGGTGTACACCGACTCACCGCTCGGTAGCTGGACCTCGAAGAAGCCCTTTCCATCGATCGCGGCGTGGGTCTTCACGTCGGAGGGCTGCATCGGCCCCTGTGCAAACACCGTCGAGGTGGCGGCCCTGGGCATGATGAACTTCTGGCCCTTGGCGGCATCCTGCGGCATGAGCCCGGACTCGAAGGCGGCGAAGGACATCTCGGTCCGCTTGAACCCGGGCACGGAGGAGGCGGAGAGGTTCTCCGAGATCACCTCCTGCCAACGCGCATTGGCACTCAGTGCCGCAGCGGCTTGATACATCCCGATGTTCACGTGGGGTTCGAAGCATCGAGGGTGCCAATGGGACCCACTTCACAATCACCCCCTGTCCATCAAAGACTTACAAACGACCAACACAGATTGAAGCCCCCTCCGCGGCCAGGGACGGGACGTTTTTGCCGATCCCGCTTGGACACATCGGTTGTCCCGACATACTGCGGTCATCCATGAAACCGGCGATCCTGCTGATCCTGTTTTCCTTCGGGCTGCGGGCCTCCGATTCCAGCGCGCTGCCGGTGGGACTTGGGCTTCGGACCAACGACGTCGTCGCGGTGGTGGGTGGTGGCGGGGCCGTGGCCCTGGCGAGGACCGGACATCTGGAGGCCGTGATCACGGCGGGGCACCCGGGGCATCGGTTGCGGTTCAGGACCCTGGCCTGGGAGGGAGACACCGTCTTCGGTCAACCGCGGGAGATCAACTATCCTGCCTTGCCCGACCAGATCCGGGCCTGCGGAGCCACGGTGACCCTGATCGACTTCGGACAGTCCGAGTCGTTCCGTGGAACGGCGGAAGCGGAGAGCTTCCGTAAATCGCTTCACCGACTGGTTGAGGAACTGCGCGGTCTCACTCCGAGGCTGATCCTGCTCACGCCACTGCCGACGCCGGGATCCGCCCCGGCGTCCACGGAGCCCTACGCCGAATCCGTGCGGGCCGAGGCCGCGGTGTCGCAGATCCCGCTGATCGATCTGCACCGGGCTGCGATGGGGCTTCCACCGGCCGCATCGGAAGGCACCCCGGTCGAAGGGCGTGTCCCTTCCACCGACCGGCTGGGACGCTGCGTCCTCCAGGCGTTGGCGGGTCTTGATCCTCGCCTGCAGAAGTTGGAGATCCGCGCCGACGGCGGCTTTGCCAACCCGGAATGGGAGGCGCTGCGCCAGGCAGTCCAGGAGCGCAATCGACTCTGGAAGCGGTTCAACCGCCCGACCAACTGGGCCTTCCTCGGCGGAGACCGTACCGAACAGCCTTCCAGCCGGGATCATCGGAATCCTTCCGTGCGATGGTTTCCGGACGAAATGAAGCAATACCTCCCGCTGATCGACGCTGCCGATTGGGAGATCCACACCAAGGCGGCCGCCACCTCGGCCACCTGGACCACCCGCTGAACCGGAAGGCACCCCATGTTGAAGCGTCCTGTTCCCCTGATCCTCGGCACGGTCCTGGTCTCCCGGATCCTGGCCTCCGGTTCCACATCGTCGTCTTCGGCCCCGGATCCGGAGATCGCCGCCCTGCGGGTCCTGACCGGGTTTCGGGTCGGACGATTCGCCGACGAGCGCCTGGGAGTCGTCAAGCCGACGCAGGTCCGGTTCGACGGTGATGGACGGATGTGGGTGGCCACGACCACCAGCTATCCGCAGCTCCGGCCCGGGGAGGAGCCCCGGGACAAGATCGTGGTGCTCGAGGACCGCGACCGGGACGGTGTCGCCGACACCTCCCACGTTTTCGCCGACGGCCTGCACATCCCCCTTGGTCTGGAACTGGGAAATGGCGGCGTCTATGTGGGGGCCGCGGACGAACTCTTGTTCCTGCGGGACAACGACGGCGACGGCAAGGCCGACGAGCGTCGGGTGGTGTTCAGCGGCTTCGGCACCGGCGACACGCACCAGACGTTGAACTCGTTCGCCTGGGGACCCGCCGGCGAGCTGATGATGAGCCAGGGGCTGCACGCCTTCAGCCGCATCGAGACGCGGCATGGGAACGTGACCCTGCATCAGGCCGGCATCTGGAGGTACTGGCCGGCGACCGGTCGGCTGGAGCCCTTCTGGGACGGGGCGATGGGGGCGCACAATCCCTACGGGACCGCCTTCGACGCCACGGGACGGCCGCTGGTGTTCGCCGGCAACGGACACGGGATCTACGATCTCGCTCCGGCCCTGCAGCCGACCGACCACTTCCTGCTGCACCCGCCAGCCTGGAGTGAAGGCAGGAAATTCGGGGGCGTCGACGTCGCGGACAGCTCGCACTGGCCGGAATCCCAACGTGGCGAGTTCATCGCCGGCGGCTACCTGCAGAACACCGTGGAGCGGTTCCGGATCACCGCCGACGGTTCCACGGTCCGCCCCGTTCGGCTTCCGCCGCTGGTGGAGAGCACCAACACGGCGTTCCGCGTGGTGGACCTCCGGTTCGGGCCCGACGGCGCGTTGTACCTCTGCGACTGGTTCAATCCGGTGATCGGCCACTACCAGACCAGCTTCCGACATCCCGACCGCGACAAGACGCATGGGCGGATCTGGCGGGTCTCGGTCGAAGGCTCCGCAGCGTTGACGCCACCCGCGCTGGAAACTGCCGACGTCGCAATGCTGTTGAAACAGCTGCTGTCGCCGGAACGTTGGAACCGCCAGCAGGCCGCCCGGGTCCTGCGGGGACGCCCGTCGGCGAGCGTCCTGCCCGCCGTCGACATGTGGATCCGGGAAGCCGGCTCGGAGACCGCAATGGAGGACCGGATGGGTGCCGCGGTGGAGCTCCGGGCCGCGTTCGACAAGATCGACACGGAATCCCTGGACAAGCTGGCTCGTTCGGGGAATCCGCTGCACCGGATCCGCTCTGCACGTTGCACGGCGCGAGGGGGCGAGCCGGCGACCACTTCCCTTTCCCGTTTGGGCGGGTTGGCTGCGGATGCGGATCCGCAGGTGCGGCTGGAGGCGGTCGTCGCCTGTTCCTGGATCCGCGACGGCCGCGCGATCGAGACCGCGGCGATCGCCGCCGACCATCCGATGGACCCGGCATTGAGGTACGCCTTCACCCAGTGTGTCCACGCGCTCAAGCCTTGGTGGCGGCCTCTGCAGGCCGAAGGGCGGTTGAACTTCGAGGGACGTGAATCGCGTCAACTCGCCTTCGCGGCGGCCGATCGGACGCAGGAGACCGTCCAACTTGCCGCCGACCGCCTCAGGCGGATTTCTGAAGTGGCCCTCGCGGACGACGTGCAGTGGTCCCTCGTGGAAACGTTGCTGGCCGGAGGCGACGCCAAGAGCCAGACCGTATTGCTCCAACCCCGCACCTTCACGGTCGGGGTCACCTACCATCCGGATCGCCATGCGTCCGCCCTGCTACGGCTCGCTGGGAATCCAGCCCCGGAAGGCTTCGCCGTGGAACCGCTGCGTTCCCAGGCTCGCGCACTCCTGGAGTCGAAGTCGGCCTCCGTGCAGGAGGCTGCCGCCCGATGGGTGGGACGCTGGAGGATTCCCGGGCAGGAGGAATTCCTCGGTCGATTGGCGGACGAAGTCGGCACGCCCACGACGGTTCGCGCCGGAGCCGTCTGGGCAGTCGGCATGCTGGGTGGATCGGCCCAACAGCCGCGGCTGCGTCGGATCGCCCAGGAAGGATCCGACGAACTCCGGGTCGCTGTCGTCGCCGCCATGGCCCGGATCGACCTCGCGGAGGCGGTCGCGCTCGCGGCGGATCGTCTGTCGAAACCGGTGGACGAGAAAGTGGCCCTTGGACTGACCCAGGAGATCCTCCGAAGCGGTTCGGGTGCAGCCGTGTTGTCTGAGGCCTTCCGGAACCGGGCGCCGCATCCAACCGCGGCGAAAGCGATCCGAGGATTCCTGGCGCGCGCGGGAAGGACGGAACCGGCTCTCATACAGTCCTTGGGTACCGTTGGCGAGGCCATGGAGAAACCGTCGTCCTTGTCGGTGGAGGGACCGGAACAGGAGTCATTCCTTCGTGAAGTCCGGGTCGCTGGCGATCCGATCCGTGGACGCCGGATCTTCGAGGGTGCAGACCGGGGATGCGCCTCGTGTCATCCGATCGGCGGCGGATCACACGGTTTGGGGCCCGACCTGTCTGCGCTGGGAACGGCGCAGACGGCGGGCTTCATCCTCGGGGCGATCCTGCAGCCCCAGAAGGAGGTCAAGGAAGGGTTCACCGCCTGGAACGTGGACCTGAAGGATGGAACCAGCCGCCAAGGACGGCTGATCCACGAATCCCCGGATCTCGTGATCCTGTTCGACGCAGCCGAACGACGGGAGCTCCAGGTCCGGAGATCCGAGATCAACGAACTGCGGCCGATGGGATCGATCATGCCGGAAGGTCTGGCCGACGGACTGAGCCGCGAAGAGCTGCGGGACCTGGTCGCCTTCCTGTCCCGTCTCGGCCGCCGCGATTGAGGCGGAACACTCGCCAGCCCCCCCAGATTCCGCCGGGATGCCGGAGCTGGAGGCGGCAGCGAACGTGGGGCCGACGGTCGGGAAGAGGACCAAGGACCAAGCGGCACAGTCCGAAGCAAAAAAAGAGGGCGCCCGACTTGGGCGCCCTCCCTGTAAAAGCACGGACAACGACTTATCCGAGCGACGGCATCTCGCCGGCGGTGAGGTCGATCGCCGGAGCGGGTTCGTCCTCGGGGATCTCCACCAACGCCTTGACGCGGATGTTCCGGTGCAGGTCGTAGCCGGAGCCGGCCGGGATGATGTGGCCCATGATGACGTTCTCCTTGAAGCCGCGGAGGAAGTCCTTCTTGCCGTTGGTGGCCGCCTCCGTGAGGACGCGGGTCGTGTCCTGGAAGGACGCGGCGCTGAGGAACGACTCGGTCTCGAGGGAGGCCTTGGTGATGCCGAGGAGCACAGGGGCCGCCTCGGCGGGCTTTCCACCCATCTTCTCGACGCGGTCGTTCTCCTCCTCGAACACCAGTTTGTCGATCTGCTCGCCCCACAGGAAGATCGTGTCGCCCGGTTCGGTGATGCGGACCTTGCGGAGCATCTGCCGGATGATGATCTCGATGTGCTTGTCGTTGATCGTGACGCCCTGGAGTCGATAGACCTCCTGGATTTCGTTGACGAGGTGCTCCTGGAGCTCGTGCGGACCGCAGACGTCGAGGATCTCGTGGGGAACCACGGGACCGTCGGTGAGCTGCTGGCCCTTCTTCACGAAGTCGCCCTTGTACACGATGATGTGCTTCCCGATGGGGATGAGGTGCTCCTCCTCCGAACCGGTCTGCTGGTCCTTGACGAGGACGCAGCGCTTGCCGCGGACGGAAGGACCGAAGTCCACCACGCCGTCGATGCGGGCGATCTCGGCAGCGTCCTTCGGACGGCGCGCCTCGAACAGCTCGGCGACACGGGGCAGACCGCCGGTGATGTCCTTGGTCTTGGACGCCTTGCGGGGCGTCTTGGCGAGCAGTGAGCCGGCACCGATCTCGTCGCCTTCGCTGACAACCAAGTGCGCGCCGGCCGGGATCGGGTACTGGGCCATCGGGTCACCCGTCTTCGGGTCCTCGACGATGACCGTCGGGTGCAGGTCTTCCTTGTGCTCGATGATGACCATGTCCTCGGAGCCGGTGGCCTCGTCGACCTCCTGCTTCATGGTCACGCCCTCGATGATGTCGACGAAGCGGACGACGCCGGACTTCTCGGAGATGATGGGGACGTTGTAGGCGTCCCACTCGACGAAGACCTCACCCTTCTTGACCTGGCCGCCGTCGAGCACCGAGATGATCGAGCCGATGACGATGGTGTGGGTCTCGATCTCCTTGCCCTCCTCGTTGTGGAGGCTGACGGTGCCGTTCTTGTTGAGGACGATGTTGTTGCCATCGCCGAGCGGCACGACACGGAGTTCGTTGTAGCGGATGCGGGCATCCTGCTTGGCCTTGATCTGCGGCTGCTTGTACGTGCCGGTGGCGACGCCGCCGACGTGGAACGTACGCATGGTGAGCTGGGTGCCCGGCTCACCGATAGACTGGGCGGCGACGATGCCGACGGCCTCGCCCTTCTTCACCAGCTTGCCGGTGCCGAGGTTGCGGCCGTAGCACTTCGCGCAGATGCCGATCTTGGTCTCGCAGGTGAGCACCGAGCGGATCTTGACCTTCTCGAGTCCGGAACGCTCGACCACCTTCGACTTGATCTCGTCGAACTCCTCGCCGGCCGCGATGAGGCGGTGCTTGAGGTCCGACGGATCGAAGATGTCCTCTGCGGCGTACCGTCCGACGATGCGCTCGGAGATCTTCACGACCTCTTCCTCGCCTTCGTAGATGGACTGGACCGAGATGCCGTTGTTGGTGCCGCAATCCTCCTCGCGGATGATCACGTCCTGGGCGGCATCGACGAGCTTGCGGGTCATGTACCCGGAATCGGCCGTCTTGAGCGCGGTGTCGGCGAGACCCTTGCGGGCGCCGTGGGTCGAGATGAAGTACTCGAGAACCGTAAGCCCCTCGCGGAAGCTCGAAAGAATCGGCTTCTCGATGATCTCGCCGGACGGCTTTGCCATGAGGCCGCGCAGACCCGCCAACTGACGGACCTGGGCCTTGTTGCCTCGGGCGCCGGAGTCGACCATCAGGCTGACCGGGTTGTACTCCTTCTTGCCCTGGTTCAGGTCGAGCGTCTTGAGCATCACGGCGCCGATCTGGTCGGTACAGTGGGTCCAGATGTCGACGACCTTGTTGTAGCGCTCCTGGTTGGTGATGACGCCCTTCTTGTGCTGCTTCTCGACCTCGGAGATCTGATGGAGAGCCTCGCGGATCTCCTTCTGCTTCTCCGCCGGGACGATCATGTCGTCGATGCCGATCGAAACGCCGGCACGGGTGGCCTGCTCGAAGCCGACCTCCTTGAGCTTGTCGAGGGTGGTCACCGTGCGCTCATGACCCACGGTCTTGTAGCAGTTCAGGATAAGCTCACCCAGCTTGCTCTTGCCGACGACGAAGTTGGCGAAGCCGAGTTCCGCGGGCCAGATCTCGGAGAACAGGACGCGTCCGACGGTGGTCTCGATGACGCGCAACTCGGAGTTGCCGTAGACGGTCTTGCGACCGGTGTCGGGGTTCTGGATCCGGATGCGGTCGTGGGTCTTCACCGCGCCGTCGAGGTGGGCGAAGATGACCTCGGGCTTGGAGCCGAAGAGCATGATGTGCTCGCCCTCCTTGCGGGCCTTGCGGGGCTCGGCGGTGAGGTAGTAGCAGCCCAGGGTGATGTCCTGGGTCGGCGTCATGATCGGCTTGCCGCTCGACGGGCTGAAGATGTTCAGCGGCGCCATCATCAGCAGGCGCGCCTCCATCTGGGCCTCGACCGACAGCGGCACGTGGACGGCCATCTGGTCGCCGTCGAAGTCGGCGTTGTAGGCCGTACAGACGAGCGGATGGATGCGGATCGCCTCGCCTTCGATGAGGACCGGCTCGAACGCCTGCACCGACAGGCGGTGGAGCGTCGGGGCGCGGTTGAGGAGCACCGGATGACCGCGGGTGACCTCCTCAAGGATGTCCCAGACCTCCTTGGTCTGACGCTCGATCATCTTCTTGGCCGAGCGGACCGTATGGACGTAGCCGAGTTCCTTGAGGCGGCGGATGATGAACGGCTCGAACAACACGAGCGCCATCTTCTTGGGAAGACCGCACTGGTTGAGCTTGAGTTCGGGTCCGATGACGATGACGGAACGGCCGGAGTAGTCGACGCGCTTGCCGAGCAGGTTCTGGCGGAAGCGGCCGGACTTGCCCTTGAGCATGTCGGACAGCGACTTGAGCGCTCGGTTGCCGGCGCCGGTGACGGCGCGGCCGTGGCGGCCGTTGTCGAACAGGGCGTCGACAGCCTCCTGGAGCATGCGCTTCTCGTTCCGGATGATGACCTCGGGGGTCTTCAGCTGGAGGAGGTTCTTCAACCGGTTGTTCCGGTTGATCACGCGCCGATAGAGGTCGTTGAGGTCGGAGGTGGCGAAGCGACCGCCCTCGAGGGGCACCAACGGACGGAGGTCCGGCGGGATCACCGGGAGGACCGTGAGGATCATCCACTCGGGACGCATCTTGGACTTGCTGAAGCCCTGGAACAGCTTGATGCGCTTGGCGATCTTCTTGCGGTTCTGCTTCGACTTCGTCTCGGTCATCGCGACCTGGAGTTCGTCGATGGTCTTCTCCAGGTTGATGTTGCAGAGGGCGTCGCGGACGGCCTCGGCGCCCATCTTGGCGAGGAACGCATCGGCGCCGTAGGTCGAACGGGCCTCACGGTACTCATGCTCCGACAGGAGCTGATGCACCTTCAACGGCGTGCTGCCGGCGTCGATGACGAGGTAGTCCTCGTAGTAGATCACCCGCTCCAGGTTCCGCGCGGTCATGTCCAGCATCAGGCCGATGCGGGAGGGCATGCACTTGAAGAACCAGATGTGGGAAACCGGCACGGCCAGTTCGATGTGGCCCATGCGTTCGCGGCGCACGCGGGCGAGGGTCACCTCGACACCGCAGCGGTCGCAGACGACGCCGCGATGCTTGATGCGCTTGTACTTGCCGCAGGAGCACTCCCAGTCCTTGACGGGACCGAAGATGCGTTCGCAGAAGAGGCCGCCCTTCTCCGGCTTGAAGGTACGGTAGTTGATGGTCTCGGGGTTCTTGACCTCACCCTTCGACCAGGAACGGATGATCTCGGGCGACGCCACCTGGATGGCGACGTGGTCGACCAGGTTGACCTTGTCGAGGCCCAGCAACTCGCGGGCGGAATCCTTGGAGCTCAGCATAGTTCAGTTTTGCGTTGGTCGGTCGGGTCTCAGGCAAGGGCAGCCAGCGCGTTCGCGGTGGTCTGCGGTGCGTCCGCGGGATTGTTGTAGCCGACGGTGACATCGAGGCCGAGGGACTGCATCTCCTTGACCAAGACGTTGAACGACTCGGGAACACCGGCCTCGAGCGAGTTGTCGCCCTTGACGATGCTTTCGTAGATGCGGGTACGGCCCTGGACGTCGTCCGACTTCACGGTCAACAACTCCTGGAGCATGTACGCGGCGCCGTAGGCTTCCATGGCCCAGACTTCCATTTCGCCGAAGCGCTGACCGCCATACTGGGCCTTGCCGCCCAGCGGTTGCTGGGTGACCAAGGAGTACGGTCCGACGGCGCGGGCGTGGATCTTGTCGGCGACCAAGTGGCCGAGCTTCAGCATGTAGATGTATCCGACCACGATCTCCTGGTCGAAACGTTCGCCGGTGCGGCCGTCGTGGAGATGAACCTTGCCGTGTTCGGGCAGCTTCGCCTCCTTCAGGTAACCGCGGATCTCCTTCTCCTTGATGCCGTCGAACACCGGGGTGGCGATGCGGATGCCGAGGAGTCGGCAAGCCCAACCCAAGTGGGTCTCGAGCAGCTGTCCGACGTTCATGCGCGAAGGCACGCCCAGCGGGTTCAGGACGATCTCGACCGGAGTGCCGTCCTCGAGGAACGGCATGTCCTCCTCGGGCACGATCTTGGCGACGACACCCTTGTTGCCGTGGCGGCCGGCCATCTTGTCACCCACCGACAGCTTGCGCTTGGAGGCGACGTAGACCTTGACCTGCTTGACGATGCCGGAGTCGAGCTCCTCGCCCGCCTCGACACGGTCCATCTCCTCGTCGTGCTGCGATTGCAGCTCGTCGAACTTCTTTTTGAACTGGCTGATGATCTCGTTGATCTTGTTGCGGATCGGCGAGGGATCGATCTCGATCCGGTCATAGACGTCGGCCAGCTTCTTGAGGAGCGTCTTGGTGATCTTGCGGTTGGCCGGGATGATGATCTCCCCGGTTTCGCTGTTCACCACGTCCAACGGGATCTTTTCTCCCAGCAGGATGTTCGAAAGCGCCTCGGTCAGCTGGTCGAGAAGCTCGGTCCGCCTCTGCTTAAAGCCGTCCTCGATCTCCTTGGCCACCTTCTTAGGGGCGTCCTTGGGCTCCTTCATGATGCCCTTCTCGTTCTCCTTCTTCGAGGAGACCTTGACGTCCATGACGATGCCGTAGGTTCCCGAAGGCACCTTCAGGGAGGTGTCCTTAACGTCCGCCGCCTTCTCGCCGAAGATGGCCCGCAGGAGGCGCTCCTCGGGAGCGAGCTCGGTTTCGGACTTGGGCGTGATCTTGCCTACCAGGATGTCGCCCGGCTTGACCTCGGCACCGACGCGGATGACGCCGTCCATGCCCAGGTTCTTGAGCGCTTCATCGCCAAGGTTCGGGATGTCGCGGGTGATCTCCTCGGGTCCGAGCTTGGTGTCACGGGCCACCACCTCGAACTCATCGATATGGATCGAGGTGAAGATGTCGTCCTTGACGATCTTCTCCGAGATCAGGATCGCGTCCTCGAAGTTGTAGCCGTTCCAAGGCATGAACGCGACCAGCACGTTCCGACCGAGGGCGAGCTCTCCGCCCTGCGTGCAGGGACCGTCGGCGAGCACCTGGCCCTTCTTCACCGACTCACCCTTGGCCACCAGGATCTTCTGGTTGATGCAGGTGGCGGCGTTGGAACGCATGAACTTCCGGACCGGATAGATCCAGACGCCGTCCTCCGGGGCATGGCGCAGGCGCTTCTTGCCTTCGGGGATCTTGCCGTCCTTGGTGATGATGATCTGGCTTCCGTTGACGCTGGCCACCTTGCCGGACTCCTCCGCGACAATGACGGCGCGGGAATCCTGGGCGACCCGGCCTTCGAGACCGGTGGCGACCAAAGGCGCCTCGGTCACCAGCAGCGGCACACCTTGGCGTTGCATGTTGGAACCCATCAGCGCGCGGTTCGCGTCGTCGTGTTCCAAGAACGGAATCAGGCCTGCGGCCACCGAGACCAACTGCTTCGGAGACACGTCCATGTAGTCGACCCGATCCGGATCGACGTCGATGAAGTCTCCCTTGCAGCGGCAAGTGACACGGTCACCGATGAAGCGGCCCTTGTCGTCCAAGAGCGAGTTCGCCTGGGCGATGATGAAGCCTTCCTCGCGGTCGCCGGTGAGGTAGTCCAACTGACCGGTCACCCGTCCACCCTCCGCCTTGCGGTAGGGGGTTTCGATGAAGCCGAAATCGTTCACCCGGGCGTAGGTGGCCAAGGAAGCGATCAGACCGATGTTCGGACCTTCCGGGGTCTCGATCGGGCAGATGCGTCCGTAATGCGACGGATGCACGTCGCGGACCTCGAAGCCGGCACGGTCACGGGAGAGACCCCCGGGCCCGAGGGCTGACAGACGGCGCTTGTGGGTCAGTTCGGCCAGAGGATTGATCTGGTCCATGAACTGGCTCAACTGGCTCCGGCCGAAGAAGTCACGGACCACGGCCGACAGCGCCTTCGGGTTGATGAGCTTCTGGGGCGTCATCGTGTCGAGGCTCTGATCGAACAGCGTCATGCGCTCCTTCACGAGACGCTCGGTCCGGGCCAGGCCGACACGGCACTGGTTCGCGAGCAGTTCGCCCACGGTACGGATGCGGCGGCTTCCGAGATGGTCGATGTCGTCGACGCTGCCCTCGCCCTTCTTCAGGCGCAGCAGGTACTTGGTGGCCTCCAGGAGGTCGCGTCCGCGCAGGATGCGGTCCTCGCCGTTGTCCTTGAAGTTGAGCTTCTGGTTGATCTTGTAACGCCCGACGCGACCGAGGTCGTACCGCTTGGCGTCGAAGAACAGGCGCTTGATCAGCGCCTTGGCATTGGCCGCGGTGGGAGGATCCCCAGGGCGGAGGCGACGGTAGATGTCCTTGAGCGCCTCTTCCGCGTTCTTGGTCGGGTCCTTCTTGAGACACTTGATCACGATGCCATCGTCCACCGAGGTGTCGACGACGCGGATCTTGTTCACGCCCAACTCGGCGATCTGCTTCACGACCGCCTTGGAAAGCGGCTCGAAGGCGCGGGCTACCACGATGCCCTTGTCCAGATCCAAGGCGTCCTCGACGAGTACGAGGTTCTGGATTTCCTCCAACTTCTCGGCCTCCTTCACGGAGACTTCCTTGATCGAGTAGAAGAGGTTCAGGATGTCGCCGTCACCACCCAGCTTCTCGGGAGAGGTCTTGGGATCGGCGTCGAACTTGGCCTCAGTCAGCGTGAACAACGCACGGAAGAAGGTCGTGGTCAGGAACTTACGACGGCGCTTCTTGCGGTCGAGGTAGACGTAGAGCAGATCGCTCGTATCGAACTGGGCCTCATACCAGGAACCGCGGTCAGGGATGATGCGGAAGCTGTGGAGCGTCTTGCCGTTCGGGTGCTGGGTGGTCTCAAAGGCGAGACCGGGGGAACGATGCAACTGGCTGACGATGACACGTTCAGCGCCGTTGATCACGAAGGTCCCCTGAGGGGTCATGAGCGGAATCTCGCCCATGAAAACCTTCTCCTCCTTGGTGCCCTTCTCCTCCTTCAGCAGGAAGGTGACATAGAGGGGGGCGCCGTAGGTGAGGCCTTCGCGGAGGCACTCGAGCCAATCGATCTTCGGCTCTTGGATGTCGTAGGTGTGGAAATCAAGGACCGTCTTCCCATCGTAGCTTTCGATGGGAAAGACCTCGGTGAAGACCGCCTGAAGCCCCAGGTTGCGACGTTTCGAAGGGGAAATGTCGGACTGGAGGAACTCGCGATACGAGTCGAGCTGGATCTCGATCAGGTTCGGCGGGGCGATGACTTCCTTGATCTTGCCGAAGTTGATGCGCTCGGAGTGTTTCGTTGCCATTGCGACCTCGTGAACTCGGATTTCTGCGGTGACGGCCGGGAAGGACTGATTCCGCCGTAAAGACAATACGACGAGGCCCGGCGATGACATTTGTCTTCGCCGGAACTCGTCTTACTGGACGATTATTTCAAGACTCCGAATAACGTAACGGAGATGGGTGAACCAGCAATAGGAAATTGACCAGGGTCGGAGCCGGTGTTGGACCGAGCCTGCGGGGGATGAACAAGCCTTGGCCGACGCCCCGATGGCGAACGGCCAAGGCTGAACGGGAAGAGCCTTACTTGAGCTCGACCTTGCCGCCGGCCTCTTCGAGCTTCTTCTTGGCGGCGTCGGCGTCTGCCTTCGGGGCGCCTTCGAGAACGGTCTTCGGGGCACCTTCGACCAAGGCCTTGGCCTCGGCGAGACCGAGTCCGGCCTTCACTTCGCGGACGGCCTTGATGACGCCGATCTTCTTGTCGGCGGGCACCGAGGCGAGGATCACGTCGAAGGTGGTCTTGGCTTCGGCGGCCGGGGCGGCGGCTCCACCACCGGCAGGGGCGGCGGCGGCGACGGCGACCGGAGCGGCGGCGGTGACGCCCCACTTGGTCTCGAGAGCCTTCACGAGTTCAGCGGCTTCGAGGACGGTGAGCTTGCTCAGTTCCTCGACGAGGTTGTTGATGTCAGCCATGGTATGTATTCGGTATGTGCGTCTCGTCGGGGGGACGGCCGTCCCCGATTAGTCCGCAGCCTGCGGACCGACGATTTACTGGTTTCTGTTGTTGAGATGGTCCGGCGACAACAGCGTCACCGGACCGGGAGTGGATCAGGCGGCCGGCTTCTGGGCGTAGGCGTCGATGACGCGCGCGACCTGCGAACCTGGGGTGTTGATGAGCGCCGCGAGCTTCTGGGCCGGGGCCTGCAGCAGGCCGAGCAGCTTGCCCTGCAGCTCCGGGAGCGGAGGAAGGTCGGCGATGGCACGAACCTGTTCGGCGGAGAGGGCCTGGTTGCCCAGGTACCCGAACTGCAGCTTCGGCTTCTCAAACTCGGCCTGGAAGGACTTGATGACCTTCGAGACCGCGGCGATGTCCTTCTTGCCGGTGACGGCGGCCAACTGGCCGGAAAGCAGCCCGGTCAGGTCGGCGAGTCCCGCCTCCTTGGCCGCGATGCGGAAGATGGTGTTCTTCACCACGTGCACCTCGCCGCCGACCTTGATCAGGCGCTTGCGGAGATCGGTGAACTGGGAGACGGAGAGACCGCGGTAGTCGACCACCAGGAAGAACGGCGAGGCGTTCAACCGGGCCAGGTACTCGGCGGAAATGAACTTCTTTTCGGCGCGCATGGTAGGATTCCGGTTGGATTCAGAGGGTGACGAATTCCCGGACGTCGACCGAGACCGGAGGGCTCATGGTGAGCGACAGGGTCACGGACTTCACATAGACACCCTTCACGCTGGACGGACGCGCCTTGACGACGGCGTCGATCACGGAACGGGCGTTGTCGGAGATCTGGGAGGCCGAGAAGCTCGCCTTGCCAACCGGGACATGGATGTTTCCGGCCTTGTCGACCTTGAACTCCACACGACCCGCCTTCACCTCACGCACCGCGCGACCGGTGTCGTCGGTGACCGTGCCGGTCTTCGGATTCGGCATGAGGCCGCGAGGTCCGAGCACCTTGCCGAGCTTCCGGACTTCGGTCATGGCGTCCGGGGTCGCGATGGCGACGTCGAAGTCGGACCAGCCCTCGTTGCACTTCTTGATCATGTCCTCGAAGCCGACGAACTCGGCTCCGGCCGCACGGGCGGCCTCAGCCGGGGCGCCCGGCTTGGAGAAGACGAGGACCCGGACCACCTTGCCCGAACCATGGGGCAGCGGGGTGGTGCCACGGACCATCTGGTCCGACTGCTTGGGATCCACGTTCAGCTTGAACGACAAGTCCACCGTCTCGTTGAACTTGGCCTTCGGGAACTTGGTGAGGACGTCCACCGCGGAGGTCAGCGGATAGGACTTCGTGGCGTCGACCAACGTCAGCGCCTTCTTGAAGCGTTTGCTCGGCATTTTTTGTTGCGGTTCAGACGGGCCGAAGCCCTCCCGCGTTGGAGATGATCCGCAGAACTCGCACCAGCGAGACCAGCGGGAACGGAGGATGTACCGAAAACCCTGTGGGCAGGTCAAAAGAAATTGCAGAAATCCTTCACCCCTCCCAGCATCCGCCACCTTCCATGGACTGGGTACCCGGAATCCTCGCCCTTTGGTTCAACGACCGATTCCTCGGAATCGAGTGGCACACCTGGAAGGTGATCGGCTGGGTAGGGAACATTCTCTTCTTCAGCCGGTTCCTCGTCCAGTGGTACGCCACGGAACGGCGCAAACAGGTCGTGATTCCCCAGGCTTTCTGGTGGCTCAGTCTCTCGGGTTCTCTGGTCCTCTTGTCCTATGCTGTGTACCGCCGGGACAGCGTCTTCATCGCAGGACAGGCCTTCTCGTGGATTCCCTATCTCAGGAACCTTTGGATCCACCGCAGGAACAAGGCGGCCCGGAATGTCTGCAGCCGCTGCAACGCGGCCAGTTCGCACACCTATCGTTTCTGTCCGCAATGCGGCCAGTCGCTGCTCCCCGAGTCCGCGTCCGGTCAGTAGCGGCCGACCAGTTGCTTTCGAACTGCGGGCCCTCGCGGCCGCTTGAGGGACCGGATGAGACCCGCGGCCGCCCAAGGCGGCTTCCGTGGCGAAGGCGCCCTTTACGCCACCGGGATCAGTCCTTGCCGCATCCGACACACGGGTCGGATTCGACACGTCGAGCCGTCTGAGGCGCCACCGGGGTCGCCTCGGGGTACTCGAAGACCTGTCCTTCGAAGTTCCGGATGATGACCTTGTCCGCGGTCTTCCGAAGGATGTAGCCGGGATTGATCGGGACCTTCCCGCCGCCGCCCGGGGCGTCGATGACGTACTGGGGTACGGCGTAGCCCGTCGTGTGCCCGCGCAGTCCGTCCATGATCTCGAGCCCCTTCGTCACCGTGGAACGCAGGTGCGCGCTGCCCGCGATCAGGTCGCACTGGTAGAGATAGTAGGGTTTGACCCGGCACATCAGGAGCTTCTGGACCAAGGCCTTCATGGTTTCCAGGTCGTCGTTGACGTGGCGGAGCAGCACCGACTGGTTGCCCAGCGGAACACCCGCATCCGAGAGGCGCCCCAGCGCGTCGCGCACCTCGGTGGTCAACTCCCGGGGGTGGTTGACGTGGATGCTCACGAACAGCGGATGGAAACGGCGGAGCATCGCGCAGAGCTCCGGGGTGATGCGCTGGGGCAGGAAGACGGGCACGCGCGAACCGATCCGCAGGAACTCCACGTGCGGGATCGCCCGAAGGCGACGCAGCAGGAACTCCAGCTTGTCGTCGCTGAGCAGGAGCGGATCGCCGCCGCTCAGCAGCACGTCCCGGATCCCCGGGTTCTCCGCGATGTAGGCGATCTGGCGTTCGAACTCCGGATGGAAGTCGTATCCGCTCGCGTTGCTGACGAGGCGCGACCGGGTGCAGTAGCGGCAATAGGCCGCACAGCGGTCGGTCACCAGGAACAACACGCGGTCCGGATAGCGGTGGACGAGTCCCGGAACCGGGGAATGCGAGTCCTCACCCACGGGATCCAGCATCTCCCACGGCGCCGTGGTGGTCTCCTCCAGGCGCGGGATCACCTGGCGCCGGACGGGACAGTTTTCGTCCGAGGGATCGATGAGGTTGAAGAAGTACGGCGTGATCGCCATGGCCAGCTTCGACTCGCCGGCAAGGATCGCCCCGGCCCTCTCTTCCGGGGTCAGCGTGGGCATGAGCCGTTCGAGCTGGGCGATCGTGGTGACCCGGTGCTTGAGCTGCCACTTCCAGTCGTTCCAGTCGAAATCCGACACGTTGTGCCAGTAGCCGCGGCCGGCGGACCGGAAGGATTTCAAGGAGGCGGAAGGATTCTGAGCCCCTTCGGTCGCGGTGGAATCGGACTGCATTTCGCGCGGCAAACTAGGGGGGGACCCGTATGAGTCAAGGACCCGACCCAGCCACCGTGTCACGACGGGGCGGCGGAGCGGTCCAGCGTTCCCCTGCCCTGAGCACCGCGAATCCCTGTCCCACCTGTTGGCAGGCCATGACAAAGCGTTCGGTCGTGGCGGTGTTGAACTCGAAGAGGTCGTAGTGCCCCGGGATGGCCACCGTGGCCCGGGTGCCCTTCGCGAGACGGGCGGCCTCGTCGCCCCAGAGGTTGCCGGAGACGCGCCGTTCCGGGGTTCGTCCGTTGATCGGCAGGAACGCGACGTCCACACCCGCGGCCAGCAAAAGCGAATCCTGTCCCGGATACAGGACGGTGTCGCCCGAATGGTAGAGTACCCAAGGCCCCATCTGGAGCACGTACCCGAGGCAGATCAGACGCCCCTGGGCGTCGGTCTCCAGCGTCTCATGGGCGGCCGGCACGGCGCGGATCCGGATCCCCGGGGCCAAGTCCGCCGAATCCGGCGACGTCAGGCTCCGGTCCACGCCCGGGATCGCGGCGTCCAGTCCCACCAGGCGGTCGGCGGTCAAGCCGCTCCGCTGAACCGCCGCGGCCCGGATCGCTTCGGGAAACACGAGTCGCAGGCCCGGGTTGCCTGCGGCCAACGGTCCCAGGGTTTCCGGATCCAGGTGGTCGGTGTGCACATGGCTCGCAGTCACCCAGCTGATGCCCTGCAGCCTGGCCGGATCCACGACCCGCTCGGTCATGCGGACATGGGGCTTGTCGGTCGACGCGTACTTCCGGGTCAGCGAATCGGACAAGTACGGGTCCAACAGGATCCGGTACCCGTTCCACGACACCAGGTATCCGCTTTGGCCTAGCCACCAGAGGTCCAGGCGATCCGGCCGCGTCGGCGTGGCATCGACGTCGGCGAGGAAGGCTTCGTCCTGCAAGGCGGGCCGGATCATCGGGGAAAGGAGGATCGGGGGTTCAGAGGGAACGGCGGACCAGGGCCACGCCGTCGCACATCGACTTCAGCTTCCGCGTCGCCGCCCAACGTGCGGTCTGGCTGAGCCCGCAGTCCGGGGCGAAGACCAGCCGGTCGGCCGGGGCGTGCTGGAGGCAACGCCGGACCCGCGCGGCGACATCCTCTGCGGTCTCGATGTAGTAGCTCTTCACGTCGATCACGCCCACCGCGACGTCCATGCGCCGGGCGATCTCGCCGATGAGCTCTAGTTCGGCGAACTCGCGGCTCGCCATCTCCACGTGCATCTCGTCGCACTTCATGTCGAGGAACCCGGGGAACATCGGGGCGATCCGGCGGGGACCGACCGCGCGCGCCTTGTAGTTGCCGAAGCAGAGGTGCATGCAGACCCGCGTGCGCCCGGCCACGGTCTCGATGGTGCGGTTGTAGAGGTCCACGAACCGCCGCACGTCCTCCCGGTACGCGTAGCAGCTCATCGACGGCTCATCGACGCTGATCTCGCGGCAACCCGCGGCGACGAGGTCCTCGAGTTCCTTCCTCACGATCGGCAACAGCGCCTCGGTCAACGCCCAACGGTCGGGATACCCGAGGTCGCGGTTCGGCAGGAGCCGTCCGGAGAGCGTGTAGGGGCCGGGAATGGACGCCTTGAGGGTGACGGGCCGATGGAGCCGTCCTTCCACCACCGACTGGAGCCGGCGGAACTCCTCGACGGCGCCGAGACCGCGCGGGGCCGCCAGCGGCGCCACCACCGCATGCTTGCCGCGCTGGTCGTGGGCCGGCGGACCGAAGCGACGGGGTGAACCGGATTCCAAGGCGATGCCCTGGATGAAACCGTAGAAGCTGAGGTTGAAGTCGAGCCGGGTCTGCTCGCCGTCGGTGATGACATCCAGTCCGGCCTGGACTTGGTCCTGGACGGCGCAGGTGACGGCGTCGCGCTGGAGTTCGGCGAGGTCCTCGGGACCGAAGCGGTCCAGGTGCGCGGAGGCGAGTTCCAGCCAACCGGGGAAAGGATGGCTGCCGATGACCGAGGTGCGGAGGGGACAGTCTTTCATGGCGGGTGGGACGACGGCGGGAAGTGTGTCGTGTCCCGGCGGAATTGGAAGACAGGAGCCGAAGGGGCCGGGCATCGCATCGCGTCGACGGCGACGGTTCAGTCGAAGAGGACGGTGCGGTTGCCGTGGAGGAAGACGCGGTCCTCGAAGACCAGTCGAAGCGCCTTGGAGAGGGCGGATCGTTCCACCTCCCGACCGGCCCTGGCCAACTCCTCCGGGCTGCGGGTGTGGTCCACGGGAAGCACCTCCTGGACAAGGATCGGGCCGGCATCGAGTTCGTCGGTCACGAAGTGGGCGGTCGCGCCGATCACCTTCACGCCCCGATGGAACGCCTGGAGGTAGGGCTTGGCTCCGACGAACGCCGGCAGGAAGGAATGGTGGATGTTGACGATCCGCTCGGGATGGGCCGCGACGAAACCGGGGCTCAGCACCCGCATGTATTTCGCGAGGACGAGGTAGTCCGGGGCGATCGCGTCGACGACCTCGCGGACCGACGCCTCATGGGCCTCGCGGGAAAGCCCATCGGCCGGGATGTGGTGGAAGGGCACGTCGAACCGGCGGGACAGGTCCCGAAGCACGTCGTGGTTTCCGACCACCGCCTCGATGCGGGCGTTGAGCGTGCCGAACTGGTGGCGGACCAGCAGGTCGCCCAGGCAATGGTGTTCCCGGGAGACCAGCACGACGATGCGCTTCGGACCGGAGCCGGCCAACCGGACCGAGGCCCCGGCCGGCATCAGGGCCCGGGTTTCCGAAACCAGTTCGACGGCGTCCACCGCGCCGTCGAACTCGGTCCGCATGAAGAAGCGGCCCGCCTCGCGATCGACGAACTCGTGGTTGCCCACGACGTTCGCACCGTGCCGGAGGAGCACTCCGCTGATGTCATGGACCAGCCCACGCCGGTCCGGGCACTCGACGAGGAGGACCGCCATGCTCAGTTGCGGCGTCCGCGGCCGCCACGACGGCTGCGGCGGCGGAAACCACCCTCGCGGTCATCGCGTCCACCGCGTTCGCCACGGCCGCCTTCACTGCGACCGCCCTCGGTCCGGCCGCTCTCGGCGCGGGGTTCCGGGGAACCGCCGGAGTTCTGGCGGAGCCAGAGGCGGCGCTCGATGTCGTCCATGGTGGACCAGTTGGCCGGCTTCTCCGGCTCGGTGCGGACCACTTCCGCGGGCGCACCGGTCTCCTCGGAATCCCAGTCGGCGGAACCCTCGTCGAAGCCTTCAGGCTCCTCGGCCTGCGGGGCCGGGGCCGGAACCGGCGCGGGTGCGGGACGCGCAGGGCGATCGTCGCCACGGCCGCGTCCCTCGGGCCGCGCCGGACGCTCCTCGCGGCGCTCAGGACGTTCCTCGCGACGTTCAGGACGCTCGGTCCGTTCGTTCCGCTCGGGGCGGGCGGCACGCTCCGGCGCACGCTCAGCGACGCGTTCCGGACGCTCGGCCCGTTCCGGACGTTCGGCGACACGCTCCTCACGCGGGCCACGTTCGTCCCGAGGAGCGCGCTCGGACCGCTCCGGGCGGCTCTCGCGATCCTCACCGCGGCGTCCGCGGCGATCTCCGCGATCGCCCCGGTCGTTGCGGTCGCGTCCGCCACCGGCGGGGGCCGGGACGTTCTCGCCGGCGGTCGCGTAGAGGGCCGACAGGCGGTGGGCATGTTCGTCGTACGCCTTCTCGAAGATCTCGGCGGACGCCTCGCGGCCGATGAGCGCCGGAGCGGTGAGGACCGTCGGCGGCTGTCCGGCCTCGGTGAGCAGCGCGGCCACCTCGACCTTGATCGAGTTGATCAGCAGGCAACCGCCGATGGTGGATCCGGGGCCCACCGGGGTCTCGAGTCCGGGCACCTCGATCATGGCGTCACCGACCGGGGCGCCGGTGTCGAGGACGATGTCGGCGAAGTCCTGGAGCTTGCGGCCGTCGCGGCGCTGGCTGCGGGAGGCCTCGCTGTGGGCCTTGGAGATGATGGCGACGACCTTCACGCCGCGGCGCTTGAACTCCTCGGCCATCTCGATCGGGACGAGGTTGCAGCCGCTGGAGGACGCGATGAGCGCCGTGTCCTGGGCGGTGATGTCGTAGTTGCGGAGGATGCGTCCGGCGAGGCCGTGGACGTTCTCAAGGAACATCGCCTGGCGCTGTCCGTTCGCGCCGACGACGAGGTTGTGGAAGCTCAGGGAGAGCTCGACGATGGGGTTGAAGCCCGGGAACGAACCGTAACGCGGCCACATTTCCTCCACGAGGATGCGGCTGTGTCCGGAACCGAAGAGGTGCACCATCCGGCCCGCGAGAATCGTCTCGGAGAACAGCGCGGCGGCCTCGGCGATGGCGTCTTCCTGCGCGGCAACGGAGTCGACGAGGCCGCGGCAGAGGTCGAGGTAGTCAGCGATCACGGGTGGGACCGTAGCAGGGTCGCCCTCCCGGTGGGGAATCCAAAGATTGGGGGAATCGATGGGTCCCTTCCCCTCCCCTGCCCGGTTGCCCCAGCCGGACACCCACGGTTAACGTCTCCGCATGGACACCTCGCGTCGCGGCCTTCGGATCGCAACGGGACTGGCGGCAGCGACGTTCCTGGTGCTTGCAGCCCGCACTCTTCGGAACGGTTTGTCGACGAAACCGTCCGAGGCGGCGACTTTCATAGAAGCCGAGCTGGGAAATGTTGCCACCGAGGGAAGTGCAACGCGACGCCTGTTCGACGCCCGCGAAGTGGAACGCCAACTCGCGGGCATCCTGACCGCGATCCCGGATTGGGAGACCCGGGCGCTTCAGGCCAAGAGGATCATCGAATCCGCCGATTTTTCCGACCCGTCGATTGGCGCGATGCTGTGGGATTTCGTGGTCCGGAACCTCGAAGGCGCTTCCAGCACGCTGGAAACATCGCAGCTGCTGGGCCGCCACTGGGTGATCGCGGACAGGTCGGCGGCCTGGGGTTTCCTGAGCGATCCCGAACGGATTCCCTTGGGATTCGACCAGAGCCTCGCGCTTCAGAATCTGTTCGCCCTGAGAGGAGTCCTGATAGAATGGACCGAATGGGACCGGGGCGAGGCGCTCCAACTGGCCCGCACGGTCACGTCGGCCTATCTCCGGGAGGGGCTCCTGACCGAACTCTACCGACGTTGGGCCCAGAGCGATCCGGAGACCGCTTGGATGGAGGCCCTGAAGGAGGACTTCACCGAAGAAGTCCAACGGTTCCGAACCGAGGTCTCCTTGCTTCCCGTCATCAGTCGGAAGGATCCAAGCCTCGCACTCCGGTTGGCCAGGAGCCTTCCGTCGGGTTTCTGGGAAACTTCGGAGTCCTTCTCCGCCACCTCCGGCCTGCATGAATGGGCCCGGGAGAATCCGGCATGGGCGGCCCGCTACATCGAGGGAATGCCCGGGTTCGCCGGCGAGGGCATGCGCTCCTCCCTGGTCGGCGTCTGGTCCGAGAAGGATCCGGCTGCAGCTCTCGACTGGGCGCTCCGTCAGAGGAATCTCGCCGGACCGATCCAGGAGGCTTTTGGGGCCTTGGCACGCCGAAGCCTGACAGACGCGTTGGATCGCTACGCAGGGGGCACGGAGCCGCTCCAGAAAGCTTGGGCTCCTGCGTTGGCCCTGCAGTGGGCGTCGTCGGACCCGGCTTCCGCGTCGGCCTGGGCCCTTCGCCAAAGGGAGGCGGGATTGGGGTCCAACGCCCTGCTGCAGAGCCTTCCGATATGGGCTCAGGCGGATCCATCGGCCGCGGCCGAGTTCATTCGCGGCATACTTCCCCAGGTCACGGATTCCTCCGAGCAACTCGCGCTGGCCCGGGCTTGGGTCGTCGCCGAACCGGGATTGTCGCTCGACCAACTCCGCTCCGTGGTGGCACCCGAGAACCACGACGCCCTTTTCGCTGATGTGGTGCAGAACGGCATCGCATCCGACCCCAGCGCCGCCAGGGCCGCCCTGGAGAGAATCGTCGACCCCGGAACACGCCGGACGGCCACCAGCGGACTGGCTGTCCGCTGGGGCCAGCAGAACCCGTTGCAGGCCTTGGAATGGGCCCAGACGCTGGCATCGCGCGTCGACCAGGAGTCCGCGATCCGATCGGTCTTCGAGGGATGGGCGACCCGTCAACCCGAGGCGGCCGCCAGCCATCTTTCGAACCTCGAAGCCTCCCAACGTGACCAGGCCCTGGTCGGTCTCGTGCAGACGGTGATGAACCAGGCCCCGGCGGACGCCGCGAACCGGAGCCTCCAGGTGTCCGATCCGGCGCTCCAAGCCCAGCTTCTCGAGTCGACGTTTCAGCGCTGGGGGCGTTCCCATCCCACCGCCGCGGCCGCATGGCTCGACCAGGCCCGACTGCCCGCGGGCCTGGTCGACCGTCTGAGGTCTCGGATTCCCTGACGGGTCGTCGCCACGTTTCCGTGGAACTTTTTCCGAACCAAAACGGGACCGGCGTCGTTTCAATCGGCGAGGAACGATGACCTGGCCGACTTCCATGACCGACGAACAGGCGATGTGGCGTGTCCAGAACGAGGACGACCACGCCGCCTTCGCCCAGTTGGTCCAACGCTGGGAGGCGCCCATCCAGCGGCTCTGCGCGCGGATGACCGGGGACCTGCACAAGGCCGAGGACCTCGCCCAGGAGGCGTTCACGCGGGTCTTCCACAAGCGCCACGACTTCAATCCCACCGCCAAGTTCTCCACCTGGCTCTGGCGGATCGCCATCAACCTCTGCCACGACGAGCAGCGGCGGCGGATGCGGCGGCCGGAGCTGTCGATCGAATCCACGGGCAACGGGGAGGAGGACCGCCCCCAGATGGAGTTCGCCTCCGGTGACGGCGGCCCGGCCGAGGCGATGCAGGCGCTGGAGCGCGCCGAACAGGTCCGCCGGGCCCTGATGAAGCTTCCCGAACACTACCGCGGCGTCGTCATCCTCCGACACTACGAGAACCTGAAGTTCCAGGAGATCGCCGAGGTCCTCGGCATCCCGGAAGGCACGGTGAAGTCCCGGATGTTCGAGGGACTCGCCCGCTTGGCCGTGCTGCTGCGCGACGTCCGGAACCCCGACTGAACACGCGGGGAATCCGTCTCCTTAAACCTTCCCATCCGCCATGAACCATCCCTCACCCGAATCCTGGATCACGTACCTCTACGACGAGGCCGGACCCGCGGAGCGTAACGACTTGGAGGCCCACCTCCACGTCTGCACCCAGTGTCGCGGACAGGTCGACCAGATGCGCAAGACGATGGGTCTTCTCGACCTGGACACCGCGACCTTGGCGGTGCCCCGCCGCGAGGTGGGATTCGGGCGGACTTGGCGTCCGCGCGTGGCCTGGGCCGCGGCCGCCGCGATCCTGCTCTGCGCCGGATTCCTCGCGGGCCGTGCCGGCAGGGTCTCCCGCGGACAGCTGCGCGAAGAGCTGGCCGCCGTGGAGTCAAGGATCCGGGACGAGACCCGCGAGCGCCACGCCCGGGACCTGGAGACGATCGCGGCCGCCACGGTGGCCGCCACGACGCGGCAGAACGAGAAGTCCCTGCGGGAGCTGCGGGACGAGTTCGTCGAGGCCCGCGCCCGGGACCAACGTCAGCTGCTGACCGTCCTGGACCGCATGGAAATCCAGCGGGTCCAGGACTACCGGAGCCTGTCTGGCGGCCTGGTGCGGCTCGCCCGCGAGACCGGCAACGGATTCCGCCAGGCCGAGGACCAGTTCAACACCATCGCCTCCCTCGATTCCAATCCCGTTTCCCCAGCGATTTCCAACGAGAACAAGCCATGAAGAACACCCCATCCATCGCGGCCGTCATCGGCGGCCTCGCCTTCATCACGCAACTGGCCTGCGCCCAGGTCGAGCCTCCCGCCCCGGCGACGCCCGCGGACCCGGCCCTGCCGGCCCTGCCGGCCCTGCCCCGGTTGCCGGCCCCGCCCCCGGGCCGCGAGGCGAAGGTCATCGACCTCACCGTCGTCGAGGACGGCGAGCCCGACGACAAGGAGGACGTCGTCATCGAGAAACGCGAGATCCGGAAGGCGCAGAAGTCCCTGGAACACGTCGGCGAGGACATCCGCCGCTCGGTCAGCGAGGCGATGGCCAAGACCAAGGGCGAGATCGCCCGGGCGCGGGCCGAGGTGGCGCGGGCCGACAAGATGCGCACCCTCCGCCGTTCCAACGGCCGGACCCTGGTCCTGGCCGCGCCGAACACCACCCCGGAAGCCCTGAACGAGGCCCATGAAGACCTCACCGTGATGGCCCGCATCTTCGGCAAGGCCGCCAGCAAGTCCGGCAAGAACCAGAGGGAGTTCGCGTTCCGCTTCGGCGAGGGACGCGACCTCGACGGGATGTACCTCAACGGACTCGGTGCGTTGTTCTTCGTGAGCGTCGACTGGCCGGTGAGCCAGCCCCCGAAGGCGGAGCCGAAGAAGGCGGCCAAGGAAGACGACTCCGACGCGGTCTGGGAGAAGGAGCGCCGGCGTCTGCGCTCCGGTGCCAAGGACGAGGAGTTCGAGGTCGACATCGAGCTGGATGAAAAGGACGAGGAGGAGAGCCGCTTTGACGAGAACCGCGTCCGTGAGCTCAAGCAAAGGCTCGGAGCCGCGTTCCGGCACGCCGCGAACCTCCGTGGGCTGAAGGATTCGGAGGAGGTCATCCTGGTCGTGCTGGGCCACGGCCATCCCCAGGGGGGCACCGCGAAGGTCCGCACGGAACTCTTCGGCGGCGGCCCCGGCAGCGCACTCATCCTCAGCGCCTTCGGCGTGGGCGAAGCCGGCGGCACCACTCTGACCCTTCGGGCCCGGAAGTCCGACATCCTGAAGCTGTCGAAGAACAAGGCCTCGGACGAGGACTTCGCCAAGGCGATCCAGGTCGACGACCGCCCCGGGGTCCTCTCCGTCGGCGCCAGTCTCCGGGAGTTCTGAGCCGAAGCCCATGCGGGCGTCAAAAAGGGCCGTCCGGGAAACCGGACGGCCCTCTTCGTTTCAGCCCGGGACCGACCCGTTCAGGCGGTCGGGAAGTTGCGCATCAGGGCGACCAGATCCTCGACCTTGGGGCTTTCGGCGGTGCGGACGTAGTGGCCGCTGGTGCTGACGCCGCAGAGCACGCTCGCCGCGTTGTCCAGGCCCAGCAGCTTGCCGAGGCAGAAGCCGCTGTTGAAGTGGTCGCCGGCGCCGGTGGTGATCTTGGGCTTGCGGCAGACCGGGCCTTCCACGACCGAGGCCACTCCGTTGGAAACCGCCAGCGCGTAGGCGACCGGATGGACCACCAGCGTGTCCACCGCCACCCGCTTCTGGATCTCGATGCTCAGCGCGGCCAAGCCCTGCCAGTCCTTCGGCGAGGCGTCGAGGCCGAGCACCTTGGCGATCTCGTAGGCCTCCTTCTCGTTCAGGCCGAGGATCACGTCGAACTTCGTCTGGAACTTCGCGATGAGCTCCAGCGCCATGGCGATGTCGGCCGGCGTGCGCTTCTCGGGATCGGCGAGGTCGAAGAAGATCTTGCGGCGCGGACCGGACAGGCCCGGGAGGAACTCCCTCTGGAGGTTCTCCCAGATGTCCGACATGAACGGCAGCATCGTCCAGTTGACGAAGGCGACGAGGCTGCAGGAGGCGAACTTCGCGGCCAGGTTGTCCTTGCCGTAGCGCTCGCAGAGGTTCTCCCAGTTGATCTGCTTCAGCGTGTAGTGCTTGCCGACCATCAGCTTGCCGTCCTCGAACTCGAGGGCGTCGGTGAGGCCCGGCTCGCAGATGGTGTGGACATCGGCACGTTGGGTGAAGGGGGTGAACACGCCATGCGGATGAGGCCATCCGAGGGAGCCGACGTAGGTCACCTGGATGCCCATGCTGGCGAGGGCGTTGGCCATGATGGGGCCGTTGCCGCCGAGCTTGGTGATGACGTTGACCAGTTCGATGTTCGTGCTGCGGCCGGCCGCGGCCGCGAGGCGCTCGGCGTACTTCGCGATGGTCGGGATGCGGTCGAAGTTCACCGCGTCGTACCGCTTGTCGACCACGTGGAGGATCTCGTCGACGAATCCGTCGAGGCCGACGAAGGCGGTCAGCGACGGCACCGAGGCGGCGGCGGCGGAGAGGCGGTCGGCGACGGAGGCGCGGAATTCAGGCGTGTTCTGCATGATCTGGGACGCCGGGATACCCCGGGCGGCGCGGAATATCACCGATGTCCGGCGCGGGTGAAGCGGGAAAAGAGCCGGTTCCGGCCGGTCGGCATGCTGAATTCAGCCACGCCCGCGGAGACGGATGCCGGCGAAGCAGGCCATCGCAATCGTCGCCACGACCGGCATCGCGGGGATCTCCGGGACTGCGACCGGGTTGAAGTCCAGCGACCACTGCACCAACCGCGTGTCCGCTCCGTCCAACAGGTCCACCAGGTACAAGGTCCACCGGGTGTTGGGATCGGTCCCGATGAAGTTCGAAAGCGGCGCCGTCCGCGGAGACGTCCCCAGGACCAGCTCCGGATCCTCCTCGCGTCCCGAGGGGGACCAAGTCCCGGAGAGCGCCGCAAGGGGCACGGCGTGGCTGGCGTTGAGGGTCATCCGGTAGGTGTGGATGTCGCCCAAAGGGGCGTCGTCGGCGAAGCGCACGGTCATCCCGCTGTCGCCGTATCCCGCGGTCATCGTCGCGCTGCGGCCGACCCGGTTGAGCAGGACGGAATAGGGTTCGGCCGGGTCGTCACTGGAGAGGATCACGTAGAGGTCGCCGTTCGCGCCCAGCGGATCGCCGGCGAGCGTCAGCCCGACCTCGAGCCGGACGATCGGCCCGGGGACGCCGGAGACGTCGAGGGTGGAGACCACGCCGCCGTCGAGGGCTCCGGGGATGCGGAGATCGAGGGTGCCGGACTCGACGACGGCGGCGGCGGCGGTGAAGGCCGGGGCAAGCAGGAGCGCCAGCGCGCGGAAGGCGGAGTTCATCGGGGTGTGAGCCGGTAGAACCGGGTCGGGGTGGACGGCGCGTTGGTGTCGGTGAAGAGGACCTGGCCGGCGGCGGTGGCCCTGAGCTCCGCGAGGTTGGTCCACTCCACGGGCGGGGTGATGCTGAGCGTGGCCTGGAGCCGGTAACGGCGGTTGGGGATGCCCGCGAAGCGGAGCTGGAGGTTGCCGACGGGATCCATGCGGGGAGGCAGCTGGTTCCTCGGCGGCTCCGCGTCCGGCGGGGGTTCCGTGCGGACCGCCAACACCCACTCCGCCTCGTCGGCGTCGCCGAAGCTGTCCGCGATCAGGAAGCGGAACCGGTCCGTCTCGGCGCCACCCTCGGGCGGGAAGTAGGTGATCCAGTTGCCGTCCAACTCGACACGGCCACCGGCGACGCTCACCCCGTTGACCGACACGACGCGCATCCGGTCCCCGTCGGGATCCCACGCCGAGCCCGCGGCGGACGCCGTGGCGATGCGCACCGCGGAGCCGGTGGAACGGGTGGACGCCTGGTTGGTGGCGGTGGGGCGCCCGTTCGGCAGCTCCGAGACGAAGCCGGGGAAGAGCCGGATCGCGCCCTCCGAGGCGACGAGCCCCAACGACGCGAAGGTGAATTCCAACCGCACGCCTTCCGCGGCGACCACGCCCCCGGGTCCCGCCTGTGAGGAAACCAAGCGGGGAGGCTCGGCCGACCGCGCCGCAACGGTGCCCAGCCACAGCGCGGCGGCAGCCATCGACGCCTGGACGGCGGCGCGGAGCCCCGAGGGCGTCATCGAAGGGATGTGAAAGCCGACCTTCATCGGGTCTGGGCCACGACCGCCGTGCCGTCGGGCTTCTCGCCCGGGGACCACCTCTGCGACTCGACCACCTTTCCATCCTCCAGCCGGCACCAGGACTTCAACGAGCCGTCGGGATGCCATTGCCGGGCCTCGCCCGCCGGCAGGCCGTCGACGAACCACGCCTCCTCCGTCGGCCGTCCCTCGGCATCCCAGCGCACGAAGCGTCCATGGAGCCTTCCGCCTCGGATGCCAGCCTCGGATTCCCGGCTTCCGTCGTGTCGCCACTTCGTGCGGACACCTTCGGACCGTCCTGCGACGAAGGTCTCGCGGACCTGGATCATGCCGTTGGCGTGCCATCCCTCGGAAAGGCCGTGGAGACGCCCGCCGACGACCATGGATGCGCTGCGCAGCGGACCGTTCGGATCCCGGGAAACCACCTTTCCGGAAAAGGGACGACCGTCGAGGCGGCGAAGCAGGACGCCTTCACGCAATTCGAGGTCCTCCATCCGCGCCTCCTCGGCGGAGCGCGGGATCCGGAGCCAGGACATCGCGGCGGCGAGCACCACCAGGGCCGCCAGGGACTGCGGCAGCCATCGCGGAATGCTTTTCCAGGGACTCGTCTTCACGGGAGTTTCGGGTCAGCGGGCCACCACTCGGAAGAACGCGGAGGGCTTGGAACCGTCCGCCGGCGCCGGGATCCGGATCCTTTCGATCCGGGTGTCGGAACAGCGGAACTGGCCGGAGGCCCCCGCCTCGCCGACGCGGAACGGCGTGGCCGTCCAGGTCGCGAAGTCGGAGGAGGACTGCACCTCGTACACCCGCCCGGAGACGGCGAGGAACTCGGCCACGGAGGCTTCGGAATCGACACGGACCAACCGAAGCGCGAGCCCGTCGGCGGGGTCGAATGCATAGGTCCCGGCCAGGTACTCGTCGAGGTTGCTCATGCCGTCGCCGTCGGCATCGCCCGCCCCGTCCACGGCACCGAGGTCGGAGCCGAGTCCCGCCTGCCCGGCAAGGATCCGCTCCCAGGCGTCCGGCAGGCCGTCGCCGTCGGCGTCCTCGCCGAGGGTCAGGTCGATGCGGGTGCGGGCACCGGGACGGCCCAGCACCGCGAAGTCGCCGCGCATCTGGATCGGGAGGAAGAGGCTCTGGCCGATGCGCACGCGGATCCGGAAGGGCACCCGGGGGTTGAGGGCGGTCGGACGGTAGGGCGTTCCGGTGATCCCGGCATCCATCGGGATGACCAGGGCGAAGTTCACGCCGGGCTCGGCGCCGTCGACGGTGTTGGCGCGGATCACCACGCCGCCGGTCGTCTCGAGCACGACCTCGGCGGCGCCGGCGCGCAGGGGGTGGCCCTGTTCGTCGCGGACGGTTCCGTAGAGGACGTGGTGGGGTGCCGGCGGAAACGCACGGGCGATCCCGGCGGAGACCAGCAGCGGCAGCATCAGGCGGAGGAGACGTTTCATGTCGGGTCAGTTGCCGGAGTAGGAGTAGGTCACGAAGTGGACGCGGACGTCCCTCACCGTGCGGAGGAACCGGTCGAGGCCTTCGTCCGGGTCGTTGAGCAGCGTGGAACCGGGAATCACCAGCTTCCACCGGCTGTTCCAGGCCGAGCGGCCGATCAGCCGTCGGTTGGTGAACTGCGAGGGGATCAGGCGTCCGCCCGCGCCGAACAGGTCCTGCGAGAAGACCGCCGAGGAACCCACCGCCCGGAACGCCTGGTGTCCGCGGATCGCGAAGAGGCTTTCCGAGAGCGTGTCGGACCCGATCTCGACCTCCCGCAGGGCGGCCTCGACGCCGCCGATGTCGAAGGGAAGCGGCACGGTGACGTCATGCACGTTCCACGACCGGATCTCGGAGGAGTCGCCGATGGGCGGGCTGCGCATCGAGTCGACGCCCGCCGGGATCAGGTAGACGTACGGCGTGGCGGAGAGGGCGGACGGATCCAGGAAGGTGAGCGAGGGATCCGACGGCGAGACGCCACCGCTGCCGGTGACGGTGCCGGTGTTTGCGGACGGCTGGTCCATGCCGCGGTAGCCCTCGAAGGCGACGCCGGAGGCGAAGATCTTCGTCGCATAGGAACTCGGGCTGAACGCGACGTCGCCGGCGGCCAGCGGTCGGCCGAAGAAGTTCCGTCCCTCCGCGATGACCGTGGAGAACTCGATGATCAGGCCCGGCACGGGCAGGCCGTTCCGGGCGCCCAACTGGAGGCAGTGACGGCGCACGTCCTCGTCGGAGAGGATGTTGTCGCGACGGGCGGCGGCGAGGATGTCCTTCCAGGATGCGTCACCCTCGGCGCCGGGAAGGATCCGGTGCAGGCCGGTCCGGAGGGACGCGGTGGTGGAGTAGACGTCCGGGTTGTTGAGTCCCAGCCGTCCACGCAGCGCGGACCAGTCCGCGGAGAGCTCGGCGAGGACGCCGGAGAGCCCCGGATCCCCGGTGTCGGAGCCGGCGAACTGCGGGCGGCCGTCACGGACCACGCCGAGCGCGCGCGACTTGAGGATGCGCTGGAGGAACTGGCGTCCGCGATCCGAACCGAGCAGGCCGGTCTCGTAGTCGAAGGCGTTCGCCGCGAGGTAGGTGTAGCGGGCGGCGAGGTCGAAGACGCTCTTGTACCGTTCGAGCTTCTCGCTGCGGAAGATGCGGAACGCCGCGTCGCGGGTCCGGAATCCCTGGACCAAGGCCGCAGACCGTCGGCGCAACGCGAGGCGCTCGTCCTGGAGACGTTCCCCTTCCGCCACCAGCGCCCGGTAGGCGCGTCGGGCGTCGTCGAGCTCGCGGAGGCGGTGGTCGATGATGCTGAAGTGGTCGCCGAGGCCGTTGATGGCGCCCACGAGGTCGGCCACGGCGGCGGTCCGTTCGAGTCCCCGTTCGAGGGGCGCGATCTCGTCCGCGGTCACCCAACGGCCCGCGGTCTCGGTGCCGAACTCGAGGCCGCGCACCGCGAAGAACCGCAGGAATTCGGCCCACTCGAACACCCCGGTGGTGATCGCCCTGGCCTGTCTCACGACTCCGCGGGCCGGCGCCGTCAGGTCGCCGCCCGCCGCGAGGCCGGCGATGAACATCGTCGGCATCGACTCCTGGATGACCTCCATCTGGCGCTCGGCGACGCTCTTGGACGACTCGGTCGCACGCTCCCAGATGTCGGCGGCGAACTGGACCGAGGACAGGGTCTGCTCGGCGATCAAGAGGTCGCGTTCCAGGTCGAGGATGCGGGACTGGACCGAGACCTCGTTCTGGAAGAGCGAGATGGCCTGGTCGAGGTCCTCCTTGGCGCCCTCGGCGTCGTCCAGGGCGTCCATGAGCCGTGCACGCGCCTGGATCAGGGTCGAGAGGGCCTGCTGGATCCGGCCGGGGCTGGAACGGATGCCGGTCCAGTTCTCCGGCTTCGCGGGAATGCCCTCGGCGTCGACGTTCAAGGTGAAATAGTGCGTGCCCGACGCGTAGGTGGAGCCGGTGGCCGGAACGATGTCGTTGACGGCCCCCTCGAGGCGTGTGCGCCAGTCGGCCGAGATCTGCTGGACGTCGAGGCGGACCTCGCGGGCTTCGAGGGACACGTCGCCCGTGGAACGCCGGCGCAGGGAGACCTCGGAAGGCCGCGATGTCGGGGTCTCCACGTACTGGTAGTGCAGCAGGTCCGGACCGGCGTAGCCCTGGCGGTAGGTGCGACCCGGTCCGATGTCGTCGGTGTACGGCGTGCCGTACAGCTCGATCAGGCGGTTCTCCCAGGCGCGTTCCTGGTCGGCGATCTTCTCCTGCAGCTCCGCGAGCGAGTCGCTCTCGCTGCGCATGAGGCGGGAGACGTCCTTGGCGTCGTCGAACGCCGAGACGGCGTTGGAGAGCGCGGCCATCGCCCTGCGCTCCACCTGTTCGTAGTGGGTGCCGCCCTCGGTGCCCACCACCTGGTTCGGGTCGATGTCGAAGGCGATGCCGCCGGCGGGCAGGCCGAGCGCGGTGAGGCCGCCTTCCGCGGAGTCCATGGTGTACTGGACGCTTTCCCCCGTGGTCACCAGCTCGGTCAACTCGGGCACGGTGGTGCGGTCGATCTTGCGGATGCCCTCATGGGTGGGATCGGGATCGGTGGACGGCAGCATGGCGTTGCCGAGGATCCAGTTGAGGTAGGCCCCCTGCCCGGTCCGTGCGGACCAGTGGTCGAGTCCCCAGAAGCGCTCCGTGGCGGGTGTGACGTTGGTGTTCACGTGCGCCGGCGCGAACCGGCTCCAGCCGACGCCGGTGCCGGGAGGGATGTCCTGACGCCAGACCAGGTCAACGACCTGAAGCCCGGTGCGGGCCAGGGAGACGGCGGCGGCGGCGAACTTGCGCTCGTCCATGTAGTCCACCTGGATCGCCTGGCCCAGCACGGTCACGGCCTCGGAACGCGGCACCCACTCGAAGTCGGGATCGAAGAGAAGCTCGTGGTAGCCCTTGATCGCGGTCAGGTAGTGGCCGTAGGCGTCGCCGTGGCCCTGCGGGAACATGCGGCGCGCGTCCGAGGCGTTCACCACGCCGTCGGCACCTTCGGCCGCGTTCTCGCGGATGTCGTAGTTGAGCGAATAGACGACCTCGCCGGAGTCGATGCCGCGGGTGTAGTTCCAGAAGAGCCGGTTGTAGACGGGCTGGACCTTGACGCCCGGCTGGACGCCGTCGTCGCGGCCGCGCAGCAGCGCCAACTCCTCCTCCATGAGGCTTGCGGCCTGGCCCTTGAACGAGAAGAGCGAGGTGGCGACGTCCCCGTAGTTCCGGTCCCGGGTGCCGATGCCGATCGTGGGGTCGGCGGCGTCGGCGTAGGCCTCGTTCCCGAGCAGGCTGTAGAGGTCGTTGAGGTAGCCCGCGGCCAGCAGCAGCGCGTCGTTGGCGCCGGGATCGTTGATGCCGGCGTCCACGCTCAGCATCCGGCCGCGACGCAGCACGGTCTCGTAGATGGCGATGAGGCCGTGTTCGTTGATGTTCTCCAGGCTGAGGGCGACGTCGCCTTCCCAGCGTGCGCCGGCCTGGGAGATGAGGCTCGCCTCGGTGTTGACCTGGTTGTTGAAGAGGTCGGAGACGCGCTGGTTGAAGGGGTTGATGCCGGCAAGGACGCGCTTGATCCAGCCTTCCACGAGCTGGGGATCGGTCCAGGGCGACCACTGGCCGTGGAGCGGGTGGGCCGGGTTCACCGGGCGGTAGCGGAGCACGACGTAGTTGTCGGCGAGGACGTCCACGCCGGCGCCGCCGAGGGTGAAGCGCGGGACGTCGAGGGCGTTGGTGAGGGACCGGTAGGCCGTCATGCCGGCGTCGGCGGCGGGCGGGATGCCGTCGACCGGACGCCCGATGCGCCACTCGTACTCGAACTCCCCGGAACGGCCGCCGAGGTCGGCGCTGTGCTGGAGGGTGAAGAGCTCGTTGAGCGGGTTGAGCGACGGGACGGGCTTGAGCTGGCCGCGGTAGAGTTCGCCGGCGACCCGGAAGATGGCGAGGGACACCGGTTCACCGGGCGGCGTGAAGGCGCGGCCGTTGCCGAAGACCAGGGTGACGTATCCGTCCCCGGGACCCGAGGCGCTGAGCGCATAGGAGTCGACGGCGACGTCGGGGTCCGTGACCTCGGGCAGCGTTCCGGCGTCGGCCTTCCGCGTGAGCGAAGCCTCCGGACGATAGGTTCCGGGGACGTCCGGATCCTCGCGGAAGGTCTCCATGTCCGTCGCCAGGCCCTCGACGAGCGCGACCCACTTGTCGCGGTCGGGGTCGCCGGTCGGGCATTGGGCGAGGACGGTGTCCATGTCGGAACCGCGGAGCACGTTGAGCAGGAGGTAGGCTTCGCCGACGCCTTCGTCGATGCGTTCACCCTCGAAGACCAGCGAGCCCTTGGTGCCACGGGCGGGATCGAGGTAGAGGCGGGAGGCGAGGTGTGGCGGCAGGTTGGGGAAGAAGGTGCGTCCGCCCGTGCTGCTGGTGCGGATGCCCGCGGGGAGCGACTCGAGTCCGGCGGCCTCCATGTCGGAGACCTTCTGGCGGGTGGGGTCCGCGAGGACCACGGCGATGCGGCTGCGGTTGGTGTCGCGGGCGATGGACTGCTGGTAGAGCAGGCCTGCGCTGGTCTGTCCGCGCACGGCGGCGAGGCCGTTCTTCGGATCCGTGAGCGTCTCGCCGTAGCGGAGCACCGGCGTGTTGGCCGGCCAGACGGGGCGGTAGACGATGTCCAGGGACGGCGTGCCCTTGGCGGCGGGATCGCCGACGAAGGCGTTGCCGTTCCGCGGCCGGAGATAGGGAACGATCGAGCCCACGGCGGGGGGATCGTTGACCCCCGGCCAGGCGAAGCCGGCCTCGGTCCGGTAGTAGAACCGCATGGTGAAGGAGTTGGTCGGGGTCGGCGGTGTCGCGAGGAAGGGCGGCCGGCCGACATGTTCGACGGCGACCCCGGCGTAGGAGTTGGTGCTCGGGATTCGGAGCGGCCCCTGGGCGTCGACCGTTCCCGAGGAACGGACCTGCAGCACCAGGCGGTTGGTCGCGACCGCGCCGTCCTCGGTGGAGGTGACCAGGAGCGTGACGGTGTTCGTCCCGACGTCGCCGGCCGCAGGTTGGCCGGTCACGGCGACGCCGGAGATGGAAACCCAACCGGGCCGGGCGCCGGAGAAGGCGACGGCGAGCCCCTCGGCGCGCCGGGTGGCGTGCAGGGTGTGGGTGAAGGGCTGTCCGACCACGGCCACCGCGGTGTTGGTCGTGGTCATGGCGCCGGAATTGGTGTCGTAGCGGCCGACGACCAACGCGGGCAGACCGGCATGGAGGCCGCGGTAGAGCCAGTGGGACTCCTTGCGGTCGCGGAAGGTGAACGAACGGTAGTGCGCGAAGGGACCGGCGGAGTCGCGCGAAGGATCCCATCCGGACGGCAGGTCGCCGGCGGTCGGGTTCGGCTCCACGTTGTAGTTCACGGCGGAGGCGCCGGTTCCCTCCACCGGGGGCGGAAGCAGCGGAAGCGGCATCGGAGCCTGCAGGATCCGGCCCGCCTCGGCGACGTAGTCGAAGAGGATGCCGCCGGAGGGCTTCTCCCGGAGCACCTGGAACGCGCGCATCGCGGGACGTCCATCGGCCTCGACGTAGTCCACGAGGACGAACGGGGCGGAAGAGTAGCCGTTCTGCGTGGTGATGTTCAGGTCGTCGCGCAACGCCCAGGCCCGGCCGCCGATCATGAGCGCGTGCTCCTCGTTGGGATTGTAGCCCGGAGCCGTGGGGTCGTTCTGCACGTAGATGCGTCCACGCGCCGCGAGGCTCGGCAGGTCGCCGCTGCCGGCGTTCGACGCGAGCACGATCTCCGAACCGCCGGTCGGCCACCGGAGCGTGTAGCGTCCGACCACGGCGGGCCAGTTGACGTAGCCGAAGCCGCGGGTGAGGTCGGGCTGGTTCCTGCGGAACCACCAAACCTCGAGCCGGTCGGCGCCGGGGATGGCGTTCACCGGGATGATCGCCCCCTTGTTGGCCTCCTCGAAGCCTTCGGTGAACGGGTCCACGTAGGCGCCGGGATGGTAGCTGGTTCCCATCTCGGATCGGATGTGGCCGGCCAGGTAGTTGGTCCCGGTCGCCCCGATCTCGCCGGCCGGCGCCGGGATCCGGTCACCCACGGAGACGGTCGTCTGGACGATGCGGGGCACCACGGCGGGATTGGTCCAGCCGAAGGAGCGGTTGTTCGGGTACCAGCCGGCGAGGTTGGTCGCGGTCGTGTTCGCCACCAGGCCCGGATCGGCCACGGCGGCATCCAGCCAGGAATAGACCCGCTCGAAGGCGATCTCGTCGCCGGACGTGAACCGGAGCAGCGCGCGGTGGACCGGGTTGGCGCGGTTCAGGTAGGTGTAGTACTCGAAGCGCTCGGTGAGCTTGCCACGGGGGCCGTCGAGGGGGTCCTGGTACTCGATGGCGGGACCGTTCGAGAGCGGGAGCTGGACCGCGGTGAGCTTGGCCTCGGCCTCGGTCGACACCTCCGGCCGGACATAGTGGCTGTATCGGGCGGGATCCCTCGGCCAGTTGAAGTCGTATCGCACCAGGCGGTCGGGCCAGTGGAGACCCACCTCGCCCGCCTGCATCCAGTAGACCAGCTGGTCGTTGAGGTTCTCGGTCTCGCGGACGGCGAAGAACCGGACGTTGTCCGAACCCACGATCACGTGGCGGAAGAGGTACGTGGCCGTGCCCGACTGGAGCACCGGTTCGGCGCGGAGGGATCCGGGGTCGGCGACATCGGAACCGGGATGGATCTGGTCGCCGATCTCGACCGCGACATCCGACGGCTGCGCCTGCCGGACGACGTCGACGATCTCGAACCCGAGGAACTGCCGGCTGACGCCGTCCTCACGCCGGTCGCCGAGGAGCTCCACGAAGACGCGGCCCTCGCGGTTGTAGGCGAAGATCTGGCCCTGGCTCTGGTCGTACCAGATCGTGCGGGTCTCCTCGAGGCGGTTGGTCTCGACGATGGGAATCTGGCCGGCCTCGACCACCTCGCGGTCGACGCGGCTGGGGAGGTTGTTGTTGTAGACGATGTTCACGCCGCCGACCCGGGCGTTGGGGACGACGACCGGCTTCCCGAGGGTGCGGTAGTTGCCCTCGGTCCAGTAGAGCCGCTTGGGCGCCTTGACCGGGCTGCCCGAGACCACGTAGCGGGTCGGGTTGATCCGGTAGTAGAAGCCCGACTGCAGGACGTAGGCGGAGGGGTTGGAGGAATAGTCCTGGGGCTGCGTCGCCGAAGCCAGGGCGCGCTTCCACTGGACCTCGATGGGGCCGGTCTGGACGGCGAAGACCTGCTGCGCGTGGCGGCTCCAGTAGTAGGCGGCGCCGACGTGGGAGTTCGTCGAGTGCGGTTCCGGAAGCCAGTATTCCTCGGGACGGATCCCGCGCTGGGAAAGGAGCTGCCCGGCCTCGTCGGTCTCGGGCGGTTGGATGATCCCGCCGAACTGGAGGGACGGCAGGCGGCTGAACCAGGAACCGGCCACCTGGGCCGAGCGCAGGACGGCGACCACCTGACCCGAGGCGTTCATGCCGCGCGGCAGGTCGAGCGCGATGGCGTTGCCGACGTAGTTCGACCCGGAAAGCAGCGTGGAGGTGCGCGGGGCGGCGATGGCGCCGAACGAGCCGAAGGCGAGGTATTGCCCCGGGGTGGGCGACGTGATCGGAAGTCCGTCGAGGCTCTGCTGCTGCGCGGTGGGAGCCCGGCCGTCGGATCCGGCCGGTGTCCCGGCCGTCGACGACAGGGGCACGCCCCGTTGCGAGCTGGGGTTGATGCCTCGGCCGAAGGCCGTGTTGTACAGCGTCGCGTCGTTGCGGAGTTCCAGGGGGAACGTCTGCGCCAACGCTGCCGTCGCGCCCGCGGCCAAGGCGGCCGCCAGGACACGAAGCCGTCGAAGGAATGGTTTCATGGCTTTCGGTTCGGGCCGTGGGTTGCCGGGTTCACCGCGTTCAGCGTGTGCGCATGATGAAGGCCAGCGCGTAGTACGGCGGGCGGTTCTCGTGCGGTTGGCCTCCACCCGTTGAGGAAGTGACCTGCGAGGCGTTGTCGGCGCCGTATCCGCTGCTGCCCCACCGGAGGGAAAGGTAGTCGTTGCCGTCGCCCTCGGTGTCCCAACCGCCGTCGGGGTCGCCGATGTAGCGTCCCGCCGGCCGGTGGTTGTGGGAGGGAATCTCGGCAATGGTCAGGGTGTGCTGTTCCTCGCCGCCCGTGGTTCCGGGGGTGTAGCGGGTGAGTCCGGAGGGACCGGTGGCGCCGCTCGCCCCGACCACGAAGCGTGAGCGCAGGTCGGGCGTGGTGTTGCCGCCGTCGCACAGGGCCCATCCCGACGGGATGTTGGCCACGGAGCCGGACCACATGATGATGCCGCCGACCGGGATCGTTCCGTCGCCGACGAAGCGGGTGGCGGTGACCACGCCGTTCACGTCGAGCGTGGACGCCGGGGCGGTGTCCTTGCCGATCGACACGGAACCGCCGCGGGGCTGGATCGCGACGACGCCGGCGTTGCCGTTGTCGACGGCCTCGATGAGTCCCTGGGCCATCACGCCCGGTTGGAAACGGTATCCGAGCTGGAGCGCGTAGTTGGGGCTGTTGAGGGTCGTGTCGGTGATGTTCAGCTGCTTGAGCGCCGCGGAACTGGCCGGCCGGGTGCCGGCGACGCGCAGGCCACCGGTGGCGCGGATGGACATCTCGTTGTTGCCCTGGGAGCCGAAGTCGGCGTCGACGGAGTCGGACCAAACGAAGGACCCGTTGTGGGTGGCCTTGGCGCGGAAGCCGGCGGCCAGCGAGGTGGCGCCGGACGCGGTGTTGTAGCGGCCGCCGGGGACGGTGGAATCGTTTCCGGAGGCGGTGCCGTTGCCGCCGCCGCCGACGGTGGCGCGTTCGCCCGAGGCGGTGTTGGAAAGGCCGCCGCCGACCGTCGCGTTCACGCCGGAGGCGGTGTTGCCGCTCCCTCCGCCGACGGTCGTCTCGGTGGCCGAGGCCCGGCCGCCCGTACCGCCGGCGACGACCGACGACTGGCCCGAGGCGACGTTGGAAAGACCGCCGCCGACCGTCGCGTTGTCCCCGGTGGAGCTGTTGCTGCCGCCGCCGGCCACCGTCGACCGCTGGTTCGCCGCGGCGTTGTCGGTGCCACCGGCCACCGTGGAGGAGGCTCCCGCGGCGCGGTTGTTCTGGCCGCCGCCGATGGACGAGGCGTTGCCGCTGGCCACCTGGTCCGCAGCCGAACGGGTCACCTGGAGGTCCGTCGCGGACGTGCCTCGGGAATTGCCGCCGGCCGCCTGGATCGGGACGTTGATCTGGAGCGCGGAACCGCCGCCCTGGACGAGCGACGTTCCCGAGGCGTTCACCACCGAGACGGCCTGCCGGGCGAGGAAGCTGTACGGCGAGGTCATGAGTCGCAGGCGCGGCGCGATCTCGACGTCGCTCGACCCGAGGCCGGGCGCCTTGACCGTCACGCTCACATAGCGGTCCGAGACGTCCGTGCCGGTGAAGACCGCGGAGAGCGAGGGACGGGCCTCACCGCTCACCGCGCTGCCCTCGCCGAGCAGCACGTTGAAGAAGCCCTTGTCGACGGTGACCGTCTGCTGCTCGGACCAGAGGCGGTTGCCACCGGTCTGCGCGGTCCACACGCGGAAGACCACGTCGTAGTTGCGCGGCGCGGAGTTGCCGAGGGCGGTGCCGTTGGCATCCACCAGGAAGCCCTGGTAGGTCATGCGTTCGGGCGGGTTGGAGTTGGCCTGCGCGCGGGTTTCGACGGCGCTGGCGGCGGCGAGGAGCAGGGCTCCGAGGAGCGGGAGGAGACGGCAGGGTGTCTTCATGCGTTTCGGAAAGTCTTGGGTTCGGAGGGGCGGGAGGGGCGGTGGCGGTTGGACGCAGCGTTCGGTCAGTTGCGGGTGAGGACGGGGACGTCGGAGACGCGTCGGAGGACCAGCGATCCGGAGATGTCGTAGGTGCGGCTGTCGCTGCCGGAGCCGAGGAAGTCGATGACCTCCTCGTACGCCCCGTCGATGCGGTCCGAGGCCGCGGTCAGCGACCTGAAATCGGTGCCCGGCGGCCGGATCCGCAGCCGGACGAGGCGGGACACATCCCAGGATTCGCGTCCCCGCGGAAGGGCCTGCGAGAAGCCGGCGTCGAGGGTGTCGTGGTCCGGGTGGTAGGTGTGGAGGAACGGGTTGGAACGGTGGTCGTTGTAGGGAAGGAGCACGCGCGTCTCCACGACGCCGTCGCGGACGAATCGGCCGTTGAAGGCCCACGGCTGGTTCGTGGCGGTCCACGGGAAGTAGACCGAACTCAGACGCCGGGCGGAGGACAGGGTCGAGGTCCCGAGAAGATCTTCGCGCAGGGCGACGACGCGGTTGGTCGAGGCGTCCAGGCCGACATAGGCGCGTTGGAGCAGGAAGGCGTTGGTCCCCTCGACGTGGACCAGGACACGGACGGGGAACGGCCGCGCGACCGGGCCGAGGCTGTCCATGCTTTCGAGCCGCACCGGCCGGCCGTCGGGGCCGAGGACCGTCGTCCCGTTGGTCCCGCGGACGTAGCGGGCGAGCGAGTGCCGGACTCCGGTGACCTCGGCGTCGCCGATCCAGAGTCCCGACCAGGATCCCGCCTCGGCGGCGACCGGGATGTCGAGGCGGGCCAATCCGAGGGAATCGGTGAACTGCAGGATCGCGGCGAAGACGTCGCCTTCGTTGCCGCCCATGACGTAGCGGTCGAGGCCGAGGACCACCTCGATGTCGGAATCCGGCTGGCCGACGGGAGTGAGAGTCCAGGAGCCGCCGTTGGTCTTCGTGATCGCGGAATGGGAGAAGGCGAGATTCGTGGTGTTCATGGCCCCGCGCAGCAACAGCGGCGGTTCGCCGACGACGGCGGCCTGGCCGGAAGGGGCCACTTCGGAGGAGACCATGGCCAGGGTCACCGTGACGGTCCGGGTCGAGCGGTTGCGAAGGCGGATCCGCTGTTCCCCGGTCCGGCGGCCGAAGACCACTCCGCGGGGGTCCTGAAGCACCACCTCGAAGGGGGCGAAGTAGCGGTTGAACTGCTCGCCCGCCTTCACCCAGTAGGCCTCGCCGCGACGCAGCTTCGTGGTCCGCAGGGCGAAGACCCGGGCGGGGTTGCCCGCGTCCAGCTCGCCGGTGTTGTAGCGGTACAGCTCGAGTTCGCGGAGCAGGTCGCCGGCGGGATTGAAGAAGCTGTCGATCGCGACGCCCTCACCGGCGACCACGGGGAACCCGAGGAAGTTCAGGCCGGTGGCGGTCCACTGGTTGCGGGGCGGCACGGGGCGTCCCTTGAGCCGGAGGGTGTAGTTCGTGCCGACCGCTCCCAGCTTCACGAGGCACGTCGCATTGGGAGGAAGGCTGTGGAGCTCCGAGGCGGGCCCAAGAGCGCGCTTCCAGCTGCTCCACTGGGAGATGGTTGCCGTCGGAACCTGCGGGCTTTGCACGAACTGGGCCGTGCCGACGGCCGGCGTCCACAGCCAGACCTCCTCCACGGGATTCGAGGCGTCGGAGCCGATCAGCGTGTCGAGCTTGGCGTAGGACAGGTCGACGTGGAACTGCACCGCGTTCCAGCCCGGGCGGAGTTCCACGGGCTGGGTGAGCCACTGGGCGCGCAGGACCGGCACCACGGCCAGCAGCAACGCCAGGATTCGGAGAAGTGGGGACATCGGAAGGGATCGCGGGATCATGGCTTGCGGTAGAGGTGCCAGGTGGGAGAGGGGTCGACTTGGAACGGGGCGGCGATGGTTCCGGAGGCGCCACTGCCACCGAAGAGGAACAGACGTGAGCCGGTCCAGGCGGCTCCCGGGGAATGGCGGGCGGCCGGGGAGCCCGGATTGGAAAGCGGGCGCCACTTCGCGTCCGCGGGATGGTACGCCGCGCCGTCCGAAAGCGTTCCCGCCACGCCAAGGCCGCCGAAGACCACCATCTCCTGCCCCGTCCAGATCGAAGCCGCACCGGTCCGGGCGGAAGGCGCAAGGGTGGTGGGAAGGGCCGTCCAGGTGTCGGCTACCGGGTCGTAGAGGGCCCCCGTCGCCAGCGGCGAATCGGCCTCGCCGCCCCAGACGATCAGGCGGGATCCGGTCCAGACCGCACAGGCCCTGCTGCGGGCGGACGGCGCGCCGCTGGCGGAGACCGGGGTCCATCCGGTGGGAATCCCGGAGGCATCGACCTCCAGGCGTGCGCCGTCGCCGAGGACGCCGTCGGGTCCGATGCCGCCCCAGACCACCCAACGACGTCCGCAGAGCACCGCGATCGCGTTCATTCGGGGCGACGGGGCGCCGTCGGTGGGAAGCGCCGACCAGGTTCCGCTGGTGGGATTCCAATGCGAGCCGTCGTCCAGCAGGCCGGCATCGTTGCGGCCGCCCCAAACGAGCAGACGCGACCCGGTCCACGCGACCGAGTGTCCGTCGCGACCGGCTGGTGCACCCGAGTTGGGGATCGCCGACCAGTTGCCGGTGTCGGCGCTCCAGGCGCCGCCCGATTGCAGGAAGGTGCCGGAGGCGAAGCCACCCCAGATCCACAACGTGTTCGTCGAGGCCGCGAAGCCGGCCGCGGCCCGGGCCGAAGGTGCGCCCAGCGGGGAAAGCGTGCTCCAGGAGGAACCGGAAGCCCGAAACGCCGCACCGCTGGCGGTCGCGGATCCGTTGGCAAGGAGCCCGCCCCAGACCACCACATCGCCACCGACCAAGGCGGTCACATGGTCGGTCCGGGCCAACGGCGTCTCGGAGGTGGAGGCGATGGTTTCCCAGGACGGCGAAGGAAAGCCGTGGAACCGCTCATATCCGGCGGCGATGAGGTTCGGGTCCGAAGCGGACAGCGATGCGACGACGGCACCGGCCGGAGCCGCATTGGCGGCAACCGCGTTCGACAGCGAGGCCAACGCCGCGGCGAGACTCAGCGCCGTGGCATCCAGCCGGTCCAGGTGATCCTGGGCCGAAACGAGGGAACCGTCATGGGTGTCGACCCGGTTCGAGAGGCCGGCAGCGGCCGAATCCAGTCGGGTCAAACGGTCCTGCACCGTCGCCAGGGTCCCGTTCAGCGTCTCCACCCGGTTCGAGAGACCCACGGAACCCGCTTCGATTCGGGACACCTGGTCCTGGACCGACATCAAGGTGACGGTGTTGAGTTCGACCTGGGACATGAGGCCTGCCGTCAGCGAGTCCAAACGCACCAAGAGTGCGCGGACCGGTCTTTGGAGGGAGTCGAGACTGATGCTTTCGTCTTCCACCGTGTTGGCCCTGAGGGCGCTGCCGACGGTAGACAGGGGCTGGTCGGGAAGGAGACGCGTCGGCGGATTCGTACCGGTCTGGAACCAGACACGCACCGCCAGGGGCAAAGGACCGAGGGATTCCTGCGGGATCACGGTCATTCCCGGCAGGGTGTCGTCGCCGAGCGAGAGGGCGAAGACGCCGCGCTCCAACGTCAGCGGGACCGGGTCATCGGGGATGCCGTTGGTGTCGGCATCCGGGGAACTGAGCCAGACCGCGTCGCCACCCGCCGAGGGGACGAGGGCGAACCGGAACCCGGCGTTGCCGTGGTAGTTGGTGCCGGAAACCTGGAGCCGACCCTGGAATCCGAGTATCGGTCCGGCGATGCAGCGGGAAACCAGGACGCCGAGGAACAGGGCGGCGGCCAGGAACCCTTTGCCGGGGGCAATACAGCAAATAGGCACACCGGACCATCGGGTGTTCCCACGGGGTCCTTTAGGGCAAGCGCCGAGGTGAACCGAAAAATTTACCGGCACCCCGATCCGGCGGCGACCTCACCCACGCCGGATCGCAAGGCCCCGGTCAATCCACGCTCACGCCGATGACCTGCAAAACCCGGTCGAGTTCGTCGTCGCTGTGGAATCGGACCTCCAGCGAACCCTTCCCCGCCTTGTAGCGGAGGGCCACCTTCATCCCGAAGCGTTCGCGGATGCGGTTCTCCAGGTCGGCTTGGTGCGGGTCGCGGGCGGGACCCGTGGTCGGGGAGGTCGGCTTTGCCCCCAAGGGAGGCGGCGCCGCGGCACCGGCCTCCGACTCCAGTTGCCGGACGGTCAATCCGAGGTCGATCGCCCGGCGCGCGAGGGCTTCCTGGCGGGACGGCGATTCGACCGCGAGGACGGCCTTCGCATGCCCGACCGAGAGGCTGCCCTCCCGCAGCCATCCAAGGACGGACTCGGGGAGCTTGAGCAACCGCAGGGCGTTCGCGACCACCACACGACCTCGTCCGACCTTGCGGGCGATCTCCTCCTGGGTGAGGTCGAACTGGGTCTGCAGCTGGCGGTAGCCGAGGGCTTCCTCGACGGGGTTCAGGTTCTCCCGCTGCAGGTTCTCGATGAGGGCCAACTCGAGCACCTCGACGTCGGTGGCGATGCGCTCGATGACGGGAACCTCCGCCAGTCCGGCGAGCGCGGCGGCCCGCCAACGCCGTTCACCGGCGATCAGCTCGAAGAAGTCGCCGACCGGGCGGACGACCAGCGGCTGGATGATCCCCTGTTCACGGATCGACTCGGCGAGATCGGCCAAGGCCTCGGGGGGGAAGTCCTTCCGGGGCTGGAGCGCCGAGGGACGCACGCGGTCCCGGGAGACGAGTCGGACCGCGGTCCCCGGCAACGGTGCGGGCAACGCTGGCGGCGCCGGGGTCACCGGAGTCGCGGCGACGCCGGATTGGGGACCGGAGGATGCCGCGAACGGGTTGGCCGGGGGCGCCGACGGGGCGGCGGCGGCCGGGGAGTTCCCCTTCCCCGAACCACCCAGCAATGCACCCAAGCCTCGTCCCAACGCCGGTTTCGACATGGGAGGCACTCTACGGAGCGGCGGTTCGGGATATCAAAAGGGAATTCCCCGGATTCAAGCCCGAACCCCGAGCCCGAGTTCTGTTCCAGCTCCCCGGCACCCGACCGAGCAGAGCCGTATGAGCGCGATCGCGAGATTGCGACATTTTATATACTCTTGTATACGTTTAGCCAAATTGAAGCCATCAATCCCACTGAAGCCGATACCGAGGGTGCTGGAAGAGACGTTGCGAAAGCGCCTTTCCGGGTTTCCGGTGGTCGCCATCACCGGTCCCCGCCAGTCCGGCAAGACCACGTTGGCCCGCCTGGCTTCACCGGAAGCCTCCTACTTTTCGCTCGAGGATCCGGACACCCGTGCGTTCGCCTTGGAGGACGCGCGTGGCTTTCTCCGCCAGACCGCAGGCACCACCATCATCGATGAGGTCCAACGCGGCCCCGCGCTGCTCTCCTACCTTCAGGGGCTTGTGGACGCCGATCCACGACCGGGCCGGTTCATCCTCACTGGATCCAGCCAGATTGAGGTCATCGAGTCCCTGACGCAGAGCCTGGCCGGACGGGTCGGCATGCTGACCCTCCTCCCGTTCTCCCTCGCCGAACTCCAGGACGCCGGACGCGCGCCCGCCGACCTCGATCAACTTCTCCAGGGCGGGCTGTTTCCGCCGATCCACGACCGCCTCGTGCCACCGGAGGATTGGCTGCGATCCTATTTCGCCACGTACCTGGAGCGGGACGTCCGCCAGATCCTTCGCGTCAAGGACCTGTCGACGTTCCAACGTTTCGTCCAACTGTGCGCGGGAAGGTCCGGACAGTTGCTGAACGTGACGTCCTTGGCGGCCGACGCCGGCATCACGCGCATCACCGCGGAGGCTTGGATCTCGGTGCTGGAAGCGAGCCACGTCGTCTTCCTGGTCCAACCCTGGTTCACCAACCTGTCCAAGCGGCTGATCAAGGCTCCGAAACTTCACTTCTGCGATGTCGGCCTTGCGGCCTGGCTGCTGGGAATCCGCCGTCCGGAGCATGTGATGTCCCACCCCCTCCGCGGCGCGCTTTTCGAAAGCTGGGTCCTCACCGAGATCCTCAAGGCGCGGACCCACCGCGGCCTCCGACCTGCACTCTTCCATCTGCGCGACCGCGACGGGCATGAGATCGACGCCTGCGTGGAGACCGCCCCGGGCCGACTCGAGGCGATCGAGATCAAGTCCGGCGGCACCGTGGCCTCGGACTTCTTCGACGGACTCGACTTCTGGCGCCGCCACCTGCCCGGAGTGGGAGTCACTCCATGGCTGGTCTACGGCGGCGATTCGGTCCAATCCCGGGAAAAGGCCACAGTACTGCCTTGGAACGGGCTTCAGCCCCTGGTCGAACGTCTCGGACAGGCCTGAACCTCGCCGGGATTTCCGGCCCGATCCATCAGGCCCGGACCCCGAGCCCCAGCTCCTCGCGGCAGTAGCGGATGCTCTTCTCCAGCTCCGAACGCTGACGGTCCCGGTTGTTGCCGTCGTATTGGTCCATCGCGCTTCCCCGGCGGACGACCGAGAGGAACCGCGTGAACTCGGCGGCGGACTTCTTGGGGAAGGATTCCCAGAAGGAGTCCTCGTAGAACGGGAACTCCACGGCGAAGCCGCCGATGGTCTCGATGTTGACCGCCACGCCCGGACACAGCTGGGCAAACCGGGCGAAGTACCTCTTCAGGTCGACGCACCCGCCGTCGCCCATGGCCGTCCACTGCACCTTGCAGCCCTTGTCCGTGATCCAGGCGCGGCTGTCCCGCAGGCTGGTGGTCAAGGTGTAGGGCCCGAGCTTCTCCAGGCTCTCGATCGGATCCTCGAGGGTCCACATCGCGTTGCCCGAATCCATGTTCACCCCCACGAACTCGCGTCCGGCCGACTCGACAAGCCAGACGAGTTCGTCCGCGGTGAGGTCGCCGGCGTGGTTCTCGATGGAGACCTTCACCCCGAGGTCGAGGGCGAGGTGACGGCAGGCCTTGAGCACGCGGACGGTGTCGAGCACGCGGGCCTCGATGCCGCCGGGCGTACGGCGGTCCTCGCGGGAACCCAGCACCACCCGGAACGCGGAGGAGCCGACCGCCTTGGAAAGCCGCAGGCCGAGCGAAAGATGCTCCTCGGCGGTGCCCCAGTCCTTTTTGAAGGACTTCGAAGTGGGACAGATGCTCCACGACCCGAGCAGGATCCCGACGCCCTTGTCCGCGGCATACCTCTTCAGTTCGGTCGCCGCGGGGACTTCCAGGGAGCCCAACGACGGAAGATCGGTGATGAAGAGGGTGTCGAGCTGGAGCCCGGCGGCGTAGTCCACGAGTTCACGCCCCTTCCAGCCCCAGGCCCGCACGGCGAAGTTGTCGATGCCGAGGGGGATCCGCCGGCCGGTGGCATCCAGGAGCGGGGCCGTGGCGGCCTGGGCTGCATTGGAAAGGGCCAACCCGGCGCCGGCGACGGCGGTGGCGGCAAGGAAATCGCGGCGGTTCATGGTGCCCCGAGTTCTTGCGCGAAAGCGGGCCCCAAGGGAATGCCGAAATGGCGCGTTCAGGGGAACGCTGCGTCGGGTCGGCCAGGGTTCCTGGGGGCGAAAGTGGCTGTTGTCCGTTGCCAGTTGCCAGTTGCCAGTCGCTAGCCGTCCGACGTCAGACATCCGTGACTGTGGCCAGCGCCCACAACGGACAACGGACAACGGACAACGGACAACGGACAACGGACGATTGACGACTGACCACGGACAAAACCCTCAATCAACCGTTTCGCGGGGCCGGCGCACGACGACGTTCGGCTCGGCGGCGAGCTTGGCGATCATGTTGGCGGGGAGGATGCCGCGCCAGGAGAGGTTCGGGTACACCAGCGAGCCGCGCCCGATGATCGAGCCGGGGTTCAACACGGCGTTGCAGCCGACCTCGGAACGGTCGCCGATCAGCGCGCCGAACTTCCTCAGGCCGGTGTCGATCGGCGTGCCGTCGACGTCCACGAACACGTGAAGGTTGTCCAACTTCACGTTCGAGACGATCGCACCGGCGCCAAGATGGGCCTTGTGGCCGAGGATCGAGTCGCCGACGTAGTTGAAGTGGGGCACCTGGCATCCGTTGAAGAGGACGCAGTTCTTCAACTCGACCGAGTTCCCCACCACGCAGCCGTCGCCCACGATCACGTTCTCGCGGATGTAGGCGCCATGCCGGATGCGGCAGTTCGACCCGATGATCGCCGGGCCGAGGATCATGGCGCCGGGTTCCACCACGGTGCCTTCGCCGATGAAGACCTGCGGACCGACGTGCGCGGCGGGGCTGACCGTCGCGTTGTTGATCACCGGGCGGACGTTCTCCGCGACATACGCACCCAGCCGCTTCAGGGCGTCCCACGGATGCACCAGCCCGTCGAAAAGGCTCCGGTGCTCGGTATGGGTGAGATCGAAAAGGTCTTCGACGTGGTAGGTCATGCCGGGAGCCTACGAAGGAGTCCGTCCCGGGCAACGGCAAAGCCCGCTCCGGAACGGCCGGGAACCCGGGCTTGCCTCGAACGGTCCAGCCGTCACTTTGGCGCGGTCGAATGAAGTCCCTCCGCCGTCTCGTCTTCGCGGTCCTGGTGCTGGTGCTGGCCCGCGTCCTCGTCGCCGAACCGCCCGCACCGGGTGCGCTGCTGCCCGACGACACGCTGGCGGCGGTGTGCCTCCCCGATTCCAACGCGGCCCGGGAACGCTTCCACGGCTCCAACCTCGGCCGCCTCTGGGACGACGCGGCGATGCAGGCCTTCCGCACCAACTTCGAGAACGGTTTCCGCACACGCTTCGCGGCGCCGCTGCTGAAGGAGTCCGGACTCGACGTCGCCGAACTCGCCGAGCTTGCCCGCGGACAGGTCACGCTGGCCCTCCTCCGCGATGGCTGGGATCCGGCGGCCGAGGAATCCGCGGGACCGTCCTGGGTGCTCCTCTTCGACTCCAAGGAGCGTTCCGCAAGGCTGACGGAAGTGCTCGCCGCCGCCCGCAAACGCATCTCCTCGGACACCAACCACACGGTCCGCACGCTGAAGCTCAAGGAGGTCGAGTTCACCTCCGTGACCCTCGACCTGCGGGACCGCGGGACCAACGCCGCCCCGGCCGTGGCGAAGCCGGCCGGCGACGACGAGGAGGGCGAGGACGACGAGGACGGCATCCGGCTCGAGTTCGCCTTCGGACAGGTGGGGAGCACGTTCCTGGCGGGGACCTCGCCGACGGCGTTGCAACGGCTGGTTCCGCGCATCACCGGCACCAACAACCCGCCGGGCCTCGGCGGGAAGGCCTCGTTCGCGTCCCTCGCGGCGGAGGACTTCTCCGACGCCGCCGCGTGGGCCTACGTGGACACGGCGGCCTTCTACAACCAGGTGGCGCCGGGCCTGGGGTCGGTGTTCGGCATGCTGACGCTGCTCGGCGCGGACCCCGCGAAGGTGGTGCCGGCAACCGGGCTCGCGTCCATCCATGCCGTCGGCGCCTCCGTGCGGATGCAGCCGGAAGGCATGGTCTCGCGGCTCCGCATCCTTGCCCCGGCGGCCGAGCGGGCCGGCCTGACCAAGGTCTTCGAGACCCTCCCCCTCGACGCCTCCGTTCCTCCGGGCATCCCGGCCGAGGCGGGCTCCTTCCTGCGTTGGCGCATCGACGGCAAGGCCGCATGGAAGGCCCTCGACGACGCGCTCCGCCGCATCTCGCCCCAGATCGCCGGTCTCGCCCAGCTGACCGTCGAGTCCGCCGGACAGGTCTTCGACGGCAACTTCAACCTCCAGCGGGACCTCGCCGGGAACCTCGGCGACGACTTCATCTCCTTCACCCTTCCCCCGACGGGGACCAACCTCTCGCAGCTGGGCAACCGCACGCAGGTCCAGCTGCTCGGCTCCCCGAACCCCGGCCGGCTCGTCGCCGGATGGAAGGCCCTCGAGGCGCTGGTGCACATGCAGGCGGGCGCGCTTCAGTTCACCGAACGCACCACGACGAACGGACAGAAGGTCCTCGTGGCCCAGGTTTCCGGGAAGGGCGGACCGCGCACCGCCTTCCATCTCGCCACGACCACGAACTTCGTCGTCGTGGCGGAGACCGGCGAGGCCATGGACCAATTCCTCGCCTCACCGACCAACGGGCTCGCCGGATCCCCCGGATTCACGGAGGCCGCGTCGCTGGTGGGTGGCGCTTCGCAGGGGATGTTCGGGGTGTTCCAGCAGCGGGCCAACATGCGGCCGACCTGGGAGGCCCTCCGTTCCGCGAAGGGTCTCGACAGCCTGGTTCCTCCCGGGACGACCAGCATCGAGGCCGTCCAGGCTGTCGAGACCTGGGCCGACTTCCGCCTGCTCCCGCCGTTCCAGCAGATCGAACGCTACTGGACCGTCGGCGCCGTCGCCGGAGGTTCCGACACCAACGGCTTCCGGTTCCGTTGGGCGACCCTCGGCGCGAAGTAGCCGGCGTCGCGCGCCGAAGCCCTCGGGCGAAGAGGCCTGCGCAGCCCGAACGGCGGCGGGTCCAGCACGGAGTTTCGCTGGCGTCCGGGCGCCTCCCCCGGTATCGAACCGGCTCCCGTTCCGCCCGCGTGGCGGCACGCCAACCGATCCACTCCATGCTCTGGTCCCAGACCTTCATCCCGACCCTCAAGGAAACGCCCTCCGACGCGGAGATCGTTTCCCATCAGCTCCTGCTCCGCGCCGGTCTCGTCCGGAAGCTCACCGGCGGCCTCTACACCTTCCTGCCGATGGGCCTGAGGACCCTCCGCAAGATCGAGCAGATCATCCGCGAGGAGATGAACCGCGCCGGCGGCATCGAGGTGCTGATGCCCGCCCTCCAGCCCCCGGAGATCTGGCAGCAGTCGGGACGCTACGAGACCGCGGCCGGGGTCCTGTTCAAGGTCCGCGACTCCGCCAAGAAGGAGTGGGTGCTCGGACCGACCCATGAGGAGGTCATCACCACCCTCGCCGCCAGCGAGCTGAACTCCTACCGCCAGCTCCCGAGGAACTTCTACCAGATCCAGACCAAGTTCCGGGACGAGATCCGCCCGCGCTTCGGCCTGATGCGGGCGAAGGAGTTCCTCATGAAGGACGCCTACAGCTTCGACGCGTCCGACGAGGGCGCGATGGCCAGCTACGGCCGCATGTACGACGCCTACCGCCGCATCTTCGCGCGCTGCGGCCTCCAGGCGTTCCCCGTCGAGGCCGACACCGGCGTCATCGGCGGCAGCCACTCGCACGAGTTCATGGTCCCCGCCGAGACCGGCGAGAACGACGTCGTCTACTGCGAGGCCTGCCATTACGCGGCCAACATCGAGAAGGCCACGAGCGGCCTGCCCGCCACCGCGCCCCGCGAGGTCGGGCCGGAGCCCGAGAAGTTCGCGACGCCCGGCGTGGTGACGATCGAGGCCTTGGCGAAGGCGCCCTACGGCGTCCCCGCCAACCGCCAGATCAAGACCCTCGTCTACGTCGCCGACAGCCGGCCCGTGCTGATCCTGGTCCGCGGCGACGACCAGCTCAACGAGTCGAAGTTCATGGCCCGCACCGGCGCGGTCGCCGTCCGGCCCGCCGACGCGAAGAACGCCGCCGATGCGGAGATCTTCGCCGCGCTGGGCGCCCTGCCCGGCTCGCTGGGTGCGGTCCGGAACGTCCCGGCCGGCTGGAAGGTCTATGCCGACGCCCGCCTGCGCGGCGCCAACGACATGACCACCGGCGCCAACGAGGACGGCTTCCACCTGAAGGGCGTCTCCATGGAGCGCGACATCAAGGTGACCGAGTGGTTCGACCTGCGGACCGTGAAGGTCGGCGAACCCTGCCCGAAGTGCGCGCAGACCCTGAAGATCCGCCGCGCCATCGAGGTCGGCCACGTCTTCAAGCTCGGCACCAAGTACTCCGAGAAGCTCAACGCGACCTTCCTCGCCGAGGACGGCTCCCGCCACCCCGCCGTCATGGGCTGCTACGGCATCGGCGTCACCCGCACGCTCCAGGCCGTGATCGAACAGTGCCACGACAAGGACGGCATCGTCTGGCCCCTGCCGGTCGCCCCGTTCCAGGTCTGCATCACGCCGCTCAGCGTCGTCCCCGACGGCCAGCCGATGACCCTCGCCCGCCAGCTCTCGGACGAACTGACCGCCGCCGGCATCGAGGTGATCCTCGACGACCGCGACGAACGTCCCGGCGTGAAGTTCAAGGACAGCGAGCTGGTCGGATTCCCCCTCCGCGTGAACCTCGGCGAGAAGTCCCTGGCCAAGGGCGAGATCGAGCTGAAGCCCCGCAACGGCCCCGTGAAGCTCGTGCCCATCGCCGCGGCCAGCGCCGAGGTCATCGCCTGGTTCCAGGCCGAGAAAGCCAAGTACCAGGCCGCATAGGCCCCGACTCCCAAAACCATGCCCTCCCTTCCCAGGCCCTTCCTCGCGCTGCTCACCGCCCTTCCGCTCCTGGGCGACTGGCCCGAGTGGCGCGGGCCGGGAGGCGAGGGCCATTCGACCGCCAAGGGTCTCCCCACTTCCTGGAGCGACACCGAGAACGTCGCCTGGAAGACACCGCTGCCCGGTCGCGCCTGGTCCTCACCCGTGGTCCAGGGCGACCAGGTGTGGCTCAGCACCGCGATCGAGACCGTCGCCAAGCCCGAGGACGCCGCCCGTCGCCTCAAGGAGAACACCGGCGACCAGCCGCTCACGCTCCTCGAGAGCGTCGAACTGCGGGCCCTCTGCGTCGACCGCCGCACCGGCCGCGTCCTCCATTCCATCCCGCTCTTCACCGAGAAGGAACCGCAGTGGGTGCATGAGCTCAACAGCTACGCCTCCCCGACGCCGGTGCTCGGACCCGGCCGGGCCTACTTCCACTTCGGCACCTTCGGCACCGCCTGCATCGACACCCGGGACGCCCGAGTGGTCTGGACCAACACCTCCCTGCACATCATGCACGAGAACGGGCCCGGCAGTTCGCCCGTGCTGATCGGACGTCACCTCGTGTTCCATCTCGACGGCAGCGACACCCAGTCCATCGCCGCGCTCGACGCCGACACCGGCTCCCTCGCCTGGAGGACTTCCCGCTCCGGCGAACTCGCCGCGCATCCGCAGCTCCGGAAGAGCTATGCCACGCCCAACGTCGTGAAGCTGGAGGGCAAGGACGCGATCCTGTCCCAGGGCGCCGACTGGCTCTACGCCTACGACCCCGCCGACGGACGCGAACTCTGGAAGATCAAGTACGGCAACCTCGGATTCTCCCTGTCCTCCCGCGCCGTCACCGGACACGGGATGGTCTTCCTCGCCACCGGCTACATGCGTTCGGAGATCCAGGCGATCCGGCTCCAGGGCAGAGCCACGCCGGTCCACGCCTGGAAGTACGCCAAGGGCGCTCCCACGATGTCCTCCCCGCTGCTTGTGGGCGACGAACTCTACTTCGTCTCCGACAGCGGCGGCATGCTCACCTGCCTCGACGCCAAGACCGGCACCGAGCACTACCGCGAACGCCTCGGCGGCAGCCACAGCGCCTCCCCGATCCTCGCGGACGGCCTCATCTTCCTGCCCTCGCGCGAAGGCGTCACCAGCGTGGTCGCCCCGGGCAAGACCTTCCGGCTCGTCGCCAAGAACACGCTTCCCGGAAAGCAGATGGCGACGCCCGCGGCCGTCGGGGATTCCCTGTTCCTGCGCACCGACGCCGCGCTGTACCGCCTCGGCGCGTCGACCCGCTGAACGCCGGATCGGCGCCAGAAGACCTCACGCGAAGAACCGACCCCAACCGATTGGGGTGTTTTGCTGCAATGAAGCGGCAGTCACCAAACTGTTTACATCGTTCAACGAGTTCGGCGTAAGTGGCTCGCAATCAACGTATCTGTCTTCACTTCATTGGTAGGCGCCAAGCCGCGAAGCAGATATTGGCCGTGGCGGGGAACTCGGGGAGACCGCTTCATCGGATGCCCTGCGGATTCCTTCCCGTCCCGGCGGCTACGCGTGCGATTCCGCGAAGCCGGATCAGTCGAAGTCCGAGCAGCTCATGAAGTAATGGCAGCGCGGGCAGCGCAGCTTGCACTTCTCGTTGTGCAGCTCGTGCGAGCAGCGCGGACACCACCGCCAATGCTCGCCGACCTCGGAACGGTCCACCGGACAGGACTCGCCGTTCGCGGATCCGACGTCGTCCTCCTCGGGCTTCATGCGAAGATCTCGTGCACCACGCGTCCCGAAACGTCCGTGAGGCGGAAATCCCGTCCCGCATGACGGAAGGTCAACTGCTCGTGGTCGAGGCCCAGCAACGCGAGCAGCGTCGCATGGAGGTCGTGCACGTGAACCTTCTGGTCCACGCAGTAGAACCCGTACTCGTCGGTGACCCCGTAGCTGAACCCGGGCTTCACCCCGCCGCCCGCCATCCACATGGTGAAGGCGTGGGGATGGTGATCCCGCCCGTCCTTGCCCTGCAGCGTCGGCGTCCGGCCGAACTCGCCGCCCCAGACGACCAAGGTCTCGTCGAGCAGTCCCCTCGCCTTCAGGTCGCGCAGGAGTCCGGCGATGGGACGGTCCACTTCCGAGGCCAGACGCCCGTGGTCCTTGGTGAGGTCGTCGTGCTGGTCCCAGTAGCCATGGGTCACCTGCACGAACCGCACGCCGCGCTCGCTGAACCGTCGGGCCAACAGGCACTGCCGCGCAAACGAGGCGGTCTTCGGATCATCCAATCCGTACAGCCTGCGGGTCGCTGCGCTCTCCCGTCGCAGATCCATCGCCTCCGGTGCCTCCCGCTGCATCCGGAACGCCAGTTCGAAGGACTCGATCCGCGCCTCCAACGCCGAATCCGCGCCGGCGACCGCCAGGTGCCCACGGTTCATCTCGCCCAGGAGGTCCAACTGCGCCCGCTGCAGCGTCGGGTCGGCACCGGGATCGTGGAGATGGTTGATCGTCGCCCGTTCCACCGGCACGCCGCCGCCGATCGGCGTCCCCTGGTGCACCGCCGGCAGGAACGCACTCGACCAGTTGCCAACGCCGCCGTGGCCCAACGTCGGGTTGATCGTCAGGAACCCGGGCAGGTTGGCGTTCTCCGTGCCGAGGCCGTAGGAGATCCACGACCCCATGCTCGGACGCACCGCGGTGTCGGATCCCGTGTGCAGCTTCAGCAGCGCGCCGCCGTGCGCCTCGTTGGTCCCGTGCACGGACTTCAGGAAGCAGAGGTCGTCCGCACAGGAACCCACTTCGGGGAACAGGTCCGAAACCATCGCGCCGCATTGCCCGTACGGACGGAACTCCCAAGGGGAACGCCTCAGGTTCGCCGTCTTGGCGAATTGGATGCGCGGCTTGTCGAACGGCAGGGGCTTGCCCGAGTCGCGGACCAGGGCCGGCTTCCAGTCGAAGGTGTCCACATGCGACGGCCCGCCGTGCATGAACACGAAGATCACCCGCTTCGCCCGCGCACGGAATCCCGGCGGCCTCGCCGACGACGCCATGGTTCCCGCCGACACCGAAGCCTGCGGGGAAAGCAGTCCCATCAGCGCCAGGTTGCCGAACCCGACCCCGGAACGGATCAACATCTCACGACGGGAGATCGGCGAACCGGCGTGATTCATCGAAACGTCCCTCCGGCAAACGCAGCTCCATGACCCGCCGACCGGAGACCATCGACCATCCGGCAGCGCCGGGGAACGAGGACGGGGAGAGCATTCACGATTCAGGAAATTAGGAATCACCATCCGCAGCGGCAAGCACTCTGGTCCGGAAAGGAATCCCTGCACGCCGTAGGAGACGAGCGGTAGAAGCCCATTCGCCCGTGGCCGCGGGATCGGTTCCAAGTTGGAGGAACCCAAACATTCCCATGAAACACCTCCTACCCATCGCCGCCGGAATCGCCTCGCTGTTCGTCACGACGGCGCATCCGCAGAGCATCAACTCCACCCGATTGGACCTGCCGCCGTACGACACGTCGTTCGACGACGACGGGTTCCTCGCCGAGGGATCCGGTCCCGACGGAATCGATCGGATCGAGGACGTCGCGGTCCTCGGCACACGCCTCTTCGGCGTCGGCGCCGCCGGCGGTTCCCTCTGGATTTCCTGCCGGAACGAGGATGGCTCTCCGGACTCGGACTTCGGCGACCTCGGAAACGGCCGGTTCGAGACCGACATCGATCCCCATTCTCCCAAGATCGTCGCCTCCCGGACCCACGACAGGATCCTCGTGGGTGACACCGGCCATCTGGATTTCCTGGCCCTGCAACGGCTCGACGCGGTCACGGGCACCGCGGACACCGACTTTGGCGAGAACGGCAGAGCCCGCTTCCATCTCGAGTTCGGAATCCACGACCTGGAAGAGCTGGAATTGACCGACCTCGCCTTGGATGAAGCCCGGGAGAAGATCTACCTGGCGGTCCGGGGTCGCTCACCGAGCCATGGGAAGTTCACCTGCCTCGTCCGGCTCCACTGGGACGGTACGTTCGACACCGGATTCAGCGGCGACGGACACATCCCCCACTTCTCTTCGGCCGGGGACGAGACGATCACCAAGGTCGCAGTCGCCTCCGACGGCGGCTGCTACACCGCCGGTCGGACCGTCTCCGGCGGATCGACGGCCCTCTACATCCAGCGCCTGACGGAAGCGGGCGCCGCGGACACGACTTTCGGCGGCGGTGGATACAAGGTCGTCTCCGCGTTGGGATCCCCCACGGTGGCCGCCCTCCGGGTGGACTCCTCCGACCGACCTGTCGTGGTGGGCGACCACGACGCGACCGCCTCCCGCCGCGAGTTCTACGCGCTGCGCCTGACCACGGCCGGCGACCGGGACACCACCTTCAATGGTACCGGATACCGGACCGGGACCTTCGTCGGTTCGACTTCGCTGCGGGAAAGTCTCGAGGTGACGGATGCCCAACTGGACGGAGCGGGGAACCTCGTCCTCGTCGGCCATCGCGCCGACGAAGAGAGGAACCAGTATCTCGGTATCGCGCGACTGACTACCGCCGGCGCCCTCGATGCCGCGTATTCGATCAACGGCTCCGCCCAGTTCGACCTCCATTCGAATTGTTGGAGGATCGGCTCCACGTCGGTGGCCGTCGATGACCACGACCGCATCGTCGTCGGAGGCTGGCGGCTCGACGACGAACTGTCCGCGGACCAAGGCCTGCTTCTGCGCTCAGGAGATTGAGAACGCTCCGGACGTTGTCCGGCTCTGCCTCAGCCACGTTGGTGGTTCCCGCCTTTTCCCGCGCGTCTAGGCCACAGGACGCGCGGGTCCCTTCTGCTTGGACCCAGCTCAGCCAACGATGCCGCAGGGATCGGCATGCAAAGCCGCAAAGCCGCTGGCGAGGAAGAGGCAGCCGCCGAATTCCAGTCGGGGAACCACGCCCCGGGTGCTGATCGCGGCTTCGACCCCGGAATCGGAACGCCTTTCGCGTCTTGGCGTCTACCAATGAACTGAACCCGAGATGTCAGCCTTTTGGGGCATTTCCTTCAGGTCGCCGGGATGGGGTCGGGATCCTTCACGAGGCTGAAGCCGAGCTTTCGACTTAGAGCC
>JAIYBC010000036.1 GCA_027488845.1 Verrucomicrobiales bacterium | reverse complement strand
CGGATGGACGGCGGCGGCGAGGATCATCACCTCCGGATCGACGGCATTGGTCGCAGGTCGTCGCACATGGACCCAGCCATGATGCGGACCGTCGGCACGGGTAACCCTCACACCTAGAAAGAATTCTTCCGGTATGATCCTTTCAACTCCGCTGAAGTAGATATTAGTTCTAGGCTGAACAAATATGTCGCTCACTCCCCAGCGGTATCCCCAAATTCCTTCCACAGTGTGGGGCCCTAACGGATGAACTGGACTGTTTTGTCTCAGATAGAGCGGGGTTGACGCCCCCACATTTGTCGAAGCTGAAAATATTGGCCATTCAGGCGCCGCTTCAAGCCAGTCGATATGGATATCAGCTCCAATGTCCCAAGAGACCGAGTACGCACGTGTGTCAGACGGAAGACCTGTTAACCGGTAGGCGTCCTGTTGAAGCCGAATCACCTCGCCATCAGTCTCCGATATATGCAACTCCGATATCACTCCATTTGTATTGTAGAATTGCGCCCTTAGGGTGACAAAACAAATCACCAGCAACGCAAAAACGTAATGCATAGGATTTGAAAATCTTGGAAGCTCATGGCTGCAAACGACGAACCAACGCGAATCCTCTTGAATTGCGATTGCAAGTTCCTTCCCCCACTACCCATCTCCGGTTGTTCACGTGATTGCCCCGGCGAGCTATCCACACAGTTGCCCTCAGTTCCGCTTTCCACGAGGTGTTCCCACACAGAGTCCCTGCTGACAGTCTGGTCTCGGAACTTCAGCTCCTACACGATCTAGCCGCGCGAATTAAAGTTACTGAGTGATTGGAACACGAAGGTCGGATTCGCGTCGATGGTCGATTTCTGGCTCGTACTGGACCGCGCCGGCAAGATTTTTACCGGTTGAGCGCCGGCTCAGATTTGCACGAAGCTCCCCGGACATGAGATGCCTCGCCTTGATCCCGGTGTGCGCCGCCGCCGTGGCTGCCAGCCCGGATTGGCCCGAGTTCCGCGGCCCGGGCCGTCAGGGCGTCTCCCTGGCCACCAACGTTCCGATCAACTGGAACGGCACCACTCCCGGCAATTGGAACGCCGAGGTTCCCGGCGCCGGGTGGTCCTCTCCCTCGGTCTCTTCAGGCCTCGTCTTCCTCACCACCGCCCTCGGCGACGGCGAGAAGGAACCGCTTCGCCTCGAGGTCCTCGCCCACCGCACCACCGACGGCTCCGTCGCATGGCGGACACCCGTCCTGCCGCGGGAAACCGGCAAGCTCCCCTCGATCCATGACAAGAACGGGCAGGCCAGCCCCACGGTCCTCGTGGACGCCTCCCGCCGACGTCTCTTCGCGCACTTCGGACATCTCGGAACCGCCGCGCTCGACCTCGATGGCCGGATCCTCTGGCAGCAGTCGGACCTCGGCTACGTGCCCATCCACGGCAACGGTGGCTCCCCGGCCCTCGTCGGCGACACCCTTGTCTTCTCCTGCGACGGCGGGCGGGATCCCTTCGTCGTGGGTCTCGATGCCGGCACCGGAAAGGTGCGCTGGAAGACTCCCCGGAACACCCAGGCGAAGAGGACCTTCTCCTTTTGCACGCCCTTGGCCGTCGAGGTCGGCGGCAAAACCCAGGTGATCCTCCCGGGAAGCGGATTCGTCGCGGGCTACTCTCCCGACAACGGCTCCGAGCTCTGGCGGGTGCGGTATGGCGAAGGTTATTCGGTGGTTCCGCGGCCCGTTTTCGCCGGCGGGATGCTCCTCATCGGCACCGGTTACGACGCGGCCACCCTGATTGCCGTCCGCCCGGAAGGCGCGCGCGGCGACGCCACGGACTCGGCGATCGCCTGGAAGATCGCGAAGGGCGCGCCCAACACACCATCGGTGGTCGCCGACGGAGCCCACGTGTACTTCGTCTCCGACGGGGGCATCGCCTCCTGCGCCGAACTGGCCACCGGCAAGGTCCTCTGGAACGAACGCCTCGGCGGCGGCTTCTCCGCATCGCCGGTGCTCTTCGAGGGCCGGATCCTCTTCGTCAACGAGGAGGGCATGGCCACCGTGGTGAAGGCCTCGCCGACCTTCGAGGTGGTCGCCCGCAACGAGCTCGGCGAACGAACGCTCGCCTCGCCCGCGGTCGTCGACAACGCCGTCTACGTGCGCACCGCCGGACGCCTCCGGCGGATCGGTGCTGTTCCATCGCGCTGACCTACTGTACTCCTCCGCCCCCGCCAGATGAAGGTGACGTTGTTCATACCGTGTTTCGTGGACGCCTGCTTCCCCGATGTGGGCATCAGCATGGTCCGCATCCTCGAACGGCTCGGCCATTCCGTTCAGTGCCCCGAGGCCGTGGCCTGCTGCGGCCAGCCGGCGTTCAACTCCGGCTACTGGGACGAGGCCCGCCGGGTCGCCGACAACGCCCTGGACCACCTCCGCGGCACCGACGCCGTGGTGGTCGCCTCCGGGTCCTGCGGCGCCATGCTCAAGGTCTTCTACCCCCAGCTCTACGACGGAAGGCCACGGTCGGCCGAGGCCGTTGAGCTGGCCGGCAAGGTCTGGGAGTTCTCCGACTTCCTGGTGAACCGCCTGGGCGTGACCGACCTCGGCGCGAGGTTCCCCGCGAAGGTCACCTTCCACGACGGATGCCACGGCCTCCGCGAACTCGGGATCCACGCCGCCCCCCGCCAGTTGCTGTCCCACGTGCGGGACCTCGAACTGGTCGAGATGGACGAGGCCGCCACCTGCTGCGGATTCGGCGGCACCTTCGCCGCGAAGTTCCCCATGATCTCCACCGCCATGGGCGAGGTGAAGTGCGCCAGCGCCGCCGGCACCGGGGCGGATTACGTCGTCTCCAACGACTCCAGCTGCCTCATGCACGTCCAAGGCCTCCTCGACCGTCAGGGGAGCGCGCTGAAGACGATCCACCTCGCCCGGATCCTCGACTCCCGATGAGCACCGCCGCCGCACGATTCCTCGACGCCGCGGGCAGCATCACCCGCAACCTGCGCCATCGCGGACTGATCCAGACCGCGTTGCGCAAATACGAGTCCGCCCGCGACCGACGCAAGGCCGCCTTCCACGACTGGGAGTCCGCCCGTCAGGCGGCCGCCGAGACGAAGTGGGAGGCGATCAACCACCTCGACGAGCACTTGGTCTCCTTCGCCGACAAGCTGGAGTCGCGGGGCACCAAGGTCCATTGGTGCGGCAACGGCATCGAGGCCCGCGACCTCATCCGCACCATCATCCGCGACGCCGGCGCGAAGTGCGTGGTGAAGTCCAAGGCCATGACCGCCGAGGAGATCCACCTCAACGAGGCGTTGGAGAAGGACGGTTTCGAGGTCGTCGAGTCCGACCTCGGCGAGTTCATCGTGCAGCTCCGCAAGGAACCGCCCTACCACATCGTCTTCCCCGCGATGCACCTGACGCGGGACGAGATCAGCGACCTCTTCGAAAAGGAGTTGGGCAGCGCCCCGACCCGCGAACCCGAGGAGCTCACCATGATCGCCCGCCGCGCCCTGCGGCGGAAGTACGTCACGGCCGACGTCGGCATCACCGGAGCCAACTTCGCCATCGCCGAGACCGGCATGGTCTCGATCACCGAGAACGAGGGGAACGCGCGCCTCACCGCCGCCCTGCCCCGCACCATGATCACCCTCCTTGGCATCGAGAAGGTGCTGCCCCGCATGGAGGACCTCGCCCTGTTCCTCCCGATGCTGGCGACCGCCGGCGCCGGACAGGCGATCACCGGCTACAACACGCTCTATTCCGGTCCCCGCCAGCCCGGGGAATCCGACGGCCCCACCGAGTGGCACGTGGTTCTGCTAGACAACCGCCGCACCGAACTGCTCGCCGACCCGGAGCAACGCGACGCGCTCCACTGCATCCGCTGCGGCGCCTGCCTCAACGTCTGTCCCATCTTCAAGAACGTCGGCGGGCACACCTACGGCACCACCTACAGCGGCCCCGTCGGCAGCGTCATCACGCCCCACCTGCGCGGCCTCCAGGACTGGAAGCACCTCAGCGGCTCCTCCTCGCTCTGCGGCGCCTGCACCGAGGCCTGCCCGGTCCGCATCGACCTGCACCACCACCTGCTCCAGAACCGCCGCAACGCCGCGTCGGAGAAGCCTTCGACCCTCGAGCGCCTCACCTGGCGGCTGCACGCCTTCCTCATGAACAGCCCGTCGCTCTACCACCTCGCCAAGGAGTGCGGACGCGTCTTCGAACCGCTGCGCAAGGCCACCGAGGGCACCGTGCTGGATCCGGTCCGGTCCTGGACGACCACACGCACGCTGCCGCCGGTGGCCCCGGTCAGCTTCAAGGAATGGTGGAGGGAACGCCGATGAACGGCCGCGAACGCATCCTCGCCCGCATCCGCGAGGCGCTCCGGGTCCCCGCCCCACGGCCGGGCTCCCATGGACATGGACATCACGACGTCCCGGCCCCGTCTCCCCAGGCGGGACGCATTCCCTTGCGTCCGGTCCAACAGGCCCGCGCCTGGCTTCCCCCGGGAGGCGACACCCCCGAGGAACAACTCGGGCGTTTCGCCGCGGCCTCGGCCGACCTCAAGACCGACTTCCATCTGCTCGCCGACGAAGCCGCCGCCCGCGCGAAGCTGTCCGGGATCGCCTCGGCGGAGGGCTGGAAACAGATCGCCACCCACCGTGCCGCCTTGACCGACGCCGTGGTCCCATCACTCGGCATCCCTTCACGGAACACCGACGGCGGCTACGATCCCGAGGACCTCGAACGTTGCGACGCCGGGATCACCACCTGCGACGTGCTCGTCGCCCAGACCGGCACGCTGGTCGTCAACAGCCGGACCACCGGCGGCCGGGCGCTTTCCGTGCTGCCTCCCCACCACGTGGTCCTGGCCCGCCGCGACCAGCTCGTCGGCGACCTGACCGACGCCTTCCAGCGGATCCGCGAACTCCACGGCGAAGGCTGGCCCTCGATGATCTCCCTGGTCACCGGCCCAAGCCGGACCGGCGACATCGAACGCATCCTCGTGCTCGGCGCCCATGGCCCGAAGAAGCTCACCGTGCTGATGTGGTGAAACCCCGGGCATCCGTTCACAGGCGCCGGCTCGGGCTCCTCGCGATCCTCGGATGCCTGTCGATTCTCCGAGGCGTCCACGCCGCATCGGAGACGGAGGTCCTGGTGGCCGCCGCCTCGGACCTCGTCTTCGTCTTCCCCGAGTTGAAGGAGTCCTTCGAGTCCGGGAATCCCGGGATCAGGGTCCGTGGAACCTTCGGCGCCTCTGGGACCCTCGCCAACCAGATCCGGAGCGGGGCTCCCTTCGACGTGTTCCTCTCCGCCGACATGGATCTTCCCAGAAAGGTCGCCGAATCCGGCCATGCGGACGCGGCGACACTTCGGCCATATGCCCAAGGACGCCTGGCCTTGTGGACCGCTTCGACCAACCAACCCGCACCCACTTCGCTGGCGGACCTGCTTCGGCCCGGGATCGCCCACGTCGCCATCGCGCAACCCGCCACCGCCCCCTACGGCCGGGCGGCCAAGGAAGCACTGAGGCAGGCCGGGCTCCTCGATTCCATCACCCCGCGCCTCGTGTACGGCGAGAACATCGCGCAGACCGCGCAGTTCGTGGAATCCGGGGCCGCCGAGTTCGGCATCGTCTCCGCCTCGGCGCTCCGCCATCCGGACCGTCTCCGCCGCGGCCACCAGCTGGTCCTTCCCCTCGATTCCCATCCGCCGATCATCCAGGGAGCCGTCCTCACCCGCCGCGCCGAAGGGAGATCCGAACCCCGGCGGTTCCTCGAGTTCCTGGGCTCGGAGACGGCCCTTGGGATCCTCGGCCGCGGCGGTCTTGAACCACCGCCGGTCGACGCCGCCCCGACGAATCGGACCGGTTCACCGACGGTTCCGAAACCGCGGTGACGGAGGGTCCGACGAGCTCCTTTTGGCACCCTCCAAATTGACTCGATCCGGTTCGGTTGGATGATGCCCCGCGAATTGCCGTCATCGAGTATGAAACCCCGCAACACCTCCCGCTGGTGGCCCGCCCTCGTTTCCGCGGCCGCCCTCGTCCTTCCCAACCTCACCGCCTTGGCCGACCGGCTTGAGTCCCGTTGGTCGCTGGCGCCGCTGAGCCGATCCTACCTCGGCACGAACAACCTGGAACGCGGCCTCGCCTACGACGCCGTCACCGACCGGGTCATCCTCGTCTCCCGCCTCGGTGGCAACCGGCTGGTCCTCCTCGACGGCGCCACCGGCTCCGACGGTTCCGACGAGGCCAACGGGGTCCCGATCCGCACGCTTTCCACCTCCGACGAAACCGGTGCCAACCTGGTCACCGGTGGCGACTTCGTAATGAACCTCGCCGGCGCAGGCTCGGACGGCGCGGTCTATGTCGCGAACCTCAGCCTCGCGGTGTCGAAGCCCTTCAAGATCTACCGCTGGGCCTCCGCCCAACCCGAGACCGTGCCGACCATCGCCTGGGAAGGCACGATGGACACCGTCCTTCCCACCGGGGCGACCGGCAACGACGCCCGGTTCGGCGACTCCTTCGCCGTGCGCGGCTCCGGCACCAACACGGTGCTCGGAGCCCTCTCCCGCAGCGGCAAGTACCTGGTCCTCTTCCGGACCGCCGACGGCACCACCTTCAGCCCCACGGTCCTGACCGCGAACTTCACCGCCAACGCCCCGTGGATCGGCCTCGCGTTCGGCAACGACAACGTGTTCTACGCGGACGGCGGCGGCACCGCCGGAACGCTCCGGTGCGACTGGAACCTCACCGCGGGCACCTTCCGGACCGTCGCCACCTACGCCAACGGCGCGATTCCGACCGCCATGGGACCGCTCGCCGTCGGCCCCGGCGCCGAACGCCTCGCCTTGGTCGACACCGCGGCGCACACCCTCCGCGCCTACGACATCTCCATTCCCGCCGATCCCCTCGCCATCGGCACGGCCCAGACCTTCCCGCGCACCGTCTTCACCGACGAGTCCGGCAACCCCGTCGCCACGAACCTCGTGGCCAACGTCAACGGCACCGGCGCGGCCGCCGTCGGTCCGGACGCCGTGTTCGCCTTGGACACCAACAACGGCCTGCTCGCCTACACCGTCGTCCGCTCGGTGGAGCCCCCGGTCATCGCCACCCAGCCCGCCTCCGCCACCGTCTGGGCCTCGTCCACCGTCGCCCTCTCCGTCGGCGCCTCCGGCAGCCGCCCGCTCTCGTACCAATGGACCTCCAACGGCGTCGTCATCCCGTCCGCCACTTCCGCAAGCCTCACCCTGACCAACCTCGGCGTCCCGGCTTCCGCCGCCTACGCCGCCATCGTTTCGAACCCGGCCCAGTCCATCACCTCCGCCCCGGCCGTCCTCACCGTCCGCCAGGCCGTCAACACCCCGGTGCTCACCCCGCTGTGGCGCATCCTCCCCGGTGAACGCACCACGGTCGCCCAGGACAACAACCAGCGCGGACTCGCCTACAACCCGGCCACCGGCAACGTCCTCTACGTCTCCCGCACCGGCGGGAACCGCATCGTCGTGCTCGACGGCGCCACCGGCGCCGAACGCCATCAGCTCAAGACCACCGACGAGGCCGGCGTCAACGTCATCACCGGCGGCACGCTCCTGATCAACATGGTCGCCGTCGCCGACGACGGTACGGTCTATGTCGCCAACCTCGTCACCGACGGTTCGACCGGACTCAAGGTCTACCGCTGGGAGTCCGACTCCGCCACGGTCAGCCCCACGGTCCTCACCGTCACCGGCCTCCCGGCCGGCGTCCGCTTCGGCGACAACATGGACGCCCGCGGTTCCGGCGATTCCACCCAACTGCTCTTCGCTTCCCGTTCCCACAAGTCCTTCGCCGTGGTCGACATCGTCTCCGGTGCGGTCGGTACGGTCGCCGTCTACGACGCCGCCGCTCTGGGCAACGGCAACATCGGCCTCTCCGTGGCGTTTGGCGCCGGCAACTCGGTCTGGGGCACCGCCAGCGGGCAGACCCTCGTCCACGTCGCCTTCGAACCCGGCGTGCCCGCCGCCACGGTGCGCACCAACCTCCCCGGCAGCCTCTACCCGACCTCCGTCGGCCTGATCGCCGTCGACGCCTCCGCCGGCCTGCTCGCCGGGCTCTCCTTCGACAACCCGGACAACGTCCAGGTCTCCCGCCTCGGCGACCTGTCCTCCGCCCCGGCCCTGCTCGACCAGGAACTCCTGCCGCTCAAGAACGCAAACGGCAACGGCACCGGCGCGGCCGACTTCGGCGGCGGACGTCTCTACGTCCTCGACTCCAACAACGGCATCCACGCCTACACCGTCCAGGCCTCGGCCACGGTCGCCGGGGGACCCGCGACTCTTTCCGACGTCTCCGTCGGCGGAGGCTTCCTCCGGTTCCGCCTGAACGGAACCGCCGGCGCCGTCTACCAGGTCCGCGGCGGCACCAACCTCGCCGAGCCCGCCGGCCTCTTCCTCCAGTCCGCCGCCCCCGGCGGCACGCCCGGAGTCGTTCCGTCGACGGCCGACCAGTCGTTCCTCCGCGCCGTGCCGGTCCAATGATCCGGCACGCTTCCGATCCGATCCGCGGCCCGATGCGTTCCCCGACGCATCGGGCCGCCGCCTTCACCCTGATCGAGCTGCTCGTCGTCGTCGCCATCATCGCGATCCTCGCCGGTATGCTCCTCCCGGCGCTCGGACGCGCCCGCACCAAGGCCGAGTCCACCCAGTGCCTCGGCAACGCACGACAGCTCACCCTCGCCTGGCAGCTCTACGCCGACGACAACGCCGGCACGCTCGCCCCCAACGAGGCCTCCGGGCTGGTCAGCCAGAACCTGAGCTGGATCACCGGCGACGTCCGCGTCGACGCCACCGACCGCAGCCTCGAGACCGGTGTCCTCTGGCCCTACAACCGCAGCCCCGGCATCTACCGCTGCCCGTCGGACCGCACCCGCGTCGTGGCCTCGCGGCGCCTGCGCAACCGCAGCTTCTCGATGAGCACCGGCGTGGCCCACCTCAACCCGACCAAGATCCCCTTCCCCGTCTACCGTCTGTCCCAGATCCTCGACCCCGGACCGGCCGCCGCGAGCGTCTTCGTGGACGAGGACGAATGGTCGAACCAGAACGGTTCCATCGGCATCGAGCCCGAGGGCACCGGTGAGAGCCAGCACTGGAACCTTCCCGGCTCCCGCCACGGCGGCACCGCGACCCTCGGCTTCGCCGATTCCCATGCCGAGGCCTTCCGCTGGCGGGGCAACGTCATCCGCGAGGGTTCACGCACCCTGAAGACCCGCTTCTTCGCCGACCCCGGCTATCTCGACTCCTCCGTACCGGTGCCCCGCGGCTCGGCCGCCGACGTCGCCGATCTCCGCCGGATGCAGGCCACCGTGCCACCCTTCCGCGCCACCCGTTGATCCCGCCTCCGATCCGGGACGGCCCATTGCGCCGGCGTCCGGAGTCCCCCAGATTCACCGGGTCCCATGCGGAATCTCCAACCAGCGCTCGCGGCCTCGCTCCTGTTCCTTGGCCGGCTTCAGGCACAGGTCGTCATCAACGAGATCCATCCCGCGCCGGACGTGGACCAGGAGCGGGTGGAATTCGTGGAACTGCACAACCGCGGCCCCGCCGCGGTCGACATCGGCGGCTGGGTGCTCGGCGGCGGGATCGACTTCACCTTCCCGGCCGGCGCCACCATCCCCGCCGGAGGCCATGCCGTGGCCGCCGAGAACCCCGCCGCCCTCGCCGCGAAGTTCGGCCACAACGGCGCCTTCGGTCCATGGACGGGCCGGCTATCCGGTCGCGGCGACCGGGTCACCCTCCGCGACGCCTCCAACCGTTCCGTCGACACCGTCTCGTTCGGACTCGGATTCCCCTGGCCCACCGTCGGTGAACCGCCCGGCTACTCGATGGAGCTGATCCATCCCTCGTTGGACAACGACCTCGGTGGCCATTGGCGGATCTCGGTTCGCGGCGGGAATGCGACGACGACCCGCAGCGAGGTCCTTCCCGCCGGCGCCGTCTGGCGTCTGTTCAAGGGGACCGCGGCACCGTCCTCGCCCGCCTCCGCCTGGACCCATCCCGGCTTCATCGACGCCTCCTGGTCCACCGGTCCGGCCCCGGTCGGCTACGACCCGTCGGTCCTCATGCGCACACCGCTCGCGGACATGGCCGGGAACTACACCCAGTTCCTACTGCGCAGGACCTTCCTGGTGACCAACGCCGCCGCCGTGTCGGGCATGGTCTTCGAGGCCCTGCACGACGACGGATTCAACCTCTGGGTCAACGGTCGTCTGCTCGCCCAGTCGGGCATGCCGGGCGAACAGGTCGCCCACACCGGGACCGCCAACGTCACCCGCGAAAGCGACGAGTACCAACGCTTCGAGGCCTCCGTCCCACCAGGCCTCCTGCGCGAGGGCACCAACACCATCGCGGTCCAGGTCGCCAACATCCTGCTCTCGGGCAGTTCGGACGCCTTCTTCGACCTCCGGGCCTCGGTCGTCATCGGACCGTCCGTCGCAGGCCCCACACCCGGCCGCCCCAACTCGGTCCTCGATACCCGGGTGCCTCCCGCGATGCGGCAGCTCTCGGTCGCCCCGAAACAACCCAGAAGCGGCGAACCCGTCGTCGTCACCATCAAGGCCACGGACCCGGACGGCATCGCGTCCGTGATCCTCGAGTACCAGCTGGTCGACCCCGGTTCCTACATCCGGGCCGACTCCGCGGCCTATGCCGCCCATTGGACTCCGCTCCCGATGAACGACCGCGCCGCGGATGGCGACGCGATTGCGGCGGACGACGTGTACTCCGTCACCGTTCCCGGAACCCTCCAGGTTCATCGACGTCTGGTCCGGTTCCGGATCGTCGCCCGGGACCGCCTGGGCAACGAGGTCCGCGCCCCGTACCCGGACGATCCCGGACGCAACTTCGCCTGGTTCGTCTACGACGGCGTGCCCGCCTGGTCCGGCGCCGTCCGTCCCGGTGCCGCGACCGCCCTCGGCACCGTCCGCACCGCCAACGCCGCCGAGATGAACCGCCTGCCCGTCTACCACCTCGTCGCACGCCGAGAGGACGTCGAGGCCAGCACCTGGTTCGACCGTTCCCACGGGGACGAGTACTTCTGGACCGGCACGCTCGTGTACGACGGCGAGGTGTACGACCACATCCGCTTCCGTCCGCGCGGCGGCGGATGGCGCTACTCCATGGGCAAGAACATGTGGAAGTTCGACTTCAACCGCGGACACGACTTCCAGGCGCGCGACAACTGGGGCCGCCGCTTCGACACCGATTGGACGAAGCTCAACCTCGGCGCGTGCATCCAGCAGGGCGACTTCGAGTTCCGCGGCGAACAGGGCCTCTTCGAAAGCGTCGGATTCCGCCTCTTCCAACTCGCCGGACAGACCGCCAACCATTCCACCGCGGTCCAGTTCCGCATCGTCGACGACGCCTTGGAATCCGTCCCGGGCAACCAGTACGCAGGCGACTTCTGGGGACTGTATCTCGCCCTCGAGCAACCCGACGGCCGCTTCCTCGAGGAGCACGGCCTGCCGGACGGAAACCTCTACAAGATGGAGGCCGGATTCGGGGATCCCAACAACCTCGGTCCCTCGGGGCCGGTGGATTCCTCGGATCTGAGGTCGTTCCTCGGCACCTACCTCGGTCCGGCCACCGGGGTGAACGAATCCTGGTGGAGAACGAACCTGAACCTCCCGAGCTACTACAACTACCAGGCCGTCCTCCAGACCATCCACCACTACGACATCGCCGACGGGAAGAACTACTTCTACTACCGGAATCCCGCGGACGGACGGTGGCAGGTCCTCCCGTGGGACCTGGACCTGACCTGGGCGGACAACATGTACCGTGGAGGCCAACGGGGTGGCGACGAACCCTTCAAGAGCCGCGTCCTCTCCGACTTCGCGACCGTCAACCCGAGATACCCGGCGATCTCGATGGAGTTCCGGAACCGGGTCCGGGAACTCCGCGACCTCCTGATCAACGCGGACGAGGCCGGACGGCTCATCGACGAGTATGTGCGGCTGCTGCGGGGAACGAACGCCGTCAGCCTGCTCGACGCCGACCGGGCGCAGTGGGACTACAATCCCCTGATGACCAACACGGCCATCGTCAACCTCTCGAAGGCCGGCCACGGGCGCTTCTACCAGCGTGGCACGCCGACGCGGGACTTCGCCGGGATGGCGCAGTGGATGAAGAACTACCTGCGCTACCGCACCACCGACCCGACCTTCTCCCTCGACACGATCTCGGTGGAACCCCAACGCCCGGCCAAGCCGCAGATCGGTTATGTCGGCCCCGCGGGCTTCCCCATCGACCGCCTCTCCTTCCGCGCTTCCGGATACCAAGGCACCGGAGCCTTCCGCTCCCTCCGTTGGCGCATCGGTGAGATCAGCCGGACCAACCATCCCGCCTTCCGGACCGACCGGCCCCAACCGTACGAAATCGATGCCGCCTGGGATTCGGGGGAGCTTGCCGAGCAGGTCGTCGACGCGGCCTTTCCATCGGCGCCGTTGCGTGTCGGACGCCTCTACCGCGCACGGGTGCGGTACACCGACGTCCAAGGCAGGACGAGCAACTGGTCCGACCCGGTCGAGTTCACCGCCGGCGAACCGGTGGACGCCGCGGCGCTGATGTCGGGACTCCGGCTGACCGAGATCCACTACAACCCGCCGGCCGACGGGTTCGAGTTCCTTGAGCTGGCCAACCTGTCCGGCCCCGCACCGTTGAGCCTTGCCGGAGCGGCCTTCAGTGCCGGCATCACCTTCACCTTCCCCACCAACGCGGTCCTCGGGCCGGGTTCCCATGCTGTGCTGGTCCGGACCGGCGACATCGCCGCGTTCCGACGCTTCCACGGACTTCCCGACTCGGTGCCCGTCTTCGGTCCCTACTCCGGCGCCCTGGCCAACGAAGGCGAAACCCTGACCCTCCGTACCGCGGCAGGCGGCGCGGTGGTCTTCTCGACGGCCTACGGCGTCGCCCCGCCTTGGCCGACCCTGCCGAACGGTCTCGGCCACTCCCTCGTGCCCGTCGACCCCGCGTCCACCAACCGTTCGCTGCCCTCCGACTGGAGAAGCAGCGCCCGCATCGGGGGAAGCCCCGGTCAACCCGATCCCGCGCCGGAAGTGACCCGGCTGTCCGAACCCCGACTCGAAACCGTCGGCGGAGTCCCGTGGCTCCGAATCCGACTTTCCTCCACCCCGGCCGGACCGGTCGTGGTGGAACGCTCCGGGGATCTCCGGGCCTGGGTTCCGTGGTCCACGAACCTGGGTCCGACCGATGTGCTGTTGCCGGTGGAGTCCCAGGCCGGCTTCCTTCGGCTGAGACCCTGATCCGGCATTGGTGGGTCGACAGCCGGCCCCGGCTCACCTCCCATTCATGGGTCCGGATGAATCCACACGTCCACCAACGCCGCGCCGCGATCGACATCGGCACGAACTCCGTGAAGCTGCTCGTGGCCGAGTATGCCGACGGCGCACTCGAGCCGGTCTGGGAGGAGAACGAACAGACCCGTCTCGGCGAAGGCTTCTACGCCGAGAAACGCCTCCAGCCGAGACCCATCGCCCGAACGGTCGCCGCGGTCCGGAGAATGTGGGAAGCCGCCCAGCGGCACGGCGCCACGTCGGTCCGCATCATCGCCACGAGCGCGGTCCGCGAGGCGCGCAACGGACCGCAACTCGTCGATGCCGTGAGGGAGGCGACCGGCCTGGCAACCGAGGTGATCCCGGGGGAAACCGAGGCCGATTGGAGCCACAAGGGCGTCCGCTCGAACCGCAGGTTCTCCAGCCAGCGGCTTCTGGTGCTCGACGTGGGGGGCGGCTCGACGGAGTTCATCGTCGGCGAACCCGGCCGGATCACTTTCCGGGAGAGCTTCGAACTGGGAACCGTGCGGGCGTTCGAGACGCTCCGTCCACCGGCGGATCCCAGCCCCGAGGACCTCGCCCGTGCACGACGTCACCTCGGGGACTTCCTGGAACTCACGGTGCTTCCCGAGATCGGGCGCCACCTGGAATCCCCGGTCGAACTCGCCGTGGGCGTTGGCGGCACCACCGCCATCCTCGCCCTCGTGGAGCAGGGCTCCCCCGCCTTCGACCGGAACGCGATCGAGTCCCACGTCTTCACTCCCGAATCCCTCGGTCGCCTGGTGGAACGCCTCTGGAGCTTGCCGCTGTCACTCCGGCGCACCCTCCCGGGCCTGCCACCCGAGCGGGCCGACGTGATCCTCACCGGATGCGCCATCTATGAGGCGATCCTGCTGAAGCTCCGGCTCCCCGCCTTGGGCATCAGCACCCGCGGACTGCGCTTCGGTGCGCTGCTGCCATGAAGCCGGACCTCTTCGGACAGGAGGTGGAATCCCTGCTGGCCCGCCACGAGTCGGAACCCGAACACACCCGGCACGTCGCGTTCCTGGCCGGATGGGTCTTCGACGGACTCCAGGAGCGTCATCGGCTCGGCACCGACGAAGCCCACCTCCTTCGCGGCGCGGCTCTCCTCCATGACATCGGTTGGTCCCGCACCCAACCGGACGGCCGCGGACACCACAAGGTCTCGGCCGCCATGATCCGCGAGCACTCCTGGCGGTCGATCTCGGACCGGGAAGTCACGCTCCTGGCGGCGGTCGCCCGATACCACCGTCGGGCGCTTCCGGAATCCGGGCATGCGGAATGGGAAGACCTGGCCCCGGAGGATCACACGCGGATGCTTTGGATGGCGGCCTGCCTGCGGTTGGCGGACGGCTTGGACCGGCGTCATCTGCAGCTGGTCTCTTCCCTCGAAATGGAGTTCCCCGACGGGAACTGCTGGATCCGAGTCCGATCCGCCGTGGAGGTGGAGCAGGAGATCGAAGCGGGCCGCAAGAAATCGGATCTGCTTTCGCGGATCGTCGGGACGGCGGTGGAAGTGATTCGGATGCGCTGAGCCGGGATGCGTCCACAAAGGGGAAGTCGGACCTTGGGGCCAGAACGCCTGCTCCTTCCTGGTGACGGCGACCTGTGAAAGAGAAAGGACCCGACGGTTTTGCCGTCGGGTCCTTGTGAAATCAGTTTCGGACCGGAGTCCGAATGGGATCAGTAGCGCTCGCTACGGTCGCCGCGCCAGCCGCCGCCACCGCCACGGTCGCCGCGGTCACGGTCGCCGCCGCCGCGATCACCGCGCCAGCCGCCGCCACCACCGCCACCGCCACGGAAGCCGCCGCCACCGCCGCCACCGCCACGGAAGCCGCCACCGCCGCCACCGCCGCGGAAGCCGCCACCACCACCACCGCCGCCCGGACGCTCTTCACGGGGACGGGCGATGTTGACGGTCAGGGGACGACCACCGAGCTCCTTGCCGTGGAACATCTCGACGGCCTTGTTGGCCTCGTCTCCGGTCGAGAACTCGACGAAGGCGAAACCACGGGACTTGCCGGTCACCCGGTCCAACATCAGATTGACGTTCGTGACGACACCAGCGGCCGAGAAGTGATCCTGGATGTCGCGCTCCAAGGTCTGATAGGACAGATTGCCCACAAACAGACGGGCATTGTTTTCGCTCATACGAGTAACTTTACGCCGCTCTACAACCGAGTGAGGGAGACTGCACTAGCAGACCTCTTTTTTGGGGGCACCGACAAGCGATCCTCCGCAAACCGTCAACGTGACGCCGACACTGCATGTTCAAAACGGACGCTTAAACGAGCCATAGAAGCAGCCGAACGTCAATGGGATAAATCAGGAAGACGAAGGTTCTCCATCAGCAGGGTCCGGTTTTCCGACCTTCCGTTTCCATGGGTTCGCAGCCGGTTCCGGCAGTCCGAGGACCCGGTAGGACGTCCGGAAGTGCATCTTCGCCACCTTCCCCAACGCCTCCGCACCGTGTTGCGCCACAAAGGTCCGCGCCGCGGTCTCGACGGCGGCCGACGCCCCCTTCGGCAACGGCATCCCGTACTCCCGCTCCAACCGCTCCAGCCGCAGCACGTATTCGTCGCGCGCCAGGATCGACGCCGCGGCGACCGCCATGTCTTCCTCGGCCTTGTGTCGCTGCACCAACGGCAGCGTCTTCCCCTTCTCCATCAACGCCCGTTCCACCGTCGACTTGCTGGAGGAGAACTGGTCGCTGATCGCACGGACCGGCGGCGGCACCATCGAGGCGCCGCGTTCCAGCAGGTTCTCGATCACCCGGGCATGGCCCCAGGCCAGGACCGTGTTCACCGAACCGTACCGCCGATGCATCCGGTTGTAGGCCTCGTTGCCGATGGCGACGACGTCATGCACGCATCCCGGGGTCGTCCGGATGATCCTCGCCAGCTTCCCCACCTGCGCGTCGCTGCCCACGCTCTTGGAGTCCCGGATCCCCGCCTCCTTCCACGCGGCCAAAACCGCGGCGTTCACATAGACCGCCGCAATGCACATCGGCCCGAAGAAGTCGCCCTTTCCCGACTCGTCCACGCCGATGCGCGGATCGCCCAATGTCGGGTCGATCACCGTCTCGTAGCCGACCGTGGCGCTTCCCAGGACCTCCGGCTCGAGCACGAACTCGACGAACTCCCGCGTCCCCTTTCCCTGCACCACCAGCTTGCCGCTCTCGTAGTAGGTCAGGTTGTGGTCGGGCTTCACCCCGCTGAACCGGGCGTGCGCCACCTCCCGCAGACGGTACGTGCCCGACCGGACCAGTCGTTCCAGTCGGTCCGCCTGTTCCGCGGTCAGCTTCGCCGTGTAGGTCGTCACCGCCGAAACGTTGCACCTCCTCCTCCGGTGCCCGTCGAGCCCGAACTCGTCACGCCGGGAACCCGATGCTACGGATCCGCCATGCAGTCCGAACCCCCGCGGGCCCATCCCACAGCGGCGCTCCCCGATCGACGTCCGAGGGTGGAATCCCTCCTCGCCTGGTTCGACCGCAACGCCCGCGACCTCCCGTGGCGCCGGACCCGTGATCCCTACGGCGTCTGGATTTCCGAGGTGATGCTCCAGCAGACCCAGGTGCGCACGGTGGTGGGCTACTGGGAACGCTGGATGCGCGAACTCCCGGATGTCGCCTCCCTCGCCGAGGCGGCCGACGACCGGGTGCTGAAGCTCTGGGAAGGCCTCGGATACTACTCGAGGGCCCGCAACCTCCAACGGGCCGCCCGGCGGATCGTCGGCGTCCACGGCGGCCGCTTCCCGGAAGCCCATGCCGACCTGCTCGAGCTGCCCGGCGTCGGCCGATACACCGCCGGCGCCATCGCCTCGATCGCCTTCGACCAGCCCCAGCCCATCCTCGACGGCAACGTGATCCGGGTTCTCAGCCGCATCGGCGCCATCCCCGGCGATCCGAAGTCCAAGCCGGTCTCAGAACGTCTCTGGTCCGAAGCCGCGCAACTCGTCGGCGAGGCGGCCGCCGCGGAAGGCGCCGGAATCCGACGCTGCGCCCGTTTCAACCAGGCCCTGATGGAACTCGGTGCCACGGTCTGCACGCCGTCCTCGCCGAGCTGCCCCGCCTGCCCCTGGTCGGACGCCTGCCACGCCCACGCCCGCAACGAGGTCGATCGCTTCCCCGAAACCGCCGTCCGCCCGACCGTCACCGCCCGCTTCGTGGCCACCGCGATCCTGCGGCACCAAGGCCGCCTGCTGGTCCACCGCCGGGAAGGCGGCGACGTCAACGCCGGCTTCTGGGAGTTTCCGAACGAGGAGATCCGGAAGGACCAGGACCCGGGCCCTGTCCTGGCCCGGTGGCTTTCCCTCGGATCCGTCGCTTGGACTCCGCTTGCGGACCTGCGCCACGCCATCACCCGCTACCGGTTCACCCAACGGGTCGTCCTCGCCGACGCATCGCCGGATCTCGCCCGCCTCTCCGGCGAATGGCGCTGGGCGACGCCGGAGGAACTGGAATCGCTGGCCCTCACCGGCGCCCATCGCCGCCTGTTCCGGCGCCTCCGGGACGACGGAATCGCCTGAACCGGGATCCTTCAACCCCGCCAAAAAGGCCTGTCGCGCGAAGAACCACCGAGCCCGACCTTTCGGTGCGTTCTGCTGCGATGGACCGTCCAGGCCTTCGTCGCCCTGCCGCGTTTCCGGAGAAGGGTCACGCGGAGGCGCGGGGAGCGCGGAGGAGTGAGGCGTCCGATCTGGGGCAGGTTGAGGGAACCGAAAGTCTCCACTCCGCGGACTCCGCGCCTCCGCGTGCCACCCCACCTCCTTGCCAGCACTTCACGAATCGGTAGCCTGCAGGCGTGTCCCAGGTCAGCCCATATAGACGGCGATTTTCGGTTCCTCGTCACTTTCAGTGGGTCAGTGGCAGGGTAGGGAGAGTTTGCCTGCGACGAAGTAGAGCATGGCGGTCATGTATTCGACAGTGCGGTAGCCACGGGCCCGACGCTTCACGG
>JAIYBC010000008.1 GCA_027488845.1 Verrucomicrobiales bacterium | reverse complement strand
CGCTTCAACGCTTCAACGCTTCAACGCTTCAACGCTTCAACGCTTCAACGCTTCAACGCTTCAACGCTTCAACCCTTCAACGCTTCAACGCTTCAACGCTTCAACCCTTCAACCCTTCAACCCTTCAACCCTTCAACCCTTCACTCCCTCACCCCCAGAATGATCCGCGCCCCGCGCTTGTACGTCACGTAGCTGTAGAACCACTGCCAGAGCACGGCCACGCGGTTGCGGAAGCCGATCAGGAACACGAGGTGCACGAACAGCCATCCGAGCCACGCGAGCAGGCCCGTCAGGTGCAGGCCCCCCAGGTTCGCGACGGCCGCGGAACGACCGATGGTGGCCATGCTCCCCTTGTCCCAGTAGTCGAAGGGTTCCCGATCCGGATGGCCCGAGATCTCGGCCTTCAGGATCGACGCCACGTGCCGGCCCGCCTGCATCGCCGCAGGCGACACGCCGGGGACGACCTGCCCGTCGCGGTCGACGATCCCGCAGGCGTCGCCGACGACGAAGATCTCGGGATGTACCGGCACGCTCAGGTCCGGCGCCACCTGGACCCGGCCGGCGCGGTCGAGCGGGGCACCGAGCTTCGACGTCAGCCCGGAGGCCGCGACGCCCGCCGCCCAGACGATGTTGCCGGCCTCGATCACCTCGCCGCCCTCGAGTTCCACGCGGTTCCTCGAAAGGTTCTTCACCCGGACGCCGCAGCGGACCTCGACTCCCATCGTCTCGAGCGTCTCGCGGGCATTGTCACCGAGGTCCGCCGGGAACTGCCCCAGCAGACGGGTGCCGCCTTCGATCAACACCACCCGCGCCTTCCGGGGGTCGATGCTGCGGAAGTCGTCGCGCAGGACGTGGCGCGCCAGCTCCACGAAGGCCCCGGCCAGTTCCACGCCGGTCGGACCGCCCCCGATCACCGCAATGGTCATGTTCCGGCGACGCTCGGCTTCGTCCGTCGAGTTCTCGGCATGCTCGAAGGCCAGAAGCACGTCGCGGCGGATCCGCTGCGCGTCCTCGAGGGACTTCAATCCCGGCGCAAACTCCTCCCATGCGGGATGGCCGAAGTAGCTGGTACGGCCGCCGAGGGCGAAGACGAGGAAGTCGTAGCTCTCCTCGATGCCGTCGACGAGGACCACACGGCGGTCCGGTTGGATGTCTTGGACCTCACCGAGGCGGACGCGGACGTTGGGACGGTCGCTCAGGATGCTCCGCAGCGGCTGGGCGATCTCGGGAGCGGAAAGGCCTGCGGTCGCGACCTGGTAGAGCAGCGGCTGGAACAGGTGGTGGTTCTGACGGTCGACAAGGAGCACATCCGCCCCCGGGTCGCCGAACTCCTTGCAGAACGCCAGTCCCGCGAAACCGCCGCCGAGGACAACCACCTTGGGACGCCGATTCATCATGGGTGAACTACCACCCAACGCCGGCCCGGTCTCAACTGCGAATGCGCCGGCGTCCCCGGATCAATCCAGGAGGCGCCAGATGAGGCGCGCCACGTACCAGACCGCGTGGTCCAGCGGATTGAGGCCGAGCAGATCGAGGGGGCGGGGAATCCATTCCCCTCCGAGACCGTCCGAGGAGAAGAGTCCCGACTCCGGTTCGGGAGCCTTGGCGCCGGCCTTGCCCCGCTCGTCCTTCATCCGTTGCAGTGCCTGGGCAGCGCCTCCGGACCGGGCAAAATCGAGGATGCGCTGCCGCTCCGTCAGGTCGAGCCACACGCCGTGGGCCTGGCACTCGTCGACGATCACGCCGGAGCCGGGCAGGAACTGACGCCGGTTCATGCGCTCACGGCATTCCGGACAACGCCGGTACTCCACCTTGAGTTCGTGCGGCTGGAGTCCGCGCCCGAGAACCGGCACCCCGGCTGGCGGTACGACCTGCGGGGGCTCCGAGTCGACAGCCGCCCCCAACCTGGCGCGGCACACCCATTCGCCGCCGCACCGGGGGCAGTGCGCGAACCGGACCACGTCGTCGAACGAGCGGGTCATCGCCACCGAACAAACCGGGCACAACGGGCGGTCGCCTTCCATGCACGCCGATTGGAAGCATTCCGACGGACGGCCCCAACCGGAATCTCACCCCTTCGATTCCGAGCCGTGGACTCGTTCCGACCATATCTTGCCGAACCGTGGACGACGCCGGCTTCGGGGCTTGTCCGCCCGACATGGCGGACCGACGTTGCCCCCGTGGACTCCACCGGGATCCAGTTCCGTCCCCGCAGTTCCCCGCCGCCTGCGGCCGGGGCAACGACGCCGTTGCGCGTGGAAGGCATGACCTGCGGCAACTGCGCCCGTCATGTGACGGAGGCGCTGCAGAAGGTGCCGGGCGTGCTCGCGGCGCCAGTCGACCTCACGGCGGCCATGGCGCGCGTCGTCTGGAAGCCCGGGACGTCACCCGACACCGCAGCCTTGGAAAAGGCCGTCGTCGACGCGGGTTTCTCCGTTCCCGCCCGCCGCTCCGATGGCACGGCCTCCGCTCCCACCTCGCCCTGGACCTCCGCGCTGCGGCTCGGCGTGCCGGCATCGGCGCTGCTGTTGGCTTGCGAGTGGATCCTCGGCATCGGCATGCGGCCGTGGTTCCTGTGGTTCGCCTTCGTCTTGTCCACGGTGGTCCTCGCGGTGGTGGGACGCCACTTCGCCGTCGGCGCCTGGCGGCAGCTGCGTCGGGGCGAATCCAACATGGACACGCTGGTGACCCTCGGGGCCGGCAGCGCCTGGGCCTTCAGCACCGGGGCCCTGCTCACCGGCACGTCGGCCCACCTGTTCTTCACCGAGGCGGTCGCCATCGTGACGTTGATCAGCGTCGGCCACTGGATGGAGAGCCGCATGAGCGAACGGGCCGGAGACGCCCTCAAGTCGCTGTTGAACCTCGCCCCGGAGACCGCCCGTCGATTGGACCCCGACGGTGTCGAGGCCGAGGTGCCCTGCTCCGCGTTGATGCCCGGCCAGCGGATCGTGCTCCGGCCCGGGGATCGCATCCCGGTCGATGCCGAGGTGCTGGAAGGCGCCTCCGCGGTGGAGGAATCGATGCTCACCGGCGAATCGCTTCCCGTCTCGAAGTCACCCGGCAGCCGCCTGTTCGCCGGAACCCTGAACCGCCAGGGGCGCCTCGTGGCCCGGGTCCAGGCAACGGGCGAGTCGACCGCGCTCGCCCACATCGCCGCGGCCGTGCGCCGGGCCCAGGCCACACGGGCTTCGGTCCAACGCCTCGCCGACCGGATCAGCTCGGTCTTCGTGCCCGTCGTCGTCTTCGTGGCGGTCGCCGCGGCCCTGATGTGGTTCCTCCAGTTCGACCGCATGGTGGGCATCCAGGAGGGACTCGGCACCTGGCTCTGGCGCAGCCATCCGCCCGCCTCGCCCGCGGCGGCGGCGGTGACGGTCTTCTGCGCCGTGCTCATCGTCGCCTGTCCGTGCGCGATGGGTCTGGCGACGCCCGTGGCCCTCATGGCGGGCATCAATGCGGCGGCCCGACGGGGTATTCTCATCCGCGACGCCGTGGCACTGGAAAAGTCCGGTCGGCTCACCGTCGTGGCCTTCGACAAGACCGGGACCCTGACCTCCGGCGTCCCCCGCGTGATCTCATCCGAAGTCTCCCCAGGCTCCGCCGCCGGAGCGGACCGAACGCTCGCCGCAGCCCTCGCCGCAGGCTCACGGCATCCGCTTTCCCGGGCGGTCGTGGATTTCGTCAACCCGCCCCCCGGTTCATCAATCAACCTAGGACTCTGGGAGGAGAAGGCGGGCGCCGGCATCGAGGCCGAACTGGCGGAAGCCACGGGACGCGTCCGGAACCTGCGGCTGGGATCACCGGCCTGGCTCGCGGGATCGGGTTGCGACGTCTCGGTCTTCGCGACCGCGATCGAGGAGGGTGCCCGGCGGGGTCGGGCCGCCGTCGTGTTCGCCGAGGGGGACACGGCCAAGGCCCTGTTCCTCGTCGGCGACCCGTTGCGCCCCGAGACCCCGGAGCTGCTTCGGCGGCTCGCGGCCTCGGGACTCGAGGCACACCTCGTGTCCGGCGACTCCCAGGCGGCCTGCCTGGCCGTGGGCGGAGAGGCCGGCCTGCCGGCGGAACGGATCCACGGGGCGCAGAAGCCGGATTCGAAGGCCGCCCTCCTCGAATCGCTGCGCCGCGGAGGCGCCCGTGTGGCCTTCGTGGGTGACGGCATCAACGACGCGCCGGCCTTGGCGGCGGCCGACCTGGGGATCGCGGTGGGAAGCGCCGCGGATGCCGCCCGCGAGGCGGCCGACATCGTCCTGCTCCGGCCCGGACTCGACTCCGTTGCCGAGGCGATCGGGCTTTCCCAACGGACGCTGGGGGTGATCCGGCAGAACCTCTTCTGGGCGTTCTTCTACAACGCCGCCGCCGTGCCGCTCGCGGCCTGCGGCCTGATGAGCCCGGTGCTCTGCGCCGCAACCATGGGCCTGTCGGACCTCGTGGTCATCGGCAACGCCCTACGTCTGCGGAACCGGGACTGAGAAGGGAGGGGAGTCTTCAGTTTCAGGTTTCCAGTTTTCAGCCGGGATACCCGAAACCAAACGGCGAACCGCCGCTGTTTGGCTGCCGCGGCCACGTTCAACCAACAACGGACAACCGTCTTCTCCGTGCCCTCCGGGTCTCCGTGGCAAGCCGACGGCCTCACTCCCGGATCGAGGCGCCGAGGGAGGAACGGAAGGTCTCCACGACCTTGGCGTGGGCGGCGTTGACCTCCTCGTCCTTCAGCGTGCGGTCGGCCGCGCGGTAGGTGAACGAGTAGGCCAGGCTCTTCTGGCCCGATGGCACGTGCTTGCCGCGGAAGATGTCGAACAGCTCGACCGCCTCCAGGTTCGCCGGCTTGGCCTGCTTCACCGCAGCCAAGACCGCGTCGTGGGTGAGAGCCTCGTCCACGATCATGGCCAGGTCCCGCTGGATCGACGGGAACTGCGCCAAGGCCTTGAAGGACTTGGCGGAATTGCCGCGCTGGAGCAGCTGGTCGAGGTCGAGTTCGGCGAGGAAGACAGGGTCCCGCAGGTCGAGACGCTTCCCGAGCACCGGCTGCAGCTGGCCGAGCTGGCCCAACGCCAACTTCCCGCCGAGACTGACGGTGGCGGATTCGACGAACAGCGCGGTCGGCTCCGGACGACGGGCATAGGCCACGCCCCGGAGCCCCAGGCGCTCGATCAGTTCCTCGACCAATCCCTTCAGGTCGAACACGTCGCAGAGCGCCTCGCGGTCGGCCCCGGACCAGAAGCGCGGTGCCCGGGCGCCGGTCATGGCGATGGCCACCCGCCAGCCTTCGCGCGCCTGGTTGCCGACTCGGGTGAACACACGGCCGATCTCGTACACCTGCACGTCGCCGTTCCGGCGGGTGAGGTTGTGGCGCAGCGTGTCGAGCAGGCCCGGCAACAGCGAGGGCCGAAGCACGTTCATGTCGCTGCTCAACGGGTTCGCCAGGGCGACGACGTCCTCGGTGACCCACCGGGCCGAGGCGTCGGAGATCAGCGTCTGGCCTTGGGCCTCGTCCAGGCCGAGCCCGGACAACGCACGGCGGACCGCCATGAACCGGTCGAACTGCGCGTCGAAAGGATGCGAACCCTGCGCGCCACGCGGGGTCGTGGAAGGAATGCGGTCGACGCCGAAGAGTCGCGCCACCTCCTCGATGAGGTCCGCCTCGCGCTTCAGGTCGACGCGCCACGTCGGGATCTCCCATTCGGACTCCGCGCCGCGCGGCGAAGACGGGGACACCTCGACGAGACCGAGACCCGCGAGATGGCGGGCCTGTTCGTCGGCCGGGATCGCGATGCCGAGCAGCGCGTCGGTGCGGTCGTGCCGCAGGCGAATGCGACGGCTCTCGGCCGGTGACGGGAAGGCATCGACGACGCCGTCCGCCAAGGTCCCGCCGGCGGTCTCGAGGATCAGCTGCGCGCAACGGCGGCTGGCGAAATCGGCGGCCCCGACGTCGGCCCCGCGCTCGAAGCGGTAGCTCGCGTCGGTCCGAAGCCCGAGGGTCTTCGACGTCCGACGGACCTGGGTCGGCGTGAAGTAGGCGGACTCGATCAGCACGTCGACGGTCGTGTCCTGGATCTCGGTGTTGCGGCCGCCCATGACGCCGGCGAGGGCGATGCCCTTCTGTTCGTCGGCGATGAGGAGGTTCTCCGCGGACAACGTGTGCTCGCGTCCGTCAAGGGTGGTGAACTTCTCCCCTTCGGCCGCGCGGCGGACGACGACGGTGGGGACGCCGGAGGCGCCGCGGCCGACGAGGTTGTAGTCGAAGGTGTGCAACGGCTGGCCGGTCTCGAGCATGACGTAGTTCGAGACGTCGACGACGTTGTTGATGCTGCGGAGTCCGACCTTCTCGAGCGCGGAGCGGAGCCAGGCGGGGCTGGGGCCGACCTTCACGCCGCGGACGACACGGGCGGTGTAGCGCGGGCAGAGGTCCGGGGCCCCGATGCGGACGGAGACCTGTTCGGCGGCGGTCGGCTTCCCGCCCGAAGGCAGTCCGGCGGCGGGAAGGCGGAGCGGGTTGCCGGTCAGGGCCGCGATCTCCCGGGCGATGCCGATCAGGGAGTTCCAGTCGGGCCGGTTCGGCGTGGTCTCGAGGTCGTAGACGACGTCGCTGCCCGAACGGCCGAGATACGTGGCGAGCGGCTGGCCGACGACGGCATCCGCCTTGAGGAGGAGCAGGCCATCCTCTCGCCGGTGGCCGATGGCCTCGGGATCGATGCCGAGCTCCTCGTGGGAGCACATCATGCCGTGGGATTCGACGCCACGGATCTTGCCGACCTTGATGGTGAACGGCTCCTTGTCGCCGGGCTTCATCGGCAGCGAGGCGCCGGGAAGGATCAACGGCACCTTGTCGCCGGCCTGGAAGTTCTGGGCGCCGCAGACGATCTGGCGTTCACCCTTGCCGTCGGCCACGCGGCAGACCGAGAGCTTGTCGGCGTTCGGATGCTTGTCGCGGGTGATCACCTGGGCGACGACCACGCCGTCGAACTCCCCGGCGACCTTGTGGACCCCTTCGACCTCGAGGCCGAGCAGGGTGAGGCGCTCGGTGAGCTCCTCGGGGGTCCAGTTGAAGTCCACGTACTGCTTGAGCCAGTTGAGGGTGACTTTCATTCGGAGGGATCAGGTTTGCCGGAACGCTTCCGGCGGCCGAGGGGACGTGAATCAGGGTTTCGGAGCCGCCTCGAGGATCGGGAACGGCGGGCGGGTCTCGGGAATCGCCGAGGCGAAGTCGTGTCCGACCAAGGCGGCGACGGTGGCGGCGACCTGGGCCTGGACGGCCGGGGGCGTGTTGGACCGTTCCCCGAGCGGGGCCACCCCGGGGCCCATCGCCGCGAACCAGATCGAGGCGGATTCGGCGATTTCCTTCCCGTGGCTCTTCCAAGCCACCGGTGTCGGTCCACGGCCGTGGTCCACGGAGACCAGCAGGGCGGTCTTGTCCCGGTATTCGGGCATCGACTGCACGAGGGCCCAGAGTTCGCCGAGGAAGCGGTCGAACTCACGGATCGCACGGAGATACCGTTCGTAGTGCCCCTCGTGGGCCCAGTCGTCGGTCTCGCCGAAGGAGACGTACATCGCCCGCGGCCTGAGGGTGCGGAGGGTGTGCTTGGCGGCGTAGGCGACGTAGGTGTCGAGCAGGACCCCGGTCCACGGGGTGCGTCCACGCTCCACGATCTCGGTCAGTGCGGAAGGCACGGGAAGTCGCTCGGTGCCGTCCGGGACATCGAATCCGCTCCACACCGGGATGCGGGAACGCGGGGTGTTGAGGATCCATGGCAGCACGTCCCAGTTGATGGCCGCCGCGACTCGCCCACCGAAACCCGGGCGTCCCTGCAGCCACTCGAACACGTTGGTGTTCGGGTTGAGGACCTTCTCGTTGGAATCGATCCGCGGATCCGGTTTTCCGGTGAGGAACTCGTTGTAGCCCGGGTAGGAGAAGTTGCGCCCGTTGGTGACGCGGACCTCGCTGCCCCGGTCGCGGTTGCCCCAGATCTGTCCCTTCGAGGCCACCGTTTCCCACAGGAACGGCATCAGGGCCGCGCGGGACAGCCCGGGCGTCGACCGGAGGAACTCCTTCCGGACCGCGTTGCTGTTGCCCTGGTTGCCGAAGGCCTTCTCCCACGAGATGTCCTCGGCGCCCCGGAAGACCTCCTGCCAACGCAGGCCGTCCGCGGTGACGAGGATCACGTTCTCGGCGGGAGCCGCCTGGAGGAGGCGGGCCCCCATCGAGACGAGCAGCGCGAGAAGGAGGATGGGATGTTTCATGGCTTCGGATCCGATTCCGGGCAGGTCACGGGCAGGCGGCTTCGGTGGAGAATCCCGGCGAAACCGCGGTTTGGACGCCCAGGGCCTAGAACTGGCGGAGGAACCGGGCGTCGTTCTCGTAGAAAAGGCGGATGTCGGTGATGCCGTAGCGGAGCATGGCGATGCGCTCGATGCCGAAGCCGAACGCCCAGCCGCTCCAGACCTCGGGATCGTAGCCGACGGTCTCGAACACCTTGGGATGCACCATGCCGCAGCCGGCGATCTCGAGCCAGTCCTTGCCCAGCTTCTTCACCAGCGAGTTGGTGAAATCGATCTCGAGGCTGGGCTCGGTGTAGCTGAAATAGTGGGGGCGGAAACGGAGCTTCACGTCGTCGCCCAGGACCTCCTTGAAGACCGCCTCCACGGTGCCCTTGAGGTCGCTGACGGTGACGCCCTTGTCGACGTAGAGGCCTTCGATCTGGTGGAAGGTGGGATTGTGGGTGGCGTCGGCGTTGTCGCGGCGGAAGACCCGTCCGGGAACGACGATCCGGATCGGGGGCGGCGTCTTCTCCATGACCCGGATCTGCACCGAGCTGGTGTGGGTGCGCAGCAGCGGGCGGCCTTCGGTGTCGATGAAGAAGGTGTCCTGGGAATCCCGGGCCGGATGGTCCTTCGGGGTGTTGAGGGCGTCGAAGCAGTGGTACTCGTCCTCGATTTCCGGGCCGTCGGCGACCGCGAAGCCGAGCTTGCGGAAGGCGCGGACGATGTCGTCGGTGACCTGGGTCAGCGGGTGGAGGCGACCCACGGGGCGACGCCGGCCGGGCAGGGAGAAATCGGCCGGTTCCTTGGGCAGGGCGGCGCGGAGTTCCAGCTCGGAACGCTTCTCGGCGAGGATGGACTCGAGTTCCTGTTTGGCGGCGTTGATCGCCTTTCCGGCGATCGGCCTGGCCTCCTTGGCCAGCGTGCCCAACTCCTTCATCAGGGCCGTGAAGCTGCCTTCGGGACCCAGGAACTGGCCCTTGGCGCGCTCCAGCGATGGAAGTTCCTTGGCGGCACGGAGTTCCTGGGCGGCGGCCTCCTTGATGGAGGAGATGCGGTCGTGGAGGGACATGGAAACGGGCGGACGAGGGGGGCGTTGGGGCGCTGGGACGAAAAACGACGGAGCGGGCGGCCCCTCATGCGAAGGGCGCCCGCTCCAGGTGACCGGTTTGAAGGGCGGTCAGGCCGCAGCCGTGGCCTTGCTGTTCAAGGCGCCCTGGGCGAGCTCGACAAGCTTGGCAAAGGCGACGGTGTCGGTGGCGGCGAGGTCGGCGAGGACCTTGCGGTCCATCTCGACCTTCGCGGCCTTCAGCCCTTCCATGAAGCGGCTGTAGGTCATGCCGGCCGCACGGGCGGCGGCGTTGATGCGGATCTGCCACAACGCACGGAAGGTGCGCTTCTTGGCCTTGCGATCGCGGTAGGAGTACTGGAGGCCGTGGTCGACGGCATCGCTCGCGTACCGGTAGTGGCTGCTGCGGCGAAGGCGGAAGCCCTTCGCCATCTTCAGCATGCGTTTACGGCGTTTGCGGGATGCGGGAGCGTTGGTGACGCGCATTTTCTGGGAGAGTTGGTGGTGGTGCGGTTACGAGCCTCAGTGCGAGAACGGCAGGCTGGCCTTGATCTTGTACACGTCGGTTTCGTGGACGATCTTGGCAGCCCCCAGGCGACGGCGGCGCTTCGCGTTCTTGCCGGACAGCAAGTGACGCTTGCCGGAATGCTGCGTAACCACCTTGCCGCTCGCAGTGATCTTGAATCGCTTTGAGACGGACTTCTTGGTCTTGATACCCTTCGGACGACGCATAAACAGACCTTTCGATGAGACGAAAGGCCGCGAAGCATACGAATGAAAGGGCATCCGGCAAGGGGTATTTTCTCCGACGTGACAGGTTCTCGCCACGGACGCCTCCCTGCCCCATCCTTTTCCACGTGCCGTTCCCGATCACCGAAATCACGGACGCCCTGCTCGGAAGCTACTCCCGACACGGGGGAATCAACCACCTGGACGGGGCGAACCTGCCTTCGAAGGGCGCCGTGGTCGAGATCTCCGGCGCCCTGCTGCGGCTCGTGTTCCCGGGGTTCTTCGACGGCCAGGTGATCCACAGCTCGGAGCTGAAGGCGGAGACGGCGCTGCTGCTGGACACGGTGGCCGGCAACCTCGAGGACGAGATGTACAAGGCGCTGCGCTGCTTCGAATGCCCGGAGGCGTCGAAGCGCGATCCCCGGCGGGCGGCCCATGACCTGACGGTCGAGTTCCTGCGGGAACTTCCCGCGATCCGCGAGATCCTCGCCACCGACGTGGAGGCCGCCTTCAACGGGGACCCGGCCGCCGCCAACCGCGAGGAGATCATCGTCGCCTACCCGTTCGTCGAGGCGATCACGATCCACCGGATGGCCCACGACCTCCACCGCCGCGGCGTCCCGTTCCTGCCGCGCATCATGGCCGAATGGTCCCACAGCCGCACCGGCATGGACATCCACCCGGGCGCACGGATCGGCAGCCACTTCTTCGTGGACCACTGCACGGGCACCGTCATCGGCGAGACCACGGTCATCGGCAACCGCGTGAAGCTCTACCAGGGCGTCGGGCTCGTCGCCCGCTCCCTGGCCGCGGGACAGGCCCTCCGCGGACTGAAGCGCCATCCGACCCTGGAGGACCGCGTCACGATCTACGCCAACGCCACCATCGTCGGCGGCGACACCGTGATCGGCGCGGGCACGACCGTCGGCGCAAACGTGTTCCTGATGCACAGCGTGCCGGCGGATTCGTTGGTGCTCATGGACGACCTGCGCGTGTCCGTCACCACCAAGCGCGACCGCGCCGCCGCCGCGATCGACTGGCAGATCTGAGCGGTCCAAGACGGGACGGAACTCACGCGAAAACACAAAGGCGCCAATGGGGAGCCGGCTTTCAGCGGTGAAGGCAACCTGCCCAATGAAACCGGATCCTGCTCCCCACTCCCGCTTTCCAGGGAGTCCTCCCGGTTCGCCCGCGTCCTGACGGTCCAGCTTGGGAGGCGTCCTGACAGGGATTCTCCGGGCGGTTGCGTGTCCCCGTGAATTCGTACCGGACGGTTCCAGTCCGAACTGCCGAACGTACCGCCCCATGTCTCCCGCCCGCCTCCATGTCCAGGTTCCCGTCACCGGCCTCCCGCCGGCGGATGGAACGTCGGCTTGGGGCTTCCGTCGGCCGGGCCCGGACCCCATGGTGCCGCCCGCCGGTTCGGCCGTGGCCGAGCCGGGGATTGTGAACCCGATGCCAGGCCAGAACCGCGAACGCGTGACCGTCGACGGGAAGTTCTTCCGTCTCTCGGGCCGCAAGTTCCATCCGAAGGGCATCACCTACGGACCGCTGGCCCCGGATCCGGAAGGCGGGCACTTCGCCTCCTCCGAGACGACACGTCGCGACTTCCAGCAGGTCCGTTCGCTCGGGGCGAACCTGCTCCGCGTGTACCACGTGCCGCCACGGTGGTTCCTGGACCTCGCGTTCGAACATGGATTGCGGCTTCTGATCGACGTCCCCTGGAACCGGCACGTCTGCTTCCTCGACACCGAGGAGGCGCAGGAGGCGGTCGTCAGGACCGTGCGCGAGGCCGCCCGCGTCTGCGCGGCGCATCCGGCGGTGTTCGCGCTGAGCGTGGTCAACGAGATCCCGGCGGACATCGTGCGCTGGAGCGGCGCCCAGGCGGTGGAGGCGTTCATCGACCGGCTGGTGGCCACGGCCAAGGCCGAGGACGCCGAACTGCTCTGCACCTTCGGCAACTTCCCGACCACCGAGTTCCTCCGGCCGGACCTGATCGACTTCCACTGCTTCAACGTCTACCTGCACGAACGGCAGCCCTTCGAGAACTACCTCGCCCGGCTGCAGATGCTGGCCGACACGAAGCCGCTGATGATCGGCGAGTTCGGGATCGACACCATCCGCGAGGGCGAGGAGGCGCAGGCGGAGATCCTCGGGTGGCAGGTCGAGAGCGCCTTCCGCGGCGGATGCGCCGGCGTGGTGGTCTATTCGTTCACCGACGAATGGTTCCACGGAGGCCGGCTCGTCGAGGACTGGGCGTTCGGACTGACCCGGGCCGACCGGTCGCCGAAGCCCGCTTTCGAGACGGTACGAAAACGGTTCGAGACGGCCCCGTGGTTCCCGCTGCCCGGGACGCCACGCGTCTCCGTCGTCGTCGCGAGCTACAACGGCGCGGCCACCCTCAAGTCCTGCCTCCATTCCCTCGAACGGCTGAACTACCCCGACTACGAGGTCATCCTCGTCGACGACGGATCGACCGACGCCACCCAGTCCATCGCCGCGACCTTTCCCGGCGTCCGCAACATCCGGCACGAGCGCAACCAGGGGCTCGGCGTCGCGCGCAACACCGGGATCGACGCCGCCACCGGCGAGATCGTGGCGTTCACCGACTCCGACTGCCGGGCGGACGAGGACTGGCTGCACTACCTCGTCGGCGACCTGCTGCGCTCCCGTTTCGCCGGCATCGGCGGACACAACTTCCTCCCGCCCGACGACTCCCCCACCGCGGCGGCGGTCATGGTCTCCCCGGGCGGACCGGCGCATGTGATGCTCAACGACCGCGTCGCCGAGCACATCCCGGGCTGCAACATGGCCTTCTACCGCTGGTCGCTGAAGGAGATCGGCGGGTTCGACCCGATCTACCGGCGCGCCGGCGACGACGTGGACATCTGCTGGCGGCTCCAGCAGCGCGGCTACCGCATCGGGTTCAGTCCGGCCGGATTCGTCTGGCACTACCGCCGGAACACCATCCGGGCCTACCTCCGCCAGCAGGGCGGCTACGGCGAGGCCGAGGCCCTGCTGGAACGGCGGCACCCGGAGAACTTCAACCACTTCGGCGGTTCGATGTGGCACGGACGCATCTACACCCAGGCCAAGATCGGCGTGGAGACACGGCGTCCCGTGATCTACCACGGCATGTTCGGCAGCGCGCCGTTCCAAAGCATCTACACCCGGGACGCCAGCCTCACGTTGGTCGTGGTGACCAGCCTGGAGTACCACGTCCTCGTCACCACGCCGCTCCTGGTGGTCAGCGCCGTGGCGCCGTTCGTCTGGACGCTCGGCGTGGCCAGTCTCCTCTTCTCGCTGAGCCTCTGCATCCTGGCCGCACGCCAGGCCGACCTTCCGTCGGGCCGCCGCCGATTCTGGTCACGTCCGCTGGTGGCCATGCTGTTCTTCCTCCAGCCCATCGTGCGCGGCTGGGCCCGCCATCGCGGCAACCTGCTCGACCGGCAGCGCCCCCTCAGCGCCCGCGAGAACCTGGAGTCCCTCAGCCTCGAGGACCGCGAGGACTCCCTCCGCGTGCTCCTCTACTGGGCCGAGAAGGGCGTCGACCGCATGGGCTTCCTCCGACGCGTGCTCGAACGCCTGGACCTCCTGGGATGGCAGAACAAGCCCGACGCGGGTTGGAGCCCGTTCGACGTCGAGATCTACGGCTCACGCTGGGCACGCCTGCAGGTGCTGACCGCCGTGGAGTTCCACTCCTGGAACCGCCAGATGCTCCGCTGCCGCGTGCACTCGGAATGGAGCTCCTTCGCACGGGTCGTCTTCGCCACCGTCGCCGGAACCGAGCTGGTCTTCATCGGCATCGCCAGCCGGTTCCCCTTCCCCGAGTCCCTGTCGGGCACCCCATACCGGTTCTGGCCCTGGCTGGTGCTGCTCTCCCTGTGGCCCCTCGCCTGGAGGCTCAACCTCGCCCAACGCGAACTCCACCGCCTCGTCGTCGCCTTCCTCGACGACTGCGCCAAGGAGTTCCGCCTCGTCCGCGTTTCCAAGCCGGAATGAAGCCGGAGCCGGGCGATTTCCGCTCCCCGCTACCGGCTCTCTGCTCCTTGCTCCACGCCTCCTCACCCATCTCCGACATTCCTTGCCGACCCGTCGCCGATCTCGGCACGCTGCTTCCATGATTCCAGCCGCGCTGCTGCCGGTTCCGAAGATCGTCCCCGTCCTCGACCCCGGCTTCCGCCCCGCCGTCCTCGCCCGCCACGCTTTCGCCCGCGAGGCGACCATCCCGGTCCGCATCGCCCTCGAGCAGGCCGACGGCTCGGTGTTCCACCACGACACCGCCGTCCTCGCACCGGAACATCCCCACGCCGCCGCGAACGGCTTCTTCGTCGAACGCCTCGCCAAGTTCCTCCTCTGGACCTGGGGTGGACGCCGGATCTGGTTCCAGGGTCCCAAGGACCTCGCCGAGGCCCTCGCCGTCCACTACCGCGACACGCCGACCGGCCGGTTCGACTCCGAGATCATCGGCGAACGCATCTACGACGGCCCGATCGAGGTGGTCCACACCGCGGAACTGCCGCCCGCCAAGTCCTCCTCGGCCCCGCTCGGACGCCACCTCGACGGCTGCCGCATCGGATTCGACCTCGGCGGCTCCGACCGCAAGGTGGCCGCCGTGCTCGACGGCAAGGTGGTCTTCAGCGAGGAGATCGTCTGGGACCCCTACTTCCAGGCCGACCCGCAGTACCACATCTCCGGGATCCAGGATTCCCTCCGCCGCGCCGCGGCCCATCTGCCGAAGGTCGACGCCATCGGCGGCAGCGCCGCCGGCGTGTACGTGAACAACCGGGTCAAGGTCGCCTCCCTGTTCCGCGGCGTCTCCAAGGAGGATTTCGCGAAGCATGTCCGGGACATCTTCCTCGACCTCCGCCGCGAGTGGAACGGCATCCCCTTCGAGGTGGTGAACGACGGCGAGGTCACCGCCTTGGCCGCCTCCATGTCGCTCGGGGTGAACTCCGTCCTCGGCGTCTCCATGGGCACCAGCACCGCCGGCGGATTCGTCACCGCCGAAGGCAACATCACCTCGTGGCTCAACGAGCTGGCCTTCTCGCCGGTGGACTACCGGCCGGACGCGCCGAAGGACGAGTGGAGCGGCGACCCGGGCTGCGGCGTGCAGTTCTTCAGCCAGCAGGCCGTCGGACGTCTCATCCCCCTCGCCGGCATCGAGGTCGAGGCGTCGCTCCCGCTCCCGGAGAAGCTCAAGCACGTCCAGAAGCTCATGGCCGACGGCGATCCCAGGGCCGCCCGGATCTACGCCACGATCGGAACCTGCTTCGGCTACGCCGTCGCCCACTGGGCCGACTTCTACGACCTCCGCCATGTGCTCATCCTCGGACGCGTCACCAGCGGTTCCGGCGGTGACGTCATCCTCGAGGGCGCGAAGCAGGTCCTCGCCGCGGAGTTCCCCGCGCTCGCCGCGAAGATCCGGTTCCACATGCCCGACGAGAAGGACAAGCGCCACGGCCAGGCCATCGCCGCCGCCAGCCTCGCCCAGGTCGGCTAAAAGCCGGCGGGGGGGCCTGGCCTCGAAGTCGCGACACGGATTCCACGGATTCCGAGGCGAAACGGATCGGGTGATCGGCTGCCCGGAACCCTCCTTTCTCTCGGTGAAATCCGTGTCGAACTGAGCGTTCCGTGCCCTCCGCGCCGCCGTGGCGGGTCCCTCTCCCTACTTCAGTCCGGCCAGGTACTCCACGAGGTCGCGGAGGTCGAACGGCGTCAACTGCTCGGCCAAGCCCTCCGGCATCGCGCTCGGACCCCGTTCCCTGCGCCCGATTTCGGCCACCGGCACACGCACCAGCTCGGGCAAGCCATCTTCCCCGGTGGTCTCGACAGTCAGCACGCCCTCCGCCTCGCCGCGAAGCAGTCCGCTCAGGACCGTTCCGTCCCTGCGTGTGAGCACGACCGTCTCGGACCCGGCCGCGATCCGGAGGTTCGGCCAGACGATGCTCTCCAGCAGGTACTCGCGGCCCTGACGACGTCCGATCCCGTCGAGCTTCGGTCCCACGATCCCGCCTTCTCCGGCCACCTGGTGGCACCGCAGGCATTGGACCGCGGGATTCTCGCGGAAGACCTGTCGCCCGCGGATGGAGTCCCCGCCTTCAAGGCAGTCGGAATAGCCGGCCAAGGTCATCCGTGCACCCGGTTGGTGACGTGGAATCGCGAGGCTGTTGGAAAGCGGGGTGCGCAAGACCGCCTCTCGGAGGTCGAGTTCAAGCGCCATCGGCCATCCTCCCGAACGGAACCTCGTGACGAAGGCGTCCAGCACCGGGACGGCAACGGGGCCCTCGATGCGGCCGAGCGCGGCCAAGGCCGACTGGGCGGCGCGCAGGTCCCCCGGGAGCCGTGCGGCCACGACCAGGTTCGAAAGCACCCCGACGGTGTCGCCGCCCTCCAACCGGTCGAGATGGGGCACGGCCGCGGACCGCAGACGGGGATCGTCGAGGGCGAGGCGCACCGCGTCGGCCGCCTGGGCGGAGTTGAGGCCGGCCAAGGCGTCGACGATCGCCGCCTTCACCGACAAAGGCGTGTTGGTCGACTGGAAATGGGCGAAGAGATGCGTGGCCGCCTCCTTCACCCGAAGCCGCAACGCCGCGTCGACGACGGCCTTCTGCACCGCCTCCGGGGCACCGGGACCTCCCAGGCGCAGCCCGTATTCGTCCGGGACCATCGGGTTGAGGATCTCGCCGGCCACCTTCAGGAACGCCCGCTTCGCCGGCTCGGCGTTCCGCTTGAATCCGGAAGCCTCGTCGAACGCGATCGAACGCCCGAGATCTTCCGGCAAAACCGGCAGGCGCATCGGAGACGTCCCGCCACCCCGGGTCGCTTCCATCGCGGCCGCCAGGAAACCCGGACGCGGGTTCCCGGCCTCCTGCTCCCGGCTTCCGGTCGCCGACGCCGCGGGAAGCTTCGAGGCCTGCTCCATTCCACCTGCAGTGGCCGCGCTCGCGCCTTCCCCGATGAAAGCCGAGGACTGGAAACCGGACACTCCTCCAAAGGCCGGCCTCCAAAGCCCCACGACCTTGTCCAAAGCCGGCGGCTTCGCCCAATCCGCCAAGGCGTCCAAGGCGGCCGTGCGTGCGAAGTCGGGCACGTCCCGGCGCTTGGCGAAGTTGGCCAGCATCAACGCGTGCTGCGGGGTGCCCAACCGGAACGCGGCGTTCACCACCCGGGTCATCAGGTTCGTCGGGCAGTCGACCCGGGTGACGAACTGAGCCAAGGACGGAAGGTCCCGCACGAGCGGCATGTCGTGGATCGCCCGGGCCGCCGCGTCGACCACCGACGCATCCCGGTGCGCCAGCAGTGGCGCCAACGACGGCACCTGGGTCCCGCCGTTCGGTACCTCCTCGTCGGCGATGCGCCGGATCGTCTCGACGCCCAACGACACCACCCGCGGATCGGGATCGCTCAGAAGGCCGTCGAGGAAGGCGCGTCCGGCGGTCCGTCCTGAACGTTGGGTCCGCAGACCGCGAACCACCGCCTGACCGACCCAGGGATCCTCCGCGACGCCATCCAGGATCGCGGCCCGGACTTCCTTCCACGGATACGTGGGCGTCTCGGCGGAGGTTCCTTCGTTCAATGCCGCCAAGGCGGCGAACGCAGCACGACGGACCCGGGAATCCGGACTCCCCAGCAGGGAGGCCACACGCGGCTGAAGCTTCCGGATCCGCGCATCGGCCATCGTGAGCATCGCCGCCGCGGCGACCTCCGGATCCGCGTCGTCCACCACCGGAAGCAACCGCTCCATCGCCCGGCCGGCGGCCTTCGAGGCGTCTTGGCGGGTGGATTGCTCCAGCCCCCACATCGCATGGAGCCGCTCCAGTCGGCCCTTTCCCTTCGACACCACCCGGACGAAACCATCCCACGACTTCGCCCCGCGGCCGGCAAGTTCCCACTGGGCTTCCAAACGCACACGGCGGTCCGGCGACGCCAGCAGTCCGAGGAGTTCGGAGTCCTTCCGTCCAGCCATGCCCTCGGCGAGGAGCCGGCGCACCTCGGCCATCTCCCGACGCTGAAGCCCGGTGAGCGGCACGGCGTCCGTCGGGGTGAGGCGGTGGATCCGTCCGCGTCCCGGCATCTGCCAGCCCTGGATCCAGTCGAGCACGTAGAGCGCGCCGTCCGGGCCGAAGTCCACGTCGGTGGGCCAGGCGTTCCAGAGCAGCTTTTCCTTCGTCTCCAACTCGTAGCCGGCCCCGCGGGGCCTCACGGAAAAGGCCCAGACGCCGCCCGGGAAGTCACAGTGGACGAACTTCCCTGCCAGGCGCGATCCCCAGCCGGTCCCCGGGTAGAAGGCCAAGCCGCTCGGCCCCTGGCTCACCACACCGGCCAGCGGTTGGATGGCGTCCCGCCCACCCTTCCACAACCCCTCGAGCACCCATGGACCAAAACCTTCCTGATGCTGGAAGGCCGTCCGCCAGCCGTACTCGCCACCCTTCACCAGATACAGGACCCGGCAGTCGTCGGGACCCGCCGTGTCGTTGTCCACGGTCCACAGGTTCCCGAGGTCGTCGAAGGCGAGTTCCTGCGGATTGCGGAGGCCGGAGCAGAAGACCTCCAACCGCGATCCGTCCGGCTCGCACCGGAGGACGCCTCCGCGGTCCGGAAGCCGGATGACCACGCCCTCCCGGTTGGTCACGCAGACCCCGCGGTCGCCGAAACTCATGTAGATGCGGCCATCCGGCCCGCGGATCAACCCGTGGAGGTCGTGGCCGGTGACGCCGATGTGCACGCCGAAGCCGTGGAGGGAGTCTTCGGTTTCAAGCTTGAGGTTTCCAGCGGGAGCGGCCGCTGCGGACCGGGTCTCGGACTGGCGGGAACCTGGGTCGGAGAACTTGAAGAAGTGGAGCGCCGGGATGTTGCCGAAGTAGACGCGGCCCGCGGCAGCCAGGACGCCGGCCGCCGTGCCATCCACCACCGTCGAAGGGGTGTCCACGACCACCTCGGAGACGTCCGCTCTGCCGTCGCCATCGCGGTCCTCGACACGACGGACCTTCTCGCGGTCGCGGGTCAGGATGGCGAGGTTGGTCCGGAACTGGTTGGTGAGGAACCGCGCACGGTCGTCGACCGAGCGGAAAGCCATGTCGGCGAGCAGCCAGTTCGTGTTCTGGGTGATGTCGAACACGGACGGCCCGTAGCGGTGGGTCTCGGCGATGTACACGCGGCCGCGGCCGTCGAAGCTGAACGCGACGCCATTGCTGAGCTGGGGCTCCGCGGCCCAGACGTCCAGCCTCAGGCCGGGAGCCAACTGGAAGCGACGGGCCCCGTCGGAGGCCGCATCGAAGGCCGGTTCACCGCCGTGTTGGGCCCGGAGGACCACCGCCGTCAGAACACCCAGGAACAAGCTCCGCCACATGGTCCGAACCTAGACGGACACGACGCACCGGTAATCACCAATTCTCCCGAAGCCGTATCGGCTCCCGACTCCCTGCTCCGTGCCTTTGGCCGGGTCAGAGTGTCTTCAGCACCTCGGACGCGGCACGGACGGTCGCCTCGATCTCGGCGTCGCCGTGGGCCGTCGAGATGAATCCGGCTTCGAACTGCGACGGGGCGAAATAGACGCCGCGGTCCAGCATGCCGTGGAAGAACCGCGCGAACCGGGCGCGGTCGGACTTCATGGCGTCGGCGAGGTTCCAGACCGGGCCTTCGCAAAAGTACCCGCAGAACATCGACCCGATCCGCTGCCAGGTGACCGCCACCCCCGCCGACCTCGCGGCCGCGACCATCCCGGCCTCGAGCTGGAGTCCGAGCGTCTCCAGGCGATTCCAGGCGTCCGAGGACTCCAATCCGTCGAGCGCGGCCAACCCGGCGGCCATCGCCAACGGGTTTCCGCTCAGGGTCCCGGCCTGGTAGACGGGTCCCAACGGAGCGAGGCGGTCCATGACGTCGGCCCGGCCGCCGAAGGCCCCGACCGGCAAGCCGCCGCCGATGATCTTGCCGAAGCAGCTGAGGTCCGGTGTCAGCCCGAACACCCCCTGAGCGCCGGCAGGCCCCAGACGGAAGCCGGTCATGACCTCGTCGGCGATGAGCAGGGTTCCGTGTTGGAGGGTCAGTTCCCGGAGCAGTTCGAGGAAGCCGGGCCGGGGCAGGTACAGGCCGGCGTTGGCGGGGACGACTTCAAGGATGACCGCGGCGAGCCGGGAGCCGTGTTCCTCGAAGGCGGCCCGGAGCGCTTCGGGATCGTTGAAGGGCAGGACCAGCGTGTGGCGCGCGAAGTCCGCCGGCACCCCCGCGGAATCCGGGTTCCCGAGCGTCAGCGCGCCGGACCCGGCCTTCACCAGCAGCGAATCCGCATGTCCATGGTAGCAGCCGTCGAACTTGAGGATGGCGTCACGGCCGGTGAAACCGCGGGCCAATCGGATGGCCGACATCGTCGCCTCGGTGCCGGAGTTGCAGAACCGGATCTTTTCCACCGAAGGCACCATCGACTTCACACGCTTCGCCAGGGCCGGCTCCATCGGATTGGGAATGCCGAAGCTGGTGCCGCGATCGGCCGCCGCCTTCACCGCCTCGATGATCCCCGGGGCCGCATGTCCGAGGATGGCCGGTCCCCAGGTGCCGACGTAGTCGATGTATTCGTTGCCATCCACGTCGGTGATCCGGGCCCCACGGGCCGACTGGACGAAGAACGGCGTGCCCCCCACCGCACGGAAGGCGCGCACCGGCGAATTCACCCCGCCTGGGATGTGCTTCAGCGACTCGGAGAACAGCGACTCGGACTGGGTGCGCATGGGCGGGGGAGTTGAAGGGTTGAAGGGTTGAAGGGTTGAAGGGTTGAAGGGTCGAAGGGTCGAAGGGTCGAAGGGTGAAAGCGCTCGGGAGGTTGGGGATGCAGGGATGGAGTGGGAGAAGAATGACCGCAAAACCAAAACGCACCAAGGCCATGCTCACGGCCCCAGCAACGGCGCCAGCCCCGTTCAACCCTTCATCCGTTCAACCCTTCACCCTCAATCAACCTTTCACCCCTCAACGAACCCAACCCCCAAGGCAGAACAAAACAACCCCGGGGCTTTTGACCCCGAGGTTGTGTCGAAAAGGGACGGAAGCGGCCGTTCAGGCCGCGACAGCGGCCTTCTTCCAGGTGCGCTTGGGCGCCTTGGTGACCATGCCGGCCTTCAGGGCCTTGGCGGAAACGCGGATGAAACGGACCTCGCCCGAGGGCAGGAGGACCTTCACGCGCTGCAGGTTCGGGAAGAACCGGCGCTTGGTGATGGCGGTAACGTGCGTACCGATACCACCCTTCTTCTTCGCCTTACCGGAGCGCCAGATGTGATTGCCTTTCACCGGGCGGCGACCCGTCAGCGGACAAATACGTGCCATAAATCGGAACTTTCTCGTTTAAAGGAGCGGTGGAAGTACCAGTGCGCGACCCGATGGCGCAAGAACCTTTTTGGTTCAACCTCCGGGAACGACCCCCGGTGAAGGCCTCCGAAACGCCGTCCACACCCTTGTCCGGCTTCCCGGACTGCTCCAACCTGCGTCCATGCGTTTCATCGGAGGCGTCATCGAAAAACTCCAGCGGCATCCCAAGCGGATCGTGTTTCCCGAGGGTACCGAGCCGCGCGTCCTCCAGGCCGCACGGCAATTCTTCGCGCTGCGCCTCGGCGTGCCGATCCTCCTGGGCGACCGCGCGAAGATCAAGGAGGCCGCCGCCGGCCTCAACGTCTCGCTCGAAGGCATCCGGCTCATCAATCCGGCCGAGAGCCCGGACCTCGAGAGCTTCGTGAAGCGCTTCATGCTGCTCCGCCGCGGCAAGGGCATCGAGGAGCAGGAGGCACGGGAAGCCATGACGAAGCTGAACTACTTCGGAGCCATGATGGTGGCGATGAAGCAGGCGGACGGCATGGTCTCCGGCACCAACGAGATCTCCGGCAGCGTGCTCCGGCCGCTGTTCCAGATCATCAAGGTCGCACCCCGCACCACCACCGCCTCCTCCTGCATGGTCATGGAGGTCGAGGACACCCGCTTCGGTGAGCGGGGCGTGCTGTTCATGGGCGATTGCGGCGTCATCCCGGAACCCAGCGTCGACCAGCTGGCCGACATCGCGGTGTCCACCGCCAAGCTCGCCCGCCAGATCTCCGGCGTCCGTCCGCGCGTCGCCCTGCTCAGCTACTCGACCAAGGGCAGCGCCACGCAGCCCAGCCTGATGAAGGTCAAGGCGGCCACCGGCCTCGCCCAGCAGAAGGCCCAGGAGGAAGGCTTCGAGGCCGACTTCGACGGGGAACTCCAGGTGGACGCCGCGCTGATCCCAGAGATCGCGTCCCGCAAGCTCCCCGACAGCAAGGTGGCCGGACACGCCAACGTGCTCATCTTCCCCGACCTCAACTCGGGCAACATCGCCAGCAAGCTCATCCAGCACGTCGCCCGCGCCAACGCCTACGGCCAGATCCTGCTCGGACTCGACCGTCCGGCCGCGGACGTCTCCCGCGGCAGCAGCGCCCACGACATCCTCGGCGTGGCCGCCATCGTCGGCCTCCAGAGCATCGAGTACCAGAAGCTCTACCCCGGCTCCGGCGTGAACCTGCCCGGCGACCTGTGAGGTGAACGGTGGGACTCGCGAACCAAGGAACCGAACGCCCCAGGCTGATCGTCATCGCCGGGTGCAACGGCGCGGGAAAGACCACGTTTGCGAAGGAATTCTTGCCGAACGAGGCCCGGGTAGAGCGCTTTCTCAACGCAGACCTGATTGCAGCCGGAGTTTCCCCGCTCAATCCGGAACTTGCCGCGCGAAAGGCAGCCCGGATCTTCCTCGATGAGTTCGATGCCATGATCCAAGGGCAGGTTCGATTTGCGATCGAGTCGACACTGAGCGGGAAGTCCTACCTGCCACTTTTCCGGGCGGCGAAAGCCGGGTATGAAATGGTCATCCACTTTCTTTTCCTGCCGGATGCAGACCTCGCGGTTGCCCGGGTTGGGGAAAGGGTCAGCAAAGGCGGCCATCACGTTCCGGAGCTGGATGTTCGTCGGCGCTTTGAACGAGGTGTTGTGAACTTCTCCAACCTTTATGCGCCGATTGCCGACCTCTGGTTCGTCTGGAACAATCAAACCAGTCCTCCGGGACATCTGGCCGACCAACGCTCGATGCCTCCTTCGGGCCTGATGCCACTGTTCCGCAGGAATGGTCTCCGAATTCCATGAGCACAAAAGACCGACGCATCGTTGAAGAGATCGAAAAGGCGCAGCGGGCGTTTGAACGGGTCGCACGGAAGCTTCGCGAGGAAAATGCCCGCTTGGGACTGCCGCTGCTCACGACCTCTCCAACCTTCGCCACGCCGCCCAAGCCAGACGCTCAGCCGCGATGAACCTTCGTCCATCTGCCTCACCTTCCAACGACCGGCGACTCCCAACGCTGGCCACGTTCTTGGCGTTGGGCGGAGTTGGAATCCGGGAGGTCCTGGTATCCTGCAAAGTGCAGTCCGCAGACGCCTGGTCGGTCCCGATCATCGTGTCCGGAGCCTTTTTGGGGATCTTCATCACGATCCGCGCGGGCAGATATCTGCATGGCGTCGTGGGCCTCGCCTTTCTTGCCTGCTGGCTTGGCCTTGCGCTCACCAATGACCGGGGTCACCGAAACGGACCGGACAGGGATCCTTCAGTTGGGTCCACGCCGGCAATGAAGCCTGCCACCACCAATCCCGGCCGCTGAAGCCCATCCAATGCTCCAGAATTCCCTCACCCCCCGCGTCTTCATCGCGGCGACCCGCCAGAACGACGGCAAGACCACCACCTCGCTCGGCCTGCTCGCCGCGCTCCAGCGCCGCTACGGCCGCGTCGGCTACATCAAGCCGGTCGGCCAACGCTTCGTGGAGATCGACGAGCAGAAGATCGACGAGGACGCCGTCATCATGGACCGCGTCTTCCGCCTGAACTGCCCGCTGGTGGACATGTCGCCCATCGCGGTCGAACCGGACTTCACGCGGAAATACCTGCAGTCCGCCAACCTCGAGGCGCTCGTCAAACGCATCCACAAGGCCTTCGACCGCGTGGCCTGGGAAAAGGACTTCGTGCTCTGCGAGGGCACCGGACACGCCGGCGTCGGCAGCGTCTTCGACCTCTCCAACGCCGCCGTCGCCAAGCTGCTCAACTCCAAGGTCGTCATCGTCACCCGCGGCGGCATCGGACAGCCCATCGACGAGACCGTCATGAACCACGCCCTCTTCAAGCAGGAGGGCGCCCAGGTCATCGGCGTCATCATCAACAAGGTCCTCCCCGAGAAGCTCGACTACATCACCGAGTTCGCCCAACGGGGTCTCAAGCGCAAGGGTCTCGAACTGCTCGGCGTGGTCCCCTACCAGCCGATGCTCTCCCGGCCGACCCTCGGCGCCATCGCCGACGAACTGCAGGCCGAGATCGTCGCCGGCAAGCCGCCCCTCACCCAGATCGTCAGCCGCGTCGTCGTCGGGGCCATGGGCGCCGCCCGCGCCCGCGAGATCCTCAAGCCCGGCGTCCTGCTCATCGTCCCCGCCGACCGCGAGGACATCATCGCCGCCGCCGCCGACTGGCTGAAGTCCTCCAAGGAACCCATCGCCGGCATCGTGCTGTCGGACGACGTCAAGCCGTCCGACACCGTCCTCAAGCAGCTCCGCGGATTCCCATGCCCCGTGCTCAAGGCCAGCCAGGACAGCTACCGGGCCGCCTCCGAGGTCCACGACCTCATCATCAAGACCCGGCCGGACGACGTGCAGAAGATCTCGCTCATCCAGGAGATCATCTCCAAGCACGTGAACCTCGACCGGATCCTCGACGCGCTCTGATCCCGACACGGCCGCCGGCAACGGTTCCGCCCCATTGTCCCCAGGACTTCCCGTCGTGGGGCCGGCAGCCACTTGCACCTCGGACGGTCGCTCCCTACGGTCCAGCAGCGCCGGCGTCCCGGAATGAAAAAGAGACTCTTCTATCCCGTCTTCGTGGCCGCCTTGGCGGTCTACACGCTCCTGGGAGCGCGGATGTTCCAGCTCAGCGCCGCGGACGACCGCGACGACCCCTACGAGCAGCTGGAGCTCTTCACCCGGGTCCTCGAACGGGTCCGCAAGGACTACGTCGACGGCGAGAAGCTGACCTACAAGGACCTCATCCAGGGTGCGATGAAGGGCATGCTCTCCACCTTGGACCCGCACAGCGAGTTCATGGACGTCTCCAAGTTCACCGAGCTCCGCGAGGACACCGGCGGCTCCTACGGCGGCGTGGGGCTCCAGGTCAACGTGCGTGACGGCGTGCTGACCGTGATCGCCCCCATGGAGGACACCCCGGCGTTCGAGGCCGGCATCCTGCCCGGCGACCAGCTGGTGAAGATCGACGGCCGCTCCACCGAACGCCTCGGCATGAACGAGGCCGTGAAGGTCCTGCGCGGCGAACCCGGTTCCAAGCTGGTCGTTTCCATCCTCCGTCCCTCGATGTCCGAACCCAAGGACATCACCCTCACCCGGCAGGACATCCGGGTGTACTCGGTCAAGGACATCAACAACCGCCGGGAATTCCCGGTCGGCGCGGACCGTCTTGGCTACGTGCGCCTGACCCAGTTCGGCGAGAAGACCGCGGACGAACTGGAGGACGCCCTCAACCGGATGGAATCCCAAGGCGTGGACGGATTGGTCCTCGACCTGCGCGGCAACCCCGGCGGCCTCCTGGACCAGGCGGTCGCGGTCGCCGAGAAATTCCTGCCCAAGGGCAAGCCGATCGTCTCCACCGAGGGAAGGAACCGCGCCGCGGACTCCCAGAAGCGGGCCTCGGGCCGCGGCAAGATCCGGACCTTGCCGGTGGTGGTGCTGGTCAACGGCGGTAGCGCCAGCGCCTCGGAGATTGTGGCCGGTTGCCTCCAGGACCTCGAACGCGCGGTGCTCGTGGGCGAACAGTCCTTCGGCAAGGGCTCCGTCCAGAACATCCTGCCCCTTGACGACGGCTCCGCCCTGCGCCTGACCACGGCCAAGTACTACACGCCCTCCCACAAGGTGATCCATGAACACGGCATCACGCCCAACATCGTCGTGCCGATCACCGAGGAGGAGGAGATGGCCATCCAGCTCCGGCGCATCCCGGGCGGCCGCACGAACCTCGACGACGCGCTGCAGAACTATCCGGCCTCCCAGCGCGGACGCCTGCGGGACCTGGTGATTTCCGACGCCGATCCCCAGCTCGAACGCGCCATGGACCTGCTCAAGGCGGTGCGGCTCATGTCCAAGCGCAACGACGAGAAGTCGTCCCGCAAGGCCCAGGCCGCCGACACGGTCCGCTGACCCGACCGACCGGGATCCCCACCGAGATGCTGCTGGCCATCGAATCGTCCTGCGACGAAACGGCCGCCGCCGTCGTCCACGAAGGCGCCGTTCTTTCGAGCGTCGTTTCCTCGCAGGTCGCCCTGCACGCGGAGTACGGCGGCGTGGTTCCCGAATTGGCCACGCGGGAACATCTGCGGAACCTCCTCCCCGTCGTCCGAGAGGCCCTCGCGAAGGCCGGCGTCGCGCTCGGCGACCTCGACGCGATCGCCGCCACCCGGGGCCCGGGACTTCCCGCCGCGCTCATGGCCGGCTGGACCTCCGCCCAGTCCCTCGCCTACGTCCTCAGGCTGCCGATCGTCGGCATCCACCACCACGAGGCCCACCTCTACTCGCCCTGGATCAGTCCCGGCAACCCACCCCGCTCCCAATTGGCGGAACTGCGTCCCCACGTCTCCCTGATCGTCTCCGGCGGACACACCCTCCTCGTCCATGTACGGGGTCTTCTCGACCACCGGATCCTTGGCGGGACGCTCGACGACGCCGCCGGCGAATGCTTCGACAAGGCCGCCAAGCTGCTCGCGCTGCCGTATCCTGGCGGTCCGGTGCTCGACCGGCTCGCCGAGGAGGGCGATGCCGCACGGTTCGCCTTCCCCCGCCCCCTTCTCCACGAACCGAACCACGACTTCAGCTTCAGCGGACTCAAGACCAGCGTCCGCGTCTTCCTCCAGAAGCATCCCGGGATCGCCGACGACCCCCCCGGCCTGCGGGACGTCTGCGCCTCCGTGCGCGCGGCGATCGTCGAGACGCTCTCCGGCAAGCTGCTGAAGGCGGCCGCCAGCTGCGGCGTGGACACCCTCACAGCGAGCGGCGGCGTCACCTGCAACCGCGGACTCCGCCGCGCCCTGACCGCGGCCGCCGCCCGTCGCGGATGGCACCTGCGCCTCGCCGAACCAACCCACTGCACCGACAACGCAGCCATGATCGGGGTTCTCGGCGAACACCGCCTGCGCGTCGACGGCCCGACTCCGTTCGACACCGAAACCGATCCCGGCTGGGAACTGGCTTCCGGGAAATAGCCACGGACGCACGGAGGACACGGAGAGATCCCGAAACACATCGGAGAAGGTCCGGTCTGAGCACCGCGCCCTCCCTGTCTCCGAGGCAAACACCCTTCACCGATTGAAACTCTCGATCATCCTGCCGGCGTTCAACGAGGAGAAGCTGCTCCCCTCGACCCTGGAAGCCGTCCACGCCTCGCGAACCGCGCTGACCGCGGCGGGTTGGGAGTCGGAGGTGGTCGTGTGCGACAACAACTCCACCGATGCCACCGCCTCCGTGGCCAAGGCGCATGGGGCGGACAAGGTGGTCTTCGAGCCCGTGAACCAGATCGCCCGCGCTCGCAATGCGGGGGCCTCGGTCGCGAACGGCGACTGGCTGCTTTTCATCGACGCCGACTCGCGGCCTTCCCGCGAACTCTTCACCGCGACCGTGGAGGCGATCCGGTCCGGCCGCGTGCTCGCCGGCGGATCCACCGTGCGGATGGATTCCGACGAGTGGCGGGCACGGGTGGGTGGCGCGGTCTGGAACGCCATCAGCCGGCTGCGCGGACTCATGGCCGGCTCCTACATCTTCGTCGAGGCGGCCGCCTTCCGTGAGATCGGCGGGTTCAGCGGAGCCCTCTACGCCGCCGAGGAATTGGACTTCACGAAGCGCCTTCGCCCATTGGCCCGGCGGACCCGGAGGAAGATCGTCATCCTCAGTGCGGCGCCCCTGGTCACCTCGGCCCGCAAACTCCGGCTCTACACCCCCAGGGAGATCCATCGGCTCATCCTCGGGGCGATCTTCCGTCCAAAGGCGACCCTGACCAACAAGGAGGCCTGCCACCTCTGGTACGACGGCCGCCGCTGACCCTTCCCGCGGCCGCGACCAACAGGTTGCGGATCCCGCCCTTCGTAGCCGCGGTTGTGGAACCGCATCCCGAAACCGGACGCCCTATCCCGCCACCCGCGGCGTCCGGTCCGCCAACACCGCCGCCGTCTGCCGCGTCCGGAACGCCTCGTAGGCGGCCCGGAATTGGGGATGCTTGTTGCCCAGGATCGCCGTCGCCAACAACGCGGCGTTGATGGCCCCGGCCTTGCCGATTGCCATGGTCCCCACCGGCACGCCGCCGGGCATCTGGACGATGCTCAGCAGCGAGTCCATGCCGTTGAGGGCCTTGGACTGCACGGGGACTCCCAGCACCGGAAGGGCCGTCTTGCTGGCGCACATTCCGGGCAGATGGGCCGCGCCACCGGCGCCGGCGATGATCACCTCCAGCCCGCGGCCCGCGGCGGACGCGGCGTACTCGAAAAGCAGGTCCGGAGTGCGATGCGCGCTCACCACCGAGGCCTCGAAGGGAACCCCGAGGGACTCCAACTGGTTGGCGGCATGCTGCATCGTCTCCCAGTCCGACTGGGATCCCATGATGATGCCGACAAGGGGAGCGCTCATTGGATGTTGGGAGTGAACCCGGTCCCCGGCACGGCATCAAGCCGGCCGGAACGGGACGACCTCACAATCCCGCCAAGGCTGCGGCGAACCGCTTCGCCACCTTGTCCCGGCCAAGCACCTCGAGCAGGTGGTACAGGCTCGGTCCAACCAGCTTGCCCGTGCACGCGACCCGGCACGGCTGGACCAGCGCACCCACCTTCACGCCCAGTTCCACGGCCAAGGCCTTGAGGGTCGCCTCCAGCGCCGCCGCGTTGAACTCGGACAACGCCGAGAAGGACGCCGCCAGCCGCTCCAACACGGGCCGCGCGGACGCCGTCAACGCCTTGGCCTTGGCCTCGGGGTCCATCGGCACCGCCTCGTCCGGCACGAAGTAGAAGTCCACGAACGGCGGCAGGTCCTTGAACAGCTTGCCCTTCTCACGGGCCGTCTCCAACGCCGCCGCCACGTAGCCCGGGGAGAAGCCGGAGGTGTCGATGCCGGCCTTGGTCAGGAACTCCCCCCCGGTCCCCACGAACCGGGCCGGTTCCAGGATCCGCGTGTGCTCGAAGTGCAGCGCCTCCAGCTTCTTCGCGTCGAACTTCGCCGCACTGCGGTTGACCCGGTCCAAGCCGAAGCGCGCGACCAGCTCGGCCACGGACAGGAACTCCTTGCCGTCGGCCGGCGCCCAACCCAGGAGGGCCAGGTAGTTCAAGACCGCCTCGGGCGTGAAGCCGTCGCCGAGGTAGTTGGTCACATGAGCACCACGGTCGCGCTTGGACATCTTCGAGCCGTCCGGATTGAGGATCAGCGGGATGTGCGCGTACTTCGGAGGCTCCACCCCGAACGCACGGAACAGCGCGATGTGCTTGGCGGTGTTGGCCAGGTGGTCCTCGCCTCGGATCACATGGGAGATGGCCATCTCCAGGTCGTCCACCACGTTGACCAGGTGGAACACCGGCATGCCGTCGCTGCGCACCAACACCCAGTCGGGATCCTGCTCCTCGCGGTCGGTCAGCGGCCGGACGACGTCCCCGATGATCATGTCGGGAATGATGACCGGATCGCGGGTCATCCGGAAGAACACCGCACCGTCGCGGTCATAGGCGAGGCCCTTGTCGCGCAGCTCCTGGATGCGGCGGCGGTAGTTCTCACCGCGGCGGCTTTGGAAGTACGGACCGTGGTCGCCCCGGCTCGGGCCGGAGGTGTCGCCGGTGGTCGGACCTTCGTCCCAATCGAGCCCCAGCCAGCGGAGTCCCTTGAGAATCACGTCGATCGCCTCCTGGGAGTTGCGTTGGGTGTCGGTGTCCTCGACGCGCAGGATGAAGGCGCCGCCGTGGTGCCGGGCGAACAGCCAGTTGAACAGGGCGGTACGTGCACCGCCGATGTGCAGGTAGCCGGTCGGCGAAGGGGCGAAGCGGACTCGGATCGGTTGGGACATGAGCGCCGGGAGGATAGGCGCGGGGCGGACCGAAGTGAACACGGATTGAAATCGGATGCCCGCCCCCGCGCCAGGACCACCGGCCGGCAAATTGCATCCTCGCCTTCGGCTTCCTACGGCCCCACGGTCGCGGCGTCTTGGAAGGGCGGAGGGTCGCTCGCGGCGCAAGTCGCGGGAGGAAAGTCCGAACACCACAGGGCGCGGGGCCGCGTAACCCCGGTTCAGCCGGGGATACACGCGGGAAGTCGTGGCGAAAGCCATGGCCGACAGACAGTGCCACAGAGAAGATACCGCCTGGGCCGCAAGGTCCGGGTAAGGGTGAAAAGGCGGTTTAAGAGACCACCGCCCGCAACGTAAGAAGCGGGGCATGGAAAACCTCCCCGGGTGCAAGACCAAATAGGGAACCCTTGGCGCGGCCCGCGTCGATTCCGCGCAAGCGGGACGGGTTCCGGGTATCGGTTGCTCAGACAAATGGCTCTCTCCCTGGCGCAAGCCGGGAAGACAGAATTCGGCTTACAGCCCTTCCAAGACGCTTTCCGTCCGCCGAATCCGGAGTGCCCCGCCACCGCGGGCCACCTTGCTCCGACGTTCACTCGCGGCTCAGGTCGAACCGCTCGAACACCCCGCCCAGCAGCCACACGGCCACCGCGAACTCGGACAGGAACACCAACAGGCCACCCAAGCCGCCGAGGATCCACGACGGTTCCGCGGGCAGCGACAGCATCCGGAAGAGGTACACCACCGCGGCAACCAGCAGCGCGGCGGGAAACAGTCCCACCACCAGGACGAAGAAGGAGCCCAACGCCACCACGAGGCGTTGCCCCATCACCTCGATTCCCATCGGCCCCTCCTTCCCGGTCTGGACCCACGCCGGGAAGAGCAGCACCAGGGCGTTCGGGATCACCAGCGACATCAGGTTGAATCCCGGCAGCAGCAGCCCCACCGAGACGCCTAGGACGAATCGCGAGAGAAGGTTCAGGCTCACGAGCCCCTCCGCGGTGCTCACCAGGATCCCGATCATCGCCCACTGCACCGCCGTGAGCAGAAACGCCGGTCCCACCAACTGCCCGAGCACGACCTGCCAACCCGGCAACGGCAGCGCCTTGAGCACGTCCATCGACTCGTAGTCCTGGCGGAAGTCGCCGCGCAGCACCTGCGGACCGACGAAGAGGGACGCACCCAGCGCGATTCCGGTGAACCCGGCGACGAACCAGGTTGGGTTCCATCCTTCCTTCCCGCTGAAATCGCCGGCCAGCCCCCAACCCATCAGGGCGATCCAAGTCACGATGCCGATCACCAGGCGCTTGTTCAGGCTGGAACCGGTGGCGATCAGGTTCTTCCACACCAACGCCACCGCCGGAAACCCGGTCGGCGCGAGCCGGAACAGGGGCCGCATCGGACTTCGGGCCTGGGTGGTGAGGGGATTCCGTCCGGAACGCGCCACGGCGACGAGTTCCGCCCGCTTCCGCGCCGCCACCAGGGACGCCTCCTCGAAGGACACCTCGGAGGCCAACACCCAGACGTAGTGAAGGCCGAGAACCAGCGCGGCCCCGGGCAGGGCGCGCAGGAAATCGGCGGTCCCCGCGGCGGCCCACGGTCCCAGGATCCAGCGGAACGGGGTCAGCACCACGTGGATGGGGCCCGTGGTCAGCGCCCTCAGTCCCCACTCGCGCCACTGTTCCATGTCACCCTCGGCGCCCGGGGCCCCGGGGACTCCGCTCCAAGCCCAGAAGCCGAGGATCCCGGCCACGGTGCCCAGGATCGACAGGACCAGCGCCCGACGCGGCCAAGGCGTGAGCCCGCGGTCCCAAAGTCGGGTGAGCACAAAGGAAGCGCCGATTCCATGCAGGTTCAGCGTGAAGAGCACGAACCACCATCCGATCCATCGGTGGAGCCATCCGCTGCCACCGGCCCCGCCGATCAGCGTGAAGAGACCCGAGGTGAAGAGTAGCGGGATCTGGCTCTTGAGCAGCTTGAACTGGATGAGCATGCGCCGGGTCATCGGCGCAGGAAGCAAGAACGCCAGTTCCGTCTCCGTGAACTGCAAGGCCGCCTTCTTCGCCGGGAAGATCCACTCCGTGAGCATCCAGAAGAGCACGCCGACCGCGGCCAGCGACGTGATCAATCCGCCGGCATCGGCGAACCATCCGGATTCCCCGGCACGACTTCCGGTGCGGAAACGCCAAAGCAGGGAGTTGCCGAGGTACAACGACACGTAGGCGCCGCCCACCAGCGCCCCGACGAGGTACTTCGGCTGCTTCAGACGACGGAGCCGGACCTTGAGGTTGTTGGCGAACGAAACGAGCTGCAGGTAGGTCAGCGCCTGCACCAGCGGAAGGATCGGGGCGCGCTTCATGTCGGAGGCAGGGGAGGCGGCGCCGCAGGATTCGAACCGGAAGCCGGGGATTCCTCCGCGATCCGCAGGAACACCTCCTCCAGCGTCCCACCCTGCCCTGAGCCGGCGAACAGGGACCTCACCTCGTTGAGCGTCCCGTGGGCCACCTTCCGGCCTTCCTTCACCATGAGCACATGCGTGCAGACCTCCTCAAGCAACGGCAGGAGATGCGAGGAAAGCACGATGGCCGCGCCATCCGCGGCGAGCCGGCGGATCGTGTCCTTCATGCGGCGGATCGCGAGCGGGTCCAGGCCGGTCAGGGGCTCGTCGAAGAAGATCACCGAAGGCGAATGCAGCAGGCCGCAGGCGATCGCCACCTTCTGCTTCATCCCGCGCGAAAGCTCCGCCGGAAGCTGGTCCGCCTTGGCCGTGAGATCGAGTTCCGCCAACAGGCCCGGGATCCGTTCCGCTGCGTCCGGGACCTGGTAGAGCCGGCCGGTGAAGAGCAGGTGTTGTCGGACCGTGAGGTACTCGAAGAGGCGGGGTTCGTCGGAGAAGAACGCCAGGCGCCCCTTCGCCGAAACCGGGTCGGAGGCCACGTCATGGCCGCAGATCCGGATGGAACCCCGTGTGGCCGGGATGATGCCGGCGCAACAGCGGAGAGTGCTGGTCTTGCCGGCCCCATTGGGACCGACCAGTCCCAGCAGCTCGCCTGGCCGGACCGTGAAGGTCAGACCAGAGACGGCGACGAACTCCCCGTAAACCTTGGTCAATCCCTCGACTTCGATCATCTGCAGTACCCGGACGTTGGCAGACGACCAACCACAGGCGAGGGGAAACCGACAAGCCGGCCTGTATCCGTGCAATTCAAGCCCCACATACCGAAGTCAACCCCGAGCCACACAAGCCCCCACACCTTGGGGACACACACCTTGGGGACACGTCCCTGTAGACCCGCTAACGGCGACCGCGTTAGAAGGCCGATTGGGGACACGTCCCTAGACTACCGATTCGGGAAGGTCTGGCCGGGTAGGCGGGCGG
>JAIYBC010000038.1 GCA_027488845.1 Verrucomicrobiales bacterium | reverse complement strand
CGGAACGCGATGCGATCGCCGGGCTTCACCTTGGACATCTCGTTGGTGGGACGGACATCGAAGGGCATGGTCATCGCCGCCATGAAGCCGGGGATCTCCTCGTGCTTCACGACGAGCTGGTTGCGGTCGGGGTTGATCTTGCGGACCACGCCCTTGACCTCGTAGGTGGTCGGGACTTCCTCGGCCTCGGATCCGGCCTCCGCGGTGGGGGCGTTTGTGCCGCCGGCGTGGGAGGACTCCTCCCTGCGACAGGCGGAGAGGAGCAGCGCGAGCGGCAGGAACAGCAACCACGGGAACCGTTTCATCGGATCCGAGGCTAGCGCGTCCCGCCGGTCGGGCAACAGCAGCAATGCCGCACCCTCACGCGACCAGCCGCATGCCGGGCACTTCGCCGGGGGTTTCGACCGCGGCGAGCAACGCGCTTTCGCGGACGCGCTCCAGGACGACGTCCGGGATGTGCGGCTCGTCGCCGATGCTCCGGGTGTACCAGATGCGACGGTCCTGGATCACGGTCGGATTGGTCCACGTCGGTTCGCCGCGCCGCAGCCGTTCCTGCACCGCGTCGGGCGGGGCGCCCAGCATCACGGGGATGTCCTCGAAGCTGTGCAGTCCGTCACTGATGAAGAACGGCACCACCACCGCGTTGGGGGTCTCGGCAAGGTGGTGGACCTCCTGGATCCGCGGGTCCTCCTCCATGAACACCGGATGCACGTCGTGGTACACGCCCATCTTCCGGATCAGGAGCACCTGGTCCTCGATGGCGCGGCGGGAGTTCTCGTTGTTGCCGGTGCCGTGGCCGGCGATGAAGAGGGAGGTCTCCCCCGGCGCCGGTGGGTTCGGGGAACCTTCGACGATCCCGTGGGCGCGGGAGAGGATCACCGCGGTCATGCTGGGATGGGTTCCCACCGGGCCGCAGTAGTGGAAGGTCCGTTCGCCGCGTCTTTGCACGCGGGGGAACTCCAGCTGGCCCAGGCCGGCCAGGCCCAGTTCGCGCGGGATGACCTCCTCGGTGAAGTAACCCTCGCTGATGAACAGCGGGACGATGAAGACCCGTGGCGTGAACACCGAACGCAGGACGCCGCAGAAGAACGGGTGCTCCTTCCAGAACCCGGTGACCACCTGGCCGAAGATCCCGCGCCGGCGCAGTTCCGCGGCGTGTCGCAGCGTGGGCACCGACGACTCGGCGTTGAGCGTCGAACCGTGTCCCAGCAGCACCAGGGCGGAATCGTGGAATTCGTTCATCGGGCTTGGCCAAGACTTGGTCCGCTTTCGGCGGCTGGCAAGGGAAGGCCGGATTCTTACTCCGGGCGCGGGTCCAAGCGGTCTGGCCCTCGTTTTCCTGCGGGAAAACGGGGGAATCCCACCGGCAAGGCAAATGCCGCAGTTCCGTCGTCTTTTTTGATGCGTCCCGGCCGCGAATCGCATTGACGCACCGGGGTAGGTTGACCGCCTATTGTGGGGTTCTTTCGATCGGGCCACTACCTGTAGTGGTCAAAATCCAGCAAGTGCCTGCGACCAAGGTCGTGGGAGAATCGGGAAGCGGGTGCGAATCCCGCGCGGTAGCGCCGCTGTGACGGGTGACGAAACGCCCTCGGAGCCACTGGCCCAGAAGGCCGGAAAGGCGGGCGAAGTAGAAGGACCCCGGAGTCAGAAGACCGGCTTGCTGGAGCTCATCGGGCCGAACCGGCGTTTTCCGGGACGGCAACGGTCCCGCCAAGGACCGGATGGGGCGAACCCGGCTGGCGGTTTCCAGTCCCGGGCGCTTCGTCATCGCCGGGTGCCGGGGCCTTCGACAAGGAAGGCTCCGGTTCCCGCGTCGCGTTGGCGCGCGACGCCACGGGAATTCCGCCGACCATGAACGCAGCCACCATCGCCTCCACCCCCATGTCCCCGTCCCCCGCGTCGGGCACACCCGAGTTCTCCGAACGCGACGACGGCCGCTATGTGATCCACGAGTTCCGGGGGAAGACCTTCCGTCTCGACCGCGAGAAGGCGCGTCAGCGCAAGGAATCGAAGCGGGTCATCAACGGCCTGCGCACCGCGGAGCTCAACGTGCTGCCGCTCAAGTACCCGGAGGCCTACCGCATCTACAAGCAGATGAAGGCCAACCACTGGGAGCCGGACGTCATCGACATGACCAAGGACTGCACCCAGTGGAATTCCGGTGCGCTCAAGGCGAAGGAGCGGTGGATCATCGAGATGGGCGTGGGCTACTTCTCCGCCGCCGAGGGCATCGTGGGCGACAGCGTCCTCCACGCGATCGAGGACAACCTGACGGCCGCGGAGCTGAAGCACGCCGCGCTGCGCTGGATCGCCGAGGAGTCCATCCACATGGATTCGCTCCTGCACATCATCAGCAGCCTCGACATCGACCAGGACGAGGTCACGGCGCGGTTCAACGACATCCCGAGCATCCGTCGGAAGAACGACTTCATCACCCGCCACATGCCGGAGGTGAAGCGTGGCCTGGACCTGACCGAGGTCGTGAACCAGCGGAAGTTCGCGAAGGCGCTCTTCGGCATCTCCCAGGTCATGGAGGGCACGCAGTTCTACGGGCTGTTCGCCATGATCCTGTCGCTGTACCGGCAGAACAAGATGACCGGCATCGGCCAGATGTTCCAATACACCCTGCGGGACGAGTCGAACCACATCGCCCTCGGCCGTTACCTCCTGACCGAGCTGATCCACGAGAACCCCGCGATCTGGACGCCGGAGTTCCAGGAGGAACTGCGGGACTTCATGCGTGAGGGTGTCGAGCTGGAGAAGGAATTCGTGCGCGACTGCCTGCCGGAGGACGCCGTGGGCATGACCCAGGCCGAGTTCCTCACCTACGTCGACTACAACGCCGACCGCCGACTGGTCAGCGTGGGCCTCGCGCCGCTGTCGAAGGTGACGACCAACCCGTTCCCGTGGCTCGACGAGGTGATCTTCCTGAAGAAGGAGAAGAACTTCTTCGAGACGCGCGTGACCGAGTACCAGACGAGCGGCAGCGTGAAGAACACCGCCGAAGACGACCTGATCTGAGCCCCTGCGCCGCCGTCTTCCGTTCCCAGAAACCCTTTCCCGCCGAATCCGCCGTCCACCATGTCCGCCACCGAGCTCTTCCCGTCCGTCGCCGAATCCCACGGCGACCTGCCGTCCGTGATCGAACCCGCGCTTCCGGGCACGCCCGAGCAGATCGTCCCGTGGCGTGGGGACAAGATCGAGGAGGCCGTGCAGCGGGCCTGCGTCCTGGCCGGACAGGCGGTCGGGCATCTGCCGGGGCAGCTCCGGGCGGAAGTGGAATTCCGGCTGCGCCGGGAACGGCCGTCGCTGCTGCACCACGAGGACCTCTGCACGCTGGTCGAGGACCTTCTCATCGAGTTGGGGCAGGCGCGCGTGGCGTTGGCGCATTCGCGGGAGCGGGCCCGCAGGGTGGCATTGCGTGAGGTCGAGGCCTCGCGTCACTTCCCGGTGCCCCGCCAGCCGGAGCTGGTCCCGGTCGAGCTGATGGCCGACATACGGGCTCGCGTGGCCTTCGCCCGGCTGGGACTCCAGCTCATGCTGGACGAGACCCAGCTCGTGGAACGGCTGCTGCGGAGCGTCTCCCTCGACCTCTCCCCCTCCGAGCGTCGCGAGACCATCGTGCTCAACGCCAAGTCGCTGCTCGACATCGACGCCGACAGCCGGTTCTTCGCCGCGCGCGTGCTGCTGACCTTCATCTACGAGGAGACCCTACCCTGGGTGGTGACGGACGGCATGGCCCGTCTCAAGGAGGCGCATCGCCGTTCGTTCCTCGCGGCCATCCCGCGCGGCATCGAGGCGGGACGACTGGACCCGAAGCTGGCCTCGTTCGACCTGTCGCGGCTGGCCGAGGCGATCGACCCATACGCCGACCTCCATTTCGACTTCCTCGGACTGCAGACCCTGTACGACCGGTACCTGATCCACCTGCGCGCCGATTCGGTGAGCAACCGCAAGGTGCGGCTCGAGGCGCCCCAGGTGTTCTGGATGCGTGTCGCGATGGGGCTCGCGCTCGGCGAGAAGGAGGAGGAACGCGGCCGCCGGGCGGTGGACTTCTACCAGGTGTACAAGTCGCGCCGCGCCTGCAGTTCGACGCCGACGCTCTTCAACGCCGGCACCCCGCACAGCCAGCTCTCCAGCTGCTACCTGCTGTACTGCGGCGACAGCATCGAGGAGATCACCGAGACCTGGCGGCGGTTCTCCATGCTCTCGAAGTGGGCGGGAGGACTCGGCTGTTCCTGGACCGCGGTCCGCGGCACCGGCTCCCACATCCACGGGACCAACGGCGAGTCCAGCGGCGTGATCCCGTTCCTCAAGGTCAGCAACGACATCGCCCTCGCCGTGAACCAGGGCGGCAAGCGGCCCGGCGCCCTCTGCAGCTACCTCGAGCTCTGGCACAACGACATCGAGGACTTCCTCGACCTCCGCAAGGAGACCGGCGACGACCGCCGCCGGACGCACAACATGAACACGGCCCACTGGATCCCGGACCTGTTCATGAAGCGCCTCAAGGGCATCGCCGACGGCCTCCTCCCGAAGGACGCCACCTGGACGCTCTTCCGCGGCAACGAGACGCCGGACCTCCCCGAGCTTCACGGACGCGCCTTCGAGGAGCGCTACAAGCACTACGAGGCGCTGGTGGAGTCGGGCCGCCTGGCGGGACGCAAGGTCCGCGTGCTCGCGCTGTGGAAGCGGATGCTCGAGGCCCTCTTCGAGACCGGGCATCCGTGGATCACCTTCAAGGATCCCTGCAACGTGCGCAGCCCGCAGGACCACGTGGGCGTCATCCACAATTCCAACCTCTGCACCGAGATCACGCTCAACACCTCCTCGGATGAGGTGGCCGTGTGCAACCTCGCCTCGGTCAACCTCGCGGAGCACCTCACGCCGGACGGCGCCATCGACCATCCGCGGCTCCGCGCGACCGTCGCCACGGTGATGCGCATGCTGGACAACGTCATCGACCTCAACTTCTACCCGGTGGAGGCCGCCGAGACGTCGAACCGGCGTCATCGTCCGGTGGGCCTGGGCGTGATGGGGATGCAGGACGCCCTTTACCGGAAGCGCATCGCGTTCGATTCCGAGGCCGCCGTCGCCTTCAACGACGAGTCGATCGAGGCGGTCGCGTACTACGCCTACGAGGCCAGTTCCCAGCTCGCGGCGGAGCGGGGGAAGTACCCGACCTTCGCCGGTTCCAAGTGGGACCGTGGGCTCATGCCGCTGGACACCCTGGCGCTGCTGGAAAACGAACGCGGCATGCCGGTGGACGTGAACCGCGAGTCGCGGCTCGACTGGAACGGACTGCGTTCGCGCATCCGCCAGCATGGCATGCGCAACTCCAACTGCCTTGCCATCGCCCCCACGGCGACGATTTCCAACATCCTCGGCACCACGCCCTGCATCGAACCCGTCTACAAGCACATCCACACCAAGTCGAACCTGAGCGGGGACTTCATCCGGACCACCGACCCGCTCATCCGCGACCTGATGTCGCTCGGCCTCTGGGACGACGCCTTGCGTGCGGAACTGAAGGCCCAGGACGGCAGCATCCAGCACATCGAGCGGATCCCGGCCGAGCTCCGGCGCCTGTACAAGACCGCGTTCGAGATCGCGCCGACATGGATCCTCCAGTGTGCGGCGGTCCGGCAGAAGTGGATCGACCAGGCCCAGAGCACGAACCTGTGGCTCGCGGAGAACGACGCGCGCACGGCCAGCTTCGTGTACCGCGAGGCCTGGGAACGCGGACTCAAGACCACCTACTACCTCCGCACGCTGAACCGCAGCGCCATCGATTCCGGGCATCGGGACGCGGCGCGCGTGGCGGCGCCTGGTCCGATTCCGGCACGCGAGTTCACCGAGGCGGAGAAGACCGCGTGCTCCATCGAGGCCATGCGCAACGGCGGCACCTGCGAGGCCTGTCAGTAGGTTGGGTGGCGGAGGCGATGAAGGGTTGAGAGGGGTTGAAGCGATGAAGGGTTGAAACGTTGAAGGGGGGCTGGCGCCGGTTTTGGTGCCTCCTCGTGGCTGATTTCACCTTCCACCGCTTCAGCCCTTCAACCTTTCAACCTTTCAACCCACCACCGCCCGCCTCTCCACCCTTCCAACGGTTGAACGGTTCAACCAGCGTCGGGGATGCGGTGCTTCCTGCTGTTCCTCGCTTCCTGGGTCGCCAACGTCGTCCTCCATGGGGCGACGCCGTACACGCCGCCCCGGTTCGAGGATCCCGACCGCCTCCGACGCATCCGTGAGGTGCTGCCGCGTCTCGACGCGCTCTACGCCGACCACGCCGCCACAAACCACATCCCGGGCTACGTCTATGGCGTGCTCGTGGACGGCGAACTGATCCACCGCCGTGCGGCGGGTGTCGCGGAGACCGGGTCGGGACGTCCGGTGGGGCTGTCCACCCGGTTCCGCATCGCGTCGATGTCCAAGAGCTTCACCGCCGCGGCGATCCTCCGCCTGCGGGACCTCGGGAAGCTCTCGCTGGAGGATCCCGTTTCGCGGCACCTGCCGGAGTTCCGGCGGGTGAAGGCTCCGACCGCGGATTCCCCGGTCATCACCATCCGGCATCTGTTGCGCATGTCCGGGGGCTTTCCGCAGGACGATCCCTGGGGGGACCGCAAGCTCGCGGAGACCGACGCCCAGTTGGATGCCCTGGTCCGTGAAGGGCTGACCTTCTCCAATCCTCCCGGCATCCGCTGGGAATACTCCAACCTCGGTTACACGCTGCTTGGCCGGATCGTCACCCGCGTGGCCCGGATGCCCTACCAGCGCTACGTCACCCGCGAGATCCTGCAGCCGTTGGGCATGACCAACACCGTCTACGAGATCGACGCCGTATCCTCCGGGGAACTGGCCCATGGCTACCGATGGCAGGATGGCGCCTGGTTGGCGGAACCGATGCTCCACGATGGCGCCTGGGGCGCGATGGGCGGGATGGTCACCACGCTGGACGACTTCGCGCGCTACGCGGCCTTCCATCTGGACGCCTGGCCGCCCCGGAACGAGCCGGACCGTGCTCCGCTGCGGCGGGCCACCCGGCGCGAGATGCATCGGCCGTGGGAAGTGGTCACGGTGCCGACCGACCTCTCCGACCTGGAGGGCAAACCCGTGGCGCGGGCCGCCGGCTACAGCACCGGCCTGAGCTGGAACCAGGACAGTCGCGGCATCATCTGGGTCCGCCACGCCGGTGGTCTGCCGGGATTCGGCAGCGAGTTCCGGTTCCTGCCGGACCACGGGGTGGCCCTGATCGCCTTCGGCAACCGCACCTACGCCCCGATGACCGCCGCCAACGTGAAGGCGATGGAGGTCCTCGTCGGTGCCGCGAAGATTCCGGCGCGGACGGTGGTTCCGTCGCCGATCCTCGCACGCAGGGCAGGGCAGGTGGCGCGTCTGCTGCAGGACTGGGATTCCGCAGCCGAGCGGGAGGCCCTGGCGTCCAACTTCTTCCTCGACCATCCCGAGACCGGGTGGCGTCGCAAGTGTGGGGAACTCCTGGCGAAGACCGGCCCGATCGTCGAGGTCACCCCGCTCACGGCGGAGAACCAGCTCCGTGGGCGGTTCCGTCTGCGGGGCGCGAAAGGATCCGTGGAGGTCTTCCTGACCTTGATGCCGGAGAAGGAGCCGAAGGTGCAGGAGGTCACCGTGACCTTCCGCGAGCCGGAGAAGCCGTGAACGGCCCGGTGGGGCGCCTGGCCTAGATCACGAAGTCCGAGTCGACATCCTTGGCCGCCCGCAGGGCTTCGGCCCGTTCGACGAGATCCGCGACCGTGGTTCCCTCGAGCTTGTTCGCGATCGCGTCGCGGACTTCCTTCATCACCGACCGCAGGGCGCAACGGGCCTCGTCCGGACAGTTGCACTTCTCGTAGTAGTTCTCGCTGACGCATCCGATCGGCGCGAGGGCGCCCTCGATGTGCCGGATGACCGCCGCCAAGGGGATCTTCGACGGCGGTTTCGCCAGACGATAGCCGCCCGCCACACCGCGTCGGCTTTCCACGAACCCGCCGGTGCGCAGGTCGTTCAGGATCTGCTCGAGGAAGCGCTTCGGGATGTTCTCCACCGCCGAGATCACCGGGATCTGGATCACGCCGGCACTGTACTTCAGACCCAGATGGGTCAGCGCCCGCAACGCATACTCCCCTCGGACGGTCAACTTCATCGGCCACCACCCTAGAATCCCGAGTCCATCAATCAAGTTTCAAAGTCCATCGTTTCCTCAAGAAAACGAGGTTTTCAGGAGAACAGGATGAATCTACATCAAACAGGTTGACTCAATAGAGATTCGATGGTTAGTTGGCTCCCGAGATGAGCGCCCCGTCGTCAAACTCGACATCGGTGAAGGTGGAGAACCCGGTCCCGGGAGCCACGGATTGGCTCGACGCCTTGCGCCAGCAGGTGTCCTCGCTGCGGTTCGGGGTGATCCAGATCGTGGTGCACGAGGGCCGCGTGGTGCAGATCGAGCGGACGGAGAAGTTCCGCATCCCCTCGAAGACCTCGACCGAAGCCTGAGTTGACCCCGTTGTCTCCCTGTCCCTCCGAACCCCCAATTTCCCGAAACCAGAACCGTATGCGTCCGATTCTCCTGATTTCCTGGCTCGGCCTTCTCGCCACCGCCCTCGCCAAGGACATCGAGCTGCTGAACGTCAGCTACGACCCCACCCGTGAGCTGTACACCGCCTACAACGCGGAGTTCGCCCGCCACTGGAAGCAGAAGACCGGGGACACGGTGACGGTGAAGCAGTCGCACGGCGGCTCCGGCAAGCAGGCCCGCTCGGTGATCGACGGGCTGAGGGCCGACGTCGTGACGCTGGCGCTGTCCTTCGACATCGACGCGATCGCGAAGAAGGGCGGCCTGGTGAAGGCCGACTGGCAGAAGGATCTCCCGGACAACAGTTCCCCGTACACCAGCACCGTGGTGTTCCTCGTGCGGAAGGGGAACCCGAAGAACATCCGGGACTGGTCGGACCTCGCGCGTCCCGGTGTGTCGGTGATCACCCCGAATCCCAAGACCTCCGGAGGCGCCCGCTGGAACTACCTCGCCCTCTACGGCTATGCCTTGCGCCAGTCCAAGGGCGACGACGCGGCCGCGTTGGACTTCGCGAAGAAGGTGTTCGCCAACGTTCCGGTGCTCGATTCCGGTGCCCGTGGCGCGACGGTCACCTTCGTCGAACGCAACCAGGGTGATGTGCTCATCGCCTGGGAAAACGAGGCGATCCTGTCCCTACAGGAATCCGGCAAGGAACGGTTCGAGATCGTCGTGCCGACCGTCAGCATCCTCGCGGAACCCCCGGTCGCGCTGGTCAGCAAGGTCGCCGCGCGGAAGGGGACCGAGGAGGTCGCGAAGGCCTACCTCGACCACCTCTACAGCGACGAGGGCCAGCGCATCGCCGGCCGCAACTTCTACCGTCCGCGCAACCCCAGGATCGCCGCGGAGTTCGAGAAGACCTTTCCGAAGCTGGAGCTGTTCACCGTGGACGGGACGTTCGGAGGCTGGGCCAAGGCCCATGCGGCCCATTTCGCCGAGGGTGCGAGCTTCGACAAGATCCAGAGGCGCTGAGGCCCTAAGCCGACCGACCGAAACCGACTCGCGTCCCGCTCCATGCGCCTTCGATTCCATGGGTCCGCACCGCTGCTGACCGCCCTCGTGGCGGCGCTCCTGGCGATGCCGGCCGTGGGGGCTTCGCTGCTCCATGTGTCGTTCGACATCACCCGCGAGGTGTTCGCCGACATCAACACGGCCTTCGACGCCGCGTGGCGCTCGAACCACGCTTCCGGGATCACGGTCCGCCAGTCGCACGGCGGCTCGACCAAGCAGGCCAGGTCCGTGATCGACGGCTTGGGCGCCGACGTGGTGTCCATGAACCAGGCGACCGACCTCGACCAGATCGCCCGCCTCGGGAAGGGCCGCGTGCCGGCCGACTGGCGGACGTTGCTTCCGCACCGTTCCACACCGTTCGGGAGCACCATCGTGTTCCTCGTCCGGAAGGGGAATCCCAAGGGAATCCGCGACTGGAGCGACCTCGCGAAGCCCGGCGTGGAAGTCGTCTTCCCCAATCCCCGCACCTCCGGGAACGGCCGCTACTCGCTGTTGGCCGCCTACGGGTCCGAGCTTCGGCGCACGGGTGGCGACACCAACGCCGCGGAGGAACTCGTGGCCACCCTCGTGCGTCGCGCGCCGGTCCTCGACACCGGCGGACGCGCGGCCACGACGACGTTCGTGGAACGCGGTGTCGGCGACGTCCTGCTCACCTTCGAGGCCGAGGTCGCGCTCGTGGCCCGGGATTCGCGGAACCCCGACTTCGAGACGGTGGTTCCGTCGGTCAGCATCCGGGCCGACTTCCCCACCGCCGTCGTCTCCCGTCGCGACGCCTCCCCCGAGGACCGCGAGGCCGCGCAGGCCTATGTCCGCTTCCTCTTCACGCCCGCGGCCCGGGAGATCTTCGTCCGCCACGGCTTCCGGCCTTCCGCCGCGGAGGCCGTCCCATCCGAGTCGAAGCCCACGCTGCTCGATCCCGATGCGGACTTCGGCGGCTGGCCGGCCATCCAGGAACGCTTCTTCGCCCAGGGCTCCCTCCTGGACCGCATCCAGGAACGCCGCCGCTGATCCCTTTTCCCCCGCAACCCCATGTCCACCCTCGTGATCCCGGAATCCTCCCCGTCCGCCCTCGACGCCGCCTCCCAGGTCGCCGCGTCGACGTGCACGCCCGCGGCCGGCGCGCGGCGTTCGCTCCGCCGGATCCTGGAGCCCCTCGACCGCATCGCCGAGTCGTCGCGGCGCCTGGTGGGCGTCTCCCATGGACGCTTCCAGCAGGACGGCGAGGACTACACCCTCCCGCGTTACCTGTACGTCGGACGGCAGGGCGGCGGGGACGTCCAGCGCATCGGCATCTTCGCCACCATCCACGGCGACGAACCCATCGGCGCCCTGGCTTTGCCCCGGTTCCTGCAGGCGCTCGAGGACAACCCGTCCATCGCCGAGGGCTATGCGTTGTTCATCTACCCCGTCTGCAACCCGACCGGCTTCGAGGACGGCACCCGCCATTCGCGGAGCGGACGCGACCTCAACCGCGAGTTCTGGTCCGGGACGAAGCAGCCGGAGGTGAAGTTCCTCGAGTCCGAGATCTGGATGCAGTCGTTCCACGGGATCATCACCCTGCACAGCGACGACACCAGCGACGGCCTGTACGGCTTCGTGAAGGGCAACGTGCTTTCGGAGCACCTGCTGAAGCCGGCGCTGTTCGAGGCGGGACGCTTCCTGCCCCGCAACCATGGCGTCGTGATCGACGGTTTCGACGCCCGGTCCGGAATCATCCACCAAGGATATCCGGGGATGCTCCAATCCGTTCCCAACCAGTCCCAACCGCCGTTCGAGATCACCTTCGAGACCCCGCAGAAGGCGCCGCTCCACCGCCAGGTCGATGCCTTGGTCGCCGCTCTCAAGACCATCCTGGTCGAGAACCGCTACCTCCAAGCCGTCGCCGCAAACATCTGAGGCGAACCCGCTTTCCCCGACCCGTACCACGGGAGGATTCCAATCCAACGGACACCGACCCCGGAAAACGGGGAGGCGACTCCGAATCTCAGCCAACGTGTCATGTCCTCCCATCCATCCCGTAGGCCGTCCGACCCGGGTGCCTTCACCCTGATCGAACTCCTCGTCGTCATCGCCATCATCGCCATCCTCGCAGGCATGCTCCTTCCGGCGCTCGCCCGGGCGAAATCCACCGCCAAGCGGACGCAGTGCCTCGGGAACGTCCGCCAGATCGGCATCGGCTACACCCTGTACGTGTCCGACAACCTGGACCGGTTTCCGGCGTCGGTCACCGAACGCACCGCACCTGCCGGAACGCCGGACACGGCCGAGGCCCGGGCGCCCTATTCCTATCGTCAGCTGCTGCTTCCGTACCTGGGCACCGCCACCAACGTGTTCCGTTGCCCGAATGGTCCCCGCTGGGAGGCCCCCAAGCCGGGTGCCTGGTTCACCACCGACTACGGGAACAACCACAATGAGGCGAACCTCGAAGGGGCGTCGCAGCGGTCCTGGTACCTGGCCAATCCGGACTTCGGATTCAACGAGACCACGCCCCCTTCCTCCTTCGCGAGTCCGGCCTCCTTCATCCTGCTTGGCGATGCGGGGCGGGCCAATGGCTCCCCGTCACGGGGCGGCATGTATCCGCAGCCTTGGGCGTTCGACGACGCGGCATCCGCCAACCAGCAGGCACGCCTGCTGGGGCGGCACCCAGGAGATCTCGCCAACATCACCTACGGCGACGGCCATGCGGAGCAGCGTCGGACCAACCGTACGTGGAGGACCCATCGGGACAACGATTGGCGGCGTGGCCAATTCACGGACGCGGTGGACTGACTTCCGCCGCTGTCCCCTCGGAGCCCGTTTCCTGCCTCCTCGGCCGATCGGTCCAGGAGCGCAGGGCGACCTCCACGCCGCCCAGGAAGGCATCGCGGTTCGGCTGGATCACGATCCCGGCGTCGACCCGGCCGCCTCCGTTCCAATCGAGGAACGCCAGTCTCCCGATGTCGCGTCCCCACGGCGATGCGGTCCGCTCGAGGAAGAAGCATCGGGGGCCCCGCGTCTCGCCCGGCGGAAGCACGAGCATCAGGTAGGCGCCCGGCAGGAATTCCGGATGTGGCAACCGGTACAGGTGTGCCCTTTGTCCCAGGATGCGGACCTCCTCCACCGTGAGGTCCGAGGGGAAGGGCCGTGCGGTGGGATTCTCCAGCTTCCGCCGCTTCCGGACCAATTCCTCCAGCAATGCGGACAGCGTCGAACGCGCTTCGGCCACGGTGGCCCGGGCGGGATCCGGGGCCGCCTCAGGCAGGCGCCGAAAGACCAGTTCGTACAGCAGGGCCGCCCGTTCGCGCGGATCCGGGTACACCTCTTGGAACCCCGAACCGCCGACCGACGAAGCGGAAACCGGACGACCGGACACGGAGGGGATCTCGTCGTCCCCGGGCATCATCGGAGTCCCGTGGGCTTCGCCGGACCGCTTGCGGGTTCAGTCATTGCAGGCCCCGTCTAACAGGTTCCCCTCGACCCACAAAGGGTGTCGCTTACGACTTTCCTCCCGGGTTCCGGAGGAATGTCACCCCGCAGACATGACATTCCTCAGTACCGGGGAGTTTCCGGACGCGGTACGCTTGCGGAAATCGAAGCGGTTGAAAGGAATCCGTCGGATGGAATCCCTCCGGAGCCGATGGATTTCCCGCGGGGATTCGTCCAACCTCCGGCCACCCGAACTCCGAACGCTTCCCCTGTTCCTACATGGCCACACCCCTTACGCCGGTCCGAGTGTTGTTGGTGGACGACCATGCGGTGGTCCGGGTGGGGATCCGGGCGATCCTGTCGGATGAACCCAAGGTCGAGGTGGTGGGGGAGGCCGCGACGGCCGCGGAGGCGCTCAGGCTGGTTCCGCAGTCGAATCCCGACGTGGTGATCCTCGACATCCGGCTTCCGGACCTTTCCGGCATCGAGCTGTGCCGGCAGGTCAAGTCCCGGCCGGACGCCCCGAAGGTGCTCATGCTGACCTCCTACGGCGACGAGGAGACGGTCCTCAACTCGCTGGATGCCGGTGCGGATGGCTACATGCTGAAGGACCTGGAACAGGCCGAGTTGGGCACGGCGATCCTGGCCGTGGCCCGCGGCGGGGCGGTGATCGATCCCGTCATCACGCGGATCCTGGTGGCGAACTCGTTCCCGGGCCGCCGGCCGCCTTCGACGGTGGCCGCAACGCCAAAGGGCCGCCTGCAGAGGCTCACGCCCCAGGAACAGCGCGTCGTCGCCCTGCTTTCCCAGGGCAAGGTGAACAAGGAGATCTCCGCCGAACTGCTCCTGACCGAGGGCACCGTCCGCAACATGCTCACCACGATCTACTCCAAGCTGGAGGTGAAGAACCGTGCGGGTGCCGTCGCCCTTTGGCTGCGCCAACGTCCGAGTCCGTGAAAAACGGCGACCCCAAGGAACGTGAGGGATCACCTCCGTCGCCGTCCCCGAACGTCCCCGTGTGGGATCCCCGGTTCCGCCTCGCCTGGGGTCTGCTGCTGTTCGCCATCCTCGTCTGGTACGGAACCACCCAGTGGATCGGCCTCCGACCCCAGGGATGGCCGGCCGGCACTCCGATGTTGTGGGGTTCCGGTGAAAGGGAATGGTCGGATCCCTACCATGGAATGCGCCTGGAGAGATGGGGTTCCGCGGTGGCCGTCGAGGAGTCCGGGAACTGGCACTACCAGGTCCCGCCGATCTCGACCGTGGAACTCGGCCGGTTTCCCGAGGGGGCTTCCGCCTGGACCCTCGCCTTCTGGGCCCGGATCCCTTCCAACGCCACCCCGGTCTCCCGGATCTCCTTCGATCTCGCCTCGCTCACCGGGCCCGGGTACCGCTCCTACCTGGGCGTCACGAACGGTCAGGTCTTCTTCGAACAGAGGGTCCGTGATTCCAAGGTTCCGGGCATCTGGACGAACAAGGTCGCCTTCTCCACCACGAACACGGTGCCGGTGGGACGTTGGTTCCACCTTTCGCTGGCGGTGGATCCGGCGTGGATGGAGATCCGGATCGACGGAAGAGAGCTGTCGGCCCGGCAGGGCTGGGGCAATGGCGAGCCGGTCAATGCCAGCCTGCGGCTCTGTGGGGAGGCCCCGCGGGGCAGCCTCAGCGAGTATGGCAGTTGGAGAGGCTTCCCTGGCGGGGAGGTCCGGCGTTGGCTGGCCGAGACCGCGGCCCGCGGCCAGAACCACTTCGACGTCGCCTACGACGACGTCGTCCTCTTCGAGAAGCGGCTCCCCGGCACCGCCGTGCAGGCCCTGTGGGAGCGCGGACGTGGCGGCTACCCCGAGGTCTTCCTCGGCCGCGAACGCCGGGTTGCCCTGACCCGTGCCGGTTGGCCCTGGGCCCTGGGTGCGGTCGTCTCCCTGGCGCTTCTGCAGGCCGCCCTTCCCCTGCGGCGCGTGCTGCCGGCCCTGTTCCAGCCGATGTTCCGTCCGGCCGCCGCCGTGCTGTGCGGTGGACTGCTCCTCACGGGACTCACGTACCAGCTGATGTCCGCCCGGGCGCGACGCCTCGACGCCGCTCGGGCCGAGGACATCTCCGCCCGGATCCGGCGGGCGATCACCACGCAGGTCCGAGGCCATACCCGCCTGGTGAACGGCTTCCGGGATTCGATCGCCGAAGGGGGCCTGCGCGATCCGGACGGATTGGGGCCGTGGCTCCGGACCCGGAGCGCGGAGGAAGCCCTGCTTGGGTTCGCCGGGATCGGCTATGCCGAGCAGGTTCCTGCCGGCGGCGAGGCCGCGGCCTCGCGGATCTGGTCGGACCGCCATGGATTCGACTTCCGGATCGAGGCGCCGCTGGACCCGGCCGATCCGTTCCCCGAGCGGCTGATCGGCAAGCCCCGGCTTCCCGTGGTGCTCTACCGGCCGCGGTCGCTTCCCGAGGAGTTCTGGAGGACCAACCACACCGTGTTGGGCCGGGACCTGCTCCGGAGACATCCCCGCGCCGCGTCCGACGGTCCCGGGCCCGAACGCGTCGCTCTCGCGCTGGCGCTGGCCGGCACGGTCGCGTCCGGGGTTGAGCCGATCGCCCCTCCGGAATGGCGGGGCCAGGAGGTCCGGGGCATCCGCATCTACGCCCCGGTCCAACGCCAACCGCCCCGGGATCCGCTCCGCATCGTCCCGGCCGACTGGCAGGGCGTGGCCTTCGTCGACGTCGACTTCGGGGAGATCCTCGACGCGGAGATCTCCCACTCGCATCCGGATTTCGGGTTGGAGGTGCGCGCCGGCACCGCCGGGAGCTCGAGGGGCGACGTCCTGTATCACAGCGCCCGCCGTCATCCCCGGTCGGCCCGTCCGGAGGATCCGGACATCCAGCGCTCCGGCAGGATCGAGATCCAGGATTCCGTCTTCTGGTTCGACCAATGGACCACGGAACATTTCCGGGACCAGTCGGAGCGGCGTCTCGCGCTCTGGATGTCGGGATGCGGGACCGTGTTCACCCTGTTGGCCACCCAGGTGCTGTTCCTCCAGATCCGTGCGCGGAAACACCAGGCGGAGATGCTCCACCGCCTTCAGTCCGCGAACCGGCGTCTCGCGCAGGCCCATCGCGAGCGGGCCCGCCTCTCGCGGGACCTGCATGACGGCACGGTTCAGAACCTCTATGCGGTGGGCCTCCATCTGCAGCACGCCCTCCGGAACCTGGACCTGCAGCCGCCCCGCGCCCGTGAAGGGGTCGAGGCCGGACACCGGCTGGTGCAGGAGACCCTCGTCGAACTCCGCGAGTTCCTGCTCACGCTCAAGGACGAGTCCTCGTCGCACCGCACCTTCGCCGAGATCCTCCAGGGACTGGTGGACCGTCTCCAGCGAAGCCTCCCGATCCGCTTCGAGCTCGAGATCGCCGTCGACACCCGCAACCTGCCACGACGGAGCGTCCTCCACCTGGCCAACCTCGTCCGCGAGGCCGTCTCCAACTCGCTCCGCCACGCCGAGCCGACCCGGATCACCATCCGGCTCCAGCCCAGTCCGGTGGCCGGCTGGATCCACCTGGAGATCGCCGACGACGGACGGGGCTTCGACGTCGCCCAGTCGCGCAGGGAAGGTTTCGGGATGGTGACCCTGCTCGAAAGGGCGTCGGAGCTGCGCGGTGCGCTGACGCTCGACTCCACGCCGGGTACGGGGACCGTGTTGAAGCTCCAGTTCCCGGAACGGCCCGGCGATGAGAGCAGCCTCTGACCTTGGGCGCGCCGCCTTGCCCTGTCCGCCGGGTCAGCCGGCCGCGCGTCCGACGTGGACGGCGCAGTGCTTGTAGCTCGGCTGACGGGAATGCGGGTCGAAGGTGGAGCGGGTGAGGCGGTTCACCTCGACGTAGTGCATCGGGAGGAAGACCTGGCCGGGTTGCACGGTGGGCGTGACGAAGGCCTGGGCCTCGATGGACGCCCGACGCGAGCGGATCCGGAGCCGGGTGCCGGTCTCCACCCGCAGCCGGGCCGCGTCGTCGGGATGGATCTCGCAGTACACCTCGGCCGGGTAGAGGGACCGGAGCACCGCGGACTTCTCCGTACGGGTGTTCGTGTGCCACTGGGCGCTGGTGCCGCGGCCGGTGAGCAGGATGAACGGGTACTCGGCGTCGGCGGGCTCCGGAACCCCCCGCGGCTCCTCGTACAGGAACCGAGCCCGGCCATCCGGCGTGAAGAACCGTCCATCCTCGAACAGACGCCGCTCGCGGACCGGATCGGATGTGCCGGCTGCGGCCGTCTCGGGAAAGGGCCACTGGATCCCGCCGCATTCGTCGAGATGCCGGTAACCGCGGATCCCGGCGATGTCGCAGGGGGTGCCGCGGCTGAGGCGTTGGAGGATGCCGAAGGCCGCCTCGGGGTCGGTCCATTCGCGGAAAAGCCCGCCGCAGCCCCAGGCTTCGGCGACCAGCCGGAAGATGTGGAAGTCGGCCAGGGCCTCGCCCGGCGCCCGCAGCACCCGTTTCACCAGGCCGATGCGGCGCTCCGAGTTGATGAGCGTCCCGTCCTTCTCGCCCCAACCCGCGGCGGGCAGGACAAGATGGGCCAGGCGGGCGGTGTCGGTGGAGGCGTAGAGGTCCTGGACCACGAGGAAGTCGAGCTTCCCGACCAGCCGTCGGAAACGGTCCTGCTCGATCCATGAATGCGCGGTGTTGGTGGCGATGACCCAGAGCCCGCGGATGTCGCCCTTCTCGATCCCCTCGAGGATCTGGTCGTAGGCGAGCGAGGGCTCGTCGGGGATCCTGTCCCCGGGAATCCCGAGCAACCGCGAAACCTCGGCCCGGTGCTCCGCGTTGCGGAAGTCGCGTCCCGCCGGAAGGGACGTGACGTTCGAGTAGAGCCGCGAACCCATCGCGTTGCACTGGCCGGTGATCGAGTTCGCACCGGTGCCGGGGCGTCCGAAGCTGCCGGTCATCAGCGCGAGGTCGATCAGGGCCTGGGCGGTCCGCGTGGACTCGTGGCCCTGGTTCACGCCCATGGTCCACCAGAAGCTGACGCGACGTCCCCGGGCTATGGTGTCCACCGCCCGGTCGAACGCCTCGCGGGTGATCCCCGACTCGGAGCAGGCCCGTTCCGGGGTGAAGGCCCCGAGGAACGCCTCGAACCCGTCGAAGCCGGTGGTGTAGGCCTCGACGAAGTCCCGGTCCACGGCCCCGCGGGCGACGAGGGCCGCGGCGATGCCGTAGAGCAGGGTGAGGTCCGACTTGGGCCGCAGCGCGAGGTGCTGCGTGGCGTTCATCGCGGTCTCGGTCCGTCGGGGATCCAGGACGAGGATCTCGGGACGGTGCGGGTTCCGGAGGACGCGTTGCCAGAGGATCGGGTGGGCGATGCAGGGGTTGGCCCCGACGAAGACGAGCACGTCCGACTGCTCGAAGTCGGCGTAGGTGTAGGGCGGGGCGTCGAAGCCGAGGCTCTGCTTGTAGGCGACGTGGGCGGTGGCCATGCACTGCCGGGTGTTGGAATCGCCGTGGAGCCCTCCCATGCCGAACTTGAACAGCATGCCGAGCAGCGCCATCTCCTCGGTGCAGATCTGGCCGGTGCTGAGGAAGGCGATGCTGTGGGGGCCGTGCGCCGCCTGGACGGTCTTCATCCGGACCGTGAACTCGTCCAGCGCGCGGACCCAGGAGACGGGCTCCATCTGGCCGGTGGCCGGGTTGCGCAACAGCGGCGTGACGGCGCGGTCCGGGGAACGGAGCGGCGCGAGCGCCTCCCAACCCTTCGGACAGGCCATGCCGAGGTTCACCGGGTAGTCGGGGTCGCCGCTGAGGTTCAGGGCCTCCCCGTCGCGGAGATGCACCTGCAACCCGCAGCCGGTGGCGCAGAAGCCGCACACCATCCCGGTGGTCGCGTCGGGCTCGAGGCGGAGAGGCACGCGTCCGAGTCCGAACCGCCCCGGCGAAAGGACGAGGTCGGAGGTCTGGGGACCGGTCCAACGTCGCAGCAGGGAGTCGCTCGGTGCGGAGGCCGGGACCTTTGTCTGTTCGGTCATGTGGGGATGCCTCCGGGCATGCGTCGCGCGGTGCCGGTCACGAAGAAGACGATGCGGCCCAACAGTTCCGAGGTGACGGTGGTGAGGGCGGAAAGTCCGGCCCACGCCGCGGCAGACGAAGCGGGGCCGGCCAGCGCGGCGAGCCCCGCCACGGTCGAGACGAGGAAGAGCCCGTTGCGCACCGGGATCACCGCGGGAAGCAGCTCCGCGAGGGCCCGGGCGTTGGCGTGGACGGGCGAGCAACGGTCTGCGAGCGCGGCGCGGTGGCAGACGCGGTTCCACACGAACAGCGCGGTGCGGAACAGCGCCGCGACGATCGCGGCGGTGCGGACCGCGGGGAGCAGTTCCGGATGTCCGGCCGTCGCGGTCCAACCCAGGGCAACGGCCGTGAGCGTTGCCCCGAGCAGGCCGGTCGTCCCGAGGAACTGGCCGAAGGTCCGCGTCGCATCCCAGACCGGTCGGCGCGTGTCGACGTACACCATCGCGGAGCTGAAGACCGCGAACAGGCCGGTGGCCGAGGCGGCGAGCGCCAAGGGAAGACGGAGTCCCTGGAAGGCGGGAATCCAGGCCGAGGCGGCCGCCGCGGCGAGGGCGCCGGCGAACAGGTTCAGGGCCAGGATCTCGCGGCTCAGCCAACTGCGGCGCCATCCGAGGAACGCGCGCCAGGCCTTCGTGGGCCGGCCCAGGTGCGCGACCGAGGCGGCCATGCCGAGGGCCAGCAGGACGCCGGAGGCGACGAGCAGCACCCGGAACGCCGTCGGCGCCGCGAAGCCGGCGACGCAGGGAAGGGCGAGGGCGAGGCCGGCAGACGCCTGGCTGAGGACCAGCAGCAGCACCAGCGGAACGTGGGGCGGATCCAACCGCGGAACGTCCTGGTCGGCCGGGCGCAGACCGGTCCCGGGATGGCGCGATCGGTAGAGGGTCGACGGCGCGGTGATCGACGGGTCCGGCGAACCCGGAAGGAAGGTGTTCGCCGTCGCGGCCTCCTGTGGACGATGGGTCGCGATCAGGTCCGCCGTCCGCACGCGACGGATCCGGATGGCCTCGTTCGGGCAGCCTTGGACGCACGCCGGCGCCTCACCGGCCGCAAGGCGTCCCTGGCAGAGATCGCACTTCCGCACGATGCCGCGTTCCTTGGAATACTTCGGGACCTCGTAGGGGCACTTCAGGATGCAGTAGCTGCAACCCATGCACTGGTCGTCGAGGTGCCGGACGATGCCGGTGGCCGGATCCTTGTCGTAGGCGAGCACGGGGCAGCCGTTGAGGCAGCCGGGATCCGCGCAATGGTGGCAGGCGGTGGTGACCACCTGGGTCAAAGGGATCACCGGGGCGTCCGCCGAGGGCCGGAACGGACCGGAGGGCTTCGGGGCGGCGTGGCCGACGATGAAGCCGACTTCGCGCCAGGTCTCGTTGTCGTCGAGACCGTTCATCGAATGGCACGCGGTGACGCAGCCCTTGCATCCGCTGCAGGCGTCGAGGTCCACCTCGAAGGCGTACTGCTCGCCGGGAAGCGGCGCGGACAGCGGCAGCAGATCCCGGTAGTGCGACTCGAGCAGCGGCGCCCTGGCGTCGGCATGCCGTTGCGAGAAGCGCTCGACGGCGGTCAGGCGGCGCTGGTCCTCGAGCAACTCGTCGACAAGCGTCCTGACCGGCTCCAGTCCATGGGGCGTCCCTTCGGGGAGTTGGGCGATGCCGGTGCGTGGGGACATGGCGGTCGCTTCAATAGACGTCCCGGAGATACCGCTTCTCCGCCTTCAGCGCGTCGACCCGCGCCGCGGCCTCCTCCGTCCCGAGTCCTCCGGCGGTGCGGTAGATCTCCTGCAGCGCGGCGTCCACGTCCTTGGCCATGCGCGAGGCGTCGCCGCACACGCAGAAGGCGGCGCCGTCCTCCAGCCAGCGGTGGAGTTCCGCGGCGTGCTTCCGCATGAGGTCCTGGACGTAGACCTTCTCCGCTCCGTCGCGGGACCAGGCGAGGTCGAGCCGATGCAGCGTGCCGTCCCGTTGGAAGCCCTCCAGCTCGTCCCGGTACAGGAAGTCGGTGGCCGAGCGTTGGTCGCCGAAGAAGAGCCAGTTCCGTCCGGTGGCCCCGACCGAGCGGCGTTCCTCGAGGAAGGCGCGGAAGGGCGCGATGCCGGTGCCGGGTCCGACCATGACCAGCGGCCGGTCCGGCGGGGGCGGACGGAACGCGCGGTTGACGTGGACGAAGACGGGGACCGTCGCGTCCGGTCCGACGCGGTCGGCGAGGAACGTCGAGCAGACCCCGGAGCGGGGACGCCCGAGGCTCTCGTAGCGCACCGTGCCCACGGTGAGATGGACCTGGCCCGGGTGGGCCTTCGGGCTGGAGCTGATCGAGTAGAGCCGCGGCGCGAGCTTCCGCAGCATTCCCACGAAGCGTTGCGGATCGGGACGCGCATCGGGGTGGGCGACGAGCAGGTCGACGATCTCGCGTCCGTACAGGAACCGGGTCAGCGCGCCGTTCGCATCGGGGGCCGTGACGGCGAGCAGCGTCGCGTCGCCCGAGGCCGTCGCGACGTGTTCCAGCAGCGGCCGCGGGATGCGCGTGATCTCGAGCCGCGACAGGAGCGCCTCGGACAAGGGGATCCCGCCGACGCCGGGCAGGGTCACCGGGAGGTCGGGAGACGCGCCGAGGATCCGGAGCAGTTCGGCGACGAGCTGGGGATCGTTGCGCGGAAGGACGCCGAGCGCATCGCCCGCCTCGTAGGAAAGGCCCGAACCGGCGAGGTCGAACTCGAGGTGGCGGACGTCCTTGGCGGAGCCCGCGGCGTTCAGCCTTCGGTTGGCGAGCAGCCGCGACGGGAACGGGTTCGAGCGCGAATGGGCTGCGGGCGCGCCGGCGGCGGGAGCGGATCCGGTCGTGGGTACGGCCGCGGTGGACGGTTCCGGCCCGGCTTCCTTGGCGGGTTGCAGGGCGGAAAGCGCCGTGGACAGCCAGCGGAGAAAGGTTTCCTCGGGGTCGGTGTCGCAGTCGGCACGGTCGGCGACACGGGTCGCCCCGAGGGCCGCGAGCCGGGAATCGAGGTCGCGGGCGAATCCGCAGAAGCGGGCGTAGCTGGAATCGCCGATGCCGCAGACGGAGAACCGGAGCCGTTCGAGCCGGGGGGCGTCCGCGGCGGAGAGCGCCTTCCAGAGCGCCTTGGCGTTGTCGGGCGGTTCGCCGTCGCCGTAGGTGCTGGTGACGACGAGCAGGCTGTGTTCGCCGGAGAGGGAGGCCGGCGTGACGGAGGCGAGGTCGTGGAGCGTGGGGGCGAAGCCGCGCTTGGACGCCTCGCGGGCGATGCGCTTGGCGAGACCCTCGGCGGTGCCCGTCTGGCTGCCGAAGCAGACCGCCAACGGGGTGAGCCGGGCCGGTGCGGCGACCGGGGCCGCGGTTGCGGCCGGGCCGGGGACGCGTGAGAAGAGCCCGGCGAGGAATCCGTTCAGGTAGGCCCGCTGTTCCGCCGTGAACGGTGCGGAGTCCGGCAGGAATGGGACGGGAGGCGGGTTCATTCGGAGAACATCTCCTGGAGGCGCTTCACGTCGTGGCGCCGCGTGAAGGCGGCGAAGGATTCGCCCGGCTCCCGGACCCGGAGGTACGCCCGCAGCGCCCGTTCCAGCAGTTCCGGCACCTGCGTCCACGGGATGTTGGTGAACACCTGGCGTGCGACGGACTGGTCGTGGCCGACGCCTCCGCCGAAGACGATGTGGTAGGCCTCGACACTCTCGCCGGCGACCTGTGCCCTCACGCCCTGGAGCCCGATGTCGCCGATGTAGTGCTGGGCGCACGAGTTCGGGCAGCCGGTGAAGTGGATGTTGAGCGGCTGGTCGAGGCGGAGCCGGCGCCGGAGGAAGCCCCCAAGCTCGACCGCATGGCCCTTGGTGTCGGTGCCGGCGTACTTGCATCCGCGGCTCCCGGTGCACGCGACCAGGCCGCCGAGGACGTGGTCCGCCTCGTGGTGGAGGCCTGCACGGACGAGCTGCCGCCGCACGGACTCGACGAAGGCGTCGGTGACGTCGGGGATGATGAGGTTCTGCCAGGGCGTGAGGCGGAGCGTGCCGGAGCCGTGGGCTTCGGCGATGTCGGCGAGACGGCGCATCTGGCGCGCGGTCAGGATGCCGACCGGCACGACGACGCCGACGTAGTTCCGGCCCGGCTGGCGTTGGCGGTAGACGCCGATGTGGCCGTGCTTGACCGATGGCGGCCGTGGGATGCAGGAGTCCATCGGCAGGCGGACGAGGGGAAAGGCGAGGCGGGCCTGGGTCTCGGAGAGGAAGCGGTCCACGCCCCAGCGGTCGACGAGGTACTTCAGGCGGGCCTTCTTGCGGTCGGTCCGGTCGCCGTTGGCGGAGAAGACGCGGATCATCGCCGCGGCGACGGCGACGGCCTCGGAGGGGCGCACGAGCAGGCCGGTGTCGCTGGCGAACTGCCGGTGCCCGGTGATGCCGCAGAGCTCGACGCGGAAGTACACGCCGGGTTCGACGGGAGCGGCGGCGCCGTCGCGCAGGGAGAGCCCGGACGCCGTCGCGGGAACGCGACAGGCCATGAAGCCGATGTCGTTCGTGTCGGCGACGGTGTCCACGGCCCCGCCGCCCTCGAAGGCGACGTTGAACTTCCGCGGCAGGTCGAACAGGTCGCGGCTGTTGAGGATGTAGTGGTGGAGCGCGTGCGCGAACGGCCGGGTGTCGAGCAGCTCCTGCGGGTCGAAGCCGGCGGTGGGAGAGGCCGTGATGTTTCGGATGTTGTCGGCGCCGGAGCCCTTCGCGGTGAGTCCGAGGCGGACGAGCCGGGTGACGACCTCGACGAGGTGCCGCGGGGCGATGCCGCGGACCTGCAGGTTGGAGCGGGTGGTGACGGCCGCCTTGCCGTCGCCCAGTTCCTCGGCGAGGTCGGCCATCCCGCGCATCTGCGCCGAGGTGAGTTCACCGGCGGGGATGCGGGCCCGCATCATGAAGCTGTCCTGAGCCGGGGCGACGTGGAACAGCCCGTGGTAGCGGAAGCGGAAGTTGTCGGCGTCGCCCGGGAAGCGGTCCTCCTGGGCGTGCTGGACGAGGCGGTCCCAGGAATCGAGCCCCGCCAGCTCGTGCTTCCACAGCTCCTGGCGGTTGAGTTCCGAGACCGGCGTGCCGTGGACCATCTCCTCCTCCTGCGCCGGGGCGGCCCGGTTGGGGCCGCCCACGGCGGGGTCGGAAGTCAGCAGCCCCGTGCCCTCCATGGTCCCCACGTAGGGATGGATCCCGCGCTGGGCGATCCCCGCGAACAACCCGGCGAGATACTCCCGCTGGATCGGATCGAAGGCGCCCGGTGCGGTTTCGGTGGGGGAGGACATGGGCAGGGTGGCGGGCTAGAACTGGACCTGGACCTGGGCGTAGACGTAGTCGGCGTCCTGGGATCCGGACTTCGCGAGGGAGTCCTTGATGTAGTCGCCGCGGAAGAAGTGGCAGTAGGCGGCCTCGATGGTGGTGAACTTGTTCATCCGCCACTGGGCGACGAGGTCGATCTCGGTGCCGACGAAGGAGCCGGCGTCGGGGTTGATGCCGTAGCCGGTGCCGCGGGCCGCGGCACCCTGGTACACGACGCCGCCGCGGGGGAGTCCGGCCACGTTGTAGAAGTTGTCGTCGACCGAATCGAGCCACTTGAGGTGTCCCTCGAGCATCAGCTTGAGGCGCGCGGTGGGGTTGATCGCGCTGCGGAGCCGGATGTTGTGGAGGTTCTGCAGCGAGGCGAAGTCGGCGAAGCCGTAGAACAGGTGTCCGGTGGGATAGAGGTGGACGAAGGTGTTGTGCTTGCCGTCGTTCGGGTTGCCGTCGCCGCTCGCGTAGGAGTACTCGGCGCCGAGGTAGGGCGTGAGGGCCGATTCCTTCCAGGTGTAGCCGCCGGATCCGATGACCGCCCAGGCGCTGTGGTCGCGACGCGGACCGTTGCCGCCGGCCTCGCGGAAGTCGGCGAAGTTGCCGAACTGGTAGTAGGCCTGGACGCCGAAATCCACGTTCTGCCAGTCGTTGGTGGAGTTCCGGAGGTAGGTCCCGGCGGTGTAGACGTCCTGGGCCTCGGGCGGACGGAACGGCGGCGGCGTGCTGTTGCGGGTGCCGGAGTTGGCGCCGCGGCCCACGTTGCGGGCGAGCAGGTAGAACTCGCTCCACAGCTTCGGGAGCTGCTTCGTGGTGATCTGGAGCCCGGAGAACGCCTCCTTGTTGTTCGACTTGTTGAAGGCGTTGTCGTCGGGCATCACGACCAGCGAGCTCCAGGCCTCGGCGGCGAACCAGCGGTTCTGCCAGCGCATCTTCGCGGCGTCCCACTGGCGTCCGATGTTGTTCCAGAGGAGCGGGCCGACGATGCGCTGCTCGCCGAGCACCAGCTCCTGGCGTCCGAGCTTGAGGGAGACGGGGAACTCCTTGTGGTTGCCGATGGAAACGTAGGCCTGGTTGAGGTCGATGGGTCCGTCGGACTCCGGGCTGGAACCGCGGCCGGTCGGGCCGGAGGAGGTGACGACGCCGTTGGTGTTCACGTTGACCGTGCCGTTGGCGGTGGACGAACGGTCGTCGCCGGTGGCGGTGGAGGAACGTCCCTGCACGAAGACCTCGAACCACTTGTCGGTGTAGCCGATCCGGGGAACGACGCGCTGGAGGTAGTAGCTGTTGTCGTTGTCGACATCCCGGCGGAAGTCGGCGAGCGAGCCGGGGCCGACGAAGCCGCCGTTCTGCTTGGACTCGTAGCGTCCCCAGTACAGGACGCCGACGTTCCAGGAGTTCATGTACGGATCGTCCTTGCGCAGCCACTCGTTGAGGTAGCCGGGCGTCGGGGCCAGCGGGGAGGTGAAGCCGACGTCGGTCCAGTCGTTGCCGAGGGCGGATTGGACGGCTGCGGCGAGGAGCAGCGGGGCGACGAGGCCGGGGAGTCGATGTGATGGCATGGTGTTGTGGGTTGCGGAGGGTTGGGGGAGTCGGGTTGCTGGTTGGGTTCGGGGATCCGGGATTCTGGGGAAGCCTGTCAGGCGGCGAGCGCCTCGAGTTGGATGGGAGCCGGCTCGGTCGGCTTGGGTGCGGTGGCCTTCGGGGCGGGTTCCGCGGGACCGTGTCCGGCGTCGCCGCCCGGAGGCGTCAGGCCCTTGAGGGTGTAGGCCCGGACGTTGAGGAAGCCGATGAGGTGTTCGCGCAGACGGTAGTAGTCCGGATGTTCCAGGACCTGCCGCCGGTCGCGGGGACGTTCCCATGGTATCTCGAGGATCTCTCCGACGAACGCCTCGGGACCGTTGGTCATCATCACGATCCGGTCGCTGAGGTAGAGCGCCTCGTCGACGTCGTGGGTGACCATGAGCGCCGTGATGTTGTTTCGGGCCCAAAGCTCCATGAGGACCGCCTGGAGCTCGAACCGGGTGAGCGAGTCGAGCATGCCGAACGGCTCGTCGAGCAGGAGCATCTTGGGCGAGAGGGCGAAGGCGCGGGCGATGCCGACGCGTTGGCGCATGCCCTGGGAGAGCTCGGCGGGGCGCCGGTGCATGGATTCGCCGAGCCCGACCACGGTGAGGTAGTATTCGGCGATGTCGCGGCGTTCCTCCCGGGAGGCGGTGTAGAAGACCTGGTCCACGCCGAGGAGCACGTTCTCGAAGGCAGTGAGCCAGGGGAGGAGGTTGGGCGACTGGAAGACGACGCCGCGGTCGGGTCCGGGTCCGACGAGTTCCTTGCCGGCGAGGATGATGCCGCCGGCGGTGACCGGGTTGAGCCCGGCGAGCATGGAGAGGACGGTGGACTTGCCGCAGCCCGAGTGGCCGATGAGGGACACGAACTCGCCCTTGCGGATGTTGAGGTTGAAGTCGCGGACGATGACCGCCGGGCCCTTCGGCGTCGGGTAGGACTTGGTGAGGTTGGAGAGTTCGACGTGGTGGCTCATGGGCCGGAAAGGGGGCGGGTTGGGTCAGGGAATCTGGACGGTCTCGCGACGTTGTTCGCCGCGCCGCACCGGACGACGGCCTCCGCCCAGGCGCGGCCGGGGCGCGTCGAGGTCCTCGGGCTCGATGTCGGGCAGGGTCAGCTTGCGGGAGACGGTGACCGACTGGCGGGCGCCGGGTCCGAGCATCCATTGGACGACGCCGTTCCGGATCTCGCGGAACCGGGGGTCGTGGTTCATGGCTCGGCGGTCCCGGGGACGTGCGAGGTCCACGTTGAAGGAGGGGCCGAGCGTGGCGCGCGGGCCGGCGCCGAGCGGGATGATCCGGTCGGCGAGGTAGATGCCCTCGTCGGGGTCGTTGGTGATGAGCAGGGCGGTCTTGCCGGAGTCGCGGCAAAGGCGGCCGATCTCGTCCTGCAGCGTGGCGCGGGTGAGGGCGTCGAGCGCGCCGAGGGGCTCGTCGAGCAGGAGCACCTGGGGATCCATGGCGAGGGCGCGGGCGAGGCTGACGCGCTGGCGCATGCCGCCGGACAGCTCGGCGGGACGCCGGTTTGCGGCGTGGGCGAGGCCGACCATGGCGACGTGGCGTTCGACCTGTTGGCGGCGCCAGGACGCGTCACGGTCGGCGAACACCTGGTCGACGCCGAGGGCGATGTTCTCGGCGACGGTGAGCCAGGGGAGGAGGCTGTAGTTCTGGAAGACGACGCCGCGGTCGGGGCCGGGACCGGTGACGGGGCGCCCGTCGAGCGTCACCGAACCGCGGTCCGGCCGGAGCAGGCCGGCGACGAGGGAGAGCAGGGTCGTCTTGCCCGAGCCGCTGTAGCCGACGACGGCGAGGATCTCGCCGCGTTCGAGGGAGAGTTGGATGTCATGGAGGACGTCGATGCGGGCCTCGGCCGGGCCGAAGGACTTGGAGACGCCTGAGAGCTGGAGGAAGGGCATGCTATTCCTGATTCCGGGTTTCCGATTCCCGATTGAACGCCGGAGGCCCTGGACGCCTTGTGCCTCCGTGGACTCCGAGGAACTGAAGGACCGTACGATGCGTTTCGCAGTGAGGGTGATGCGGCTCGCCGAAGCCTTGCCAAAATCGGTCCGGGGAAGGGTTGTGGCCCAACAGCTTTGTCGCAGCGGAACGTCCGTGGCGGCCAACTACCGTTCGGCCCTCCGTTCGAAGTCCCGTGCGGACTTCGCCAACAAGATCTCGATCGTCCTCGAGGAGGCGGACGAGTCGCACTTCTGGATAGAGCTGATCGCGGAAGCCGGCCTGCTCCCGGAGCAGAGGCTCCGCGCCTTGGCCTCCGAGGCGGAGGAGTTGGTCCGGATCTTCGCGGCGACGCGGAGGACGGCACGAAATCGGGAATCCAGAATCGGGAATCATGAATCCTCCTAGATGGACTTGAAGCGCTGCTCGAGGAGGCTCATCGCGCGGTCGAGCAGGAAGCCCACGACGCCGATGGTGAGGATGCTGAGGATGATGCTCGTATAGAGGCCGTTGTTGTACTCGTTCCAGAGGAAGTTCCCGATGCCGATGCGGCCGGTGAGCATCTCCACGGCGACGATGACCAGCCACGCGATGCCGAGGCTCAGCCGGTATCCGGTGAACATGTACGGCAGGGTCGCCGGGATCAGGATCTTGAAGAGGGTCTTGGTGCGGGAGAGCTTCAGGACCCTGGCCACGTTGAGGTAGTCCTGGGGGATCGCGCGGACGCCGACGGCGGTGTTGAGAACGGTGGGCCACATGGCGCAGACGGCGATGGTGAACAGGGCGCCGAGTTCGTTCGCGCTGCGGCCCGCGCCGGAGAAGAGCACGACGCCGAGGGGCATCCAGGCGAGCGGCGACACCGGACGCAGGACCTGGATGATCGGGTCGAACATCCGGGTGAACATCCTCGAGAGTCCGAGGAGGAACCCGACGGGCGTCCCGACGACGATGGCGATGAAGTATCCCTTGGCGACGATGAGCAGGGAATACCAGGTGAAGCGGAGGATGCCCTGGTCGAGCTCCTCGCGCTTGGCGAACGGTTCGACGACGTACTTCCGCGTCCGTTCCCAGGTGACCGCCGGACCGGGCAGGTCCTTCACGAGTCCGGTCCGCACCTCCTCCATCTCGCCGGACGGCGACTTCGCCGTGGTGACGCCGCCGGAGATCGCCTGCCAGACGAGCAGGCTGACGACGATGCCGACGAGCGGGTAGAGGAGGGTTTCGACGGCTTTCTTGAGCTTCATGGCGTGCGGATTCGATGCGGGTTGTCCCGGCCGCGCGCCTTGGCAGGGCGGCGGTGGGCCGCATCCCCGTTGGGACGCGCGGCCGGGTCGGGTCGGGTCAGGAGGGGCTCAACCCTTGAGCGAGTGGACGGCGAAGCCCTTGGCGTAGGCCTCGAGGTCGCCCTTCGGATCGAAGGTGACGCCGTCGAAGAGGGTTTCGGGGGCGTCGCTGCGGCCGCCATGGGCGAAGCCGATCTCCTTCATGGCGTCCTCGTAGAGGTCGGTCCGTGCGACCTTGGCGGCGATGCCGGCGTAGTCGGGTGCGCCGGAGACCATGCCCCAGCGGCGGAACTGGGTGAGCCACCAGGCGACGTACTTCGGCTGCGGGTAGTTGCAGTTGCGCTGGCTGAAGATCATGTAGGCGTCGTCCTTCTTCTTCCGGCCGTCGCCCATGTCGTAGTCGCCGAGCAGGCGTCCGAGGATGACGTCCTTCGGGCAGTTGACGTAGCTCGGCTTGCTGACGATGTCGCACTGCTCGGGCCGGTTGCCCAGGTCGTCGAGCCAGACGCTGGCCTCGTGGAGGGCCTTGAGCACGGCCTTCACGGTCTTGGGGTTCCTGTCGGCGTATTCCGCGAGGAAGGCGCAGACCTTCTCCGGATGGTCCTTCCACATGTCCTGGGTCGAGATGGCCGAGAAGCCGATCTTGTCGGCGATGGCGCGTGCGTTCCAAGGCTCTCCGACGCAGAAGCCGTCCATCTTGCCGACCTTCATGTTCGCCACCATCTGCGGCGGCGGGATGGTGATGAGGTTGACGTCCTTGTCGGGGTTCACGCCGCCGGCGCCGAGGAAGTAGCGCATCCACATGGCGTGGGTGCCAGGCGGGAAGGTCATCGCGAAGGTGAGCGGCTCGCCGATGCCCTTGGCCTTCTCGACGTAGGACTTCAGCGCCTTGGGGTCCTCCTTCACCTTGCCGGCCAGGTCGGCCTTGAGGGTGATGCCCTGGCCGTTCCGGTTGAGCATCCAGGGGTAGACCATGGGCTTCTTGGCGGAACCGCCGAGGCCCATGGTGGAGGCGATGGGCATGCCGATGAGCATGTGGGTCGCCTGGTTGTCGCCGGTCTGGAGCTTGTCGCGGATGACGGCCCAGCTGGCCTCCTTGGACACGGAGGACTGGATGCCGTGCTTCTTGAAGAACCCCTTCTCGTGGGCGACGACGATCGGGGAGCAGTCGGTCAGCGCGATGATGCCGAAGCGGACGTTCGGCGATTCCGGGGAGTCGTCTGCGAAGACGCTGCCGGTCCAGCCGGAGGGGAGACCGGCGAGAAGGGCGCCGGTGGCGGTGTTGCGGAGGAACCGGCGGCGGTTGAGGTCAGCGACGGGAGTTTTCAGGGGCATGGGCGGATGGGGATGGCGGTTGGGTCGGGAAGGAGTCGGACGGGAAGGGGCGGACGAGGGCGACCGCGGCCTGGTGGAGGTCCATGCGGAAAACCTGGCCCAGGGACTGGGCCGGGAACGCGGACCTGGAGGCGGGTTCGAGCAGGTTGTTGACGACCCAGGCGGCCTTGTCCGGCGAGGGTTCGTTGGCGTCGTGGCGATGGAAGACGGTGAACTCGTGGTCGGGGACGAGGTGGCCGTGGCCGCGGTCGACGGTGCCGCTCCATCCGCCGCGGAGGAGTCCGACGGGGAGGTTGAGGTACTCGCGTCGGGCGAGGAGCGCGGCGATCTCCGGGTGGTTCGCGGGATCGTCGCACCAGCGGCAGGCCTCGACGAGGGAGGCGATGATGGCGAGGTGTTCCTCGTGGTGGCGTTGGCAGAACGAGGCGCGGGCGGTGAGGACCTTCTCCGGATGGAGGGGTTCGAGGGAGGAGCTGGTGGCCGCGATCCAGCCGACGCCGGCGGCGACCGCCTCGGTGTTCCAGGGTTCGCCGGCGCAGTACCCGTCGAGGTGTCCGGCGCGGAGGTGTCCGGCCATCTGGGGAGGCGGCACGACGACGAAGCGGCAGGACTCGGGACTGATTCCGCCGCGGAGCAGCCATTTGCGGAGGAGGTAGCCGTGGCTGGACTGGGTGGAGACGATGCCGAAGGTGGGGACGTGGTTCCGGAGGCCGCGCAGGTGGCGGGCGAGGGTGTTGGCATCCCGCACCCCGGCCTTCCACAGCTCCTCGGAGAGGGTGATGGCGTTGCCGTTGAGGTTCAGGACGAGGCCGGTCACGGCGTCCTCGGGCACCGGACCCGAGCGCAGCGTGAACGGCATCGGGCTCGGGGTGTGGGCGAGGTCGAGTTCGCCGTGGGTGAGCTTGTCCCGGACGCTGGCCCAGCCCAGTTCACGGCAGAGCCGGATCCGGAGCCCGCGGCGCCGGAACAGCCCGTGTTCGGCCGCCACGACGAGCGGCGCGCAGTCGTTGAGAGGGACGAAGCCGAGACGGATCGCCGAACCCTCGGGCTGGGCGCCGGACCTGGATGCCGTGGCTTTCGTCACGGGCCCTTCCTAAGCGGTATCGATGCCCTTGCGACATGTCCGGCCCGTCTAATGCTCCGATTCCTTTTGATCGGTCCGATGAAACGGGTTCATGAATGAAGTCTCCGCTCGACAGCAGGCAGCTACAGGCCTTCGTCATCCTTGCCCGCACTGGGAGTTTCACGCAGACGGCCCGGGAACTCTTCCTGACCCAGTCCGCGGTCAGCCACTCGATGAAGGCGCTGGAAACGGACATCGGATGTCGTCTTTTGGACAGGTTGGGCAAGAAGGTGTTGCTGACCCAGGCGGGTGAACATCTGTTGCAGCACGCGGAGCGGGTGCTGCTGGAGATGTCCTCGGCGCGGTCCGGGATCGAGCGCCTGGGGAAGTGGGGCGTGGGGCGTCTGAGGATCGCGGCCCCGGTGACCCTTTGCGTTTCGTTGCTTCCGCCGGTGCTGCGGGAGTTCAAGGAGAGCTTCCCGCAGAGCCACATCAGCGTGGAGCCGTGCGACACGCTGGCGGCCACGGAGGTCCTGGAGTCGAACCGTGCCGACCTGGCGTTGAGCATGGAGCTGAAGGCCGACGAGCGGTTCCAGTTCACCCATCTGTTCGGCGACGAACTGGTGTTCATCGCGTCGCCGCTGCATCCGTGGGCCGCGTCCGGTTCCGTCCCGAGGGCCGAGGTCGCACGGCAGAACCTGGTGGTCTACAGCCGGAAGAGCCTGACATGGCGGATCCTCGACGAGTACTTCCGCGAGGAGAAGATCGTGCTGAACACGGTCATCGAGTTGGGCAGCATGGAAGCGATCAAGGAGTTGGTTAAGCTGAACCTCGGGGTGGGCATCGTGGCTCCTTGGGTGGCCCAACGGGAGCTGCGGGACGGTTCCCTGGTGGCGCTGCCCCTGGGCCGGCGCAAGGCACGACGCGAGTGGGGCGTGCTCCATTGGCGTGCCCGGCGCCTGACCCTGGCGGAGGAGACCTTCATCGGGCTTTGCCGGAGCGCCGCGGACTGCCTGACGCCGATTCCCGACACCGCCGAAGCCGCTTGAGGGCCGACCGGTCGGAAAGGAGCTCCGACGGTGGCCGCCAACCCGCGGTGAACGGGAAGGGGAACGACCGAGCCGTTTTCCCCTGGGGACCGACCGCCGACAACGCGGGGTGTCTTGCTGCCGTGAACCGGCTCTCTCGGGTGCGTTCGGCGATTTCGATGCCGTCCGTGCCGGCGCCTCGTGATCCAGGAAGGTGTCCTCGGTCCATCGGACGCCGAGGAAGCGGATCCGCTCCTGGGCGCGTGCTGATGGATGCCTCCGGTTCCGCCGGGGCTAGTTGGTTTCTCGGCGCCGCATTTCACCTCGGGAGCGCGGCGTTGGAGCCGGTCACTCCGGCGCGCCTTCCGGAAGGTCGATGCGGCCCCGGAAGAACTGCGCCAGCCGGCTCGTCGTCCGGCCCGTCCGCAGATCCTTGATCCTGGATCCGATGCCGATGTCGTAGCGCCGGATCAGGCCGTCGGGCGGGCTCCCGGGTTTCGACTCGACCAGCGCGTGGAAATAGCGGGCCGCCCGCTCCAAGGCCTCCGTCCTCGGTCCGGGGAAATCGAGGGAAAGGGATCGGATGCTCGCCTCATGGAAGCCGGTGATCCGGAACACGGGCCGGTCTCCCAGACGTTCCGAAGGCGGGCCTTCGACCGCCTTCAATCGGACGAGGGTGGCGAATCGCGCCGGCGGTTCGCCCAGCACCGGGACCACCTCGACCCGCACCAGCGTCGAGTCGTCCTGCGTCTCCTCCCGACCGTTGCGCGGATTGCGGGTCCGCCGCCGCCGATGGAACTCGTGGAGACCGGCCTCGTTGCGGAACAATCCCGCGGCTCCAAGGCCGGAGATCTCCAGCAGTGCGGCGTCCTGGCGTGGTTCGTCGAGGGTTCCCACGATCCCGCCTTCGAAGCGCCGTCGCGTCGCCGTTCCCAGATAGGTTCCCATCAGCGAGTCCACCGCCTCGATGGGGTTTCCCTGGCCCTGCACGCGCACGATCAGGACGAAGGCATCCGCCAATCCCGCGGGATCGTCGGCGGCCACGACCACCTTCTCGAGGTGCTCCACTTCCGACTCCAACTCCGCCAACGCCTCGGCCGGATCGGTGGTCTCGCTGTCGGACTGCAGCCGGACGATCCCGTCCCGGACCGCGGCGATCCGCGACGCGAAGCGGTCGATGCGGCCGATCTCGTCGAACACGCGCGCCCTGGCGACGGCGTCCCGATGGAAATCGGGCGTGCGGGTCGAATCCACCAGCCGGCTCTTCGAATCCAGCAACGGAGTCGCGAGCGGCATCAGCTCCAGGATCCGTCGGCCCAGCATCTCCACCGGATTGCGACCACGTTTCCGGCCGCCACCGACCTTGGACGAAGGTACAGCCGGAGACTCCGGCGGACGCGTGACCGAGACCGAAACGGCGTCGTCGCGCAGATGGAGATGCACGAGGCTTCCCGGTTCCGCGCCGCCGGCGGCGAGGGCCCGGGCGAGCGGCAGGAGGGCCAACCGCTCGACCGTCCGCTTGATCGGCCGCGCCCCGAACTGCCGGGAGTAGCCCTCGCGGACCAGCAGCGCGTTGACCTCGGGGGACAGCGTGACCGCGAGGCCACGGCGCCGGATGCCGCTGCGTTGCAACACCAGCTCCAGTTCGCGACGCGCGATCTTCTCGGCCGTCTCGAGGGTCAACGCCTTGAACTCGACGATGCGGTCGATGCGGTTCAGGAACTCGGGCCTGAAGAACCGCGACAACTCCTTGAACGTCCGGTCGCCGTCCGCGGAGGCACGGTCCGCCTGACGTCCGAAGCCGAGTGGGGCCGACGTCGACTCGGCTCCCACGTTCGAGGTCAGGATCACGATGGTCCGACGGAAGTCGACGGTTCGCCCGCGGCCGTCCGTGAGCCGTCCTGCGTCGAAGAGCTGGAGCAGCAGGTCGAAGACGTTGAGATGCGACTTCTCGATCTCGTCCAGCAGGACCACGGAGAACGGCCGCTGCGTCACCGCGTCGGTCAGCAGCCCGTTTTCGCCGCGTCCTCCGATCAGTCGGACGAAGCCATCCGGGCCGGCGAACTCGCTCATGTCGAAGCGCTGGAGCCGGGCGGGATCCCCGAAGATGTATTCCGCCAGGGCCCGGGCCAGCTCGGTCTTGCCCACGCCGGTCGGTCCCACGAAGAGCAGGACGGCGAACGGCTTCTGCGGATCGTTCAAACCGGCCTTGATCAGGGTCACGGTGTCCGCCACCGCGGCGACCGCCTCGTCCTGTCCCAGGATCCGGCCTTGGAAGAAGGACGCCATCGCGGCCGGATCCAGCGGCGTCGCGTCGTCGAGCAGGTCCGCCGGGATGCCGGTGGACACCGAAAGGGTTTCCAACACGTCCCGCCGGGTGACGGGGCGGCCCCGCTCGTGGGCCGCGGCGAGGACCGCCCTCAGCAACGGAACCGAGCTTCCCGGCCGAGCCAGGTGCCCCAGGAAGGCCTCGCCCATTTCCTGGAGCGAACCCAGGACCGAATCCGCCAGCAACGCCTCGTCCGATCCGCGGACCTCCATGAGGATTCCGCGAGTCTCCTCGACGGTGGGCTCCTCCACCAGCACCCGATCGAAAAGCCGCCGAAGCGTGAGGTCGGAACCGAGGCCCCTCTCGAACTCGTCGAGCGTGCTCTCCCCCAGGATCACCAGGCTTCCGTCCTCCAGGTACGGAGCGAGGGCCGTGGCGACATTCGCATCGGACTTGGACCATCGTCCCATCGCCGCCAGGTCCGACAGGTTCGGGATGTAGAGCAGCACCCGGCGCGGTCGGCGCACCGCCTCGATCAGCTCCGCCACCTTGGTCTCCCAGTCCCCGACATAGCGGGTTCCCGCCATGAAGTCGGTCGGCGACATCCTCACCACCCGCCACGCGCCGTTCTCGGGTCGGGCGAGGAAGCGCACCAACTCGTGGACGAGCGTCGTCTTTCCGGTTCCCGACCTCCCGATCAGTGCGACGGATCGCGGCTTCGGCGAGGACAGGCGGGCGGCCAGGGTTTCCACGGCCCGTTCGAGGCGGAAGCCGCGGGCGAGCGAACCCGATGTGGACTGCGTCGTCAGGTCGGTGCCGAAGCGGGCGAGTTCCCTCGGATCGACCGTCGAATCGGTGTTCGAGGTAAGCCACGCCTTCAGGCGGGGAACGCGTTCCATCGCGGCGACCTGCTTTCGCGCGGCCGGCAGCACCTCAGAGTCCACCTCCCAGGCGGTTCCGCCGCCTTCGGGACCGGCGGCCAACGCCGTCTCCAGCTGCTCCGCGCAGGTGCCGCGGACGTCCGCATCGCTGTCCGTCCCCAGCGCCCGCAGCAGTCCCGTCGCCGTCCGGGTGATCTCGACGCCGGCGAGCGACTTCGCGGACTGCTGTCGGACCGCCCAGTCGGAGTCCGAGGCGAGCCTTCCGAGGAGGACGTCGGTCAGGGCCGGATTCCCCGCCGCCGCCTCGACGGCCGATTCCCTTACCTCCGAGCTGGAATCCGTCGCCAGGCGCCCCAGCGCCTCCGTGGTCTCCGATCCCGGCATCCTGCCGAGGATCCGGGCGAGAACGGTGCGGACCCGTTCGCTGGTGTCGGTCAGACGCCGCAGGATCTCCGGCATCGGCACGGCTTCCGGTCGCTCCTCGAGGAACGCCAGCACCGCCCGACGCAACGGCTCCTGCGGCGCCTGCAGCAAATGCACCACCAACGCCGGGTCCGTCGCCTGCTCCAGCATCGCCGCCGCCAGCAGCGCGATCTTCTCGCCCGCGTCCTCGTACTGGCCCCGGCGGATGCCGTCGATGAGGGCTCGGATGTCCTCGTTCATGCCTTCCCGCGAACCTACCCGCGGGGCCGCCCCGGCCGCGATGGAATACACCCCCGTCCGCTTTTTCAAAAGCGGACAAAAACAGTCCGCTTCTGGTTGCTTCGGCGGGGGATGTGGGCTTTTCTGGTGCGAGCTTATGTCGTCGTCCCCGATCCAATTTGCCAAGTCCCGGAAGCCGGGAGCGTTTCTTCCGATGACCCGGGATGAGATGAAGGCCCGTGGCTGGGACGAATTGGACGTCCTCCTGATCACCGGCGACGCCTACGTGGACCACCCGTCCTTCGGCGCCGCGGTGATCGGCCGGGTGTTGGAGGCGATGGGACTGCGTGTGGGAATCGTGGCGCAGCCGGATTGGACCCGTGCGGATTCCGTGCAGGTGATGGGTACGCCGCGGCTGTTCGTCGGCGTCACCGCGGGCAACCTGGACTCGATGCTGTCGAACTACACGGCGGCGCGTCACAAGCGGAAGGAGGACGTCTACAGCGAGGGAGGCACGCCCGGAAAGCGGCCGAACCACGCGGCCTTGGTCTACACCCAGATGTCCCGCCGCGCGTTTCCCGGAGTCCCGGTCGTCCTCGGTGGCATGGAGGCGTCGATGCGCCGCGTTGCCCATTACGACTACTGGGAAGACAAGCTGCGTCCGTCGATCATGGCCGACGCCAAGGCCGACGTTCTGGTCTACGGCATGGGTGAACGGGCGGTGAGGGAGATCGTCTCGCGCCTCGAGGCCGGCCGGAAGGACTTCGGCGGCATTCCCGGGACCGCTCTGTTTCTCGGGGCCAAGGCCACCGCCGAGTCCGACTTCAGCGACTGCATCATTCTGCCTTCCTGGGAGGAGCTGCAGGCGGACAAGGCGTTGCTGATGCGCCTGACGAAGGTGGTCGAGGCGCAGCAGACTCCCTACAGCGGACGCCGCCTCGTCCAGATGCACGGCAACCGCGCCCTGCTGCAGGAGCCGCCGGCAATGCCCCTCGACGGCCCGGATCTCGACGCCATCTACGACCTTCCGTATGTGCGGCTCCCGCATCCGAGCTACAAGGAACCGATCCCCGGTTGGGCCACGATCAAGGACTCGGTGATCGTCTCCCGCGGTTGCCCGGGTGGATGCACCTTCTGCGGTCTCGGCTTCCATCAGGGGAAGTTCCTCTCCAGCCGCACCCAGGATTCCGTGCTCAAGGAGATCCGGCGGCTGACCGAGTCCGACAGCTTCCGTGGAACCGTCTCCGACCTCGGCGGGCCCACCGCCAACCTCTACGGCGCGCGCAACGGCCATGCCGAGGAATGCAAGAAGTGCCATCGGCCGAGCTGCCTCTGGCCTTCGATCTGCCCGGTGTTCGAGATCAACGAGAAGGCCGGACTCGACCTGCTCCGCGGCGCCCGCGGCCAAAAGGGGGTCAAACACGTGTTCGTGCAGTCCGGCATCCGCATGGACGTGGCGCTCCGGACGCCGGAGTACCTCAAGGAACTCGTGCAGAACCACGTCTCGGGCCACATGAAGGTGGCACCCGAACACATGAACCCCGACGTCCTGCGCCGCATGCGCAAGCCGGCCGGCGACTTCCCGGCGTTCATGGACAAGTTCTTCGAGTTGAGCGAGGAGGCCGGCAAGGAGCAGTACCTCGTGCCCTACTTCATCTCGAGCTTCCCCGGGTGCAGCGAGAAGGAGATGGGCGCGGTGGAGAATTTCCTGAAGAAGGAGAAGTGGAACCTCCAACAGGTCCAGGACTTCATCCCGCTGCCGATGACCGGCTCGGCGGCGATGTACGTCACCGGACTCGACATCAACACCGGCAAGCCGATCCACGTCGTGAAGACCGCCGGCGACCGGGAACGTCAGAAGCGCATGCTGCGGCCGAACAATCCCGCGGAGACCCGCATGACCGGCAGCCGCACCCGGATGGCCTCCAAGGCCGGAAGCAACAGGGCCGACGAGATCGACAAGATGGACTGAGTCGGCTGGGGGCCATTGGCCACGGCAACGGGTGCCGTCGGGCGTCTTCCGATTGGACTGGGGCGGCACCGAGGGGTCGGCTGGCCGATCCGTGGTTGCCCCTCGTCCCTACGTTCAGGCGATCGCGCCCTGGATCCGGATCTGTCCGGTGGTGAAGTTCGGATCCCTCAGTCGACGTTGAGACGGCCGTAGGCGTGTGGTCATCCACCGGCCATCACCGGGCGGAAGCCGGCCTCGGTCAGGATGCGCGCGACCGCCTCGCGTTGGTCGCCTTGGATCTCGATCCGGCCTTCCTTCACCGTGCCTCCGGTGCCGCAGCTCCGCTGCATGGCCTTCGCCAAGGCCTCCTTCTCGGGCAGGCCGATCCCGACGAAGTTCTTCACCACGGTCACCGTCTTCCCGCCGCGACCGGATTTCTCGCGCACGATGTCGACGCGGCCGCGGCTCTTCTTGGGAGCGGGTGGCAGGGCGCTGTCCGGTGGGCCCGGCGGAAGCCCGCTGGAGTCGAGATTCTGGAAGGGATTCGGGAAGGCGCTCATCGGAACCGGCCTCAGGTTGACGACACCGGCCGTCCGGGGAAGCCAGAAGGCGCATCTCGCGCAGGACGGGACGTAAGAAGACGGCGCCGCCGAAAGGAAAGGCCGCCGCCGCGCAGGCAGGTGCACGGCGGCGGTTTGAGGAGCAACCAGGAGGATGTCTCTGGGAGGAAGCGGGGCCTACCGCCGGTTCAACCGACGATCTGCTGCCACTGCGTCTCCTTGGCCTGACGGGCCGCCTTGAGCGCGCCCTTGGCCACAAATTCTTTGTACCCGTCGCCCACCACATGGACCCGGGGTGCCTCGAAGCCTTCCTCGGTCAGGAGCCGCTGAAGCTCCTTGTCGAGGTTCCGGATGCGGCTGCCGCCACCGGTGAGGACGATGTTCTCAAGCAGCTCCGCCACCGTGTCCGGATTCGCCCGGACGATCAGCGTCTTCACCGCCTCGTAGATCTCCATCAGCAGGGCCTCCGTCGCCGCGCCGATCTGGGCGGTCACGTCGAGCTTGCGCATCTTGCCGCCGACGATGACGGAGACGACCACGGGGTTCTCGGCCTTGCCGACGTAGGAGTGCTTCTCCTTGATCTCGCGGATCTTGAGGTTGGAGAGCTGGACGTCGGGATAGGTCTTGCGGATGCCCTCGTCGATCAAGGCGTCCACCTTGTCGCCGGCGAACGCGAAGCTGATCTGGTCCTCGGCCGTCGGGTAGTAGCCCTGGACCATGCAGACGTCGGTGGTCCCGCCGCCGATGTCCACGAAGAGGGAGTTGCTGACGGGATCCACGTAGCCTTCCTGGCCGAGGCGCGACTCGTCGCGGTAGCCGAGGGCTGCGAGGAAGGGCTCGGGAACGAGAAGGACCCGGTCGAAGACGCCGTTCACGGCCTGGCGGAGATTCTCACGGGCGGCGCGTTCGGCGTTGGCCGGCATGCCGATCACGGCGCGGATCTCGGTGCCCGTCTCGCTCGCGATCTGCGAACGGATGTGCTGGGCGAAGTCGCGGGAGGCGGCGACGTCGTTGATGACGCCGTCGATCATCGGCTGCACCAGGCGCAGGTGCATGCGGTACCTCAGGGCTTCCTCGCCGAAGAAGGTGCGGCCTTCACCGGGCAGGATGCCGTCGACGATCCCATCCTTGGCGTAGCCGACGACGGTGGGGACGACCGTCGTCGCGATCCCGTCCGTTCCGGGCTTCACCACCTGGATGCAGGACTTGTTGGTTCCCCAGTCGAAACCGACGAGGACGGTGGACACGGCGGTCGGCCTGCGGGCCGGCTCTGCCACGGCCGGGGTGATGCCGCGTCCGTTGACGGCGGCCTTGCGGTCCGTCGGTTCCACCGACGGCATGAGGGTGCTGCTGCGCATATGTTTCCTGGTGTTGACCGAGTTGCTCTGGTTGGCGCCGACGGCCTGTGTCGTCGGTCTGCCGGTGCTTCTGGTTGCTGTTACAGGCGAAGGGGGTCAGGCCGCTTGCAGGCCGGGTCCGGTCTCGGATCCCTGGTCCCGCAGGATCGAGTCGATCATGCCGGGGATGTCGTCGAAGCGGACGCGCGGCCGGGAGGGTGAAGTGGTTTGGGGGCGCTCGGCAGCGGGTGCCTTTGCAGGCGTGTTGCGCGGCGAGGACGCGGCGAAGCCGAAGGCGCGCACATCGTTTCGGACGGCCTCGCGGACCTCCTCCGCGACCATGAAGCAGAGCTTCGGGAGGATGTGTTCCTCGAGTTGGCTGGTGACGATGCGTTGGACGAAGAACGCGTCGTCCACACGGCGCTGTTCATCACGGAACATCGATTCCAACCGCGCCCTCCGGTTCACCCCGGCCGCGACGGGCAGTCGGGACCATTCGGCGATCTCCGCCGGCAGGATGTGTTGGAGGAGTTCGTTGGATTCCTCGTGGCGGCCGTTCTTCCGGAGGATGCAGGCCTCCCGGAAGTCCTCCACGATTTTGGTCCACAGCTGTTCTGGCTGTCCGCTGGTGCTCATGCTTCGAATCCCTTGTGCGGAAGGGCCGAAGCAGCAGGGGTGCCAGTGCGTTGGAGGCCCCGTTTTACAGGGGTTTCGAGGGTGTCCGCCGATTTCCGTGGCAACTCCTGCCGGGTCTTGGGGAACTCCCGGCGGCGACCTTTGCCGGTCGCCGGAATCAGCTGCCGAAGCGGGCGAGGATCCGGTTCACCACACGCTGCGGATCCTGGAGGAAGATCTCACGCAGCAGCGTCTCCACTCCGGCCGCCCGCGGCTCCTCGAGTCGGCGCGACTGCAGGAACGCGGCTCCGAACGCCAGCACCACAAGTCCGAAGAACACCGAGTAGCGGTTCCAGTCCAAGCCGAACCGGACCCCGCCTCCTTCGCCCACCAGGTCGATCACCAAACCCCAGAGCATCGGAGACAGACCCAGGGTCACCTGCCAGACGACCGTGTAGAGGGCGAAGAAGTGGTTCCGGCCCATCTGCGGCACGATGGCCATGGCGAGGCGGTTGTTGGCCGCGGAGAAGAGGGCGTTCAGCAATCCCAGGGGAAGGATGAGGGCGAGGACCCATCCGGCCCCCGGTTCCATGACCCGCCCCGCCAACAGGAACCATCCGCCGCACACCACCAGTCCAGTCAACGTGATGAAGCCGAAGGCGGGCTTGCTGCCATGGAGGTCCAGCCGACGTCCGCCGAACCACATCGCCCCAAGGCCGCCGAGGAACTGCACCGACATCAACGCGAGGATGGTGCCGTCGCCGAGGTTCGAGCCGGCCTTGAGGAAGGCGACGATGAAGGTGGCCAGGCCGCCGTAGGCCAGCGACCAGATCGCGTCGAGTTCCAACAGACGGCGGAACGGCGGGTGCGCGGCCAACTCCAGCCAAGGGACCCCGTGGCGCCGGTTGTCGTCACCGGGAGGCACCGGCGTGTCGGGCATCTTCCTCAGGAACCGCAGGCTGAGCGCCCCCATGGTGGCGCTGAACAGGAACGCGAGCGCGAACTGCCAATCCCTCGGTGGAACCGGAAGGACCGAGCCGGCACCGAACAACAACGCGATCACGAGGAAACAGGCGAAGCTCGCGCTGTTCATGAACACCTGGTCCCGGGCCAGGTACCTCCCACGGCTTTCGATCGGCACCATACCGGTGATCCAGGGAAGCCAGGCGCACGAAGAGATCCCGCGGGAGAGGTTGAAGCAGAAAAGCAGCAACAGCATCAGGACCAGTCGGGCGGCCGGAGAAAGCAGCCCCCCGGACAACGGCACCAAAGCCATGAGGAAGATGAACGCCACCCGGGTGGTCCAGCCGCCGATCACGAACCTCCGATATCCCACCCGGTCGATGTGGTTGGCCGCCGGGATCTGGGAGATCGTCAACAGCGGCATCATGCCGGTCACGATGCCAAGCACCGTCGCCGATGCCCCAAGCGTCTTCGCGTACAGCACCATCGGCCCCGCGAGGACCACCTGGAAGGACAGGGCGTTGAAGGCCGAGAACCAGTAGGCGGGACGGAGGTCGGGGACGGCAGGGGCGTCGGTTCGGTCGGGTTTCACCGGACGCCCGAGCCTGTGTCCGGGGTGCCATTCGTCAAGTTCCCCGCCAGCAGAGGTGCAACCGCCTTCTCCAGATCCTGACGGCGCATCCGGCCGATGAACCGCGACTGGATCATGCCCTCCCGGTCGATGATGAAGGTCTGGGGCAGGGAAACGCTGCCGAACTGCTCGATCGCGGTCAGGTCGGCGTAATACACGGGGTAGGGGATCCGGTGGGCCTTCACGAAGGGCGGCACGGTTTCACGGGCGCCGTCTTCCGCGGCGACTCCGACCACCACGACCCCATTGGTCGCCTGGGCTTCATGGAAACGGATCAGGTCCGGGGTTTCCCGGACGCACGGGATGCAGTAGGTCGCCCAGAGATTCAATACCACGATGCGGCCCTTGAAGTCCGTCAACTTGGCGGGGCGTCCATCGAGGCCCACCAGCTCCCAGTCAGGAGACGGCGCAGGGCGGGTCGGTAGACGCATCGGAGGCGAATCGGCGGGCTGCATCAGCCACCCCACCGCCATCGCCGCGAAAAGGGCGATGAAGGGGCCCGCGAAGGAACGTCCCGACTGCATGCGTCCATCCTAGTCTTCGGTGTGGCTGGGGCAACGGCGCAACAAGTATCCTGTTGCCCGGAAGCGTGGACGTTCCTAACCTGTTCAGACCTCGTTTGCGCGGGTAGCTCAATTGGATAGAGCGTCGGTCTCCGAAGCCGAAGGTTGTGGGTTCGACCCCCGCCCCGCGCACCAACTCCGGGGTAATCTCCTCCTCTCCCCCTCTACAGATCGGTCACTGGGCATGCGCCGGTGCCCATTGAGGCCGTCTCGACACTCCCTTTCCATTTCCTTGGGAGGTCTCCAGGTGTGAGTGGGCCTTGGAGGCCCCTCCGGCTGCCGTCGCATCAGCATCTTTGGGATTTTCTGTGCCCCTTCGGCATCGGCTGAAACGTGGAAGAGTGCACCCATGAAGAAGCCTTCCCAAGTCCCGCAACCCTCCTCTCGTTGGGGACACGTCCCACTGACTGAGTGAAGAAGCCCCTGCGGCCGGGCCAGACCTTCCCGAATCGGTAGTCTGGGGACGTGTCCCTTCAGGATACGTTCGCCGCCCGCCGCTTGCCCGTGGCAGGTCGGCTAGGAAAGGCTTGGTTCGCAGTGCTCCGACACTACGATCGTCGTCCATGACGCGTTCCCCATCCCCTCGGGTGCTCGCCGCCACCCAAGGTGCCTTGGCGCTCCTGTTCTGTGGTCTTTGTGTTGTCTGGATGTTCCGCACCCGTGAGATCGGCCTTCTCGGGGTGGAAGCCAATCTGCGGGCACAGGAAACCGCCCAAGTCCGGCAGGGGTTCATGAACCTGCTGCAGGACACGGCGGTCTACTCCGAACGGAGCCCCGCCATGAAGGTCCTCCTTCAGCAGTTGGGCGTCCGCGTCACCCAGAACGGCCCGGGAGCCCCAACTGGCATCCCGGCTTCCACTCCCACCGCTTCTTCTGGGAACCGCCGCTGAGTCCGCCATCGCCGAAAACATCGACTTCGAATCATGTCCCCCGACCCCTTACCTTCCTCCGAGGAGATCCAGGATGTCCGTCAGGAACTGGAATCGCTGAACGCCGGTTTTCGCATCCTCCTTTTCAGCGGGCTTCTGGTGACTGCCAGTCTTTGTGCCTTCGTTTACCGTCAGGTTTCCCTTCAGGGGCGCCAGATCGCCGCGCAGAACCTGGCCTTGCGACAGATGGGCGAGGAACGAGCCCAAATCGGTGGGGCGCTGGCGCAGTTGAAGGCCTTTGGGCTTCGCTCATCGGATTACGCGCCGGTTCTCGCCAAGTATGGTCTCAAGCCGGAGCCGCTTCCCCCGACCACCAACTCGGCCGCCACTTCGATACCCAGCAAGCCCTGATCTGAATCCTCCGGAAAGCGGCCCTGGTTTGGGTTTCGGACATTGGCTTTCCGCAGTAGGGTCCTTGGTTTGCCAGCCATCCCAGGGATCTTTCATTCCTTCAATCTGATCCCCTTTGACGATCTCTCCCGATTCCAGGCCGGTTTTGGTGACCGGCGGTGCCGGATTCATCGGATCTCATCTGGTCGACCGCCTTCTTTCCGAGGGGTTTGCGGTGACCGTGGTGGACGACCTCTCGACCGGTCGGCAAAGCAATCTGGAAGCCGCCTCGGTTCGCCCGGGCTTTCGGTTCCATGAGGTCAAGGTTTCCGAATGGACGGACCTTGCTACGGAGGTCGCGAGGTCCCGCGCGGTGGTCCATTTCGCGGCGGCAGTTGGGGTGGAATTGGTCATGAAGTCCCCGATCCGGACCATCGAGACCAATCTGGGCGAAACCGAATCCATCCTGGCGGCGGCGGCCCCGGCCGGGGTTCCCGTCCTGCTCGCCTCCACGTCCGAGGTGTACGGCAAGAGCAACAAGACGGAGTTCACCGAGACGGATGACCTCTTGATCGGTCCGCCGACCTTGGGACGTTGGAGTTACGCCTGTTCCAAGTTGATGGATGAGTTCCTTGCCTTGGCGTACATGCGGGAACGGGGTCTGCCGGTGACCATCGCGCGGTTCTTCAACACTGTCGGCCCCCGCCAGACGGGAGCCCACGGCATGGTGATTCCGCGGTTTCTGGAAGCCGCCCGGATCGGAGCGCCATTGCGGGTGTACGGAGATGGACAACAGACCCGCTGCTTTTGCCATGTGCTCGACACGGTGGAGGCGGTCTATCGGTTGTTGGGGACCCCCCAAGCAGCCGGTCGCGTGGTCAATGTGGGCAACGACGTCTCCGTAACCATCCACGAGTTGGCGGAACGGGTGGTGGCTCGCACTGGATCGGCCTCGAGGATCGAGTCGATCCCCTATACCGAGGCCTTCGGTCCGGGCTTCGAGGACATGCTGCACCGTCGACCCAGCCTCGCTGCGCTGGAGGGACTCACCGGCTTCCGCCCACGCCGGAGCTTGGATGAGATCCTCGACGACCTGATCGGGAATGGCTGACGGTATTGGGTATCTCCGGGCCGCGAGGACGTCCGGGTTGGATTGTGGGCTATGGTCGGTGGTTCCGAGGCGCCCGCAATCCCACGGGGTGGAGGTGGACTCCTTCCGATCTGTTTCTCCTTGGGGTTGGTGTTCCCGACCGACGAAAGGACCTGCACCAAACCGATGTCGGCTGAGGTGGTGTTCGGTCCAGCCGGCTTCCGGAATGGCTGCCGGAAAACAAAAAGGGCATCCCGAAGGATGCCCTTTTGTCAGGACCGAAAGCCTGTTTTGGAACTAGTCCAACGGCATGTAGAAGTCCTGGTCGGACGAGGTGTTCGCGGCATCGCGGAGCGCGTCACGAAGACGGCCGGACGAAACCTGCTGCACGGAACCGTCGCCGAGCAGGATGTTGCCGGCGTTCTGGTGGATCTGGGCGTTGTACGCGATCTTGTTGAGGATGGTCGCGTTGGCGGCCTGGGCGGTCGAGAGGACCTTCAGCACCTTGTGGGTGTTGATGATGCCGTTGGCGGCCAGGTTCGTGTTCAGGATGTTGCGATCACCGCCGAGGATGCTCTGGGGCTGCTCTTCCGTGGCGTTGATGCCGAGGAAGTAGCTGGGCACCTTGCCCTTGGTGGCGAGGGCCAGGTTGCGCGCCACGAACACCCAGGTGTTGGTGGCCAGCGTCTGGCGGGTGTCGCTCGGGCAGACGACGATCTTCGGCGTGCTGAGCTCGTTGGAGATCGTGGCGTAGACGTCGGCGAGGGTGTTGGTCGCCGTCGGAGCCGCGTTCAGGGCGGGCAACTGGATGCCACCCTGGCTGGGATCGACCTGCCACGGATACTGGCCATTGAAATCAACGGCGAAGGTGCGGAGGGCGATGCCGATCTGCTTCTGGTTGTTGACGCAGGCGATGCGGTTCGCACGGGACTTGGCCTTGGCCAGCGCCGGGAGGAGCATGCCGGCGAGAATCGCGATGATCGCGATCACGACCAGCAGTTCGATCAGCGTGAAGGCGCCGAGACGGTTCTTGCGGAGACGGTTCATAGGTTTGGTGAGTGATTTACGGGCTTACGGTGGCGGCGACTCTAGTGACCTCACTTTGAGTGTCAACGCCATTCACCCCGGTCGAAGCACTGGCGGTGCCAGTGCAGGAAACCCCTGATTTTATTGGGTTTTCCTTCACGCGGGTTGGTGCCAATCCGACGTCCATGCGCGAGGTTCACGCGGGGTTTCCAAGTCCATTCTTCCGCGTCCTCCCGGTTCTTGGAACCCGATGGGAAGGATCCGTGCTCTGCGGTGCCGGAAGTCGAAAGCCGTGGGAAGCGGAAGTGTGGATGATGGCGCGTCCACGAACAGGATCCTGCTCCCCGGTCTGAGCCGGAGTCCTGCAGAGGGGGCCGCAAACCAAGCCGCAGCAAAACCGCAATACCGCAGTGGAGGGGAAGGGGAGGGCGACCGTGGGGTTTTCCGAGGCCATACCGATCTCCTGCCCGAGGATGCCGCTTCGGCTCCGAAACAGATTCGGCTTTGGGCACCGCGACGTTCTTGCGTGTGTTCCGTTTCTTCTCCCATGGAAGCGGTCCGGCTGCGGTTCCCGGAATCACCGCACAGAACACGCTTCCTCTGGATGCCTCGGCTGGGTCTTTCCATTCGGGCAGCTTGGAACAGCGCTTTTTCCGAAGGTCGATCCACGCGGGATCCCCCGTCTCTTGGCGACCATCTTGGATTGTCCCGGTTGCTCCAGAAATCGTCCTGCTGCTCAAAAAAAACCAAGCCAATACCCGGATTGGGCGATGCCGTTGAAGGGGAGAATTTAATAAACAGTTGCAGTGGAGGATGTTGTGATTATCCAGAAACCCCGCTCATGAGGTATGGCACCACGGGTGCTTTGGGGTCGAGGAACTCAACCGTCCGATCTGTCGCGGGGGACCCTGCGGATGGAGCGGGCGGTGGAGAGTGACACGAACCAACCCACGGACCGGAGACATCTGGGGAGGCCGGCCGTAACCCCGCTCAGCACGATGAAGAAAATCGAAGCAGTGATTAAGCCTTTCAAGCTCGAGGAGGTGAAAGACGCCCTCCACGACGTGGGCATCGAGGGCATGACGGTTTCCGAGGTCAAGGGCTTCGGACGCCAGAAGGGCCATACCGAAATCTACCGGGGCAGCGAGTACACGGTGGACTTCCTGCCCAAGAT
>JAIYBC010000037.1 GCA_027488845.1 Verrucomicrobiales bacterium | reverse complement strand
TTCCTATAACACCCCCGGGCCTCCCACCGCGGCTTCGTCCAACCGCGAGATGAAATCGGGCGGTAACACCCTCCGTCAATATCCTCACCCTCAGCCGCCCGATCTATCTCGCTTATGTGTTAGGCATTATTGCGCGTGTCGTCACACTATCAAGTCTGATGATTGTCGCTCTAATATGTAAATAGGTCTCATTTTATGTGCGCAAGGCGAAGATACGGAGCGAAGGTCTTGGCCATCGCGGTAAGCTGCTCACTAAGCCACAAAAGCTGGTCATTTTCTGCCTGCACATGGCGGGAACGCTCATCGCCTACTGACAAATGCTCGTAAGCCTTCTGGTGTGTCCTCATGTCGAGCGCCCGCTTCCGAATTTGCCCAAGGTAATCGGTAACGTCCGCTCGAAAAAGAAACTCGGCGTCGGAAATCCCGGCGTAAAACGAAAATAAATCTGAATCCTTGAATGTCGCGTCTCTCAAAATCACTGACAAAAACAATCTAGTGGCATCATAAACCTTGTAGCGCCGATCAAACAAATCCATGCGCAACTTGTTTCGAGCAACCCGCCACTGCTGATATGCAATGAAAGCAACCATGCAACCAACAATCAGTGTGGCCGCAGGTGCGAGATATGGAATGAGCGTGTCCATGATGCCTAACAGGTATTGGGCGCAACCCAGTTGCGCCTAGCATGAATCTGGGTTGGTTGAGTAATCCTGCGAACTCTTTGGAGCGTCGGCGGTTGCAAACGGGAGTCAAGAACTGGGTTTCGCCTATCACTGCTCGAACGGGCCCGGGGCGCCCAGGGAATCGGGGGGCTCTTCGAGTTGGGTTTCGCCTATTGTTGTATCCGGAAGAATCGCTCTGGTTGGAAGGTCCTGAAGGGAAACGGGTTCGAGCCGAGATGGAATGGATGGGTTTCGCCTATTGTCTTTGGGCGTCGGTGCCGGGCGTCGGTGTCCCGTGGAGGTTGTTCGCCGCTTCGATTGGGTTCCTGGACGAATCCAGAGCTTCTGAGATGCGGTTCGGTTCCACCTGCAAGAATGTCGATCACCGAACTGCCCGTGGCGGCTGGCGCTTCGAACCGGGACGAGGGCTTTCCACCTTCCACGCTCCACCTCCCGATTTGTGTCCATCTTCAAAATCTGTGGATGAAAGTCCCAAACACCTATTCCACAGGCCGTTGTATCCGCAGATCTCACAGATCGGCGCAGATGGAATCCGAGGATCTGCCCTGGTGTTCACCCAACAAGGGGAGAACCCACTGGGGACACGTCCATGGGCCAGATCCCGCATCCTTCGGATTCCTCCGAGCCTCAGCTGGAGAATCCATTCTTCGTTGGTTTCCTCCCGTAGACACGCAGGGATGTGCGCTTGAACCCCCAAGGAACAGGCCCGTCGGCCACCCGAAGGAACAGACAAGGGACACGCCCCTAGGGGACCCCTCCACCTCCTGATCTGTGTCCATCTGCAACATCTGTGGATGAAAATCCCAAACACCCATTTCACAGGTCGTTGTATCCGCAGATCTCACAGATCGGCGCAGATGGAATCCGAGGATCGGCCTTGGTGTTGGCCCAACATCGACCGACCGAAGCTCTGACTCGACCATCCCTGAAACACATCCTCTCATTTGAATCGGTGGCTTCATTCCCCTCCCTCCACCACCGCCAAACACGTCGCCCCCGCTTTCCCTGCTGAGACCCCGCCGTTGTCCCACTTCCGCGCTGCCGTACTGAAAACTGGAAACTGAAAACTGGAAACTCCCCCCCATCCGATGGGATCTCGATTTTGGCTCGGCGGGCCGTCCGGGTTGCCACAGAGTGTTCCAGTGCCTCCCGGCACGGGCCCATAGCTCAACGGTTAGAGCAGGGGACTCATAATCCCTTGGCTGCAGGTTCGAATCCTGCTGGGCCCACCAATCTCCCCGGCCCTTTCCGAACCTTCCCGGCCATCGCCGCCGTCCCGTTGCCGCCGCCGACACCGCCGGCGAACCGTCGTAACGCGGAGTTCAGGTCGTTCACTTCGCCGGAACCTCTACTTCACGGGATTGCTACCGGGCCGCACTGGAGATCGTCACACCTCCAGCATATCGGATGGGCGTGAAGAACTTCCTGCTGTCACGGACCCGGAGTTGGGGCTCCGTCCTGGCCCTCCTGGCGGGCGCCGGCGCCTGTCTCCCGACCACCGCCGCCACCCGTTTCCTCCACGGCGTCGCTTCCGGCGATCCCGCACCGGACTCGGTCGTCCTCTGGACCCGCGCCACCCCGGACACCGCCGGGCCCGTCACCGTCTCCTGGTCGATCTCCACGTCGGCGGCGTTCGACACCAATCTCCTGACCGGAACGTTCACCACCGACGCCGAGCGCGACTACACGGTGAAGGTCATCCCGACCGGCCTCGTCCCGGGAACGGTCTACCACTACCGGTTCTCGGCCGACGCCGGCGCCGTGGTGTCCGAGTCCGGCCGGACCAAGACCCTGCCCACCGGCGACGTTTCCCGCGTCCGCCTCGCTGTTTTCAGCTGCGCCAACATCACCGCCGACCCGTTCGACGCCTACCTCAAGGCCGCCCGGATCGGCGACTACGACGCCCTCCTGCACGTCGGCGACTACATCTACGAATACGGACGCGGCGGCTATCCGCAGGCCGAGACCTTCGCGGAGTCCGAGGGATTCCAGCCGGACCGCGAGTGCGTGACCCTCGAGGACTACCGTCTGCGCTACGCGCAGTACCATCGGGCGCCGAAGCTCCAGGCGGCCCGTGCGACCGCGCCGTTCATCGTGATCTGGGACGACCACGAGACCGCGAACGACGCCTACGCCACCGGCGCCGAGAACCACACCCCGGCCACCGAGGGATCCTGGACGAACCGCGTGACCGCGGCGTTGCGGGCCTACTACGAGTGGCAGCCGATCCGCGAGCCCCAGGGCGGCGACCGCCGGAAGGCCTATCGCTCGTTCGACTTCGGCAACCTGCTTTCCCTCCACATGCTGGAGACGCGCCTCACCGCGCGGGAACGCCAGTTGGAACTGGCCCCGACGTCGGACGAGGTGGTCGCCCGGGTCAGCTCGATCCTCGGGACTCCTGCCCTCGTCGCGCAGTACGCCGCGACCTACGGCCTGACCCCGCCGGCCGGCCCCGGTGACACCGCCGGCATCGCCCGGTTCGGCAACGCCCTCGGAACGATCGTGCTCACCGAGATGGTGACCCGGAACGTGACCGAGATGTACACCGGCGACCGCAAGCTGATCGGCACCGAACAGCTCCAGTGGCTGCAGGGCCGCATGGCCTCCTCCACCGCGACCTGGCAGGTGCTCGGGCAGCAGGTGCTGATGGGCAACATGACCATGCCCGCCGAGCTGCTCATCGAGCTCGCCAACGGTTCCGTCTCGCCCACGACCATCGCCCGCTACCTCACCCCGGTGCTGAAGCGTGCCGCCGGAATCCCGCTCACCCCGGACGAGCAGGCCACCTTCGACCGCGCGAACCCGCTTCCGTACAACACGGACGCCTGGGACGGATACGGCCGTGAGCGCGAGACGCTGCTGCAGACCGCCGCGGGCCTCGGCAAGAAGCTGGTCGTGTTCTCGGGCGACACCCACAACGCCTGGGCCAGCACGCTGAAGACCTTCGCCCCCGGACCCGGTGGACTTCCCGCCGGCACGGTCGCCGGATTCGAATTCGGCGGACCCGGCGTCTCCTCGCCGGGCATCGAACGCTACTTCCCGGGACAGCAGGACATCCTCCGCGACCTGTTCCTCGGCTACAGCCCGAACCTGAAGTTCTCCAACCTCGCCGACCGCGGCTTCCTCGACGTCACCTTCACCCCGGAAGGCGTCACCACGAAGTACTACCTCCGTCGCCGTTCCGCCGACCAGCGCCAGTGGCTGGTCGAGACCCTGTCCGGCGCCACGCCCGCCACGGTTGCGCGCCAGGCGCCGTCCACCGAGAACGACGACTTCCGCCTCCAGATCCTCCACGCCTCCGACATGGAGGCCGACGTGTTGACCCTCGAGACCGCGCCGCGCTTCGCCGCGCTCGTCGACCGCCTCGAGGACAATCCGGCCGTGGACGCCTCCATGACCGTCGCCGCCGGCGACCTCTTCATCCCGGGCGCCTTCCTCTCCGCGGGCAACGACCCCTCCACCATCGCGCCGCTGAAGGTCGCGTTCGGTGAGCTGTTCGGCTTCAACGCCACGGGCACCAACAGCGACCTCCGCGAAAGCGCCGGACGTCCCGACATCGCCATCCTCAACGCCATCGGCATCGACGTCGCCAGCATCGGCAACCACGAGTTCGACCTCGGTCCCACCGAGTTCGCCAGCATCGTCCTGCCCGACGTCCGCGCCGGCGGCCTCTCCCGTCTCCGCCACTACGGCGCCGCCTTCCCGCTCCTGAGCGCGAACCTCGACTTCGGTTCGGTGCCCGCCTCCGAGTCCGCCCTCGCGGCACGGTCCACCGCCGCCATCCTCCCGGCCTCCCGGTTCCGCGCCAACCCCGCCACCGACGCCTCCTACGTCAGCACCGCGGCCACGAACATCGCCCTCCATCCCAAGATCGCCCGCGCCACCATCGTGGAGCGCGGCGGTGAGAAGATCGGCGTGCTCGGCGTCACGCCGCCGGACCTCGCCAACATCTCCTCGCCCGGCTCGGTGCGCGTCACCGGTCCGCAGGGCTCCGCGGTGGTCAGCCCCCGCACGTACGACATCGCCGCCCTTGCGGCCCATCTCCAGCCGGTCGTGGACGCGCTCCGCGCCGCCGGCTGCAACAAGATCGTCCTCTCCTCCCAGCTCCAGCAGGTCGACAACGAGAAGGCGCTCGCCCAGGCCCTCGACGGCGTGGACGTCATCGTCGCCGGCGGCTCCGGCACGATCTACGTGAACAACGCCGCCAACCTGCTCCCCGGCGACACCGCCGCGGGCCGGTACCCGTTCCTCACCACCGACAAGATGGGCCGCCGGGTGGCGGTCGTGAGCACCGAGGGACAATACCAGTACGTCGGACAGCTGGTCGTCGACTTCGACGGCAACGGCGACGTCGTCGGCGTGTCCGGTGACACCCAGCCCGCGACCGCCGCGAAGGTCGCCGCGCTCTGGGGTTCCGCGGATCCCTTCGCCCCCGGCACCCGCGGCGCTGCGGTCAAGGCCCTGACCGACGCCGTCGGCGCGGTCATCAACTCCAAGGACGGCCTCATCCTCGGCCGCTCCTCGGTCTACCTCGAGGGCCGCCGGACGACGGTCCGCCAGCAGGAGTCGAACTTCGGCGACCTCTCCGCCGACGCGAACCTCTGGTACGCCCGCCAGTACGACCCCTCGGTCGCCGTCTCGATCAAGAACGGCGGCGGCATCCGCAACTCCATCGGGTCCACCGGCCCGGGCGGAGAGCTGCTCCCCACCCGCGCCAACCCGTCCGCGGGCAAGCTCGCCGGGGACATCAGCCGCCTCGACGTCGAGGACTCCCTGAAGTTCAACAACGCGCTGACGCTGGTCACCGTGAAGGCCTCGCAGCTGAAGATGCTGCTGGAACACGGCGTCGCGGCCAGCACCGGCACCGGCGCCGACCGGGCCACGCCCGGCCAGTTCCCGCAGCTGGGCGGCCTCGTCGTGGTGGCCGACCTCTCCGGCACCGCGCAGCGCTTCACCAGCCTCAGCAACGTCGTCACCGGCATCACCCCGGGCACCCGCATCCGCTACGCCGCGCTGCTCGACGGCTCGGGCCGTCCGACGGATGTGCTCGTGGCCGACGGCGAGGTGCTGGATCCGGATCGTCCCGTCCGCATCGTCACCCTGAACTTCCTGGCCAACGCCGGAAGCGCGGGTTCCGACTTCGGCGGCGACAACTACCCGTTCCCGCACTTCCTCCGCCTCAACGGGGCCGAGTCCTACCAGCGTCGTGACCTGAACTCGGCGACGCTCACCCCGCCGCTCCCGACGGGCTTCCCCGCCCGCGCGTCCTTCGCCGGGGCCGGCACCGAGCAGGACGCCTTCGCGGAGTACCTGCAGGCCTTCCACACCAACGCGCCGTTCGCGATGCCCGACACCGCGGTCGACCTCGATCGCCGGATCGTCCAGGGCACCGCCGACTCCGACGGCGACGGCCTGTCCAACGCCGCGGAAACCTCGCTGTTCACGCTCGGCATGGATCCCGACCGTGCGGCCTCCCGCTCCCAGGCCAACGCCCTGCTCCGCCTGCGTCGCCTTGGCCAGGCCGAGGTCACCGGCTCGCCCGCGGCGTTCAACCTGTTCACCACCGCCCAGGTCGCCGACGCCCGCCTCGCCGGACGCGGGGATGTCGTCGGCGATCCCGCCACCTACGGGCTCTTCACCGCGCCCCGCGCCGACATCCGTCTCGACGGACTCGTGCTGCCGTTCTCGACGAATGCGCTCGTGAACTTCCGCCTGCAGTCCTCGGACGACATGACCCGCTGGGTCGACACGGCCGTGGTCACCAACGTCCCTGTGGATCTCACCACCCCGACGAAGTTCTTCCGCTTCCGTGCGGAGTGATCGGGTGGCCCGCAGAGGAACCCCCAGGCGAAGGCGCGAAGGCGCGAAGGATTCGTGAGGGAACCTCCGGGCTTCCGGAGGGAGCGGCGGTCACCGTGACGTGATCGCCGCTCCGGATCCCCGGCGGTGCCTTGGCGCTTCCGCGGGAATCCGCTCTCCGCTCCCGTTGCGTCGATCCCTTCAACCGCCCCGTCGGACCTCGCGTCCTGCGGGGCGGTTTGTCTTCAGGGAGCTTCCGGGGAACCGGTCGGCTCGCCATCGCGCGGATCCGCGACATCCGTGACGTCGTCGTCGGCCACGTCCTCCCCCGCCGGTGCCGGAGCCGCCGCCTTGCCGGGTCCGATCACCACCACGAACTCGCCCTTGCGTGGACGCCGCGCGAGTTCCGCCGCCAGTTCGGCCGGCGTTCCGCGCAGCCATTCCTCGAACTTCTTCGTCAGCTCCCGCGCCAGCACGACCCGACGCTCCGGCAACGTCTCGGCCAGCTCCTCGAGCAGCCGGGCCACCCGGAACGGCGACTCGTAGAGCACCAGCGTGCCGGGCACCGCCGAAAGCTCCCGCAGCCGCCGCAGCCGCTGGCCGGACTTGTGCGGCAGGAAGCCGGCGAAGTGGAACTCCTCCGTCGGCAGGCCGCTCGCCGTCAGTCCGGCCACCAGCGCACAGGCGCCCGGGACCGCCTCCACGCGCAGCCCCGCCGTCACCGCCTCGGACACCACGCGTTCGCCCGGGTCGCTGATCCCCGGCGCGCCGGCGTCGGTCACCAACGCCACCTTCTCCCCGCGGCGCAGGCGGTCGAGGATCTCCGCCGATCGGCGGGCCTCGTTGAAGCGGAAGTGGCTCACCATCGGCTTGCGGATGCCGAAGTGGGTCAGGAGCTGTCCCGTGTGGCGCGTGTCCTCCGCCACCACCACGTCGCATTCCCGCAGCACCCGCAGCGCCCGCAGGGTGATGTCCTCGAGGTTCCCGATGGGCGTCGCGACGAGGTAGAGTGTGCCGGGCGTGAGCGGCGGCGGTGTGTGAGCGGCGGGAGCCGACCCGGTTTCCATGCGGTCAAGGTACAGCAGGAAACCGGTGACGACGACGTTTGGTGCGCCGAAGCCGGGACTCCCCGGGCCAACGAAGCGGAGGGGACCGGCAGGCCAAGGCGCCAAGCCGCAGGGGAGAGGCCGGTGAACCGCCCGCTTCCCGGAGCGGAAAGGGTCACCGGACGGAGATCGCTCCCCTTTTCCGGCTGCCTTCTCCCGTTGGCGTCTCCGCGTTTCTGCGTGAGACCGGTCCTCGCCCCAGCCGGATCGCTCAGATCGGCTTGTGGTGCATGCGCTCGTGGGCCGCCCGGATGAACCCGGCGAACAGCGGATGCGGGCGGTTCGGCTTGCTCAGGAACTCCGGGTGCGACTGGGTCGCGATGAAGAACGGATGGGACGGGATCTCGATCATCTCCACGAGCTGGTCGTCCGGCGTGGTGCCGCTGATGACGAACCCGGCCTTCTCGAACTGCTCGCGGTACTCGTTGTTGAACTCGTACCGGTGGCGATGGCGTTCCATCACGCTCGGCTTGCCGTACAGGCGGTGTGCCAGCGAGCCCGGCTCCAGCAGGCACTCCTGCGAACCCAGCCGCATCGAGCCGCCCTTGCGCTTCACATGGCGCTGCGTCTCCTGCAGGTGGATCACGGGGTGGACCGTGTGCAGGTCGAACTCGGTCGAGTTCGCGCCCTGCAGTCCCAGGACGTTCCGGGCGAACTCGATCGTGGCGATCTGCATCCCGAGGCACAGGCCGAGGTAGGGCACGCCCTTCTCACGCGCGAAGCGGGCCGCCTTGATCTTGCCCTCGATGCCGCGGTCGCCGAAGCCGCCCGGCACCAGGATCCCGCCCAGCTCCTTCAGCTTCTTCGTCGGATCGTCGTTCTCCAGCTGCTCCGCCTCGATCTGCTCGATCTGCACGCCGCAGTCGTTCGCCGCGCCGGCGTGCTTCAGGGACTCGTACACCGACTTGTAGGCGTCCTGCAGCTCGATGTACTTGCCGACGACGCCGATCCGCACGCGGTGCTGCGGGGCGATCATCTTGCGGATGATGTCCTGCCAGTGGGCCATGTTCGCCGGCGGCAACGTCAGCTGGAGCGTGCGGCAGACCAGGTCGTCCATCCGCTCCCGCTGCAGCATCAGCGGCACCTCGTAGATCGTGTGGTCCACGTCCTTCTCCTCGATCACCGCATCGAACGGGACGTTGCAGAACATCGAGAGCTTGCTCCGGACGTCCTTGCCCAGGGGCTGCTCGCAGCGGGCCACGAGGATGTGCGGGGCGATCCCGATCTCGCGCAGCTTGGCGACGCTCTGCTGGGTGGGCTTCGTCTTCAGTTCGCCCGCCGCCTTGATGAAGGGGACGTAGGTGACGTGGATGAAGCAGACGTTGCCCGGCCCGGCCTCATGGGCGAACTCGCGGATCGCCTCGAGGAACGGCAGGCCCTCGATGTCGCCCACCGTGCCGCCGATCTCGGTGATCAGGATGTCCGCGCCGGACTTCTCCGCGAGGTCCGTGATGCGGCGCTGGATCTCGTCGGTGACGTGCGGGATGACCTGGACCGTCTTGCCGAGGTACACGCCGTCGCGCTCGTTCTTGAGCACCTGTTCGTACACCTGGCCGCTGGTGGTGGCGTTGGCGCGGCTGAGATGGGTGTTGGTGAACCGCTCGTAATGGCCGAGGTCGAGGTCGGTCTCGGCGCCGTCGTCGAGGACATAGACCTCGCCGTGCTGGTACGGGCTCATCGTGCCCGGGTCGACATTCAGGTAGGGATCGAACTTCTGGAGGGCGACCGTGAGGCCCCGGTTCTCCAGGAGGGTTCCGAGCGCCGCCGCGGTGAGTCCCTTGCCGAGGGAACTCACGACGCCGCCCGTGACGAAGATGTACTTCATGGGCTTGCACGTTCCCAAGCGCTCCGCATGGGCAGCAAGGAAAACTTCCGTCCGGATCCCTTTGGGTTCTCGAATCGGGTATCGGGACCCCTTTTCGGTCCCGGTCGGCGGAGCCAAGGAAGGGGAGGGGAGTTTCCAGTGTTCAGTTTTCAGTTTTCAGTTCGGAAGAGGGGAATCGGCGCGAAGAGCAGGGAGCGGAGAGCCCCGGTTCTTCCTTTGCCATCGACCGGCCGGGTTGGCCCAAAGGACTCTCCCCACCCATGAGGACATTCCGGGCCCAGATCCGGCACTTCCTTCCGATGCTCGCCTTCCTCGGCGTCCTGGGTTGGTTCGTCCTCTTCTCGGGCCTCTTTCTCGTCCGCCACGAAGTCAACACGCCGAACCGTGCTGCGCTCCTCCGGATCCACGGCGAGATCGTGCCGGGCTCGGCGCCGGCGGATGTCCGGGAGGTGTACCGGCGGAATGCGACCCCGTCGTTGAAGCTTCTCGAGCACCCAGCCTGGCCCTGGGCGGTCCGGATGCCGATCGAGTGGGGCGGCACCGACTGGTTGCTGTTCGTCGACTTCCAGGAGGGACGCGTCTCCTCGGTCCGGATGCGCACCTCGGACGGCCCGGCCCCGGAAGGAGGCCCCCCGGACCGACCGCAGGCCGCCCACCGACCGGCGCCACCCATCCCGGCAGCCCTGGAGCACCAGAAGCCCCGCTGACCTCCTGGAAGAACTTCACGCGAGGAGGAGGTCCCCGTCACCCTGTGCCGACGGTTTCCACATGCGCCGACAACTCACCGGATCCCTGGTACCCTTGGCGACGGCGATGCTGCTCGCGGTCGTGACGTCGGGCTGTGTCCTGACGCCCACGGAATCGAATCCGATCGTGGGCATGTGGACTTGGCGTCACGTGTCCGGCGCGTGCACCGAGGTGCACTTCTACAAGGCCAACGGGGATGCCGCCACGTGGAGTGGCCAGGAGGTCCTTCGGAAATCCTACGGAATCCACCGGGTCGAACCCGGGCTTTTCCGGGTGGATTCCGTGGTCGTCGAGTCGAACGGCCAACCGGATTGCACGGGTTCGACGACCCCGGTGGGCAGGAAGTCCACCGTGTACGTGCGTCTCCTGAACGGAGGCGGCTACTTCACCTGTCCGACCCGGGACAGCCTGTCCTGCGACGGAACCGCGACGCCCCGCGAACAGCGTTGAGCCGGCGCTGGAGGCGCTCCCGGGGACGCGAAGGGCGGGAATGTCTCGCGTGGAGAACCGACCCGGACCGTCCGGTGTGTTGAGCGGCCATGAACCGCCTTGGCCTTCGGCGTCCTGCCGCCGCCTGAGAAGAGTGTCACGCCGAGGCGCGGGGTTCGCGGAGAGGGAAACGACGTTTCCATGAATCCCCTCGGATCCGGCGCCGGACTGCTCCGCGCCTCGGCGCCTCCGCGTGACACAACGAGGCCGCTCCAGACCGGTTTGGGGGTCGACGGGAACCCAGGTCATCCTGGTCCGCTCCCTGTTCTCTGCGGATCGGAAGCGGGCCATCAAGAACCGGGTCCGGACGGTCGAGGCGATCCAGACGGCCGAACAGATCAGGAACGAGAAAGCCGGTGCTGCAACCCCGACGGGGCGCGGGAACCGCTGATCCCTCAGCGCCTCTGCCTCTCCGCGGGAGAACTCCTCGGTGAAATCCGTGTCCCCGGTTCCCAGAGTTCCTGACGCCTTCTGCAAGCAGGTTGGCGCCTTCTGCTAGTGACGCTTCGGTCCGGGGGCGTAGCTTGAAAACATGACCTCCCTCCGGTTTGCCACCGCGTCTTGCCTCGCCCGGGCCCTGGCCTTTGCCTGCGTGGCCGGGGCTTCCGCCCAGCGCGGGTGGACCGCTCCAACCGACTGGCCCCAATGGCAGGGTCCGGATCGCAACGCCGTCTCCAAGGAAACCGGCCTGCTCCAGGAATGGCCGAAGGAGGGGCCGGCCCTCGTCTGGAAGGCGACGGGACTGGGCGGCGGCGACAGCACGCCTTCCATCGCCGCGGGACGGATCCACGGCATGAGCCATCGCGGCGACGACGAAGTGGTCTGGGCCCTGTCTGAAAGGGACGGGAAGGAACTCTGGGCCGTCCGCATCGGACCGGCCTACACGACGAGCTGGCATCAGTCCAAGGAAGGCCCCAGCGCGACGCCGACGGTGGACGGCGACCGGATCTACGTGTTGGGCCTCGCCGGCAATCTGGCATGTCTCCGCGCGGCCGACGGCAAGGTGTTGTGGCAGCGGAGCCTGATGGCCGACTTCGGCGGCAGGATGCCCATGTGGAGCTATCGGGAATCGCCCTTGGTGGACGGCGACAAGGTGATCGCGACGCCGGGTGGCATCGAGACCACGATGGTCGCGCTGGACAAGCTCACCGGTGAAACCGTCTGGAAGAGCTTCGTGCCGGAGAAGGCCGGGCAGGGGCGTCCGGCACCGCCCACGAACCGGACGAACATCATCGGGACCGATCCGGTGTTGTCTGGCTTGGACAAGGACCACGACCTGGAGATCTCGTCGGCCGAGCTGGCCGCGGCCCCGGAGATCCTGTCGGGTTTCGACAAGAACAAGGACGGCCGGCTTTCCGAGGACGAGGTGTCGCCGAACGCCGGCGCGCCTGCGGAAGGACAGGGACGCCGCCGGACTCCTCCCGTCCTCCGCATGATGAAGGCGCATTCCGCGATGGACGCCAACGGGGACGGCGCCCTCGATGCCGCCGAGATCCAAGGCGCCGCCGTCGCACTGCGGAAGATCGACGGGAACCGGGATGGCAAGCTGACCGAGGATGAGGTCGGGATGAAGCATTTCGGACCGCAGGACACCGGTGCCGCCTATTCGTCCGCGATCGCCATCGAGTTCGGCGGCGAACGCCAGTACGTGCAGTTCCTGGCGACGACCGTGGCCGGCGTCGCCGCGAAGGACGGCCGGCTCCTGTGGCGCTACGACAAGCCCGCCAACGCGATGAAGCTCAACATCTCGACGCCCATCCACGTGGATGGGCAGGTGTTCGCCGCGTCGGCCTACGGCGCGGGCGGCGGGATGGCCCGGCTGTCGAAGGACAAGGACGGCGGATTCGTCGCCGAGGAGGCCTGGTTCTCGAAGTCCATGGAGAACCACCACGGCGGGGTCATCCTGCACGACGGCGCGCTGTTCGGCGCGAATGGCGGCAACGGCGGCGGCTACCTGGCCTGCCTCGACTTCAAGACGGGCGAGGTGTTGTGGAACGAACGCGACTCGGACAAGCGCCGGGTGACCAAGGGTTCCGTCGCCTTCGCCGACGGACGGATCTACTACCGCACCGAGGAAGGCGCGGTCGTCCTGATCGAGCCCAGCCGCAAGGAGTACCTGGAGCGTGGACGGTTCACCCAGCCCGGACGTACCGACAAGCCGGCCTGGGCGCATCCGGTCGTTTCGGCCGGGAGGCTCTACATCCGCGACCAGGACACCCTGTTCTGCTTCGACGTGAAGGCGAAGTAGCCTCGCGACCGCCGCCCCGACCCGTCACGATTCCCTCCGATGCCGGACCGTTTCCGAATCACCCCGGGTTGGGCGCGGCGCCTGGCGCAGGAAGGGATCTGCGTGGCGACGCTGCTGCGGCGGGCGGGCCTTCCGGACCGGCTCTTCGAACAGGAACGGATCCAGATCACGACCTCGGAGATCTTCGCGTTGTGGCGGGCCATCGCCGAACTGGCCGAGGATCCGGGCCTGGGGCTGAGGCTGGGGATCGAGCTGCGTTTCGAACGCAGCCACCCGCTGGCCATCGCCGGTGTCTGCAGCCGGTCCTTCGACGACGCCCTCCAGCGGATCGCACGCTACAAGCGGCTCACCTGCCCGGAGGAGGTCCGGGTCCGACGGCACGGACAGGAGGCCACGGTGGAATTCCACTTCCCCGAGGCTGAGGCGACCGAGCCGGACATCATGGTCGACGTGGGGCTTTCCTGGATCCTGAACGTGGCGCGGCGGGGCTCGGACGGCGCGATCCGGCCGCTGCGGGTGGAACTGGTCCGGGCGCCCGCGGGCCGCAAGCGGCTGGAGGGGCACTTCGGATGTCCGGTGCGCTTCGGCGCCGGGCGCAACGCGCTGGTCTTCCGCGACGTCGATCTCGACCGCCCGTTTGTGACCCACAACGAGGAGTTGGCCACGATGATCGGCGCGCAGTTGGAGTCCGAGCTGGGGCGGAGGAACTGGGATGCGGATCTAGGTGAACGGGTGCGGCGAAGCCTGCGGGGCGGGCTGGCCGGGAGACGACCCACCTTGGAGGAGGTCGCCAAGGAACTCGGCCTGGGGACGCGGTCGCTCCAAAGGCGCCTTTCCGAGAGCGGGACCACGTTCCAGGCGCTTCTCGAGGAAGTGCGCCGCGAGATGGCCCACCGGCATCTCCAACAGCCGAACCTCGAGTTCAACGAGGTCGCCTTCCTGCTGGGGTACGAGGACACCAACTCCTTCTTCCGCGCGTTCCAAGGCTGGGAGGGAAAGACCCCCAGCGAATGGCGGAGCGGATTCGGGTCCGGACCGGACCAAGACGTCCGGAAGTGATTCAGGTGAGCGCGGCGGGGAAGAGTTTCTGTCCTTACCGGAGCCGGGGAGCAGAGCGTTCCACACAATCCGTGGAATCCGTGTCGTCATGTTTGGGACAGGGGTCGTGGAAAGGTGGGCCGTTGCGGAGTTCTAGGAGTCGGACACGCTGTCGACGCAGGACGGTCCCGATGAGCCATCGTGAACCCGTTGGATCGCCGGCGATCCGCCCCGGAACCCGACCTCGATACCAGCAAGCCAAACCACCGACACCCTTTACGCGGCCTCCTTCCGGAGGTCTTCATCAACCGCGGCGTGTGAATCCGTCAAGGCGACCTCCCCTTCCATGAATCCGTTCCAGGACCTCCGAAGCAGGGGCCTCCTCCATGCGAAGGGGCTTCTCTTCCTGGTCATCGGCGTGGTCGGCTGCGGCGCGGTCCTCCTGGAGGTGCCCACGTTGAGGATCGCGTTTGCCCTGGGAGCCGGCATCTGGGGTTTCTGCCGCTTCTACTACGACCTCTTCTACGTTCTGGAGAACTACGCCGGACGTGGCCGCAAGTACGCCGGTCTCTGGGATGCCTTGGGATACGTGCTGACCCGGCGCCGATGAGCCCGACACGCGCCAAGCCCGGACAAGTCCCGACCCACCATGAGTTCCACCATGCCCAGCGGATCCGAAAGCGCCCGGCCGTTCCTTCCGACCAAGGACTTCGAACTCTCGAAGGGATTCTACGAGGCCCTGGGATTCGTGAAGGAGTTGGATGGCGAGGTGGCGATCTTCCGGGTCGGTTCGGGTTCCTTCCTGCTGCAGCGCCATTTCCAGGAGGAATGGGCCGCGAACTTCATGATGCAGCTGTTGGTGGACGACCTGGACGCCTGGTGGGCCCGGATCGGGTCGCTCGATCTGCCACGGCGGTTCGGTGTTCCGGCACCGAAGGCTCCGGCCGTGCAGCCGTGGGGACTTCGCATCGCCTACCTGGTTGATCCTGCCGGCGTCCTCTGGCACGTGGCGCAACGTCGGCCGGGCGTGGTCCATGACCGGTAGCCAACACCGCCCACGTTCCGTTTCCGAACCCCGAAGACAACCGCGGGCCTCCTCATCCGGACGCCGCTTTCGGGCTGTGCCTCCACACCTTCGTCCCCAACGCTCGCCGCCGTCCGCGGGTACGAGTCCGTGGACCGCCCCAATCGGTCCTCCCGGACGGACGCCAGCGATGGACAAGTCGGAGAGGAAGCGGGAGGCTGTCGACGAGGCCAAGGGGAAGCGGGATTCGGCTCGGTGGCATCCGCCTCGCCCATGTCTGGAGTCGTGGGTCGAACCGCCCGCGGGCTGGAATGCCGCCGTTGTCACCGGCTACGTCGCCCATGAATCGCCACGGAATCATCCCCGGACCGGAACTCCCGCTGTTCTCGGATTCCGTTCCCACCTTCGAGGCGATCGCGGACATCGCCCTGCCTTCCGCCCACACGATCCTTTTCCTCGCGGTCGACGCCCGTGGGATCCCTTCCGACGCCGTCGGAAGGATCGCCGGTCGGTTGCTGGCGTCCGGACTGATCTGGGTCTGCGTCTGGGGACCCGACTGCGAGCGGATCCACGACATCTTCGACGAGGTCCATGTCGGCGACGGCCTCACGGAACCGGGCTTCACCTTGATGAGCACCTGGCACGACGATGAGACCTTGGAGGAAGCCCTCGGGTTCTTCGTCGATTGTGCGAGGCCGGTCGAAGCGGGGTTGTCATCGACCTCCTTTCTGGCGCTCACGGTCGGCAACCCCGGCTGGGAGGCCGTGGTCCGACACCACCTTGCCGAGGCGGCACGCCCGGTCCCGGATCCCGCCGGAGAACCGGAGGTGAAGACGGCCATGGACAAGGAATGTCCGCCGGATCGAACTTCCTGACCGCGGCTGCGGGCAGCGGCGGGATCGTTCCCGCTTCCGGAGGGGAGACCTTCCCCTTGGGAATCCAACCGGCACGGAGAACCTGCGAGTGAATCCATCCGACTCCGACAACCCCCGGGGCTGCCACTGCGGCTTGTGGAAGAAGGATCCCGCCTTCCTCGAGGGCCTGGAGGTTCCGCGGGGCCACTGCGGCTTCTGCGAGACCTGCGGCAAGCCGGGGCACACGCGCCATTTCCCGGGCTCGATGCCCTACACCGGATGCTGGTGCGACTTCCATCATCGGAGGGTCTCGATCCTCCATCCGCTCGGCCATCCGGGCACCTACCTCTATCGCGGCCTGCTGGTCGTCGCGATCGTCCTGTGGGTCTTCTCGAAACGGTGAGCCCATCGGCCACCGGACCCGCCGCCGCGCGGCTCCGATGAACACCGGACGACGAACCCGCCCCTCCGTGTCTCCGTGGACACTCCGAAGGATTTCCAAAGGAGCCAGGATCGGAGATCAGGCACCCCGGTGCGCGGAATCCGTGAAATCCGTGTCACCGCCGACACGAACGCGTCCTCCGGACCCAGCCGTGCCGATGGAGGAAACCGGGAATCCCGAATCGGGAATTCCGCTCAGTCCTGCAGCGAGTGCTCGTCGAGGAAGATCCACTTCTCGACCTCGATCTTGTGCCGGTTCAGGGCCGAGGCGTACTCGGTCTTCTTCACCAGGCTCGAGGGCGAGTTCATGATCATCTGCACCTTACCGCTGGGGATGTGGTGCTTGAGCAGGGTGAAGCAGGCGTCGTAGTCGCGGCTGTCGTAGCTGACGCCGAGCTTCCGGTAGGCCTCGTCCGAGGACAACGCGACCCCGCGTTCGGTGAGCATGCGGTCGGTGGCGTGGGCCCCGAAGCCGGCGCCGCGTCCGTCGAAGTAGAGCAGGCAGATCGCACCGACCCCGTAGTGGACGATCTCGCGGACGGAGTGCTTGAACTTGTCCCGGTTGTCCTTGTTGGTGAGCGGGAACCGGTTGAAGAGCGACTCGCTCTGGAGGCGGATGACCGGCAGGTCGTAGATCTTCGGCTTGCCGTAGGTGAGCACCACGAACTCCTGGCTGGTGACGATGTCGTAGTAGACGTGGACCTTGAACCAGTAGGGCGTGGTGAGCAGCGGGACCAGGGGGTCGTTCGGACGCTCCTTGCGGAAGCGCAGGAACCGCTCGTAGTCGATCTCGACGATGAACCGGTTGTCCCGGATCAGGTAGCAGTCCTTCACCAACGGCGTGGTGCCCAGCATCTGGCGTTCGATGTCCGCCTTGTGCTCCTTGAACTGTGGCTCGGTGAGCAGGATCTCGCTGTTCACCGGCTTCACCGGCAGGAAGTAGCTCGCGGTGTAGACGAAGCGCTGGGCCTCGCTGAAGGCGTGCGGCGCGAACGGCTCCACCGGCTCCGGCGGCTGCATCGACTTCACGTCGGTCTTCGACGGACGGTCGAGCACGTGGCCGGAGACGGCCTTGGAGGCGAGGTAGGCGAGGTTGAAGGGGGACGGCTCGAACTCGAGGGGTTCCGCGCGGACGACCCGCAGTCCCTGCGCCTTCATGGCGTTGGTCTTGTCGGGGTTGTTGGTCAACAGGACGAACTTCGCCTTCTTCAGCCCCAGCAGGGTCGCGGCGTGCATCACGTCCTCGTAGTCCCGGTAGTCCTTCCTCAGGCCCATGGCGGCGTAGGCCTGGAAGGTGGAGATCTGGTCCTGGCTGGCCTGGACCACCATGCGGTCGCGGGCCTTGGCCACGTAGCCGACGCCGCGTCCCTCCTGCATCAGGTAGAAGAGGATGCCGTGTCCCCGCTTCACGATCACCTCGAGGGCGCCCTCGAGCTGCTGGACGCAGTCGCAGTCGCATCCGCGCAGGGTCTCGCTGGTGACGCAGGAGGAGTGGATCCGGGTGTACAGGTGCCGCGCCCCGAGCAGGTCGCCATGGGCGAGGGCGATGATGTAGCCCTTGTGGATCATGTCCTGGAAGACATGGGCCTGGAACATCCCGAACCGCGTCTCGACCGAGCAGGAGGCGAGGAAGAGCGTGGTGCCGTGGAGGGGCCGCTCGTTCACCGAAGCGCGGTCCTCGCCGAAACGGACCCGGGGATCCCCGAGCTTGGCGAGCAGCTCGGCGAAGGGCACGGCCGCGGCGGGGCGACGTGCGGAAGTCTGAGGTTTGCGCTTGGCGGTCGGCATGAAGGCAGGGAATAAAACCCGGCCGCTCGGGTTGCAACTTGATTGCCAGTCGTGGCACCCACGCTGCTTCGGAGGCTTCAACCGCCGAAATCGTGCAGCCCAAGCGGAATCGGCAGCGAATAGAACCAACAGACCTGTCCGCTTTTCATCACCCTGAACAAATGAAGACCCAACACTTCAAGGTCGCCGCCGCGGCAGCGCTAGCGCTGTCGTCCCGGTATGGCGCCGTGGCCCAGACCACGACCAATGCCCTCGAGAAGACCATCATCGAGGGCGTCCCGGTCGAGGAATCGGTCATCCCGACCATCCGCCCGATCAACTCCGTCTATGGCACCGACAGGTCGATCATCGACACCCCCCGCAACGTCACGATCATCTCCCGCGAGCAGCTGGACGCGATCAACATCTTCGACGTCCGCGACTTCTCGAAGCTGACCTCGAGCTCGTACACGCGCTCGAACTTCGGCGCCCCGACCACGCCCGACATCCGCGGCCAGATCGCGGATACGTTCGTGAACGGCATGCGCGTCGGCCTGACGTCCAACGGCAACGGCATGCCGGTGAACTTCAACTCGGTCGAGTCCGTGAACATCGTCAAGGGCCCGGCCTCGGCGGTCTACGGTCCCTCGCAGTACGTCGGCGGCTACATCGACTACCAGACCAAGAAGCCCTACTTCGACTCGTTCCACGGCGAGGTGTCGGCGACGGTCGGCATGTATGAGCAGCGCCGTTGGACGGCGGACGCCGGCGGCCCGGTGAACGACAAGCTCGCCTACCGCATCTCCTATTCCGGCGAGCAGTCCGGCAGCTACTACTACGACGGCTTCCGCCGCACCCAGGCCGGCTACGCGGCCATCACCTGGCTGGCCTCCGACAACTACACCGTCGACTTCAACAACGAGTTCCTCTGGGCGAACTACACCGAGAACTTCGGCATCAACCGCCCGACGCAGAACCTGATCGACAACGGCCTGTACCAGACCGGCATCAACATCAACAACGGTGCCGGCAACCCGCCTTCCGATCCCCAGAACTCGGTGAACGTCACCTCGGGCTTCCCGGCGGTGAACGTGATCCAGACCGGACCGCTCGTCCCCATCAACCGTCGCATCCGCCTGCTCCGGCCTGGGGATGACTCCGAGGGCGTCAGCTACAACGCCCAGCTCATCCAGACGCTGAAGCCGGGTGGCGACTGGGAGTTCGTGAACAACTCGTTCTTCCGGTACGTCCGGCGCGAGACGCTGTCCTCCTACTACTACTCGGAGATCATCGATCCGAGCGTGTCGTTCGAGAACCGCCTCGAGGCCCGGTATTCCGGCGATGCGCACTCGATCAACACCGGTGCGTCGGTCCGCTACCAGCAGGTCGAGGCGTACAACGACTTCTTCAACGAGCCGGCCGGCGTGTGGGACATCACCCGCGACCGCAACTTCATCAACATCTACAACGCGAGCTACTTCAACGCGGGCGGCCGCTTCGCTCCCGTTCCGGGTTGGCCGAACCGGTACTACATGCCGGCCAACGGCGACTCCGGCGTGAGCAAGGTCTGGCAGGTCGGGCCCTACTGGCAGCACGACTGGAAGGCGACGGACAAGCTCTCGTTCCTCGCCGGCGTCCGCGAGGACGTCATGTTCGCGGATTACACCGATCCGGCCGGCTGGCTCCCGGGCGACAACACCGTCATCGGGATGTTCAGCGCGAACGTCAGCGCGGTGTACAAGTTCCGTCCGACCCTGACGGGCTACGCGACCTACAACTGGAGCCAGAACCCCGCCGGCGCGGTCGGCAACGGCGGTGGCATCACCACCCAGGGCAACGCGGGCTTCACCTCCGGCAGCTTCCACACCGAGGCGGAGCTGTTCGAGGTCGGCACCAAGTACGGCTTCCTGGACAACCACGCGTTCTTCAACGTGGCCGTGTTCAACCAGAAGCGCGCGGACGTCAACTCGGTCACCCGCCAGGTGACCGAGATCGACTCCACCGGCTTCGAGGCCGAGCTGAACCTGCAGCCGAACCGGAACTTCTACGTGACCCTCGGCTACTCGTACATCGACGCGATGTCGAGCGCGGCGGGCTTCGACGTGGGCAACACCACCCTGGTGCCCGCGAGCGACCGCTTCTTCTCCGCGCCTCCGGGAGACATCCGCCGCCAAGGCGCGCCGCAGCACCTGTTCAACCTGCTCACCACCTACAAGCTGGACTGCGGCTTCGGCGCCACGGCCAACATCGTGGCGACCGGCGACATCTGGAACAACAACGTGGGCACGATCATCATCCCCGCCCAGTACACCCTCGACGTCACGTTCTTCTACGAGCGCCCGACCTGGGATGCCCGTGTGATGCTGCTCAACGTGACCGACGAGAAGAACTGGGGCGCCCCCAACGGCGTCTACGGCAACGAGTCCATCATCGCGGAACTGCCGTTCCGCCTCGAGGGACGCGTCACGTACAAGTTCTGAGCCGCCCTGTCGGACCCGCTTCAAGGGCGGCAGCCATCGTGATGGTTGCCGCCCTTTTTCGTACCTTCCTCCCGCCCGTCGACCTGACGTCCGAAGCCCGCCGCCTTCATGCCTCCCACCCGTTCCCAGCCCTTCTCCCCGGTGCCGACTTCCCCGGGCTTCCGATGGAAGCCGGTCCCCTGGATCGCCGCCCTCGTCGCCGCCGTCGGCTTCACCGCCGGATGCGCCTCCGCGCCGTCCGCCGCCAAGCCCACCGCCGCGGCGCCGATGCCGGTGAAGGTGGTCGTCGTCTCCCTCTTCGAGATCGGTGAGGACACCGGGGACCGGCCCGGCGAATTCCAGCTCTGGGTCGAGCGCGAGCACCTGACCAACAAGGTCGCCATCCCCGGCACGCACCGTCCTCTCCGCTACCGCGACGACGGCGTGCTCGCGGTCTGCACCGGCGGCGGCATCGCCCGCAGCGCCGCGGTGATCGCCGCCCTCGGCCGGGATGCCCGCTTCGACTTCTCCAAGGCCTACTGGATCACCGCCGGCATCGCCGGCATCGACCCCGCCGACGGCACCCTCGGCTGCGCGGCCTGGGCGGAGTACGTCGTGGACGGCGACCTCGCCCACGAGATCGATCCGCGCGAGGCGCCCCCCGAATGGACCACCGGCTACATCCCGCTCAGCCAGGGCGAACCCTACGCCCTCCCGAAGAAGACCCGGCTGGGCGAGGTGGTCTTCGCCCTCAACCCGGGCCTGGTCGACTGGGCCTATCGGCTCACGAAGGACGTCCCGCTTCCGGAGAACGAGGTGATGATCCAGAACCGTTCGCGGTACACCGGGCATCCCAACGCGCGGCGGTCCCCGTTCGTCATGAAGGGCGACAACCTCGCCGCCTCGACCTTCTGGCATGGGAAGCTGATGAACCGCTGGGCCAACGACTGGACCCGGTACTGGACCGACGGCAAGGGCAACTACGTCACCACCGCCATGGAGGACAGCGGCACGCTCCAGGCGCTGACCTTCCTGGGCGAGGGCGGCCTGGTGGACACCAACCGCGTGCTGGTCCTGCGAACCGCCAGCAACTTCGACCTCCAACCCCCGGGCAAGACCGCCGTGGAGAACCTCGTCGAGGAGAACAGCGGGAAGTTCTCCGCCTACATCCCGAGCCTCGAGGCCGCCTACGCGGTCGGCTCCAAGGTGGTCCACGAACTCGTCGGACATTGGGACCGCCACTCCAAGACCATCCCCGGATCCCGCCCATGAACTTCCCCAACCTGCGCTGTGTCGCCTTCTGCGGACTCGGCTTCGCCCTCGCCCTCGGCGCCTTCGCCGCGGGACCCGAGACGCGCTTCGCGCCCAAGGTCGTGGTCGTGACCACCTACGAGATCGGCGCGGACACCGGCGACAAGCCGGGCGAGTTCCAGCTCTGGCACGAGCGGGAGAACCTCACCAACCGCGTCGAGGTGCCCGGCGTGGACCATCCGTTGACCCACGACGGCAAGGGGCTCTGGGGCATGGTCAGCGGCACCACCGTGCGGGCCGCGTTGCAGGTCCAGGCCCTCGGCCTCGACCCGCGCTTCGACCTGAGCCGCACCTATTGGCTCGTCAACGGCATCGCCGGCGTGGATCCGGCGGACGCCTCGGTGGCCAGCGCCGCCTGGGCCAAGTGGGTCGTCGACGGCGACATCGCCTACGAGGTGGATTCGCGGGAGGCCGATCCTTCGTGGCCGTACGCCATCATCCCGGTCGGCAGCAAGAAGCCGAACGAGAAGCCGAAGGTCACGGAATGGGAACCTGCGCCGATGGCGTGGGAGCTGAACGGCGAGCTGGTCGACTGGGCCTTCGCGCTCACCCGCGACACGGTCATCCCGGAGAACGAGGCGATGAAGCCGCTGCGCGCCGCGTACAAGCGGTTCCCCAACGCGCAGCGTCCGCCGTTCGTGCTGATCGGCGACACCTTCGGCTCCTGCCGCTACTGGCATGGACCGGCGATGACCCGCTGGGCCAACGACTGGGCGCGGCTCCAGACCGGCGGCCGGGCCAACTACGTGATGACCAACATGGAGGACCAGGGCATCGCCCACGCGTTGTCGCGTCTCGCGGCGCAGAAGCGCGTGGACTGGCGGCGCGTCCTCTTCCTCCGCACCGCCAGCAACTACTGCACGCCGCCCGACGCCACCGGCGTCGCCGAGAGCATGCTGGCCGAGTACGAGGGCCTGGTCCCCTCGCTCGAGTCCGCCCATCGCGTGGGATCCAAGGTGGTCCACGCGCTGTTGAAGGACTGGGAGACCTTTTCCGCGCAGACACCGAAGCCCTGACCGATTTCCACGATGAACCTCCGACCGTTGCTGAAGTCCCTGCTGACCGCGTTCGTGCTGGCCGCGTCCTCCCCGATCCTGCCGGTGTCGGCCGTGGAGGCCTTCGACGCCCGGTTCGAGGCGATGAAGACGAACCTGTCGAAGGCCGACCTCTTCCGGCTGCTGTACGCGGTGCCGAAGGCCGCGGACCTGCACCACCACGCCGGCGGCTGCTGGCGGATGGAGGACCTGTACCGCGTGGCCACCGACAAGGCGGTCGTGGGCGACGCCCGGTTCTACACGCGCATCAAGGCCGGCACCTGCGCCGGAGACACCAACGCTTGGCGGAAGTTCACCACCATCTCCGCGCTGCAGTGGGACGCCCTCGGGGAATGCGCCCGGGGCGAGTACGCGGCCCTGGATTCGTTGGACGCCGCGACGGCCCGCGAATGGATGGACTCGCTCCGCCTCGACCGCGCGGGCGAGGGCCGCGACGAGTTCTTCGAGCAGATCTGGCCGCGCCTCGGCGCGGTGGGCCGCAACCCGAAGGTCTTCGCCGAGATGCTCGTGGAGACCATGAGGCGCTACGGCGCGGAGGGCGTGCGCTACATCGAGGCCCAGGCCATCCCGGACCTCTTCGACGCCCCGGACGGCACGGTGCTGGATCCCGAGGAGGGCAACCGGATCGTCGTCGCGCGGCTGGCGAAGCCCGACGCCGTGGCGACCGGCGTGACCGTGCGGTTCCAGTTCGTGGTCCTGCGCTTCACGCCGACCGCGGTGGCCCGTGTGGAACAGGCCTACGACTGGGTCACGCGCCACCGGGACCTGTGGGTCGGCATCAACATGGCCGGACGCGAGGACAACGACAAAGGCCACCCTCGGCGCTTCCTCGACGTGTACCGCCGCATGCGCCTGAAGCATCCCGGCGTCGGGCTCGCGATCCACGCCGGCGAGGTGGACGAGCCGAACTCCCACATGCGGGACACGCTGCTGCTCGGCGCGACCCGCCTCGGCCACGGCAACAACGTCCTGACCGACGACGACCTCGTCCTGCACCTGCGCCACGGCGTCGCCTTCGTCGAGATCAACCTCGTCAGCAACCTCGTGCTCGAATACGTGGACGACTACCGCCAGCACCACTTCGCCGAGATGCTCCGCCTCGGCATCCCGTGCGGGCTCTCCACCGACGACTCCGGCATGTGGGATTCCGGGATGACCGACGAGTACATGACCGCGGTGACCGAGTTCAACCTGACCTGGGAGGAACTCGTCCGCTGCGGCCGCAATTCGCTCCGGTGGTCGTTCCTCGACGCGAAGACCAAGGAGCGTCTGCTTGCGGAATACGACCGGGACGTCGCCGCCTTCGAGAAGGCCTGGTCCGGCGACGACTGGAAGGCCCGCCTCGCCGCCGTGAAGCCCACCGCCTACGGCTTCGCCCGCCGCCGCTGGGGAATCGCATACTGAAACCCAACGGAAGGGATCCTCACGCGGAGCCGCAAAGCCGCGACACCGAAGCCTGACGCCTGACGACCGAAACCTTCCCCAAGACCATGACCACCTTCGCCGAATCCGACCGGGCCGCCTTGGCGGCGTGCTGGCATCCTGTGGCCTTCGCCGACGAGGTCCGGGAGACGCCCGTGGCGGCGGAACTCCTCGACGAGGCGTTGGTCGTCTACCGCGCCGCCGGGAAGGTGCATGTCGCGCGCGACCTGTGCATCCACCGCGGTGCCGCGCTGTCGAAGGGCTGGGTCGAAGGCGACGAGCTGGTGTGCGCGTACCACGGATTCCGGTTCGCCGCCGACGGCCGTTGCACGCGGATCCCGGCGATGCCCGAGGTGCCGATCTCGCCGAAGCTCTGCCTGCGGAAGTATCCGGCGGTGGAGCATGCCGGGCTGATCTGGACCTGCCTTGGCGGCGAGGCGGCGCATCCGCTGCCGGACTGGCCGGAGCCGACGGATCCCGGCTACCGCTTCCTCCACCTGCCACCGCAGGTCTGGGACGCCTCGGCGGCGCGGGCCATCGAGAACTTCCTCGATGTCGCGCACTTCTCCTGGATCCACGCCGGCACGTTCGGCAACCGGGAGATCCCGGAGGTGATGAAGTACGACGTCGAGCCGACGCCCTCGGGATTCCGGATGGACTACCCGTACCTCGCCGCGAATCCCGCGCATTCGCCGTTGCCGGAGGAGAAGTACGTCCAGCGGCAGATGGGCTACCTGCTCACGCTGCCGTTCGCGGCACGCCTGGCGATCGCCTACGAAGGCGGGCGCCGCTACTGCATCTTCGACGCCTGCGCGCCGCTCTCGGCCAAGCGGGTGAAGATCTTCTTCTCGGTCGCGATGAACTTCGACCATGCGAAGCCGGCGGACGAGATCCTCGGCTGGGAACGCAAGGTGTTGGCCGAGGACAAGCCGATCGTCGAGTCACAGCGGCCCGAGGAGCTCCCGTTGGACCTCAGCGAGGAATTCCATCTCCGCTTCGACCGCGCCAGCACCGCGTACCGCCAGGGCCTGGTCCGCATCGGGCTGAAGCCGTAGGCGGGCCGATCCATGGGTAGCGAGGACCGAACTCACGCAGGGACGCAAGGACGCCACCGGGGCACAGGATCCGGCTTCCATCCCCGATCACCACCCGCACTCCGTTTCAGCGACGCCAATCCAACGGGCTTTTCTCCTTCTCCGGCGCTTTGCGGCTTCGCGTGCCAATCCCCTCTGCTTCCTTCCGGCCAGGGGCCGGTGTGAATCCGTCTTCGGGCGCCGGGCGTCGGGAGAGGTCAGCGCAAGGACTCGAGGAAGGTGTCGAGGCGCTTGGGTGAGACCGGCGTCGCGGTGCCGAGTTCCTGGGCGAAGACGGACACCTTGAACTCCTCCAGCAGCCACCGGAACTCGTCGACCCGGGCCGCCGCGTCGGGCCGCTTGGGCGGGTCGGCCCGCAGCCGTTCGAGGGCCGTCTGATACGGCTGCACCTGCCGGACGCGCTCGGCGTCCTTCACCGGGTTGTTCGCCGCCCGCTCCGCCCTCAACGCCAGCGCCTTCAGGTAGCGCGGCAGGTGCTTCAGCTGATCGTGCTCCACGGCGTCGAGGAACATCGGCGGCATCAGGGCCCCGAGCTCCTCGGCCAAGGTCGGCGGCCTTCCCGCGGCGGCGCCGGGCGGGGACGCCGTCCCCTTCGACGGGACGGTCTTCACCGAACCCAGCAGCGCGCCGAGCTGGCTCAGGTCGTTGAGCGTCCGCGCCTTCGTGCCGGAGGAGGCCGCGGCGCCGACGGGGGTGCCGGTGCCGATCCGGGCGCGTGCGGTCTGGAGCGCTTGGAGCACCAGCACGACCTGGTCGACGAACCGTGGCACGAGTCCGGGAATGCGTTGCCGGGCCGCGGACACCGCCGCCTCGAAGGAGGCGTGGGTCAACGGCACCGGCACCGCCGTCGGCAACAGGTGCCGGCGGAGGTGCCGCAGGGACGACTCGCGGAGCTCGGACGGACCGCCGAGCGGCACGTAGAGCGAATCCGCGCGGGAGAGTCCGCGGAGGTCCTTCTCGATCCAGGCGAGGTCCTTGGACAGGGCCAGCTCCACGAGGCGTTGGAACGCGGGCAACGACGACGTCCGTGCCGCGTCCGCGGACCGGAACAGCCGGAGGTTCACCACGTTCCCCTCCAGTTCGAGGCCGGGCCAGGCGAGCAGCGGGAACAGGGGATCCTCGACCACGGTGACCTTCTCGGGCAGGTCGCCGAAGTTCCATTGGGTGAGTGCGGGACGCTCCCACTTCCGCACCGCGTCGCGCCACGGTTGCGGATCGCCCGAGGGCTTCGGCGCCGCGGCGGGCAGGCGCGCCTTCACGTCGCCGAGGTCGCGGCCGGCGACGAGGACCTTGCGGTCGTGTGACACCAGCTCGAAGCGCAGACGCAGGTGCGCGGGGACGGCCGTGGGATCCCAGGCGTCGGGAGGCACCGTGACGCCGTAGCGGCGGGTCAGGAAGCGTGCGAGGTCGGCGTGGAACGACGCGCCTTCCGGTTGGAACTCGCGCACGATCTCCGCGACCTTCGGCGGGAAGGGCATCAGCTCGCGGCGCAGCGACTTCGGCAGCGCCCGCAGCAGTTCCTCGACCTTCGCCTCGCGGAGGCCCGGCACCGCCCACTCCAGCACCGCACCCGGCGCGCTCCCGGCCAACGTCGCCGGGAGCTTCACCGTCACGCCGTCGTGCTCCTCGCCCGGCGCATAGGCGTAGGTCAACGGGACGGTCTGCCCCGCCACCGTCACCGCATCCGGGAAGGCCTCGGTGTCGACCAGGAACTCACGTCCGCCGGTGATCTCCACCTCGTCCGCACAGAGGAAGCCCGCCCCGGAGTTGTCCCGCAGCACCCGACGCAGCTCGGACAGCGAGGAGACGTTCTCGAGGTGGCGTCCGTAGAACCGGAAGAAGGCCTCGTCGAGGTCGACCGTGTTGCGGCGCAGACGGGTCTGCCAGTTCTCGATCTTCTCCCGCAGCGCGCGGTTCGCGGACATGAAGGCGGGCTCCGACGAAGGGCCCGACGTCCGCACGGCCATCATCGCGGCCCGCACGTCGTCCGCGTCGAAGTCGTCGGCCCTGCCGGACTCGGACGGCGGCATGAGGTCGTCCTCGACGAGCGCCGACCGGATGAAGATCGCGGTCGCGTCCTTGGCGTCCACGTTCCCGTAGGCGACGTGGCGGTGGAAGACCTCGAGCCCGTGGAAGGTGGTCTTCTCCTCCACCAGCACGCGCCCCGCGGTGGCGCTCCAATGCGGGTTCTGGTGGGTCACCCTGCACAGGTGCGGCGCCAGCCGGACGATCCAGTGCGGGTCGATGCCGGCGAGCGTCCTGGCGAAGAGCTGGGAGGTCTCGACGATCTCGCCGGCGACGATCCACGGCGGCTGCTTGGGCTTGGCCGGCTTGGCGGCGGCGGGTTCGCGGTCGCGTCCGCGCTCCTGCCTCGGGGACCGCTCCTGGCGTTCGTGGAGGATCGAGCCCGGGAAGACCGCCAACATGCGGTTCCCGGCGCCCTTGTACACGTTGCGCTCCTGGCGCACCGCCACATGGCCAAGGAGGCCGGCGAGCACCGAGCGGTGGATCGCGTCGTAGTCGGCGTTGCTCTCGTTGAGGCGGACGCCGTCGAGGTCCGACAGGGCCCCCTGGAGCTGGCCGTGGAGGTCCTGCCATTCCCGCATCCGCAGGTAGGAGAGGAAGTGCTGGCGGCAGAACTTGCGGCGCGCCCCCTGCGTCCTCAGCTCCTCCCAGCGGTCGTGCACCGCGTTCCAGATGCCGAGAAGCGCGAGGAAGTCGGACCGCGGATCGGCGAACCGGCGGTGTGCGGCGTCGGCGGCGTCGCGCTGGTCCAGCGGACGTTCCCGCGGATCCTGGATGCTCAGTCCCGAGGCGATGATCAGCAGCTCACGGACGGCGTGCTCCTCCTGCGCCTGGAGCAGCATGCGGCCGAGGGTGGGGTCGATCGGCAGGCGGGCGAGGTCGCGTCCCAACGGGGTCAGCTCCCGCTGTTCGTCCAGCGCACCCAGTTCCTGCAGCAGGGTGTAGCCGCCGGAGATCGACATCGGCGAGGGCGGGTTGAGGAACGGGAAGGTCTCGATGTCGCCGAGCCGCGAGGCCTTCATCTTCAGGATCACCTCCGCCAGGTTGGCGCGCTGGATCTCGGGCTGGGTGAACGGCGGCCGCGCGAGGAAGTCCTCCTCGGAATACAGCCGGATGCACACGCCCGCCTCCACGCGGCCCGCCCGGCCCTTGCGCTGGTTGGCGCTGCTCTGCGAGACCGCCTCGACCGGCAGCCGGCGGGTCCGCGTGCGCGGGTTGTAACGGCTCATCCGCGCCAGGCCCGCGTCGATCACGAAGCGGATGCCCGGGATGGTCAGCGACGTCTCCGCGATGTTGGTCGCGATCACCACCTTCCGACGCTGGCACGACGAGAAGACCCGCTGCTGGTCCCCCGAGCTGAGCCGTCCGAAGAGCGGCACCACCTCGGCCTCGGACCCAAGCCGACCCTCGACCAGGTCGGCGCATTCGCGGATGTCCCGCTCGCCGGGCAGGAAGATCAGCACGTCGCCGGTCCCCGTCTCGTAGAAGAGCCGTTCGCATTCCCGCGCCGCCGCGTCCACGAAGTCCGTGTCCGCCGGATCCGACGGGGCCCCTTCGCCGCCGGGCGGCCGGTACTCGACCTCCACCGGGAACGTGCGCCCCGAGACCTCGATCACAGGGGCGTCGCCGAAGGCCCGCGAGAACGCGCCCGTGTCGATCGTCGCCGACGTGATCACCAGCTTCAGGTCGTTGCGCTTCGCCAGCAGGTTCTTCAGGTGCCCGAGCAGGAAGTCGATGTTCAGCGACCGCTCGTGCGCCTCGTCGATGATGATGCAGTCGTAGTCCGCCAGCGTCGGGTCGCCCTGCGTCTCGGCCAGCAGGATGCCGTCCGTCATCAGCTTGATGTAGGTGTCGGCGCCGGAACGGTCGTCGAACCGGATCTTGCAACCCACCTCGCGGCCCCATCCCACGCGCAGCTCCTCGGCGATGCGTTGCGAGATGGAGACGGCGGCGACGCGCCGGGGCTGGGTGCAGCCGATCAACGCCCGCACCCCGAGCCCGGCCTCGAGGCACATCTTGGGGATCTGGGTCGTCTTGCCGGAACCGGTCTCGCCGGCGATCACGACCACCGGATGCCGGCGGATGGCCTCGACGATCTCCTCCCGTCGCGCGGTGATCGGGAGTCCGGCCGGGTACTCGGGATGCGGCACGCCGAGGGCCCTCCGCTCGCGTCTCCCGACCGAGTCCCGGGCCTGTTGGAGCAGCCGGTCGAAGAGCGCGTCGTGCGACTCCGGATGGTGGCGGTCGCGGAAAAGCCGGACCGCCCGCGCGCCGAGATGCACCCAGTCGGGAAGCATGCAGCGCGGCAGGAGCGATCGGAATTCCTCGATGCGCGGGTCCGTCATGCCGGGCCGCCAAGCATGGGGGAACAACGCCACGAGGCAACGCCGGCCATTGGCCCGGAAGCCGACCCCTGATAGCCTTCCTCCCATGTCCCCCACGTCCCGCCTCCTCCGGGCGCTCGGCGCCGCGTGCTGCCTCGGATCCCTCCTCGCCGCCGCAGAGCCTCCCCGCCTGATCGTCCGGGGCGACGACATGGGCTACGCGCACGCCGGCAACGAGGCCATCCGCCGCTGCTACAAGGAAGGCGTCGAGTCCTCCGTCGAGGTGCTCGTCGTCTCCCCGTGGTTCCCCGAGGCGGCCCGCATGCTCCAGGAAGACGGTACCGTCGACGTCGGGCTCCACCTCTCGCTCAGCAGCGAGTGGGACAACGTGAAGTGGCGTCCGCTTACCGACTGCCCGAGCCTGCGCGATCCCGACGGCCACTTCTGGCCGATGATCTTCCCGAACAGGAACTACCCCGGCCGCGCCCTGGTGGAGCAGAAGTGGACGTTGGAGGACGTGGAGAAGGAGTTCCGCGCCCAGATCGAGTTGGCCAAGCGCCGCATCCCGCGCGTGAGCCACGTCTCCGGACACATGGGCTGCACCGACCTCGGCCCCGCCGTGAAGGCGCTCGTCCAACGCCTCGCCCAGGAGTACGGCCTCGACATCGACCCCGCGGCGCACGGGGTGGTCGGCGTCTCCTACAAGGGCCCGCACAAGACCTCCGCCGAGAAGGTCGCCTCCTTCACCGCGATGCTCGAAGGCCTCGAGTCCGGGAAGACCTACCTCTTCGTCGACCATCCCGGCCTCGACACCGCCGAGGTCCGCGCCATCCACCATGTCGGATACGAGGACGTCGCCGCGGACCGCCAGGGAGTCACCGACACCTGGACCTCCCCCGTGGTCCGCGAGACGGTCCGGCGCCTGGGCATCCGACTGATCGGCTACCGCGACCTGAAGACCGCCACCACCAACGCCGCCGCCTCCGGGAAATGACCCCCATCCCAATCCGGTCGAATCGATCCCCCTTCCTTCCGTCCATCCCCGCCCAGTCCCAGCCATGAACCTGCTCCGCCGTCTTCGATCCCACCGCCTTCCCCTGCTGCTCACCCCGCTGGTCCTCCTGCTCGGGGTTGCGACGTCCTTGGTGGCGGGGCCGTTGGACGACGTGTACCGGCTCGGGCCGGATTCGTTGCCGCAGGAAGGCGTGCCGAAGGGCCGGGTGGTCGGCCCGCTGACGTTGCCCAGCCGGGTGTTCACCAACACCACGCGTCATTACTGGGTCTACGTGCCGGCGCAGTACGACGCCTCGAAGGCCGCGGCGCTGATGGTCTTCCAGGACGGCCACGCCTTCGTGAGCACCAACGGCGAGTACCGGGTTCCGAACGTCTTCGACAACCTCATCCACCGCCGCGAGATGCCGGTGACCCTCGGCGTGTTCATCAACCCCGGCCGGCGTCCGGACCAGGAGGAGTCCTCGTCGAAGGACTGGGGCGACCGGATCAACAACCGGCCGACGGAATACAACGAGCTGGACGACGCCTACGCGCGGATGATCGTGGACGAGCTGCTGCCGGCGCTGAAGAAGGACTACAACCTCTCCGACAACCCCGAGGACCGGGCGATCGGCGGCGCGAGTTCGGGAGCGATCTGCGCGTTCACCGTGGCGTGGCACCGGCCGGACCAGTTCCGGAAGGTGCTGAGCACGATCGGCAGCTTCACCAACATCCGCGGCGGGCACGCGTATCCCGAGATGGTCCTCGCGGCGGATCGTAAGCCGCTCCGCGTCTTCCTGCAGGACGGCATGAACGACAACCGGGGCCGGCGACGGGACGGCGGGTACGATCCGAAATGGGACTGGTACGCGCAGAACCGGAAGATGGCCGAGGCGCTCACGGCGAAGGGCTACGACCTGAACTACGCCTGGGGCGTCGGGACCCATTCGAACCGCCACGGCGGCGCGATCCTGCCGGAGATGCTGCGCTGGCTGTGGCGCGACCACCCGCGTCCGACGGACGACCCGAAGGACGACACGCACCGCGGCCTCCTGAAGCCGGCCGCCGCATCCGAGCCCAAGCCGGGCGCCTGAGGGTTCGATCCTAGGTCCCGCCGTCGCGCTCCTTCCGAAACGGATAGGAGAACTGCGGCAGATAGCCCTTCGGTACCGGATGCCCCTGCACGCCGTAGCCCGACGGCCATTTCCCTTCGGGCATGTGGTGGGTCCCGAAGAGGCGGTCCAGTAGCGGGAAATGGATCGCGAAGTTCACGTCGACCGCCTCGTCCTCGATGCCGTGGTGCCAGTGGTGGAACCGGGGCGTCACCAGCAGCCATTCCACCGCCCCGAGGCGCCAGCGCAGGTTGGCGTGGATCAGCGTCGAGTAGAGGTACACGGTCAGGATGTAGGCGTTCATCGCGGACTCGGTGAAGCCCAGCACGTACATCGGGAGCACGGTCGTCCCCCGGAGGACGAGGATCTCGAGGAAGTGCATGCGCGCGCCGGCCATCCAGTCCATCGACCTCGCCGAGTGGTGGACCGCGTGGAACCGCCACAGCCAGGGGACCCGGTGGAAGGTCCTGTGGAGCCAGTACTGGACGAAGTCGGTGAGGAACATGATCACCACGAACTGCACGGCGAACGGCAGCCCGGCGACCCAGGCGCGGAATCCCGGCGCCGGCGTGGCGGCGAGGAGCGTCTTCGCCGGGAGGAAGGTGAGGAATCCGAGCACCTGCACCAGGAGGCTGCTCACGAGGTAGTAGAAGAGGTCCTCGCGCCATTCGTCGCGGAAAAGCGGCTGGTCGGGTCGACGCGGGAAGAGGCGTTCCAGGGGAACGAAGAGGAACCCCGTGAACAGGAGGTTGAGGACGAAGAAGTCCAGGCCGAGGAACAGCGGCGTCGGATCCGGGATCAGGGCCGAGGACCGCGATCCGCCGAGGAGCGACGCCAGAAGCGCGGCGGTCACGCCGACCGTCCCGAGGACCTTGCCGCGGCGGAGGACGAGGCTGAGCGCCGAGAACCCGAATCCCGCGAGCAGGACCGCCATGACGACCAGGCGGGTCCAGGGGTGGCCGTGGAATTCCCGGAGCTCGGGCGTGGACAGCTGGCCTGGCGCCCGGAGCGAGAGGACCAGCGAGAGTCCGGCGAGCCCGAGGACCACGCCCAGGACGCCGCTGATCCATCCGCTGCCGAGACGCCGAAGGGCCGGCGGTGCCTCGAGTTCCTTGCGGAGACGGTTCCGGGTCTCTTCCAGCGGATTCATCGGCGACGAGGCTACCCGTCTTCCGGTCCGTTGCAGCCAGGGAGTTCGGCCACCTTGTGGCCGGCCTTTGGGTCGCGTCCCGCCCCATTTCCGGGAGGTGCCCACCGGCCGGGACCAGTTCCGGATTGAGCCGGCATTCCCGGAAGCCACTGTTCTCCGGCGTGACCACGACCCACGTCCGCAACACCCCGGTCCGCTCCGAGTTCGCACTGCCGCCGGGAGCGCTGCCGTCCAGCGCCCGGGTGGTCGTCGTCGGCGGTGGCATCGTCGGATGCTCCGTCGCCTACCACCTGGCGAAGGCGGGTTGGAAGGACGTGGTCCTGCTCGAACAGGGACGCCTCAGCGGCGGCACGACCTGGCATGCGGCGGGAATGGTCGGACAGCTCCGCGCCAGCAACAGCATGACCCGGATCAACCGGCATTCGGCGTGGCTGTATCCGCAGCTCGCCGCCGAGACCGGCCACGACGTCGGCTGGGTCCGCACCACCGGCCTCACCCTCGGGACCAATCCCGAGCGCATGACCCAGCTCCGGCGCACCGCGGCGATGGCCGAGGTGTTCGGCGTGGAGGCCCATCTCGTGGGACCCAGGGAAGCCCGCGACCTCTGGCCGTTGATCCAGGTCGAGGACGTCCTCGGGGCGGTGTACCTGCCGGGGGACGGACGGGTCATTCCCGGCGAATGCACCGTCGCGCTCGCGAAGGGTGCGATCGCGAACGGCGCTGCGTTGTACGACCAGACCCGCGTGGCCGCGCTGCTCCACCAGGAAGCCGCGCACGGACGGAAGCGGATCACCGGGGTACGACTGGAGGGCGGCCATGAGATCCGGGCCGAATGGGTGGTGCTCGCCTGCGGCATGTGGGCGCGGCAGCTGGGGCTTCCGATCGGCGTGGACCTGCCGCTGTACCCGGTCGAGCACCACTACGTGTTGAGCGAGCCGATCGAAGGCGCGCTGCCGACGCTGCCCTGCGCGCGGGACCCGGACGCGGCGATCTACTTCCGAACCCTGGACGACGGCTCGATCAAGCTCGGCGCCTTCCAATGGCGGTCCAAGCCGTGGCAGATCGACGACACCGTCCCGGCCGACTTCGCCTTCGGACTGCTGGCGGACGACTGGGAGAAGTTCGCGGAGCCCTGGGCCGCGGGAAAACACCGCATCCCGGCCTTGCGCACGGCCAAGTTCCCGAAGTTCGTCAACGGCCCGGAGAGCTTCACCCCGGACAACAACTTCCTGATGGGGCCGCCCGCCGGGACGGAAGGCCTGTTCGTGCTCACCGGCTTCAACTCCGTCGGCATCGCCAGCGCCGGCGGTGCGGGCCATTTCGCGGTGCCGTGGCTGGAGACGGGCGAGATGCCGATGGACCTGTGGAGCGTCGACATCCGGCGCTTCGTGCCGGCCCAGAACGGCCGCGGCTACCTCCAGGCCAGGGCCGCCGAGGTGCTCGGGCTGCACTACCAGATGGCCTGGCCGAACCGCGAGATGGAGACCTCGCGCGACCTGCGCCGGACCCCGCTGCACGCGGCGACCGCCTCCCTCGGCGCCTGCTTCGGCCAGACCGCCGGATGGGAACGTCCGCTGTGGTACGCCCCCGCGGGGACGAAGCCGGAGCTGCTCTACTCGTTCCGGAAGCAGAACTGGGCCCCCCACGTCGCGGCCGAGGTCCGGCGCTGCCGCGAACGGGTCGCGCTGTTCGACCAGTCCACCTTCGCCAAGTACGACATCCGCGGCGCCGACGCCCTCGCCGCGCTCGACCGCCTCTGCGGCAACCGGCTCGACGTCCCGGTCGGCCGCATCGTCTACACCGGCCTGCTCAACGCCCGCGGCACCTACGAGAGCGACGTCACCGTCGTCCGCACCGCCCCGGACCGCTTCTACCTCATCGCGCCGACCCAGCAGGTCCGCCACGACGCCGACTGGATCCTGCGGAACGTTCCCGCCGGCGCCGACTTCCGGCTCGAGGACGTGACCGCCGACTTCGGCGTCGTCTCGGTCATGGGGCCGCGTTCCCGCGACGTCCTGCAGCGGTTGACCGACGTCGACCTCTCCCATGCGGCCTTCCCGTTCGGCCACGCCGCCGAGATCCGCATCGCCGGCGTTGCCGAACCGGTCCGGGCCCTGCGGGTGACCTACGTCGGCGAGCTCGGATGGGAACTGCACGGTCCGGCGGCCGCGATGCCGGCCGTGTGGGACGCGCTGACGAAGGCCGGCGAGGCCGAGGGGATCGGCCCGGCGGGAACCTACGCGATCAACGCGATGCGCCTGGAGAAGGCCTACCGCGCGTGGGGCCACGAGCTCTCGGTGGACGAGAACCCCTTCGAGGCCGGCCTGTCGTTCGCCATCGACTGGAACCGCGAGTTCCTCGCGAAACCGCGTCTGCTGGAGCTGAAGGGTCGGCCCCTCCGGAAGCGTCTGGTGTCGTTGGTCATGGAATGCGGGGATCCGACGGTGACCCTGTGGGGCAACGAGCCGGTCTTCCGCGACGGCCTTCTGGCCGGCTACACCTCGAGCGCGGCGTATTCCCCGACGCTGTCGGCGCCGGTGGCGATGGCCTACATCAAGCGGCCCGAGGCCGAGGCGGGCCTTGGCGTGGACGTCGCGTGGCTGGAGGCGGGACGCTACGAGATCCTGCAGGACGGCGTGCGGCGTCCCGCGAGGATGACCCTGCGGTCGCCGGTGGATCCGGATCGCGTGCGGGTCCTCGTCTGAGAAGCCCTCCGGGTTCCTGGATCCGGGACGGCAACTCGCCACAAAGCCGAACCCTCGGGATGGACGGATCGAAGAAGTTGCCGGGACTCTCCGGACAATGGTCTACGGCTCGGTCAATCCTCCCGTGTTCCGCCGTATCCCGAGGTCGGCCAAGCGGATCCTGGACGTCGGATGTGGCGACGGTTCGCTCGCGCGGGCCATCCGTGCCGAATGGCCGGCCCAGGTCTGTGGGTTGACCTATTCCGAGGAGGAGGCCCGCCTGGCCCGCGAGGGGACCGAACGCATCTGGGTGGCCGACCTCGATCGGTTCGACGTTCCCGACCTGGGCGCCTTCGACTGCATCGTCTGCAGCCACGTGCTGGAGCATCTGGTGGATCCGTGGCGGGTGCTGGGGAAGCTTCGCGGACATCTGGAACCGGGGGGCACCCTGATCGTCGCCCTGCCCAACCTCCTGTTCTGGCGGAACCGGTTGGAGATGCTCCTGGGCCGATTCCGGTACACCCAAGGCGGCCTCATGGACCGCACGCACTGCAAGTTCTTCGACTGGGACACGGCCGCGGAACTGGTGGCCGGATCCGGCCTGGAACTGGTCGAACGGTCCGCCCACGGCGCCTGGCCCGGATCCCACATGCTGGGTCCCCTGAAGAAGCCCTTGGACCGTTTCGCCGAGAACACCCTTCCCGGCCTGTGCGGCTGGCAGTTCGTGTTGGTCGGCAGGATGAAGCGGTAGCCGCCGGTGTCGGGATACGGATCGGCGCAGGAACGCCCGGGTGCCATCGGGCATTCTGAACGGCCATCAACGGGCGATGGTTGGCTTTGCCGTCGGCAACCGCGGTTTCCCTGCCGTTCCCTCGCGGCCTTGCGTCCTGGCGTGACCGTCCCTTGACCGACCGATTCCGGCTTCCAGAATCCGCCCCGCCACTTCAGCCGTCCGATGGCGGATCTTGGATCCGTAGGAGGCATCCGGAGAACCCTCTCCGGCGTTTCCTCGGCGACATCGAACGCCATCGCATGAAGTGGTCCTCGTATCCCCCGTTTCCCTCCGCATCCTTCCTTCCCCGGAAGGCGGTCCTATCCTCCATCGGCCTGCTGGCCCTTTCCGGCGTCGGATTCGCCCATGAGCCGGAGCCGCTGCCCACGGCGGTGGTGACGGGGCGGGCCGATTCCCTGTTGCGGATCGCCGACGCCGCCTCGGAGGGATTCATCGGCCGGGACCACCTGGACCGGCGTCCCCTCCTGCGGCCGGGCGAGATCCTGGAGACCGTTCCCGGACTCCTGGTCACCCAACACAGCGGCGCGGGGAAGGCGAACCAGTTCTTCCTGCGCGGCTTCAACCTGGACCATGGGACCGACTTCGCGACATCGCTCGGAGGTGTTCCGCTGAACCTGCCTTCCCATGCCCATGGCCAGGGCTACACCGACCTCAACTTCCTGATCCCGGAGCTGGTGGGGACCGTGCATTTCCGGAAGGGACCTTCGGCGGCCGAGGTGGGGGACTTCGGGTCCGCCGGCGCGGCGGACCTGGGATACCTGCGCCGTTTGGAACGCGGCTTCGCGACGGTGGGCGGAGGCAGCTTCGGCTATGCGCGTCTGGTGGCGGCGGACAGCCGCAAGGTCGGGGAAGGGGACCTGCTCTACGCGGTGGAAGGGATGCATGAGGACGGTCCGTGGACCGTGCCGTCGGACTACCGGAAGGTGAACGCGGTGGTGGGCTACGACCGCGGGACCAACGAGCGCGGCTGGAACGTCACGGCCATGGCCTATGCCGGCGAATGGACCGCCACGGACCAGATCCCGTCGCGGGCCGGCATCGGGATCTTCGACTCGATCGATCCGACCGACGGCGGCGACTCCCGGCGGTTCAGTCTCCAGGGGGACTGGCACGGCGAATCCGACCGGCACCGCACCCATCTGCTCGCCTTCGCGGTGGGCTACGAACTGGATCTCTACTCGAACTTCACCTACCGGCTGGCGAGCCCGGACGGCGACCAGTTCGAACAGCGCGACCGACGCGCCATCCTCGGGGCCAAGGCCGCGCACACGTGGATCCACGGACTGGGCGAACGGGATTCCGAGACCACCTTCGGCCTGCAGGTGCGCAGCGACTTCATCGAGAACGGCCTCTTCTCGACCGTTGGACGCGAACGGGTGACCAAGCTGGACCACGCCGGGAATCCGATCCCGTCGACCACCCGCGAGGATCGGCTGAACGAGTCCGCGGTGGCGCCGTGGGCCGAGAACCGGACGCGTTGGAACGACTGGCTGCGCACGACCGCCGGGATCCGGGCGGATGTGTACGGCGTGGACAACACCTCGGATCAGGCGGTGAACAGCGGCCAGCGCGAGGCGGCGATCGCGAGTCCCCGGGGCAGCGTGGTCTTTGGGCCCTGGGCCGAGACCGAGCTGTACCTGGGAGGCGGGCTCGGATTCCACAGCAACGACGGCCGTGGGGCCACGACCCGGATCGATCCCGCATCGGGGACGGCGGTCCTGCCCGCGGACCTGCTGGTGCGCACCACGGGCGCGGAGGTGGGCGTCCGCACGGTGGCGGCACCCGGGTTGCAATCCACGGTGTCCCTGTGGTGGCTGGACATCGATTCGGAGCTGCTCTTCGTGGGCGACGCCGGTGCGACCGAGGCGAGCCGTCCGAGCCGGAGGTTCGGGATCGAGTTCGCCAACTACTGGACGCCGTTGAAGTGGTTGACCCTGGATGCGGACCTCAGCGTGTCCCAGGCCCGGTTCCGGGACGAGGATCCGGCCGGCGACCGGATCCCGGGCAGCGTGGGGACCGTGTTCGCGGCGGGGGTCGCGGTGCAGGAACCCGAGATGTTGCCGGGCTTCTTCGCGAGCCTGCGCCTGCGGCAGTTCGGACCCCGGGCGCTGGTCGAGGACGGCTCCGAGCGTTCCCGGACGACGTTGCTGCTGAACGCCCAGGTCGGATACCGGTTCGGGAGCCGTTGGACGTTGGGCGTGGATGCCTTCAACCTGCTGGACCGCCGCGACGACGACATCACGTACTTCTATCCGTCGCGCCTTCCGGGCGAGGTGGCGGGGCCCGACGACGGCGGCTACAACGACCGCCATTTCCATCCGGTCGAGCCGATCTCCTTCCGGGTGGCGTTGACCGGCCGGTTCTGACCCCGCAGATCGCGGTGCCGCGGAAACCGGATGGCCAGGGCGGTGGGGCTGAAGTCCCCGTTTCCCTGGCGGCGATGTGTCCTGGCGTGGCCGAACTCCGGGCGCATCGGAGTGCGGGTTCGTGGATCAGGAGCCCCGTCGATCGGTTTCCTGCCACGACCGCATCTGCGCCAGTCGTGACATCGCCCCGAAAGCCGGTTCTAGGCCGAGTGCCGTCGGGTGGTCGGAGGACACCGGATCGCGACCCGGATGCCGCGTCTCGATCCGGATGCGGCCGTCCCGGCATTCGATCGTCATCAGCGAATGCCGGGCGGAATCCGGGTGTTCGGCCGACACGGACACCACCACGCGGCCCGCCGAGGCGATCGCGTGCAGACCCAGGGCGATTCCCTGAGGAGCGAGGCGCTGCACGAACTCCGCGGTGGTCCCGAGGTCGTCGGCCACGGATCGGGTTTCGACGCACCCGGCGAGAACCCGGAGAACCTGCCCGGTCCGGCTCCATCCGAGTCCGCCGTCCGGGGTTTCCGTCGAATGGTGCGGGTCCATGGTGGAGCCACGAAACCCGTGGCCGCCGGTTCTGGCAATGGCGGGTAGGGACCCGGCGGTTGCCGGATGGACAGGATTCCGTCACGGAAGAACATCCGCCCGTTGCGAAGCCCGACCATGAATCCCGATCCCGATCCCGGTTCCGATTCGAGTCCGCGCCTGCCGTCCGCACCGAAATCGATCCGGAAGGGCAGTTCGCTGGCGGCGTTGCTCGACGAGGAGGCGATCGGATGCCTGGCGCACAACCTCCGGCGCGTGCATCCGGGGTTCGACGTCGCCGCGTTTGGCGCCGACGCCCGTGAGGGGTTGGCGCCGCTGTCCATCCTCCAGCGGGGACGGCACCTCGCCTCGGTGTTGCGAAGGCATCTGCCGCCCGTCTATTCGGACGCCGTCGACGTGCTGGTGCGATCCCTCACGCCGCCGCTGACGCAGACCGACGACTTCGGCCTGGGCGGCTTCTTCCATCTGCCGCACGTGAGCTTCGTGGCCGGGTACGGCCTCGATGCGGAGGGCAACGGGGGCGAGGACCCCTTCGAGGTCTCGATGTGGGCGCAGCGGGAGATCACGCGGCGATTCACGGCGGAATTCTCCATGCGTCCGTTCCTGGTCCGGTGGCCGGAGCGCACGTTGGAGCGCCTGATGGAGTGGACGCGCGATCCCGATCCGCACGTGCGGCGGCTCTGCTCCGAGGGTTCGAGGCCCCGGCTTCCGTGGGCGATGCGGATCCCGTCGCTGGTCCGGGATCCGTCGCCGACGGTGCCCATCCTGGAGGCGTTGCGGGACGACCCGGACCTGTATGTCCGACGCAGCGTCGCGAACCACCTCGGCGACATCGCGAAGGACCATCCCGACCTGGCCTTCGGGATCTGTGAACGTTGGGTGGATGGGGCGTCGCGGGAACGGCGCTGGATGATCCGCCATGCCGTCCGTCTCCCGGCGAAGAAGGGTGTCGCCGCCGCCCTTCGGCTCCGGCGGCTCGCGGCCTGAGGCGGAAACACGCCGTCGGGACGAGGGGGAACCCACGCAGGAGCGTGCAGGCGGCAGGAGGCGGTTGGATCCGAAGCCGGAGCCCGCCGGGAGGTGAGGATCCTTCTGGCTCGCGATCGAAGGCGGTCGCTGCTCGGATGACTCCATGCGCTTCCGCCGGCTCCTCCTTTCCGTCGTCCTGTTGGCCTTCGGCCTGCGGGCCCAGACGGTGTTCCTCGGCCCCGGTTCCCCGGAGCTCCATGTCGCGGGACTCGGATGGTTCGGGGAGGACGCCCCGGTGCTGCGTCGTCTGCCGACCCGCCTGAAGGGATCCCTGCCGACGGCGGTGTGGGGATTGGCCCAGCATCCTTCGGGCGGCCGGTTCCGGTTCCGGACCGATTCGACGAAGCTGACCCTGGTGGCGACCAACAGCGACACCTCCACGATGCACCACATGACCACGGTGGGTCAGAGCGGCTTCGACCTGTACGTGGACGGCCGCTACCGGAACAGCGCGTGGCCGGACCGGGAGGGCCTGATCCGTCGTGAATGGACGTTGGGCCGGGGACGGGCGATGCGAGAGGTCCTGGTCTACCTGCCGCTCTACAAGGGCGTGGCCCTCGGCCGGATCGCGCTCGACGACGGCGCGAAGGTGGAGGCTCCGTCGCCGTTTGCGTTGCCCAAGCCGGTGGTCTTCTACGGGTCTTCGATCACCCAGGGCGGCTGCGCGGAGAATCCCGGACTGAGCTATCCCGCGATCGTCTGCCGGGACCTCGACCTCGACTTCGTCAACCTCGGCTTCTCCGGCGCGGGTTTGGGCGAACAGCCGGTGGCCGACGCCCTCGCGGAACTCGATCCCGCGGCCTACGTGCTCGATTTCTGGGCCAACCCCTCGCCGGAGGTCTTTGACGAGGCCCTGCCCCGCGTGGTGGACACGTTGCGTCGTCGGCATCCTGCCGTGCCGATCCTGGTCGTTGGGCCGTTCTGGTTTCCCGCCGAGGACGGCTCCCCGGAAGCCCACGAGGTCAACGAACGGAAACGCGCCACCGCCCGCGGCCTGGTCCAGGCGCGACGCCGGGCCGGCGACCGGCGCATCGGCTTCGTGGACGGACGGGAGATGATCTCGCGCGACCAGGTTTCGGGCCTCGTCGACGGCGTCCATCCGAACTCGCTCGGTTTCCAGCACTGCGCCGACGGCCTCGGGCCGCATCTGCGTGGAGCCCTGAAGCTGCGCAAGGCGGGTCCGATCCGTTCCCGCTGATCCGGCAACCGCCTTCCAAACCACGCGTCCATGATGTCCCCAAACCGACAACGAACCGTCCGTGGCCGTTTCGCCGGCCTCCTGATCCTCGCGTTCAACGGGGTTGCCGCGGCCGGCTTCGAATGGTCCACCGACGAGACCCGGTTCACGCTGCGGGACGACGGATTCCTGGCCGGCATCGTCCGCCGCTCGGACTCCAGGAACCTGCTCGCCACGAACGAGCCGGCGCCGTTGTTGCGGCTGCGTCTGGCCGGCGTGGACCAGGTGCCCGAAGGGGCGACGTGGGACGCGGCATCCGGCCGCCTTCGGCTGCGGTATCCGAAGTCCGGAGTGGAGGCGGTGGTGGCCGTGCGGACGGGACCGGTGCACCTGTCGATGGAACTGGTCGAGGTCAGTCCCGCCCGCGGTGTCGACGCGGCGCTCTGGGGTCCGTTCCCGGTCGCGCTGGGGAAGACGGTCGGCGAAGTGGTCGGCGTGGCGCGGGGCGACGGCTTCGCCGTCGGACTGCAGGCGTTGAACACGAAGACGCTCGGCGGATTCCCGGAAACGCCGGAGGGCAACAACGACCGGCCCTATGCCGCCGAGGCGAAGCCTTGGGGGGCGTTGCTGCGGGCCTACTCGCTCGACCGGTCGCAGCCGAGGATCCTCGACGTCTGGAACCGCGCGCCGCGGATGCCCGTGGAGGCGATCCCGGGCGAGACGGTCGTCGGCTCCAAGGTCGCGCTCTTCGGCTGCCGCGAGGAGCGGGCGCTCGAAGCGGTCGGGAAGATCGAGGTGGCCGAAGGGCTTCCGCATCCGATCATCGACGGCGTGTGGGCGAAGATGTCGCCGCAGCTCGGCCGATCCTACCTGATCGCGGACTACTCGGAGTCGGACATCGACGAGTTGCTGGCCCACGTGCAGCGGGCCGGGTTGATGAGCCTCTACCATGGCAACCTCTTCCGCAGCTGGGGCCACTACGAGCCCAGTCCGAGGTTCTTCCCCGGAGGCGTCGCCGGGGTCCGCGCCTGCGTGGCCAAGGCCCGCGCCCTGGGCATCCGGCTGGGTGCGCACACGCTCTCGAACTTCATCCAGACCCAGGATTCCTATGTCACCCCCGTTCCCGACGGACGCCTGTTGCGGACCGGTTCGAGCACGCTGTCCGCGTCGGTCTCGGAGACCGAGACCACGATCCCGGTGGCGTCGCCCGAATACTTCGCGCACGAGGAACGCAACGAGATGCGCACGGTGGTGGTCGGGAAGGAGCTGATCCGCTATCGGTCGGTCTCGAAGGAGGCCCCGTGGCGGCTGCTGGACTGCCAGCGTGGCGCGTTCGGGACCACGGCCTCGGCCCATGCCTCGGGCGAGGCCGCGGGCAAGCTGATGGACCATTCGTACAAGGTCTTCTTCCCCAACCTCGACCTGCAGCGGGAGATCGCACGGAACCTGGCGAAGGTCTTCAACGAGACCGGGCTCAGCCACATGGACTTCGACGGCCATGAAGGCTGCCTGGCGCCGGGGCATGGGACCTACGGCAACGAGGTCTTCGCGAAGGAGTTCCACGACCACCTGGACCACACGGTGCTCAACGGCACCAGTCCGCCGCTGTCCCACTTCTACTGGCACTTCAACAGCTACTGCAACTGGGGTGAGCCGTGGTACGGCGGGTTCCGGGACAGCATGCAGGAGTACCGCTTGAACAACCAGGCGTTCTGCGAGCGGAACTACCTGCCGAAGATGCTGGGCTGGTACCTGCTGACGCCGACCACGTGCCTCTCGGACATGGAATGGATGCTGGCGCGGGCGGCGGGTTTCGACGCCGGGTTCGCCCTGGCCACGAGCCTGGGTTCGCTGCGGAAGAACCCCGACACCGCCCGTCTGATGGACACGCTCCGGGAGTGGGAGACCGCCCGTCGGTCCAGGGCCTTTCCGCCGTCGGTCCGGGAATGGATGCGGGACCCGAAGCGGGAGTTCCAGCTGAGGTCCACGGGACCGGGCGCCTGGGATCTGTATCCGTTCCACGACTCGGCGGCCTTCCGTCACGAGGCCCGGACGCTTCAACCCGGGGAGCCGACCGCGTCCCAATGGACGGTGCCCAATCCCGACGCCGCACAGGGACTCCAGCTCAAGCTCCGGGTCACCGGTGGCGAAGGCGGCAGCGTGGTGAACCCGGTGCTCGAGATCGGACGTGCCGCCACGCTCGAATTGCCCGTCGAGATCCGGCCCGGCCAGACCCTGCTGGTGGAGGAGGACGCGGTCGCCCGCCTCTACGACGCGCAGGGCAAGCAGGTGTCCGCCACGCCGCTGAAGGGCCGTCTTCCCAGCCTTGCGGCGGGCGGCAACGAGGTCCGGTTCGACTGCGAGTTCCGTGGCGACAATCCGCCGGCGGTGCAGGCGACCTTCAAGACCCGCGGCACCGCGATCCGGATCGCGAAGTGACCCCGGGCGCCCGGATGGAACCGGGGCGGCCTTCCTGGGTCCGCCAGCGGCCAAACCCGGTTGCAAGACGGCCAAGCCACGGCGCGTGACCGGGCCGTTTCGGCCCGAGTCTCCGCGGGACACGCTCCATGGGAAACCCGCCGACTCCCCGATGGATCCCGATCGTCGCCGCACTCCTGGTGTGTGTGACGATCGGCTCGATGCTCGTCGCGCTCGACGGCGTGAGCGGCCGTTCGCGGAGGCCGGAGGCCTCCGGCCCGACACCGATTGCAGGGTCCGACCTCCATCTCCGGGGCCGACATGTGTTCCAACGTCATTGTGCCGTGTGCCACGGGAAATGGGGCGACGGACGTGGGGAGATGGCGGTCGGGATGCGTCCGCGTCCACGTGACTTCACCACCGGCGTCTTCAAGTTCCGAAGCACTCCGTCCGGATTCCTGCCGACGGACGAAGACCTCCGCCGAACCCTCCGACGCGGCATCGCCAACAGTTCCATGCCCGCGTTCGGAAGCCTCGCCGAGAACGAGGTCGAGGCGGTGGTCGCGTACATCAAGACGCTCTCGCCAAGGTGGGAGGACGGGACCGCGTCCGGTTCCGTCCAACCGCAGGGAGCCGAACCCTCCTGGCTCTCCGACCCGGTGGCATCCGCGGGACATGGCGGCGCCGGGGAGGTGACATTTGTCACCCACTGCGCGCCCTGTCATGGAGTCGCCGGTGATGGTGTCTCCGCCGTTTCGGATTCGTTGGAGGACATCTGGGGCCAACCTTGTCCGCCGGCGGATCTGAGATCCTCATCACTCAAATCCGGGGCGGAACCAGCCGACCTATACCGTACCATTTCCACGGGATTGGATGGAACACCCATGCCTTCCTTCGCCGACAACCTCAGCTCGGTTCAGCGTTGGGATTTGGTGGCCTACCTGATGGGAATCCGACGCTCCAATGAGACGCCACGGGCATTAGAAACTCATTGAACTCAGTAAAAAATATTGGTGTCCGAAGCGTCAGCCGGATCCTCAGGCGATCACCTTAGGGTTAAGTTGGAAAGTCATCAGTCTGACTGTTGGGAGAAATGGTCTTCTCGAATGCCCGGCTAGCCATGGAATCTCGGCGAAATCGTTTACTGCCTTGAACAGGGCGGAAAGGACCTTGGGAAACCAAGATGGGATCGGGCTTGTGGAGACGCGGACGTCGGTCCTTTGATTCCGGTCAAATGGATCCCGGGTCGGTTTGGAGTCCCAAGCTAGGCTCCTGTTTCGTTGGGTTGGGTTCCATTGTTGGTGACGCCGGCGAATGGTTCTCAAACGGTGGATATGTAAATCACTTATATTCAGCACCTAATGACTGAGTTGATCCAGGGTGGGCGCCATTGAAACGAAGCCTGGAATTCGCCAATCGAGTTGATGCCAGAAAGCCGCCTGATGAACCCGGTTCGAAGACTCCTAGAGAGCGCCGAATCACTATTTCCAAAGATTCTTCTTTGACATTTTTCCTGCGTGTGTTGTTTTGGAGGCCTATGGATTTAACCAAGATCATCGAACAGCAGAAGCAGGAACTCACCCGTCGTCTCCAGTTGCTCCAGAGCAACGATCTCAGCACCCTGATCGTCGAGAAGGCCTCCTATCAGAAGAAGATCGACGAGATCGATGCCAAGATCGAGCACATCTGCTCTGAGCTCGGTATTGGTAGCGACTCCGTTTCCTCCAAGCCTGCCGCCTCGAAGAAGGAACGCGCTCCCCGCATGAACGGTGGTGAGATCACCCGTCGTATCCTCGAGTTGCTCTCCAAGCATCCCCATGGTCTCAGCCAGAAGGAAATCAGCGACCAGACCGGTGTCTCCTATCCTTCTGTCATCAACTTCGTGAAGGACAACGCCGACAAGCTCACCTCGACCGGCGAGCGCAAGTCCAAGCGCATCTTCCTGAAGGTCTGATCGACTTCAGCAAAGCGTATTTCGCCATCTGAAGATGGCAGGCCCGTGGGACATTCCTCACGGGCCTTTTCCTTTTCGGGGGGTGAGGTTCCTCACCTGGATGGAGTGTCACGGCTCGGCCACCGCCAAGGCCGCCACCCAGTCCGGTCTTCCGGCTTCCTCTTCGCGGATGTCGAAGAGCCTCCAGCGACGGAGGCTGCCTTCCGGGCAGCCGACATCCGTGCCATCGGCGGGCAAAGGGCCTGTGGGGACCGCAAACGCATCCAGCGGGCAATGCAGTCCGCGTCCCACGGCCTTGATCAGCGCCTCCTTGCGGGTCCAGATGCGCAGGAACTCGATGTCGCGGGCCAAGCCCGGCGCCTTCGACTGCAGCGCCGCCCGCTCTGCCGGGGCGAAGAAGCGGTCCGCAACCGGCCTTGGATCCATGGAATCCAGGCGCCCCAGCTCTTCGAGATCCACCCCCAGCTCCCGGTCCCCGATGGCCAGGAGCGCGAGGTGGTCGGTGTGGCTGAGATTGAAATGCAGCGTCTTCACCGGCCTTCCGTCGCGGTTCCGGGGATCCAGCACCGGCTTGCCCTGTGGACCCGTTCCCAACGGGACCTGCCCGGGGGGCAGACCGAGCCGTTCGCCGAGGGCGTGGCGCAGGGCGTGGCGGCAGAGGATCCGGCGTCTTCGCAGGTCCGGATGTGCCAGGCGCGCCAGCCGTTCCCGTTCCTCCGGGGAAAGCACCGCGGAAAGAGCCTCGAGGTCGGTTCGTCCGGACCGGAGATCGATCCAAAGCAGGTCGACGTTTCCGGGTGCCGTGGACATCGGATCTCGGGCCCCGAACCCTCAGCGGCCGGGGACGTCGGCGGGTTTGGCCGGTTCCGTCGGCTTCGGAGCGGGCTTCCGCCAGGTGTCGAGTTGACGCAGGAACGCCGCGGGATCCTCGAGCAGGCTGTCGTGTCTTCCCAGCACCCCGCCGTCGGCGTCGACCAACACGAACGCCGGATACCCGTTCACCTTGTAGCGCTTCTCCAGTTCCGCGTTCTGGCGCTTCAACGCCTCGTCCTGCGGCTTCCGTTCGGGGAAATCCACCTCCACCAGGACCAGGTGCTTCGCCGCGTAGGCGAGGAACTCGGGTTTCTCCAGCACCTTGGTCCGGGATCGCCTGCAGCCGGCACACCAGTCGGACCCGGTGAAATCGAGCAGCACGGTCTTCCCCTCGGACCTCGCCCGACGCAGCGCGGCCGGGAAGTCCGACGTCCAGGCTTCCGCCGCGTGCCCCGCGACGGCGAGCAGGCAGGACAGCAGCACGGGGATGAAAGGCGGTTTCCTCATGGACGATGCCGAGGGGGTAGCCTCGCCCACCCGCGGCCCACTCTCAACTCTCCCCGCCGATTCCCCTCACGGGGAACGGGGTCCCAACCCGGCGCCTTGTCGTCGAAGGGTCCGACGCTACGGTGCCCGTGCCATGTCCGTGTCGTCCCCGCGTTCCCTCTCCCTTCTCCTCGCCTTGGTCCTCGGCGTTCCGACCGGCGTGGCGGTGACCCATCAGGATTGGGATCAGCCTCCCCACCGCTATTTCGAACGGACGCCGACCGACCGCTTCTCGCGCTGGAAGACCCGGTTCGAGGCGGGTGAGGTGCCGCTGGACCGTTCATCGGAACGCGCCTTCCTGATGGGGCTTCTCGACGCGCTTGGGATCCCCGTTTCCTCCCAGCTCTGGGTCTATTCCACCACCAGCCTCCAGCTCAGCCGGATCGGTCCGTCCAGTCCGCGGGCGATCTATTTCACCGACGACCTCTCGGTCGGGTTCATCCCCGGCGGAAGGATCGAGATCCTCGCCCTGGACCCGGACCTCGGCGGGGTGTTCTACATCTTCGACATCCCGCGTCCGGGAGGGCCGGTGGTGGTCGAGCGGGCCAACCGCTGCATGAACTGCCATGCGGGCGAGGACACGGGATTCGTCCCCGGCTGGTCCGTGCGATCGGTGGTGCCGGCGGTCGGCGGCGGCAGCCTCGACGCCTTCCGCGGCGGGCGCACCGGCCATGACATACCCCTCGCGGAACGGTTCGGCGGCTGGCACGTCACCGGGGCCGACGGGTTCACCAACCACTGGGGCAACCGCCTGGGAAGCATGGAGGGCGGCGTGGTGGTCCCGAGTCCCCTGCCGCCGCGAAGCCGATTCGAACCGGGGCGCTATGCCACCGACACCAGCGACCTGGTGGCGCACCTGGTCTTCGAGCATCAGGCCGGATTCGTGAACCGGGCCGTCGAGGCCCAATACCGGGTGCGGACGCATCTGTACACCGACGTCGGCGGACTCACCGCCGCCCACCGCGCCGAGGTGGACGCCCAGGCTTTGGGCCTGGTGCGTTACCTCCTCTTCGCCGACGAGGTGCCGTGGCCTTCCGGACTCCGGCTGGGGGAATCGCCGTACCGCAAGGCGTTCGAGGCCGCCGGCACCGTCCCCGCGTTGGGTCGGCTGCGCGAACTGGACCTGGAGCGGCGCCTCTTCCGGCTCCGATGCAGCTTCATGGTCGGCACGCCCGTCTTCACCGGCCTGATGGAACCGCTGCGCGCCTCGGTGATGCGGGAGTTGGCGTCCGCCTTGGACCCGTCGCGGGAGCACCCGGCCTCGCGGCATCTGCCGGCGTCGGAGAAGTCCGGGATCCGCCAGGTCCTGGAAGCGGCCGGCGTGTTGGCCGCAACGGGCACCGGAAAATGAAGAACCCGCCCACCGTGAGGTGGACGGGTTGGTGACGGGTGATGGACGGACGAAAGGGTCCCGGGACCGGCGGGCTTACTTGGCCTTCTCGACCTTCTCGCCGGCCTTGTTCCAACCGGCGATCCCGGCGGACATGTGCTTCACGTTCTTGTAGCCGAGCTTGTGGGCGGCGTCGGCCGCGGCCTGGTAGGCCTTGCAGCGGGGATTGCCGCAGTAGGCGATCACCAGCGCGTTCTTGTCCTCGGGCAGGACGGACGCGAGCTTGGACTCGACGGCGTCGAAATCCAGGGCGCCCGGCACATGGCCTTCCTTGTAGGACTCGGTGCCGTTGACGTCGATGATGGTGGCCTTCTTGGTGCCGATCAGGGCCTTCACCTCGGCGATGCTGACGTCGGGATACTCGCCGGCGAAGGCGGTCACGGTCAGCACGGAGGCGGCGAGGAGGGCGACAAGTTTCTTCATGGATTCGGTTGGATTCGGATTGGACACCCACCGTGGAGCGACGTCGGTTTCAGACGGTCGTCGTCGCGGCGGAACCTCCGGAAGTAAGTCCATGAAGGAGCGGTCGGCAACCGGAAATCTGGATGGGAACCGGGTTGTCCGTTGTCCGTGGCCCGTCGCCTGCCGCCAGCCACCCGACGCCCGCCGCGATTCCTCCGCGCCCTTGCGCGGGGCTTCCCCTCCGCGGGGCTCAGGAGCCGCGGTAGGCTTCGGCGAGGAGCGAGACCGGATGGACCACGCGGACGGTCAGGCCCGCTTCGCGGCAGCCGTTGACCACCTGCAGCAGGCATCCGGGATTGCCGGTGGCCACGATCTCCGCGCGGGTCTCCGCGATGTGCGCCACCTTCCGGCGCAGCAGTTCGGCCGACATCGCCGGCTGGGTGAGGTTGTAGACGCCGGCGCTGCCGCAGCACCAGGTGGCCTCGGGAAGTTCGACGAGCTTCAGTCCCGGTATCGCCCGGAGCAGCTTCCTCGGCTGTGCGGAGACCTTCTGTCCATGGCACAGGTGGCAGGACTCGTGGTAGGTGACCGTGCGCTCCCGCACGCCGGGCGACGCCGGTGCCGGCGGACGTATGCCGGTCTGGACGAGCCATTCGTGGATGTCCCGCACCTTGGAATCCCAGAGACGCGCCCGATCGCGGTAGGCGGGATCCTTCGCCAGCAGATGGGAGTAGTGGCGCAGGTGCGATCCGCAGCCGCCGGCGTTGGAGATGATCGCGTCGTACTGCTCGGGCGGGAACTGGTCGATGTTGCGTCGGGCCTGTTCCGCCGCGAGTCCCACCTCGCCGTTGTGGGCGTGGAGCGAACCGCAGCAGTGCTGGTCCGAAGGGGTCGCCACCTCGCATCCGTTTTGGGCCAACACCTCGACGGTGTCCCGGTTCACGTCGCTGAACAGGAGGTCCTGCGCGCAGCCCGCCAGCATCGCCACGCGGAACCGCCGCTCCCCGACGGCCCGGGTCACCGGCGGCACGAGGTCCTCGGTCCACGCGTCGCAGACCGCCGGGGTCATCGCCTCGAGTTCCCTGAGCCGCGCGGGAAGGAGGCGGGTCAACCCGGTCGCACGGACGGCCGCCTGGAGTCCGAGCCGTTGCCACAGCCGGAGGGCGAGCCCGACCAGCTTGAGCCGGTTGAGGTCGGTGAAGAGCCATCCGAGGGTGAGTCCGCGGATCGCGGTGCGTTGCGGCGTGGCGAGGGCCCCGGAGGACTCGACCTCGGCGCGGGCGTGTTCGAAGAGGCGCGCGTAGTCCACTCCGGCCGGGCAGGCCGAGGTGCAGGCGAGGCAGCCCAGGCAGAAGTACATCTCCTCGCCGAAGGTCTTCGTCGCCTCCAGCTGCCCGTCCGCGATCGCGCGCATCAGGGCGATGCGTCCGCGGGGGGAGTTCCGCTCCAGCTTGGTGGCGTCGTAGGTGGGACAGGACGGCAGGCACAGGCCGCAGTGCATGCATTGCTGCACCACCGAGTAGTCGAGGTCCTGGAGATGGGAGAAGGGCTTTGCCACGGTCGATGGGAGGTCGGGCCGTTCAGAGCACCGCGGACCACTCCTTGGGATCTCGCAGCAGGATCTCGCGGAGCACGCGGATGGGCGGCGCGCCGTGGGAGAGGATCGCGTCGTGGAAGCGCTTCAGGTCGAAACGGTCTCCTTCCTGGCGGCGGAGGTCGTCGCGCAGCTTCAGGATCTGGAGCTTGCCGAGGGTGTAGAAGCAGTAGCCGGGATCGAAGGTGCCGCGGACGGCCTCGCTGCGGGCGGGGCGCTCCTCGTAGTAGGCGTTCTCGACGAAGAACCGGGTGGCCGCGTCCACGCCCATGCCCTGGCAGTGCATCTGGACGGAGCAGCAGAGACGGCAGAGACGGAGGAGCGCCTCGCTGGACTGCGCCATGCGGTAGCTCGCCCAGCGGCGCCGTTCCTCCGGGGTGGGGTTGGCGGGATCGGCGGGCGCCCCGAAACCGGCCTCGATCAGGAGCTGCTCCGTGTAGTGCGCCCAGCCTTCGACGAAGGCGTAGCTCGTGAAGACCTTGCCGACGGGACCGACGGGCGAGGCGTTCAGCGCGAGGAACTGCACGTAGTGTCCGGGATACGCCTCGTGGATGCTCACCACGTCGGTGGTGTAGTAGTTGAAGGCGGTGAGCCACTCGTCCTTCTGCGCCTGGGGCCATTCCGGTTCCGGCGGCGTGACGTAGTAGTAGGCCTCCGTCGCCTTGCGCTCGAACGGCCCCGGGGTGTCCATGGATGCGAAGGAGGTGGCGCGGAACGGCGGCAGGGTGTGTTCGACCCGCGCGCGCACCTCGCTGGGGATGGTGAGCAGGTCCTTCGCGACGACGAACGCCCGGATCGCCTCCAGGTTCCGGCGCGTGTCGGGCAGGAGGGACTCCTCGGTCGGATGATCCCCCTGGATCTCGCGGAACACCTCCGCCGGCGGACGGGTCGGATCGATCTCCCGGGCCGCCGCGGCGAACCGCGCCTGCTCCGCCCGCAGCTCGCGCATCCCGGCCTCGAGCACCGCCTCCGGTGTCAGGTCGACCATCTCCGCCCGCAGCATCTCCATGTGGCCCGCACGGCCGATCGCGAAGCGGTCGTGCGCCCCGGGCAGACGTGTCTCGCGCAGCCACGCGGCGTAGGACCGCAGCTCGGCCACCGCACGGGCCGAGGTCGCGGCGAAGGAGGCGTTCAACCCGGGATCGCCGCTCTGCGCCGCCACCGCGGCGACGTCCTTCTCGAGGAACGCCGCGGTGCCCTCGGCGATCTCGGCCGCGGTCTCGACCAGCGGACGCGCCAGCGAGGCGTCCAGGTTCGCACGCGCCGCGGCGAAGAGCGCCGGGGCCGACTCCAGCACCGATCCCATCATGCGCACCCGGTCGCGCAGCGGCGCGAAGTCGCGCTTCAGGTAAACGCTCACGTCGAGCGCGCCGGCGTAGAACATCGGGTTGCGCCACGGCGCCTGCACCGTCGCCAAGCCCCACCGCGCGTTGGCGACGGCGGTCTGGAGCACCGCCAGTTCCCGACGCTGGCCGGCGTCCAGCTTCGAGGGCTTCACCGCGGACAACGCCAGGTCCGCCGCCTTCAGGCGCCGGATCTCGTTCTCCAGCGCGGACCGGTCGGGGACGACGAAGCGTCCGTCATGCTCGTGCAGCCCCATGGCCACGGCCTCGAGAGGACGCGCCGCCTCGTGCGATGCGATGTAGGCCGCGGAGAACCGGTCGAAATCCGCCGAATGGGGCCCACCCCTGCGTGCGGTGTCGCCGGTGTGGCAGCCGCCGACCAGCGCCAACGTCGCGAGGAGAACGCGTTTCATCGGCCAAGGATGAAACCGGTCGCCGTCGAGGCAAGACAGGATCCGACGCCGACCTCGTCAGGAGGGTGACGCGGCCGTGTCCAGGAGTCGCCGTGCGGCGCGGGCCAGCTCCACCGATCCCGGTGTGTCCGCATGGACGCACCAGGTCGCCACCGGCAGGCGAAGCTCCGGACCGTCGGTCGCCCTCACCGAACCCGTGGACAGCCAACCGCCGAGCCGCTCCAGCGCCGACGTCGGTTCGAGCAGCGCGCCCTCCGCACCGCGCGGCACCAGCCTTCCGTCGGACACGTAGCCGCGGTCGAGGAAACCTTCCGGCAGGAACGCGATCCCCGCGCGCCGCGCCGCCGCCTCGGTGGCCCGGCCCGGCTGTCCCACCCACGCGGTGCCCGGGTGACGTCTCGCGAGGAGGGAGGCGGTCGTGTCGGCGAGGGCCATGTCCGCTTCCACCGCGTGGTAGAGCGCCCCGTGCAGCTTGACGTGGTGCAGCCGGACGCCTTGCCGGCGCGCGGACGACTCCACCCGTGGGATCTGTTCCAGAAGGAGGGCCTCCAGTTCCGCGGACGACGGCGGCGGGCCGCCCCGTCCGAAATCGCCGGGCAGACCCGGATGCGCCCCGACACCGACTCCCAGTTCCACGGCCCAGGCGACGCAGAACGCGATGGAGTCGGCGTCCCCCGCGTGTCCGCCGCATGCGATGTTCGCGAGGTGCACCGCGCGGAGCAGCCCGTCGGTCCGCTCCCGCGGCTCGCCTTCGCCGAGGTCGCAGTTGAGGAGCGGCTTCAGGCGAGTCCCTCCCATCCCATGGGCTGCCAAACGATGCCTCCGCCGGGTGGCGTCTGGACCACGCGCCACAGGTCGCTGGGATCCACCCAACCGATCTTCGGATACCCGCCGAGCGTCGGGCCCTCGGGCAGGGTCACGATGGGTCGGCCGTCCGGCGGGACCTGGATGGAGCCGGGAAGGACCGGTTCGGACTCCAGGTTGCCCGAAGGAACCGGGATCCCGGGTCCGGCCAGCCGGTAGCCGACCCGGTCGGATCGGGGATCGACCGTCCACGGTCCGCGCAGGAACCGCCTCACCGCCTCCGCGCCGAACGCCCCGGCCTGCGGACCCGGCCACACGCGCACAGTGCGTTCGCGGCGGCCCGGGATGCGGTCCGGATCGATCCAACGTCCCGCGCCGGCAAGGCCCGGGGGGAACGGATCCGACAGTCCGCGGAATCCCTGTCCGGCCTTGGGCGACGCCCCGAGTCCGGCGCGGGCATGGTGCGCGGCGGCGCCCAGCACCCGCGGGGCTTCGACGCCTCCGCGGATCGCAAGGCAGCTCCAAACCCCGTCCGACGCGCCCCGGAAACGCAGGCGTTCGCCGGCGGCGAGCACGGTGTTGGACCACGGCCGCACCGGGCGAACCTCCCCACGGCGTCCGACGACCTCCCCCCGCGGATCGGCTCCGGTGATGGCGACCACCATGGCGATGACCGCCTCGAACACCTGTCCACCGCCGGCGAACTCGACCAGCGGCAGGTCCTCCGGCTGGCCCAGCAGCCGGTGTGCGGCCCGGGCGGCGTCCGGATCGAGCCAACCGCCGGGCGGCACCCCGAACCGGCGCCAGCCCGGCCTTCCCGGATCCTGGATCCCGAGCGCCGCACCGGTTGCGAGCACACGCATCCAGGGCGACTCCGGTTCCGTCCACGCGGGCGGCACGAACGGATCCGGCGTCGCCGACGGGTCCTCGACGAAGCGGACCGCGTCGCCCGTCCGGAAGAGGAACCGGTCCCCTTCGACGGCGGCCGACGGATCGAACGGCCGCACCGGGGTGGTGCCGAGCAGGTTCCAGCCTCCGGGGCTGGGCACCGGATAGACCCCGGCGTGGTCGCCGCCGATCGCCACCGAGCCCGGCGCGACGCGGGGCCGTGGCGTGGACCTCCGCGGCAGTCGCAGGGCCGGGTCCAGTCCGTCGAGATAGGCGAACCCCGGACTGAACCCGAGGCATCGCACGCGGAACGCCGAACCGACATGGCGTCGCACGACCTCCGCCCGATCCATCCCCGCCGCCCGTGCGACGGACTCGAGATCCTCGCCGTCGTACCGCACGGGAATCTCGATCCGGCGATCGGGATCGGGCTTGGCGGAGCCTTCCGACGTCTCCCGCAGCCAGCGTTTCATCCGCTCCGCACCGGGCGCCTCGCCGTGGAACTCCAGCAGCAACGTCGAGAAGGCCGTCACCGCCTCGGCCAGGCCGGGCGGAGGCGAATCCCGAAGCCGGGCCGGCAACAAGGCGGGGGCGCCGTCGGGGTAACGCAACAGCCACGCGGAACGGCCCCAGCGCCACAGGGACGGCTCCGCGGCCGGCGACGTTTCAGCGTCCGGGGAAGCGCCTTCCGGGTTGTCGGCGGATTCGGTCATCCGGGTCTCCGCGCCGCCACAGCCACGGCGCGCGAGACCCAGCAAAGCCGGATCCGCCGTGGAGCCCAATCCGAAACCGGCCCCGTTCACCCGAATGGGTGAACCGAATGCGGTTGGGTTGTAAGGAATACTGCGTACACGGGTCTTTTTGCAGGGCGCCGCCGCGGATTCAGACCAGTTGGGCCTTGTGGTCGAAGGCGAACTTCAACAGCGAGTGGCTTCCACGGAGGTTCAGCTTCAGCGCGCAGTTCGCCCGGTGGTTCTCGACCGTCCGGTGGCTGATGCCGAGCTGCTCCGCGATCTCCTTGCTCGTGAGGTCCGCGGCGACCATCCGCAGGATCCGACGTTCCGTCGGGGTGAGTGAGTCGATGCCTTCCGGACGGGCCGGGGCCTCCGGCGACCACGCCGAACGGCGGTACAGGCAGTCGCTCATCGCCGGGCTGATGAACCGTTGTCCGGCCGCGACAGCCTGGATCCCCGCGACGACCTCCCTCAAGGCCATCTCCTTCAGGAGGTAGCCCCGGGCGCCCAACGTCATGGCCTCGGAGAACCGGGCCTCGTCCCGGTCGCCGGTCAGGAACACCACACGCACCCGGGGGGCCTGCAGCCGCAGCGCCCTCGCGACCTCCAGGCCGTCCATGCCCGGCATGTGGACGTCCAGGACCGCCACGTCGGGCTGGAAGGCCACCGCCGACTCCAGGGCGGAAAGGCCGTCCTGGGCTTCCACCAGGAGCTGTATCGTCGGCTCCTGCCGCAGTGCCAGTGCCAGTCCTTGGAGCACGATCGGATGGTCGTCGGCGATCACGCACCGGATGGTCGGTCGGACTCCCTGGCGGGCGGACCTGGAGGCCGACTCGGACGCGCCCGGGTTCGGGTATCCGGCGCGGTGGGTCGGACGGCCGCCCAGGTTTGTGACGCGGGGCCCGCCGGGTTCGCCGCGGCTCTGGGCCACCACGCGGACCCGGGTGAGCGCGCCCGGATCGGACGCCGGGCCGGAAGGCCCTTCCCTCGCTTCGGAACCGATGCAGGTCGTCGGATGCATGCCTCCAGCGTTCCCGACCCACGGCGTTCCCCACAATCGCCTGAACTGGGCAAGGCCCCGGATGACCGTGCGCCGATGAAACCGTGTCGGGCTATTCGTTTGAGCGGTGACGTCTTCTCCGCAAGGATCCTCCCGCGGCGCGTTTCCCTCCGAAGATCCCATGCCCCCGAAATCCGAAGTGTTCCAACGGCCACGTCTGGACCGGCAGTCCTTCCCATGGGACCGGTTCGAGCGCGTCTGCCGCGAGGGACTTTCCGCGGTCCGCCCCCTCCGGAGCCGCGACTTGGAGGACGCCTACGGATGGAACTTCGGTCCCGCCGCACCGCCGTCCTACTGGGCGTACGGCCGCATGCGGGCCCTTCTCGCCATCGAGGAGACCCTTGCGCTCCCGGGTGAGACCCTGGTCGAGCTGGCGGCGGGCGATGCGTCGCTCTGCGCGGTCGCGGCCGAGGCCGGACGGAAGGTGGTCGCCAACGACCTGCGCGCGGAACTGCTCGCCCAGCAGGTCCGGAACTACGGGAACCACGAGGACATCCGCGTGGTCGGCGGGAACCTGTTCGACCTCGATCCGGAGGTCGTCGGGAGGTTCGACGTCCTGGTGGCCTGCGAGGTCGTCGAACACGTCGCCCACACCGTGGACTTCCTCGCCCAGTGCCGGCGCTTCCTCAAGCCGGGTGGCCATGCGCTGATCACCACGCCCAACGGCGAGTTCTTCCGGAACCGGCTGCCGACCTGGGCGGACATCGACGACTTCAAGGCCCTCGAGGCGAACCAGTTCAAGCCGGACGCCGACGGCCACCTCTTCCTGCTCACCCCGGCCGAGATGGCCGCCCTCGGACGCCGTGCCGGCTTCGAGCTCCATCGCCTGACCGTCTGGGGCTCCCCCTTCCTCACCGGCAACGCCGGGTTCGGCCGGTTCTCCAGCCGCGCCTTCGCGCCCCTCTGGAACCTGGGTGAACGATGCGTTCAGCGTCTTCCCTCCACGCTCCGGTCACGCCTCTGCACCGCCATCTCCGTGGTCTATCGCAACCCGGTCGGTTCCGTGTCGGCAGGTGGAAGATGAGTGGAACCACCTAGGCCCTTCCGTGTGGGTGCCGTCATGGTCGGAGACAGCCCGCCGCCGTTAGATCGGCGGCGTGAACACGGGAACCACTTCCAGCGGGGTGCGGGACGGAACGCAGGACGTGCCTGCGGATCCGACGGCGTCCGATCCCTGCCGCGACCTGCGTGACGAGGCCTCGCTCGGGGATTACGGGGGGATGCTCCGTCTCCGCGCACGGCTGCAGCCGGACCGGTTGGCCTACGTGGCCCTGTCCAACGGCGAGGACGAGACGGCCCGCCACACCTACGCGGAGTTCGACGCCGAGGTCCGGCGGCTGGCCGTCGTGCTGCAGGAGGCGGGCGCCACGGGTGGTCGCGTCCTCCTGGTGCTCCCCAGCGACCTCGGTTTCACCATCGCCTTCTGGGCCTGCCTTTACGCCGGGGCGACCGCCGTCACCGCGATCGTCCCCACCACGCGGGAACAGATGCGTCGGCTCGGCACCGTGGTGGCCGACGCCCGGGCCTGTTGCGTCCTCTGCACCGGGTCCATCCGGGAACGTCTCGAACCCTCCCTCGACCTCCCTCCCGGTGTCGCCTGGATCGCCACCGACGCCCTGCCGGACTCCGATCCCGCCGACTGGATCCGTCCGAAGGTCGGTTGGGACGACCTGGCGCTGCTCCAATACACCTCCGGTTCCACATCCCAGCCCCGTGGGGTCATGGTGAGCCACCGGAACCTGCTCCGGATCGGCGAGTATCAGGAGCGCATCTTCCGCCTTTCGGCGGAGGACCGGGTGGTCACCTGGCTTCCCCAGTCGCACGACTTCGGACTGATGTACGGCGTCCTCCAGCCGTGCTTCACCGGATTCCCGGCGGTGGTCATGACGCCCATGGCCTTCCTCAAGCGTCCGATGCGCTGGCTTGCCGCGACCCGGCGCCATTCCGCCACGGTGTGGCTCGCGCCGAACTTCGCGTACGAACTCTGCGTCGAGGCGGCCCGTGAACACGGCACCGCCGACGTCGACCTCTCGTCCCTGTCCCTCGTGGTCAACGGCGCCGAGCCGATCCGGCGCGCCACCTACGGGCGCTTCGTGGAAACCTTCGGGCCGTGCGGTTTCAGGGCACGCGCTCTCACCAACGCCTACGGGCTCGCGGAAACCACCCTCGGGGTCTCCGGGACGCCCCGCTTCGAGCACCACCGGTGCCTCACGCTTTCCAGGCACGCCTTCGTCGAGGGCCGTGCCGTCGATGCACGTCCGGGTGAGAACGCCCTCGACGTCATGAGCTGCGGCTGCTTCGGCGCCGACCTCGACGTCCGCATCGTGGATCCCGCCACGGGCCGACAGCTGGAGCCCCGACGGATCGGCGAGATCTGGATCCGCGGTCCGATCGTGGCCCAGGGCTACTGGGAACGCGCCGAGGAAACGGCCGAAACCTTCGGGGCGAAGCTGGCCGACGGCACCGGACCGTTCCTCCGCACCGGCGACCTCGGGTTCCTCTGCGAGCGCAACGAGCTGCACATCACCGGCCGCTGCAAGGACGTCATCATCGTCAACGGCAAGAACCACGCGCCCCAGGACATCGAGCTCACGGTGGAGGGAGCCGATCCCGCGGTCCGTCCACACTGCGGTGCCGCGTTCAGCGTGGACCACGGGGGCCGTGAGGTCGCCGTGGTGGCGGTGGAGCTGCGCCGGGAATGCCTGCCCGGACTCGACCTCGACGAGGTCGGCCGGACGATCCTCCGGCGGGTGGCCCTGGAGCACCAGGTGCCATTGGGGGAAGTCGTGTTCCTCGCGCGGGGCGGCTGTCCGAAGACCACCAGCGGGAAGGTCCAGCGCCGACGGGTCCGCCAGATGTACCTCGACGGCGCCCTCGAGTCCGTCGGCCGACACGTTGGTCCCACCTTCGGCGGACAGGCTCCGGCCTGAGC
>JAIYBC010000012.1 GCA_027488845.1 Verrucomicrobiales bacterium | reverse complement strand
GCTGCGCAAACCGTTGATAGTCAGCACTCGATGCCTTTCCTGTTTCTTGCGTCATTGCCCCTCGTCCGACGAGGTTGGTTCGCTAACAAGGCGCTCCAGCGAACCCGGCGGGAGCGTTGTCTTTGCAATCCAGGCGTTTGGAGCGCCGGGTCGCTGAGCTTCCTCCGTTAGGCCGCTCGCGTATGGAGATTCATTCAGGAGCATCGTGGCAGCTTGCGAAGCAGGCGTGCCCGTGCTGCGACCAATGCGGGCCACTGTTCTCTACCGGCTCGGTTTGGGGAGTTGTTGTGCCTATTGTTAGTTGAACAGCCTATCAATGCATCATGTGTTAGCAATGAAAATTCGCAATGTTGTATTCTTTATTGAAGCAAAATTGATCCAAAAGAACTTTATTGTTGCCTCTTGGGTTGCGACTCTTGTGTCCATCTTTCTGCTAAGCCAGACTGCAATGGTTGCTTTTGCCACAAAATCCGAGTTGGAAGGAACGCAAAGAATGTTGGATACAACTGAAGCAATACATGCAAATAATGTAGCACAACTGCTTTCAGCATTTGTCCCCAAAACTGACCGCTCCACGATTCGCTTACCGCTCGTTCTAAAATCCGCTCACAATACAGACAAAATATTCAAAGAGGAGTTGTTTAAAAATCTCTCCAACGAATTTATTGTAACATATACCAACGATCGAGTTCTCGTAAAAAGAAGGGATTAACGTTTGGAAGGTTGTGACAAGGCTTTAGGTTTTCACTCGGCGTTTTTCGCTATCTTAAGAGACGGGTTAGGACCCGACTGGGGCACATCCCTTGGCACGGAGATTCCTTTGTCCACGGACGTGTCGGCAGTTGGTAAGCTCTGCCCTTCTACTGACCCAATGAAAGAGACGAGGAACCACTAGGCATTTCGTGAGCGTCATGGGTTTTCCAGTATTGGGGCAGGGCACGGAAGAGGCATCGAGTGGTCAATCTAGATCCAGAGTGCTTCGTGGAGGTGCCGAGGAATTCCCAGGTTTCTGGATTAGCGGCACCTTTCCATCGGATTGGGCTGGTTTTGGGACTCTAAATTGCCTAACACATAAGCGAGATAGATCGGGCGGCTGAGGGTGTGGATATTGGCGGATGAGGTGAGCGCCCGATTTCATCTCGCGGTTGGACGAAGTCGCGGTAGGAGGCCCGGGAGGCCCGGGAGGGCCCCTAACCACGGATCACTTTTGCACCTTGCACGGGCTGGAGTTGCCGAGTTGCACCGGCCCGCCGGATCACAAAAGCCGTAGCACCGGATGGAACGCATCCCTGCTGCGTTCCGCCTTGAGGGATGGCGGACACCTCCACGTTGGCCCGCACGTTCGTCCGTGCCGCGAAGATTCGGGCGACCGCGCTGGGCAGCCCCAACACCCCGAAGTCGATCCTGGAAGGGATCCTTCTGGGGCAGTTCACGTCGTCTGCCACCAACGGGAGGACCCTGATCCGAACCACCGAGGCCGGCGGGTCGGTCGAGTTCGTCCTTCCCGCCGACCTGGGCCCGGCTGAGGTCATGGCCATCTGTGACGAGGCACTCCGCATCGTCGAATCCTCCCCGGATCCCCTCAACCCGACCGTCCAATCCCGTCGCATCATGCGTCTCCGGGCGTCGTTTCGGCAGGCCTCATTCTGACGCATGAACCCGCTCTGGAAACCGATCCGCTGGGCCGTCTTGAAGGCGGTTGGTCCGATCCGCTCCGTTCGCTCTGCCGTTCGCTCCTCGGGCGGCCACGGGGACGTCAAAGGCGGTCCCGCGATCATCACCAATGGGACGGGCGGCTATTGGTCCGCCCTTCGTGGGGGCCACGATCGAACGCAACTCCCGATCTTCTCGCCGGAGGTCCGCGGCTTCATCTCTTCGGTCGACCGGCAAACGATGGCCGAGCTGGGCGCCTACCTGTACGACAACAACGGGATGGTTTCCTATGCGGTGGACACCGTGTGCAACTACTCCGGCCCGGTGATTCCCCAGGCTGCCGGCGCCGATGACGACTGGAACACCAAGGCGGAAGACTACTTCGCCGCGTGGTGTGACCAAGCCGAGTTCACTGGGCGTTTTGACTTCGAGGAATCCCAGCGGCAGGTCCTGAAGAGCGCGCTGACCGGCGGCGACATTCTGGTCGTGATGGTCGGAGAGAACGGCCTGCCCCAGCTCCACCTCAACGAAGCGTGGAAGGTCCGTGGCGGCGAGAGCCAAGACTTCTGCGGCGACGGCGTGAAGAAGGACGCCAAGGGCCGGGTGCTGGGCTACTACCTCGAAAGCGACGACGGGAAGCCGCAATTCGTCGACGTGAACAAGGCGTTCCTCGCCGCCGACATCGACAGTCCGTCGCGGTATCGCGGTATCACACCGCTCCGGCGCGGGATGAACGACATCCGTGACACGGACGACCTGAAGGCGATGGAGAAGCTTTGCCAGAAGGTCCGGGCATCCATTCCCGCGGTCCTGGAGGGCGACGCACCCATCGAAGAGAACGTCTGGGGCGATGACGTCGCCAACGCGCCGGCGGTCGACGCCAGCGAGTCCGAGAAGAAGCTGGGCCTTGCGGAGCTGCTCGGCGGTGACATCCCGAACCTCCCGAGCGGAAAGAAGCTGAAGCTGCTCACGGAGAACCGGGACGCGATGCCGGTGACCGACTTCATCGCCGCGCTCGCGGCCTACTTCGTGTACGGCCTCGGGATCCCGCCCGCCTTCTTCCTCGACCTGAAGGGCACCGGACCGAACACGCGCAGCGTCAACGGCAAGGCTCAGCGGGTGTTCAACCAGAAGAAGCGGATGCTCCGGAAGTTCGTGTTGTGGACTTGGCGCCGGGTCATCGGCGACGCCATCGCACGCGGGGAACTGCCCTCCAATCCGGACTGGGACAAGATCACGTACCTCTCTCCGCCGGCCATCTCCATCGACACCGGCGACGAGGAGAAGGCGGACTCCGACGGCCTCAAGTACGGGTACCGGACCCGGCAGGAGGTTCATGGAAAGCGGGGAGGGGACTGGCAGAACAACGAGCGCCAGATCTCGCGGGAACACCGCTTCGTCATCGAGGAGTGCAAGGCCATCTCCGAGGACACCGGCGTCCCCATTGCCGTGCTGCTTTCCGCCCGCGGATTCACAGCGGCGAAGGACGTCGCCAAGGCGGAGGAGAAGGCCGATGCGGCCGACACTGAAACCGATCCGAACTGAACCCATGAACCCGTTCCTTCTCCGCCTCTCCACCGACATCCCGATGATGTTGGAGGACCGCTTGATCGCGCTCGCGTCGATGACTGCCGACGACGTCCAGAAGGCGGCCAACGTGCAGGGCGCCGCGCACCCGGCCATCGCCAAGTACAAGGCCGCCCTTGCGCCCCAGTACTCCGTCGCGTCAGGCGGCGTTGCGGTTCTGCCCGTTGCCGGCGCGCTGATGATGAACCCGGACCTATGGTCGATGCTCATTGGGCAGGCCGAGGACCTCGAGCTCCTGACCGAGCAGGTGCAGAAGATGGGCGCGGATCCCGAGGTCAGTGCGGTTGTCCTGCGCCTCGACACCCCCGGCGGCATGATGACCGGCGGGATCGAGTTCGCCGACGCCGTCTCGGAGCTGAACACCCGGAAACCGGTGATCGCGTGGACGGGAAGCCTGTGCGCGTCGCTCGGGTACCTGGTCGCCTCCCAGGCTTCCGAGATCGTCGCTACCCGCTCCGCGCAGGTCGGCAGCATCGGAACGATTCTGAGCGTCATGGACTGGACCGAGTACCTGAAGGGGCTCGGCGTAAAGATCCACACCTTCACCAACAAGGAGGGAACCCTGAAGTCGATCCTCCCGATGAACGAGGAGCGGGAGGCCTACCTCCAGAGCCGCGCGGACACCGGGTTCGCGATGTTCCGCGACATGGTCAAGGCGAAGCGCCCCGAGGTGAAGGACGGCGCGATGAAGGGGCAGGTGATCACCGCGCAGGATGCCCAAGGCCTCGGCCTTGTTGACCGCATCGGCGACTTCCAGTTCGCGCTCTCCGTGGCCCGGCAGGCGGCCAAGCGGCGCGGCGTGTGACGGGGTCCAACTGCTGCGTTCCGCGTTTCTGTGAACACGGGCAACACGCCCAATCTGAACCGATCACCCCTCGCCTCTATGGCAGACAAGAAACCCGACCAGGCGGACATCCTGGCTCTGAACGAGATGCTGGCCGGGCAGGTCAAGGACCTGACGGCGCAGATCGATTCCACCAAGGGCCTCCTGACGGCTTCCCAGTCTGAGGTGGCTGACCTGAAGGCCAAGCTCGACAAGGCCAACGCCGACCTCACGGCCCTGACCACTGAGCGCGACACGCTGAAGGCGTCCCAGAAGGACTTCGACGGCAAGGTAGCCGCCGAGTTGGCCAAGCGCGGGATCCGCGCCGAGGCCCCCGAGACCACAGGCAAGGACCTGAAGGGCGAGACCTCCGACGAGCAGCTTGTCGCGGCCTACACCGCCATCACCGATCCGAAGGCCAAGGCCGAGTTCATCGAGAAGAACGGCGACCGCTTCCGGAAGATCCTCAACACCCGCTGACCCGCAACCTCTTCGAGACCTGACCTATGGCAATCACCGTTCCCTCTGGCCTAAAGCGTGACGTCCTGCTGCGGCAGGGTATGCGCGCCTTCAAGAACCGCATCCTTCCGGTCATGGCGTTTGCCCGGAAGTTCGAGAACGTGCCCCTTGAGGGCACCAACAAGGTCGGCGTGCCCTATTTTCCGTTGGCGTCCGGCGCCAGCACCGACTGGAACCCGGTCACCGGCTATGTCATCGGCCAGAACCAGGCCCTCCAGGTGAGGGACGTCATCGTGAACAAGCGGAAGTTCCGCGGCGTGGCGTTCACTTCCGACGACTGGAACCGGCAGCCGTTCCTGAGTCAGGAGGAATTCATCAAGCTGGAGGCCGAGAAGCTCGCCGACGATGTCCTCGCGGACATGTGGACGCTGGTCACCGCCGCCAACTATCCGGGCACCACCATCGCCGCGGGCGCCGCGTCGGCGTTCGACTTCGACGAAGTATCGTCCCTCCGCCGCCTTTGCGGTGAGGCCAACTGGCCCAAGGTTCCGCGAAGCCTGATCCTCGACGGCGCCTACTTCGAAAACCTCCACAAGGACACCCGCCTCGGGAATCAGAACTACGGTTCCCCGGGGGCTGTGCGGGACGGTTCCGTTGACGGCCTCGTCGCCGGATTCAAGCCGTACGAAGTTTCACTCCTGCCCGACAACGGCGCGGAAAAGGTCGTCGGCGCGGCGATCTACCCGTCCGCCATCCTCTGCGCCTTCGCGCCGATCAAGCCCCACCCGGGCCTCGGCAAGGTCGTCGACTACCAGATCATCACCGATCCGGACACCGGGCTCTCGCTCGAATACCGCCAGTTCGCCGACCCGAAGCTGGACACGGTGTACGAGGTCATCGAGTGCAACTACGGCTTCAACGTCGGCGAGGCCGCTGCGCTGAAGCGCATCACCAAGCCGTAAGGCTGAGGCACCGAACCGTCATCGCTCATGCGTACAGCCCTACTCATCGCGGTCCACATCGGCGGCGAGATCACCGAACTCCTTCGGGGGCGGGAGACGCCGCTCGACGAGCAGCGTGCGGAGTTCAAGCGCCTGCGCTTGGCTGGCGACAACCACGACAAGTGGGAGTCCCTGGAGCTGTGGCAGAGCGATGGCGGTATCACCGCCAAGCACCGGTTCAAGCCGGTGCCGGTCGAGGCCGTCGCGCCCTCCAAGCCCGCCACGCCTTCGGCCACGGTTTCGGCCCCGGCCAGCGTTCCCGAGGTCACCACGCCCCCGCCGGAGGCCGCCGCTGAGCCTTCCCAGGCCCCCGTCGGTGACGCTGGCGTCGAGGGCGATGCCAGGCCCGAAGCCGACGGCGATCCCGCCCCGGTCGAAGGCGAGGTCCCGCCTCCGGATGACGACACCGACGATGTCGCGCCCTCCAAGCCCGCCAAGGGTAAGGGCAAGGGCGGTCGCCGCTAACAATGACCGAAGCCCAGCAGCTCCGCACCGAAGGCTTCCGGGCCTCGCTCGGGGTTCGAGGGATTCGGGTTCGTGTCGGCAATCTACCGTGGGTTTCCGCCCTGATGGACACCCAGCCGCCCCAGTCGGGGCAGTACGTGCAAGGCGAGGCTGACCGGGCATCCGGAATCCTCGCCGTTCTACGCGAAGACCTGACTGCGGCGGGCTACACCGGCCCAACCATCGGGCAGGCCTTCGAACAAGAGGGCGGTGTACTCCACCGCGTGACCGAAGTCCGGGACGTGCCCATCGACATCGCGGTGCGGTTCCCGGTCGAGACGAGCCAGCCGACGTGAACGCGATCCAGACAACCAGTGGGGCAGGAGCCAAGGCGGCGCAGCTCAAGGCGTGGGCCGACTCCAAGGGGAGCGCGGTCAAGGATTCGCTCTTCGAGACCGGCCGCAAGGTGATCGGCCGCGCGATCCGCTTCACGCCTCACCAGGGCGGGAAGAAGGCGATGGAAGATGTCGTCGCCCGCGACGTCCGCCGTGCGATTCGGCCCATCACTCCGGAAGCGTTCTTCTCTCCGCGGCTGCGTGCGCTCGCGGAGGCCCGCGACCTTGAAGGCCTGAACGAGGCTATCGCACAGACCCCGAAGAGGCTGGTTGGTGCGCGGGTCGACGGAAAGGTCATCGCCATCAAAGAGGTGCGCCCGTTCTCGCCGTGGATGCACCGCAGGGCCCGGGACAGCAAGGGGCGTGTCAGCGGGGGAATGTCCCGGCGGCTCGGCGCTGCGACCCTGGATGGGGACGCGGTCGAGAAGTACGTCCAGAAGAAGAAGCGGAACGTCGGAATGGGCCGCGCTGGTTGGGCGCCGGCAATGACCGGACTCCAAGGATCGGTGTCGGCCTACATCCGCCGCCATCAAGGGCAGGGCGCCTTCGAGGACAAGTCCCGGGATCCGGTCCGCGCTTTCGTCCGCTCGCGGAACTTCTCGCCGTGGGCCGGTGACGGGGAGGAGGCGAAGCGGGTCATCGGCGGGGCCATGCGGTCCGGCGGGCGCGACATTGCCGAAGGGATCACCCGCCGGATGCGCGGTCGGCTGGCCATCGCCATGAAAGGGGTGACCAAGTGAAGCTCTCCGAGATCCAAGACTTCATTGTGGCGGCTCTTCGTGCCGTGCCCGCGTTCGCGGCGCTCCCGGACAACGCCGCCAGCCTCATCATCCAGGCGGAGGACGGCACGTATCCGAAGATCGACGGTCGCGAGAAGGTGCTGAACTCCCGCGGGCTGTTCGTGTGCGTCTGGAGCCCCCAGCCGACTTCGGTCGTCGACCAGATCGCGGACCTCGGCGCCGGCGCTGGCCTGTACGACGTGACGGTCCATGTGATCGTCGAGGAGAACGTCCAGAAGGCCCGTCGGAGCGTCGCCGATGGCGGCGTCGGCATGACCGGCCTTCAAGCCGTCGAGACCATCATTTCGGCCGTCGTGGCCAAGGGAGCGGGAGCTTGTCTGGACGGCTTCTCGCTTCAGAGCCCGCCGTTCACCGACCTCGAGATGGAGGGCGGCGTGTGGCGCCGGATCGTCAACTTCCAGATCAGCGTCCCCTTCCAAGCCCTCTGACCTATGCCCCAAAATCAGGCCCTCGGAATCCACTTCTACTTCAACGCCGGCGTTCCGTCGACGAAGCCGACCTCTTGGATCAAGCGGGGGATCGTTGACACGCTCGCCCTCAAGCCGACCAAGGACAAGATCGAGCAGGAGGGGCCGCTTCCCGGCCGCATGGGTCGCGTCGACGTGATTGAGGCGGGACGAAAGATGGACTTCACCGTTAAGTTGAAGCAGCCGGACCCGCTGTTCTGGCAACTCATCCTGCAGAGCCTGCCGCTCACTGCTGGCACGAACGTTCAGTTCAACCCGCTGGAGGGTGGCTTGGTGAAGGGGTGGGCGAAGTTCCAGGCCTACGACCAGAACGACGTCTTGGTCCTGAACTGCGAGGTGTTCTGCGCCATCGACGTGCCCGCCGGAGCAACGCTGGGCGGCAAGCAGCTCGTCACCCACGACGTCGAGGGCATGGTCATCGAGAACCCCCTCAACACCGGCTCTCTGAGCAACTTCGCCTGAGCCTAGATGTCCCTCACGAATCCATTCTGGACTCCGGTCAAGGTGGCGTTCCGGCGGATCTCTGACCTGCCGGACCTGGAGTCGTTCGTCCTCGGTGGGTCCTTTGTCCAGGGCGTCCAGCTCAACACCGGCGACCGCTTCCTCCTGTTCGACGAGAACCGCGTGGCGGCCGTCACCAGCATCGTCGGCAGCGGCATCTTCGTCGTGGACTACGGCGTTGAGGATGGCTGGTACCGGCCGTTGGACGCCAACGACGAGGACGACTTCGAGACCGGGAAAAAGGTCATCGTCTCGGATGGGGACTACGCGGGGACCTGGACATACACCGGGACCTTTCCGGCGATGACCTTCACCCGCGCCTCGTACTGGGCCGGGCAGACTCCGTCCGAGGTCGGAACCGGAATCACCGCTCCCACGGGATCCGCTCCCGCGACTGTGGATCCCGGCATCTCTGCACCGCTCGACCTGTATCCGCTCGAAGCATCCACCGGAACCGAAGTCGGAACCCACCTCGTACCGGATTACGTCCCCATCGGGATCACCATCCGCATCGCCGGCATCAAGCAAGCCGACGGCTCCAAGCTCACCGGAATCATCTGACCCACGCCCACTATGCCTGACTCCGAGATCAAATACCTTCCCGCCGCACCCGCCGCAATCCCGGCGCTCGCGTACATCCCTGTTCAGATGCCGGACGGGGCGCTCGTCAAGGTGGCCGTGTCGGCCCTCGGCGACTTCGACGCCTCCATCACCTCGCTCATCGGCGGTGAGGCAACGGCGTTCGACAAGGTGGCCACCGTCGGGATCCCGACGAACACGGTCCGGCGCCTCCTCATCGGTGGGGTGTTGCAGACCTACCAGCTTCGCGCTGGCGCTGACGGCGACGTCCTGCCCGAGGACTACCACGCCAGCACGAACAACCGGTCGTGGTTTCAGGTCGTCGCGCAGTTCGAGCAGATCGTCGCGCAGGCGGGACTCTCCGGCGGCGGCGCGTTCAGTTGGAACGGCAACACGTTCGCCGTGCTGGATTCGACCACTGGCGCCGGGAACATCGGCATCCATCCGGTCATCCAAGGGTCGCCGATCTTCTATCACACCGCGACCATCGGCTCCGGCATCCCGAACGGATTCGCGAGCCTTGCGGACCACTCGCACCTCAAGCAGCGGATCCTCAATCCGAACGGCCCGGCAAACAACACGGCCGGCTGGTCTGGGCAACTCATCTACACCGCCCGCACCGATGGCACCTCGATCCACAACCTGCACGGGTTCGAGGCCCCGATCCTGTTCACCGACCTCGGCTCCGAGCACTCCATTTCGACCATCGGCGGAGGCACTCCGGCGAGCCCGTCTTGGACGCTGCGGGTCAAGGTCCGTTACACCGCTTCTCAAGCCTCGTTGACCACCGGGACCAAGCTGGTCCTCCGCGTTGACCGCAAGGTCGCCGGCATCGAGGCGGCGGCCTACTCGGGCACCGTGGTCTCCGCGAATGCGCTCAACGCGCCCGGCGCAGCGACGAACACGTGGGAAACCCAGATCGACCTGTTCGGCCTCGACGCGAACCACTGGAACGCCTCGCAGGCGGCCGACGTCTCGACCCAGAACGCCGACTGGCGGGTGCAGGTCCCGCAGGCTGGGGCCATCATCAACGACGCGAACAAGGTCTCGCTCGCTCGCGACACCGCCGGCCCCACCGACCAACTCATCGCGACGTGGAGCACGGCGCACGGGCTGGCCCGTGGCGAGAACGTGTGCGTCCTGATGGAAGGCATGACGGGACTCACCGGAGGCTGGAACGGGTTCCACTCTGGCCACGTCGAGGAGGTCCGCTCCACGACCGTTGCCGTCATCCGCGTCCGCGACCTGCGGAACATCGGACTCCGGAGCTTCTCCGGCACTGCCGGCGCCACGTCCCAGTGGGCCATCTACCGGGGCACGCGGGATCCGGACCATGAGGTCATTCTCCCGGCGAACGAGTTCACCGCCCAGCGGGATTCGACCGGCCGCGTTCGGCGCGTGATGGTTGGCGAAGCCGACGTCCTGAATGACGACGAGTGGGCCATCGGCGTGGGCGGTCCGGCCAATGTGCTTCGTGGACGTGGTGGTGACCTACGTGTGGCAGGGCACTCCCTTCGCACCATGGCTGCGCGTGATCCGATTCGGGGTCTGCGGGTGATCGCGGACCAAGCGTTGAACAACCCGCTGACGCAGCAGTCGTTCCCGGTCGATATTGGCACTGGGGACTTCACCATTGCCGTCCAACTCCGACTGATTTCGGTGGCCACTGGAGCCTCCATGCTATTGGTCGAACCGGGGCCGACCTTCCTCATTCGCCATCCTGACGGTCAGGGCAACATGGACGTGGACTGTCAGGGCGGCGCCGTCGTTCGCCTTGGCACCATCGCTCCAAGTCTCCTTGGCACGATTGCCACCGTTGTCGTTGAGCGGGTCGGTACGACTCTGACCATGTGGGTCAACGGGGTGCTCGTTGGCTCGGGAACCCACGCGAACTTCGCCAACTCGATCACCACGTCCTCCGGCCTTCGGTTTGGTGGTGCCTACGTTGCCGCACAGCGACACAACGACATTATCTGCCGCGCTTGGCTCTGCGCCCATCGACTTAACGACGCGGACCGAGCCTTTCTGGCTGTCCATGGACGGCTTCCGACGGCGTTGCAGGGGGCGCTGATTGCACCAGTCTACTCGTCCGACTTTTCGGCCGGAACGGACACTTGGGGGGCCAACGGCGTCACGTTGACGGGCAACATTGATGGAATCGGAGGGCAGGACAACAACCTGCGGGTCGTCGTGGACAGCTCGACCGGAGTCCACATCGCTTCTCGCGCCGCAGGGCTGCCGAGGTCCAAGCGTGTCAGGGTTACCGCAGACTTCTATCGCCCCGCATCGAACACGGTCGTTACGGGTGTCCTTTGGCAGCACTTCAATCAGTCGAACACTCCCCCCGCTGCTGATCGAACCGTACAGCTTCCAGCCGATACGTGGACTACGTTGTCGGTCGAAATCGAAGACCTCGCGGCCGTTGGTTCAAACGGCGCCATTGCGTGGTACCTGTGCAATGCTTCGGGAGCCTTCACCTTTGCCGGAAACGGAACCGACCTCATTTACATCCGGAACGTGGTTGTTACCCGCTTGGGTGCCATCATCGACCTCGACTTCGGTGTGGGGGTTGGCGGCCAAGCGCATGACCTGTCCGGCAATGGTTTCCACGCGACGCTGATTGCGCCCTACGAGCACGTTTCGCCTCGGCGTGAGGGCCAGGTCCGGCACTCCACAAGCACGTCTGGAAACACCCAGATTGCGGCAGGCATTCCGGCGAATGCTCGCATCACTAGCATCACCGCGTGGGCGGCGAATCCCGTCACCCTGTCGATTGGAACCGCCTCCGGCGGAACACAGATCGTCAACGCGCAGGCACTGAACCTCGGGTTGCAGGACGTCGCGCTCGCCGGCCGTTTCTCGGTTGGCGGCGCGCTTTGGGTCAACCTGTCCTCTGCCGTCTTCGTCCGCCTCACCATCAGCTACGAGATTGTCGATTCGAACGCTTAAACCATGAACACCGCTGTCCAGACCACTCGCATCGTCATTGATATTCCGCACCGGGCCGCAGGTGCTCCGCCTGTCCCGGTTGTCACCGCCACCCGCTCGACCGTCATTCTCGACGACGACGGGCAGGTTGTCGGGAAGTTGGCCGGTTCCGACGACACCCGCGTTCTGGCGAACGTGACGTCGATCCCGGAGTTCCCTGCGGTTCACGCGGCTCTCTCTGCGGCCATTGAGACCGCCTTCAACCCGCCGGCCCCGGAGCCCGATCCTGAGCCGGCGCCGTGATCCCCAGAACCCCAGACGACGACTGGAAACCTGTGCTGAACTTTGTGTCCAGACACGGAGACGGGCTGTGGAAGCTCGCCCAAGTCTGCTTCTTCGTCGCCCTCTACCTCGCCAAGAGCGAGTTCGTCTCCCGCGAGACATACGAGGCCGACCGGAAGGCGGACCGCGAGGTCAAAGAGGCCCTCTCCGTGAAGATCACCGACCTCACCACGGAACTCCGGATCCTCCGGGAGCGCCGGACCGATGACGCCGCCCAGAACGAGCGGCTGGCCGATCACGAAACCCGCATCCGATCCCTCGAACGCCGTTGACCCCTGACACCATGAAGCCCCGCCACTACTCCTTCGACCCTCACGACCGATTCGCCGTTGGCGCCTCCGCCTTCGGCCTGGCGCTCGTCGGCCTCCTCGCCTTGTTCGCCGCGTGCATGTTCTCCGGGTGCAGCGTTCTCGGGGCCTACAAGCCCGTAGTCCCGTCGGTGCAGACGAACGACGTCGTGACGCAGGTGTTGAGCCCCATCGAGCGCATCGAGTGGAGGACCAACACCGTCACCGTGACGAACATCCTGCCCGGCGAGCGCATCGTCGTGACCAACGTCGCCGCCGTGGCCCCGGTGATCGTGTTCACGAACGAGGTACTCTTCGTCACCAACCGCGTCGTCGCCACCAACGGCTTCGTGGTGAATCCGCAGTTCCAGGAGGCGGTGGAGAACGGCAGGCGGCTGAACTCTGCGTTGAATCCGACGCCGTCAGCTCCGCTCGTCGACTGGGGCCTGTCCCTGGCGACGCTTGCCGCTGGCGCTGTGGCTGCATGGAAGACGAAACGAGCAAAGCAGGCAGACACTGCTCGCAACACCGCGGAACTCATCCGGGACACCGTCATCCGTGCAGTCGAGACGGCGCCACCGGCGGCGGCGATCGCGGTGAAGAAGAACATCGCCAGGGTCGCCGACATGGTTGGTGTCGGAACGCCCCTCGACGACGCCGTCCAGAAGGTCACCGCCGCCATGGCCGACGGGAAGATGTCCGCCGAGGAGTTCAACGAACTCGCGAAAGACCCGAACGTCACTGAGGAGATGATCCCCGAGCCGATGCGTGCCGCGTTCCGGAAGCTCCGCGCCTGACCAATGAACACGATCCTTGGAACCAAGCCTGTCCCCGTCCGCTACAACAACGGGCACGAGGAAAGCATCGACGTCCGGGCCGTTCCGATCCGGCTCATGCCGCGCCTGTCGTCGGCCTACCTGACCCACGATGAAGGGACCCTCATCGAGCTCTACACCGGCAAGAAGCCCGAGTGGTCTGACGCTCTCACCCCCGAGTCAATCGAGACGGTCCTGGCGGCCGGGGAGGAGATGAACCGCGGCCCTTTCGGAGCCTACGCCGCCCGGACCGTCGCCCGGAGTCGGTTTCTCGGGTCGTTGTCGGAGACGCCGGCACCGGATCCGAAGACGAAGGGTTGACCCTGGAGCAGTGGATTGCCCGGGTCCGAGCCCGGTGCGGGCTGACCTTGTCGGAGGTGCTGGACCTTTCAATGGACCAGCTTCGGATGTTGGAGGAAGGCGCGGCGGCTGAGGAAGAGCGGCGCCTTCGGTCGCTCTCGGCGGTGATCGCGTTGTCGACGGCCGCAGGGATGGGATCGGAGAAGGCCGCGGATGAACTGAGGAAGCTATGAAGTCGGAAGCCGAGATTCTGTTGGCGATCCGCTCCGACGTCCGGGGCGCGGCGCAGGCCATCGAGGCCCTCAAGGGGACGCACAAGGCCGCGCTTGGGGTCGGGGACGGCTTCCGCGTCGCTGCGGGCGCTGCCGGCGCCTACGGGCTTGCCCAAGCCTTCGAACAGAGCGCCAAAGCGGCGATTCTCTTCAATGCGAAGCTGGAGGACACCCAGCTTGGGCTCGCCGGCATCTACCGGCAGTTCCAGCCGAAACAGTTCACCGACTTTGAGAAGGCGATGGGGGCGTCCTCGAAGACGGTCGACCAACTGAAGAAAGCCGCGCTCGAGACCACGGCGACCTTCGAGGACCTGCTGACCGCCTACCAGTCCATCGCTGGCGCAGCTTTCTCTGCCGGGATCCCGATGGAGAAGCAGGTCAGGTTGACCCAGATCCTCGCTCAAGCGGTGGCGGGTCTCGGTCTTCCGACGTGGCAGCTCCCGCAGGAAGGCCGGTCGATCCTGACCGGTACCATCGGGCCGGACTCGACGGTCGCGCGGGCGCTGGGGATCACGAACGAGATGGTCAACCAGGCGAAAGCCCAGGGCCGGATGATGGAGTTACTGGAGCAGCGCTTGTCTGGCCTTTCCGAAGCCGGGTCCCGGGCAAACCAGACGTTCTCCGGGCAGTTCTCCAACCTGAAGGACAAGTTCCAGCAGGTCCTTGGAAAGGAGTCTGAACCAGCATTCCGTGCGCTGAAGGATGCTTTCCGGAGCCTAAGCGAGGCCATGGACAAGCCGTCTGTTCAAGGTGGTCTGCGGAGCCTCGGAACACTGGCGGAAGCGTCAATCCGAGGCGTCCTTGTTCCCGGTGTGACCGGGGCCGTTTCAATGGCGCCAATGCTCGCCGGAGGTGCTGCGTTCGCCTTGGCAAACAGTGCCGCGATGCGGGCCGGTGTTCGTGGGGGCGGAACAAACCTCGTTGGAAACCCTGTTGGACTGTCTGGCGCCCGTGGTCTGATGGGAGGTCTTGCCGTGGGACTCACGACTCAGATCGCAACCGAGTTCATTGGGGCCATGGAGATGGCATTAGACCGATTCAGCGATTCGGCCAACGCGGTGAAGTTCGACAAAACTCTGTTTGGAAGGCTGAACACGCTCCGCCAGTTCGATCCGATACGGGCAAGTGATCTGCAGAGCCAGTTGAAGCAGGCTTACAGCGTTAAACCTGGAGAAGCGGAGGACCTGAACGTGGCAGGTTCTCTTGAGAAGAGCCGCATCTACATGGAGATCGGGTATCGAAGACAGCGAGAGATAGCTGCAATCGAAAAGGAAACAGCATCCATCGAGAACCTCCGCCGGATCCGCGACGACATGAACCGAGGCGGCCCCGGAGACATCAAGGAATGGGAGCACAATCGGAAGCTCGGTTCCGACTCCTTGGAGTTCGACTACAAGACCAAGGGAATTGACTTCGGGACCTATCTCAACGCCCGTCGGATGGGGCTGGAAATGGACGCCAGCGGAATCGCTGACCCTGTCGAACGTCGCCGGTTTCTTGAGCGAGGCCGGCAGGATCTCAACCAACTGGACTACGAGCAGCGGGGTCGTGACGCCGGCAACATCTTCGATCGGATGCGGATCAAGTCGGACTTCGGTTCCGGTCGGTTTGCGAATGCCGGTTCGCTGTACGGCTTCGCGAACAGCATGCCGACGTTCAAGGCCATGCTCGACGAGTTGCGGTCAATCCGAACCGAACTCCGAATCACTCGCGCATCATTCACCTGACTCATGTTCACCGAACTGCCATCCGAACGGACGTGGACGGCCACGGCCGGGTTTCAACAGGTCCGAGTCTGGGAGGGGCCCGAGGAGGAGAAGGATGCATTCTTCGCGTCCATTGCGCCTCCGGGATACATCGCGCTTCGCGAGTCCAACCGTCCGTTGGGGCAGAGGTCGACGACGGACCCGACCGTTCGGAACTGGGTTCGGATCGAACTGACCTACGGCGTCGCGACAACGGCCGGCGGGAGCGAAGACCCCGGCCTCATCTCGCGGACGTGGACGCTTCAACCGACGGAGGAGCAGGTCCACATCCTTTCCCACGATGCGACTATCCCGCTTTGGAAGCGGGACAGAACGTGGCCTCAGAGGATCAAAGCCTACGCTGAAAACTACTCCGACCGGGTAGCCCAGGGGTTAGCGGCCAATCCAGCGGCACCAGTCACGACCACCATTTCAACGCCGGTAGCTCCAGGCGGCGCCACATCGGACGAGATCGCGCAGGCCAACCGCCTCCTCGACATTCTCGTTCGCGACCAGAACGCGACGGGATTGGTGACCCGGCACACGCTTCGGAAGACCGAGGTGGTCAACACTCTCACCGCGCTCCAAGCGAGCCACACGAACGTCAATCGGCCCTACACCTACACTTCCCTCATTGCATCCGAGCCGACGCTTCCCGGGGCCGCTCTGCTCCAGGCTTCAGGGCTCACCGCGATGAAGTGGCTGAAGAAAGCACCTGTGGTCGAGCAACTGGCCGGCGGCCTGTTCCAGATCGTGCAGGAGTACGAGGCCGGCGTGTACTTCGAGCAGTACCTCTACGGCGCCGAGATCACCTGACCATGTTCAACCAACCCACCATTCGACCGCAGGGGGAGCTGACACAGCAACTCTCTGCGATCCAGACTGCCCTCCGCCGGCTCCGTCCGGTTCGCGGGGCTGGCACGCTGACTCGGTTCAGCACGTCGGGCGTTTCGCGCACCGCGCTGCCGGGGAGGACCGTGCGGATGTCGTCCTCGGGCGGAACCTTCTACTGATCTCCCATGCCGGCGATTCCCTACGCCGCCGACGGTCGCATCTGGACGGCAGAGAACCTCAACGACCTCTATGCCGAGGCGGACCGGAAGGCGGCTGCCTGCCTGACGGACAAGAGCCTGTTCATGGCGAGGCGCTGGACCATGTCGGGGCTCCCGCTTGGTCGGATCGTCGCATTCACCGCGACAACGTCTGTGTCCCCTCGACGGATGGCTTCGCCGGGCATCTGGGCCGTGGCCGGGTCCGCGCCGTGGCCGGCGGCCCACAACCAGGCCCAGGTTGCGACCGAGGTGGCGAAGTTCTCGGGTGGCCTGTCCGGGTTTGGCTATGCCGAGTTCAACGACGGCGACCGGAACATCAGCTATCGGGACCGCTATATGAGCCCGGGCGGATACGCGCCGGCCGCATCCCCGAACCTCGAAGTGCTCATGGGGTCGATGATACCGGTGACGGTGGACGTCGGTGGAGAGGCGTTCTCGCTCGGGGTCGGCATCGAGGAGACGACTCCTGCCGGAAAGGTTTCGGTGGTCAACCAAGGCGGAGCGGCCGGGTTCAACTGGCACTTCCGGGCGCACCCTCTCGCGGTGGCCGAGCTGTGCTTCGACGGGGTGACGTCCCAGACGATTCCGGCGACGTGGACGCGGTTCAACCTGTTCCGGGTCCATAACCTCCAGCACCGCTCGCTCACGATCACGTTCGAGGCGGCCGTCGGCGCCCCTGGCGGCAACGCCGTGCTGACTCTCGGTCCGTGGGAGTCCCGGACCGTGCGACGGCTCGCGGACGGCTCGCTCCTGCATGAGTGGGCGCCGGGCGTGCCCTGTCGCTACTTCTGGCCCTACGTCTCGGGGGACGTGCCCTTCTGGCGTGCCGGCGGCGGCAACGTGGCCCTCGGCTCGACTCTGGCGGCCATGTCCCCAGAGGCCACGCTCGCGGCCAGCAACCTCGGCAACGTCTCCCTGCTGGTCGAGTGGTTCAACGCTCTCGGGCAGGAGATGGACCCGTCGGTGGCTCCGGACATTTCCGGGGTCTATGGCGGGTTTCTCGGGCACCCCTCGACCGGAAAGATGGGGGACCTCGCGCACCAGTTCGGCCGGATCCAGAGGGTCCAGAGCGTCTCCGGGGTCTGGACGCTCCAAGCGGACGCCTTCGTCGCGGACGCTGGCGGGGTCGCCGCCGCGCTTTCGACGGTCGGGGCCACTACTGACGGGGCCGGCAATCGAACGATGCCTGCGGGGCATTACCTCGACGGCCCGGGGTGCTCCGTGTTCGGCAACGCGCCGTCCACGGGCATCGTCTGGCCGGCGACGGTTCCCAACGTCCTCCCGCACGACGCCCACGCCGACTTCCTGCCGGGCTGGCAACTGTGGACGTTCTCGACCGCCTCGGGGACTGGCGGATGGCGGACGGCCGCGAAGACATCGTCCCCGGCCTCGTTCACCTCGACGTTCACCACGGCGGCCACGGCGGTCGCCTCGGCGCTGGCGGCGGTGGCCACGGTCTCCGGGTGGACCCTGACGCCGTTCGGGTGGTCCTTGCAGGTCACCCAGTCCATCGGTCTGCAATCCGGGTTCGACCTCGTCCCGCTTGGAAGCGTCTTCGACACCATCTCGTCCTCGACCATCGGTTGCCCTCGGCGGCTCTGGTTCACCCCGGGGCGCGACGGAGCCGACTTTGGCACCTTCCCGAGTCTCGCCGGACCTGCAGTCGTTCCCCCTGGCGCGTGGCCCTACCTGCTCCAGACGTCCGCGCAGAACTCGTCCAGCAACGACTGGGCGGAGTGGTCGGGCGGGAAGTGGATCGGCGAGGCCGCCACGGCCGACGCATCGGTGACGCCTCAAGCCATCGCGCGCCCAGGGGACCGGAACCGGCTCATCAGCCCGCCGTCATCCGGATCGGACGGCCGAAAGGCCCTCCCAGGGGATCCGGTGGCCGCCTACCGGCATCCGTCGTCGGGAGCTTTCCCGCTGCCGTCTGGCTCCGGCGGCGCCGTGTGGCTCCGGATCCCGCTCTCCAAGTGGCAATGGGACGTGCTGGCCTACGTGGTCAACGCATGGACCCGCGGCACGCTCCAGGTGGACTGGTTCGACTTCCCGATCCGGTACCAGACCAGCGACGGCTCCACCGGCAACTCGGGGCCTTACTCGGATTGGATGCCGCTCGCGAGGGCACTGGAAGTGAACTTCGAGCACCAGCACAACACGCTTTCGCGGCCGTCTGGCGACGCCCTGTTCTACCGGGTCCCGAACGACGGCGTGTTCCGGGTGAACTCGTCCATTTCGTCCGAATGGGGCATGACGGCGAGCACCTACTCGCGGACGACGGCCAGCTCCGACCAGACCACGACGATCTCGCGCAGCCTGTCCTACGTCACCATCACGGACTTCCTGTCCTTCATGGCGGGGCAGGGGCTCTACGGGTTCGGGATTCGGGATGGTAGCTGCGCGGTGTACGAGCCTCTCGTCCAGCAGTTCCCGGCGACAATCCCGCCGACGTACTTCCCTGCCGGCACCCTCGACTACGAAGGGGAGAACGATGGCTTGGTCACCTGGTCGGATCCAGCCCACGGCGGCGCCGCGACGGACCTGCGATTCAGCCTCCGTCCGCTGAATGTCCTGATCGACTCCTACGATCGGTTCGGCCCGCAACGACAGGGCGGATTCTTGGAGGACGGCTTCCTGTTCTTGGAGTCGATGCCGGCCGGGTGGACGTCCTTCGTGCGGGTCTTCCGGGACCGGTACAACGACGACTTCACGTCCTCGATGGAGGCGCTCTCGGTCACCCCATCATCCTCGATGCAGTTGCAGGGGAACAGCCGGGGAAGCTACGGCGTCCGGGACCTCCAGGCCGTTTTTTTCCAAAGTGCGCTCCAGTTCTCTTGAGGGCAGGTGAAGTACAGAGGTCCAGAGACGGCGAGATTGACGAGCAAGCCCTCGGTGGAGGGTTGAAGCATGGCGGGTTTCGCTTCTCGACCTGTCAAGTGAATAGTTTGACTTGAATTATTTAAGAAAGGCCCGCACCTTTTCCGGTGCGGGCCCGTTAGTTGCTTCGCGTCACTAGCGGTCTTCGCAGTTCGAATCAAGGGATTGGCAGGGGGGGATCAAGTCTCCTGCCAGTCCTTTTTCGTTCCCGTCGACCCGTTCGATCCGGTCTTCCCTCAAGTCGCGGACCTTGGTGGAAGCCACATCCAGCCTTCGAGTCTCGAAGCCTACAATGAATCCAACAAGCAAGGCTGCGAGAATGGCAATGCTATTCATTCATAATCACCCCCTTTGGTTCGGAAAAGATGAGAAAATAATAAAACCTAACACGGTGTGTGAGTAGTAATATGTCCTTGCGATAGGGTTGCAAATGGCGAGTTGCCTGACCTCGTAAAGTGAATAGAGGGCTTCACTCAAGTCTACAACGTTTTCAGGAGGCAGGAACAGGTACAAAGCAGGATGAACAGTTCCGTGTTCAATGCATTCTTGGGCACTAAGAATCGATCTGGCTCCTGGATCAATTACAGCAAAAAGTCCGAGTGCCGTCAGAAAGTTAAGCCAAAAGAGGCTGAACGCCTCTCGCACCGTTACTAGGCTCATCACGTAGATTGAGGATGCGGATCCGAGACCAGAAAAAGTCTCACGCAGCGCGCCGATCGCCACCGAGCTAACAAGGCAGCTGAAACAAATCACTTTCTCAAGAACAGATCGATTAGAAGTGGGTGTTCCTGAAGGTGGTTCGATCTTGGCCGTGTCGTTGAATCGACTAAATTTGGCATTCAACAACTTCAGTTTCCAATTAGGCCTCGTTCGGTTGGATCCCGAGTGGAGGGTTCCCAGAAGGGCTATGATACAAGCGATAAAGATGGATGTATACATGACGCTACAGATTTAGTTGACTTGTTGTGAATCGTAACGAGCTTAAGCCTGCCTGAAGGGATTCGTATTGATTTCGTCTTTCGCTGATGTCAGCTAGCAGTCTCCTGCGGCCGTTGTCAGTTATGATGTGGGTTCTAACCCTTTGATCCTTACCGATTGGGCCCGCTTCAGTTGTGATGTAACCTTTTTTTCTTAAACGAAGTAAGTTAACCTGTAGCGTCCCTGGATTGTCGGAAAAACATGCTCCGGGCTTCATTCTTAGAGTCCGGTATAGTTCAACTCCGGTCATGCTTCGAAAATGTAGTTGCTCGAGGATGTGGAGTTCTGATTGGCATAGTAGCTTCTGCTTCTCGGCGGGGGCCATGATGGTGTGCTCTTGTTGGTTTATGGTATCAATTGTCGGTCGGAAAAAGCATTACCCCTTGTAATGCATTCCGCTCCAACCACCGCACATAATGGGGAGCGTCGCCTCAGCTGCAATCCATTTTTGCGGGTATCCTGCAGTGTGTTCCCTAGGGTGTTCTCAACCTGTTCGCGCTTAAGATGTTAAACACCCTAAGAATTTTTCTGAATGCGATCCCGAGATGATGGCAATGAAGTGGCAACTGATGGTTTCGTGGGTGTAACAAGATGATTACGAGGCTACATAATAACCTTCACACGGATGGGGTCCCAGGTTCGAAACCTGGAGCGCGCACCATCCCGAATCGCCCGCCGACCTCGCAATTCCACCCGGGATGCGGGGTTTTTCATTGGTCGCGGTCTTCGCGTGAGCGTCGTGGAGTGCGCGAGTCCGCTCGCGCTTTGGGGAGGGACACGGATCCACACGGATCCACATGGACTCTCCCCCGTATCAACAAGCCCTGCCGAAGAGCCCCGATTGCGCCCGCACTTGAAGAAAGCCCCGCGGCCTTGGAACGTCCGGACTTCCAGGAGACTCGAATGACCCGACCCACAACCGCGGCGATGATCCTCGACGGTGGACTGTCGACCGAACTGGAAGCCCGCGGCTGCGACATCTCCGGCTCACTCTGGTCGGCCCGCCTGTTGCGCTCTTCGCCGGAGGCCATCGAGCGGCTCCACTACGACTTCTACGCCGCCGGTGCCGACTGCGCGACCACCGCCAGTTACCAAGCCAGCTATGAGGGCTTCGCCGGCATCGGTCTGGATGCCGACGAGACGACCCGGTTGCTGCGGTTGTCCGTCGAGCTCGCCCGTTCGGCCCGTTCGCGGTACCGGCAAGATCACCCGGAGGATCGCCGGGATCTCCATGTCGCCGCCTCGGTCGGTCCCTATGGCGCGATCCTGCATGACGGCTCCGAGTACCGTGGCGACTACGGTCTGTCGGCAGGGCGGTTGGTCGCGTTTCATGCCCGTCGATTCGAGGTGCTGGCATCGGCCGGGGCCGACTTCCTCGCCTGCGAGACGATACCCACCCTCGAAGAGGCGCGCGCCTATGTGGAACTGCTCGCGCGGCATCCGTTGGCGCAGGCGTGGCTCAGCTTCACCTCGCCGGACGGCATTCACACCTCCCGCGGCGAGCCGTTGGTCGAGTGCGCGCGCCTTCTTGACCCGGTGCCCAACGTCTTCGCCGTCGGCGTGAACTGCGTGAAGCCCGAGGTCGTCGGCGATGCGATCCGTGCGCTGGCGGCGGGCACAGGCAAGTCGATCGTGGTCTATCCGAACTCCGGCGAGCATTGGGAAGCCGGCGGGAGATGTTGGCACGGAACGCCGGGACACCAACTCGCGTCGCTCGCACCCGAGTGGATTCGCGCAGGGGCTCGGCACATCGGCGGCTGCTGCCGCGTAGGTCCGGGCCAGATCGCGGAGGTGAAGGCGGCCCTGCGGATGGCGAGCCTGTGACGGCCCCGGAAGCGGGACCTCGGCTTGGTTGAGGTCTCGAAGTCCCGAATGCCGACCCGGTGCATTGGTCAACCCACCGACTCGGTGAAGGAGTGAACTCTCCAGGGTGGTGCGGTGAGACCGGACTCCAGGCACTCACCTGGCCCCCGGTCGAATCGCCTTACGGCGTGGCCGATGGACTGGCGGGTCGTCCCATCGCCGTCCTGGCTCCTGTCGCCTGCTGCTTCACGACGGCGAAGACACGAGCACCTTGGACCCAGAAGGCGATCCCAGGGGCTTCTTCAGGCAGGCCTCCAGTCATGCGATTCCAAGTCCGGCCTTGATCCGTGGTCCGCAGGATGCCGGGACCCACTCCCGCGAAGACCCGTTCGGCATCCCCGGCAATTTCCCACACCGGGCCGTCCTGTCCGTCTCCGCCCTCGGATGGTTCTGCGGTGCCGGGAAGGTCCAGTGTCGACGCGGTCCGGATCCGGCCTTGTTCCCAAACGACTCCGGCATCGTGGCTCGCGTGGAGACCGCCGGGATTGTGGCCGGCGATCAGCGTTCCTCGCGTCGTGGCCAAGGCCAGCGGCACCACCGTTCCGACCCGCTCCCAGGTTCCGGCTTCTTCGTTCCAGCGGTGAAGGCCTTGGCTGTAGGACGCAGCGTGGATGCGTCCGCCGACCTCGGACAAGGCGAAGGCCTGTCCGAGCGCCGGCCAACCCTTGCGAAGCGCAATCCAGTTCCCGCCGGCGTCTTCGGACACCTGCACGCCGTCTGCGTCGGTCCCGGCATAGAGCTTCGTGCCGCTCGCATGCAGGCTCCGGATCTTGGTCGCAGCCAGGCCGACTTTCCGTTCCCAGGTCTTGCCTTGGTCGACGGAGGCGATGAGTCCATGGCGGTCGGTGCCCAGGAAGATGCGGTCGGCATGTATGGTGATGGCGAGGATCCGGGGAGCCGCCTCGGGCAGCACCACGACCACGTTCCAGGTCCCTCCTTCGTCGTCGCTGCGGAAGAGTCCGGCATCCGTGCCGGCCAATGTCCGGGATCCGTCGGCGTGGACGGCATTGATTCGGGAAAAGGGGGGCAATCCTTGGGAGGCCTGGGTCCAGGTGTCCCCACCGTCGCGGCTGCGAAACACGGCGAAGGAGTCGCCGCCGAGCAGTTGTCCGAGGGAGGCGAGTATCAACGCAGACCCAGACCGCAGGCGAAGGACGCGGGATGGGATCATGGGGAACTCAGCCGGCCTTCGACCGGGGTTCAGCGGTTCCGTTCGGAACCGACGGAGGCTTTGCCGGGCAGCCGCGAGCTGGCGCAGAAGCGTTGCTGGTCGTGGGCCGCTTGCGGGCTCACTTCAGGTCCTCACCCGCGAGTCCGCCGGCGGTCCAGTCGAGGTTGTAGAGCAGGCGGTTGCCGTCGCGGAAGGTGTGGTTGAGACGGTCGTAGAGCGCGTACTCCGAATGGCCGTCCACGAAGAGGAGCGACATCCCGCCGGGGCCGTGGGCCGAACTGGCGGTGCCCTTGGAGATGTCGTTCCAACGGCCCTTGGTGCTGGCGAAGCAGGGGGCGATGGCCTTGCGCGAGGGGGAGCGGACCTCGGCGACCTTGCGCACCTTGAGGACCGCGTTGTCGTCGGTGTGGTAGAACTGGTTGTAGTAGTAGTACGAGCAGGGGAAGAGCAGCTCGTTGGTCCGGATCGGGTAGTTGTTGGCGCTGGTCCACTCCAGGTTGAAGCCGCGTCCCTTCTCGGCGGGACAGAAGTAGAACGACCTCGAATTGGTGCTGATGTAGCGGTCCATCATCCGGAGCACGTCCACGAATCCCATCTGCGGCCAATCGCGACCGGAGTAGGGGAACTGGTCGGCGTTGTCGGCGGTGTAGAGCGCGTAGGTGAAGCCGATCTGGCGCAGGTTCGAGGTGCAACGCGCCTGGAGGGCCTTGGTCTTGGCCTTCGTGAGCGCCGGCAGAAGCATTCCGGCGAGGATGGCGATGATGGCCACCACCACCAGCAGCTCGATGAGCGTGAAGGCACGGGACCCGAAACGGGTGCGGGACGTCGCCGAGGTCGGCGGGGTGGGGAGGAGGGTTTTCATCGTCCGGATCGCTGGCTGGAGGTGGCGTCAATCCGTCGACGTGTTCAAGCGGCGATTGGCCGGGTGGTGCATGTCGGCGTCGCGGAGCGTTCGTGATTGCCGCCGGGACTTGCCCGGCCATCCGCGTGGCGGGAGAGTTCCCGGGCGATGATTCGAAGCGCCATCACCGTCTGTCTGGTACCCGAAGCCCGGAGCGGACCGTTCGTGCATCACGTCCCGTTGCAGCAGGGGCTGGCCCTTGCCGCGGCCGACGGGTTCGACGCCGTGGAGATCTTCCCGACCCATCCCGACGACCTCGACGGACTCGAGTTGCGGGAGGGGTTGCGGCGTCATGGCTTGAAGCTCGCAGCGATGGGAACCGGCGCAGGGTTCCTCCGTCACAAGCTCACGCTGACGGATCCCGATTCGAGGATCCGTGCACGGGCCGAGGACTTCATCGGCGCCGTGGTGGATTTCGCGGGCGGACACGGGGCGCCGGCGATCCTGGGATCGATGCAGGGGCGGCATGGCGGCGAGGTTTCCCGGGAGCAGGCCTTGGAGTGGTTGGCCTGGGCCTTGGACCAGTTGGGTCCGAGGGCCCATGCGCTCGGAGTCCCGCTGCTGTACGAGCCGCTCAACCGCTACGAGACGAACCTGTTCAACACCGTCGCCGACGCCTTGGCCTTCCTCGACACCCTGCGGACGCGCAACGTGAAGCTCCTCTGCGACCTGTTCCACATGAACATCGAGGAGGCGGACATCCCGGCTGCGCTCCGTTTGGCCGGCGACCGGTTGGGACATGTGCACTTCGCGGACACCAACCGTCGGGCCGTCGGTCTTGGGCATCTCGATGTGGCGCCGATCGCGGCGACGTTGCGGGAAATGGGCTACTCGGGATACGTCTCGGCGGAGGTGTTGCCGTTGCCCGACGCCGCAACCGCCTCGGCCCGGACCCTTGAGTCCTTCCGTCGTTGGTTTCCCCGTTGAGGCTGCGCCGCGCGGTCGACGTCCCCCATGGCTGAATCCATGAACCTGGAAAACGACGGATCGAACGGTTGGTGGGACGTCCTGAGGCGGGGATCACTCCTGTTCACCGGACTGTTCCTCATCCTGTCGGCACTGCTGGCGCGTCCGATGATCCTTTGGATGTTGGATCTGCGGGTTTTGGGTCCGGGCTTGGGAGCCTTCGTGGCCGGGTGGGTCGGAATCGGAGCCTTGGCGGCGGCGATGCGGCCGGACTTGTCCGGTGCCGGGCGTCGAGGAGTGCTGGGGTTGCTGTTGCTGGGAAGCGTGGTCGCGACCGGCAATCTGATCGCCGTGATGCTCGCAGGGCGCGGCCAGGTCTCCCTTTCCCACTTCCCGCCTGTTTCGCTCCTCGTGGCCATGCTGTTTGCCTGGAGCGCGGCTGCGACGATGGGTGATCGGCGCAGGGTGATCGGCGTCTCCAGGCTTCGGGATTGGGCTGGGATCACGGGAGCCGCGGCCTTTGCGGCGTTGGTGTTTCCGTTGGTCCAGGGTTTTGCCTTGGGCTGGTCCGACTACCGGAGACCGGCGGAGGTGGGCGTCGTGTTCGGTGCCCGGACCTATGCCGACGGCACGATGAGCGAGGCGTTGGCTTCCCGAGTCCGGGCCGGCTGCCTGCTCCATCGGGAAGGCCGGGTCCGGAAGCTCCTGCTTTCCGGTGGGCCTGGCGACGGTGCGGTCCACGAGACCGAAGCGATGCGGCGACTGGCGCTGTCCCTGGGGGTTCCTGCGACGGACATCGAGGTCGACACCCACGGTTGGAACACCCGGAAGACGGTCGAGTTCGTCCGCTGCCATTCCCCCGCCACCGGAGGAATCGTCGCGGTGAGCGAGTTCTACCATCTCCCGCGCAACCGGTTGGCGTTCCAGCAGGCGGGGATGCAGGTCACCACCGTGCCGGCCCGGCCCGAGATCGCGGCCCAGTTGTTCCCGGTTCCCTCGCTCTGTCGCGAGGCGATCGCCTTCTGGGCTTACCTCTTCCGGGGAGTCCGGACACACTCACCCGAGATCCCATGCTGAAGCACCGACTCATCCATCCGAAGATCAACGAGGTCCTCGGGCGCGCCGGCCACCATTCCACGATCCTGATCGCCGACGGCAACTACCCGGCCTCGACCAAGAAGGGACCGAACGCCGAGGTGGTCTGCCTGAACCTGTCGCCGGGGATGGTCCGGGTTTCCGATGTGCTGAGGGCGATCCTCTCGGCGGTGCCGGTCGACCACGTGAACGTGATGGGCATCCCCGCGGACGACTCGTATGCCGCGATGGGGGAGCCGCCGGTATGGGACGAATTCCGCGAGGTGCTGAAGGAGTCCGGCTGCAAGGCCGAGCTGGAGCCGGTGCTCAAGTGGGACTTCTACAAGCACGTCGAATCTCCCGACCACGTGCTCACGGTGCAGACCGGGGACCAGGCCCTTTGGGCGAACGTCCTGCTGAAGATGGGCTGCCGGGTGGATTGAGCCGCAGGTCGGCCGCCGGCAGGTTTACCCTCGGGCTACGGCTTCGAGGTGACGTTGTCCCAGTCGAAGCCCATGGCCTCGGCATATCGGGCGAACGCCTTCTCGTGGAGGATCAAAACCGCCCGGGCGACGCTGGAGTCATCCGCATGGCCCATGCTGGCGATGTGGTCCGGGATGATGTCGGTCTTCTTGTGCGCGTAGGTGATGGCGAAGATCGCGGAGGCGAGGGCGCTGTAGGGCAGGTCCTTGTAGGCGCCTTCGGCGACGTCTTCCACGGCGTCGGCCAGGAACTCCAGCTGGTTGACCAGATGGGGGAAATGGGGCGCGTTGATCTGGGCGAACTCGACCTTCCAGAGCGGCAGGTTGCGCAGGACCTTCTCGAGGGTTGCGGGAGTGACCTGTGCGGCCCCGTGGGCGACGTAGCTGGCGATCTCGGACATGGGCGACACGATATGCCCGGCCGCCGTGGGAGGCAATTGAGGAACCCGACACCTGTTTGGAACACCGCTTCAACACCCGGGCTTGTGGCCGCCGCGACAGACCGTAACGTCCTGTCCCGATGACCTCTCGAATTCCTCCGGCGTTGGTCGCTGCCGCCCTGCTCGGGTCCGGCCGCCTTGGCGTCGTGGTGGCCGCCGGAATCGAGGAACCGATCCGCGTGCTGAAGTCGGTCGGCGCGGAGGGTCTCGGCAACGCCGCGGCCCGGGACGCCTGGCGTGAGGCCACGGCCCAAGGGCTGGCCGCTGTGCCGAGCCTGCTGGAGTCGATGTCGGGTGCGAACGACTACGCCCTGAACTGGCTGCGGCTCGCGGTCGACGCGGCGGTGCAGAAGGGCCGCGACGCCGGAGCGGAATGGCCCAAGGAGCGGCTGGGTGCGGTCCTGCGCGACACCCGGAACCATCCGAAGGCGCGGCATCTCGCCTTCACGCTCCTGCGGCGGGCCGACCCGGAATCGGCGGCGCGCCTGCTCGACGGCTTCATCGGGGATCCCGCGCCGGATCTCCGACGTGAGGCCGTGGATGCACGCGTCCAGGCGGCGACCGCGCTCTTGGCCAAGGACAAGGCCGCCGGTGTCCAGGCCCTGAACACGGCGCTCGGCCACGCCCGTGAAGCCGACCAGATCGAGTCGATCGCCAGGCAGCTGAAGGACCTCGGTTCGCCGGCGGACCTGCGGCGTGTCTTCGGCTGGGTCACCCGATGGAAGGTGATCGGTCCGTTCGACAACACCGGCGGCGCCGGTTTCACCAAGGTCGAGCCACCGGAGGAGAAGCTGGACCTCGCTTCCGAGCTCGAGGGCAAGAAGGGCCGTGTTCGGTGGATGGACTACGAATCCCGCGGCGACTACGGGGTGGTCGACCTCAACGCCGCACTGGGCACCGTGAAGGGGGCCGCCGGCTACGCGATGGCCGAGATCAAGGTCCCCGCCGCGCGCCGCGCGCAGATCCGTCTGGGCTCGGAACTGGGATGGAAGGTCTGGCTGAACGGGAAGTACCTCTTCGGCCGTGACGAGTACCACCGCGGCGCGGAGATCGACCAGTACCGCCTCCCGGTCGAACTGAAGCCGGGAACGAACGTGATCCTCGTGAAGTGCCTCCAGAACGAACAGACCGAGGACTGGGCCGTGGACTGGCAGTTCCAGCTGCGGGTCACCGACGAACAGGGCAATCCGATCCAATCCGAACCATGAGCAGCCATTCTTCCCAACGGTCCTTCCCGGTCCTTCGCCGCCAGGTGGTCCTCGCCGGCCTGCTCGCGCTTTCGACCGTCCCGGGATCGGCCGCGGACTGGGCCGGGTTCCGCGGACCCGCCGGCAACGGCGTCTCGCAGGAGGCCGGGGTTCCCGAGCGGTTGGACGCCGGTTCCATCGTCTGGGGGATCGACCTGCCCGGACGCGGCGTCTCGTCCCCGCTGATCATCGGCGATCGGGTGCTGGTCACCGCATCGAGCGGCGCGCGTGGGGACCGTCTCCATGTCCTGTGCTTCCGGCTTTCCGACGGCCAACTCCGGTGGGAGCGCCAGGTCTGGGCCACCGGCCGCACGATGACCCACGAGAAGATCAGCCCCGCTGTTCCGACGCCGGTCTCCGACGGCAAGGCCGTGTACGCGATCTTCTCCTCCAACGACTGCGTCGCCCTGGACCTGGACGGCAACCTCCTCTGGTACCGCGGGCTGGGGAAGGACTACCCGAACGCCAGCAATTCGCTGGGGATGTCGTCGTCGCTGGTCTTCGCCGACGGCGTGCTCGTCGCCCAGGTGGAGAACGACAGCGAGTCGTTCACCGCGGGCTTGGACGCGGCCACCGGGCGCAACCGCTGGAAGCTGGAGAGGCCGAAGCGCGCGAACTGGACTTCGCCTTCGGTGATGAAGGATTCCAACGGGGCCACGCTGGTCCTGCTGCAGTCGTCGAAGGGCCTGACCGCGGTGGAACCGTCGACGGGACGCGTGGCCTGGAACTGGGCCGAGGGCGCTTCGACCGTGCCGTCCACCGCCGTGGTGGGCAACCGGCTCTACGTGCCGTCCAACGGCCTGACCGTGTTGGAAATGCAGCCGGACAACAGTTCGCCGAAGCCCGCCTGGCGTTCGCCGCAGCTGCGTCCGGGAACGGCGAGTCCGCTGGTGCTCGACGGAAAGGTCCTGGTCCTGAACGACCAGGGGATCCTGACCTGCGGCGACACCGGCGAAGGGCGGCGTCTGTGGCAGCTGCGACTCAAGGGACCGTTCAGCGCCACACCGGTGTCCGCGGGCGGCAAGATCTACTGCGTCAACGAAGTCGGAATGGTCCAGGTGGTGGATCCCTCGGGCGCCGAGGGAACCGTGGTGAGCGAACTGGACCTTGGACAGCCGGTCATCGGCACGCCGTCGATCGCGGCCGGGTCGCTGTTCGTCCGAAGCGACCGCCGCCTGTTCCGCATCGGACGCCAGAGTCCGCTTTGAGCCGACCCTCGGGAAGGGATCGGCACGAAGAACCGCAAAGCCGCCGAGGAGCGGCAAGAGAACCGCTCGATTGCACTGCCAGGTTCGTGTACCGGATGGTGATCGCCGTTTCGGTCCCGAATCCGGCGTGCCGTTGGCGTCTTTGCGGATTTGCGTGAGACCCGTCTGCGCAGCGACCGGATCGTTACCCGAGGCGGGTCACTCGAGCGGCTGAACCGGCTTCGGCGCGATCCCGGCGGTCGCGCGTTGCCAGTTCTGGAGCAGGGCATCCTGGTTCTGGGTGGCCCATTCGAGCACCATCTGGCGCACCCGAGCCGGGGCGTTGCCGCCCACGATCCGCAGCGGCCAGATCTGGACGACGATCTCGTGATCCCCGTAGAGCGCGTGGAAGCGGGCGTCGAGCGTCCGGGTCACCAGCATCCGGATGACGATTCCATAAAACTTCGAGATGACAGGCATGGCAGGTTCTCCTTCGGCACGCGGAAGAGGGGTTGGGGACATCCGCGCGTTCATGTTCATGTTCGTTACGCGACTCCTGACCCAAGCGGTCGCGGATTGTTTCAATAAAAAAGTTCAACAAAAACGCGCCCCTGTTGAATACGCGGAAAGCGCCCCCGGCTGAACGGAGAACGGCTGGGGACCGAAGGAGGAGCGGGCAGACGGCAACGCCGTCGAAGAGGCGAGGGTGCCGTCAGGTGGCGCATGGAGCACCGACCTGGATGCCGTGTCTCAGGCAATAGCCGCCGTTGACGACATACTTGTCGGCCCAGTGCTTGAGACCTTCCTGTTCCTCCGGACGAAGGGGACGGACCACCTTCGCGGGGGAACCGAGGACCATCGAGCCGGGAGGGATCTTCATGCCAGGGGTGACGAGGGCGTTGGCGCCGACGAGCGAGCGGGCGCCAATGACCGCGCCGTCGAGGACGGTGGCTCCCATCCCGATGAGACATTCGTCGCCGATGGTGCAGGCGTGCACGTTCGCGGAATGGCCGATGGTCACGAAATCCCCGACGAGGCAGGGGAAGTCGTCGGCGAGATGCAGCACCGCGTTGTCCTGCACGTTGGAGCCGCGGCCGAGGACGATGCGGTTGATGTCGCCGCGGAGCACGGCGCCATACCAGACGCTGGACTGGTCGCCGAGCGTCACGTCGCCGAGCACCACGGCGGTGCGGGCGATGTAGACGTCGCGGCCGAGGACCGGTCGGCGGCGGAGATGGGTGTCGAGGCGGCGGATCAGGTCTTCCATGTCGGCGGTGGTTTCGGGGTTCCGATGGCCGGGGTCATTCGGCGGCTGCGGCGGCGGTGGCTTCCTGCGCGCGATGGAGTCGGGCGTAGAGTCCCTCGTGGGCGAGCAGTTCGGCGTGACGTCCGCGTTCGACGATCTCGCCGGCGCGGAGCACGAGGATGAGATCCGCGTCGCGGATGGTGCCGAGACGGTGGGCGATGACGAACGAAGTGCGGTGCGACATGAGCCGTCGGAGGGCTTCCTGGATGAGCCGTTCGGTGGCGGTGTCGACGCTGGCGGTGGCCTCGTCGAGGATGAGGATCGGGGCGTCCTTGAGCAGCGCGCGGGCGATGCTGATGCGCTGCTTCTCACCGACGCTCAGCCGGACGCCGCGTTCGCCGACCTCGGTGTCGAATCCGTTCGGCAGGCGTCGGATGAAGTCGGCGGCGTTCGCGGCCTCGGCCGCGGCCTCGAGTTCGGCCGGGGAGGCGTCGAGCCGGCCGTAGAGGATGTTCTCGCGGATGGTGCCGTTGAAGAGGAACGGTTCCTGGCTCACCACGGCGATCTGGGAGCGCAGGTGGGCCAGGGGAATCGCGTGGAGCTCCTGGCCGTCGATCGTGATGCGCCCGGCGGCGGCCTCGTAGAAGCGTGGAAGGAGGTTCACCAGGGTCGACTTGCCGGCGCCGGTCGGTCCGACCAGGGCGATGGTTTGGCCGGCCTCGGCCCGCAGCGAGACGTGGCGCAGGGCGTCGGGCCGGCCTTCGTAGGCCGCGGAGACGTCCTCGAAGACGACCTCACCCCGGAACCGCGGACGCGGCGTGGACCCGGAGTCCTCGGCGGCGCCGGACTCGGTCTCCGAGTCGAGGATGTCGAAGACCCGTTCACCGGCGGCCCGGGCGGACTGGGACATCTGGTTGAGGGAATGGAGGACGGCCAGCGGGGCGTAGAACATCCCGAGGAAGAGGAGGAACTCCACGAGCGCGCCCGGGGTCATGGACCCGGCGAGGACCTTGCGCCCGCCGATCCAGAGGACGAGGACGGTCCCGATGGCGGAGGCGAACTGCATGGCGGGATTGTAGGCGGCCCAGGCCCGCATGATCTCGAGCGTGCCGGATCGGAGGGCATCGGCTCGGCTTGCGAAGCGCGCGTCCTCGTGGCGTTCGCGTCCGAAGAGCTTGATCTGGCGCACGCCCTGGAGGTTGTCCATGAGCAGGGCGTTGAGTGCGCTGCTGGCCTTGCTGCGCGTCCGGTAGCGTCCGGCGGCGGTGGAGGTGTACCAGATGGCCCCGCCGACAAGCAGGGGTATGGGGGCCAGCGCCACCGCGGCGAGCACGGGGTCGTTGAGGAAGAGCAGGACGGCGACGCCCACGATGCCGAGGACCGCGACCACGCCTTGCTCCGTGCCGTCGATGAGCAGCCGTTCCATCGCTCCGACGTCCTCGATCACGCGGGTCATCAGGTCGCCTGTTGCGCGATGGTCGAACCAGGCCGGCTGCAGGCGTTGGAGCCTGGAGTAGAGCTCGCAACGGATGTCGAAGATCACGTTCTGTTCGAACCGGTTGTTCAGGTGGATCCGGAACGAGTTGAACAGGTCGCGTGCGGCGAAGGCGGCGAGGAGCGCAAGGATCGCCCTGCCCAGCAGGTCGTGGCGGCCCTGGCCGACGACGTCGTCGAGCACGTGCCGCGTGAGCTTGGGGAAGGCGAAGGCGGCGACCTGTCCGAGGATGGCGCAGGAGATCGTGCCGAAGGCGAGCCAGGGATAGGGGCGCAGGTACCGCAGGACGCGGCGGACGATCTCGTAGGTGGTTCGGGGTTGGACGGAGAAGCGGCCCTTGGCCTCTCCCTGGACGTGGGCGAGATAGTGCACGGGTTACTCTGAGATGGGCGCTTCCTCGGAAGCGGTGTCGCCGCCCTGCGGGAAGGCGTTCGGCAGCCAGGACCAGGCGGTGGCGAAGAGGGCCCGGGTGCCGTGGCCGACCACGGGGTTGCCATGTCCCATGAGCAGCCGGTCGAACTCCCAGGTGAGGATCCGACGGACCGAAGCGGCCACGGCGTCCTTGTCCTTCATCTGCGAACGGTACAGGCGGCTCACCGCGAGCCGGCCATGGATGCCGTTGGCGCGGGCGAGCATCGCGGTGGCGAAGTCCACGTCGGCAGGCAGGTTGAACACCGCATCCGCCACGATCAGCGTCCGGGAGGGGCGGTGACGGTAAACCAGCTCGTTCACCGACGGCATGCCGCCGATGAGTTCGATGTCGAAGACGTCGCCCCATTCCGGGTTGCCGTCCGCGGAGAGGTCCCCGGTGAAGGGGAACTTGCTGTCGGTGCGGAGGCCGGGCGCCGCCCAAAACAGCGCGGTGCGGCAGGCCGCGCGCCATCCCTCGAGGTACAGGTCGTGGAAGCGGTTCGGAGCCACGACGTGACGGACCACGCCGAGCGTGCCGAGCTCGGCTTCCAGTTCCGTCGACCATTCCACGGGCGAATGGATCCAGAGTCCGTTGGTGCCCAGGCGGACGACCGTCATCCGATGGCCGAGTTCCATCCCGGCGACGCGGAGTGGCTGGCTGCATTCCCAGATCTCTGGGGCGACGGCTTTGAGAAGGCTCATGGCGTGTGTGTCGGGCGGGGCGTGGCGAGGTCGGACAGGATCAAGGTGCGGCCCAGTGGCCTTCCCAGGCGTCACGGTCCCAACGGAAGCGGGCGCGGCGATGGCCGGATTCGCCGAGATGCAGCCAATCGAGTTCCCGGATGGTGGTGACCAGCACGGCGAAGTTGTCCATGGGACGGTCGCCGAAAGGAATCTCCCAAGGCAGGGCGATGCGTTCGCCGGGTTTCGGGGTCGAGGCGTAGAGGCGGCGGCTTGACTGCGGCATTTCCCGCCAGATGCGGTGGGCGAGGTCGTTGTTGATGTTGACCCGCGTTTCGCCCCGCGCTCGCAGCTGGACCCGGGCCACGGGATCGTAGAAGCACCAGGCCGCGACGGAGTTGATGTGCAGTTCGGCCACCTTCCGGGTGCGGTGGTCGGAGAAGCAGATCAGTGCGCGGGATTGGGGATCCGCCTCGCGCAGCACGACGGTCCGCGCGTCGGGTTCGCCCAGTCCGAAGGACGCCAGCACCGGCGTCCTCCAGGCAAAGGAGTGGTCGGTGGTCGCGGTGGCCAGGGCTTCCCAGATCTGGGTGTGCAGGATCTCGAGGTCGTCTTCAGACCAGGCGATGGCGTTCATGGAAGGATGCTTCAGCGGAGCAGGGCGGTGGCCTCGGCCTCGGGCGTCGGCTTCCTGCGTCGGTGGAGCGTGTAGGTGTTGGTGGCCGAGATCGAGTCCCCAAGCGAAAGCGTCCTCAGCGGCCCGAGCGTCTCCAGTTCGACGTATTTCGCCGGATCCCCGTTGGTGTAGACCTCGGCGCTGCAGCCGCCGTCGGGGTAGGTGCCCTCCGTCTCCCGGGGGCACTCGATCATCAGGGACGCCGACCTCCCGACCCAGAGCATCCGGGAGGCGTCGTTGCCGATCTTGTGGCCGACCTTTGGGTCCCGTTCCATCGCCACCCGACGGAACGCGAAGCGAAGGAAGGGACTCGGCCAATCCCAGGTCGTCGCCAATCCGCCTTGGAAACGGCTCTTGGCCGGGATCGGCAGGAAGACCTTCTCGGGATCCTTCAGTTGGCTGATGACCCACACCGCGACCTGCACCGGGTCTCCTTGAACCTTCTGGTAGGTGGTGACGATCCGCATCACGGGTCGTCCCTCGTCGAGCGTGATGCGGCGTTCGGTGCGGATGCCGAACTTCGGACTGGCCGGCGAGACCAGGAGGAAACCGCCACGACCGTCGGGCATGCCGTCGAGGGCCTGCCGGTCGAAGACGTCCGGCGGGGGCCAATTCCAGGCGGACTGGGGCGCCGGCCAGGTCTTGTCGCCGCCGAAGCTGCCCGGGGTCGACCAGGGCTGCTCCGGCATCGGCTTGCCGGCGAGGTCGGGATTCTCCCAGAAGACTCCTTCCTCGCCTTTGAACCCGAACTGCATGACGCGGCCGACCTCGGGGACGACCACCGCTTGGACGACGCCGTTGTCGAGGGTCCAGGCCCCGGACCAACCTCGGTAGGCTCCGACGGCGACCTCGGCGGCGCGGAGTCCCGTTTGGGCGGCCCCGAGGAGGATCAGTCCGGCGACGAAACGTCGAAGGCGGTGCATCGGACGGATCATGTCCTTTGCACCGCCTCGATCAACCGGGAAGCCGGGGTCTTGGAGATGGTGAAGCCGGATCCGCTGGCCGGTGGCGAACGCTCCGGCTGCAGATCCGGCTCTCCGAAGGCGTCTTCGCGTATCTGCGTGAGATCCGCCTTCGCCGGGATTCGGTGGATCAGCCCCCGGTTTCGTCCACGACGAGGAAGCGGGTTCCGCCGCGGCTCCACACCTTGAGCAGGGTGGTCTTGTCCGCGGGATTCTCCGTCAGCCGCACGGCCTGTTCGGCGTCCTGGATGCGTTCCTTGTTGATCTCGAGGATCACGTCGCCGGGCCGCAGGCCGGCTTCGTAGGCGGCGGAGTCCGGTTCCACCTCCGTGACGAGGGCGCCTTCTATGGAGGACGGGACCCCGAACTGGCGGCGTTGGGCGGCGGAGATGTCGGTCACCCCGACGCCGTTCAGCGTTCCGGTGTCCTTGTCAGAACCGCGGCCGGTCCCGTCCTTGGCGACCTCGTCCGAGGCCAGCTCCCGGATGGTCACCTTGAAGGTCTTGGAATCGCCGTCCCGGACCACCTTCACCGGGACCGAGGAACCGGGCTTGGTGCGTCCGACGGCGAGGCGGAGCTGGCGGCTGTCCCGGACCGGCTTGCCGTCGAACTCCACGACCACGTCGCCGCTCTGGATTCCGGCCTTGGCGGCGGGGCTCTTCGGGCTCACCTCGCCCACGATGGCACCGCGCGACTCGCCGAGTTCGAGGCGCTTGGCCATCGCCGGGGTGACGTCCTGGATCCGTACGCCGAGCTGTCCGCGGGCCACCTTGCCATCCTTGATGAGCGAATCCATGACGTCGCGGGCGAGGTTGGTGGGGATGGCGAAGCCGATGCCCTGGTTCCCGCCGGTGCGGCTGAGGATCGCGGTGTTGATGCCGAGCAGGCGGCCCTGGGTGTCGACGAGGGCGCCGCCGGAGTTGCCCGGATTGATGGCCGCGTCGGTCTGGATGAAGTCCTCGTAGTCGAGGCCGAGCGACGCACGGCCCTTGGCGCTGATGATGCCGGTGGTGACGGTCTCGCCGAGGCCGAAGGGATTGCCGACGGCGAGGACGAGGTCGCCGACCTCGGCCTGGTCGCTGTTGGCGAAGTCGAGGTGGGGCAGGGAGGAGGCCTTGATCTTCAGCACCGCGAGGTCGGTCTGCGGATCCCGGCCGACGATCTTCGCGGTGTGCTCGGTGCCGTCGTTGAGCTGGACCTTCACCGAGTCGGCGCCGTCGACGACGTGGTTGTTGGTGAGGATGTAGCCGTCCTCGGTCACGACGACACCCGAGCCGATGCCCTGTTGGCGGGGACTGCGCCGGGCGCCCGGGAAGGAGTCTCCGAAGAAGCGTCGGAGCATGGGGTCCACGGCTTCGGGCGGCATCTCCTGGGCCTTGGAAGAGCTGTAGACCTTCGCCACGGCCGGAAGGACCTGCTTCACGACCGGGGCGAAGCTCTGACCAAACCGGCCGGCGGCTGCGCGGTTGGAATCGGCGGTGTCCTGGCTCCGGGTACCGGCGGTGCGGGTGGATGCCGGGGTGGTGTTGGAGACGTTGTCGGTGCGTGCCTTCAGCGCGGGGATGGCGCCGAGGAAGAGTCCGGCGGTGGCGACACCGAGGAAGGGCCAGCGGGCCCACGAATTGGATTGGGAATTCTTGTAGGAGGTCATGGTCATCGTCCGATCCCCGCGGGAACCATTCCCGGTTCGGGGAAGCGGGCGGACCGTCGTCGCGCCTCCTGTCGGCATCCTTTCGCCGACATTACAGATTTGAAAGGCGGGGCGGGTTGCCCCGGTGCGGCCTCAGTCGCGGGGTTCGGGCAGCCAGAGGGAAACGATGGCCGCCGGCAGGAACAGGACCGCGGCGTAGAGCAGGGCCTGCCGGACGTCGCCGACCTTGGTGAAGAGGCCGAAGAAGACCGTCCCGGCCGCGGCGACGAGGCGTCCGAAGTTGTAGCAGAATCCCGCGCCGGTCGTCCGGAGCAGCGTGGGGAACAGGGGAGGAAGACACATCGTGAACAGGCCGAAGACCCCTTGGCAGACGCCGATCACAAGGAATCCGGCGAGGACCGCGTCGTGGGACATGGGGCGGATGAAGGTGGCTCCCATGGCGATGCCGTAGAGGACGCAGAAGAGGACCACCGTACGGCGATATCCATGTCGGCGGGCCACCCAGGCCGCGAGGTAGTTTCCGAGGATCGACCCGACCATGAGCACGACCAGCGCCACCACGGCGGCGCGGTTCTGGGCGGCTGCGGGCAGATCGCGGACCTCCGGCAGGTCGCGGATGTATTTCTGCTGCCAGAACATGAAAGTCCAGTGGGCGGTCAGGGAGACGCCGCAGATCGCGAGCACGATCCAGGTCGTGGAAGCGACCGGGTTCCGGAACAGGTCGGAGAGACCCGGGGCAGGGCCGGAGTCCTTGCGTGCGGCATGCCATTCCTCGGTCTCGGGAACGGCGCGGCGGATCCAGAGGACGATCAGCGCGGGGAGCACGCCGACGAGGAAGATATAGCGGGGTTCCGACTGTTCGAAGACGAAGCCGAAGAAGCAGGCGAGCAGGACCCCCATGTTGACGGCGGTCTGGAGTGTCGCGGCGATCCAAGGGCGCCAGTTTCGGGGCCAGGTTTCGGAGAGCAGGGATGCTCCGACCGCCCATTCCCCGCCGATTCCCAAGGCCGAGAGGAATCGGAAGACGAGGAGGTGCCACCATTCCGTCGAGACCGCCGAGAGGCCGGTGAAGCCCGCGTAGCAGAGGATCGTGAGGCACAGGGCGCGGCTGCGTCCGAGCAGGTCGCCAATCCGGCCGAAGAACGCCCCGCCGAGGGCCCATCCGATCAGGAACGCCGCATTGATCAGGGCGCCCTTCTCGCCGACCGCCTTGTCGGTCCGAGGGAGGCTCAGCAGCTGGGCCACGAAGGGGGTCGCGACCAGCGTGTAGATGTGCATGTCCAGGCCGTCGAACATCCATCCCAGCCATGCTGCCAGACCGGACTTCTTCTGCTGCGACGACAGGTCGGCAAGGCGGACGGCTTCGGATTGCGGGGGCATGGCGGGAGGCCAGTCAACCGGACGCCCCGGTCACCCACAAGCGGCATCCTCGTCGCAGTGAGTTCTGGCGGCGGGAACGACGACAGGGCAGGGTTTCCGCGAATGACTTCGACCGCGGTTGCCATCCTCTGGATCTACATCGTCCTCCTCCTGGCAGGAGGGCTCGTCGGCTTCCTCAAGGCGGGTTCCAAGGCCTCGCTGATCGCCTCGGGGATCTCGGCCGTGCCGCTGATCCTCGTGGCCTTGGCCATCCTGCCTCCGCTGGTGGCGCACATCGGCCTGGGCCTGCTCGTGGTGGTGTTCATCAAGCGCTACATGAAGACCCGCAGGTTCATGCCTTCCGGGATGCTGGTGGCGCTCTCTGCGGTGACGGATGTGGCGTTGCTGTACCTGCACTTCGCCTCGAGAACCGCCTGATCCCGCCGTGCCGAACACAGGACTTCCGATCTGGCGTCTCCACGCCGACATCGTCGCCTCGCTGACCACTGGCAACCGGCTCGTGCTGGTGGCGGCAACGGGTTCCGGGAAGACGACCCAGGTCCCGCAGATGCTCGTCGACGCCGGACTGCTGCCCGTGGGAAAGCGGCTGGTGGTCCTGCAGCCCCGTCGCGTCGCCGCCCGCTCGGTGGCCGCCCGCGTCGCCTGGGAACGGGACGGCCGCCTGGGCGACGAGGTCGGCTATCAGGTCCGTTTCGAGGACCACATCGGCGACTCGACGCGCATGGCCTTCGTCACCGAGGGCATCCTGCTGCGATGGCTCCAGTCGGATCCGGAGCTGTCGGACATCGGGATCCTGGTCTTCGACGAATTCCATGAGCGCAACCTCCTCAGCGACGTCGCGTTGGCGTTGGCCAAGCGCCTGCAGCAGGAGCGGCGGCCGGACCTGAAGCTCGTGGTGATGTCGGCGACCTTGGAAGCCGAACCCGTGGCGCGGTACCTCGGGACCGCCTCCGGTGTGGACGACGCCCAGGTGCAGCCGGTGCCGATCCTGACGTCCGAAGGGAGGACCTTTCCGGTTGAACTGCGGTGGTTGGAGTACGGCGACAACCGGCCGGTGCACGAGCAGGCGGCCGACAAGGTGGAGGCGATCATCGAGGCCGGCTGGGAAGGGGACATCCTGGTGTTCATGCCCGGCAAGGCGGAGATCCTCTCGACGTTGAACGCGATCCGCGCCGCGCGGATCGACGAGCGGATCAGCCTGGTTCCATTGCACGGTGAACTGCCGCCGGGAGACCAGGACCTCGCGTTCCAGCCCAGCGAGCATCGGAAGGTGGTGGTCTCGACCAACGTCGCGGAGACGTCGGTGACCATCGAGGGCATCCGGCATGTCGTGGACGCGGGGCTCGCGCGGGTGGCGCGCTACGACGCCGAGCGGGGAATCCAGACCTTGGCGGTGGAGGAGATCAGCCGTGCTTCGGCGGAACAGCGGACCGGACGGGCCGGGCGGACGGCGCCGGGGACGTGCTGGCGCCTCTGGACCGAAAGCGGCCACTTGAACCGGGAGGCCCGGAACACGCCGGAGATCCGACGTGCCGACCTGGCCGAGGTCGTCCTGCTGCTGCATTCGCTCGGAGTGCGGGAGGCGGTGCGGTTCGACTGGCTGGACCGCCCGGACCCGGCGGCGGTCCGCCGTGCGGAGTCCCTGCTCAAGGTCCTGGGTGCGATCGTCGCCTCCGAAGGCGAAGGCGGCGGCTCCGACCTCACGGAGGTCGGCCGTCGGATGCTCCGGCTGCCGATGCATCCCCGGTTCGCGCGGATGCTGGTGGAGGCTTCGCGGCATGGGTGCGTTCCGGCGGCCTGCCTTTGCGCCGCGTTGGTGAACGGCCGGGATCTGCTGATGCGTGTGGGTCGGGACGAGACCCACCTGGCGGAGGCACGGGAGCTCTTCGAGGGCAGCACCCAGAGCGACTTCCACACCCTGATGCGTGCGCATCAGTTCGCCCGCAACAACGGCTTCTCCGTGGATTCCTGCCGCCGTCATGGGATCCACGCGCAGACGGCGCGGCAGGTCGAGGACACCTTCCGCCAGTTCCTTTCCGTCGCGGAACGGGAGCGTCTGGTGGAGCGCGGGGACACATCGCCGCCGCCGGAAGGCGACGGTCTTCTGCGTTCCCTCTGCGCGGGCTTCATCGACCAGCTGTGTGTGCGGAAGGACGCGGGTTCCCTCGACTGCCTGCTGACCGAGGGAAGGACGGGGACGCTGATGCGCGAGTCGGTGGTGCAGAAGGCGGAGCTTTTCGTGGCCGGGAGCATCCGGGAGGTTTCCGGCCGGTCCGGCGGCGTGTTGACCCTGATCGGAATGGCCACGGCGATCCGCCGCGAGTGGTTGCAGGAGCTTTTTCCCCAACACCTGAACACGGTCGTGGAGCATGTGTATGACAGGTTGCACAAGCGTGTGGCGGCGGTGCAGCGGGTCCGTTTCCTGGACCTGGTGATCGGGACGGACCACCTGCGGGAGGTGGATCCGGCGCGGTCCGGGGCCTGCCTTGCCGAAGCCTTCGGCCGGGGTGCCTTCGACCTGCCGCAGCTCGACCACGAGCTCAAGCAGTTCATCGCCCGGGTCAACCTCCTTGCCCGCAGCCTTCCGGAACTGGAGTTCCCGCCCTTCGACGGGCCGGCGTTGGTCCGCGTGCTGGGTCGGGCCTTCGAGGGGCTCACGCTGGCCAAGGAAGCTCAGACGGCGCCGCTAAGGGCGGCCTTCCGCGCCCACCTGCAGCCCGCGCAACTGGAATGGCTCGAGGAGATGTTGCCGGTTCACCTGCCATGGACCGAGGGGAGGCGCCTGAAGCTCACGTATTCCGAGCCGGATCCGGATGCCGACGAGGAAGGGCCGTCCGGGCCGGAGGCCCAGGTGAAGCTCCAGGAGTGCTTCGGGTTGAAGGAGCATCCGAAGCTGGCCGAAGGCCGTGTCCCGGTCCGGTTGGCACTGCAGGCGCCCGACGGGAAGAGGTTGGAGGTGACCTCGAACTTCCCGAAATGGAAGGAATCCACCTATCCGCGGTTGCGGGCACAGATCAAGACGAAGTACCCGGGCTTCCTCTGGCCCTGAAAAGGCGAATTCAAACGCGCCTCCGGACCTTGTGGACGGCGGCCTGGTCGGTGGGCTTGATGACGATCTCGTCGATGTTCACGTGTGCCGGACGTGAGGCCATCCAGACAAGCGTCTCGGCGATGTCCTCGGGAGTGAGCGGCTGGACACCCCGGTAGACGGCTTCGGCGCGGGCCTGGTCGCCCTTGAACCGGACGAGCGAAAACTCGCTGAGGGCCATGCCCGGATCGAGGGATGAGACACGGATGCCGGTGCCGTTGAGTTCCAGCCGGAGCGCCTGGGTGATGCTCCGTTCCGCGGCCTTCACGCCGCAATAGGCCGCGCCCCCTTCGTAGGCGGTGTGGCCGGCGATGGAGCCGATGTTGATGAGACTGGCTCCTGCGTCTCGGGGCAGGAGGGGTACGATCGCGCGGGTGACCCGGAGCAGGCCGAGGAAATTGCCTTGAACCATGGCTTCCCAGTCCGCGTCTTTTCCCTCCACCACCGGTTCGAGTCCATGGGCGCCGCCCGCGTTGTTGATCAGGACGTCGACGATGTTTGTCCGGTTCCGGACGGCGGCGGCGAACTTCTCAACGGACTCGGAGGAACCGACGTCGAGAGGAAAGGCATGGGCTTCCCCACCCACATCGCGACAGGACTGGGCCACCCGTTCGAGGCGGTCGAGGCGACGTGCGCCGATGAGGAGGCGGGCGCCGGTGCGGGCAAAGGCCACCGCCGCGGCGGCACCGAATCCGCTCGACGCGCCGGTGATGAGCACCCAGCGATTTCGGAGATCCATGACCGGATCCTAACGTTGGAACCTGGGAACGGAAGCCAACGAATTCCTGAAACCTCCCTGCCTTTGGTTGCGTCCGCGTCGGCTCCAGAAACGTCTTCCACAGAGCACCTTGAGACCTCCGACAATGAGTCCTTCAAGACACCGGAGATGAGCGAGTCGACCACCGATCTCGAAATCGTCCGTGCCGTCCTGAAGGGGGAGACCTCCCGGTTCGAGGAGATCGTGACCCGATACCAGGCCCGGCTTTTCGGCATGGCCCGGCGCTATTCACGGCGTGAGGACGAGGTGGCGGACGTGGTCCAGGAGATCTTCCTGAAGGCCTATGCCCGGCTGGATTCGTGGCGGGGGGATGCGCCGTTCGAACACTGGTTGATGCGATTGGCGACCAACACCTGCTACGACTTCCTGCGCGGGCACCAGCGGAACCGGGAGGATTCGTTCACGGACCTGACGCGGGAGGAGTCCGATTGGCTGGAACGGAACGTGGCCGGAACCCAACGGGATTCCGCCTCCGCAGATGCGGCTAAGGCGCTGGTGGCAAAAGTCTTCGAGCGGCTGAGTCCTGCGAACCGCATGGTCATCACCCTGTTGGAATTGGAAGACCGGCCGGTCCGCGAGATCGCGGCCTTGACCGGGTGGTCGGAAACCTTGGTCAAGGTGAGGGCCTTCCGGGCGCGGGCCGAAATGCGGCGCATCCTGAGTCAGATGCAAACCGACTCCTACCTGTAACCCCGGTCGGTGTACCATCGTCGTCCCCAGCGTTGAAACCGGCTCCGGATCGAATGATTGCCCTGCTGCTTGAGGCTGCCCGCAAGAGTCCTCTGGACGACTCGGTACCCTTGGGATTCGAGCGACGTGTGATGCGGGTGGTCCAATGGGTTCGGCCCGAGGATTCCCTCCAGATTTGGCTCCGGGGCTTCCGGACCGCGGTCTTCGCCAGCGTTGCCGTGGCGATGGCCTCCTGCCTTCTGGTGGTGGATGGTTCCTGGTTCTCGAAGTCGGAAGCCTCGTCGCCTGAAGCTGAAGGAGCCGTGGAGTGGGGCGTTTCGAGTTCGATCGAGGAGGAAGACCCTCTGGACCAGATCGAGTCGGGCTGAGAAGCTCCTCCAAGCGTGAACGGCTCCGACGCCAGCATACCCAAGATCCTGACCGCCGCTTTGGTCATCTTCGGGGCCGGTGTGCTCACCGGTGGCGTTACCGTTGGATTCGCCAGTCGAGCCGCCAAGGGTGGAAGGTCGGCCTCGGCAAAGATGGTGGAGACCCAGCCCGCCAAGACCAACGGACCGATGGTCGATCGGGTTCTTCCGAACATCCGGCCCCCCGGTGCCGCCCGGTTGGATCAATCGGAACGCATTGCACGGGAACTGGATCTGACGCCGGAACAGGCTGCTGAGGTCAAACGGATCCTGGCGGCCTCGCGAGCCCGCTTGGTGAAGGTTTGGCGCCCTTTGCTCCCGGAGGCCCAGGCGGAGGTGGATGATTTCCAGAAGAAGCTGAGGGAGCTCCTCTCTCCCGAACAGCGCGAGAAGCTGGATCGATTGCAGCCTCCCCGTGGGAAGATTCGACCGGCCTCCTGATACCCGCGGATGCGGAGGTGGACCTCACGTCAGGCCGCAAATCCGCAGGAAAAGGAGAGGAAACGTGGGGTCTTCAGTGGCAGGACCGTCCACCGGTTGCTGGCGGACGATTCGGTCCCGGTTCACTGTCAGTTTTCGGGGCGTTGTCGGTCTTCGCTTCGGAAGAAGCCGCCACACCGCCTGCGTCCAGTTTCTGGGGTTGGCCGGATGTTTTCGGGGACGTTGACACTGCTCCGCCGGGTATCGGACTGTCTCCGTCTCCTATGTCCGAGCCGAAAGAAAACGTGCTGATGGAGAAGATCGTCAGCCTCTGCAAGCGTCGGGGTTTCGTGTTTCAGTCGTCCGAGATCTACGGCGGCATCAACGGATTCTGGGACTACGGTCCGCTCGGCGCAGAGCTGAAGCGGAATGTGAAGGAGACCTGGTGGTCCACGATGACCCGTCTTCGTGACGATGTCGTTGGCCTCGAGGCCACCATCATCATGGCCCCGCAGATCTGGAAGGCGTCGGGACATGTGGACACCTTCAGCGATCCGATGTGCGACTGCCTGTTGACGCGCAAGCGTTTCCGGGCCGACCAGATCGATCCGCAAAGCGGCGTGGTCTACCATTTCGCCGGAGCCCGCGACGCGGCGGCGGGCAAGGAGAGTCCGGATGCCTTTTCGGTTTTGCTGCCTCCTGGGAAGCCGCCGGAAAGCGCCCGGAAAACCGCAGCCCAATTCTATCAGACCCGCGGTCTCCAGAGCGTGGAATTGCTCGGAGAGCGGACGGAGAAGGTGGAGAACACCACCCGTTACAACCCGGAGAACGGTGCCCAACTCACCGACCCGCGCCCATTCAACCTGATGCTCCAGACCTACGTGGGGCCGATCCAGTCGGAGGACAACGTCGCCTACCTGCGTCCCGAGACGGCCCAGGCGATCTTCGCGCAGTTCAAGAACGTCCACGAAACCTCACGTCAGAAGGTGCCGTTCGGCATCGCCCAGATCGGGAAGGCCTTCCGCAACGAGGTCACGCCTCGGAACTTCACTTTCCGTTCCCGCGAGTTCGAGCAGATGGAACTCGAGTTCTTCATCAAGCCCGACGAGGCGATCGAGGCGATCTGCGGTTCTGTGGCGACGGTTCCGGAATCTGGCCATCCTGGTGAACCCCAGCCGAACTGGGGTTGGCAGGCGTGGCACCGATATTGGGTCGAGGAGCGCGTCCGTTTCTACGAGGGCATCGGATTGTCCCGGGATACCCTGGGCTTCCACCATCAGACATCCGAGGAACTGGCCCACTACGCCCGGGCCTGCACCGACATCCTGTTCAAGTTCCCCTTCAGCAAGAAGGACGAAACCGGGGCGGTGAAGGGTGACGAGTTGGAAGGCATCGCGGCCCGGAGCGACTTCGACCTGAGCCAGCACGAACGGCACTCCGGGAAGTCCATGGGCGTCTTCGACGAGGAGTTGCGGACCGCTTGGACCAAACTCGCCCCGGAACGCCAGTCCGAGCTGTCCAGCCGCTACCACGACTCTCGTCTGAAGTATCTGGTCAAATCCGGCGTGCCGCAGGAGAAGGCCGAAAGGGAGGCCAAGGAGGATGCCGAGGGCCTCGCCAAGGGCCAATACATCCCCCACGTCATCGAGCCTTCGGCCGGGGTGGACCGTCTGATCCTCGCGCTCATCGCCAATGCCTACACCGAGGTGAGTTCGACCGATGAGAAGGGCAAGACCGAGACCCGGGTGGTGATGAAGTTCCACCCCCGCGTGGCGCCCGTGAAGGTCGGCGTCTTCCCCTTGCTGAAGAACAAGCCGGAGTTGGTGGCCAAGGCCCGAGAGGTCTTCCAGGGCCTACGTGGGCGGTTCCTCGCCTTCTACGACGACGCCGGCGCCATCGGGCGTCGCTATGCCCGCCAGGACGAGGCGGGAACGCCGTTCTGTGTCACGGTGGATTTCGACACCTTGGGCGAGAAGCCTGAGTTGCTGGGCACGGTGACCATCCGCCATCGCGACGACGGGCGGCAGGAGCGGGTTCCGATCGCGGGCTTGGCCGACTGGCTGCAGGCCCGCCTCGTTTGAGTGGCCGTCCGTCAAGGCCGACCTCACGCAAGAAGATCCGATGTCACCGGGAACCTCAGCCCGGGGCCGATAATGCCGGACATGGTTCCGTGTCCGGCATTATCGCTGCGATGCCAGCGGTGACCGATGAAGGCGCCTGACGGAACACGGCGGGGCGGAGGTTCCGGACCGAAGTCTCCGAACCTGGCGGCCGACGAGGCGAGTGGGTCAGGGATTGGATCGCCAGACCGCCGGTGCACCTTCGAAACCGGTTCGACCCACCATGCGGACCCGTACCTCCGCGGGGAACCGGCCACGGGTTCCCTTCGCGATCAGGAACTCTTGGGTGACGCCCGGAAGGATCTGGGTTTTCCACCCCGTGTCGTCGAGGCTTTGGACCACCACCGATGACGGCGGGTCGTCGGGTGTGCCGGAGACGCGCGCGCGGAGCATGCCGGATTTTTCCCGGGTCACCGAAAGTCCCGGCGCGGCCGGGGTGGTGCCGCCGAGCCAAGGGCAGGCCGGGACCAAGGCCTTGCGGGCGAAGGGGCCGCGGAGGAGTTCGCGTGCGAGGGCACCACGGTCGTCCTTCAGCGAGGAGGCGTTCCAGAAGAGGATCCCATCGGACTTCGGGTGGTCGCCGATGCGCTTCACCTGCCAAAGGATCTCGCCGGCGGTTCGGGTTTTGCCGATGTCGGCGGAATTGAGCCCAGGCCAAAGGTGGCGACCGGCGGTGTTCTCCTGGGCCCACCAGTCGAGAAGGCGCGAAAAGCGCTGACCTTCCTGCCGCTCCGGCCAATAGAGCTGGGGTGCCATGTAGTCGGCGAGCCCCTCACGCAGCCATTTACGGACGTCGGCGAAGAGCAGTTCATGCTGGTCGAGGCCCTTGATCCCCGGAGGGCTGCCGGGACGCCAGATGCCGAAGGGACTCACCCCGAACTTCACCCAAGGTTTCTCGTTGTGGATCGCGGCGCCGAGGTCGCGGACGAGGATGTTGACGTTCTCACGGCGCCAGTCGGAGAGGTCGAGGTTGCCGCCATCGCGGCGGTAGCGGTTCCAGCTCGCGCTGTCGGGAAAGGGGACGAGGCCCGAGTTCCCACTCCCGGCTCCTTCGGTCCGTTCCGGGTAGGGATAGAAGTAGTCGTCGATGTGGATGCCATCGACGTCGTAGCGCCGGACGACATCCCGCACCACCTGAAGGGTGTGCTCGCGGCTCGCCGGGTTGCCGGGATCCAGCCAGAGGAAACGCCCGTATTTGACCGTCAGATCGGGCCGGGTCCGGCTGACGTGGTCGGGTGAGACCGGACTCAGTGCCTGATGATAGCGGGCCCGGTAGGGGTTGAACCATGCATGGAGCTCCAGTCCGCGTTCGTGCGCCTCCTGGATCGCGAAGGCCAGTGGGTCCCAGGCAGGCTGGGGAGGCGTACCCATCCTTCCGGTGAGATACTCGCTCCAAGGCTCCAGCTTCGATGCGTAGAGGGCGTCGCAACCGGTCCTCACCTGGAAGACCACCGCGTTCAGGTTCAGGCGCCTTGCGAGGTCGAGCAGAGAGGTCAACTCCTCCTTTTGCTTCGCCGTGGGGAGGCCGGGTTTGCTGGGCCAGTCGATGTTCCCGACGGTCGCGATCCACATCCCACGGAACTCGCGCGGAATCGGAGGTGGCGGCACGGCCGCGGACGCCGCCGGACTCACCAGGAGCGGAACGATCGCCGCCAGCAATGGCAGCAGGGCTCTCGACAGGGACACGACGGGACGTTGGCTCCGTGTCGCCCTTCGGGCAAGGATGCGGCCTTCTTTGCAGCCCGGGCGGCAAGTCCTCGCTTGCGGCTTCGCCGACGTTTCCGGGAGCCTCAACCAAGATGGCACGGAAAGCTCTCGTCACCGGAATCACCGGTCAGGATGGATCCTACCTGACCGAACTGCTTCTCGGTAAGGGATACGAGGTCCACGGCGTGGTTCGACGCACCAGTTCCCTGGAACGCTCCCGACTTCAGGCGCTCTACTCGGACCCGGCGACCTACGGGAGGCGCCTTTTCCTGCACTACGCGGACCTCGACGACCCGACCACCCTTCGGCGGGTTCTGATGAAGGTGGCCCCGGACGAGGTCTATCATCTCGCCGGCCAGAGCCATGTCGGACTCAGCTTCGAGATCCCCGAGTCGACCTGCGAGATGACCGCGATGGGCACCCTGCGACTCCTGGAGATGCTGCGGGATCTTCCCACGCCGCCCCGGTTGTTCCATGCGGCATCCTCGGAGATCTTCGGTCGGCCCGTCACCGCGCCGCAGAACGAGGAGACGCCGTTCAATCCGGTGAATCCCTATGGGGCGGCGAAGGCCTTCGCCGCACAGATGGTCCGGATCTACCGTGAAGCCCATCGGTTGTTCGCAGTGAACGGCATCCTGTACAACCACGAGTCTCCTCGGCGGGGTGAGAACTTCGTCACCCGAAAGATCTGCCGCGCCGCCGCAGCCATCCGTCGTGGAACCCAAAGCGAACTTCTGTTGGGTGACACCTCGGCGCGTCGGGACTGGGGACATGCACAGGACTATGTGCTGGGCATGTGGTTGAGCCTCCAACACGAGACGGCCCAGGATTACGTCTTCGCCAGCGGGGTGCTCCATTCCGTGCAGGACGTGGTCGAGACGGCCTTCCAGGCGGTGGACCTCGACTGGCGGGCCCATGTGAAACAGGACGCCCGGTTCATGCGCCCTGCGGAGCCCCTTCAGCTTGTCGGCGACCCATCGCGGGCGAATCGGGTGCTGGGCTGGTCGGCTTCGACCTCGTTCGAACAGTTGATCCGCGGGATGACCCTCGCCGAGCTGGAGGGCTGAACCGGCCACCGGAATCGTCAGAAGACGGCGTTGGTGCTGGCCAGCTTCCCGGGCGGCCGGTATCTGGAAGGCATGAAGGGTGAAATCCGCCGGGACGTCGCGTTCACGCTCATCGAGCTGCTCGTCGTCATCGCCATCATCGCGATCCTCGCGGGGATGCTCCTCCCCGCCTTGGCCCGCGCGAAGTCCAACGCCACCAAGACCCAGTGCATCAGCAACCAGCGCCAGATCGGTCTGGCCATGGTGCTGTACTCCCAGGACTTCTCGGACCTCTATCCCGCCTATCAGGACTGGGCCGGGTTCGGTGGGACGACCGGCAAGAACGCCAGCCTCCTCCACGAGGGCTTCAACGGCCGGATCATCCCGGAATCCAACCGCGTCCTGAACCCCTTCGCCGGATCGGTGAGGCTGTTCAAATGCCCCGCGGACAAGGGGGACGCCCTGTACGCCGCCACGGAGTTCCGCGACCTCAAGACCACCACCTATGACGCCTGGGGCAACAGCTACCTCATGGTCTGGGGCGCGACACGCTACGCGGTGGAGCGCATCGGCGGCGACTCCGCGCGCCCGAACACTCCCGAGTCCATTCCCATCAAGGCCTCCCGCATCGCGCTCTCGCCGGTCAACAAGATCGTCCTTGGCGACTGGATCTGGTTCGGCGACCGCGGCGACAACCTGATCAACGATCCCCGATCGGTCTGGCACAACTACAAGGGCAAGGCGTTCTTCCCCATGCTGTGGGGCGACAACCACGTCGAGACCTTCCGTTTTCCCAAGGGCTACCAGTCCTTCGACGGCCGAACGCCGAATCCCGCGGCCGCATGGTGGTGAACCGCGGCGAAGCCCGCGTGACTCGGCGACGGTCTGCGGACTAGCATCTCCGGGTGACCTCCCGGTTCGTCCTCCTGTTCCTCGGCCTCCTGTCGTGGTTCGTTCCCTGCAGCGCGGCGCTTCCTCCGGAAGGGAATTTCTCCCGCACCAACCTCGTCGCCTGGTGCGTCGTCCCCTTCGACTCCCGGAAGCGCGGACCCGAAGAGCGCGCCGAGATGCTCCAACGTCTCGGCCTGCGGCGCCTCGCCTACGACTGGCGCTCCGAACATGTCCCCACCTTCGACGCCGAGGTCGCCGCGATGCGTCGTCGCGGGATCGAGATCACCGCCTGGTGGTTCCCTGCGGATCTTGGAACCGAGGCCCGCGCGATCCTCGACTGCATCCGCCGCAACGGGATCCAACCCCAGCTCTGGATCACCATGGGAACCGAGGACGAGACCGATGCCGCGCGGCTCGAGGCCAAGCTCGCAGCCGCCGTCCGCACGCTGTCGCCGATCTGCCGCGAGGCCCAATCGCTCGGATGCCGCGTCGCCCTCTACAACCACATGGGCTGGTTCGGGGAACCGAGGAATCTCGTCGAGGTCCTTGCCCGCCTGGGACGGGCAGGCCACACCAACGCCGGCATCGTCTACAACTTCCACCATGCCCACTCCCACATCGACGACTTCGAGTCCCAATTCCGGATCCTCAATCCTCACCTGCTCGCGCTGAACCTCAACGGCATGGTCTGGAATGGCGACCGTCTCGGTCGGAAGATCATTCCGCTCGGCACCGGCGACGAGGAACTCGACCTGCTCCGCGTCGTGGCCGCCAGCGGATGGAAGGGGGACGTCGGTGTCATCGGGCACACCGACGAGGACGCCGAGGTGAAGCTCCGGAAGGAACTCGACGGTCTGGAGCTCCTGGCGCCGAGGTTCGGTGAACCCCGCGGTCCCCGGAAGCCGCGGCCGGTTGCCAATCCGTCCGTTGGAAGCGCACAACCCGCAGCGTCGCCGGCACGGTCCGCCGGAGAACCCGCAGTCTCGGGTAGGGAACCCGGAAGCCAAGCGGAGAAGGACTGGGTGGACAATCGATGGCAGGCGACCGATGTCGGTCCGTTCCTTGCCACGACCCTGGCACTTCCCGACAAGGTCACCGTCGCCAAGGGACTTGCCGTCCGCCTCGATGGCGGCGCGGTCGCCTACGACATGGATCGGGCCGAAGTGAGGGGCGTCTGGAGCGGGGGATTCCTGAAGTTCGATCCGACGCGCTTCGGTCTGATCGGGACGCCTCGGCCGGACGGGGAGGTGCTGTTCACGGCAGGTCCTCGGAGACACCCTGGCACGAACCCTCCGCGTTGGTCTGCGATCCACCGGACCGAAGCGGGTGTGGTCTTGGAATACCGCATCGGTGAAACACGGATCCTGGAACGTCCACGCCTACTCAAGTCGACCGCTGGTGTTGTCTTGGAGAGGACCTTCACGGTTTCCGCGCATGCGACTTCGGTGTCCCTGCCGCTCACCTCGCATCTCCGGGGCGGAGACCAGTTTTCCGCGGACGAGACATCCGATTCCGCGGAGCGCGGCCGTATCCGACGCGTCGTGAACGGATATGCGGACGACTCCGGAGTGCGGTCGGGATTCGTTCTCCTATCGACGAAGGCCGGTGGGGATTCCCTCTCCTGGAGTGAGCCGGGTTGGGGCGGCCACGTCGCCGGACTCGAAGCGTCGAACCACGAGGAGACATTCGTCGCCTACCTCTGGCGTGGCCCGGTCGCCGCCTGGGATTTGTTCCTCAAGGAAGCCAAGTCCAATGGAATCCCCTCGGCGGTCACGTCCGATCCGGCCCGCCTGTCGGTCCCCGTGGTCGAGACCCGCGGCCAACGCGGCGTGGACAACGACTTCCTGGCCGTCGACACACTGACCCTGCCGTACGAGAACGCGGACAAGGCCCTTCTCTTCGGGTCGGGGATCGACTTTGGACCGGATGGTTCCGGTTTCCTGGCCACGATCCACGGTGACGTCTGGCGGGTGACCGGCGTGGACGACTCGCTCCAACGCCTCCGCTGGACCCGGTTTGCGACGGGGATGTATCAGCCGTTGGGTCTGAAGGTGCGGAACGGCGACGTCTACGTCCTCGGCCGCGACCGCATCACCCGGCTGCGCGACCGCAATGGTGACGGTGTGGCCGACTCCCAAGAGTCCTTCCACGACGGCATCGCGACCTCCACCGGTGGACATGACTACGTGACCTGCCTCGAGGTCGATTCTTCAGGCCGCTTCTACTACGTGGATCCTGTGGGCCTGCATCGGGTTTCGGCGGACGGCCGGGCCTCGGAGCTGCTCGCGGCGGGTTTCCGCAATCCGAACGGCATGGGTGTGTCGCCCGATGGCGCCATCCGCACCGTCTCGCCCCAGCAGGGAACCTGGACGCCATCCAGCGAGATCGCCGAGATCCGGGAGGGCGGCTGGTACGGATACGGCGGTCCCAGGAAGGAAATCGCCAACGGCCTCGGACGCGATTGGCCGCTCTGTTGGATTCCGCACGGTGTCGACAACTCGAGCGGTTCCCAAGCGTGGGTGCCCACCGGACAGTGGGGTCCCCTCGGGGGACAGATGCTCCATCTCCTTTGGGGACGTTGCGGCATGATGCTGGTCCTCCGGGACACCTCGGGCCTTGTGCCACAGGGAGCGGTCGTGCCGCTGCCGGTGAAGTTCCTGAGCGGACCGAACCGCGCGACTTTCCGGGCTTCGGAGAACGCCCTCTATGTCGCCGGCAGCACCGGTTGGCAGACCAGCGCAGTGAAGGACGGCGCGCTGCAGCGGGTGCGATTCACGGACAAGCCGGTGCGAGTCCCGGTCAGCTGGCGTCAGGATGGCAACGCCCTGGAGTTCCGCTTTGCGGTGCCGCTGGAGCGGTCCACGGCGTCGGACCCGGGCAGCTACGCGGTGAAACGCTGGAACTACCGGTATGCCGAGGAGTACGGATCCAAGGATTGGTCCGTCGCGGATCCTTCCAAGAACGGTCGCGACGACGTCGCGGTCACGAAGGCCGCGTTGTTGCCGGATGGCCGGACGATCTGGCTGGAGTTGGCGGACGCCGCCCCGGCGATGCAGTACGAACTGCGCTACAACATCGATCTCGAAGGCAAGGGGACGGCGTCGGGGCAGCTGTGGTTCAGCGTGCATCCGAGGTGATCCATGGGTCCGTTGCCAGTCGTCCCTTGTCTGTGGTGACCGTTGATCGCCGGCCAGTGTTGATGGGTGTTCTGCCCTCGTGGACCGCCCCGTTCTGATCGCCGAAAGCGGCGCAGGAACCGGGAGCCGACCTGCCAACGGACCACGGACTCCGGGCCACGGACTAAAGTCCCTCAAATCCCTTCGATCCGAAGGCGGATCAGCAGGTCGCGGGTGGCGTCGATGCCGTCCTTTTCGGGGTAACGCTCTCCTTCGTACTCGATTCCGACCCAGCCCCGGTAGCCGGCATCGAGGACGATCTTCATCATCTTCCGATAGTCCGTCTCGACGCAGAGGCCGTTGGTGTCGAAGTCGTAGGACTTCGCGCTGACCGCCTTGGCGTAGGGCATCATCTCCTGGACCCCGAGATAGCGGTCGTAGGTCTCGCCGGGACGGATGTTGAAGTTCCCGAAGTCGGGCAGCGTGCCGCAGTTCTTCTTCCCGACGAGGCGCATGACGCCGGCGAGCCACTTGCCGTTGCTGCTGAGGTGGCCGTGGTTCTCGACGATGCAGTTGAGCTTCAGGTCGGCGCAGACGTCCGAAAGTGCCGCGAGGCCGTCGGCGGCGCGTTTCTGCTGTTCCTCGGGAGTGCCCACGTCGTGGGTCTCGGCATTCACCCGGATGGAGTGGCAGCCAAGGAACTTCGCGGCATCGGCCCACTTGCGGTGATTCTCGACGGCCTGACGGCGCTTCGCCGGATCGGGATCGCCAAGGGCGCCTTCGCCGTCGCACATGATGAGCACGTTCCGGACGCCTTCGCCTTGGGAGCGAGTGAGGAACTCCCGCATGTAGCCTTGGTCGCGCACCTGATCCTTGAAGAACTGGTTCACCAGCTCGATGCCGTCGATGTCATGGGTCCGTCGGGCGACCACCGGGAAATCCATGTGGGTCATCTTCTTCCCGAACAGGGCCTTGTGGTAGGACCACTCGGCGAGGCTGATCTTGAAGGACCGGTCGTCGGCCTTGCTGAAGTACGAGCAACCGGCGGCAAGGCCGGCGGCGGCGAGGGCGGATCCGTGGAGGAAGCGACGGCGGTTCATGGTGGCGACGATGTCGAAGGGAAGAGGTTGAAGCGTTGAACGGGGGAAAGGGGAAGGGGCAATGCAGACCGGCCCGGCTCTTTGGGGAGCCGGGCCGGTTGGGAAGGGCAATCAGTGCGCCGGGGCGGAGCCGCCGCCGGCACCGGCATCCGCCGTCTTGGGCGGATGGAAGAACAGGGCGAGGGCGATCGCGGCGACGGATGCGGCGGCCAGCGGCACCAGGAAGAGCCCCTTGAAGTCGACCATCTTGGTGGCGGCGTTCGTGTAGACCTCCTGCATGAGCCACGGGCAGATCGAGTTCGCGACCAGGGCGCCGATGCCGAGGATCTGGAGGTTGAAGAGGCCCTGGGCCGAGGAGCGGATGTCCTTCGGGAAGTAGGCGTCGACGAAGATGTACACCGTGGCGAAGAAGAAGGCGTAGCAGACGCCGTGGAGGACCTGGATCAGGATGATCGCCGCCGCGCTCTGGGGCATGAAGGAGTAGACCGCGAAGCGGGCGGCGTGTCCGAGGATGCCGATGATCATTGTGGTCCGCCACCCGAGCTTCTTCAGCGTCGCGCCGAGGACGAACATGGTGAGGATCTCGGCGATCTGGCCGATGCTCATGACCGGGGTGATCCAGTTGGAGGCGATGCCGACGCCTCCGGCGGTGGTCGGGGTGCCAAGGAACACGCCGGTCCAGTTGAAGTAGCAGTTGTGGACGAAGGAATCGACGAAGGTGACCAGCCAGAGGACGAGGACGAACGGGTGCTTGAGCAGCTTGGCGGCCTCGAGCCAGGCGAGGCTTTCGCCCTGGGACTTCTTCGGCGGGGTGTGGGGCAGGGTGAAGCTGAAGGCGGCGAGGGCGAGGGAGGCGACGCCGGAGACGATGTAGGTCCACTTGGTGGCGGCCTTGGCGGCGTCACCGGTCAGCGGGTTGGCGAACACGGTGCCAATCCAATCCACGAAGCCGGAGGTCTTGGCGGCGTTGACGGCGTCCCAGTTGACGAAGATGAAGGTGAACGGCCAGGCGGCGAGGATCCAGCCGATGGTGCCGCCCATGCGGACGATGCCGAACTCCTTGGCCGGGTCCTTCATCGCGGCGAAGGCGATGGAGTTGGTGATGGAGATGGTCGGCACGTAGAGCAGGCAGTGCACGAGCATCAGGAGGAAGAACGGCATGAAGTCCTTGGTGAAGCCGCAGCCGAGGATGGCGAGGCCGCCGACCAGGTGGGAGAAGGCGAGGAACTTCTCCGCGGCGAACTTCCGGTCCGCCCACTGGTTGCTGAAGAACATGCCGACGATCGAGGCGACCGGGAAGGCATTGAGGATCAGCGACTGCTGGCCGGGAGTGAACCCGAGGCTCGGGAGGTACCCGAAGATCAGGGGAAGCCAGGCTCCCCAGATGAAGAACTCGAGCACCATCATGAGGAACAGTTTCAGGCGTAGACCGGAATTCATGGGATTCGTGTGGGGAGCTGGGTTGTGACGTTTTGACGACGCTACCCGGCGCCGGTCGGACCCGACAAGGCGGGATGTGGCGGGATCACTTCGGGGCCGAAGAAAACGCCGTCCCTGCCGCCAGCCTCGGGCCACAAAGCCATTTCCGGGACAAACCCAGTGCGACACCGAACCAGACCGCGCCTCCGATCGCCGGGGCGAGGTGGAGTGGGTCCGAGTAACCGACGATCAGATGGATGCCGATGGCGGCAACGAACGCCGGGGTTCCCGCCAAGGCCAGCGTCCACCAAAGCCAACTGCGACCGATCCGGAACCCCCATTGAGCCGTCAGCCAGACCCCGAGGCCGCAGGCGATCAACATCCCGCCCAGGCTTGCGCGGTCGTGGGCTATCAGGGGCATCAGGCGACGACCCGATCCCAGGAGGGCCTCCCGGGTGGTGGCAAGGAACTCCAGGTCTTCCCTGACCAAAACCGGTCCGGCGCCGACCAGGCTGATGACGGCTCCAGCGACCACGAGTCCGATCCCCAGGGTCACCATCAGGAGTTGCCCCCATAGGCCGGCGATCCACGCGGCGTTCTCCTCGATCTCAGGCGGCCCGGGATCCGACGGCTTGGCGATCGGACTGTGGATGAGCAGCAGCAGGAACTGGAAGAGGACCGCGGTGACGAAGGCGTGGAATGGATCGAAGTAGCCGAAACCGAGGAACAGAAAGAAGCTGAAGAATCCGCTGAGTGCGGAAACGACGAGGGCGACCTTGGCCCAGTGGAGTCCCCGACGGATTCCATGCCAGGCCAGTCCGGTGTAGAGCACCCCGGCGCTCAGCATCGTCCCGGCCAGCGTAACACGGTCGTGGGAAAGGAACGGCAGCAGCCGTGGGTTGAGCGCCTTCAGTTGCTCCAGGTCCATTCCACAGAACGCCTCGTCGTAGGGCAGGACGACGCGTGTGCTGGCGATGCCAATGGCGAGAAGGCCGCCCAACACCATCGACACTCCAAGGAGCAGGCCCCAGGTCCACGCCATGGATCCCGGCTGTTCCGGCGAATCGTCAGCGGAACATGATGAGGTCGGGGTGACCGACAGCAACGCCTCGTTGACCCGCTTCGGCAGGCCGGGGCCGCTGAACACCATGCCGAACTCGAGGCCGACCAGATCGGCTCCGGATTCGCACAAGGCCAACGATTCCCCCACGTCCCTGGCTCCGCCGGCCACGAGGATGAACTCCGGACCGAACTCGTTTCTCAGTCGCCCGACATAGTGGGTCAGGGATGGGAGGTCCGTGGCCTTCACGCGGACCGAGCCGTCGGCTTGTCGTGAGTCCGAGCGGAACCAAACGCCGACAGCTCCATGACGAACGGCATCCTGGACCGCAACTGTGCCCAAGGCAGCGGCCGGATCCGCCCCGACGCTCAGCATCCATGGAAGGCGTAGGTCCCGAAACGATTGGGCCAGTGCGATCCGATCCGAGGTCCCAGTGGCCTCCCAGCCGGAGAGGGTGATGCCGGAAACCCTCGTGCCGAGCCGCTTCAGTGTCCCCTCCATGAGCGGGAGCGGGAAACCGGCCTCGATGCGCAACCAGACCTGTGCCAAGGAGGCGAACGTCGGTTCCATCCGCTGGACGAGCGAGGAGGGATCCAGCCGATTGCAACGCAGGCTGCAACCGTTGGGCGTCACTCTCGTCATCATCGGGGATTCGCCTGGAGGACGAACTTCCAGCGGTCCGACCTCGACCACCGCGACCCCGAAGCGGCGAAACGAACCCAAGGCCTCGCCTGCGGGATCCAGCCCCGATCCGATTGCGGTTCGACTGAGGAACTCCATCCCGCGGACCTGGTAGGCCGCTCGGCGGTCCGGTTGCATGTGGCCGAAGAACTCCAGAACCCGGTGGCCCAGCGGCATCCGAATCAAGGTGCCCAGAGAGCGCAAGGCCATCCGATGGGCCGTTCCCGCGGGCATGGAAAACAGGATCGGCCGCAGCAGTGTTCTGTAGGTCCAGTCCGGCATCGCAACTCTGGATCGAGCATTCGCCTGGGTTCCGATCGTGGCCAGCAAGAGTTCTCTTCGTTGGAAAGGCCGCAGATCCAGTCTTCAGGACGAACATGGGGAAATGGAAACGGCCCGGCAGGGAATCCCTGCCGGGCCGGCGCTGATTGGCCCGATCGATTCGGGCGGTGGATGCCGTCGTTCGCGGACGCTCAGTGGATGAACTGGGCCGGGTCGCGGAACAGCTGGAAGAAGCAGGGCTCCGTGATCAGGCGCAGGAGGTCGTCCTCGCGGCGTTTCAGGTCCGAGAACCACCGCTGGGTGCGTCCGTCGGCGGGATCGATCTTCGGCATGTTGGCGCCGGTGAGGAAGTCGCTGAGGCGGGCCTCCTGTCCCGGGACGCGGGGGAAGACGTGGGTGAAGGGCGTTCCCGTCTCGCCGGCGTGGCAGCCGTTGCAGGTGTTCAGCGAGAACTTGTGCCGCAGGTCGCCCGGCAGGCTCGATCCGGCCGGCGCGGGGCCGTCCCAGAAGAACTGCTCGGTGGCCATCGGGGCGGAACCGCCGAGGAACGGCACCATCGAGCGGCCCGGGCTCCGCCACTGGAGCGGGACGACGTGGGTCTCGCGCTGGACCTCCGCGGCATTCGCGAGGATGTACTCGGCCACGATGGCCTGGCGGTTGTGGGCGATCGCAGGGGTCTGCTTCGCGGTGACCTGGCGGAGCCATCCGGCGTCGCTGTCGTTGGAGAAGATCCGCCATTCGCGCATCTCCCAGGGCTCGCGGAGCAGCTCGTTGGCGCGGAGCTGGCTCAGGGCGCTCTGGTTCGGCTTGCGGGACGGATCGGCGCCGGCCGCGGTGAACTGCTCGGTGATGTGCTGCAGGGCGGAGTTGAACGCGGGACCGAAGGACATCCGGCTCAGGTTGTACCACTCGGTTCCGTATTCCTTGATCTCCTGGCAGGTGCGCTTGGGGACGCCGTATTCGAAGATGACGGTGAACTGGGAGGCGTCGCACACGTTGTTGGTGTTGCCGCCGCCGCCACCGCCACCGTAGCCGGAGGGCGGTTGGCTGCCGCCGCGACCGCCGCTGAAGGCGTTCGGGATGAGACAGAACACGAAGCGGCCTTCACCGCCCACGTTCGACGGATTGCACGGGTCGTCGCCGTTGACCACGCCGTAGCCCGGGTTGCCGCGCAGGTCCACGCGGTTGACGATCGCCAGCAGGCGGAACGGCGCGATGGAGAGGTCGAGGGGACGGTCCGGACCGCCGCTGGCGGCCTCCCAGTCGTTGATGACCTGGGCGAGGATCTCGGGTTCGCGGTGGTGGACCGTCTCGAAGTTGATCTCCTGGTTCTTCTGCCAGCTGCGGACCCAGCGCCGGGCGAAGTCGCCGGGCTGGATGCCGGTGACCGGCTGGTTGCAGATGTCGGTCATGAGCTTCCCGAAGGTCCAGGCGCCCATGCGGGTTCCAGCGCCGGTGCAGGGATCGAAGGTGCGGGCGGGGTCCTCGACCACGGAGAGGTCGGTGATCATGAGCGACTTGTTCCAGAACGCGGGCCGCTCGTTGAGTCCGCCCTGGCCCGGGGGCACGCCGTTGGTGAAGACGACCGGATCACCGTTGGAATTGGTGATCACGATGCCGCCGCCGGTCGTGATGTTGGTGAAGGTGATGTTGGTGAAGCAGACGAGGTTGGTGATGAGCACCTCCTCGAAGATGGGCCGGGGATCGCCGACCGAGAGGATGTTCGTGCGGCAGACGAAGTTGGTGACGAAGACGTTGGTGAAGACCGGGAAGTCGTCGATCACGAGGGTGTTGGTCCTGCAGAGGACGAGCGGGAAGGTGCGGGTCTCGAAGATCGGCTGCTCCGGGCTGACCAGCACGGCGTTGGTGGTGCAGATGTTGGTCGTGATGGGGCCGCTGCCGGGAAGCAGGATGGACTGGCAGTGGACCTCCGGGACGAGTTCCACCACCTCGATGGGCACGAGATGGAGGTTGGTCTGGAGGGTGATGCCGTTGGTGAAAAGGGTGTTCGTGAAACACATCGTGACCGGCGGGATGAAGCCGGGGGCGGTCGGATCCTTGACGATCGAACCGGATCCGTTTGGGAGGTCGGTGCAGACCACGACGTTGGTCCAGGGGATGCCGGTCGACATCCCGGTCACGACCATGTTTGTGGCGAATCCCGGACGGATGCGGGGTACCAGATTGGTGGTGCAGATGTTGGTGAAGATGCCGCTGACGCCGGGGTCGAGGACCACGGTGCGGCAGAAGACCTCGTTGCGGAACTCGGCGGGCCGCACGCCCACGACCACGTTGGTCTGGACGAGGTTGGTGAAGCATTCCACGACCGTCTCCGTCCGCGGGTTGCCGGGATGCAGGAGGAGGTTGGTCGAGGTCACCACCGGAAAGCAGTCCACGTTGGTCACCAGCGTGGGATCGCCGAAGCGGACGAACACGTTGGTGGTGGTGACGAATGGGCGGCAATCGATGTTGGTGAGCGAGAGTCGCTGGACGGTCTTGGGGAGGCCTGCCTGACGGCTCAGTGTCTTGCGGAGGGCCTCCGGGCCGACGCCGGCGTTGGCGCCCGAGCCGAATCCCTCGAAGGGCGAGGGGAAGACCTGCACGCGTTCACCGCGGTCGAAGGCCCCGGAGTCGAATCCGGTCAGCCCGTGCTCCGCGGCGAGGCCGCGGCCGGTAAAGGCGCCTTGCACCTGGAACTCGGGCGGCAGCGACTGGAAGAACTGGTTGGCGCCGGTGAAGTCGTCGAGATCGATCATCACCGGGGCGGTGAACACGCCGTCGTCGGCCGCGGTGTCGCCCGCGGTGCCGTCGTCGCGGAACTGGAGGACGTCGCCGTTGTTGAGCAGCGGGAACTGGCGCGGGGGAGTCTGACCCGGCTGAAGGGTCACCTCCATGAGTGCGTTGCCGCGGGCCGAGGAGGCCTTCCTGAGGAACGCGGTGCGGATCCGGACGGGTCGCCTGGGGTCGCCTTCGATGATCGGCTGGGCTTCGCCCGGGATGCCGCGTTCCATGACGCGGAAGAACTGGGCGCCCTGTTCAAGGGCGGGAAGGCTCGTGGTGCTGGTTCGCACGGAAGGCACGGAGACCGTGGTCCACGGCCCTTGGGGTGTGGGCGCCAACTGCAGGTCTCCACCGGAGTTCCAGTCGAACCGAACCTGATTGCCTTCGAAGGTCGGTCGGGCAACCCGGGGAGGAGGATCGGACTGTTGGCCGAAGACGTGGACCGCGATCGCGGCGGCCATTAGCGCCGTCGGGATCGAACCGAAACGGCCCCATCGGGGCAGGGTCATCGAGCGTTTCATGAGACGGATTGTTTGGGATCCAGGCGCCGCGTGACGGGCCTGTGCACCGTGTCCTTACCGTTCAACCAAGACGGTCCGGACAGAGTGCTGTGGGTCTGCCCAGCAATGCCGGAGCCGTTTTCGAAAGTGAGAATCCCGCGCCCACCCTTCTTTTTCTCTTGGAAGCCTGTGAGGGGATGGCGGGTCCCGAGGGAGTGGGCTTGTTCCCGTGGATTGCAGGCGGTTCACTACGGCGGTCCGCAACCCAGGCCGTCACGATGACTTCAACCCTCAAATCCCTGCGCGCCCTCGCCGATCCGACCCGTCTTCGGATCATGGCCTTGGTCGAGCGGGAGGAACTTTCGGTCAACGAGATCCAGGAGATCACGGGCCTGGGTCAGTCCCGCGTCTCGACACATCTGAGCCTATTGGCGGAGACCGGGCTGCTGGCGTCGCGGCGGGATGGCAAGAGGACCTTCTACCGGCTCAACCCGCTGGCGGACGGAGACGCTCTCGAGTTCACGCGGTTGGCGATGCGCGGGGCGAAGGAGTTGAAGGAGACGGAGGCGGACCAATTGAACCTGCGCCGTGTGCTGGCCCGTCGGGAGGAACAGGCGCAGGTCTACTTCAACCAGGTGGCGGGGCGTTTCGACCGGAGCTACGGACCGGGGCGGAGTTGGCAGGCGTTCGGGCACCTGCTGCTGCGGATGTTGCCGCCGCTGGACGTCGCGGACCTCGGGTCGGGCGAGGGGTTGCTCGCGGAACTCCTGGCCCGTCGATGCCGACGGGTCATCGCGGTGGACAACTCGGAGAAGATGGTCGCCTTCGGTGCCCGCAAGGCGAAGCGCAACGGTCTCGACAACCTCGAGTTCCGCCAAGGCGACCTGCAGAACCCCCCGGTGGAGTCCGAGTCCGTCGACCTCGTCATCCTGAGCCAGGCCCTTCACCACGCCGACGAGCCGGCGCAGGCGATCCTGGCGGCGCATCGGATCCTCAGGCCGGGCGGAAGGGTGATGATCCTCGACCTGGTACGCCACCGGTTCGACCAGGCGAAGGAGTTGTACGGCGACCGCTGGCTGGGTTTCGTGGAGAGCGACCTGCAGCGTTGGCTGGAGGCGGCGCAGTTCCGTGAAATCGAGATCGCGAAGGTCGCCCGCGAGGAGCAGGAGCCCGGTTTCGAGACCCTGCTGGCCTGCGGCACGAAGGGTCGCTGAATCGGCGGCCGCCGCAGCGGCCCGCACCCGGCCTAGACCACGGTCCCGTTCGGGATGACGGCTCCCTTGGGGATCACGAGGATGCCGTCGCGGATGAAATAGAGCGGATGGTCGAAGTCCGCAGGCTTCCCGGCGGGAGTGAGGATGCAGCCCTCCCCGATGCGGGCGTTCTTGTCGATGATGGCGTTCTCGATCCGGGTTCCGCGGCCGACGCCGAGCGGCACGCCTTGGTTTTCCGGTTGGGCGAGCTTCTCCGGGGTGTCGTAGAAGTCGGCACCCATCATCACGACCCGCCGGAGCGAGCAACCCGACTCGAGCACGGAACGGATCCCGACAAGCACGTGGTTGAGTTGGGCTTGGTTGATGATGCAGCCGTCGGCGATGACCGCGTGGTCGATGGCCGCGCTGTTGATCTTGGAGGCGGGAAGGTAGCGGGGACGTGTGAAGACGGGCGGCGTGAAGAAGTTGAACCGGGGCACGTCCGCGGCGAGATCCAGGTTGGCGTCGAAGAAGGCCCGGATCGTCCCGATGTCCTCCCAGTACCCCTGGAAGACGTGCGAGAAAACCCGGCGCTCCGCAATCGCGCCCGGGATGATGTGCTTGCCGAAGTCCGTGTGGTTGTTGTTGAGCAGCTCGAACAGCACCTCGCGGTTGAAGACGTAGATGCCCATCGAGGCGAGGTACAGCTCCTCGTCGCCCTTGATCCCCAGCGGCGCATAGCTCGCCTTGTCGAGCTTCAGGGATTCGAGCACGGCCGGATCCTTGGGCTTCTCGACGAAGCGTGTGATGCGGCTCTCGGGATTGATCTGGAGGATGCCCAACGCGGAGGCCTCGCGGGCGGGTACGGGGATGGTCGCGATGGTGAGGTCTGCGGAATTCTCGACGTGCGACTTCAGGATCTCGCTGAAGTCCATCTGGTAGAGCTGGTCGCCGGAGAGGATCAGCACGTAGTCGAAGTTCGTGTTCCGGAAGTGCATCAGGTTCTTCCGGACGGCGTCCGCGGTCCCCTGGTACCAGCTGGTGTTGGAGAAGGTCTGCTCCGCGGCGAGCAGTTCGACGAATCCGCCGCTGAAGTGGTCGAACTTGTAGCTCTGCGAGATGTGCCGGTGCAGCGAGGCCGAGTTGAACTGGGTGAGCAGGTAGATGCGCTGGAGACCGCTGTTGATGCAGTTCGAGATGGGGATGTCGACCAGCCTGTACTTGCCGGCGAGCGGCACCGCGGGCTTCGCGCGGTCGCGGGTCAGCGGGAAGAGCCGCGTGCCCTGGCCTCCCCCGAGAATGATGCTGAGGGTGTTGCGGGAAAACGACAGGTTGCGTGAAGAGGGCATGGGAGAAGCGGTTGCGAGAGCATTAGCCGGAGCCGGGAACAGCCTCAAGTCCGGAGGTTCCGTCCGCCCTTCCGGAATTGCCGATCCACCCACCGACCTTGTCCGCGCATCGAAGTCCTTTCCCCGACGTCCCTTTCCGGCAACTCGGCATTGCCCGGGAAGTGGACGCTTGCCTATCGTTCCACCACCTCCGCACACCTTTATGGCCAAGAAACAGATTCGCATCGGACTCATCGGCTACGGCTTCATGGGCCGGGCCCACTCCAACGCCTTCGCCCAGGTCGGGCACTTCTTCCCGTCGGAACACGAGCTCGTGCTCCAGGCGGTCTGCGCCCGCGATGCGGCAAAGGCGCAGGAGTTCGCGGACAAGTGGGGCTACAAGTCGATCGAGACGGACTGGAAGAAGCTGATCGCCCGGGACGACATCGACCTCGTCGACATCGCCGTGCCCAACAACCTCCACGCCGAGATCGCGGTCGCCGCGGCCAAGGCGGGCAAGATGATCCTCTGCGAGAAGCCGCTCGCCCTGAACTCCAAGGAGGCGGAGAAGATGGTCAAGGCCATCGACAAGGCCGGTGTGCCGAACATGGTCTGGTACAACTACCGCCGTTGCCCCGCGGTCGTCCTGGCCAAGCAGCTCATCGATTCCGGCAAGCTCGGCAAGGTGTTCCACTACCGGGCCAACTTCCTGCAGGACTGGACCATCAATCCCGACCTGCCCCAGGGCGGTGCGGCCCTTTGGCGTCTGGACGTCAAGGCCGCCGGCTCCGGTGTCACCGGCGATCTGCTCGCCCACTGCATCGACACCGCGATCTGGCTCAACGGCGGCATCAAGGATGTCAGCGCCATGACCGAGACCTTCATCAAGGAGCGGAAGCACAACCTCACCGGCAAGGTCGAGAAGGTCGGCATCGACGACGCCTGCGCGTTCCTCTGCCACTTCAACAACGGTTCCCTCGGCCTGTTCGAGTCCACCCGCTACGCCCGCGGCCACAAGGCGCTCTACACGTTCGAGATCAACGGCGAAACCATGAGCCTGAAGTGGGACCTGCACGACCTGCACCGGCTGCAGATCTTCGATCACAAGGACGTCGGCGCGGAACGCGGATGGAAGAGCGTCCACGTCTCCGACGGCGACCATCCCTACACGGGCAAGTGGTGGGTTCCCGGCCTCCAGCTGGGCTACGAGCACAGCTTCATCCACCAGGTGGTTGAGTTCATCGCGGGACTCGAGAGCGGCAAGGGCGCCAAGCCCGACTTCAAGGACGGCCTGGCGACGGACTACGTCGTCGACGCGGTCCTGTCCTCGGCCAAGTCCCGCAAATGGACGAAGGTCAAGCAGGTCAAGGCCTCCAAGGCCTGATCCACTTCGGCCCCGGTTGTCGACGGGCTCGGATCATCGTGATCCGGGCCCGGTCGCTTTCGGAGGCCCCGCATTCGCGGGAACTTCCGTTTGGCCCCGCGGCCGCTCCCGTGGCATACCTCTGTCCAGACATGGAATACGAAGCGGTCATCGGACTGGAGACGCACGTCCAGCTCAAGACGCAGTCGAAGATGTGGTGTGGCTGCGCGAATGCGTTCGGATCCGATCCCAACACCAATGTTTGCCCGATCTGCCTCGGCATGCCCGGTGTCCTGCCGGTCGCCAACGACGAGGCGCTGCGGTTGACGGTGCTGACCGGTTACCTGCTGAACTGCGAGATCCCCCGATTCGCGAAGTTCGACCGCAAGAACTACTTCTATCCCGACTCGGCCAAGAACTACCAGGTCACCCAGTACGATCGCCCCTCGACGGCGAACGGCTGGGTGGAATTCGAGTTCGACGGTCCCGGCTCGGTGGACGGCGTCGCCCGGGTGCGCATCACTCGGGCTCATCTCGAGGAGGACGTCGGCAAGAGCAGCCACTTCGACCGTCACAGCGGCGTGGATTTCAACCGCGCGGGCGTTCCCCTGCTTGAGATCGTTTCGGAGCCGGACCTGAACGGACCCGAGATGGCCTATGCCTACCTCAAGGCCCTGACCGACATCCTTCACCGCGGCGGCATCAGCGACTGTGACCTTGAGAAGGGCATGGTCCGCTGCGACGTGAACGTCTCGGTGCGGCCCAAGGGCACCGCGACGCTGGGATCCAAGATCGAGATCAAGAACATGAACTCCTTCTCCGGCGTCCGGCGGGCCTTGGAGTACGAGATCCCAAGACAGATCGAGGCCGTCAGGCGCGGGGAGAAGCTGCGGCAGGAGACCCGCCGCTGGGACGACGTCGCGGGGATCACCGAGGCGATGCGTTCGAAGGAGGACGCCCACGACTACCGGTACTTCCCGGAGCCGGACCTGATGCCGTTCGCTCCGACCGACGCCTGGCTGGAGGAGGTCCGTGCGTTGGTGGTGGAGCTGCCGCTGCAACGCAAACGCCGCCTGATCCGCGAGTACGGCATCCCGGCCGGTGACGCCGAGGTCCTGTGCGACCATTTGGAGCTGGGGCGCTTTTTCGAGTCCGCTGCGGCCGGGACGAAGAACCCCAAGGCGATCGCAAACCTGGTCATCAACAACCTCCAGGCACGGTTGACCGAGTCCGGAACCGGAATCGGAGAACTCCGGTTCGGTCCGGTGGCGCTCCGGGAGCTTGTCGAGCTGGTCGAGTCCGGACGCATCAGTTCGAAGATTGCGCAGGACGTCTTCGCCGAGATGTACGCCACGGGCGAGGCACCGGCCGCGGTTGTGGAACGCAAGGGTTGGGTCCAGGTCAGCGACACCGGTGCGATCGAGGGGTTCTGTGACACCGCAATCGCGGGCAATCCCGGTTCGGTGGCCGACTACCGCGCCGGCAAGGTTTCCGCGCTCAATTTCCTGAAGGGGCAGGTGATGAAGCTGTCCAAGGGCAAGGCGAACCCGGGCTTGGTCGGCGAGATCCTCGAGAGGAAGCTCAGGTCCTGACGGCCGAGGCCGTTTAGGAACGCCGGACAGGAGTGGAATCGACCGCACCGTGGAAGACATCCCCGACAAACTGCTGAACCTAGCGCGCGAGGTGGGCCGTGAGGATCGTGGCCTCGTGCTGCTGTCCGAGGGGAGCGTCTCGGCCAAGCTCGACGAGCACCGGCTGCTGGTGAAGGCGAGCGGTGCCCATCTCTCGACCCTGGAACCTTCCCAGCTGGTCGAGGTTCGCATCGCGAACCTCCAGATCCTCTTCGAGCAGTCCTTCCTCGACGCGAAGGATTTCGAGAGGGAGCTGATGGATTGCCGGCTCTATCCGGAGGCCCCGAAGCCGACTTCGGAACTGCTCTTCCACCATTGGCTTCTTTCGCTCGAGGGGATCCGCTTCGTCGCCCACGCCCACCCGGTCGCGGTCAACCAGATCCTGTGCTCTCCCCAGGGCGAGACGTTCGCCCAGCAACGGATGCTGCCGGATGAGATCATGGCCTGCGGGGCGACTTCGGTCTTCGTCCCCTACGCCGATCCCGGGGTGCCTTTGGCGCGTGAGATCCGCGCGAGGGTGACCCTGCAGCAGCGCCGCGGCTTCGGGCGGGTCCCCAGGGTCATCCTGCTCCAGAACCACGGTGTCATCGCGCTTGGCGAGACCGCGGAGGCGACCCTCAGGTCCCTGCTCATGGTCGAGAAGGCCGCCCGGATCTTCGTCGGCGCCGCGCTCCTCGGAGGTCCCGTCTTCATGCAGCAGCACCAGGTTCAGCGGGTGGACCGCCCCAATGACGACGGCCGTCGCAGCACGTTGAGGCTTTAGCCGCATCCGTGGGCCGATTCCACCGGCCGCAGGGTTCCTCCGGCGGACTGCATTGACGTCGTGCCCTGCGGCCGGTTTGCTTCGTGCATCTCCCATGAATCGTCGTCGTTTTCTCGCCGGGGCGCTGGCGCTCCCGACCCTTCCCCATCTCGTCCACGCCCAAGGCCGCAAGTCCTACACCTTCGGACTGGTCGCCAAGTCGCAGGGAAACGCGGTCTTCCAGGTCGCGCGCGTCGGTGCCGAAGACGCCGCGCGTGAGCTGTCCGCGAAGCATGGCGTGGCCATCAGGATCGACTGGCGGACCCCGAACGAGGAGGACGCCCAGAAGCAGGCCGAGGCCATCGAACAGCTGGTGCTCGCCGGTGCGGACGGTGTGGCGATCAGCTGCAGTGACGCCAACAAGGTGACCGACGCCATCAACCGCGCCGTCGCCGATGGCGTCCCGGTGGTGACTTTCGATTCCGACGCGCCGTCGTCGAAGAGGATGGTGATCTATGGCGTGGACGACGGTCAGTGTGGCGAGCAGGTGATGGCGGAACTCGCACGCGTCATGGGCGGCAGCGGAGTCGTGGCGATCCTCGCCGGAAACCAGAACGCGCCCAACCTCCAGAAGCGGTCCGCCGGTGTCCGTCTCGAGGCGAAGAAGCATCCGGGAATCGTGATCCGCGACACCTACTACCACCGGGAGACCCCGCAGGACGCCGCGGCCCGGATCGAGCAGGTCATGCAGTCGAATCCCGATGTCACGGGCTGGGCCCTGATCGGCGGTTGGCCGCTGTTCACGGAGAACGCCCTGAAGTGGCAGCCTGGAACCGTCAAGTGCGTCAGCGTCGACGCACTTCCGATCTGCCTCAACTACCTGCGCAGCGGCCATGTCCAAGTGCTGCTCGCTCAGCAGTGCCACGAATGGGGCCGTCGGTCCGTCGAACACCTTTTCAACAAGGTCCACCTTGGGAAGAACCCGCCATCACCTCGGGATGTCAGCCCGCTGGTCCGGGTCGACCGCACGAATGTCGAGGAGTACGGCAGGAACTGGGAGAAGTGGTTGCCGAAGTGAGCCTCCTCTTCCCGCCCTGGCTTGCGGTGAAGTCCGTTCGGTTGGATTTCATGTTCCAGTTTGCCGGATCCTGGAGTAGAAAACTCCGCAGGGATGGACATCGTATCGCCTTCTTCTCCTCCGAGGAATCTTCGCGAGGCTTTTGAGCGCTCTGGGCGGTGCCGGCCAGGGCGTTTCCAACGGGAACTCCTGTCCCTTTCGATGCCCCCCGGGGCGCGTCTGATGTTCCTCCTACTGGGTTGGTACCGCCCCCACGCCTTCAATCCCGACCTGGCGTTGGTGGACGCAGCGGGCGAGTCCAGGTCGATGTCGGAATTGGAGGACCGCATCGTCGAGTTCAAGGATCTCAACCTGATCGATCGAAGCCGTCGACGGCAGCTGCTTGGCATCCGGGTCTCCACATCCCGATTGAGGGCCGCAGCCCTTCCGTTGCTTTCGACCCTCGAAAGGGGCTCTTCCGCGGCCGAATCCAATGCCTCCCCAGCCACTCCAAGCCGGATCGAGTTCGTCAATCCACGTCGGATCCGTGCTGCGGCAACCCAGGTTTCCACGCCGGCCACCCAGAGGATCTCAAGGAACCGTATCGAAGAACTGGAGTTGGAGTTGGCTCGAGTGAAGGGGGAGAACGAGAAACTGCTCCGGATGATCTCCGAGAACGCCGTGGAAATCGCCAAGCTCAAGGCCAGCGGACGTTGACGGCCGTTCGGCCGCGCTCCCTTCAAGGGAGCGCCAACCCTCAACGGTCGATGGCGGCCAGGATCATCTCCGCCGTCCTTCCGATGGAGCCTTGGTTTTCCCGAACCACCTCCCTGGCGGCCGTTCCCATCGCCTTCCGGCGGGAAGGGTCGGCGAGCAGATCCGACAGGACGCGTTCCAGTTCGGCGACATCGGCCACTTGGACGGCACCGCCTTTCTTGACGAATGCCGGGGCGATGTCGGGGAAGTTCTGCATGTTGGGACCGAAAACCACCGGCTTTCCCAACGCGGCGGGCTCGATCGGGTTCTGACCGCCTTCCGCAGTGAGGCTCTTTCCGACGAAGACCACGTCCGCACGCTGGTAGAAGTGGAGCAGTTCACCGGTCGTGTTGACCACCAGGCAGTCCACCGAGCCGGTCTCGAATTGGGTCCTCGGAAGGATGTCCTTCCGGAACGCGTACCGCATGCCGATCGCGTCCAATTCCGCTCCCACCGCGGCACCACGCTCCTGATGCCGCGGCACGAGCACCGGGAACAGGCTCGGGAAACGGGTTTTCAGGCGGCGACACACCTCCGCGAGGATCTTTTCCTCGCCGTCATGCGTGCTGCCGCCGACGAGGATCAGGGCGTCCGAGGGAACGCCGAGTTGCGAAAGGATCGCCGAGGCCGAGACGGATTTCCGTTCGTCGATGCGGACGGAGTCGAACTTGAGCCTGCCCAGGACCTGGATCGCTTCCGGACGGCAACCAAGTTGCCGGAGCCTCTCCGCGTCGCCCTCGTTCTGGGCACCGACGCCGGCGAAGCCGGCGAACAAGGGACGGAACAGGAAAGCGAACCGGCGGTAGCCGCGGAACGAACGGTCCGACAGCCGTGCATTGACCAGGAAATGCGGAATTCCCCGCCGCTGGAGGGTCCAGAGGAAATTGGGCCAGATCTCCGCCTCGACCAAGACCACCGCCGAGGGATGGATGAGGCCGATCGCCCGGAGCACATGCTTCCTGCGGTCGATCGGGTAGTAGATCTTGTGGATGTGCTGGGGCAGGCGTTCCTTGAGCAGGGCCATGCCGGTCGAGGTGGTCGTCGAAACGACGATCGTGTGGAGGGGCAGGTGCGGCTCCACGGCACGGATCAGCTGCGTGCACAGGTTCACTTCCCCGACGCTGACGGCATGGAACCAGACCACCTGGCGGTTGGTCAGCGCCTGCTTGAGGCGGGCGGAATAGAGTCCGAAACGTTCCCCGAAACCATCCTTCCAACCACCTCGACGGTACATCTTGAGGAAGTACCTCGGTGCTGCGAGCAGGAAGCCGATGTTGAACAGCAGGTTGTATAAGAATCGCATCCGAATCGTCCCCGGCGGCGCCGGTTGGCGACACGTTACGCGAAGACGCGTTCAGGCGAAGGAAAAGTTACGATCGCAAACGGGTAGCCGATGGGATTCGGCTCAAGCCGTTCCCAAAAATCGTAGGGCTCACCACCACTGGTTCGTGGGACTGGGTGGCGCGGCCCAAAAGGCGTTCGCCGAGGGGATGTTGGGGAACCGATATCCCTCGGAATGACCGTCGCCAAAGGCGATCACGTTGAAGTAGGTTCCCTTGGAGTTGTGCCAGGTGCTTTGGCGATCGGTGTTGCCGCGGTTCGGGTGCCAGATCCAGTCGCCAAAGAGGATCTTGTTCGCCGAGGACTGGGCGATCTCGGACGTCTTGATGGAGGTGCCCTGTGGCGTGCCACGCGCGGCGATGTCGCCGGTGATCTTCTTCGTCCGCGCGAAGTCGATCGCCCACTCCATGAGGTAGCTGACCCCGTATTGGACGTAGCAGTTGGTGGTGGTGTAGTCACCGATGACCTGCCGTCGGAAGATGTCGCCGCGGTCCGACGGACACCGGAAGACTTCCGGGCTGCCTTGGTATTGGTAGAGCGGACGGTTGGTCATCGCCGTGAACCGGTCGTAGCGCCCATCCTTGCCGCCGGCTGAGTTCCAGTCCGTGCACAGCGGGAAGGTGTCGGCGTTGTCGTCGGCATACATCTGAAACGCGAGCTGGATCTGCTTCGTGTTCGAGATGCATCGGACGGTGTTGGCCTTGGCCTTGGCCCGCCCCAGGGCGGGCAGCAGCATGCCGGCGAGGATGGCGATGATCGCGACGACCACCAGCAGTTCGATCAGCGTGAAGGCGGAACGGGATCCTTCCCGGGTGTTTCGATTCGGGGCCACGAACAGCGATTAGGGGCTTTCGAACCCGGTGTCGAGCCGTAGGACGCGATCGGTGCGGAATTGAACGCCGCCTTCGTGTTCTCCACCTTCGCCCCGCACATGACCGAGTTCTACGACACCCACGCCCACCTCGACTTCCCGGATTTCGAGGGGGACCTGCCGGAGGTGGTCGGTCGGGCGGAAAGCGCGGGAGTCACCCGCATCGTCACCATTGGAACCACCTTGGAGGGAAGCCGACGTGCCGTGGCGATCGCCGCGCGTTTCTCCTGCGTCTTCGCCGCGGTCGGCGTCCATCCGGGACATGTCGACGAGTCGCCCGACGAGATCCGCGACGAACTCCGGAGGCTCGCCGGCCATCCCAAGGTGGTCGCCATCGGTGAGACCGGCTTGGACTTCTTCCGGCGTCCGGGGGCGGAACCGGTTCCCGAGGAGGTCGCGACGATCAACCGGCGGCGACAGGAGTCCCTGTTCCGTCAGCAATTGGAAGTCGCTGGAGAACTGGGGCTCCCGGTGGTGGTCCATACCCGCGATTCCTTCCGGCCCACGATGGACCTCCTCGGGGCGTCGGGAGGCGGAGTCCGGACGGTCTTCCATTGCTGGGTCGGGAACCTTGAGGAAGCCCTGGCGGTTGTCTCGACCGGTTCCCTGGTGAGCTTCACGGGCATCGCGACCTTCAAGAACGGGGCGGCGATCCGCTCCGTGGCCGCTGCGCTCCCTGCGGGAACCTTCCAGTTGGAGACCGATTGCCCCTTCCTGGCGCCGGTTCCGCATCGCGGCCGCCGCTGTGAACCGGCGCATGTCGCCGATCTGGCACCGGTGATCGCGGAGGCCCGCGGGATGACCTTGGAAGCGCTTTCGAAGGAGACCTGCGCCACCGCCAGGGCCTTTTTTCAGCGGATGGCCTGAATCCCGCCGCCACCCGTCGCGGTTCCCAGATGCAGCGCTTCGTAGCCCGGGAACCGGTTTGGGAGTTCCCCGGCAAACCGGGCTCCCAATACCAAGAGCGCGGTGGAGAGCGCATCGGTCAGCGCCGCCGACGGCCCGCGGACCGCCGCTGAAAACGAATCACGGACCGGTTCGCCATTCCTCGGATCGATGACATGGCCGAAATGACGGCCTTCCTCCCGAAATCCACGGCCCCAAACCGCCGAAACGGATAGGGACGTGTTCACCAAGGCTGCCGGCGCGATCGGTGGGGTGCCCGGATCCTGGAGGGGATCGAGTCCGATGAGCCAAGGCCCTCCGTCCGGGGGGGACCCACGTGAGACGATGCTGCTCGTGCCGCCATGAAGCAGGAACTGGCCTAGCCCGGCTTCCTCCAGCAATGCGGCGGCCCGGTCGAGGGCGAACCCCTTGCCGACCGCGCCGAGGTCCAATTGGGCGCCCCGTGACTTCAATCGGATCGCGATGACGTCTTCGTCCAGTTCGACCTGCGTCGGTCCGGAGACCCCGACGGCCGCAGCCAGCGCCGCCGAATCCGGCCGGGAGCCGTTTCCTCCTTGGAATCCCCAGGCCCGGACCACCGGACCGACCATCGGATCGAAGGCCCCGTCCGTTTCCCGGCCGACCCGCAGGGCGAACCCGATCAGGTCGTACGTCACCGGGGAGACCCGGATCCAATTCCCGTCTCCGGCCGCCGTGTTGACGCGGCCGATGTCCGACTGCGGCCGGTAGAGGCTGAGCTGGTCCTCCAGTCTCCGGATCTCCTCGAACGCCTCTTCTGCGGCGGCGCGAAACACCGGTTCCGAAACACCATGGCCCGCCACCTCGAATCGGGTGCCCATCGCCGTGAGTCCCATTCGGAAGACGTCCCGCAGTCCGGCTGGGGCGAGCAGATGCGGTTGTCGATGGATGACGGCTTCGGGCATGGCGGACGGATTCGGCAAACCTTCTCCTACCCGCGGGCAAAGGGAAGTCCGCCATCCAGGCGGCCGGTCGGGCAGGGTGCCGTACCAAGGCCAGCGCCGGCGGAGCCCGCGATTGCACCGGCAAGGCCGTGCGCCGTAGGTTCCGCGGCGATGATTGGGGTTTCCCGTGCTCGCATCCGTGAGTTGCTCTCCGCGGCGGTCCGTTCCCGGATCCTGATCGTGGGCGACGTCATGCTCGACCAGTTCGTCTGGGGACGGGTGAACCGGATCTCACCGGAAGCTCCGGTACCGGTGGTGGACTTCGACCGCGAGGTCTTCATGCCCGGCGGCGCGGCGAACGTCGCCCGCAATCTCACGTCCCTCGGAGGAGCCGCCGCGATCTTCGGTGTCGTGGGCCGTGACCACCATGCGGACCGTCTCAAGGAACTGCTGGCCGCGGATGGCGTGAAGACCGGCGGGCTGGTCCGCGTGCCGGAACGCCCGACCATCACCAAGACCCGGATCGTCGCCGGCCAACAGCAGATCGTCCGGCTCGACCGTGAGTTCCGCGGACCGATTTCGGAGGCTCAGACCGACGCGCTCCTGCGACGCATCGAGGCGGCACTGCCGGCTGCGGATGCGGTGGTGATGGGGGACTACGGCAAGGGGGTCGTCTCCCAGCGGTTGCTCGATGGGATCCGTACCGCCTGCAAGAAGGGGGGGCGTTGGATCAGCCTCGATCCGAAGCCGGTGCACCGGCTGGATCTCCAGGGGCTTTCCCTGCTGACCCCGAACCGCAAGGAGACCTTTGAACTGGGTGGCGTCGAGGATTCGGTCCGTCATGCCGACCCCATGAAGGACGCCCCGCTGCAGGAGGCCATCCGAAGGATCCAGGAGTCCTGCCGGCCTGCCTTGTTGCTCTCCACGCTGGGTGAGTCCGGGATGTTGCTGTGTCGGAGGCACGCACCGCCGCTGCACATCCCGACGGTGGCGCGGGAGGTCTTCGACGTCTCGGGTGCCGGCGACACGGTGATCGCCTCCTTCACCCTCGCCATCGCGGCCGGGGCCTCGCCCGAGGAGGCTGCGGTCTTCTCCAACCACGCCGCGGGCGTCGTCGTCGGGAAGCGGGGCACTGCCACCGTCACGCCCGAGGAACTCGTCGCCTCCTTCCCGGAGGTCGCATGAACGGCACCGGACTCCGGCGGGCGCTGTTCCTCGACAGGGACGGCACCCTCATCGCCGACCGTCATTACCTGCACCGCCCCGAGGAGGTGGAGTTCCTGCCGGGGGCGGTGATGGCGCTTCGGCGGCTCTGCGACGCCGGCTTCGCCTTGGTGGTCGTCACCAACCAGTCGGGCGTCGGTCGTGGCTACTTCACCATGGAGGACGTCGAGCGGGTCCACGCACACATCGCGGGGGAGTGTGCGTCGCTGGGTGTCCGGTTCGACCGGTTCTACACCGCGCCCGAGGCCCCCGACCAGCCGAGCCGCGGCCGCAAGCCGTCTCCGCAGTTCCTCCTCGACGCCAGGGACTCGCTCGGGATCGACCTCGCCGGAAGCTACATGGTCGGGGACAAGATGGTGGACCTCGAGGCGGGCTGGAACGCCGGTGTGGCGCGCTCGTTCCTGGTTCGGACCGGATACGGCGCGGAGGTCGAAAGGAAGGAGTCCGCCCGAATCCGAAACGCGGTGGTGGCGGACGGCCTCCCCGGAGTTGCCGACTGGATCCTCGGAAATCAGCGGTGATCGCCGCTCAGCACTTCACGCCCGGGACCTCCATCCGGAAGCGGGGGATGCGCATCATCACCCGGCGGCCGGAGTCGTCCACGCCGAGATAGGCGCCCTCGGCCATGGCCGAGTCGGTGCCGATGATGTGCCGGCTGTTGTAGCTGAACTTGCCGCCGGGCTGGATCGTGGGCGTCTCACCGACCACGCCGTCACCTTCCACCACCAACACCGATCCGTCGTCGTGGGTGACCACCCACTTGCGTCCGCGGATGGTGACCGCGACATCGGAGTTGTTGTGGATGGAGATGAAGTAGATGAACGAGTGCGGCTTCTCCGACTGTTCTGTCTTGAGCCGCTGATAGAGAAGACGGTCCACCGTGACCTTGAGTCCCGGCAGTTCCATCAGCTCGGTGTGGCTTCCCATCCGGGCCGGAGACTAGACCGTCCAAGGAGGAAGACAAGAGGTCGCAATTGTCGCCGGACGGAAACGGGCGAACTCCAGGCTGGTGCATTTCCAAGGGAACAGTTCCGATCCTGAAACGTTTCCCCCTTACCGGAGTCGAATCCGGGTTCAACCATGAAGCCCATCCCCCTTCGAGCCCTGTTCCTCGCCTCGCTCTGTCTTGCCAAGGCCACGGCGTCCGTCGTGTTGAACGAGGTCTTCTACAAAGCGCCCGGGGAACGGGAGGCGCTCCAGTGGATCGAACTCCACAACACCGGCCCGGCGCCGGTCGACCTCGGCGGGTGGAAGCTCCGTCGTGCGGCGAAGCTGGAGTTCGGAATGGGAACCTCGCTCGCGCCCGGCGGCTTCGCGGTGGTTGCACGGGATGTCGCCGCCTTCGAGCAGGCGTATCGCTTCCGTCCGTTGGCGCAATTCGAGGGGGCCCTCAAGCGGAAGGGGGACCGCATCGAGTTGGAAGACGCGTCGGGAAGACTGGTGGACTCGCTGGTCTACAAGGACGACGGAGCGTGGCCCGAGATCGCGGACGGCGGTTCGTCCTCGCTTGAACGGATCTGTCCCGAGGCCCCGGGACGGGATCCCGCCAACTGGGGTGCCTCGGTTCCGGATGTGGCGATGGAGGCCCCGAAGGGCACGCCGGGACGCACCAATGGGATCCATTCCCGGCTGCCGGTCCCTTCGATCCGGGGAGTCGCCCTTTCGCCGCGGCTTCCGAAACCCGGTGAAGCGATCCGGATCCGCGCCGAGGTGTCGGCCGCCACGGAGATCCGCACGGTCGAGGCGGTGGTCCGGATCCTCACGCCGGGGCGCGAGTCGTCACCCGTCACGCACAAGATGAACCGCGAACCCGACGGAAGCTGGGTCGGGAACCTCCCGGGCATTCCCCAGGGTGTGGTACGGGTCCAGGTGAGGGCCGTGGACGCCGCCGGTGCCGAGAGGTTGTCGCCCTCCAACAACGACCTCCTGCCGGCGGTCTCGGTGGCGGTGTTTCCGCCGTTTCCGGCCGGCAGGATACCGCAGTACATCGTCTGGCAGGGGGTCCGCCGGGCGAGGTCCAACAACGGGGAGTTCACCGCGGAGGACCAGCTCCGATGGGGACTCCAGGGCCGGTTCCAGACGGAAGCCGACCTTGGCCGGCTGTGGTCGGCACTGCTGCTCGAAGGGGCGCCGGCTCCAGGGAGGTTGCCGCGGCTCGGAGCCGTCTTCCGCGACCTGATGAAGCGCAGGAACCAGATGGTGCTGGAGACGGCGGCGACCGAGGATCCGGCGGGTCGGATGAACACCCTCGGCCGGGATCTCCAGGAGTTCCGGAAGGAGACGGTGGCCGCGCTTCGGCCCGAACTCGACGCGGCCGGCCGCAAGGTCGCCGAGACGTGGGTCGCCGGGGTGCAGGCCGCCGGCGCGGAAGCCAATGCGGACGAGCTGCTGCGCAACTGGCTTGGCCTGGACCGCCAGTTCTTCCATTCGACGGCGATGGAGGGCCTCGACGAGGCGCGCTTCCTGAAGCTCAGGGACGGCTTCCGTGCCATCGCCTTGCGCAGGGATGCGCTGCGTGGCGAAGCGCAGAAGGTCATGGAAGGAAAGGGGAACCAGGAGAAGTTCCAGGAGTCCATGAACGCCCTTTCCGTCGAGATGCAGCAGGTGACCGCCTCCGTGCTCGACCGCGCACTGCTCGGGGCCTCGCGGGGGTTCCGTGACGAGGCCGTCATCTTCCGCCGTGCCGAGCGCAAGGAGGGTGCCGAGTCGGGAGGACGCGAACGCACCGCCGTGATCCACCACGACCCTGCGACCGCGACCACGACCCTCGTGGACTTCGCCTCCCTCGTGAACCGCAGTGCCGGGTTCAAGATCCACCTGCCCAAGGGGCGGCGGATCGACGGCATGAGCTCCATCAACCTCGTGTTCGAGATGTTCGACCGGTTCGCGTTGTCCGAGCCCTTCGCGTTCGAGGTCTATCGCAGGGCCGGGATGAACGTCCCGAAGAGCGGCCACGCCCGGCTCACGCTGGACCAGCAGGACCTCGGCTACCACGTGTTCATCGAGCAACCCAACCGCAACTTCCTGCGGCGCGCCGGCCTCGCGGAAGGCGGTCACCTCTACAAGGCGACCTGGCGCGGGGAGACGCCGGTGGAGATGTACGAGAAGAAGACCCGTCTCGTGGACGGCCATGGGGATCTCCAGAAGACGGTCGACGCCCTGCACGGCTCCCGTGGGGACGCGCAGTGGGAGGTGATCCGGCGCGAGTTCGACGTCGCCCAGACCATCGACTACTTCGCGGTCAACATGCTGCTCTCCCACTGGGACGGCTACTTCAACAACCACTTCGCCTACCACGACACGGAGGGTACGGGCCGGTGGACCTTCTATCCTTGGGACCAGGACAAGGCGGCGGGCTTCTACGACGGGGTTTCGCTCGAAGAGGTGTTCGCGGAGCTGCCTTTGGACTACGGGTCGTCGAGAAACCGGGCGCCGGGATGGCGTGGCTTCCGTCAGCCAAAGACCTTCCAGGAGTACTACCATCAGCCGGGCGCCTCCGGATGGTGGCGGCAGCCGGGTTGGTTCTCGGGGCCGATGCTCGCCAATCCCACCTGCCGGGCCCTGTTCGTCGCGCGGGTGAAGCACCTCCTGCAGACGGAGTTCACCGAGGAGAAGCTCGGGCCGCTGCTGGACCGGTATGCGGCGGACCTGGAGTCGGAGGTCCGGTTCAAGGCACCCCTTCGCGGCATGGACGAAGGCGGCGCCTCCGCCCGGCTCCAGCAGGACGTCCGGCTGTTGAAGACCTTCATCCGGAAACGCCGGGCGTTCCTGATGGCGGATCCTGAGCTGAAGTCGGCGGGTCCGCAGGATTCCGCTTTGTGGAAGTAGGCCTCGCGTTCCAATCTCGGAAAACGGAACCACCATGGAGCTCGCCACCCAACTCGCCCTGTTCCTCGACAACAAGCCCGGCGCCTTGGCGCGCGTGTGCGAGGCGCTCGCCACCGCGAAGGTGAACATCCATGCGTTCACCACCAGCGACACGGTGGACCATTCCGTGGTCCGCATGGTGGTCAGCGACCCCCGGCGCGCGCTCCAGCTGTTCGAGGAGTACGGTGCGCTGGTGGTCGAGAACGAGGTGCTGCTCATCCGCGGCGACAACAAGCCGGGTTCCCTCGCCGCGATCGCCCGGGCGCTCTCGGACGCCGAGGTGAACATCGAGTACGCCTACTGCGCCACCAGCCCCGGCGCCAAGAACGGCCTGCTCGTGCTCCGGACCAGCAATCCCAAGAAGGCCCTCAAGGTCCTCAACACGGCCGCGGTCAAGGGTTGAGCGACATTCCGCCGGCTCCCGTTGGACGTTGAACCGCCGCGGACGAAATCGCATTGTCGCGCCCCGATGATCATCGCGCCTTCGTTGCTTGCCTCGGACTACGGCCGCTTCGCCCATGAGGCGGCGCGGGTGGACCGTTCCGGCGCCGAATGGCTCCATATCGACATCATGGACGGCCATTTCGTCCCGAACATCTCGTTCGGCCCCGAGGTGCTCCGGCACGTCCGTCCCCACTTCAGCCGGTTCGTCGACGTGCACCTCATGTGCACCAAGCCCGAGATCCTGCTCGAGCCCTTCGCCAAGGCCGGGGCGGACTCCATCACCATCCATGTCGAGCTCGGCGACCAGGTGACCCCGCTGATCTGGAAGATCCGTTCGCTGCAGAAGAAGGTCGGCATCGCCATCAATCCGCCCACCAACATCGCCGCGGTGAAGCCGTTCCTCTCCCAGGTCGACCTGGTGCTGGTGATGACCGTGAACCCCGGGTTCGGCGGGCAGGCGTTCATCGAGGAATGCGTGCCGAAGGTCCAGCAGGTGGCCGCCTGGCGTAAGGAACTCGGACTGGATTTCCGGATCGAGGTGGACGGCGGCATCACCGACGTCACCGGCGTGGAGTGCGCCCGGGCCGGCGCCGACACGTTCGTCTCGGGGTCCTACCTCTTCAAGAAGCACAGCCTCGGACACGCGGTCCGCGCATTGCGCACGCGCCTCGTCGAAGCCTCCGCCGAACTGGTGTGATCCCGGCCCTGTTGGCGATGGTGCTCTTCGCCGGCTCGGCGGTGAGCGCCCGCAAGTCCGTCGGCCACCTCGGCCCCGCCGCCGCCAACTTCTGGCGCCAGCTGCTCTCGGTCGCGTTGCTGGGGATCCTTGCCGTCCTCCTCGCCGGACAGTCGCCGATGTTCGCTCCGGCGACGGCCTGGTTCCTCTGGAGCGGCGTGGTGGGCTACGGCGTGGGCGACACCGGCATCTTCCTCGCCCTGCCTCGCCTCGGATCCCGTCTCACCTCGCTCATGACGCAATGCCTCGCCGCACCCATCGGCGCGCTCATCGAATGGCTGTGGCTGGGGCATGTGCCGGGCTGGAACCAGTCCCTCGCGGGCCTGGTGATCCTCGGCGGGGTCGGGCTGGCCCTTGCCCCGGCGCGAGGCGAAGCCGCGGGGTTGCCCGGCGGATGGACCGGCGTGTTCTTCGGCCTCGTCGCCGCCCTCGGCCAAGCCGGCGGGGCGGTCCTGAGCCGACACGGGTTCGAGATGGCCCGCGGTTTGGGGCAACCGGCCGATCCCATGTCCGTGTCCTTCGTCCGCGCCTTGGCCGGCACGGCCACCGCGGCGTTGTGGTACGGACTCGTGCTGAGGACCGGATCCCTGCCTCCCTTGGCCGACGGCATGCGTCGCGGCTGGACCTGGATGGTCGGCAACGCGCTGGCCGGACCGACCTTGGGCGTGGTCGCCTACCAATGGGCGCTTGCACGTCATCCGATCGCCGAGGTGCTGCCCGTGGTGGCGATGGCCCCTCTGGCCGTCGTACCCTTGGCCTATTGGATCGAAGGCGAACGCCCCTCACGCCGGTCGGTGGCCGGCGGTGTCCTGGCGGTGCTCGGTGTCGTCTGGCTGGCCCGCGGATGAAGGGTTGAAAGGTGGAAAGGTGGAAAGGTTGAAGGGTTGAAGGGTTGAAGGGTTGAAGGGTGGAAGGGTGGAAGGGGGGAAGGGGGGAAGGGGGGGGGATCGAAACGCTGTGAAACTGAGGAATTGAAGCCCGGGTTTCTTCCTTCGCGCCTTCGCGTTTTTGCGTGAGTCCCTTCTTCGCTTGAAGTCCGTCCATCCCGCCGGGTCGCAAAGTCGGACTGGCGACGCGGGGGGGCGGCTCGGCATTCTCCCGCCATGCAAGATCTCATCGCCAAGGCGGCGACGCTTCTCGAGGCGCTTCCCTACATCCAGCGCTTCGCCGGCAAGACCTTCGTCGTGAAGTACGGCGGCAGCTTCATGGATTCACCGGACAAGGCGGTCCGCGAAGGCGTCGCCCGCGACATCGTCTTCCTCGAAGCCGTCGAGATCAACCCGGTGGTCGTCCACGGCGGCGGCAAGGCCATCACCCGCGCCATGGAGGCGGCCGGCCTCCAGGCGAAGTTCATCCAGGGCCAACGCGTGACCGACGCCGCGACCGTGGCGGTGGTGGACCAGGTGCTTTCCCGGGAGATCAACCCCGAGGTCGTCAGGACGATCCAGCACCTCGGCGGCGTCGCCCAGGGGTTCGCCGGCAGCGACATCTTCACCTGCCGCAAGCTCTGGCTGTCCGGGCCCGGTGGCGAACAGCTCGACATCGGCTTCGTCGGCGAGGTCATCGGGGTCAACACGGCGCCGCTGCTCGAATGCATCAGCCGCGGCATCACGCCGGTCGTCAGCCCCACGGCCCGGGGCGAGGATGGACTGGTCTACAACTGCAATGCCGACGTCGCCGCCGCGATGGCCGCCGTGGCGCTCAAGGCCTGTCGGTTGGTCTTCATGTCCGATGTCCCGGGCCTCATGCGGGATCCCAAGGACCCTTCGACCGTGATCTCCCATCTGCTGGCCTCGGAGGTCCCCGCGCTCAAGGCGACGGGTGTCGTGGACAAGGGAATGATCCCGAAGGTCGACAGCGCCGTGACGGCCCTCAAGGCGGGCGTCGAGAAGGTCTCCTTCGTCGACGGCCGTGTGCCGCATTCGGTGCTGCTGGAGATCTTCACCGACGCCGGGATCGGGACCGAGGTCGTGATCTGAACGGCCCCTCGTCCGGGTCCCAGGGCTGGCGCGCGAGGCCCGTCTCCTCTTCCGCCTCAGGCGTGGGTCAGTGCCGGCATTGCCGGCCGCGGGGCGGAACGGAGGCCGGTTGACGTCGGAAGTCCGTTCGGCCGTCCCTTGGGCTTCCGTTGCTCGATCCGCTGCTGGACGATCCCGTACCAGCCCAGCCCACGGTAGGTCTCATAGCCCGGGGTCAGTGCGAAACCGGTGAGCAGTCCCTCGGCACTCATGTGGGTGCCCTGATGTTGTCCGTCGGTGTGCAGCGCGAACTCCTCGGAGAGGACGCCGCGGTGGTCCGAGGCGGCGATGACGCGGTGGTTGCGGTCGATGATCAGGCAGCGGGTGTTGGCCTTCTCGTCCGGGCTCAATCGGACGCCGTCGACGACCGCCTGGGACTGAGCCTGCCAGTCGAAGAAGATGCCGAGCACGCCGATCGGCTTGCCATGGGTCTCGCCGTTCTCGCGGATGGCCGCCGCGTACGTCGCCGTGAGCCGGTTCTCCAAGGCGGGCACCGGGGCGATGTCCGCGACGGCGAACTCGGTGCCGTCGGAGGTCCCCAAGGCATCCCGGAACCACGCCGTGTGGGCCACGTTCTGCATCGTGGCCGCCGGATACCGGTCTGGACGGCCGTTCGCCAGCACCCGGCCCTCGAGGTCCATGACCCAGAGGTCCAGGTACACGGTGTAGGAATCGAGGATCACCCCGAGCCGACGGCTGCAGTGGGTCGAGGTCTCTGGATCCTTCCGGGTGGCGCAGTCGACCACGGCGGAGTCCGTGGCCCACCAGCGCACGTCGCAGGAACGTTCGTAGAGGTTGCGGTCGATGATCTCGATCATGTTCAGGGCGAGATCGGTGAGTCGTGTTCCCCGAAGCCGCGCGATGAGCGCGTCACCCAGGGTGTTGAGTTCCCGGATGCGCGGATCCAGTCCCTCCTGGAGTCCGGCGACGATCTTGGAGATCTGGTCGGAGACGGATTTCACCTCGCTGGCGACGACGGCGAAGCCGACTCCGGCCTGCCCGGCGCGTGCCGCCTCGATGGAGGCGTTCATCGCCAGCAGCTTGGAGGTCATGGTGATCCGGTGGATGTCTCCCACCCTCTTGGAAACCAAGGTGGAGATCTCGTCAGCAAGTCCGATGATTCGTTCAGGCATGGTTGTGGCGGGTCGGGCCAATAGCCGAATCGGACATTTCCACTCGGAATTGAGCCGTTTTCATCTCATCCCACCTCGGAAGGCGATGAGCCCGGTTCATGTTCCGCGAACGGGGTGGGTCGCAAAGGAAGATCCCGGGCGGGCCCAGGGCAGGGGACGGCGATGTCGGGCCGGATCGGAAATGCCTTTTTTGGGTGGGTGCGGGTTGGTTGACTCCGCGGCCTGATGAAGGTCCTTGTGATCGGTTCCGGCGGTCGGGAGCACGCGTTGGTGTGGAAACTCGCGCAGTCTCCGCGGATCGACGAGATGTGGTGTGCGCCGGGGAACGCCGGCACGGATCTGGAAGTCCTCCCGAACGGCCGTCCGGTGCGGAACGTGCCCCTCTCCGCCGAGGACCTCCCGGCGTTGCTGGCGTTCGCACGCAAGGAGGCCGTCGATTTCACCGTGGTGGGCCCCGACAACCCCCTGGCGTTGGGCGTCGTGGACCTGTTCCAGGAGGCGGGCCTCCGCATCTGGGGTCCCAACCGCAAGGCCGCGCTCTTCGAGGCTTCGAAGTCCTTCTCCCAGGACTTCATGGAACGCCACGGCATCCCGACCGCCCGCTCGGGTGTCTTCCAGGAAGCCGATGCGGCCCGTCGTTTCGCCGCGGAACTGGGCGGGCGTTGTGCCGTGAAGGCCGACGGCCTGGCGCTGGGCAAGGGCGTGCTGCTCGCCCATTCGGTCGCGGAGGCCGATGCCGCCATCGACGAGATCCTCGTGCGCAACGCCTTCGGCCGGGCCGGGGCGACGGTGGTCATCCAGGAGCTGCTCGAGGGCATGGAGATCTCCCTCCATGCGTTGTGCGATGGCACGACCGCGCGCCTTTTCCCCACGGCCCAGGACCACAAGCGCATCTTCGATGGCGACCGCGGCCCGAACACCGGCGGCATGGGAGCCTATTCGCCGGCGCCGTTCCTCTCCGCCGCAGAACTGGAATCCGTCGGCCGATCCATCCTCGAACCATGGCTCCGCGGATGCGCCGCCGAGGGCATCGACTTCCGCGGACTGCTCTATCCCGGCGTGATGCTGACCGCCGCAGGACCCAAGGTGCTGGAGTTCAATGCGCGCTTCGGCGATCCCGAGACCCAGGCCTACCTGCCGCGGATCGAGAACGAACTGCTCGAGGTGTTCGAGGCCTGCGTGGATGGCTGCCTGGACCGCGTGGAGCTGCGTTGGTCGCCGGAGACGACGGTTTGCGTGGTGATCGCCAGCGAGGGCTATCCCGGGACCGTGGTGAAGGGCCGGGTCATCGAAGGCCTCGACGCGGCGGCGGCGTTGCCCTTCGTGAAGGTGTTCCACGCCGGGACGGCGAAGGCGGACGGGAAAGTGGTCGCCAACGGCGGCCGTGTGCTCGGGGTCACCGCCTGGGGCCCCGATCTCATCACGGCCCGAGCCCGGGCCTACGAAGCCTGTTCACGGATCCGGTTCGAGGGAATGCAGCTGCGGTCGGACATCGGCGCTAAGGGGCTGACCTCTGGACTCTGACGAAAGGCTGAAGGCGCGTTCGGAACGCGCCTGAGTTTCTGGTTTTCAGTTTTCAGCTTTCAGCGCGGAAGCCGGGAGGAGTTGAGCGGGAAGCAGGGTGCGCGGAGCGGAGAGAGGCGTCGGTTTCCTTCGATTCGCCCCATTTAACCTTTCAACCTTTCAACCCTTCAACCCTTCAACCCATTGCTGAACCCCTCAGCGTCTCAGCGGGAAATTGTTCTGCCGGGGAACTGAACTCCCGCGGAGGCGCGGAGCTCGCTGTGTAAGTCGGGATTTTTGGCTACCCGTTCCTCCGCAGCATTGCGGCTGGGCGCGAGGGTGCCCTCGGGTTGGACTCGACTGAAAGTGCGGCCCCACCTCCTTGGCGTCATGGCCGGACCGTCGAGTCCAATCCGGTTATCGGCATCCATGCTGTCCGGCTTGAGCGGATTTCGTCTTCCTCGGAAGGCCCGGGGTTTCTTCCGTCTGGGGTGCACGGGCTCGACTTCGTGGAGTTCCACCGTAGTGTTCCCCTGCCAACATGCAGACACTGACCCTTGGCCATTCCCCGGATCCGGACGACGCATTCATGTTCTACGGGCTGGCCCGTGACCGCATCCCGACGCCGGGACTCCGGTTCGAACACATCCTCCAGGACATCCAGACCCTGAACGAACGCGCCACCCGCGGAGAACTCGACATCTCGGCGATCAGCATCCACGCCTATGCCCACGTCTGCGACCAGTACGCGTTGCTCCCAAGCGGCGCGAGCATGGGCGACGGATACGGTCCGATGCTGGTCTCCCGGAAACATTACACCCGGGAAGAGGTCGCCGGACTCCGCATCGCCGTTCCCGGGGTCATGACCAGCGCCTTCCTCGCCCTGCAGCTCTGGCTCGGCAAGACCTCCAAGGACTTCCAGTTCGTCGTGGTGCCCTTCGACCGGATCTTCGAGGCCGTCCGTGAGGGGAAGGCCGACGTGGGACTCATCATCCACGAGGGCCAGCTGACCTACGCCAACGAAGGCCTGGTGGTCTGCGAGGATCTCGGCATCTGGTGGGGACGTGAGAACGACGGGCTGCCGTTGCCGCTGGGCGGGAATGTCATCCACAAGCGCCACGCGCCCGAACTGCGCCGGCGTGTGAGCGACATCCTCACGGGAAGCATCCGCTACTCCCTCGAACACCGCGACGAGGCGGTCGCCCATTCCATGCAGTGGGCCCGGGACATGGGGCAGGACCTCGCCGACCGGTTCGTCGGGATGTACGTGAACCACTGGACGCTCGACTACGGCGAGAAGGGCCGGGAGAGCATCCGCCGCTTCCTGCGTCGCGGACAGGACCTCGGCGCCTTGCCCAAGGCTCCCGAGCTCGAGTTCGTGGTCTGAGCCGAAAGCTCCGTTGGAGAGGGGACCGACCTCATTCGGTTCCTTGAGCACGCCCGGGGGATTCGGGATTCCTGATCTGCGATTCCCGTTTTTCAGCACGTGGCCGCGGCTGCCGAGCTGCGGTCTCCGTTCCATTTCCCGCTCAAAAGATCCGGAACCAGGTTTGCCCGCACCCTTCGGTGCGCAGGCCCGCCTCAGGCGCGGAGCACCTTCACGCCGTCGTTGTCCGGTCGCAGGACGTGCACGACGGAACCGCGCAGCTTCCCGAGCATGGCCTTGGCGATGGCGGCGGTGTCGGCGCCGGCGACCGCGAGGCACATGATGGTCGAGCCGCTGCCGCTCAGCCATCCGCCCGTCGCACCGGCCTTCACGCCCGCACGGATCACCGGGTCGAGTTGGGGGATCAACGCCGCCCGGTACGGTTGGTGCACCCGATCGTCGAAAAGTCCTGCGAGGGCTCCGTAATCCCCCAACGCGAACGCCGTGGCCACCAGGGCGGAGCGGTTCAACGCGTGCACCGTGTCCTGCTTGCTGAAGGTTTGGGGAACCAGCTTCCGCGCCTCGGGCGTGCTGACCTCGAAGGACGGGATGAGCGTCACGAAGCGCACATCCCGCTTCAATGGCACACGCAGGCAACGCACCTGGCCGTCGACGAAGCCGGCCGCGGTGAATCCACCGTACACCGCCGGGGCGGCGTTGTCCGGATGGCCCTCGAGGTCGGAGACGATCTGGAGCAGTCCCTGGCGGTCCAGCGGGGATCCGCAAAGGGCGTTGAGTCCGGCGACGCAGCCGAGCCGGGCCGTGACGCTCGATCCGAGTCCGCGGGCCATCGGGACCTCCCCTGCGACGTGGACGTCGAACCCGAACGTGCGGAGCTTCGCCGACCTGAAGAACGCGGCCGCCGCGGCCTCGAACATCGCGGTCGCACCGGCACGGGCCTCGTCCGGGATCGGGGAGGTGACCGTCGCGCCCTTGCCTGCGCGGCGGGTCACGGTCACCCGGTTGTGCAGCGCCACGGCGAGACCCAGGGTGTCGAAACCGGAGCCGAGGTTGGCGGTGGTGCCGGGGACGCGGACGATCACGGAGTTCATCGGCGGCGGATCAAACGGAAAAGAACCCCGGGGCTCAACGAACTTCCATCGCGTTCCCCGACAAGGTCGACCTCGGCGCTGGCCGGTGCCCCGGAGCCTGTCTAATGTCCGCCCGATGTTCGCACTGATCCGGGATCTGAGTGGCGCGCTGGGCTGGGCCGACAACCCGCTCCTTTGGCTGGTCGTCGTCGCCTTCCAGCTCTGGATGCTCATCGACGCCGTCCGCCGCGGCGAATGGATCTGGGTGGCGTGCATCGTCTTCTTCTCGGTCCTCAGCGCGGTCTTCTACTACTTCATGGTGTACCGCCAGCAGGGCCCGGCCGGCGGTGGCGTGGGGCTGCGTGGCTTCGAGCTGCCCGGTGCCGCGGACCGGCGGCGCATCAAGGAACTGCTCGGCCGCATCCATCATCTCGACAAGGCCCGCGACCATTCCGACCTCGCCGACATCTACTTCTCCCAGGGCAAGATGGCCAAGGCCGAGGCAGAGTACCGCCTCGCCTTGGAACGGGATCCCGAGGACATCGACACCCGGAGCCACTTCGGCCAATGCCTGCTGCGCCAAGGGCGGGCCGAGGAATCCCTGCCGGTCCTGGAATCCGTCATCCGCGAGGATCCCCGTCACGACTTCGGCTTCACGATGATGGCGCTCGCCGAGGCCCAGACCCTCGTGGGCAGGAAGTCCGATGCGGCCGCCTCCTGGAGGAAGGTCCTCGAGACCAACAGCTATCCCCGGGCGCGTGTCCAATACGCCGAACTGCTTGCGGAAACCGGCGACCGCGAAGGCGCCCGCAGGGAGGTCGACGAGGTGATCGAAGACGAGAAGCACGCGGTGTCCTTCCAGAAGTCCCGCGACAAGGTGTGGGTCTCCCGTGCCAAGAAGCTGCGCGGCCGGCTCTCCTGACGGGCGGGAAGGCCGCGAGGTTCCCGGAAGCGCCGCAGGGGAGATTGGCACGCCAAGCCGCAAAGCCGCTTGGGGGAGTGAGGCGAAAAACGCGCGCTTCCCGAATCGGAACCGAACACAGCAAGGTGATCACTCCTGGGGCCTCGGGCTCGGTGTCCGGTTAGCGTGTTGGCGTCTAGGCGTGAGGCCGGTCTCCGGGCCGACGAAGCCATTCCTCCTTCCCATCGTCGGACGCGCTACCTAGCTTCCGCGGCGGTTTCGGACCATGCCCAGCGTTTACATCAAGACCTACGGCTGCCAGATGAACGAGCGCGACAGCGAGGCTGTCGCCGCCCAGTTGGTCGCGCGTGGCTACACGCTTTCGGAGAGCGAAACCGGGGCCGACGTGGTCCTCCTGAACACCTGCAGCGTCCGCGACCTCGCGGAGCAGAAGGCCATCGGCAAGATGACCGCGCTCGCCGCGGACAACCGCAAGCAGGGTTCCACCCAGGTGCTCGGCTACCTCGGTTGCATGGCCCAGAGCCGCGGCGGAGAACTCGTGCAGCCTTCAAACGGCGTCCGGCTGGTCGTCGGCACCCAGAAGTTCCATCGCACCGGCGAGTTCCTTGACGACCTGCTCGCCGGTCGGAAATCCGAGGTCGTGGACGTCGCCGAGGAGGCCGACAGCCAGTCGGCGATCCGCGAGCACCTGCCCCAGACCGGCAAGGGCGGCTCCGGCGCGGTGACCGCCTTCGTCAGCATCATGCAGGGCTGCAACCAGCACTGCACCTTCTGCATCGTCCCCTCCACCCGCGGCGCCGAACGGAGCCGCACCATCGAGGACATCGTGGCCGAATGCCGCGGTCTCGCCGAACGCGGCGTCCGCGAGATCACCCTCCTCGGCCAGATCGTCACCAGCTACGGACGCCGGCTCTACCCGGTCGTCGACGGCCGCAGCGCCTTCCTCCAGCTCGTCGAGGCCGTCCACGAGATCCCCGGCATCCACCGCATCCGCTTCACGTCGCCGCATCCCAAGGGCTACGGGGACGACCTCATCGCGGCGTTCGGACGTCTGCCGAAGCTGGCGGAGTGCGCGCATCTGCCGGTCCAGAGCGGTTCGGATCGGCTGCTGAAGCTCATGCACCGCGGCTACACCCGGGAGCGCTACCTCGGGATCATCCGGCGGCTGCGCGAGGTCCGGGCGGACATCGGGGTGACCACGGACATCATCGTGGGCTTCCCGGGTGAGACGGAGGAGGACTTCGCCGACACCCTTTCGCTCTGCCGCGAGGTCGGCTTCGACCAGGCGTACGTCTACAAGTACAGCCGACGTCGCGACACCCCGGCGGCCGAGATGCCGGACCAGCTTCCCGAGGAGGTCATCGAGGAACGCCACCAGCGCCTGCTCGCCGTCATCAACGAGATGGCGATGGCCAAGTACCACGCCCTGGTCGGCCAGGAGGTGGAGATCCTCGTCGAGGGCCCCAGCCACCGGAACGCCGCCCGCTACGAGGGCCGCACCCGCAGCAACAAGATCGTGGTCTTCGAGGGCTCCCCGCGGCATGTCGGGGAACTGCTCCGGCTGCGCATCGAACGTGCCGGCAGCTTCACCCTCTACGGCAACCCCGCCATCATCGGGCTCGAAGACGCCGCCGCGGCCGCGGTCAACGGCTGAGCAGCATCAGGTAGCGCTCGAGCCGGAGGGAGTCCTCGGTGTCCTTCCGTTCCCGGTGGATCACCTGGAGGTTCGAGATCATCCGCTGCAGGCAACGACGGGCGCTCAGCGGCTGGAGATGCGAGTCCAGGTCGTCCAACGAGAAGTGCGACAGCCGGCGGCGAGCCTCGGCCCGGGAGACCACCACCCCGCCGTGGAACGGATCGAGGAACAGTTCCTCGTGCACGGTCTGGTAGCGGCAGAGGAAGTGGCCCGGCATCCCGATGCCCGTGACCGGCAGACCCAATCGGCGCGCGGTGAACTGGTAGAGCGCGCACAACGTGATCGGGATGCCCCGGCGGCGGTCCATCACCGCGTCGAGGTAGGAGTTGAGCGGATCGTAGTAGTCCTCCGTGTTCCCGCGGAAGCCGTGCTCCACGAACAGGACGTGGCTCAGGGCCGCCGCCACGCCGACGCCGTCGGCCGCGAGTTCCACCGCGGGCCGCGCCTGTTCCGCCCATCCGTCGAGCTGCGCCCGGTAGGCTTCCACAGGGGCGTCGGGATTCCGGGTGCGGGCCAGCATCCAGCAGGCGTCCTCGAGGTCGAAGTGCTCGGCCTGCCGGTTGCAGAAGTTCAGGAACTCGACGTCCGCGCGGCTGCGTCCGTCCTGGAGCAGCAGGGCCCGGACGCGTCGGCGGATCTCCGCATCCGGATGTGCGCGGTGCCGCGACAACCACGCCATCGTCGTCGCGCCGCCGGCGAGCAACCGCTCCCGGATCGCATCGGACACCGCGGCGTCCTCGTCCGCCAACAACGTCAACAGCGCCTGCTGACGCTCCGGTGAGGGCGGCGGTTCCGTCGGCTTTTCGGGTCGGTGGGCGGGTTCCATCGCGGTCGCTCCCGTTCGTGTCAGTCGAACATCTTGCCCGGATTCAGGATGCCGTTGGGGTCGAGTTCCCGTCGCAGCGCGCGCATCACGCGGATCTGCGCGTCGCCGAGGAACGCCGGCAGGAACTCCTTCTTCGCCACGCCGACGCCGTGCTCGCCCGTGATCGTCCCCCCGAGCCGGATCGCCTCGTCGAAGATCTCCCGGAACGCCTGGTGCACCCGCGCCATCTCGTCGGCCTTCCGCTCGTCCGTCAGGAAGGTCGGATGGAGGTTGCCGTCGCCCATGTGCCCGAAGGTCCCGATCCGGAGCCGGTGCCGCTTGGCCACGCCCTCGACGAACCGGATCATCCGCGCCAGTTCGCTCCGGGGCACGGTCGCGTCCTCGAGGATCGTGGTCGGCGCCACCCGGGCCAACGCGCTGAACGCCGATCTCCGCGCCGTCGCCAACGCCGTGGCTTCCGCCTCGTCCGCCGCGATCCGGATCGAGTCGCTCCCGTTGCGACGCGCGATCTCCGCCATCTGAGCCGCCTCGTCCGCGACCTGCGCCGGATGGCCGTCCGTCTCCATCAGCAACAGCGCCTCGCAGTCCGGCAGGCCGATCTTCGCGAAGTCCTCCACGCAGCGGATCGTCGTTCGGTCCAGGAACTCCAGCGTGCACGGGATGATCCGCGCCGCGATGATGTCGGAGACCGTCTGCGCCGCGGAATCCATCGCCGGGAAGGTGGCGATGAGGGTGCGCTTCGCGGCCGGCTTCGGGATCAGGCGCAGAAGTATGCGGGTCATCACGCCCAACGTGCCCTCGCTCCCGACGAACAGGTCCTTCAGCGAATAGCCGGCGACGTCCTTCACGCACTTGTTGCCCGTCTTCAGGATCTCGCCGTCGGGCAGCACCACCTCCAGGCCCATGACGTAGTTGCGGGTGATTCCGTACTTCAGTCCGCGGAGTCCGCCGGAGTTCTCGGCGACGTTTCCGCCCAGGGTGCTGATGCGCATCGAACCCGGGTCCGGCGGATAGAAGAGTCCCACGGCTGCGGCGGCCTCCGCGACCTGCACGGTGGTGACGCCGGGCTCGACCTCCATGGTGAGGTTGGCGGCGTCCACCTCGAGGATCCGGCTCATCCTCACGGTGCAGAGCACGATGCAGTCGGGCACCGGCAGCGAGCCGCCGCTGAGCCCGGTGCCGGAGCCGCGGGTGACGACGGGCACGCGTCGGCGGTTGGCCAGCTGCAGCACCCAGCGGACCTCCTCGGCCGAGCTGACGAAGACGACGCAGCCGGGCATCTGGGAAAGGGCCGCGGTACCGTCGAAGGAGTAGGGGATGAGGTCCTCGGGCGCGGTCAGCAGGGAATCCGGCCCGAAGCGGCCGTGGAGTTCCGTGAGGACATCGGATGACAGCGGCATGTCGAACTAGGTTGGACCCGACCGGATCGGATTCAAGGCCGCAGGCGGGGCAGGGGGAGGTGGAGGGATGAAGGGTTGAAGGGTTGAAGGGGGGATCGAAGGTAGGTGGCAGGGGTTTTCACAACCAGGGGTGCCAAGGGTGCGGAGAGTTTCCGCTGGCAGCTCGCCTCGGTGTCCCGGAAGGGCAAAGGCGTTCGCAACCTGCCCGGCTACCGGGTGAAGGCCATCCAGGAGGGCTACAAGGCCCGTGGTTCGATTCCTCAGGGGCGACCCTTGCCACGGGGTGCCCCGAAACGAACGCCTGCTGTAGAGCCACAGAAGGGCCCTTTTGAGGACGAGCCTTTTGACGCGTTCTGGCAGGCGTTGTCCCCGGAGCAGCAGGTCACCTTCGAGGTGGAGGCCGTCCGGGAGGCCGAACCGTTCCGGTTCCTCGTCACTTTCAGTGGGTCAGTGGCAGGGTAGGGAGAGTTTGCCTGCGACGAAGTAGAGCATGGCGGTCATGTATTCGACAGTGCGGTAGCCACGGGCCCGACGCTTCACGG
>JAIYBC010000042.1 GCA_027488845.1 Verrucomicrobiales bacterium | reverse complement strand
TCACGCGCCAGCTCTTCCCCAGTCCCAACAACTGCCCAAACGTCTCCTCGGGTGTCATCGCCCGTCATCATCCTCCGCCCGTCAAGCCCCCCCGGTTCCACTGGAATCAGCGAGGAACCTGTATCCGCGCCTCAAGCTGGCGCGGAATCTACTGCGTGAGGATGGGGTGATCTTCGTGAGTATCGACGACAACGAAGTCGAAAACTTGCGGAGGATGTGCAATGAGGTCTTTGGCGAGGAGAACTTTGTAGAGGGGTTCGTTTGGAAAAAGAGCTACGGCGGCGGAGCAAAAGAGCAGTTTGCCGTCCGACAGCACGAATTCTGTGTGATGTATGCGAAGAACTTGTTCGCCTTGGATGAATTCTGGCTGCCACCGGATCCAGATGCGGAAAGGAAATACTACGATGGGAAAGACGAGCATGTTGCGACCAGAGGGCCTTTCCGCATTAAACCGCTTGAGGCCACAAAGAGTATGGACCGACGGGAAAACCTCGTCTTTCCGATCCGCGCCCCGGATGGCTCGGACGTCCTTCCGAAGCGTCAATGGTGGTGGAGTCGAGAACGAGTCCAGAAGGTGCTAAAGGACAATGGCCTTGTGTTCACCATGACAGATTCGGGATGGAGCATATCGTATAAGCAGTATCTGATTGGGGAAGACGGTGAAAAGCGTGGTGCCAAACCATTTTCGGTCATTGATGGCATCTATACGCAGCACGGAACTGCTGATCTCCGAGCTCTGTTTAACGACGAAGTGGTTCTACAATTTCCAAAGCCCGTCGCACTAATCGAACGACTGATACAGATTCCTGGAGGAAAGGATGCACTGGTTATCGACTTCTTTGCTGGCAGCGGAACCACAGGTCAGGCGGTCTTCCGCCTGAACCATTCGGACCATGGAGATCGCCGTTTTATCCTTGTTCAGTTGCCGGAACCGACCGAACGGCTGGATCTCCCGAAAATAACCGACATCACCAAGGAACGCTTACGTCGATCCGGCAAGCGGATTCGCGAAGAGTGGGAGTTGGCACGGCAAAATGCGCTCCAACAACCGGAACTGGTTGGTTCAGAATCCACCGCGACATCAAAGTCGCGTCCCGACCTCGGCTTCCGCGTCTTCAAGCTGGATAGCAGCAACATCCAGGCCTGGGACCCGGATCGCGCCGACCTCGCCGCCAGCCTGGAAGCCCACGCGAAGAACCTGAAGGTGGACCGCACCGAGCAGGACATCCTCTTCGAACTCCTGCTCAAGCTCGGCCTCGACCTCACCGTGCCCATTGTCCAGCGCACCCTCGCGGGCAAGACCGTCCACAGCATCGGCGGCGGCGTCCTCCTCGCCTGCCTCGCCGAGTCCATCAGCCGGTCCGATGCCGAGCCCTTGGCCCTCGGAATGGCCGCCTGGCACAAGGAACAAGCCCCCGCAGGCGACAGCACCGTAGTCTTCCGCGACAGCGCCTTCGCCGATGACGTGGCCAAGACCAACCTCGCCGCCATCCTCCAGCAACACGGCCTCGAAACCGTCCGCAGCCTGTAAACGAAGTTGCTCATGCCCAACCAGCCCTTGCCGCCGACTGGGGAGATCGTCCTTTACCCCGCGCCCGATGGTCGCACCCGCGTGGAATGCCGCTTTGCCGGAGAAACGGTGTGGCTGACGCAGGCCTTGATGGCGGAGTTGTTCGACATCGGCATTCCCACCGTAAACGAGCACCTGAAAGGCATTTACGAGGACCGGGAGATTGACCCGGAGGGAACCATTCGGAAATTCCGAATAGTTCGCCTGGAGGGAAGCCGCGAAGTCGCCCGGAACCTCGATCACTACAGTCTGGAAGCGATTTTGGCCGTCGGTTACCGGGTGCGGTCCCCCCGCGGAGCGCAGTTCCGCCGCTGGGCTACGGAGCGGTTGCAGGAGTATTTGGTGAAGGGCTTCACCATGGACGACGAGCGGCTCAAAAACCCGCCCGTCGAAGGTTCCGGCATACCCGACTATTTCGACGAGCTGCTGGAGCGCATCCGGGACATTCGCGCCAGCGAACGGCGAATGTATCTGCGGGTGAAGGAGATATTCGCCCTGGCGGCCGACTATCAGCCGTCCAGCGCGGACAGCATCAAGTTCTTCCAGACGATCCAGAACAAGCTGCACTTCGCCGCCACCGGGAAGACGGCGGCGGAATTGATCGCCTCCCGCGCCGACAGCACCAAGCCGAACATGGGATTGACGTCGTGGAAGGGCGGCGTGGTGCGCAAAGCGGATGTGACGGTGGCGAAGAATTACCTCGATGATCAGGAAATCGACGAGTTGAACCGGATCGTCGTGATGTGGCTGGATTATGCCGAGGACCAGGCGAAACGCCGGAAGCAGGTGTTCTTCGGGGACTGGGAAACCAAGCTGAACGATTTTCTCCGCTTCAACGAACGCCGCGTCTTGCCCAATGCCGGCCGCATCAGCAAGGAGCAGGCAGCCCTGCAAGCTGAGGCCGAGTATCAGCAATTTGAAGCCAAGCGCCGTGCTTACCTCGAAGCCGAAGCCGAACGGGGAATCATTGAGGAGTTGGAAGAAACCGCCAAACAGCTGCCGCCGCCCCCCGAGTCCGACCAAGCAACATGAAGCTCCATTTCGAGCCGAACCTCGATTACCAGCTCCAGGCCATTGAGGCGGTCTGCGACCTGTTCCGCGGGCAGGAAACCTGCCGGACGGAGTTCACGGTCACGCGGGAGTCCGCGACCGGCAGCTTCCTCCCCGGTTTGCAGAATGACCTCGGCATCGGCAACCGGCTGACGCTGCTCGACGACGAGTTGCTGGCGAATTTGCACGCCATCCAGCTCCGGCATGGTCTGGCGCCTTCGGCCACGTTGGCCTCCGGCGATTTCACGGTGGAGATGGAGACGGGCACCGGGAAGACCTACGTTTACCTCCGCACCGTGTTCGAACTGAACCGGCGCTACGGCTTCACCAAGTTCGTGATCGTGGTGCCGTCCGTGGCGATCAAGGAAGGCGTCTATCACACCATCGAGACGGCGGCAGAGCACCTCAAGGGGCTCTACGCGGGCGCTCCGTTCGACTATTTTCTCTACGACTCGGCGAAGCTCGGCCAGGTGCGCAACTTCGCCACCAGCCCGCAGGTCCAGATCATGGTGATGACGGTGGGCGCCATCAACAAGTTCGGCGACGAGCAGCAGGCGCAGGCGGAGGAGGCGGACGAGGCCGCCCGGCGCGAGAAGTCGAAGAACGTGATGTATCGCCCGAGCGAGAAGACGGGCGGCGAGAAGCCCATCGACCTGATCCGGGCGACGCGCCCCATCCTGATCGTGGACGAACCGCAGAGCGTGGAAGGCGGGCTGGACGGCAAGGGCAAGAAGGCGATGGAGCGGATGAATCCGCTCTGCAACCTGCGGTATTCCGCGACACCCAAGGAAGCCCACCACATGGTCTTCAAGCTCGATGCGGTGGACGCCTACGAGCGCAAGTTGGTGAAGCAGATCGAGGTGGCCGCCGCCTCGGTGGAGGGCGGTCACAATAAGCCGTATGTGCGCCTGCTGTCCGTGAGCAACCGCCGCGGCGTCATCACCGCCAAGGTGGAACTCGACACGCAAACGCCCGGGGGCGTGGTCCGCAAGGAAGTCCCGGTGGAGGACGGCGACAATTTGGAAATGACCACCGGCCGGGCGGTTTACCGGGACTGCCGCGTGGGCGAGATCCGGGTGGCGTCCGGCGATGAGTTCATGGAACTCCGCTTTCCCGGCGGCGAGCAGTATCTCCGGCCAGGCCAAGCCCACGGCGACGTGGAGCCCTTGGCCGTGGAACGGCAGATGATCCATCGCACCATCAAGGAGCACCTGGAAAAGGAGCGGCGCCTCGCCCCGTTGGGCATCAAGGTGCTCAGCTTGTTCTTCATCGATGCCGTCGAGAAATACCGGCAATACGATGCCGACGGCAATCCGGTGAAGGGCGATTACGCCCGCATCTTCGAGGAGGAATACCGCCGTCTCGCCCGGCATCCCGACTACCAGAGCCTGTTCAAGGAGGTGGACGTGACCACCGCCGCCGACCAGGTCCACAACGGCTATTTCTCCATCGACAAGAAGAAGGTCGGCACCAAGACGGTGGAGGTCTTCAAGGACACCAAGGGCACCACCGCCGCGGATGACGACACCTACAGCCTCATCATGCGGGACAAGGAGAGGCTGTTGAGTTTCGCGACGCCCCTGAAGTTCATCTTCTCCCACTCCGCCCTGCGCGAAGGCTGGGACAACCCCAACGTCTTTCAAATCTGCGCCCTGCGCGAGATGTCGTCCGAGCAACAGCGCCGCCAGACCATCGGGCGCGGGCTACGGCTCTGCGTGAACCAGAACGGCGAGCGGCTGCGCGGCTTCGAGGTCAACACGCTTACGGTCATCGCCACCGAGAGCTATGAGCAGTTCGCGGAGAACCTGCAAAAGGAGATCGAGCAGGAAACCGGCATCCGTTTCGGCATCGTCCAGGCGCACCAGTTTGCCGGAGTCAGCCTCGTGGGCGCTGATGGCCAACCCGGGCCCCTCGGCTTCGAGAGGTCGAAAGTCCTTTGGGAGCATCTGCGGGCCACCGGGCTCGTGGATTCCCGGGGCAAAGTGCAGGACGTGCTGAGGCAAAAGCTCAGGGACGGCACGCTCACTTTGCCGCAGCCCTTCGCCGATCAATTGCCGCAGGTGAAGGAAATCCTGCGGAAGCTGGCCGGTCGCCTGGAAATCAAGAACGCCGACGAGCGCAAGCAGGTGAGAACCCGTCAGGCCGTGCTTCAAGGCGCAGACTTCAAGGCGCTGTGGGACCGCATCAAGCACAAGACGACCTACCGGGTGGAATTCGACAACGAAGCGCTACTGCGGCAGTGCGTCGAAGCCCTCAAGGAGGCGCCTCCCATCGCCAGGACGCGGCTGCAATGGCGCAAGGCCGACCTCGCCATCGGACGCTCCGGCGTGGACGCCAAGGAAACGACGACCTCCGCCCCCGTGACCCTCGACGAAGGGGACATCGAGTTGCCCGACATCCTCACCGATCTTCAGGACAAGACCCAGCTCACCCGACGCAGCCTCAGGCGCGTTCTCGTGGACAGCGGTCGCTTGGACGATTTCAAACGCAACCCGCAACAGTTCATCGAGCTCACCGCCGAGCTCATCAACCGCGCCAAGCGCATGGCGCTCGTGGACGGCATCAAATATCAGCGCATCGGGACCGAGGCATACTATGCCCAGCAGCTTTTCGAGACCGAGGAGTTAACCGGCTACCTCAAGTCCATGACCGACGCGGAAAAGAGTGTCCATGAGCAGGTCATCTACCAGTCGGACACGGAGCGCACCTTTGCCGAGCAGTTGGAGAAGAACGAAGCCATCAAGGTTTTCGCCAAACTGCCTGGCTGGTTTCGCGTGCCCACGCCCCTCGGGGCCTACAATCCCGACTGGGCCGTGCTCGTGGACAAGGACGGCACCGAGCGAGTTTATTTCGTCGTCGAAACCAAGAGCAGCCTCTTCACCGACGACCTCCGCGACAAGGAGAGCGGGAAGATCAAGTGCGGCGAGGCGCACTTCGCTGAACTCGCCAAATACAGCAATCCCGCCGCCCGATTCCGTAGAGCGACGAAGCCCGAGGATTTGCTGGGAGCCTGCTGAACATGTTTGCCGCTGCCGCTGCCGATGTGCCACTGGGCGCCTACCTCGCGGGGTTTGCGGGGCTGGCCGGGCTTCCCGGGCTCCTGACGGCTTCGTCATCTGGCGGCGGCGGAAGCGCACAGCGGACGGGGAACGGCGCCCGATGGAGACCAAGTTGCTGCGGCCCGCGGGATACGGGCTGATCCAGCGGTTGACCGCGGGACAGTGATGAGCGAGGCCATGGCGGCAGTCAGCGTTCCGTCAGGAATCGGCCTACCTGAACGAGAATCGCTCGAAATGACCCGGTCAGCACTCCCTGGCCCAGAATCTCCACCCCGGTTGCGTAGTCGGTTTTGCCGACGGCGTGCCCGCGAATCCGCTCCAGTTCCGGGAGCCGCAGGAGGCGCAGCCCGAAGGGTGTCTGGACGAATGGGCCGGTGTTGATCTTGTGATAGCTTCGGGGAATGACAGGCAGCCGGGTCTCGGAACCGTCGAGGACGGTGAAGCCAAAACCGTGGCCGAGGGCATGGTGTCGGACATTGTGGGCACGAAGGCCTTCGATGGTGCGGGCGATGCGGGCAGCATCGACTTGGTCGCGAATCGGGTCTGGTGGGTCGAGGAAGGCGGACACTGGGATGGTGTTGGCAATGCCAGGCACACGGAGTTCACAGGGGCGGTCCAACGTGGCGACGAGCAGCCAGCGTTGCCGATCCTCGATTTCGTTCCACTCGGCATTGGGTTTGAGAACGGTCGTGAAGACGTGGTAGCCGAGGCGCTCCAAATGGGTGGTGACGAGTTGCCCCGCGAGGCTGGTTCCGAACGAGGGCACATTCTCGAAGACGACGGCGGAGGGCATGCGCTCCCGAACCAGCGACAACACCGGGATGAACAGGTCGCCGGTGTCGCCCAGCTCAGGTTTGCCCGCGAGGCCCTTTTTGGCCCGTCCGAGGTTGGAGTGGCTGGTGCAGGGAATTCCGCCGATCAGGATGTCGAACGGCGGCAGGTCGGACGGCTCCACCGCCCGGATGTCGGCCTGGATCAGCGCCGCTTCCGGGTGGGCGGCCTGCCAGACGTCGGCAAATCGCGGTTCGATCTCGATCCCAGCTTGAACGACAAAGTGATCATTTCCGGTCAGGGCGGCCGTCATGGTTCCGCCGCCCGCGAACACTTCCAGCACCCGGAACGGGGGCGTCAGGCGACGGCTTCGCAGGATGGCTGCCGCCCGACGGGTAGGACTGATTTGAAGGCGCTCGAACCAGCCGGTGATCTTCAGCTCCGGCAATTCGCCCAGCGGCCCGAGGTAGGCTTGGTTGGCGACGTCGATGATGGGGCGCAGCCCATTGGCAGTCCGGCGGCTGGAGACGTGGTTCTCGGCCAGGATCGAGGGGCGGAGGACCAGTTCTTCACCCCGCGCTTCCACCGTGAACGGGGTTCCCGGAGGAAAGCCCAGCGCGTCGAGACGGCGGGTCTCGATCCACAGGCGCGATTTGTCCCGGTTCCGCCCCAAGGGCGTCACCGCCAGCAGTTTCATGCACCCTTATCACCCTGCTCGGGGACGCTGCGTCACCGGCGGAACGGCTGTTCGGCCGGTGAATCGCCCTCGGCGGAAGGACTGCCTTCCGCCTTGGGCGTGAGGTCAAACCGCTGTTCGATCCGCCGCGCAAGGGACGCGGCCACGATCTGCTCAACTGTGGACCCCATCTCTTTGGCCAACTTGGCCAAAGCCCGCTTCCCGTGGGGACTGTAGCGGAGCGTCAGGTGCTGGCAGATCAGTTCGCCGAGTTCAATAGTCGTTTTGCTCATGTTCTACGTGGATTGAAGTGAAAGTAGCGTCATCATCTCCCGGCGCTGAGCCAAAGGCGGAACCGTAACGCAGGGCCGGACTGGAAACTGATCCCAAGTGCGGCCGTCGAGCACGCGGCCGGTCGTGTGCTTGCGGACGCCACCCCATTGCTTGAAGAAGAACGGCACCCCGCGCTGAACGCAGTGATCGCGAATCGGGCGAACCCACTCGGCCGGCATCGGGCGGGCACCGGGACCGCTCTCCCCGCCAACAATCACCCAGTCCAGCCCCCCGAATTCCAAGGTTCCGAGGTCTTCGAGCAGGGGTTCGACCGAAAGGAACTTCATCGAGGCGCCGGATTCCCGGAGGTGGTCCACACGCGGCAGGCCGAAGCGCCGGTCCTCGACGCTGACGCCCCACCAGATGTGCGCCAGCTCAGCAGCAAACCGGAGCCGCCCAAGGAGCAGGTTCCGCAAGCGCTCGGAGCGTTTGGTGAGAACTTGGTAGGTGTGCCATGGACTGGCTGCCATGACTTGCGCCACCCGTTCGATGTATTCGTCGGAAACGCCGACGTGGAACAGGTCGCTCATCGAGTTCACGAAAATGCGCTTCTGCTGGGCAAAACGGAAAGGCTCGCCAAGCTTTGCAGGGACTAACCGGAGATCGAAGCCCTGCTCAAACGGACTCCCCGGCACTCCCCGAAACCGTTCGGCAAACGTCTCGGCGTAGCAGTGGGCACAGCCGGGGCTGATTTTGGTGCAGCCCCGCACCGGGTTCCAAGTTGCGTCCGTCCACTCAATCTTTGACTTGTCGCTCATGGGATTCCTTATGAACTTTCAGCCTACGCGACCACGGCCGGCACGGGTAAGAAGGTTGTGTCGGGGTTCTCTGCAGGTTAAGCGGGGTTCGCCGTTCCAAAGGCCCGAAGCGTGACCGAGATACGTCGGCCCGTGAGCCGTTTCGAGGCCGTCACCTCGTGGGTGAAGACCCGGTTCGTCGCCCAAGGTAGGATGAAGACACTGCCGTTTCCGGTGCGGAAATCGGTTGGCTTTGCTTCGGGCCGATGGGGCCAGGGACGAAGCCGGAAAATCCGTTCCTCGCCCAGCGAGACTGTGACGATGGCCGAGTCCGGCACGAGGTTGTGGGTGCTGTCGCGATGGCGGCCGATGTAGTGTCCGCGCTCGCCGTCATACCAGTTGATGAGCAGTCCGTTGAGCGCGGGGTCAATGGCCGAACGACACCAGTCCAGGACCGGTTGCAGTTCGGCCGGCACCGCCAAGGCGGTGCTGATCTGGCCGCTGAAGTGATAGTCCACGCCGTAGGCCTGCTGCCACCGCGGGAGCTTCACTCGGTGCCCGTGCAGGTGGATCTCCGGAAATTCCGGCGGATGCAGCGCCCACAGGGCGTCGAAATCGACGGCATCGAGCTCCCCGGTCGGCAGCCAGCCGGTCAGAAACCGATGGCCGCCGCCGAGGTCGTGAGCTTGAAAGGCCGGGGAGTTCATGGCGTCAGACGTCAATTGTGACCCCTTTGACCTTCGGGGTGAGGTCGTAATGTTCCAGAATTGTGCCGGCAATGGAGGCGGCTACTGCCTGGCCGACGGGCACTCCCATCTCCGCGGCCAGCCGCGCGTAGTTGGAGGACTGGGGTTCCGTTGAGCAGAAGTCGAGGACGAGAAAGACCAGCTCGCCCAGCTCATTGATCCGGGACGGGCTGGACGATCCGCCGGAATGACCGGCACCAGTGGAGGCGGTAGTATTTGGGTTCATGGCATTTGGTTCCTTTGCACGGAATCACTCTGCCCGGGTTTCGCCGTCTCCGGAAAGTGGGGCGGTGCCGGGTAATGGCCGGGTATTCGGGAGTTTCTGGAGGGTTGCCGATTTCCGCGGAAAATTTCCGGCAGCAAGGTCCCGATCAGTTCGCCCAGCCGGCTGGTTTCGGCGGGGGCCCGCGCAGGCGCCGACGGTGGCCGTAGCATCCGCCGGGCCTCGTCCTCCTGCGCTTGGGTGACGTGGCCCCAACGACGCCCCCGGATCAATGCCACGAACACGCGGACCGGGTCGCGAACTGGCGAGGACCGGGCGCGAACGGCCGCGGCGAAGAAGTTCAGGGCATCGGCCTCGCAGTTCGGCAACCAGCCGCGTTCGACGGCCTGACGGCGCAGCGACCGCAAGCGCTCGCGGTCGTGGAGGTCCGACAGACGAATGTTGGCCAGCGTTGGGGCGGGCAGTGGTTTCGGACATGCCGGTCGTTCTTTCCCAATCCCCGTTCCGAAAACACCAGGTTTCTGGTTTTTAGATTCCGAAGGAGTTTTCCGGTCTTCTTTAGGGGGTGCAACGGAGGTGCAGAAATCCGGTGTAGGGCGTGCAAAGCGCACGCGGTTCGTGGCATCGCAGGCAGCCCCTTCTGACTCCCGCGACGGCAGCCTCCAGTTCAGGTTGATCCGGAACCAGGCTCCGTGGCGGTTGAGCTTCCACTGTTTTGAACCGACGTCCTTACCAATCCAACCCATCGCCCGAAGTTCGGCCTGAGCGTAACGAACCGACCGCAGGCTCAGGCCCAACGTCTCGGCCAACCAGCTGGCCTTCACCGTGCCTGTTTCCCGAAGAGCGCCACCCACCCGGTCGATGGAAAGGCCGCGGCAGACGTAGCCCAACATCACCCGGCCCAACGCCGCCGACTCCTGCTCCGCAAGGAAGCGAAGCACCGTGCGGGGCACAGGAACGGGGCGCCGGGCACTTCGGCCTCCGGCAAGGTCCCGAATCGTTTCCCCCGCCTCCGGCATCGGAAGTTCGGACAACGTGATGACCGTCGCCTTGAACTCAACAAGTCCGATCCGATGGAGACATCCCAAGGCTCGGGCGACGGATCGGGCGTTGAGGCCGGTCATCGTTTCCAGTTCGGTGCGTTGAAAGTCAGATGCGACCACACGCCGGTCCCGGCGGAGTCGGCGCACCCGCTGAGCGGCCTCGCGGATGGCGATCAGCTCCACGCAGGCCAGCCACACCCGGGCGGCGAGCCACGGCAACTGCCGGGTGGCCAGCGCGTGCAGCAGGTTGCCGAGTTGAATGGGGGTGAGGGGCTTGTAGCCGGTCGTCATGGGAATGCTCCTGAGTCTGATGCATCCCGCACTTCCCGGGGTTCGCGCAAGGGGTGATCTGCATTTGGGACCGTCCCGTTGGCCAATAGGCCAGCGCGCCCGTTGGCCGGCCGCCGGTGGATTCGCCCGTTGGCCAAGTGGCGGTTTGGCCCAAGGAACTCCCTTACACTCGTTTCAAAACGAATCCGTGGGCCTATGGCGTGGCACCTCTGAATGTGGGATAACCCTGAAATGGCCCCTTGGCCCGACGGCGCGGTCCGCGCCAGCTGGCCCTTTGGCCAGAACCAACCCGTTTGAACAGGAGGAGCATGTCAGAGAAAACCAGAAACACCGTTGTCATCGCCGTGGGAAACCAGAAAGGCGGTGTCGGCAAAACCACCAACACCATCCAACTGGCCGGAGCGCTCGCCGAGCGCGGACGCCGGTCGTTGATCATCGATCTGGACATGACGTCCGGGGCGACCAAGGCCCTGCGTGCGCCCACCGATGGATGGAACAGCAGCTTCGAATTGCTCACCGGCGCGGAGAACGCCGAGGACACCATCATCACCAACGAGGAATCCGAGGTGGCTCTCCCACCGAACATCCATCTGGTGCCCAGTTCCCGTAAGCTGGCCGAACTGGACACCTTCCTGTCGCTGAACCCTTGGCTCATCCACCAAGACCTGCTCATCGAGCCAATCAATCGGCTGCGGGGGAAATACGACTATGTGTTTCTCGACACCCCGCCGCAGAAGACCAAGACAACCATACCGGCGCTGAAGGCAGCAGATTTCGCGGTGCTAAGCGCCATGCCCGACCATCTGGCTGTGAGCGCCTTGGCCGAGGCGCTGGCGGACATCGTGGCCGCCCAGCGGCACGCCAATGAGCGGCTCGCCTTGCTCGGGGTCATCGTCTGCGCGGTGCCGCGCCCGAAGACCCGGCTGGCGAGGGAACTGGTCGCCTACGTCGAGCGGACCTGTGTCGATGCCGCCGGACACACGCTCAAATTCAGCACCGAAATCAGCCGCAGTGTCGTGGTGCAGGAGGCACAGAAGATGGGGCAAACCATCCTCCAATATCAGGGAGACCATCCGGTGGCCGACGAATACCGGACGTTGGCCAAGGAATTCGAGGACCGGCTGGCCGCCCTGCGACTGTCTCCGCCCATCCCCGTGACTGAAGAGGTGACCCATGCCTAAGAAACGTTTCGAGGAACGACCCTACGACCCTATTTCCGCCGACCTCGTGAGGGATGCGACCGCTGGAGTGCGGCGGCCAGCTCCGGTGCCACCGGGGATCGCTCTTGTCCCCGGCCGGACCAGAACGGAACCCGCGGAGGCCGCTACCATCACAAAACGCTTCGTGCTGACCCGAAGCGAGGACGCCGAACTGAATGCCTTCCTCCTCCGCTTGCAGGAGGCCGCCCGGACCAAGGTGCCCCTCGGGTTGATTGTCCGGGCTGCGCTGTCCGTGGTGATGGAGGCCGAGGCGGAGCTTTGCGCGACCGTGGGTCGCCAAACCTTCCGGCTCCCGTCCACCCATGACCGGTTGGGACTGGGGCAGTTCGAGGAGCAGTGGCGAGAGTGCCTGCAGGCGGGGCTCGGAGGCAGACCGTGAAATCCGTTGCCCGCATTGACTCGCCTGCCCGTCAAGGCCCCAGCATACTAGGCGATTAAAGGAATGGGCGACGCGGGAATTTCAACGCGTTTAGAAGCATGTTGGCTCCACACCCCCTCAGAAACGCCGCAAGCAATTGGGTCTTGAGCCGATGGGCACTGGCCGCTAGCAGGGGCACGTCATGCGCGACGACCACGCACAGGCTCACAATCTCTTCAGCCGGTTGATTTCGTATTCACCGCGGATTGGAGAAGGAAGCCGGACGCGCACAGCCTTGGAGGACTACTACACGGAGGCATTAGCGTGGTGTCTCCGGTCACCGGACTTCCGCAAAATCTTTTTCGACCTGATCAGGGAACCAGCCCGGAACTCAGGGCGAGGTCTGCCGCAAGGCAACGAAGTCGACCTTGAAATCCACACTCAGTTGAGTTTCGCCCAAAACGAGGACGAGGAACCAGAAGAGGCCAAGGCCGCGCCCATCAAGCGGCGCCGCTTCGATTTGGTGATCCAATCATCTGCCGACCGGTCCCTGGTCATCGTGGTTGAGAATAAGGTCAGTTGGCGTTTTACGGAAAATCAGCTCCCGGCTTATCGGAATGAGCTAAACCGGGGCCAGCGGTTCAAGGACTTCAAGACCAAGCTGCTCATCGTGCTTTCGCCTTCCGGCGAAAATCCGGGTCCCGGCGGGACGGTGCCGGCTATCACCCTGCGCTGGTCAGAGGTCCAACAAAAGCTGACGGAGTTTTCCGGAGTCGCTCACGGACGCTCCCAAGAGCAGATGAATGTCCCCGTGATTCGGTTTGTTTGCGCTCAATTTGCGGATTTCCTCAAAGAGAAAGGTCTAGCTCCCATGAAGATCGCCCCCACGGACCACGTTCAGCTGAACGGATGGATCGCCGGATTCGAAGCCCAGGAGAACATGACGCGCATACTGGCCGCGATCCGGGAAGGCCGGAAGACTTTGAAAAAGGCCCCGGTTTTCGACGCAGGCAGCGATGGGCAAGACGATGGCAGCAGGTGGTTTGGCCTGTATGGTAAAGGCGCTGAATATTTCTACCTTGGATTCAGACTACGGGACCGACAGAGCCGAGCCGAACTGCACCTGTGGATTCAGATGAACAGCCCCAAGCAGAATCGCCTTACAACCAAGTTGATCGGCGAGCTGAAGGCGGATGGCGCCACAGTGAGCACGGAAGACGGCGGCAGAGTTTTGAATTTCAGCCTGAAAGTCACCGGCACCCAGCTGGACGGAAACGCGGACCGAATGCGCGAATGGTTCGAAAACACACTCACGACGATAGACAGAATCTTACCGCCACCGGCGTAGCCCTGCTCGGTCCGACTACGACGCACTCGGAGACAAGTCGGTATCGGATGGCTCATCCGGCGCCCCCGCACTCCTGTTCAAATCCAGCTTCGCGATCAACTCCTGCTGCCGTTGCGCCAATTCGGCGAGGCGAACTCCATACTCGAACGGCAGATCCAACTGGCCACGCAGGTCGGACAGGCGCTTGCGGGACTGGGCCAGGAACTCCTCGGCCTGCCCGACGGTCTCGTCGAGATGATTGACGACGTGCTCGACCGCTCGGGTCGTGCCGTGCGCCGTGGCCTGAAGCCGGACCGGATGCTGTGCCGCCCCGCGCAGGACCAACTGAATCTCATTGTCCAGCATGGGGGAGATCAGGAGGTCGAAACCGGCGAACCGGCCCACCAGCCTGTCCGCCACCAAACCGCGCGAGCGCTCCCCGAGCCGGTTGAGCAGTTCCCCGGCGATACCCCGGTCCGTGAGCGATTGATGGCCGAGCTGAATGCTGAACCGGTCGCCGCGCGTGTCCACGCGCCGGGCCAGATCCTGCCTCAAGGCTTCGAGCCGCCGTTCGAGGCGAGGGAGTTCGTCGGTGAGATGACGCACCTGCGATCGCAGCCGGTAGTTGGCTTCGACATCCTGGGAACGCAAGCGCGTGAGGCGAGCGAGTTCAGCGTCCACGTTGGCCTTCTCGATGACCAAGGGGTTGCCGGAGGCGATGGCTTTGACCTCGGCGTAGGTCAGGGCCGCCCCATCCACATCCTCCAGCCGTCGGAGCGATGTGTCGCCGGTCATCACCTGGGCGATGAACTTGGCCTTGGTCTCCAGACATTGCCACATGTAGGCATCGAAGCTCTCGGCGGTGACATAACGGTAGATCTGCACCTCGGTGTTCTGGTTGCCCTGCCGGAGGATGCGTCCCTCGCGTTGCTCCACGTCGGCCGGACGCCACGGAGCATCGAGGTGGTGGAGGGCGATGAGACGACGCTGGACGTTGGTGCCGGAGCCCATCTTGGCCGTGCTGCCAAAGAGGATGCGGACCCGACCGTGGCGCACGTCCCGGAACAGGCCCGCCTTCGCGGCGTCGCTGTCGAAGTCCTGGATGAAGGCGATTTCGGCGTCCGGGATGCCTCGCGCCACCAGCTTGTCCCGCATGTCGGTGTAGACGGAGAAACCAGAGCCCGGAATGGACAGGTCGCAGAACACGAGCTGTGTGGACCGCTGCTCCACGGTCTCCCGCCAGATGCGCTCCACGGTCTCGACGGCGAGGTTGACCTTGCTGTCGGGCAGGTCCGGTAGGCCGGGGTCATCCAGGCGCAGGTCGAGGGCGGCTTTCCGTCCGTCCGTGGTGACCAGCAGCATGTTGTCCGTGCGGGCGTCCACCTGGCCGGAACGCAGGCGGTCGGCTCGGGCCACAAGCTCTGTGACGATGGACTTCAACTCGGGCGAGCCGGGGGCGCGCAGGACCGTCGGCCGGGCCCCTCGCAGGTCCGGCACGGGGAGGTTCAGCATGGAAGCCGTCTGGATGTCGGCCACCTGCCGGAACTGGGCCATAAGTTCGGGCACGTTGATGAACCGGGCGAAACGGGTGTTGAGGCGGTAACCGGATCCATCGGGAGCGAGTTCCATCGCCGTCACGGGCTCCCCGAAGGTGCCGGCCCAGGCATCAAAATGATCGAGCTGGAGGTCGCGCAAGGCGGTGAGCTGCAGATAGCGCTGCATCGTGAACATCTCCGCCACGCTGTTGGCGATGGGCGTGCCGGTGGCGAAGACCACGCCGCCGCCCGAGGAGCATTGGACATACCGGACCTTGAGGAACATGTCCAAAGCGCGCTGCGAGGCGGTCTGCGGCAGGCCCGCGATGCGCGTCATCTTCGAGACGTAGAACAGGTTCTTGAAGTGATGGGCTTCGTCCACGAACAGGCGGTCCACGCCCAGTTGATCGAAGGTCAGTCCGTCGTCCTTGCGGCCCTCGGCGAGCAGTTCCTTGAGCTTGGTCTCCAGCCGTTTCTTCGCCTTCTCCAGTTCCTTGACGATGCGCGAGCCGCGATCCTCCCGCTGCTGCTCGGTGATGGCGTTTTCGAGGGCCTCGATTTGCTCGGTGAAGAACGCCTCTTGGGTGGCTTGGGCGAGCGGGATGCGTTCGAACCCAGAGTGAGTGACGATGACCGCATCCCAATTGCCGGTGGCGATGCGGCTCATGAGCGTCTGGCGGCGTTCTTTCTCGAAGTCCTCCTTCGAGGCGACCAGCAGGTTGGCCGCCGGGTAGAGCGTGAGGAGTTCGGACGAGAACTGCTCCAACATGTGGTTCGGCACCACGAAGAGCGGCTTGCGGGCGAGAGCAAGCCGCTTCAGTTCCATCGCGGCGGCGACCATGGTGTAGGTCTTGCCGGCTCCCACGACGTGGGCGAGCAGCGTGTTCGAGGTCTGGAGGATGCGCCACACGGCGGCCTTCTGGTGGGCCCGCAGGACCACGGCCTGGCTGGCACCCGGAAGCTGGAGGTGATCGCCGTTGAACGTGCGCAGCCGAAGGCAGTTGAAACGGTCGTTGTAGCGGCGGCCGAGGCGTTCCCGGCGGGCATCGTCCTCCCAGAGCCACGACTGGAACCGGTCCTTCATCTTCTGCTGCCGGTCCCGGGCTGCTTCGGTGGCCGGGCCGTTTACCACCCGTTTCTCGGAGGCGGGGTCTTCGTCATGAACGGTCGGGGTGCGGAGGTTCAGGGCGTCTTCGAGCAGATCTAGGGCGGACCGGCGGTCCGTGCCCCATTCGGTGGTGTTGGCGACGGCGATGCGGGCGTTCCACGTGCCTTTCACGGCCCAACTGCCGATGACGTCGGCGTGGGTGACCTCGACGCCGCGTTCGCCCAAAAGCATCTCGGCGAAGGCCGCGATGTCGGTGCTGGGAATCCACGCGCTGCCCAGCCGGGCATCAATCTCCGACGGCGTCAGGTCCTCGGGTTGGACGCCGCGCAGGGCCTCGACATTGGGCCGGAATCGCACGTCGTGCTGAGCCGCCGCTTCGGCTGCCACGAGTTTGGCACGCACGTTGCCCGACAGATAGGCGTCGTCGGTTTCCCACGCGCGCGTCTCTGGGTTGAGGAAGATCAGACCGCGAAGCTCCGCGATGGCGGTGGCTTCCTCGGTGTGGAGAAGACGGGCGACTTGTTCCAGATCGACCCGGCCGCTTTCGGCCAGCGTGACCAGCAAGGCCGAGCGGGCGTCATGGGCCACGGGAGCCGGAAGACGTGGAGCAATGGTGCGTTCCCGGAAGATGGCCGCTTTGGTGGCGGTGCCGGACTCACGGTCGAACTGTTCGAGAGACAGGAGCAACGGCAGGTCCGGGTCACCGCGGAAGGCGGCGACATTCGCCCGCCCGGAAATCGCTCCGTGACGGGCGACGAAGGTGTCGTAGGCGAGGTTGAGCGCGGTGCGGGCGCGGAGCTGGTCGTCCTCGGGATGATCCTGCCACTGGGTTTGCAGGCAGTGCCGGAGGGCGTCGCGAACCCGGATCAGCCCGCGCAACCGTTGGGCGGCGGTCTCGGACAGACCGGACAGCACCACCAGGGAATCTCCCTCGCGCCTAGCTAGGCGTCCTTGGAGCAGCGTGAAGGCGTTGGGTTTGACGGTCTCTGGCGCAGGCGGAGGCTCGCTCGCCGGTGCGACCGCCGTTTCCGGTGGCTGGTAACAGTTCGTCGGTAGCCGAAGGATGGCCTCGCCCAGTTGCTCGCCCAAGTCGCGCCCATTCGGGGCCAGCGTCGGCTCCTGCTGGCGATACATCCGGCCCGAGAGCCGCATCTCGCCGAGCATCTGGGACGGCTGGGCGGCGAAGCACTCGTTCACCGGGATGGTTTCTCCGGCGGAGTTGCGGATCGTCGTCACCTCCCGCCAACCCGGTCCGCTGGGTGCCTCGTTCGCGAGCCGTTTGCGGAGGAACACGATGTCCGTGGTGACCTCGGTGTGGGCGTTCTCCTGGAAGGCGTCGTTGGGCAGGCGGATGGCCCCGAGCAAGTCAGCCTGGGTCGCGACCAAGTCGCGAAGGGTGGTGTCCTGCTTGTCGAGCGTGCCGCGGGACGTGATGAAGGCGATTAGTCCGCCGGGCCGGACCACCGCGAGCGTCGCGGCGAAGAAGTAGTCGTGGATGAGCAGCTTCGGGAACCGAGGGTCAAAGGGCCGGTAGTCGCCGAAGGGGACGTTGGAGATGGCGAGGTCGAATGAATCCGGACGGAGTTTCGCCTCCTCGAACGGTTGGTGCCGCAGATCGGCTTCCGGATAGAGGGATTTGGCCAACCGCACGGTCAGCCCGTCGATCTCGATGCCGGTGAACGATGACCGTTCCCGCATCGGCTCGGGCATCAGGCCGAGGAAGTGGCCGAGACCGCAGGCCGGTTCGAGCACCTGGCCGCCGCTGAACCCAAGGCGTTCCAACGCGGCATACATGGCCCGGATGATCGTCGGCGAGGTGTAGTGCGCATTGAGCGTGGTGGCCCGGGCGGAGCGGAGCTCGTCACCAGACAGCAGTTGCCGGAGTTCGGCCCGTTGGCGGGTCCACTTGGCGTTGCTGTCGTCGAACAGTTGCGGCAGCCCACCCCAGCCGACGTAGCGGACCAAGACGCCGCGCTCATCAGCCGTGGCCGGACGTCCCTTGGTCTCCAGATGTTGGAGCAGCGCGAGCGCCGCGAGGTTGTCGCGACATTTCTGGGCCAGTGAACCGACCCCGACCCGGTGATGATTCCGGATGTGGAACGGCCCGGCATAGGGCGTGGGCCTCACCGCCTCGGAAACCGGTACCGGGAACGGCAGGATGACCGGCTCCGGGACGATGGCTGGCAGCGGCTTCGCCGGGACCGCGGGGGTGAACGTAAAGAAATCCAACTGTCGCGGGTTCTCCGCGTGGCGTAGGGACGAACGGATCATGACACAACTCCTTGGGACCCGTGATGCGGTCCTTGGGCGGAGTTATGCCGAGGATTCGGATTGTGTGCGCTCTCTCGGAGGCCAGAACCTGCCGGGCACAGTCAGTGATCAGGCCACGGAAACTGCTCAGGAGAGGGCAAGAAACATCAACTGACAACACGCCGCAGCCACTCCCAAAAGGCATGCCGTTTCTTCTTGGAATACTTCCGGCTCAAATGAGCCAAACGCCGCTCATGACAAAAGTGTCTTCCTTGCTTCACCTCTTCATCGGTCCACTGCTCACACCAGATGACTTCCCCTTGGTTGATGATGTAGTGCGAACGACACGGCTTCTGCCAGTTGCCGATTGATGGATAAAGCGAAGGCCCGTCCGTGTCCTCTTCAAGCGACCATTCCATTTCATCTATCGGGGTTCGAATCTTCGAACCGCAGCCGCAAGCACACAGGTGCGCCGAGGCCCCGTATTCCTCAGCGTAATAAAGAATGCCCGCTTGCAGCTCCTTGGGCATGATTTCGACCCTTTGAAGGCGAAACCTCATGTCGCTATCTTCATGTCGGCAACGTCGAACAGATAGTTGTCCATTGGCTCATCATTGCCGTAGAAGCCCAAGGTCTGCTTGTATTTTACGACAGCGAGACAGGCGTTCAGCGCATTGAGCTCTCCTATCTGGATGTTGGTGCGGTAGAGGTCGGCATCCGAGTCGGAGGTGTCGGCGTATCCCTTAGCCCGGATTTCCTCCGCCCTGTCCACAGGATAGTAGGTAACCCTGAGCATTCCGGTCAGCGGGTCGCCCTTGCGCTTGAGCCCCATGCCCACATCGATGAAAGGAATCTTGCTGGCTATCAGCACATCGAAGATCCCAGAACGGGAGGATCCCTTGTCCACTGAGACAAATGCGAAAGTGACTCCGGCAAGCTCGGCCGCCGAATCGGCCCCCACGTGCAACCGGTGTGGCACTAGGCCGTGACGGAACCCTTCGTAGCGTTCAAAAAGGACATCCGCTTTGGGCCTGCCCAATTCACTTTCTTCGAGTCTGCCCGGCGAACGATAGGCGTTATGGACATGGAAATCGTCCAAGTCGTAAAATCGGATTTCTCTGACCGGAGTTTTGACAAGCAGATCCAGGATATGTCCACCGGTTCCGCCAACACCAATGATAGCGACGACCTCCCGGCTGAGTTTTTCCCGGAGGTCCATGATGTCCGCCCTTGAGGAAAGGGTGTCCGGATACTTGAAGATCGGGTCCGGCGGCAAGCCCGTGCGAACTTGGAAGGTCAACGGACTGGCAGACTTCCCATATTTGGCAGTCGCCGGACCGTTAATCTGGTTCACGTAGCTTTCGATCTTCTCGAAAAAGTCGAGATAGTCGACGAGCGTACCGCCTTTCCTAGGCTTGTTGGAAAAGGAGCGCTCGACCACCACGTCCGCATTGTCCGGCGACAACTGACATTGGCATGGACCTCCGCCCAGATTGGGAATGGGTTTCCCATCCAAGCCACACGGCGCCTCCCCGGCAAAAAGCACCTGATGGTCTTCCTGTTTGACGGTTTCCCTGTCCTTGAAGACGAGCTTTGAAACTATTGCGCCTCGCTTTAAAGTGAGTTGTCCGTCGAGATAGAATACATCCCTGACAATCAGACAATTGTTCGTGTCGAAGCCAACGGCATAGCCCTTGTCAACGAGACGCTTCAAATCGTCGTTACGACTGACCAGTTTCTGAAACACTGAACACCATCCCTTCCTTCACCTTTACCGACTCTCCCTTGACCAGCGTTCCTTCGGGCTTGTTGCCCTGGCCGCGCTTGTATTTCACCGAGTAGTTGATTTCAGGATGCTGAGGGTAGTCGGGCACCTCCAAGGTGACGACCTCCTCATAGGTGATTTCATCCTTGGGCCACTCGTGGGGCGTGCCCTCGACAATGATTGTAACAAGTTTCTTCTCTGGTTTCATAAGATTACCTATCTCCTTCGCTGGGTCAGAATCCTTTGACCGCAAAATTGAGCCCTCGGGGCGTAGACAAATCGGCAACCAGATGCGAACTCACCCCGGCGCAAAAGGCTCCTGCAAGATCAGCGAGCCAGCGCATGAATTTGCTCTTGGTTTCCAAGGTTGCAAAATATCGGACCGCCTCGGCCATGAGCGCTAGAAAGCTCGCCGAATGGATTACGCCTCGGTGATTCGGGCCGGTGCACCGGTCGGCGGGTTCCAATTTATCGGGTAAGCAGCTTCCCAGGAAACCAGCGAAAGCGCAGGCGACCGTATGCACGGGATCAATTTGCGGTTGCGCCGTGGTTTGACGGAATTGTTGGACGGCCAAACTGTAGAATGCACCAGTCCCACCTCCGATGATGGAATGTTCGGCGAAGCGAGGCATATGCGTGAAATGGGAACGGGTTGCTCAGTTTTCCCGGCGCACGCCATTGTGGGGAGCAGATGAGGAAGTTTTCACGTCCAAGATTCGGCCTGTTCCAGAATCGCGCTTGGCCCAGTGTCCGGAGGGGGTTTGGAACTGGGACCGATCCCGGACTGCGCCATTCCGGTGTCCGCCGCCTTTGGGAGGATTGGTAGCCATGTGATGTGTTTGATTTGACCGTCTGGGTGCTTTGGCATCATTGTTGTCGCAGCACCTGCTCAAAATGATTGCAGCCAAAACGATGATGGCAAGTAATCATTTTGAGTTTTACTAACTTCGCATGACTGAACACACGCAAAGCCAGCGGGAACGCCTTAACTATCTGGAGTTTAGGCTAAGTTTCACCGGACAAGTGACGAGAGCAGATTTGATCAAGCGCTTTGGCATCAGCGAGGCTGCCGCAACTAGGGACTTGGCAATTTATCGGGACGAAGCGGGCTCGAACCTTGAATTTGACACAGTTGCCAAGTTTTACCGTGTTTCCAGACATTTCAGTTGTTTCTATCTGCAAGATGTTGATACGACGCAATTAATACGCGCCATCGTTCATGGGATTGGAAACGATTTCGGCTCTGAGCCGGAACTGCTGGTGCCGTGTGAGCTCCCGCCCTCAATGCAGTTTCCTGCTGCGGATGTTTTGGCCACCGTTTCCCGCGCCATTTGCCAAAATGCAGTCCTACGAATTGAGTATCACTCTGCGAGCGGAGACCACGGACCTCGCGAAATCGTTCCTTTAAGCCTTGTTGGAACCGGATTGAAACTGATGGTGCGCGCCTATTGCAGGCGAAAGAACACCTTCTCCGATTTCGTCTTGGCTCGATTCAAGACTGCCGAAGTGATTTGGGACGCAGTGCCGTCGGCAGCAGAAAGCAAGGAGAACGACGACGAGTGGAATAGGATGCTCAAATTGGAACTCATGCCTCATCCGGCGGAATCGCCTGAAAAAAACGCCATGACGAAACAGGAGTTCCAGATGGTCGATGGCGTCCATGTTTTACGGGTCCGTGCAGCGCTGGCGGTTTACGTTCTCCGCCTATGGAATGTCGACTGCTCGCCCAAAAGGAGTATCGCCAATATGCCGTTATGCCTCCGGAACCTGATGGCGCTTCACGATGTGGAGAACGCCCACCTTGCCCCAGGCTATCAAAAACCTCAGCTGAATTGAGGCAACACACAACGCTAGCCGGAGCAATCTGTGTGGTCCAGTCACGGGGTTTTCGGAGTGCTGGCGCTGTTCAATGGCGAACCTGAACCGCGTGGCGGTGGCTGCCGAGTAATCCACGAATGCGCCTCATCGGCGAGCTTGGCCACCTTGAGCAGGTCATCACGACCGAAAGAGTGGGTGGTCCTCCATTCCTCGCCGTCCTTGAAGCTGCGCTCGAAGGTGACATTAAACATGCCGCCCTCCCTCGTGATGTTGGCCCAAATGGCGGCCTTGATCAGGCCCAGCCGGATCTCATGCACGGGACGAGAGGTTTTGGTTTGGGTGGCTTGTTTGGACATAGACGGTTCTCCTTAAAAAGACGGTTAATCAACCCTGATCTGGCTGACTCCCGCCACTGCTTCGTTCCAACGATCTCGACCGAACGTTCGGAACTGGTCAGGAGTAGAAATAGCCCAGCTCCCGTAAGGAGCAGTAGTCTCGGGGGCGTTCGGCGGTGCGCTGCCCGAGGATGATGTGATCCAGCACCTCGATCTTGAGCAGTTGACCGGCACGGACGAGGTCGCGCGTCACCCGGATGTCCGCCTCGCTCGGCGTCGGGTCCCCGCCCGGATGGTTATGGGCCAGGACAATGGCGGACGCCCGCTTGGCGATGGCCACAGCAAAGACCTCGCGGGCATGGACCAGAACCTGGTCGAGGATGCCCTGACCAATGTTCTCGACGCCGATCAGGCGGCGCCGGGTGTTCAGGCAGAGGACCTGGAAATGTTCGACGGCATACAGCCGGTTGGGTTCGCGCAGCACATCGGCGATGCGCTCAGGGGTGTCCAGCACTGGGGATTCGCGGTGGGCTTCCTGCGTCAGCCGCTGGGCGAGCAGGAAGGCGGAGCGGATCGCCTCGGCCTTGCCCTTGCCGATGCCCTTCAGTTGCTGGAGTTCATCGAGCGACGCCCTGGCCAGTTGGGCGAGGCCGCCAAAGCGTTCCATTAGCAACTGGGCCGGCCTAGGACCAGTGAGCGCGGACAAAAGCTCGGCGTTGGACGCCTGTTCGATGGACTGCATGGGATTACCTCCTTGGGGCACGAATCGGCTCGGCCCGTGACCGGGTTATGCAGGTTCGCCGCAGGATGTGCCGCTCACCGAACCGGCATTCGGTCCGATGGCCTAAAGTGCCGGGAAGAGCGGCAGCTTCGTGGTCGGGACGAACTTCGGGTCGCCGACCATCACGGCGATGACTTCGAATTCCCGCGCGGCGAGCGCCCGGTCCACTTCTGGAAAGGTCAGATCGCAGACCGCCGCCGCGACGTGTCGGACGGCCTCGTTGGCATCGGTCGCTTCGACTGTCTGACCGATGGCAGCGCCGTCACGGACGGAGTAAAGCAAAGGATGGAACGTAGGCATGGGTATCCTCCAGTGGATTTGCGGAGGCGGCATGTCGCACACTCCGATTCCTGAGTTATGACGTTCGTTGGCAGAAGCGTGCGCCCAAATGTCATCGTATTCGGCCGTCCGGTGCGGAGACTATTTGGATGCTCACGATGGACTGCATGGGCATCGCATCGGGCTCGGTGATCGGCGGCTGTGATTCCGGCCATGGAGTGGCCCTAGTGGCTCGTCGGCTTTGAACCACGGGATTGTCGACCCGAAGCCGATCCTCCACCATGATGCGGAAGTCGTTCGAAATTAAAGTCCTTGAGGGGTGGACCGCCGTTGTCCATCCCATCCATTCAGTCTTACCGCCATGTCGTCGTTGGCCAGCCACCTCTTCCGCGAAGTGCGCCCCGATTTGTTCCGCGTGCTCTCTGGACCGCTGGCGCGCCTCTACGTGGACGCGCTGGATTCTCTGGAACGTGAGGCGAGCCAGCGGAATCAAGGCCTTGACCGTTCGGAGGCGCTTGCGTTGGTGGAGCAGGTCGTCGAGCAGCACGAAGACCTGATTGGGGCTGGCGACGATGTGATCGACGCGGGCACGAACACCCGGGAGCGGACCAGAGCCGTGCTTGAATCCTTGCGCGGCACCGGTTGGTTGCAGGAAGAGGAGAGAACGGATTGGCAACGGTTGGTCTTTCTCGACCCGAACGGCGTGCTTCTGCTCCACGCGCTGCGGCGGATTGCCTTCCCCGAAGCGGCGGTCTTCTCCGACAAGTTGGTCAATGTTTGGGCGACTCTCTCGCGGGGCGGCGAGGTGAATCTCGACGCTCTGCAAGACGACCCGTGGGCGCAGGTGGAGACCTGCGTAGCGAACCTCCAATCGGGTCTGGCCGAACTTCGCGGCATGCAGAAGGCAATCGAACGGCATACCAAGCAACAACTGGCGGCGACCTCGCTCAAGGAGAACCTCGTCCTGCTCTACGACGAGTTTGCAGAACGCATCGGCCGAACGTGTTATGCCCAACTTGTCCACGCGCGGTTGCCGACGAAGCTCGCCGAGACCCGGCGCGCACTCGATGGCCTCTCCATTCATTCGGATCTGTTGGGGAAGATGCAATCTGAGGTCATGCGGCGGGAACCTGGAGTATCGTCGGAAACGGCGATGTCCCGGGTGCGGCTACGGATAAACCAGTTGGAGGAGATGCTGCACCAGATCGAACCCTTGGCCGACGCCATCGATCACCGCACGGCGGAGTTCGCGCGGCGTTCCCAGGCGCGATTCAGGTACCTGCAGGAGACCACCAGCGAAAGCCGCGCACGGGTGCAGACCTTCTTCGAGACGTTGAACCGGCATTTCTCCGGCTGGAGATTGGCGAATGTGGACCAGCTGGATCTGGTGTTCCCCGCCCTCAGCCTCCACGACGCGCGCATCCTTGGCGGTCTGGAGTCGCTCTACACGCCGCGTCTGCGGCGCACGGCGGGAGAAATTGAACCCCTGGAAGACGACGACCCCAGCCACGCCGACTGGGCGCTGGCACAGTTGGAGAGCAACCTGAGGGATTCGCTCACCGTAAGCCGGGCGAATCATTTCGTCGCCACTCTACCCGGCGCGGCTGGTGCGGTCTGGAGCTCGGATGCGCTGCTCCGGGAGCACGTCCATAACGACGAGGACGTGGCCCACATCATTGCCTGCCTCTTGCACGCCCGCTCAGCGGACGCGCGCTTCGAGATCCAGGTGCCTCGGCGGGATGCCGAAGCGGATACGGGAGACTTTGACCGCCGGATCCAGTACCGGATCGAGCGGTTTACCTTGGTCAAGAAATGAACAATCAAGAACCGGCAATCGGCTCCGGCGGGCTGCTCTCGCGGCTGCAACCGCACGACCGCGAGCGGTTGGGTGAAGCCTTGCGCCGATTGATGGCCCACGGGTCCATCCTCGGGACCGAACCCGGCCAGACCGACCTCTACCACTGGAGCTATCAGAACCGCCCGTGGGTGGACGAGCTTGCAGGACTTCTTGAACTGAAGCTGCATTGGGAGCATCAGGATCGCACGGTCCAAGCCGTGCCGGAGAGCGCCACGTTTCTGCTCCGGCTCAAACTCGACGCGACGTTGGTTTTGCTGGCGCTCTGGTACGAATTCGACACCGCGATCCGCGACCGGGGTGAGACCCCGCCGGTGCGGATAACGGCGCAGCAGCTCAACGATTCGCTCGCCGCCAAATTTGAGCCCCTGAAGAAATTTCAGCCCACGCCCACGCGGTTGCGGGAGATTCTGACGATGGCCCAGCGCAAAAACCTGCTGACCTTTTCGTCGGATGGTTCTCCGGAGCGTACGGCCATCGAGATCTTCCCGACGCTCAAGAGGGTCATCCCCTTCCAGAGCATCGACGAGTGGAACAAGAATGCTGAGCGGTATCTGCCGGTGGCAAAGGAGGCAGGGGCCGACCCGGCCCCGGTCGATGGGGACGATGAAGGAGACAAAGACGCATGAGCCGCACGATCCGCCTCACCCGCATCCACGCCCTGAACTGGTACGGCTACAAGGACAGCATCCCGGTAGAGGGAAACTTGCTGCTGGCCGGGGTAACCGGGTCAGGCAAGTCGATCCTGATGGATCTGCTGCAACTGGTGCTCGTCGGCGACCAGCGGCTGGTCCGTTTCAACCAGTCCGCCACGGGCGACCGGTCAGACCGTTCCCTCAAGGGCTACTGCTTGGGTGATACCAAGCAGGAGGAGAACGGCGTCACGCAATACATGCGGCAAAGCGCCATCACCTATGTGGCGTTGGAATTCACCTGGCCGAACGGTCAACGGGCGGAAACGTGGGGACTGAGGATCGAATTCGGCAGCGCTGCGGAGGCGCATGGCAAGGTGACCCCGTTTTTCGTCCCGGCCGCGCTCTCTCGCGGCGATTTTCTACACCCTGACAAGCGCCCGCTGGACTACCCTGCCTTCAAGGCGTTCGTGGAAGCACGGGATGGCCGGCTCTATCCCGAGGGGCTGGATGCCTACCTCCGGGACATGGCGCAGCCGACTCACCTGAACTTCGAGCGCACGGTGCTTCGCGCCCTGTTGCCGACGGCCATGTCGTTCACGTTCCTGAAGAGTTTCAACGACTTTGCCCGCCAATTCATCCTCCCCGCGGACCGGCTCGATGTGAGCGATGTGACGTCGAGTTACCGCACGTTCCTCGGCTATGAACGTGACCTCAATGCCCTGGACGATCAGTTCCAAAAACTGAGGGCAATCCGGGACACCTTCACCAGGATGTCGGACTTGCGGCGCGATCGCGTGCTGGCGCGGTATCTCGAAGCCCAGCTCCGCCATGAACACGCCGCCGAGGAGCTTAAGTCCGATCAGACTCGGCTAGCGACGCTCAATGCCGAGAACGAAGGCGAAGAAAAGCGCCTTGGCGAACTGACAGATTTGATTGAACGGGACAGGGCCGACTTGAAGAAGATCGACGCGCTCATCGGCGAGACGCATGACGGTCAGCTCTACAAATTCATCAAGGGGCGCAATGCCGAACTTGCCCGCGAGATCAGCGGTCTCAGCGGGATCGGCAAGACTCTTGAGGACGCACTCGCGAACCGACTTCGGAACGCGCGCGCATGGCTGAAGGATCTCCGCGCGCTTCCGCTCGAACTTGAAAGTGCGCCCATCAATGCGGTGGAGCGTGCGATTCAAGCGGTCGCCGATGGCGGCATCGGGACGGCGGGCGAAGCATTGCCCTCGTTGAGTGCCGTGGCCCGAACCGCCGCGAGCGCGGCGAACCGTTCGGCCGCGGCGACGCTGAGGAGGCTGAGTGAAGTCCGCGAACAGCTCGGCCATCTCCGCGATGAGATCGCAGCGCTCAGGGTCGGTAAGCTGCCATTTCCGACCCGCCTGCTTGATGTCCTCAACGCCCGCCTGCCTTCCCGGGGCGGTGAGTTGCCCGCGCGCCATCTGCGCGGACTGTGCGAGCTGGCGGACGAGCGCTGGCGGCCTGCCGTCGAAGTGGCGTTCGCGCGCAAGTTCGCGGTGGTTGTGGCGCCGGAGCATTTCGACGAGGCCGAGGGAATCTATCACGGTCTGAAGCAATCAGAGCTTGGCGGAGAGGCGGGCCGTGAGTCGTTGGTCAACCCGTCGAAGGCGCTCCAACGAAAGAAGAGCGCACGTCCGGGATCGTTGGCGGAGAAGTTGAGGGCCAGCCATCCCGTCGCCGAAGCCGTCATCAGCGAAGCCTTCGGCAACCTGATGTGCGTCGAATGCCGCGAGGACCTGCGGGCACACGACTTCGCCATCCTCCCGGATGGTTTCACAGCACGCGGGGCCTTTGTCGAACGGTCACGATTTTATGACGGCTATCCGTTCGTCGGTCAGAACGGGCTCAAGCAACAGCTGGTCTTCAAGGAGGAGCTGGAACGCAAACTCCGGTCCGAGGAGAACTCGCTGCGCCCATTGGTTGAGGCCGTTCAATCCTTGAGCGAACGTCTTCACGAGCATTTTGAAGTGATGCCGAGCGTGTACGGCGACCTAGCCCGCGCCCAGAAGCTCCCAGACTTGCAGGCTGAGCTGGACAAGAACATCAAGTCCCTCAATGGCATTGATCGTTCCAAGTTCGACGATTTGGCGAAGGAGCAGCACAACCTCGAAGGCCGGATCAAGGGGATGGAGGACGAGCGCCGTCTGCTGGACCGCAGCGAGAAGCGGGCCGAACTCCGACTGCTAACGGCCAAGGTCGAAGCGGCAGGCAGGGAGCTTAATGCCTTGGAGAATCGCCTTAAGGTCGTTCGCGACGAGACAGACATATCAATGTGGCTGGAACGCATGGGCGACCTGCGGTCCGACATGCTCGGCCGGTTCCCCGTCAAGGATGTTGCCGCCAATCGGTTCAAGGACCTGTTCCACGACTGCGACCGGGACGCGGCCGCGGCGTTGCAGGACTTGAAGGCCAAGCGCCGGGAGCTGGCGGGTGCGCACCCGAAGTTTGATGACCTGCCCGTCGAAGCGGAGAGCAACGACGCCCACGCCAAACAGCTGGCGAAGCTGGAGGAAAGCGAGATTCCCGAATACCGGGCCAAGGCCGAGAAGGAGCGGAAGAACTGGGAACGCCTGTTCCGGACTCAAGTTCTCGAAAAGCTCCACAACGCGCTCAAAGAGGTGACCAATCTTGCCGAACTGCTCAATTCGGCCCTCCGAAAGCGTCCCATCGGCACGAACACCTACGAACTGCGCTACTGGCGAAATCCCGATTACCAACTTTACCACGAGCTGCTTGAGGCCAGCGCGGTGGCCCGTGCGGATGATCTGTTTTTCGCCTCCGCTGATCAGCGCTTCCGCGACGCCATCGAGCATTTTCTGAAGACCCTCAGCGAGGCGGCCGATGGAGCGGAAGCGGCCCGGTTGCTCGATTATCGCCATTACTACGAGTACGACATGGAGGTGGTGGAGGCGGATGGCCGGAAGACCAGCGTCGACAGGCATTCCGGCAAGTTTAGCGGCGGCGAGAACCAATCGCCCTATTTCATCGCGATTCTGGCCAGCTATCTTAGGGCGTACCGGCGGTACAGTTCGCGCAAATCCGAACCGACCCTGGGCATCGTGCCGATTGATGAAGCATTTTCGAAACTGAGCGGCGAACGCATCAGGGACTGCATCACGGCGCTCAAGACGTTCGACCTTCAGGGGGTGTTCTCCATGAGCACGGGCAACATACCCTACGCCTTCGAACACTGCGATTGGCTGGTGGTCGTGTCGAAAGAGGAACGGCAGCTCGGCAAGAAGACCGAGATCCGGAACATCCCCGTCAGCTTGGCGCGTGAATCCGATGATGCGCGGAGAATGATGGCGCGGTAACCGTGAAACTTCCTTCACCGATACTCGAAGCTCTGGCCAACCGCTATGCACGGAGCATCGCGGGACGCTCCGGCGAAGCCGGACGGGACGTGCTGCTGGACATCGAGGAGCTGTTGCGGGACGCCAACTCTGTCGAGGGCGATTCAAGGGCCGTGGCCGAGCAACAGCTGCGGGACGCGGAGCAGGCGGGCCTCCTCAAGCTTGAGCCCTTGCACAAGCGGGACCGTGCCTCATTGCACCAGATTCGGTTCTCCCCGGCCTGCGAGGCGAGGCTGTTCGATTTCCTGGGCCGCAGTTCCCCCACTTCAGCACGGGCGGCACTGGCGCAGCAATTCGCCCATGCGTCAGCCCGGGAACTACCGGAACGATGGCGCGAAGGATGGACGGCTTGGTGCGAACGGATGCGGGTCGCCGCGCTCGCGGGCAAATCCGTCGAGCCACTGGACCGCCAACCAACCAAGGGGAACGAGCAGCTGTTGGCGCTGCTGCCCCGTTTGCTGGCCTGGGAAGGAGAATCCCTGGTGCGGTTCGCTAGCTGTGTGCTCTGCGGCGATTCCAAGACCTTGGAGTCACTCGCTGCCCGCGACCCGGATGGAGAGTTCCGGGACAAGCTGCGTGGCAAGCTGGGGCGTCTTATCGGCGAGATCACCGGTGGTCAGATCCGCTCGTTGGACGACCTCGGGATAGTGCCGAACCCTCGTTTTGCACTGATCCACGGGCCGGTGAAACTTCGGATGGATGGCGAGTGGTTGGATTTGGGCCGGCTGAAGGGCGCGTTTCGGCTCGCCGAAGAGGACATCGGGCGCGCCGAATGCGTGGTCACGGCGGCGCGACGCTGTCTCACGGTCGAAAACGAGACCTCCTTTCATGAGCTCGCCAAGCTCCAGTCGGGTGAACTGCTCATCCAGACCAGCTTTCCGGGCTCGGGCACGCTGAGGCTGCTCAGCCGGTTGCCCGGGACTCTGGAGTTCTGGCATTTCGGCGACTGCGATGAGGCAGGATTTGAGATTCTTCGGGTCCTTCGCGAGAAATCTGGCCGTGATTTCCAGGCATTGCAGATGCAACCAGGACGGGTTCCGTTCGAGCAGGAATCACTCGGCCGCCCCAACCTAAAGACATGGCCGTTCTATGACTGAAGCGCTCGTCGCGTGAGGAGTGGCGGCTCGCGTTAATATGCCACGGGGACTGTCAGCAAAAGTGTCAGCAGAATCTTATCGGGAGGTTAAGAAATGGTGGGCGGTGGTTAAGTCGGGTTTAGCTTGAAATGCCCGCAAAACCCGTTATTTTAGAAATACTTACGGGGCGGAGCCGAGCGATTCCGACCCTCGCCTCCAAATCTAACTGATTCGCCTTTAGAGACGTCCACAGGCGTCGCCACGATCGGGACACCCGATTGAGCACCAAGCAGGCTTCTCGTGGTAACTCGTGCTTAACCAGAGCCAACAGGCCCCCTGCCTGGCCAATCGGCGGAATCCCAGCCCTTTTCCCTGCAGCCGCTCCGCTAGCCAGCTCGATCCCGCCACGACCGGCGATGAGGCTCGAACTCTCTGAGCTACGACGGGAATACGACGGCATCCTTCCACCGGACGAGGTCGCCGACGGTCTCGCGCTGGTAGACAGCGTGGACGATCTCGGACGAGTGGTTGACTAGGCGCATCGCGACCTCGCGCGGAACTCCGGCACGACGGAGCCGATTCACGTAGGTGACCCGCAGGCAGTGGAAACACAGGTGCGGCATCTTCATCTTGATGAAGAACTGCTGCCAACGACGCGAAGGCTGGAACGGAAAATCCACCGTGAACTTCCGCTTCTGGACGGATAGTTCCTGGAGCAGCGGCCTAAGGCCTTCGGGCATCGGGATCGAAAACGCCCGTCCCTCTCCTCCCTTGGGTGACGGGAACGTGATCTTGTTCTCCGTGAAATCGACGCAGGTCATCGGGATCCGCGTCTCGCGGAGTCGGCAGCCGGTGTGGAGGGCGATCTCGAATGCGACCCGCATCCATTCGGGTTCGGAAAGCAGCGCCGAGCGGATGGCGACGATCTCCTCGTCGCTCATCTCGGGCTTCTTCGCAGGTTTGTCCCGCCGGAGTTTGAGCTGGAGCAGCGGATTGGCATCGGCGTGTCCAAGCCGAACCGCTTCACCCATGATCAGCGCGAAGGTCTTGAGCTCGAAGATGGCCGTATTGCGACCGGCAGCCTTTCCCGACTTCTTCTTATGGGACGTCCTCCAGTCGATGTACTCGAGTGCCCGGCGATAGGTGATGCTCCTCGCGGAGTTCAGCTTCTCCTGGGTCAGCCAGAGGGAGATCCACTTCCAGGCGTCCACGTAGCGGTCCCGGGTCCTCGGGGATTCGCAGTGCCGGTCCAGGAACTTGGGAACCCAGGAGTCCCACCCCTCACCTCCCACCTTGAGTGCAAGTCGATGCTCCTTGGATTCGAGGTCTGCACGCAGGGTCCTCGCCTTCGCGGTGTCACCGGGGTCGTCGGCACGGAGACCCGTGGAGCGATGCCGCTCCTGTTGGTCGGAGTCGATGTAGACGATGTACCAGAACGGAGACCGGGACTTGCGGTAGAGGTACGCCATACACGAGTGCAAGTAGTGCAAGTAACCGCCGGAGAAAAGTGCGAAAAACCCAATGTTTTTGATGTTTTTAAAACACCAAAAACCACCACACCCGAGACGAGGGTTCGATTCCCTTCACCCGCTCCATTCATTATCAAGCACTTACGACGGATTGCAGTAAAAGTGCAGTAAATTGACTGAGGCAACGCCTCGGTTTCTTTCCCCTCGAAACACTCGGTTTTTCGGCATCGTCGTCGGAGTTCGATTCCAAAGGGTCCGTGAGCAAGAGTGTTCTTGACCCGAATTGCCTTCGCGATCGGCCTCTCACCGACGCTCCGGGAGTGCAGTAGTGCAGTTGACGTCATGCGGATACTCCAACCGCCGATTCGAACCTCCAGGAGTCCGTTCGGGTCGTAATCCGGTGTGCCGCCGCTGCTGGCAGACTGGGGACAACGAGTGCATTTCATTTGCCAGTGTTCACGTCTATAGTCATGTTCACGGTTCCGTGAACACGGCTCCCATTATGAACATGAGGGTTCTCTCAGGATCGGCGTTGGAGAGAGCTCTGGCGGCGAAGCTGGAGGAATTGCTGCGCGGCGTGGACTGGCTGCGCGGCTGGCAGGTTGAGCATGTGGGCGGCACGTCGGACGCGGGATTCGATCTGTTGGCTACCGTCCCGCTGCCCGGCGGGGGCAAGGCGGCGTTGTGCGTGGAATGCAAAGCCGAGTTGCGCCCGAGCGTTTTCCGGACGCTGGCGGACAGAAGCTTTTCACCGGCCGGTCAGCCCAAAGTGGTTGTTCCGGTGCTGGCGTTGCCGTGGGTGTCGCCGCGCGTGGCCGAGTTGTGCGCGGAACATGGATGGAGCTGGTTCGACTTGGCGGGAAACCACCGGCTGGATGTTCCTGGCCTGCTTCATCTCCATCGCACGGGCAACGAATCCGTGCATGTGCGCCCACGCCCGACGGCAAACCTGAGCACGCGGGAGGCGGGGCGTGTCATCCGCGCACTGCTCCTGCAGGAGCAAGCGGGGAAGCGGTGGACACAGCGGGAAATGCAGAACCACTGCCAGCCGAATGTGAGCCTCGGCTTGGTGAACAAAATGGTGCGCCATTTGCGCGACGAGGCGTTCGTCGAGGGCGCTGAGGACGGCGGATTTCGGCTGCGCGAGCCGTTGAAGCTATTGTTCGCGTGGCGTGATGCCTATCGCTTCAACCGTCACGAGCGGCGGGGCTATTTCACCTTGTTGCAGGGGAAAAAGCTGCGCGATGCGCTCGCAGGACTCGGCCCGCAGACTGGCGGCTTCGCAGTCTACGCGTCGTTTTCGGCAGCGGAATTTCAAGCTCCACATGTGCGCCAGCCCAAGACGTGGATGTATGTCCGCGAGCAAGACGTTTCCAAGTTCGAGGCACTGGTTGAAGCCAAGCGCGTGGACTCGGGCGAGAACCTCGTGGTGCTGATTCCCGACGACGACGGCGTGTTCTATTTGGGCGATGGAGGAACGATGGGCGACCGCCGGATGAGTTGCACCAACGCGGTGCAGACGTATGTGGATTTGTATCACTGTGGTGCCCGCGGTGAAGAAGCGGCGGAGGCGCTTTTGAATCAACGCCTGAAGCCAGAATGGAAACTGAGAGGGCTGGACGTATGACGCACGAGCCCCGGAACGAGTCGGACTACAGCCAGCGACAAACGATGGCAGCGCGGCGCGTCTTGGTGGACGTGGGCCAGGTGCTTGCGTCCTTCGTGGATTGTCTCGTGGTGGTGGGTGGATGGACGCCGGACTTGTTGTTGCCGGACGCCGACGAGCCGCACGTGGGCAGCATCGACGTGGACTTGGCTTTGGATGCCGCCAAACTGGACGACGGGCGTTACGCCGAATTGGTGAAGCTGTTGCTGGACACGAAACGCTATCGCGTTGGCGAGAAGGATTTCCAATTGGTGGTCGAGGTGGACCTCAAGGACGGAGAAAAGCCCGTGCAGGTGGAGGTGGAGTTTCTTGCACCGAAAGCGGTCAAGCTGAAGAAGAACAAACCCAAGCTGCTCCAAGATTTTCGAGTGCTCCAGATCGACGCTTGCAGTGAGGCATTCCACAATCCGGACGAACTCACGATCTCGGGCGAAAATGTGCGTGGTGCGACGAACACAGTCCGACTACGGGTTGCTTCCTTGGCCGATTTTCTGGTGATGAAGGCGCACGCCATCGGAGGGCGAGACAAGCCGAAGGATACCTACGACTTCTGCTACTGTCTGGAACACTTCCCGGCCGGAATGAACAAACTGGCCGAAGGGTGGAGGAGTCGAGCCGGGGAGAAGAACATCGCCAAAGCGATTGAGATTCTGCGGGAGAAGTTCACCAGCGTGGCTGCCTTCGGTCCGCAGCAACTGGTGGAGTTCCATTCTGCGACTGACGCCGACACTCAGGCAATGCACGCCCGTCGCGCCTACGAACTGGTGCATCGATTTCTGAGTCTGTTATAACTGATCTAAATGGGCAAACGAGCAGCGCGTTTTTGGCGCCACGACTGCGGGAGCATTTGGCATGAGCGGGCGGGCTCCACGATGAGCGCATCCGGCTCCAATGAGGCAAAGCTTGCCGAAGCGCTTGCGGAGTGCGAACGCCTGCGCGAGGAGAATCGGCAGTTGCGTGGCCGATTGGAAATGCCGGTCCCGGAAATTGCGGTGCCGCCCGCTGCCGCGCTCGCCCCGGCAGGCATTGTAACCGCCAAGTCCAGCCCGGAAGAAAAGGTGAATTTTTTCCTCAGCCTATTTCGCGGGCGCGAAGACGTTTATGCAGTGCGATGGGAGGGACGCGATGGAAAGGCAGGATATTCCCCCGCGTGCCGAAGGATTTGGGGCAAACCGTTTCCCAAGTTTTCGGACGAGCCGCAGGAATACTTTCCGCTGACCGGCCAGGTTATCCATGACCATTTAACGGGCAAACTCACGGCGGGCATTTACCCACTGTTGGCCGATGAGACGTGTTGGTTCCTCGCCGCTGACTTTGACAAAGCAACCTGGCAGGAGGACGTCCGTGCCTATCTTCATACCTGTGGTGAGTGGAAGGTGCCCGCACTTTTAGAACGGTCACGCTCCGGACGCGGCGGCCACATCTGGATCTTCTTCTCCGCGCCGTTACCTGCCCGACTCGCCCGAAAACTTGGCGCGGCAATTCTGACCCGGACCATGGAGCGGCGTCACCAATTGGGTCTCGATTCCTACGACCGTTTCTTTCCGAGCCAGGACACCATGCCCAAGGGCGGCTTCGGCAATCTGATCGCTCTGCCGTTGCAGCATGTGCCGCGAAGCCATGGCAGAAGTGTGTTTCTTGACCACGACCTCAATCCACACCCTGACCAGTGGTCCGCGTTGTCGGGCATCCGGCGGATGGAATTGGGTGAAGTCGAGAGTGTTGTTCGCGAGGCCGAAAGGAGCGGAGACATCATCGGTGTCCGCCGAAGTTTGACGGACGAGGAACAAGCCGAAGATCCGTGGACGCTGCCACCATCCCGGAAGAAGCAAGACGAACTCATCTCCGGTCCGTTGCCCGCGAAAGTGCGCGTTGTTCGGGGAAACCTGATCTTTGTCGAAACGGAAGGATTGCCTTCCGCAATGTTGAACCGGCTGCATCGGCTCGCCGCGTTTCAGAACCCGGAGTTCTATCGCGCCCAAGCCATGCGGCTGTCCACCTTCGACAAGCCGCGAGTGATTCGTTGCGCCGAGGAATTTCCGAAACACGTCGCCTTGCCGCGCGGTTGCCTGGGAGAAATCGTCGCGCTGCTCGAATTACACAAGGTGGCTGTGGACCTCGACGATCAGCGATTCGCAGGTCAGCAGCTTGACGTGACGTTTCACGGCCAGCTTCGGCCCGACCAACAAGCCGCCGCCAACGCCTGCTGGGCTTCGATGAAGGCATTTTGTCCGCCACGACGGCTTTTGGAAAAACGGTGGTGGCCGCATGGCTGATTGCCGCCCGGAAAACAAATACCTTGGTGCTGGTGCATCGTCGCCAGCTTTTGGACCAATGGCGCGAGCGACTCGCGTCATTCTTGGATCTGCCCATCAAGAGCATCGGGCAAATTGGAGGGGGACGCCGCCGCCCGAGCGGGAAGATTGATGTTGCGGTTATCCAAAGTCTGAATCGACGGCAGGTCGTGGACGATCTGGTTGCCAACTATGGCAACGTCATTGTGGATGAGTGCCACCATCTTTCCGCCGTGAGCTTCGAGCAGGTGCTCCGGCAGGTGAAAGCGCGTTACGTCACCGGCCTCACCGCGACACCGCAGCGCAAGGATGGCCATCACCCGATTATCGTGATGCAGTGCGGTCCGATCCGTCATCGCGTAAATGCAAAGGCGCAGGCCCTCGCGCGACCGTTCACCCACAGTGTCATTCCCCGCCCGACCCATTTTCGATTGTCGCCCTCGCTGGGAAAACCCGAAATGCACGAGTTGTATGCCGCGTTGGCCGGAAACAAGCCTCGCAACGATCTTATTTTCGAGGACCTGTTGACCTGCATCAAGGCGGGACGCTCCCCGATTCTGCTCACCGAACGTACCAGCCAATTGGATGAATTCGCCTCCAGAATTGCTGCCCTCGTCAAAAACGTTGTCGTATTGAAGGGCGGCATGGGCGCGAAGCAACGGAGGGCCGTCGCCGAGCAACTGAAGGCGATTCCCGACGGTGAAGAACGGGTTCTGCTGGCAACCGGGCGCTACATCGGTGAAGGCTTCGATGACGCACGCCTCGACACGCTCTTCCTTAGCATGCCGATTTCCTGGCGCGGAACGCTTCAACAGTATGTCGGTCGCCTCCATCGTCTTCACGACAATAGGCGCGAAGTCATCGTTTACGATTATGTGGACGACGCTGAGCCGATTCTTTCCAAAATGTATTCCAAAAGAGTGCGCGGATACGAGGCCGTTGGTTACGTAGTCCAGCCCACTTTGTGATCGCACCATCGTTTGGCAGAAAGTGGTCTTCAGTGATTTTGAGTTCACTCCAAGTCCATGCGGTGACTTGGAATGGTGATGTTTCCCCTCATTTTTGCCTCGGGATCGTGGGGTTTCCTCAGGAAACCGCTTTAGTAATATCCACGAGGGTTCGATTCCCTTCACCCGCTCCAACTCCTCTTTGGCGCCTGGGCGTTTTGGCGCGAGATCTCTTTCCGCGCCCATGGGCTCGAGGCGGTTTAGATCTTCGCCACGGTAACGGCAACGGCCACGGGTTTCGGGTTTCGGGACTTCACCACGCCGCCGGGTTGTTCCCGGGTGATCACGAAGGTGGTCGGCCGCCCCACCGGCAACCGCGGGCGGAATCGCACGATCGCTTCCTTCCCGTCCGCCGGGACGTCGAAAACGCCGCCGTCGACCGGGAATTCATCCCGCTCCGGGTCGACGATCCACAGCTGATATTGCGAACGGCTCGGGTCGTTCGCAGGCACGCCTTCGAGCCTCAGGTAGCCTTCCTGCCCTTCCGTGCTCCACACCACGTCGCCGCGAAGTCCGGCGTAACGGTCGGAACCCGGGGCGAAGTCCGCGCGGGTCATGTCCGCGGCCGTCCGCATCAGGGCCACGCGGCCTTGCTCCGGTCGGATCGCTCCGGAAGCCGGACCGCGATTCCAACTCCACACCGCGAACAACAACGCCACGGCGGCCACCGCCTGCCAACCCCACGCCGTCATCGGGAACCCGTTGCCGAAGGGCGAACGTGATTCCTCGGGCTTGGGGAAGGGCACGACCTTGTCGGTCGCGGCGAAGCGGTCGGCGTCCCGACGCAGTTTCTCTCGCAGCGACTTCGGCGGCGTCTCGGGGCGCACCAGCCCGCGCACGATCGCCGCGGTCGCCGACTGCGTCGCGACGTCCTCGGAACCGCTGGAGACCGGCGTCCCGTCGCCGTCCACCACCCGGTCGATGGCCTTCTGGAATTCGTCGTTCATGCCGTCACCTCCAACGCCTCACGCACCCGCGCCAGTCCCCGGCGGATCAGGCTCTTCACGGTCCCCAACGGCGTCCCCGTTCGCCCGGCGATCTCCGAATGGCTCAGGCCATCCGCCAAGGCCCATTCCATCAAACGTCGCTGTTCCTCGGGAAGCTCCCTCAACGCCGTCAGCGCCCGAAGCCCGGCGTCGTCGAGCAGCGAAGGCTCCGCGGCTTCCGCCGCGGGCTCGACCGTCAGGGTCTCGATCGGATCCCAGGCAGGCCGACGGGCCTTGCGCCGCCGGGCGTCGATCAGACGCCGCCGCGCCACCGTCACCACGAAGGTCGACTCGCTTCCGGCCCGGACGTCGAACCGTCCGGCGGACTTCCACAACTCGATGAACACGTCCTGCACGGCGTCCTCCGCCTCCGGACCGTCGCCCAACATCCGCCGGGCCAACGCCCAGACGAGGCCCTCGTAGCGTTCCAAGCAGGCCTCCATGGCAGGACGATCCCCCGCGGCCACGGAGGGCAGCAGGGGTTCGTCGGTTTCGGGCCCGTCAGGCATGGGTCCAGGTCGTGGTCGGCGGTCGGACCGGCTCAGTTCATCATCGTGCCGAGCTCGTCCAAGGCGTGCCGCAGGGTCCACGCCCGGGCGGACAGGTCCTTCTGATCGTCCGCTTCCGCAAGGGCCTTCCGCAGGCGACGCCGACCGGCGGTCGGGACGTCGGAACGTTCCGCGAGGCTCAGCGCGGCGACCTCGTAGATGGCCGCGCAGGCCTGCACCTGACCGTCGTTGAAGAGCGGCACGCCCCGGCGGATCGCCAAACGCACCACCTCGAGGCCGGGACCCTTCGCCGGGCCGGCCGCGGTGGCGGCGGTCTCCGGCGGGAGCAGCACCTCGTCGATCACGTGGATCAGGCCGTTCGAGGCGGCGACATCGGTCTTCACGACCCGGGCCTGGTTCACGCGGAGACGGCCGTCCTCGAAGGCGATCTTCACCTCGGCACCCGAGAGGGTCTTCGCGGTGTCGAGCCCCGCCACCTGCTTCGCGGGGACCTTGCCCGTGATCACGTGGTACTTCAACACGGCCTGGAGGCGCGCCTTGTTCTCCGGCTTCAGGAGCGATTCCAAGGTGCCGGCGGGCAGCTTGGCGAAGGCCTCGTCGGTCGGCGCAAGGACCGTGAACGGACCGTCGCCTTGGAGCGCTTCGACGAGGTCGGCGGCCGCAAGGGCCTTGGCGAGGGTCTTGAAGGAACCCGCCTTGATCGCCGTGGCGACGATGTCGGGTTTGGCGGAGCCGTGGGATCCGGCGAGCAATCCGGGCGAACCGAGGGCCAGGAGTGCGGCGGCGGCGACGGCGGGGAACCAACGGGCGAGGATACGGGAGTTCATGGGAATCACGAGGATGTCTGGAATCGTTTTGCCGGACCCAATCGTCCGGACATCCATGCTCTTCGCCGGAGTTCCCAGATTGGATGCACGCGATCGGAAGTTTGTGGAAGGAGTCCTCAAACCGGATCCGTCGAACCCAACGCCCGGTTCCGTGGTGGAGGGGAGATGCCCATGGATTTCCAGGACTCCACCTGCCACAAACGCCGGTGACCGACCGACGCTTGCCGGACGCGATCCACGAGACGGTCCACGATCGGCAGGCCGCCTGATGGGTTGCCAACCTCCGCCCTCCACGTAGCGTTCCCATGTCCGACGATGTCTCCCAACACGCCCAACCCGATCCCGGTGAAGCCGCTGCTCTCCGCAGAGCGGATGGAGCGGATCTTGTCGGCGCGGCGCTCGATCACCTCCGAAGAGGCCTACCGTCAACTGGAGCAGCACATGGGACGCCCACTCTCGCCCGGCAGAAGGAAAGCCTTCGTGAATGGGCGCGAGGTCTGGGTCTGCTGCTGAGCGCCGCCAAGCTTCCGACCAAGGTGGTCCGCGGCGGTCAGGAGCACGACCTGTTTCACGACGAAGCGACCGATCGCTACTTCAAGGTCACCCGCGGCGGCATCTTCGGATTGGCCCCCGGCATCGACCTTGCCCTTGTCTCTTCCGGCGAAGACACCCGCCGGTTCCATCTCTGGGAAGCCACCCCGCTCGAATACCTCGAACGGCTCCACCTCCAGAACCAACTCGTTCCCGGACTGAATCGCCTCGAAGGCGTCCTCGACCCCGGCGACGACCTGGCCGTGGTCACCTCGCAGCCGCGGTTCGACCTCGTTCCGGTCACCCAACCCGAGATCGACGCGTGGTTCGAGCGGCTCGGCTTCGCCAAGGTGACCGAGTGCGGCTACTACCGAGCCGAGGACAACCTCGGAGTCTTCGACGCCCACACGAAGAACCTCGTGCGTTTCGAAGACGACCTCATTCCATTCGACGTGATCCCGTGTCGGCCCGCGGGCGGGTTCCTCCAGTTCATCGCCGACACACTGGCTGCCGGCCACACCGTTCGCGCCGTTCGCACCGTCACCACCACCCCACGTTCCGCATAGCCGTATCCACGAAGCCGGGAAGGAGGTGCCGAACCCCGGCGCCGCCGAGTTCCGAGCTGGGATCATCAACGCGTCAGTTCCCGACCGGCGCCGGCAGGAGCTCGACCGTGTGAAGGGTCAGGGTTTCGCCCGGTCGGGGTTCATCGCCGGGCTCGACCGCCAAGGCGGTGATCAATCCCCGGTAGCCCGGTGAACGTCCGAGTTCGACGACGGGTGCGCGGACCTGGCCATCGCCGTCCAACTCCAGGGGAACGCTCCGCTCGCGGTCGAAATGATCGTCTCCCAATCGCTTCCAGAAGATCCGCGCCGTCGTCGGACGTCCGGCGTAGGCGATCCGCAGTCGCACCGTCGGCGCTGCCTCCGCACGCCAGGGACGACCTCCGCTGTCCATCCGGGCCTTCCGTTCCCCGAGATGGATCCGCCATGCGCCCTTCAACGGGAAGCCCTCGTCGGTCGCGCCATGGACGGTCCAATGCTGGCGATCCCGCTCGAACCGCCACGCCGGCGGCGTGCGTTCGGCCATCGTGTTGAAGCGTCGACGCATCTCCTCGAGTTGGCCCACGAGGAAGTCCGTCCGGTGCTCGTACACGATGTCGGGGTCGAAGTTCTCGTGATGGATCGGCGCCACGTAGGCGGTCGAACCGTGCTTCGGATCCTCCGACCTGCCGTCGCCATGGATCCCGCCGTGGAACTCGGATCCGTCGACCTTGAAGACGCCGAGTCCCCAGCCCTCGTCGTCCACCAAGGCGGCCCACCCCTCCGTGGCGGTGAACCGCGTCCACGGCCAGGGCTTGTGCCAATCGTTCTTCACGTGGGTCAGCGCCCCGTCGGTGAACGGCCGGTCGCCGGTGTAGGACATCAGCCGCGACAGCTTCGAAATCGTGTAGACCGCCGGCAGTTCCTGCGGACAGGGGCGGTACTGGGTCCTGTCCTTCCGCCGGTTGGTGCAGCGGAAGCGCATGTGGATGAGCGGACCTTTCAGGGTCGTCCACGTCTCGAACACGCAGTCGCCGGGGACGCCCTCCAGCGGCCACTGCATGGGGATGCACCGGATGTAGAGTTCCTTGCCGTCGTTGCGATGCTCCACGACCGCGGACGGGTTGAGGTGGCAGTCGCCGGTCTGGATCGGATTCCAGCCGAGGCCAACCCAGGCCGGATGCGGCTTCTTGTCCCCGACCTCGAAGGGCCACGGACCGGAGTAGTGGGACATCTGGATCTGCCGACCGAGGTCGGCGCTGTTGATGATGTTTCCGGGATGCCCCTTGCCGGAGATGAAGGTGACGGCGCCCCCGAGGGCGAGGTCCATGCCGATGCGGACCTCGCCGTTGTCGAGGTAGGACATCTTGGGTGCGGGAAGGGACGTGGCGGCCCACGCGGTGCTCACCGGAAGGCAGACGATTCCCACCACGACCACGGCGGCCCTCCAGAGCCGGATCATCACGCTTCGGTTCGACATCGGTTTCCGGACCATCCCATCACCCGCCTGGGAATGCGTCCATTCCGGGGCCGACTGCGGTCCGTCGCGGGAAGACTGCTTTGGATTGGCCACGGAGACACGGAGGACACGGAGGGAGACGATTGTTGTCCGTGGTCCGTGGTCCGTTGCCTGTAGCCGCGGCTGCCAGGCTGCGGTCGATCGCCTCCATTTCAGTTCTTCCCCGCCGAAAACCGGAAACCGGGATCGGAAAACACAGCCAGCCCATCGAAACCGCATGCGGCGGGGATCCAAGCAGGCTGGGACTTCCGTGGGCTCCATCCCTTCGATTCCTGGGTGCCCATTGTTATGGAATCGCTCCCTGTCCAAACCACGGCGGGCTCGACCGGGGACAGGTCCGGACACCGGTGCAGGGAGAGCGGTTCCCGACCGGAGCCGGGGATGGACTTTCCGCAGTGAACCAACAACCATTAACCAACGCCTAGAACTCTCAAATCCCCTGGAGCAGTTTCGGAGGCCCGGTCAATACCTCCGCGACCGAAATGTTAAATCGACAAACATGAAAATAATATGAGCGACGAACTGCAAATCCTTGCAAATGCGATTGCGGCAGGCTCAGACACAACCAGCGAAACCATCGGCGACGCCATTAAGGGCCTCTTCGGATCGCGTTTCCACAAACGCTCCGCATCGCACCTTGAGCACGATCGTCCGCCATTCATTCGTAATGCGTATGGTCGAAGCGGAGCCGAGTCCGAGCACGTCGCATATGCAGGATTCATAAACCCAGACAACCCACCAAGCGGACCCTATGGAGGAACGAGTTTGGTTTGGTTTCCACGTCCAGAGGGGTGCTTGATCGACTTCGGCATTGGAACCCGCGGCCTAAGTCCGGACGAAGGCATTTTGACTCGGCCCGGACATCGTAGACGAATTGAGAGTCTTCGGAAGCATTTGGTTAAACTCGGCGTAACCGCATGGGCACGACAGGACCCAGCGACTATGGGTATGCCAGTTCCAAAGGTAGTGACGGACCAGTTGCCTGCTTGGAAACCGGTCTTTGATAGATATGGTCGAGAGCTCTATTGCCTTGCGGAAGTTCCAAGGAACAATCCTGACCTGGCGAAGCGTGTAGTGCAGGCCTTCGTTGATCTTTACGCATACGAACGCGGTTGGGAGGTCCTGAAGGCTGCTGAGGATGAGTATCACTCGTTCATTGCGTCCCTACACGGGGCATGGCTAGAAACTCCGTCAAAGGAAGAGATTACTCGGCTTTTGAGATCGCGTCGTTTTGTGGTTCTTGAAGGTCCTCCTGGAACGGGTAAGTCGCGAATCGCAAAACAGATCCTGGACGAGGCTTTCGCCAACAACGGGGTCATAACCCAGTTTCATCCGTCGACGACATACGAAGATTTTGTCGCCGGCTTGTCACCCGACGTTTCCCATGCCTCATTGCGTTTCCAAGCGCGTCCCGGTCACCTAATTGAGGCTTCAAAGAAAGCTGAAAGTAGTGGGGCACTTCTCGTAATTGATGAGATCAACCGTGCAGACCTCGGGCGAGTTCTCGGTGAGTCTATCTATCTCTTTGAAGCAGGGCACAATGAGGAAGGCCGGGCTGTGAGGCTGCCTCATGCGATTGATGGCGTGAACGAATTTGTATTGCCGAGCAATCTTTTTGTCCTCGCTACTATGAACACGGCGGATCGCAGTGTCACACGCATGGACCTAGCTATTCGCCGAAGATTTGCATTTATAACAATGATGCCTGACCGGGATGTCGTGAAGTCCACCAGTACGGCAATGGGCCTGAAGCTGTTTGATGCATTGTGTGATGTCTTTCTCGAGTTTGCCCCAGACGACGCACTTACCCTGATGCCCGGGCATTCCTACTTTATTGCTTGCGACGATGCAGTGCTGCGAGACCGAATACGTTACGAACTGCTTCCACTCGTAGATGAATATCTACGTGAGGGTTACTTGGGTCCAGCTTCTGGAGCGCTGCATGCAGTTCGCAATCTGATCGCTGATTCAACCTCTGGTTCTTAGTTATGGCGAGAAATGCGACCGCAGCCAGTGGGTCCAAGCAGCCAAAAGCAAGGGCGCCAGAGGTTCATGTCGCAAGGGCGCCAAGTCCACAATCATTGCTGCATGCGGTCGATAACGGGCCGGCGGTGTGGGTCGATCCATCTCCTTATATATCTGGGGGACGAGATCCTGGTTGGGGGCCGCATTTGGATAGCTTTTTGTCACGCAACCGCGAAGCACTGGCCGCAATAGGGACCGAGCCTCTAATTGTTGCTGGTCGCAATGGAATAAGGTTGGAATTAAGGCCCGGACATTCAGCTGGGGCAGTTCCTCTCCGCTCGCCTGTTTCGGGACAAGTAGCCGGAGGATTGGTTGTATCTCCTAGATTCGGTTGGCCTGGAGTAGGGCGGGTCTTGGCTGCAACAGGATGGGGAAGTGCGCCCCAATTTCTCACACAGCCGCTGGTTCCAGGAAGCGGTAGGGAGGTGCCGCCATGGGTTCTCGCTGGTCCCGCCCTCCAGCGCCTCTCAAATCTATTGACACAGCTTAAACCTGGATATCAAGAGCGCATCGAAGTCCGCTCGCATCCCCGCGGTCAGATCCAATGGCAGACATATATCACAAACCAGATCGCAGCTGGACGCTGGCATAATTTGCCATGTAAATTCAGTGAGCTTGGCACTGATTCGCGCTTGCGTCAAACGATTCGTTGGACGCTTGAGCGTATCCGCCTTGATCTAGTCGCAACCGGCGGCAGTGATCCAATGGCGTTAAGCTTAGCATCATTTGCTATGAACCTACTTGATCAGGTTGCGGATGTGCCTTCCCGTAGGCCTCATAGCGGCGAATTAGAACACCATCTCGGTATTGGCCCTTTGTCTTCAGCAGTCCTGCGAGAAGGGCTCAGGGCAATTAGCTGGATTTTAGAGAATAGAGGGCTTGGGGGTGGACGCAGCTCCGACGGGCTTGCCTGGATTTTGCCACTAGAGAGCTTGTGGGAGAGATATGTTGAAAAAGTCGCGCGCTCTGAGGCTGCGCTTTCGGGCGGTCGCGTAAAAGTTGGCCGCCTCGGTGAAACTACTGTGCCACTACCTTGGGATCACCGAAGTCACCGTGCTATTGGACACCTGATTCCTGATATTATTGTAGAGGATTCGAATGGGATTGAAATTATTGACGCAAAATACAAGTCCCACTTTGCTGATTTAGATATGGCGGGATGGAATGCCTTCACAGAAGAGGCTAAACTGGGCCTTCGGGCGGATGTTCACCAAATACTGGCGTACGCGGCTGTCTGCGGAGATGTGCCAAGCGTCAAGGCAACCTTAGTGTATCCCGTATCAGAAGGGCTATATGACGAGTTAAGTCTTCGCTCGCAGCACCTTGTTTCAGCCGCAATTCCAGTAGGAACCCGCTTGAAACAATTGAGGCTACGTGCGCTGCCATTTTCCGGATTGAAATAGACTAGCGGGGATTGCTCGATATATATTCAGCGGCCAAGGGACACTTTCGACTACCAGGGAGTCTCACCTCGATTCGAATCACGGACAGACCATTGAGTGTGAGATATTTACGTCTCGTCGTGTTTTGGTTAGCTGCCGACTTGCCCCTTAGGTGATCCAAACCTTCTGGAAGCTACGTTGATACATAGATACTGATACATCACCTCCACTCGCGAATCGCCGATGAAGAATTTCCAAGCAAACTGGTTGGCCCTGGCACTCCTCGCCGGGGCTCTCACGGTCGGATGCAGCCCCATGCGCTACTCGGAGTTCGCAGGCAGGGCAAACTCCTGGCCGACCGCCGCGGGTTCGATGGCGGAGCGTCAGTTCGCCGTGCCCGTCTACCGAGGATGGCCGGAACGCCCCTATCGGGTGATCGGAAGCGTGCGCTTCGAGGACCCGAACAAGTACTGGGACGACGGCATCATCGCGATGGCGGCGGGGATGGCGAAGGGCAAGGGCGGCGACGCCATCGTCATGCGGTCTGGATCGGAGTTCGGTGTCGGCATGACGACCGGAGCCATCGGTGATCCGAAGGTCTATAGCGTCAATCAACCGACGGCATTGGTCATCCAATGGAAGTCGTCGACTGAAGTGGCCGAGGAGGGGCAACAGGTCGACCGGCTCGTCGCGGGCTTCCGAGAGCGACACCCGGAATCGACCGTGAAACGGGAGGTGGCTTCTATGGCGGCGGACTACGTCCAATGGCTGGGATTGGACCTGAACTCCCCGGCCACCGCGAAGAAGTTGGACGAGGTCCTGCAGGAAGTAGGTCAACCCGCCGACAACCAAGGCGTCCGATGGCTGTTTCGAGGCCATGTCCGTGCGACCAGCATCACGACGTCGGCCAGCGACACCGTCTATGGGGTGGCCACCGTCCAGAGAAACGGCGACGCGCTCACCATCGTTTCCACCTCGGAGAAGTCGGAGCTGAACTTCAGCGGAACCCTTCAGGACGGTCGGATCGCGGGACAACTCGGCTTCTCAGCCGGATCCACCATCATCTCGGCCAAGGCCGAAGGGGTCTTCACGGACGCGAAAATCTCGCTGACCGGCCAAGGGCACACCGCAGACGGAACCTTCCAAGGCAGCTTCACCTTCAACCGCTGACACCGAACCCAGACAGAAATGAAGAAGTCCCTGATTCCAATCGGCGCCGTGTTGGCGGTTGCGACCCTCGGGCTCTTTGCCCGGCAACTGATGGGTGCGGGTCCAGGAACCCTGCAACGCTACGAGTACGCGACCATCCGATGGAGCGGCCGCGAAAACACCCATCTGATCCGATCCAACGGCAAGGTGGAGATGCTGGGCTCCGTACTGAACCGCTCGGTTCGTCCCGACCGGGTGGACGAGCGGGCCTACTACATGAACGTCGCGATGAACGCCGTGGCCAAGGAAGGCTTCGAGTTCGCCGGGATGACCCCCGACGAGATCGTCATGCGCCGCGAGATCCAGTAGCCACGGCGCCGCTCACCAATACCGCGCCCGCTCCGGGATCACCCAGCGGACGCCGCCGCGGGGATCGGGAACATCGCCCATCCGACGCGGGATCACGTGCAGGTGGAATTGGGGCATCGTCTGGCCGGCAGCAGGACCGTCGTTGAGCCCGATGTTGAAGTCTTCCACCGGAGTCTCGGCGTGCTCCATCAGCCGGGCCTGAACCCAGACGGTCCATTCCATCAGTCGGCTCCGCTCTCCCGCGGTCAGCTCCCGGAGGCGCCGTATTGCGCGTTTCGGGATGATCAAGGTGTGACCCATCGCGATCGGGTACTTGTCGCGCACGATGGCGAAAAGCTCATCTTGGGCGATCACCCGCTCGGGCTCGATCCGGCCGAAGACGGGCAGCTCCAGCTCGATCGTCGAGATCATGGGGTTGGGATCCGGCAGAGACATGTCAGTCGGCGATGGCCAGCTGTTCTTCGCGCCAGCGCAGGGATTCCGGCGCCGGAAGGTACATCGTTTCCCGAGGTGGAATCACCGGCCGGCCAGCCAAGGACATCAGGTCGCGCTGTCCCTCGATGCGGTCGTCGAGCCGCCGCGTGTTGATCCGCCATAGCCCGGCCCGATTCCGGGGATCGGGACAGGGCGCGATCAGGTGCCGGTCCATGGCCCAATGGTGGTTCGGACAAAGCGCCACGCCGTTCGTAGGACGGTCGTTCCGGCTGATGGAGAACGGGATCAAATGGGCCGCCTCGACGAGCGACATCTGCGGCTTCAGAAGGACCCGCACACCGCACGCCGCGCATCGGTAGTCGTAAAGCTCGAGGACGGTCCGGCGGAACGCAGCGTCTCGTCCCGGTGGAAGCGCTGGCTCTTTGGCTTCCGTCACGCTCGGAGAACGCGCCTCTGCCGACAGCGCAGCAAGTCTGTCGTGATGCTCCGGGAAGTAGCGAGCGATGAGGGCTTCCCTCAGTTGATGACGGGCGATGGGTTCACTCATCAATGCCCATAGACCGGCGTCGATTCGCCCGGTCGCCGACTGTCTCCGCAGCTGGGCGGCACTGGGAGCCCCACCGGCGAAACCCTCGCGGTAGAGCGGCTCCGACTGGCCGGCCACGAACACCTGCCAGAAGCCGTCACCGGACAGGAAGTAGAAGGGATTCTCGATGGTGGGGCGATCGTCCCGGGCCTGCACGACGCCAAAGCAGCGTCGGAATGTGGACACGAGCGCGTCGGAGAAAGGGACTTGGTTGTCCTGGAGAATACCGCGGTCGAGCAGATCGAGGATCGCCAGCAGCAACACCGGCTTGTGAGGACGCTCGTGGGAACCGCGCTTGTCCCGACGCAGGTCGTAGAGGCGCTCCAGCCAGTGGGCCCAATTCGATTCGGTCACCGCCACGCACCACTTCTACAACAGGTAGTGAAGGTGGGTCAGGCCGTTTCCGGGAGTGAACGAGCGGGGAGTAGAAGACTGCCTCAAGCGTCGGGTGTCGGGCGGTTGAGCCGGGAGCCGGGAGCGGGTGGCTCGTAGCCGCGGCGGCAACGCTGCCGGAGTTTTCAGGATTTTCTGGGAAGGCTTGTTTGTGGGACTGCGGCTTGGCAGCAGAGAGCGGGGAGCACAGAGCAGTGACGGCGGCGGTCCGCCGCCGCTTTCGCGCAGAAGACGGGATCCGGGGGCGGATCTGGATGCAATACTTCCAAGCCTCCTGAATTCGGAAAGGGGGGGACCGCGCCTGGTGGGATGGCTGTAAAGGAAAACCCAGAACCCCGCTCCACTCCCCATCGGGAAGGGTTCCGATCGGCCATCGTCTCGGCGGCGCAGGACATCAGGATGATTCACCACCGCCGACCTCCTCTCCGCCCTGGTTGCCGAACTCAAGGAAGCGTGATTCAAGTTCCTTTCGGGCATGGCCTTCACCGAAACCGAGATCGCCGAGCACCTGAAGGTTCTGGAGGACTCGTTCTGGTCCCAGCGCCGTCCTCCGCTGCATCTCCGCGACAAGGTCCGCGAGGGCCAGCGGTTCACCGACCGTTCCATCGAGCTCTTCTTCGTGCGCCCGGCGTTCAATCGTCCCGGGGAGCACACCGAGCAACCCATCGCCAAGGTCCAGCAACTACCCCGCCTGCGGGTCTGGCGCCTCTTTTGGAAACGGGCGGACGGCCATTGGCATCGCTACCAGCCCTGTCCGGAAACGGACTCGCTCGCCGAAGCACTCCGGGTGATTGACGAGGACAGCAACGGTTGCTTCTTCGGCTGAACTCTCCCGATGCCAATTCAACCGGGAAGCCCCAGGGACAGCACATGGAGCGGACCCCGCTCCGAGCGACCGCAGCGGGGCAGCAAAGAGCCGGGAGCGGGAGGCTCGGCGTCAGGCGTCAGGCGTCAGGCGTCGGGTGGCAAGAAGCGGGGAGCGGGGACTGTGGCCGGATTCGGAGGCGCTCCTTCCAGGTCTCACGAATCCAGAGAGGGGGACCGCGGCCGGGCGGCCGCGGCCACGTCGGCGGGCGGCGAAGAGCAGGGAGCGGGTAGTGCGGCGACACTCCCCCAGCTTTTGCGCAGAAGACGGGGATCCGGGGAGGGGGGGACCTGGAAGCTTTCCTTACAAGCTTCCTGAATTCGGAAAAGGGGAGCAGACCGCGGCCTGGTGGCCGCGGCCACGTCGGCTACGGTTGGCCGCCTTCGTTGAGGATCGCCAGGTAGGCGTCGTAGACGAAGACGCGGTTGCGGCGTTGTCCGGTCATTTCCCGGGCGATCCCTTCGGCAACCAGGTGCTTCATCGCCTTGTTGGCAGTCGGGAAGGTCATCGGAAGTTCCCGACAGAGGTTCGGCAGGGTCAGGATCGGTCGACGCTGGAGCGCTCCGAGCACCCGCAAATGGTTCGCCGCGGAACGTCCCGGCTTCTGGATCCGCCGGGTGTCTTTCTCAAAGAGATCCACCAGTCGGCGTGCGGTGGTGACCGCGCCTTGGGCGGTCTGTTCCACCCCTTCCAGGAAGAAATCCACCCAGGCCTCCCAGTCGCCCGTCGCCCGCACCCGATCCAGCAACTCGTAGTAGGTCGAACGGTGCTCCTTGAGGTGGAGCGACAGGTACAGAAGGGGTTGGGACAGAAGCCCTCCGTGGTGGAGCAACAGCGCGATCAGCAGACGACCCAGCCGCCCATTGCCGTCGAGAAACGGATGCAGGGTCTCGAATTGGACGTGCGCCAGCGCCGCCTTCAGGAGGATTGGCAGAGGACTGGACTCCTCATGGAGGAAGGCTTCGAGGGCACCCATGCACGCTTCCAACTCCTCGGGCGGAGGCGGGACGAAGTGGGCATTGCCGGGACGGGTTCCGCCGATCCAGTTCTGGCTGCGTCGGAATTCACCGGGTTGTTTGTCGCTGCCACGGCCCCGCTGCATCAGGGCGCCGTGCATTTCCCGGAGCAGCCGATTGGACAGCGGGAATCCTTCGCGCAGGCGGGAGATCCCATGCTCCAAAGCCCGGAGGTAGTTGGACACCTCCACGACGTCGTCCTGCGGAACTCCCGGCATCTCCTCGATCTCGAAGAGCAAGAGGTCGGACAACGAGGATTGAGTCCCCTCGATCTGCGAGGACAGGACGGCCTCCCGTCGGACGTAAGAGTACAGGAACAGGTGCGGATCCGGCAGCAAGGTGCTGACGCTATCCAGTCGACCGATCGCGAGGGTGGCCCGCTCGAGCAACCGCTGCCGCGGACCGTCCATCTCCAGTGGCGGATGGGGAGGAAGCGGCAGCGGCACGAACGCACGGACAGCCTCCCCGGAGGCCGTCGAAACGCGGTAGGAACCGGTCGGCGTTCGCGTCATGTCTCGAATCTTTAATAAGGAATTTCCTGTTAAAGGAAATCGTCATTTTCTTTAACAAAATACCCCGAGCGGATTCTGGCGTTGGAAGAGGTCCGGTCAGCGGGACCAGCGCGGGTCCGTCGTCCGCCGCCTGGGAAGTCCGCCAGGGTCTTGGAGTGCGGCGGCCCTCCGCCGCTTCGGCCGTGACGGTGCAGAAGGGCTTGGCACGCAAAAGCGCAAAGCTGCGGAGGAGGATGATCATCCGCATTCGATCCAAGCACCTGACTTTGAACTGGTTGGAATCGGAATGGGTATCGTCCCAGCTTGGCGTCGAGTATGGTGTTTGTGGCGGTTGTAGCGTTTGTTGCTTGAGGGGAGGCCGGAATCGTCGATACATTTCCCGCATGCTGACGAACCGCGCCAACCGGCTGGACCCGTCTCTCATTCCAGCCGAGCAGATCGAGAAGGTGGCCCGCGCCTTCGCTCGCCCGGGGCATGTGCTGCTGGTGGACGAGCAAGGCCAACAGACCGAGATCCCGGCCGTCCTGCTCCAGCACTTCTCCCGCATCGTGCGCCTGATGTCGGAGAAGAAGGCGATCGTGATGCTCCCCGAGGACGAGGCTTTCACCACGCAGGCCGCCGCGAACCACCTCGGCATGTCCCGCCAGTTCTTCGTGGGACTCCTCGAGAAGGGTGAGATCCCCTTCCATCGCGTCGGCACGCATCGACGGGTGACCTTCAAGGACCTTCTGGAGTATGAGCGGAAGCGGGACACGGTGCGCCGGGAGTCGTTGTCGCGACTGACGGATGAGGTGGCGAAGGAAGGCCTCTACTTCTCCGACTACAAGGGTGACGAGTGAGGGCGGATTTCCACGTGCTGATCGACGCCTGTGTGCTGGCCAACCAAGGCGTGTGTGATCTCCTGCTGAGACTGGCGGAGCGGCCGAGACTGTTCGTTCCGCATTGGTCCATGGGAATCCTTGCGGAAGTGGAACGCACCCACCGGAACAAACTGGGGTGGCCCGTCCGTCTGGTGGAGCTCTTCCAGAAGGAGGTCATGGCCGGATTTCCGGAAGCGGCAGTGAACGGGTACGAAAGGTTCATCCCGACGCTCACCAACGACGAAAAGGACCGGCACGTCCTGGCGGCCGCCATCTGCGGCGGATGCGCGATCATCCTGACCTTCAACCTGAGACATTTCGCCCAGGAACACCTCCAGGAGCATGGGATCCGAGCCGTCCATCCGGACGACTATCTGGTCACCCTCTACGAACTGGAACCCAAACAGGTCTTCGTAGTGCTGGGGGAAATCGCCGGGCGCCGAGGAATGGAGACGGAGGATGTCCTCCTGCGGCTTGGAACCGTGATCCCGAGGTTCTCGTCCCTGGTGCTGCTGGATCTGGCCAAGTAACGCCGGGAACCTCTGCAGCGGCGGTGCCCTTCATCGGGAAGCTCCAAGGACAGGTCTTGCCTCAAGTCCGCCGTCCGTCGCCGAGGAAGTCCGCCAGGGTCTTGGAGTGCGGCGGCCCTCCGCCGCTTTGGCAGCAGCGATCCAGAAGGGATTGGCACGCAAAAACGCCAAGCCGCGGAGGAGACGGTGCGACCGGGCGTTTCCGTACGCGGAACCGGGCACCGACGGGGATGCGGCTTCCTCCGTCCGTATCCCGTGCGCCGTTCGCGGCTTGGCGGGTTTGCGTGGGGACGGTCCTTGTTCCGGATGCGGAAGGGGGGACCGCGGCCGGGCGGCCGCGGCCACCCGCATCCGGATTCGTCACCATCCGGGACTGTCCTGAAGCAAGGGGGCTCGGCATGGTTTCTCCAAGCCCCCGTCTTCCTCGCATGCCGAACCGTTTCCTTGCCACGGCCGCTGCTTCCAAGGCCGTTGAACGACGCCCGTTCCGCGCGGCTCGTCCGACCGCGTTCCGGATGCGGTTCCCCCGCCTCCGCCTGCAGCCGGCGATGACCTGGCTCCTGTCGGCGGTATCCGCGGTCTCGGCTGCGACCCTCTCGCTGGACGGGGTCCAGGTCGTCCCACACGTCCAGTCCACCGAGATGCGGTACCGGCAGAAGGCCGACTTCAGCCTCGGCGCCCGGGTGGAGCTGTTCCTGAGGAACGCCTCGGACCGTCCGCTGGTCCTCCCCGCCTCGGCCCCGATCCGGCTGCGCGGACGCACCCCGGAGGAGCTGTTGCGCGACGACGCCTGGGCCTGGCACGAACTGCCGTCGGCCTGGGGCGGCGACCCCATCACGCTGCCGCCGGGCGCGATGACGGTGTGGAAGTGGAACGGCAAACGGGCCGACTGGGGCACGAACACCCAGGCCGCACTCGAGGTGACCTTGCCCGGTTCCGGCTCCGGCACGGGTGCGGGCACCGATGTCGGCATCGACGACGCGGCCACGGAACGTCTGACAGTGTCGATCGACGGTCCGGCGGCCTGGTTGTCAGCGGTGACGTTCCTCGGACCCCGCGAGTCGGTCCAACCGGACTCGATGGTCCTCCATGTGGTGAACCGAGGCGCGGGGACGCTGCGCCTGGACGCGTGCCGGCTGTGGCTGCCGGCGGGCAACGCGACCTGGAGGGTCCTCCTGTCGCAGCCGTGGATCCGCGATGGGCTCGGGCGGTTCCCGGCCGACGGGAGGATTCCAGCGGGCGGCCGCGGGGTGGTGCGGGTGGCGACGGGCCCGTTGCCCCTGACCCATGCCGCGATCGAGCTGCGGCTGCTGGACGACGGTGGGCGGCCGACGACGCTCTGGGCGCATCAACGGGTCCGGCGGGAGGCCTTCGACATCAGCGGCGGCTGGGTCCAGGAGGCGGGAGGCGGCGAGGGGAAGCCGCTGGAATCCGAGGCGTTCCACAAGACCCTGCGTCGGGTCCACGTGAACACGGCGCAGATCCAGGAACAACCCGGGTACACCGACCGGACCGGACCCGACGGCCTGTATTCGCGGTACCCGCTGAAGTACTTCTCCGCGTTGACGCCGGTGGGGCGCTACGACACCGACGCCATGTTGCCGCGGGTCCATGCGGTGGAATTCTTGGGCGAACCCCAGTACGGCGGCGGGAAGCCGGTGCCTCCTCAGGACTGCTGGAAGGCGATGGCGCCCTATGCGTCCACGCGGCTGCCGACGTCGCTGACCCACAGCGAGGAGCGGGTCTGGCGGTTCTACGCGGGCCTGACGGACTTCCCGCACTACGACGCCTACCGGGTCACGGCGCCGTCGCCCGACGCGTGGGCCCAGTACGAACGGTGGGGAGGCGAGCGGATCCGCTGGGGCGCGCCGCTGGAGACCATCGGCGAGATGACGCGGTCGCTGCGGGACCTGAACCGTCCCCGAGCGATCGCCTACTGGTCGCAGGGACCGCACCACGACTGGAACGGGTACGGCGGCCGGAAGCGCGGCTCCCCGACCCCGGACGAACTGCGGCTCCAGGCGTGGCACGCGCTCGCGAGCCGGATCACCTCGCTCTACTGGTTCAACCTGAGCGTACGTTCCCTGGTGGCCTTCCCGGACCTGATCGAGCCGATGACCCGGGTGGGCCGGGAGATCCGGATGCTGGAGGAGCACTTCCTCGAGGGGGACGCAACGCACCATCGGCGGGTGATGCGGGACGGCGCGCCGGACTGGGACCTCGACGTCGTGGCGGGTCCGCGGGGCGCGCTGCTGGTCGCGTTGGACCTCGCCTACGTCCCGGATCCGCGGGAGCGGGAGTTCCGGTTCGGGGCGCCCCGGGAGACGACCTTCAACTTCCCCCTGCCCACGTTCCTCGGAAACCCGGTGGAGGTGTTCCGGGTGGACGCCGACGGCACCACGCGGGTGGAACACCGGATCGTGGACGGCGCCGTGGAGTTCCGGGACCGGGCGAACCGGGTGGCGGTGTACGTGGCGGCGGTCGATGCGGGGGAGCGCGGGCGCATCGAGGCCCGGCGGCGGATGCTGGTCTCGGAGGAAGACGCGCTCGGCTTCGATCCGGGCCGCAACCCGGAGGACCTCGCGGTGCTCCGACGCCTGGTGCGGAAGCCCTGAACGGCCAACGACGACGTTTCCATCATGAACCGAACCCCGCTTCGAAACCTCCTGGCCCTCCTGCTCGCCGCCGTGGCGGGAAGCCCGTCCGTCGTCACCGCGGCCACCGATGAGCTGCCGTGGCATCGGCGGGTGCTGGTGGGCATGGAGGTGGGGCCGACCGGGGCGCAGTTCGGTGGCGGACGGCATTCGGCGGACTACGCGCGCGACTTCGATGGCGCGGAGATCGTGCGGCGGAGCGTGGCGGCGAAGGCCGAGTACCTGGTGATCTGGGTGCGGGACGGCGACTTCACCTTCCACGACTCGAAGCGGGTGCCGCGGCCGGTCGGGCTGGGGAACCGCGACGTGTTGCGGGAGGCGGTGGACGAGGCCCGTCGGCACCACCTGCCGTTGATCGCGTACTGCCAGCTCCAGTACCCGGCGCACGAGCTGCGGGAACATCCGGAGTGGAAGATGCGACAGGCGGACGGCAAGCCGATCGACTCGCTGGTCTGCTTCAACTCGCCCTACACGAACGCCGTGAAGGCGCTGTTGGCCGAGATGACGGCCTACGGCTTGGCTGGCTTCCATCTGGACATGGTCGACCAGGGCTTCGGCGCGCCGCACGGCTGCTGGTGTCGGCATTGCGAGGAGCGGTACCGCGACGAGCACGGACGTCCGATGCCGAAGTCGATCGAATGGGGCAGCGAGGATTGGGAACGGATGCTGCAGTTCCGCTACGCCACGAGTGATCGCTTCGAGAAGATGCTGACCGAGCACGTCCGCGGCCTCGATCCGCGGGCGACGGTGGACTTCAACTACCACGGCAACCCGCCCTTCTCGTGGGAGGTGGGCCAGACCCCGGTGGCGCATGCGGGGAACGGAGACTTCGTGACCGGCGAAGCGGGGCTGTGGGCCTTCGGGGCGCTGTCGGCGAGCTTCAACGCCGAGTGGTACCGGGCGGCGACTCCGGGCAAGCCGTTCCAGGTGGCGATCCAGCGGGGCGTGCGGATGTACCACGACCAGACGACCCGGCCGCTGCACGACATGCGGTGGGAGATGTCGACGTTGCTGGCCCACGGGGCCTTCGTGACGATGATCGACAAGACGGCCTACGACGGCCGGCTGGATCCGGTGGCCTACGAGCGCATGGGCGCGGTGCTCGGCGAGGCGCGCGCCAAGCGGAGCGAGTTCGGCCATGTGCCGGTCCGCGACGTCGGCCTGCTCTTCAGCGTGCGTTCCCGCGACGCAATCGGACGCGCCACGCCGGCGCCGTGGTTCCAGGCCGTCCAGGGGGCGCACAAGGCCTGCGTGTATGAGCACCTCGGCTTCGGCTTCCTGTTCGATGAGAACCTGACGGCGGAAGCGCTGGGGCGGTTCCCGGTGGTGTGCCTGCCGAACGTGGGGATCGTCTCGGAACGCGAGCTGGGGCTGCTGCGGCGGTACGTGGAGGACGGCGGACACCTCGTCCTGACCGGACACGGCGGGCAGTTCGATCCGTTGGGGAAGCCGCTGACGAACGGGAGCCTGGAAACGCTGATCGGGGCCAAGGCGGTCCGCCGGATGGGGACGCCGGACAACTGGGTTCGGCTCCCCGAGGGCGGCGGGACTGCGGCGGCGTTGTCTGCGGGGATCCGCGCCGATTGGCCGTTACTGGTGCGGGGGCCGGCGACGGTGTACGAGCCCACCACGGCGCGGGCGTTCGGCGAACTGATGGATTCGCACCGGGGCTCGCTCGCGAATCCGGACGGCTACAACGCGGACTGGCCGTTGAGCGCGCGTCAGGCGGTCGGACCGGCGGTCCTGGTGAACGCCGTCGGCAAGGGCACGGTGGTCACCATCGCCGCCTCACCCGACGTCGCCACGGCGGGCGAACACCATGTCGTCGAGGCCCGGCGCCTCCTCGCCAACGCCATCCGCTTCCTGCGGCCGGCACCACGGGTCCGGATCGAGGCGCCGTCCAACGTCGAGGCGGTGGTGACGGACGACCCGGCGACGCGGACGTTGCGCGTCCACTTCATCGCCTACAACGCCACCCCGCAGACCACTCCGGTGAAGGAGCGTCCCTATGTGCTGCCGGGCTTGATCGAGGACCGTCCGATGTTCCGGGCCGTCATCGAGGTCCGGGACGGCCTGAAGGGCGCCAAGGCCTGGAACCCGGGCACGCGCCTGAAGCGGCGGGGCAACCGGGTGGAGGTGACGGTGGAGGACGTCCATGAAGTGATCCGGTGCCGGTATTGAGATGGGGGCGGCGATCGGGAGGTCACTCGCGGAGACGGGCGACCTCGGCTTCGGTAAGGGCCCGGGCGTGGACCTGGAGTTCGTCGAGGGCGACCACGGCCTCGGCGCTTCCCGGACCCAGGTCGAGTCCGAGCCGGTTGCTCGACTTGACCCGTTTCACCCGCTTCCCCGTCGCCACGTGCCGGCCGTCCACGTGCAGCCGCTGCCCGCCAGGCCCGACGGTGGTCACGACACGGTGCCATTTCCCGTCGTTGAACACCCCCGGCGTCTCCAGTTCCCGGTCGCCCTGGAGCCGGAACCGGACCCGGCCCTGCTCCAGCGAGACGACGTGGTCGTTCCAACGGTTGTTGTAGCTCGAATAGCGCCTCGCCTCGCAGAGACGGACGGTCGGCTCGGTCGTCCGGAACCAGAAGTCCACGGTGTAGTCGGAATCGGGGAGCCGGAGCTCCTCGTCGACCGGGAACAACGCCGGCCCGAGGCGGCCCCGCGCATGGAACTCCAGCCCGCGCCCCTTCCGGCCCGGGACTCGTCGGACGTCCCCGGTCAGCCGACCGAAGACGTCGCCGCCGAGCCGGCTCCGTGAGAGCACGCCGTCCTTCTCCTCGAAGCCGAAGTAGGCGGCGCCGCCCGTCCGCTGCGGTTCCGGCGACGCCGGCATCCGCTTCCCGCCTGGCTCCGGGTGGAGGAACTCCGTCGCGATCGCACGGCGGTCGAGGCCGGGGGTCTCCCAGCAGAACCGCGCCACGGCATTGGTCGCAAAGCCGGCCTCCAGCCGGAGCTCGTACCGTTCGCCCGCCCGCAGCGGCACCTCGGCCATGACGCCCTGCGCCTGGGGCAGGCCGAAGGAGGTCTCCCGGAAGAGGCCGGCCTCGGTGTCCAGGATGAGGTTCCCCGCGATCCACAGCCTCAGCCAACGGGGCCTTCCCGGGGTCCCCCAACCGTCTCCCCGCCAGGGGGCGTAGGACTCGAAGACGAACCGGTGGATGTCGGTCGTCGGCGCCTCCACCTGGCCGGTCCAACGGCAGGAGAATCCCTCGGGGTGGACGCCCTTCGGCCAGCCGTCCTTCCCCCGGAACCAGTAGAAGAACACCAGCGGGTCGGTGCGGGTCAGCACCGGTTCGCCGGAACAGTCGGGGCTGTTGAAGTACTCCCCCTTCAGGCCCGTGCCGTCGCGTCGGGCCGTCGGGGCCGTCGGGGCCTTGAGACTCAGCCGGCCCGTGGCCCGGTGCCATCCGTCCCAGCCCGTGATGCGGTAGATCGGGGAACCGCCCGTGGAATTGATCGCGTAGTAGTAGACGTCGCCCGTCCCCGGATCCGTGGCGAGGTGCCCGGTCGGATACTCGTTGGTGTTCTCCTCGCCGTATTCCTCCTTCCGCAGGCCGTCGGCCGGGACACGCAGCAGCTCGTCCACGAAGAGTCCGTCCTCGGTCCAGACGCCGGGCCGCGCCGCCTCCTCGTCGGAGGCGTCCGCCCACACCACGCATCCGTGCGCGAAGCCCACCAATCCGCGGGGCATCGACGTCGTGCCGGGCTCGTGGTCGTCGTCCGAGCTGTGCCTGCCGACGCTCCAGACCGGCCTGCCGGCCTTGTCCCACTTCACGAGCCGGTCGAAGGCCGAGCAGGAGTTGTAGTACCAGGCGCCGTGGTTCTCGACCCCTTCGTTCGGGTTCGAAAGGCTTTCGGAGAGGCTGCCGTACCAGCTGCCGTCCAAGGCGCGCCGCAGGTCTGTCGGGTGGCGGGCCAGGCCGGCTTCCCTCCAAGGTTCCACCGCGACGGCGTCGGACCACTCGTAGACCGGGGTGCCTCCCGCCGAGAGGCGACGAGGCGCGACCCGGTGCCCCGGCTGGTCGCGGGTCGCGAACGGGGTGGTGCGCAGGGCCAGGTCGGCGGGATCGACGTACCCGCCCACGACGTTGCGCCGGAGGGGCTGGACCTCGTCGTCCGTGACGCGGCCGTCGTCGTCGAGGTCGTTCCAGAGGACCGCCCGGCCGTCGGCGCCGGCGCTGGCGTTGCACGGCCGCATCCGTTTCGCCTCGGGGTCGTAGACGCTCATGGCCAGCGAACCCATGCCGCCGTTGTGGAGATAGAGGCGGCCGCGGTGACGGAACACCGTGGGGACCGCGGAACCGTGGGCGCTGTCGTTCCCGAAGAAGCGGTTGGCGGCGAAGACGTCCTGGTAGACCTCGAGAAGCCGGCAGGTCTTCCGGGCATAGTCCACCTCCCAACGCAGCAGGGCCGGGATGGGCGCGTTGCCACGGGTCCACACGAAGCGCGGGGCATCCGGCTCGGGACAGGCCAGGACGCCGTAGTGCTGGGCGCCGATCCATTCACGGAGAAGCGTGCCGTCGGCGGCGAATCGGGCGGTGCGGCGCGGCGGGGTGTGGTTTCCCTCGGTGACCACGAACCCACCCGCGGGATCCGCCTCGATGTCGGTCAGCCCCCGGAAATCCGTCGGCACGTAGGCCCCGTCGCCGCGTCCCTCGGGCCGGCCGAACGTCCCCGCCGGACGCCCGTCCGCGGTGAAGCGCCTCACCTGGTGGTGACGCCGCCCTCCGACTTCGGCTTGGCCGTCCGGCTTCCCCTTCCCGGACGCCAGGTCGCCGTTCTCCGCGACGAACAGGTCGCCGGTCGCCGGGGAGACCGCGAGGCGCCAGGGGGCCTGCAACGACGACGCGGGAACCACGACGCGCGGGGTCCGGTCGTTTCGGCTGAACGCGACCACGCCTCCCTCGGCGATCGCGAAGACCGTGCCCCGGCCGTCCACCGCCACGCCCGCCAGGCCGCGGAGTCCTTCGAGCACGTCCACGCGTCGTCCGTCCCGGGCGTCGAACCATGCGACCGCGTCGTGCTGCGGGTAGGCCGCCACCAGCAGGCGTCCCGCGGCGTCCGCCGCCAGGTCGTGGGGACGCTCCGCGACGTTGCGGGCACGGCGCTCGTCGTCCGGGGTGCCGGCCGGCGCGACGAAGGATCCCCAGCGGAGATTCCAGGGCTTGGGACCCGTGTCGCTCCCGGTGAAGACACGGCCCGTGCGGGCGTCCGAGCCGTAGACCGTGCCGTCCCGCATCAGCTCGAAAAGGCGTCCGTCGAGGAGCGTGAGCGCCTCGCCGCCGCCCGCCCACGGGTCGGCCTGGCCGCGGTCGCTGACCCAGAGGGTGCGTCCGTCCAGGTCGGTCTTCACCCCCCAGTGGCCGCCCTCGTTGACGGAGCCCTGACGGTAGAGGCCGGTGGCGTCGACCGCCGCCGCGTTCGGCGGCTGGTGGTTGCCCGTCGCCTTCTCCCACACGGGATCCACGTTCTGGCCGACCTGGGTGACGAACTCGGCGCGGAGGCCTTCGGTGGCGACCAGCTTCCACGTGTAGGCTCCCGCCGGAAGCGGCCGGCCGTAGCGGTCCAGGCCGTCCCAGGAGACCGTGTGCCGTCCCTTCGCGAGCGGCTTTCCGGTCAGGAGCGTCCGCACCATCCGGCCCTCGCCGTCGTAGACCGCCAGCGAAGCCCGGCCCTCATGGGGAACGGAGAACGGGATGGAGACGTCCGCGCGGGACGACAGGGCGGCGAGGAGGCCGAGCGCGGCCCAACGGAGGAACGGGTTCATGTCGGGGTTCCAGTGCATGGGAAATCGGGTGGCGGGAGACGGATGCGGGGAAGGCGACCCGGGTCGGGGCGTCATCGGAACTCGGCCCTTCCCCAGGTGGCGGCGCGTTCCCAGGTGTGGATGCGCAAGGGCTCGGCGGCGTTGCGCAGCTCGACCCATTGGCCGCGCCAGAGGCGTCCGCCGTCGTCGCTCCAGTGGGTGGTCCAGGACACCGCCAGCGACTCTCCGGACCGCGGGGCGCGGGGCGCGTCGAGCAGCCTCCAGGGGATCGCGTACTCGAGCGTGTAGCCCCGTCCGTCGGGATCCATCCGGTAGGCCGCGCGGTAGCCGGACGGATTGACCCGGCCGCCGTGCAGGTCCATGCCGAAGGCCAGGTGGAGGCACGCCTGCGCGCTCGGCGCGTGGTGCCAGAGCGTGAGGTGGACCAGGCGGGGGCTGGTCGCCTTCGCCACCTGGGCCTCGTCGGTGGCCAGGCGGCGCATCCGGTAGTAGGCGGCGGAGTTGCCCTCGGCGGGCCAGCCCATCGTGGGGTCCGTGGCGATGCGGACCTGCAGGCCGCCGCCGCGCCAGCCCAGCTCGGAGTCGGTGGCCGGGTCGACGACGTTGCGCAGGGGTGCCGGGTCGCCGACGTGCGCGCCGATGTAGAGGTGCTCCGCGTCGTGGCGCATCCAGCCCTCGACGTACTCCCCGGCCGCGCCGTTCCGCTCGGACCGGAACCCGTGCGTCCCATCCCAGTCCGAGAGGTCGCCGTCGACGACGGGAGGCCGGACCGGACGGGGGACGACGATCCGTTCGTGGAGGGTGGGGTTGAAGAGCGGGCTGCCGGCCTCGTCGATCTCCACCGGCGCGTCCGCGGTGAGGTGGCGGACGAACCGTTCCGGGCGGTAGGCGATCGGGACCGGCCCCGGCGGGTCGGGCGCGAAGCGCACCGCCGTCCCCGCGGCCATCTGGCGGGGGAAGTCGCCGCCGCCGGCCTGGGCCGACGCCAGGACCCTGCCGTCGAACACGAGGACCTCCGAGACGCCGCCGGGGCCGCACTTCACGCCGAACTCCGTGCCGAGGTCCACGACCTGCGCGGTGGGGGTCTCCAGCTGGAATCCGACCGCCTCGGGCGGGACGCGCACCACCGCCTGTCCCGAGCGCAGGAGCACCCGCAGGGGCGTGACCAGTTCCAAATCGCCCGGTCCTTCGAAGACGATCGAGACGCCGTTCCCGAGGCCGAGTTCGAGCGCTCCGGTGAGGAGGACGATCCGCGGGGACGGGACAGGGCGGCCTGCCTGGAGCGGCGGCATGGCCGACGCCACCTGCGTGCTCCGGGTACGGACGACCTCGGCCCACGACACTGCGCCCGGGACCGGGGCCGGCGCGGAAGGGCGGGGCCGGAACGCCCACCAGGTCGACGCCACGGCGACCGCGAGGGCGGCCAAGGCCACCACACCCGCCAGGCTCCACCGCGGCCGCGTACTGGTCGGACCGGCGGGAATTCCCGGAGGCTTCCGCATGGGCCGGGACCACCGACCTTCCCCGACGTCGCCGGCTTCCGCCTCGAAGGCCTGCACTGCATCACGCTGGCGTCGGCTGCGGACCACCGTCCGGATGGATTCCTCGAACAGGCTGGCTTCGACGAACCGTCTCAGGTGGTCGGGATGCGCCTGGAGCCAGGCGGTCAGTTCCCGCCTCTCCGCCGGGGTCAGGGCGTCGTCGAAATGGCCCGCGAACAGGTCCTCGGGATCCTTCACCCGGCCCTCCCCTGGGTCCGGAGCTGCCGTTCGACGCATTCCCGCAGCTGTTCCCGGAGCCGTTGCAGGGTCACCCGGACCGCCGGCCCCTTGGTGCCGAGGCGTCGGGCGATCTCCTCCGACTTCAGGTCGTCCTGGTAGCGCCAGCGGAGGAGCTGCCGGGGCCGCGCGGCCATTCGGTCCAGGCAGATCTCCAGGGCCAAAGAATGGCGGCTCGCGGAGGGCGCCTGTTCCGCCCAGGCCTCGGTGAAGCGGTCGAAGAGCTCGGAGTCGAAGGTGACCAGGCTGCGGGCCTCGTCCCTGCGGAACCCCAGGACCTGCAGCTTCGCCACCCCCAAGGCCCAAGCCAGGAAGGGACGTCCCCCGTCGTAGTCGCCGAATCGACGGAAGAGCGTCAGCGCCGTCTCCTGAAGCACGTCCTTGGCCGACGCCGGATCCCGCACCACCGCGTGGACGAACGCCGCCACCGCCGGCTGGGCGTCCGCCCACAGCCGCAGGAACCGCTCCTGTTCACGTCCGTCGAGCATCGCTGGCCTGTATTTCCATGGCGGGTCCCGGGTGTAACAAGGGATCTCGCGGAACGAGATGGGGGCTGTGGGACCCGGAGCCGTCGGGCCCGGGTCGCCGGGCGGACCCCGGGGTCAAAGATCGCGGTCGAGGAAGCGGCGCCGCGCGACCGGAGGGAGGTCCTCAAGGTCCAGCAGGGTGAGGAAGTCGATCGTCCCGAAGTCTCGGTCGAGCGCCGGCGGACCGCAGATCCTCGCGCCCAACGCGAGGTAGGTCCGAAGCAGCCGGGGGATCCCGACCGGTTCCCCGGACAGCCGGTCCGTCGGACAGACGTAGGCCGGCCGCGGACGCGTCCGCCAACGGGGTTCGACGAGGTGGTCCCGGCTCAGTTCGGCGTAGGCCGAGGCCCCGACGGCCGGGTCCTGGGACGTCAGCGAGCTGCATCCGAGGAGATGCCGGGCCCCGTGGCGCACCGCGTAGTCGCCGACGCCCTTCCAGAGCGACGCGAGCACGACCGGGTTGCGGTGTGCCCGGTGCACGCAGGCGCGGCCCAGCTCGACCACCCGTCCGGGCAGCCGGTCGAACGGCCCCAGCTCGAACTCCTGCGCGCAGTAGAACCCGAGGTTCGCGGCGGCCCGTTCGCCGGTCTGCATGCGGTAGGTCCCGACCACCTGCCCCGTCGGCCGGTGTTCGACGACCAGGTGGTCGCAGACGGGGTCGAAGGGGTCTTCGTCGAGGCCGGTCCGATGCGAACCCTCGAGTCCTTCGCCGAGCTCGAGGTTGAAGACGGCGAAGCGCAGCGTCTGGGCGGCCCTGACCTCGTCCGGTCCGCGTGCGAGTCGGGTGACGTAGCCGAGCGGCGGACCGGAGGGCCGGCGGACGGATTCCAGGGACGGGTTCATCGTGGTAGCCCTGGCGTGGGACGTCGGAGAGGCGGCCGGGTACCATCGGACCGGCCGGGGCCCGTCCCAAAGGGGTTTCCCGGGTGGCATGCCATCCGGAGCCGGCGTCCGTCCGGCACCGACTCGGTGTGGATCACCGAGCACGCCTCCCCACGGTGCACACGGAAGGAGTGGGGACCGGCAACGGGATCGTGCGAGGTATGGCGCCGCCCGGGACGCTCGTCCAAGCGGGGCCCTTCACCGGCAAGACATCGGTGGAATACGCCGCCCCGTCGGCGCCCTGCACCGCCAGGTCCAGGCCGTCGAGGTCCAGCGGCTCCTTGGCCTGGAGGCAGACAGTCGAGTACATCAGGAGGAACCGGAGAGAAGAACGCTTCCGGGTGGCCTGGAGGCGAAACGGGATGGGTGCGGAGACCGCCGCTTCTCCGAGGCGGAAAGGCATCCCCGCGGGGCACGGACGAACCCGAAACATCCGGGGATCCGATGGACAGGAACGACGACGCACAGCCCTTCGTCGCAGGAGCCGGACATTCCTTACGGGCGGGATGGAGAATTCCCGGAGACGCCGGACAACTGGGTTCGGCTCCCCGCCTTCGGAAGGGCGGTGGCGACGTTGTCCGCGTGGATCCGCGCCGATAGGCTGTTCCAGGGGCGGGGGTCGGCGACGGTGTGCGAACCCACCCCGGCGCGGTCGTCCGGCGAATCGACGAATTCACATCGCGGCTACGCAGGAGCGGAGCCCCAGGGCCCTTTGCGATGGGACAGTCCCGGACTTGCGCCCGGCGGGCGGTTCGGTCCCCACTCTTGGAATGCGACGGTTCCTCCTCGCCCTCGTGGCGCTGTCATCGGTGGCGGTGGCGGTGGTCTCGATGCGCTACTTCGTCGCCCCGCAATTCGCGCCGCTGCTCCAGGTGAAGGCCGGCCTCTTCCGCACGCTCCTGCTGGTTCATGCCGGGGCGGCTCTGGTGGCGCTGGCGGTGGGGCCGTTCCAGTTCTCCAGCCGGCTCCGGAACCGCTCGCCGCGGATGCACCGGCGGGTCGGCTACGTGTATTTCGCCGGCGTGTTCGTCGGAGGCGGTGTCGGGCTGGTCTCGGCCGTGGGCGCCGAAGGCGGTCTGACGGCGCGCACCGGCTTCTTCCTGCTCGGCGTGTGCTGGCTGACGAGCGCCTGGATCGCGTTGTCGGCGGCGCGGCGTGGGGACATCGCGGCGCACCGCCGGTGGATGGTGCGGAACTTCGCCCTGACCTTCGCCGCGGTGACGCTGCGGCTGTGGTTGCCGGCGCTCGCGGCGGCCACGGGAAGTTTCGTCGAGGCCTACCAGACCGTCGCGTGGCTCTGTTGGGTGCCCAACGCGATCGTCGCCGAGATCCTGTTGGAAAAGCGCGGTGGCGGGCCACTGGCTTCAGGCGTCAGGTGACAGGCGTAAGCGGCAGGGAGCATCCAGCCGGGAGCGGGGAGCGAGAAGTGTGAGATGGCGCCCCGCGGCTGGGCAGCTGCGGCTACGGGCGAGAGACGACAGATGCCCCACTCAGATGGGAAGTGTCCGCGGGTTGGCGGAGTTCTTGATCTGGCGGGTTCCGCGGTCCTCGCGGATGTCCCGGGAGCGGGAGGAGGCGCGGCCACCGCGGACTGCGGGCTTGGGCCGGGCCGGTGCCGCGGGGGCGGGCTGGATGGCGTGGGGCGGGCGGGTCTTGCTTCCTGGGGTCTTCATGGGTGGATTCGGGAGGCGTCGGTCCGGAAGCCGTCCGTCGCGTCGACATCGGCTCCCCGGGCTACGGGACGATTCCGATGCGGACTCGGGTGGACGCGGTCCCAAGACCTGGGGATGTCTCCCACGTGCCCATCCTGACCGCGGAACGACGGGCACTCCCATGGGGTGTTTCCCCCACGAATCACGGATGACGTGTTCGGTTTCCTGTGGCGATGGCTGGAACGGGAGTGAATGGGGAGCTCCCAGGGGTGGCGCCTGAGGCTACGGGGAAGAGCGCGGGCTTTGAGCAGGGAGAAGGGAGCGGGGAGAAGTGTGGGATGCGGGGACCGCAGCTGGGCAGCTGCGGCAACGGGCAACGGGCAACGGGCAACGGACCAAAGAAACTCCTCCCCCTTGTCTCCGTGGCCAACCGTCAGTCGGTGAACTCGTAGGAATAGATGCTGTCAGGAAGCTGGCCCGGATCGATCTTGGTCGTCTGCTTCAGCTGGCCGGTGTGGATGTCGTAGATCCAGCCGTGGATCATCGGACGTTGTTCCTTCTGCCAGGCGCGTTGGACGAACGAGAGTTCGGCGAGGTGGTGGACCTGTTCGTCGACGTTCAGCTCGATCAGGCGTTCGTAGCGGCGGGCCTCGTCGGGGATGGCGTCGAGCTCGGCGCGGTGCAGGCGGTAGACGTCCTTGATGTAGCGCAGCCACTTGTTGATCAGGCCCAGGTGCTGGCGCCCGAGGGCGGTCTTGATGCCCCCGCAACCGTAGTGTCCGCACACGATGATGTGCTTCACCTTCAGCACCTCCACGGCGTACTGGACGACGCTGAGCATGTTGAAGTCGGTGTGGATGACGAGGTTGGCGATGTTGCGGTGGACGAAGAGCTCGCCGGGCTCGACGCCGGTGATCTCCTCCGCGGGCACGCGGCTGTCGGAGCAGCCGATCCAGAGGAACTCGGGCTTCTGGTCGCTGGAGGACCGGGTGAAGAAGTCCGGGCGCAGGTGGAGCTTGTCCTCGACCCAGGCCTTGTTGTTCAGGAGGAGCCGCTTGTAGGTGTCCATGAGATTGGTCTTCCGGGGTGGACCGCCGGGTCAGTGCCGGGTGATCTCCTTACCGAAGATGTTGTAGTACGCGACCTTGATACCGCGAAAGGAGGCCGCGGTCTCGAATTCCTTCAACGTGTCGTAGATGTCGTGGTCGATGTAGAGCGCCTTGTTGCCGTCGATGATGGCGTTGGAGCGGTCGGGAATCTCGCTGAGGCGGCGCTTGAGCTCGGCCTTGTGGATGAAGGAGACGTCCTTGTTGAAGCGCACGAGCCAGTCGGAGTCCTGGTGGACGAGCGTGATGGCGGCGTGGTGGTTGGAGCGGATGACGAAGAAGACGCTGGTGAGCAGTCCGATGCCGATGCCCTTGAGCAGGTCGGTGAAGACGATGGCCAGGAGGGTGACGCCGAACGGGATGAACTGGGACCGGCCGAGGGCCCACATCTCCTTGACGATCTTCAACGACGACAGCTTGTAGCCGACGAGCAGGAGGATGGAGGCGAGGGCGGCGAGGGGGATGTGGTTGAGGATGCCGGCGAGCAGCAGGGCGGCGACGAGCAGGAGCAGGCCGTGGACGAAGGCGGAGAGGCGGGTGCGGGCGCCGGCGTAGACGTTGGCGGAGCTGCGGACGATGACCGAGGTGATGGGGAGTCCGCCGAGCAGGCCGGAGAGGATGTTGCCGATGCCCTGGGCGCGCAGCTCGCGGTCGGAGTCGGAGATCCGCTTCTCGGGGTCCAGCTTGTCGGTGGCCTCGATGCACAGGAGGGTCTCGACGCTGCCGACGACGGCGATGGTGACGGCGGTGGTCCAGACCTCGAACCGGCCGATCTGCCCGAACGCGGGCAGGCTGAAGGCGCCGAGGAACCCCCTGAAGGAATCCATGACCGGCAGGCTCACGAGGTGGCCGTTCTCGGCGGTCAGTTTCCAAGCGGGTGCGACCACCCCGTAGAGTTCGTTGAGACCGGTTCCAAGCAGCACGCAGACGAGCGGGCCGGGGATCACCGAGGTCCAATGGATGCGACGGCGGAGGGGCGTCTCCCAGAAGAGGAGCAGGCCGAGGCAGCAGAGGGTGATGAGGATGGCGCCGGGACTCAGCCGCAGGACGGCCTCGAGGATCTCGCTGAAGGTGTTCCTGCCGTCGGGCTGCTCGAAGGCGTTGTCGCCCTCGAAGTCGTGGTCGTCGCCGAGGGCGTGGGGCAGCTGCTTGAGGATGATGACGACGCCGATGGCGGCGAGCATGCCCTTGATGACGCCGTTGGGGATGTAGTCGCCGACCACGCCGACGCGGAGGAAGCCGAAGGCGACCTGGAGCATGCCGGAGAGGACGACGGCCAGTGCGAAGGCCTCGAAGCCGAGGCCCTTGATGGCGGCCAGGACGACCACGGCAAGGCCGGCGGCGGGACCGCTGACGCTGAGTTCCGATCCGGACAACAGGGAGACGACCAGTCCGGCCACGATGCCGGAGATGACCCCGGAGAACAGCGGCGCTCCCGATGCGAGGGCGATGCCGAGGCAAAGGGGCAGTGCGACCAGGAAGACGACGATGCCCGCCGGGACGTCCCGTCCGGCGGACGTCAGGGAGGGCCAGGTCAGGTGTCGGGAAGTCATCTTGGAACGGGTGTGACAGGCTCTGTCCACGGGCCTTCGTGAGTCAAATCCCGTGTGCCGAATCCTTCGAACGAGGGCCTGGGTCCGGCAGGGCGTGAACCCGCCGGAGCAAACGGCGACCGTTCCACAGGGGAGAAGCCAGCCGGATCACGATCCCGGCCGCCTTCACGGCCCTGAAACGCTTCCGCGCCCGGACGTCTCCGGGCGTCGGGGCGCGCTGGGGCGCTGAGTCGGAGTCAGGGTTCGACGCGGACGATCTGGGCGTCGGCGTTGTTCTCCCAGCCGGTGCCGAACTCGATCACGTAGAGGGCGCCGTCGGCTCCGATCTTGAGGTCGGTGGGACGCTTGAAGGTCAGTTCGGGCGCGAAGCGGGCGATCTCCACGCGTTCGCCCTGGGCGTCGAGCTTCACCACGACGATCCAGTTGCGCATCCACTCGTAGAGGAAGAGGGCGTTGTCGTACTCGGCGGGCAGGCGGCTGGCGGAGGCGAGCTTGGGGTCGAAGTGGTAGACCGGTCCTGCCGCAGCGGAGCGTCCACCGCTGCCGAACAGAGGGAACCGCGAGGACGGCCCGGCCGGGTAGAACATCCAGGCCGGCTGCGCGGGCGGCAGTTCCTTCGGGCCGGTGTTGTTGGGCGACAGGTTCAGCGGCTTCGCGGGGTCCTGCGCCGGCCCCGACTGCCTGGTGGCGAAGTCGAACTGCCGATAGGGGCGGTTGTCGGCGAGCAGGAAGGGCCAGCCGAAATTGCCCGCCGTCCTGGTGCGGTTGAACTCGTCGAAGCCGGCGGGACCGCGGGCCTCGGTGGCCGCCGCGGCGTCGGGGCCGACGTCCCCGAAGTAGAGCGTGTCGGACTTCGCATCGACGGAGAACCGCCACGGGTTGCGGCAGCCCATGACGTAGATCTCGGGCCGGGTGGACGGGGTTCCGGGCGGGAAGAGGTTCCCCTTGGGGATGGTGACGGAGCCGTCGGGTTCGGGGTGGACCCGGAGGATCTTCCCGCGGAGATCGTTGGAGTTGCCCGCGGACCGCGCGGAATCGAAGAGGCGGCGGCCTTCGCGGTAGTCGGTCGGGGCGAAGGCGTCGCTCTCGAAGCCCACGGTGTTGTCGCCGGTGGCGACGAGCAGGTTGCCGTGTCCGTCGAAGCCGAGTCCGCCGGCGTAGTGGCAGCAGACCTCGAGGTCGACCGGGATGGTCAGGAGGATCTTCTCGTCGGCGAGCTTCGCGGGGCTTCCGGAGAGGGTCAGGCGGGAGACGTGGAACTCCTTCCCGCCCCGGGGCGAGTAGTAGAGGTACACCCACGCGTTGCGGGCGAAGGCGGGATCGACGGCGAGACCCAGCAGGCCGGCCTCCCAGGCGCCCCCGGTGGCCGGGGTGGCGCTGTTGTTGCGGGCCTCGACGTCCCGCTGCCAGACCACCTCGGAGGTCTTCGTGGCCGGGTTCCACAGCTTCACCGCGCCACCGCGCTCGGCGTAGATCAGGCGCCCGTCGGCGAGCACCTCGACCTGCATCGGGTTCCGGGCGTCGGTGACCAGGACGGTCTTCTTCAGGCCGGCGGCGTGGGCCGGGGCGAGGTGACAGCAGATCGCCGCGGACGCGACGAGGATCGCGACACGACGGAGGAGGGACACGGGGATCATGGGTTTCGGAGTGAACCTTTGGCCGGCGTCGGATTCCAACCCGGAATCCATCCGGAACGGCTCAGCGACGGGGCGCGGGGAGGTCCTTGGCGGTGGACAGGATGGCTTCGAAGGCGGGCTTGGGACGGTTGTCGCCGTCGAAGGGCAGCGGCCTGCCGTTGGCCCGCCAGGAGACGGCGTCGTTGACGCCCCAGAGGGTGACCATGCGCACCGACTGGCGGTGCTTCAGGAAGGCGCGGAAGATCCCGGCGTAGGCGTAGGCGAGCCGTTTGTCGGCATCGGAGACGAGCCCGCCCTGGGTGGCGGCCGCGTTGGCCGAGACGTCGGCACCGGTGGTCCGCTGTCCGCCTTGGGCGCCGTTGACGTCGAGTTCGGTGATGTGGATGGGGAGTCCGAGCGAGGCGAGTTCGGAGAGGGTCTGGTCCATGGTCTCGAAGGTCATGCCGACGTTGACGTGGGCCTGTGAGCCGATGGCGTGGATCGGCACGCCCTGTTCCTTGAGGGAGCGGACCAGGGTCAGGAGCTTCGCCCGCTTCACGGGGTTCTCGAGGCTGTAGTCGTTGTAGCGGAGGACGGCGTCGGGATCCGCCTCGTGGGCGAAGCGGAACGCGTGGGCGATGAAGTCGGGACCGATGATCTCGGACCACAGCGAGCTGCGCAGCACGTTCGTGCCGTTGCCGTCGGCGATGGCCTCGTTGACGACGTCCCAGGTCTTCACGCGTCCCTTGTAGCGGCCGACGACGGTGTGGATGTGTTCGCGCATGCGGGCGAGCAGTTCCTCGCGGGAGGCGCGCGGGCCGTCGTAGCGGCCGAAGCCGGCGCCGAAGCCCGGGCCGGGCCGGGGGCGGCCGGATGCGTTGGTGCCCGTGGAGTTGGTGCCGGCGATGGCGACCGCGGCGGAATTGGTCGGAGCCGAGGGAACGGCCTTCGGGACGACCGGGGCGGGATTGGTGCCGGCGAAGACCCAGTTCGGGGTCTGGCTGTGCCAGACCAGGGTGTGGCCGACGACCTCCATGCGGTTGGAGACGGCGAAGTCCACGAGGGCGTCCGCGCCGGTGAAGTAGTAGCCGTCCCGTCCCTCGCGGGGATGGATCAGCTGCCACTTCATGTCGTTCTCCGCGGTGACCTGGTTGAACTGCGCCTTCACCAGGGCCACCTCGGTGGCGACCTGCTCCGGGGTACGGCGGAACGGGGCCCCGCCGACGTGGCTTCGGTTGAGCGCGGTGCCGACCAGGAAGTGGTCGCGGAACACGTCCTTCAGCGACGGCGTCGGTTCGGCAGCCAAGGCGGCCGGAAGCAGCACGGCGAGGAGAAGGGCGAAGGAAGTCCGGTTCATGGCGTGGGAGTCGGGGTCCGGAGGACACGGAGGCCGGGGAGCGGCTTGCCGGCGAGGTCGGTGAGACGCAGCGAGGCCTGCCAGCTGTTGGACTCGTTGAGGACCTTGAAGACGAAGACGTTGATCCCCTTGCGGAGCCTCACCTTGCCCTTGTCGGCGTCCACCACGAGCGGCCGGGCCTCGGTCCAGGCGTAGATGTCGACGCCGTTGAAGTAGAGGCGTCCCTGGTCGTTGCTGCCGACGGAGACCATGACGTCGGGCGTCTCGGCCGGGGCTTCGACGTAGGCGACGACGTAGCCGCCGGAGCGGTCGTTGAGGGAGTCGAGCGCCTCGTTGAAGTCCATGAAGTTGGTCTTCGCGGAGACGTCGCGCCAGGCGAGTTCCTTGCCGCGGACGGTGACGCGGTCGCCGGCCTTCGGCTTCAGCGTGGCCTCGCCGGGCACCTGGTCGCGCATCAGCAGGTCGCCGGTGGGGGCGCCTTCCGGCAGCGGGATCGGGGCGAGCATCACCCAGTTGCGGACGTAGCCCTTGGCGTCGATGCCGGGAACGTCGTCGGCCGCGACGGCATGCGTCCACGACGCCAGGAGGGCCAGGGCGGCCAAGAGGGGGTGGAGTGGTCGGATGTTCATTCGTAGTCCTCCGTCTTGCGCACCGGCACCGTGTTTCCGTCCTTGGGCGGACGGGTGAGCGTCGCGAGGAACGCCAGGACGTCCGCCAGTTCCTGTTCCTTGAGGATGGCGCCGAGGGGCGGCATCGGGGAGATCTCGAGGTTCTCGAAGCCCTTGGCGAACTTCGCGTTGGGGTCCATGAGGCTCTCGAGGATGTAGGCCTTGTCGGCGCGGACGGCGATGCCGTCGAGGATCGGCCCGACGTCGCCGCCGCGGCCGTTGGCCGTGTGGCAGGCCGCGCAGGCGGCGGTCGGGCTTTCGTAGAACAGCGCCTCGCCGCGCTTGGGGTCGCCGGTGGAGACGGCCACCTCGTTCTCGCCGACGCCGTCCACCTTGTGGATGCGGCCGAGCAGCGTGAGCGTGTCGTTGAGGAACGGATCGCCGGTGTTGGCGGGGACGCGTTGGAGTTGGGCGACCACGGTTCGGATCTCGGGGGCCGTCGGGAACTCGAGCAGCTTGGCGAAGGCGGCCTGGCGGGTGACGAGGTCGGGGTCCTGGACGACCGGGCTGCTGAAGAACAGCTGGCGGCCGACCTCGTTGGTCGGGAGCGCTCGGACGGCATTGCGGCGGACGGCGGGATCCCGGTCGAGCAGCGCCTTCCGGTGGGTCTCGGCGTCGAGGGCGCCGATGCCTGCCAGTGACCACAAGGCGTGGATGGCGCCGGTTCCACCGGTCCCGGAACGCACCCGTTTCCTCAATGCCGGGGCGGGCTGCGACTGCTGCCGGTCGACGACGAGGCGTTGGGCGGTCTGGCTCCAGAACCGGTTTCCGCTGTCGAGTGCGGCGACAAGGGTCTCGGGAGACGCGGAGGCGAGGGAGCGGATGGGACTCCGCGGGCCGTCCTTCCAGACGATGCGGTAGATGCGCCCGTGGGTCTGGTCGCGGAGGTCGTTGGCGGTCTTGTAGGCGCCGCCAAGGCCGGTGGTCGCCTCGACGCCGGCGGACCGGACGTTCGGGGTGGGGTTGTGCTGGATGACGAAGCTGTAGAAGTCGAGCACCCAGACCGCGCCATCCGGGCCGACGTCGGCGTGCACGGGGGACATCCATTCGTCGGTGCTGGCGAGCAGGTTGAAGCCGTCCTCGGCGCGGTACCCGCCGCCGTCGGGGCGGATGTCCATGATCCCGATGATCTTCGCGGTGGGTTCGGTCACGAGGGCCTTGCCCTGGAGGCGGGCCGGGAGGGCGTCGCTGACCATGAAGGTGTGGCCGGCCGCGGCGGTGTAGCCGCCGAAGTTGTCCACCATGCGGACGTTCGGCGTGTTCGGGTGCATCCGCATTCCCGGCGCGAGCGACTTGGCGGAAGGCAGCCGGCGGACGTTCCGGGTGTCGGCCTCCGGGGAGTTGTCGCCGTCGAGCCGGTAGCCGGGCCGGAAACCGCCGCCACCGCCGCCACCACGACGTCCGGGTCCGGGCTGGGTCGGGTTGAGGATGTGGGCGGGCAGGTAGCCGTAGAAGCTCGGGTTGCCGTTGGCGGTGGAGCCGAAGACGTCGCCGTGGGCGTTGAGTCCGAGGCCCCAGGTGTTGTTGTTGTACTGGTGGAGGAACTCGAGCGCGGAACCGTCGGCCTTGAACCGGAAGACGCCCTGTCCGAAGTCGATGTTCCTTCCGGCCACCTGGCCGCGGAAGTTCGAGTAGCCGACCGCGCCGTAGAGCCAGTTGTCGAAGCCGCGGGTGAGGCTGCCCTGCATCGCGTGCGAGTCGCCGACGCCCCAGCCGGGCAGGACCGTGCGCCGGACGTCGGCCTTGTCGTCGCCGTCGGTGTCCTGGAGGAAGAGCATGTGGCGCGCTTGCGAGACGAGCACGCCGCCGTCGACGAAGACGAGGGAGGTGGCGAGGTTGAGGCCTTCGGCGAAGACGGTGAACCGGTCCGCGCGGCCGTCGCCGTCGGTGTCCTCGCAGATCTTGACGTCGGCCTTGCCGGGCTGGCCTTCGGGCACGAGGCCGTGGGGGTAGTCCTTGGCCTCGACCACCCAGGCGCGGCCGCGTTCGTCCCAGGCGATCCAGATCGGCTTCACCACGTCCGGTTCGGCGGCGAACAGCTTCAGCTCGAAGTCGGCGGGCACCTGCGTGTAGCGGATGCTGTCCTCGGGGGAGAGCGGCTCCTGGTAGCCGACCGGTTGCGGGCGGCGCTCGTAGTTGGGCACCTCGCCGGGGAGACGACGGAGCGGCGGGCGTGCGGCCAGCGAGGACTCCCAGGCGGACTTCGCTTCCTTGGGGACCGACTCCAACACGGCGGAGCGGAGTGCGGCGTCCGTGGGGCGTGTGCCGTCGGCGGACTGGATCCAGCCCTTGCCCGACTTCCGGAACCCTTCGAGCCAAGCGCGCCGCGTCCCGTCGAGGCCGGAGTCCGGCAGCGTCTGGACGACGGCGTCGTAGTGGCGCAACTGGACCTCGGTGAGGTTCGTGGGCGAGGTGACGTGGTCGAAGAGGATCGCCTCCGGCGCGAGGGTCTGTCCGGGCAGGTAGGCGTAGTTGGTGCGGGCGTCCGGACCGCGGCCGCCGGTGGCGGCGGGAACCGGGCCGAGGTGGAGCACGTGGAGGGGGCGGTCCGCGGCACCGGCCGCGGAGGCGGGGAGGCCGGCCAGTCCTCCCACGGCGAGGCCGAGGATCCAATTCAGGGGCTTCATGTGTTACCGACCGCTGGGCTTGAAGAGCTGTTGCGAGAAAAGATACAGCGCCTTCTTCCAGTGTTGGAAGTCGTGGGCGTGTTCGTCGACGTGCCAGACGTGGGGCACGTCCTTCTCCTTCAGGTGGGCGTGGACGCCCTGGCTGATGCGGATGAGGCCGTCCTTGTTGCCGCAGGAGAGGTAGAGCAGGCGGAGGGACGACTTGGCCTTGGCGGGATCGGGGAGCAGTTCCGCCGGCGGCCGCGTGTTGGGGGCGGAGGAGAAGCCGCCGACCCAGGCGAACGTGTCGAGGTTGCCGAGTCCGAAGTTGAGCGACTGTCCGCCGCCCATGGAGAGGCCGGCGAGGGCGCGGTTCTCGCGGTCGGGCTTCACGGAGTACCTGGCCTCGACGAACGGGATCAGGCTGCCGAGGAGGTCCTGGTCGAAGACGCCGAAGGCCGGGGCGGTGGCCATGGCGTTGGGACCGGGACGGTCGTCCTTCGAGGCCCGGCCGTTGGGCATCACCACGATCATCGGCTCCGATTTCCCGTCGGCGACCAGGTTGTCGAGGATGACCTCCGGATGCCCGCCGCGGCGCCATTCCTCCTCGTCGCCGCCGATGCCGTGGAGCAGGTAGAGCACGGGGTACCTGCGGGAAGGGGAATAGCCGGGCGGGGTGTACACGAGGGCCTTGCGGCGGGTGCCGACCGACTTGGAGTCGTACTCCACCATCTCCAGACGTCCGTGGGCGACGCCGTCGCGGGGCTGGTCGAACCCCTCCGGCACGGGCGGGAAGGCCGGCTTGTCGTCCGGCCCGAGTTCGATCGGGCCGCCGAAGCCGCCACGGCCGGGCCGCGGTCCGGGACCGGCGACGGGTGTGGATGTCGGTGACGGTGCGGGAGCGGATCCGACGCGCGTCGCGAGGAAGGCCTGGCTTCCGAACTCGCCCGTCTTGCGTTCGAACTGGATGCCCTTGTCCCCGACCTTGCCGGTGTACTCGATGCGCATCTCGTTCTCCTGGAACTTCCGGATCTCGATGAAGAAGAGGGTGTCGCCGGCGAGCTTCGGCTCGATGAACTCCACGTCGCGCTTCTCCCCGCGGGCCTCGGCGACGGCCTTGGCGGCGAGCTTGCCGTCCTGCACGGCGAAGTCGAAGAGGTACTTCTGAAGGCCGAGCCGGGACTCGAATTCGCCCTGCCAACGGCCGGCCGGGCCGACGTCCTTGGCGGCCGGTTCCGCAGCGGGCTTCTCGCGGCGCGCGACGAGTTCCTCGGTGGCGAAGTCGCCGACCTTGCGGGTGAGGCGGAGCTCCCCGTCCACGAGCCTGCCGCTGTAGGTGATGGTGATTTCGTTGCCCTGGAACGGGAAGTTCTCGGCGAAGGAGACGGTGTCGCCCGTCAGCTTGCCGTCGCGCAGCTCGGCGACGTGTCGGTTCTCGCCGTAGACGTCGCCGGTCGCCTTGCCGGTCAGCTTCCCGCCGTCGGCCTTGAGTTCGAAGACGTAGGACTGCTTGCCGATCTGGGTGTCGAAGACCGCTTTCCACGGGCCGTCGAGGTCGGCGGCCATGGCCGGGAGCGCGGCGAGGAGGAGGATGAGGGGGGATCTCATGTCGGGAAGGTTCGGAGGCTGCGGACTACTTCTGGAAGAGGAGGGGTGCGAACTCGCGGAGGCAACGGCGCCAGGTCTGCCATTCGTGGGCGGTCTCGGGGGACTCGTAGAACACGGCGTCGATGCCGGCCTCCTTCAGCGCGGCCACCGCGGCCTTGGGATCGCCGCCGCGGTTCCCGCGGTCACCCCCGAGTTCCCGGCTGCCGTAGCCGATGAAGACGCGCCGGACCTTCTGCTTGAAGGCGGCGGGATCCTGGATGTCGGCGAGGGCGATGCTGCCGCCGCTGAAGACGCCGATGTGGGAGAAGGTGTCGAGGTTCCGGAGGGTGACCGCGCGCGTCTCCATGCCGCCCATCGAGAGGCCGGCCATGGCGCGGTTCGGCTGATCGGCGAGGGTGCGGAAGCCGGAGTCGACGAACGGGATCAGCTCCTTCACCAGCACCGTCTCGAACGGCGTGATGTCGAAGTCGCGGAGCCCGCCCATGCGGGTCTCGTTGGTCAACCCGTAGATCATCACCACGATGAACGGCTTCGCGCGGCCTTCGGCGACGAGGTTGTCGAGGATCTCGCGGACGCGGCCCTGCACGCTCCATCCGTACTCGTTCTCGCCCCAGCCGTGCTGGAGATAGAGGACCGGGTACCGCTTCCCCGGGTTCTCGTCGTAGCCGGGCGGCGTGTAGACGAAGGCGCGGCGCTGGGTGCCGGTGCTCTTCGAGCGGAAGAAGACCTCGCGGACCTGGCCGTGGGGGACGTCGCGGAGGGCGTAGGAATCCTGGTCCGCGGCGGGGATCTCGACGGCGCTGCCCCAGCGCATGGCGCCGAAGTACATCATGCTGTTCGGATCCGGGACCTCGGCTCCGTCGATCTTCAGGGCGTAGTAGTGGAAGCCCTCGTCGAGCGGCCGCGTGTGGCCGTACCAGGCGCCGTCGTCGCCCTTGGTGAAGGGACTGCTGTCGCGGAAGGTCACGCCGACGCTCTTCGCCTCGGGGGCGACGATGCGGAATTTCACGCGCCGCTCCGAGTTGACCTTGGGATACTCCTTGCCGGGCTGGTTGGAGGAAGCCGGCTTCCAGTCGTCGGCGGGGGCGTTGGTCTGTGCGAAGCCGGACTGGGTGGCCAACAGGGCCAGCAGCGGGATGAGGGCGGTTCTCATGGCGTGGAGGGCGGGATGGATGATGGAAAAACCACCGGAACCGGCAGGAAGCCCGGCCTCGGGTCCAGGCGGGTGCCTGGGCCCGAGGCGCGACGGGATGGGACTCCAGGGGACATCCGGAGGGTACGCACCTACTTCCGGGACGCCCGGGAAATTGGACAGGAAATCTGCAGGAAGGCGCCTGGAACCGTGGGAAGGGTTTGGGAAGACAGATTTGTCCGTTGTCTGTTGTCTGTTGTCTGTTGTCTGTTGTCCGTGGTTGCGGCGGCAAGGCCGGGGTCGAACGCGGAACCCCCTTCGTGGCTATGCCCACCGGGACTCGTTCCGTGAACCTTCCCTCTTTCCGTAGAGGTCCAAGGATCCGTGCCTTCGGTGCCCCGACCCCTTCTTTCGGCGGAATAGGGCAATGCCTCGGCGGCCGCAGTCACTGCGGATGGCCTTCCCATTGGCCAGACTGGGCACCCAATGAAGTCTTCGGAGTGCATCGTCAATCCCGTGACCGGGGACAAGCTGAAGGTGCTCCGTGCCGGCGCCGGAGCCTCCCTTGAGGATGGGTACCTGGAGTTCACATTGCCCCCGGGCTCCAACGGTTCGCCCCTCCATTTCCATAGCCGGATCCGCGAACGCTTCGAGGTGGTGGACGGCAGTCTCTCGATGATCGCCGGCGATCCGCGCCGGCCCCGCGTTCTCGAAGTGGGCGGGTCGTTGGTGGTCGAACCGGGGGTGCTTCACCGCTTCTGGAATCCCCGAACCGAGCCTGTGACCTTCCGATGTCAGGTATCACCTCCGGGAGATTTCGAGACCTTCATCCTGGCCCTCTATCAACTTGGACGAGAGGGGCAAACGGGACCCGCCGGTTTGCCTCGCAGTCCGCTTCAAGTCGCGGTCCTGCTGGACCTGGCGGACTTCCACTTTCCCGGTGTTCCCGTCTTCGTGCAGCGATGTCTCAGGGGATTGCTGGTCGCAATCGCCCGAAGAACGGGGGCTGCGGACAAGATCGTTCAACTTGCCGACAGACTCCGATGAAAACCTGTAGCGACTCCATTTCCCGCGACCAGACCCGGCGGACCGGCTTGGGCCTGGTCCTTCTCGGGATCTATCTCAACATACCGTTCACGGTCTTGGGCCTGGTCTTCTCCTACCCTGGCATCCTGAGGCGACCTTCGGGCGAGATACTGACCCGCTTCGAGGCCGGCGGTCCGGTCCTCCTCGCGGTTTGGTATGCCTTCCTGCTCGCGGCGTTGGCGATGATCGTGTTGGCGGGGATGGCCCGTCGGTTGGGAGTCGGGGCTTCCGTCGCGGGGATGCTCGCCGGTGTGCTCCAGGCCATCGGCCTGATCCGGTGGGTCTTCGTTGTGCCGGGATTGGCTCGGGCGTACACGGTGCCAGGAGCGACTGCAGCCACCCGGGAGACGGTGACCGTGGTCTTCGACGCGGTGCATGCCTACGCCGGCGTTGCGGTCGGCGAGCATCTGGGTCAATTGGCGACCGCGGTCTGGGCGGTGCTGTTCGCGTCGGCGCTGTTCGACGCCCATCGGATCCGACGTTGGCAGCTTCGGTTGGCGTGGGTCGCCGCGGGCTTGATCCTGGTCGGTCTTGCGGAGGGGTTCGCCACCGTCCTTCCGTTCGATCCGGGCGTACTGGGTGTCGCCACGCCCATGGGCTTCATCGTCCTTTCCGCCTGGATGGTGCTCGCCGGGGTCACCCTGTTCCGGGGCGGTGGATTCGATTCCTTACGTTTCCGGGCGTCGAGCCAGTCCAACGCCTGAAGGAACGATGAAAAGCACTCGGCTCGGCAAATCCCAGCAGATAGGAGATCTCCGCGACGGGCACCTCGTCCCGCCGCAGATGGTGGAGGGAAAGTTCATGTCGGGCGTGGTCGAGCAGTCGCCGGAAGGACGTTCCCTCGTCGAGCAGTCGCCTCTGGAGGATTCTGCCGCTGACCCCCAGCCCGCGAGCGGTCTCTTCCAGGCTTGGGACCGTGCCCCGCAGGTTTTCCATGAGGGCCGACTCGACCCGTTCGCTCCAGGGGGCGTTCTGGTCGAGCTTGCGGACGGCGCCCATGGCACGCGCGTCGAAGACTTCGAGCAACCCGGGGTTGGAGTCCGCAAGGGGCCACTTGAGGGCGGCAGCGTTGAGGGTCACCCGGTTGGCCTCCCGGCCGAAGAGAACCGGAGCCCGAAAGATCCGGAGGTGCTCCCGGGTGCTCGACGGTTCCGGATGGCGGAACCGGACCTCGATCACGGGGAGCGGCCGCCCCGTCAGGGCCTCGCCCAATGCGAGGAACGCGCTGAGGGTGCACTCGACGTGTTGGCGTGGGCTTTCGTGGAGGAAATTGGCAACCCCTCGGGTGGGTTCCAGTTCGAAGCAGGCGAGAGCCTCCGTGCGGGTGATTGTTCCCCGGACCCCATTGGTCAGGAGGTTGGTGTATCGGACCAACCGCTCCAGCGCGCCTCCCAGATCCGCTGCGCTGATCATGGCGAAGCCGACGAGCCCAAGCCGGGTGGGTTGGCTGAGTTCGCCGAGATGCAGTCCGAAGTCCATGTCGCCAGTGGCCTTCACTGCTGCATTCCAGGCCTTCAGCGACTGGTCCCCGGTGATCCTTTCGTCGGGACGCTCCAGGAGCGAGGGCTCGATCCCCGCCGCGGCGCACAGGGCTTCCAGGCTCGCGCCGCGGGAGACCGCGTAGCGCATCATGCTGCGCGTGAGTGTCACGCTGACCGAGGAGGCCTTCATCCGCGACGCAGCGTGGCGGCGTACCGTCCCGCCCTCAACGGCACAATCACCCGGGACCCCCGATGAAGCCGGCCGGCCTTCTCTCAGGACAGCTTCGACACCCACGGGGCTGGATTGGCGCCCTGCTTGGTCCGGTGATGAACCGAAGCAACGCGGGCCTGAACCGCCTGGCCCTGGAGCAATCGAGGATCGAACCGGGCAACCAGGTGTTGGAGATCGGGTTTGGCGGCGGTGCCCTGCTGGAGATGCTTCTCGCCTCCGCAATGCCGGGGATCGCCGCCGGGGTCGAGTTGTCGCGGGTCCTCCTGAGAAGCGGGCAGATGCGTCGGGGACTCCGCGGGGCCGTGCTGCGTGAAGGCGCCATCGAGTCGCTTCCCTTTTCCGACGCCGTGTTCGACCGAGTCGCCACCGTGAACACGATCTACTTCTGGAGCGACCCGGCACGGGGACTTCGCGAGGTCGAGCGTGTCCTCAAGCCCGGCGGGAGGTTCACCATCGGTTTCCATACCGAGGCGGATCTCCGCCGAACCGGGGTTTCCAAAGCCGTCTTCCGTCCCATCGACGGATTCTCGGTGGAGACCCTGCTTGCAGATCATGGGTTCGTGTCGATCTCCAGCGCGGTTGGCCGCGCAGCCGACCGGGAATTCATCTGCGTCTCCGGACACCGCGAAAGAACGACACCATGACCATCGAAGCCCGTGTCGCCTCTTGGATGCCGATGCCTGCATGGATGGCGGGAATCGTCTTCGCCGTCGTGCTGACGGGCCTCGGACTCGTTCTGCACGCGTTGTCCGGGGTGCCACCGTTCGAGGACGGCCCCACCTTACGAATCACACCGCAGACGCATGTCACCTTCCTCTGCGCGTCCCTCCTCGCCTATGGATTGACCGTGGCGCGACTGATGGCCGAGACCGGGGATTTCCCCTCGAAGAGCCGTCCGTCCCGGCTCGCCAGCCGGATTGCGGGCGTTGTGGGGGTGGGCGCCGGCGTGACCTTGATTTTCCTGACCGCCCGCCAGATCCGAATCCAGGAACCCGGACGGAATCCGTGGAACGCGGGGGAGCTGTATGTGGATCTGCTTTCCCTGCTCTTTCTCTGGGGCCTCGGGCGGGCGGCCTATTTCACCCTCCGCGGCGCCGGAGCTGAAGAATTCCGGAAGGTTTCTGTGGACCTTTGGAACATCGCCCCACTGTACCAATACGGCCGCCGTGGCCTTCGGAATGCGCTGGCCTGGAGCCTTGGCATCTCGCTTCTGGTGGCCATCATGTTCTTCGACCCAAACCCTGGGTTGCAGGTGGACTCGGTGAAGGTTCTTGTTCCCCTGTTCCTGGGAAGCGTCGTCGTCGCATCCCTGGCCCTTTTCCTCCCGTTGTGGGCGTTGCGACTGCGGGTGCAGGCGGAGAAGACCGTGAATCTCAACCTCATAGCGCACCAGTTGCGTCGGCTCCGTGACGAGCGGCAATCGGGTTTGCCCTCAATGCCGGGAGTGGAGGCCGACCTGATCGCGCGCAGGACTTTCATCGACGGCGTGTCCGAATGGGCCATCGACACCGGCACCTTCCGCAAACTCTCCCTCTACCTGCTGTTCCCGGCTGGATCCTGGTTTGTCGGTCCCATCCTCCGGAAAATGGTGGATGCGGTTGTGTTCGAGTCTGTCGTGCGGAACCTCATCGACCTGTTCCGATAGGCCCTTCGTCCCCCGAGAGAATCGCATTCGGCGCTGTTCCTTCGGGCGACCTTCCTGTCCTTGAGTTGATGACTCTCTCGGGTTCTCGTCCACGTTGGAGATTGGGTGGTCGACTGAGATCCCGAGAGGCCGCGTTCCCGTGGAATTGATTGGGAGTCCCGCGTGCCCGCGGTCCGCGCCCTAGCTTCAGAGCCGGGTCGGCATCAGCAGGCGGGGCATGAGGATCTCGCGTGATGGCCGGGGTTCCTTGTTGGGGTGCCACGTTGGTCTGTAACCGACGCTGTATTTCCCCCAAGGTTCTCACGGAGAAACCCCGCCATGAAGATTCCCATCGGTGAAGTCACCGCCCTGTTCCGCTACCCCGTGAAGTCGATGGCCGGCGAACGACTCGATGCGGCCGAGTTGGGTTGGCATGGTGTCGCCGGGGATCGACGCCTCGCCTTCCGGCGCATCGGGGACCGCGCCGGCTTTCCGTGGCTGACGGCCTCCAAGCTTCCCGAACTGGTCCTGCACCAGCCGGTCCGGTCCGGGAACCCCTCCGCGGACCCCTGCGCCTTGCCTTCCCATGTCCGGATTCCCGGTGGCGCCGAATGGCCGCTGTTCTCTCCGGAGCTGGCCGACGAGGTGGGAAGGCGTCATGGGTCGCCGGTGGAGATGCTGCACCTCGACCGCGGCATCTTCGACGAAGCCGGACTTTCGCTCATCGCCGAGGCCACCGTGGAGGCGATCGCGAGGCATCTGGGTCGGTCTCCGGACGTGCGCCGCTACCGGCCGAACCTGCTCATCGCCACCCACGATGCGTTGCCCTTCGGCGAGGAGCCGTGGCTGGGCGGGGTGTTGACCTTTGGTCCCTCGGACGACGGACCTGTGGTCACGATCACCAACCACGACCTGCGCTGCTCGATGGTGAACATCGACCCCGACACGGCGCGCCTCGAACCGGAATGGCTGAAGTCCGTGGCCACGCTTCGGAATGGAAATGCCGGGATGTATGGGACGGTGACGAAGCGAGGGAGGATCGAGGTCGGACGGAAGGTGTTTCTGGAGTTGGGGGGTGTAGTGCGGGGTCCGTTGTCCGTTGTCCGTGGACCGTGGTCCGTTGCCCGTTGTGCGCCAGTCGGGTTCTCAGGGGCCAGCCGTAGTTGCGATCGACGGGTCGGCGAGGGCGCTGCGCTCCTTCCGCAGGATTTCGTCGAGGCGGCGGGTCAGGGGGGCGGAATGAGGTGCAATGCAGAGGGTCCCCCAGGAACCAGTGAGGCCTCGATGCCGGTGTCGAACGTGGCGAAGCGGCCCCGGTGCTTCACGGCGAGCGCCAGGAGGTAGTGGTCGGTGAGATGCTTGGACGGCGGCAGAACCGGATGGAGACGGCCGTCGGCGAGGGAAAGGTCGTCCGGCCAGAATTGGTGACCGGGACAGGCCAGCAGTCGGGCCAAAACCCGCCGCGACTCCGTCGGTGAGCCGAGGGTCCGTGGATAGGAAGGATGGCTGAGGATTCGAAGAAAGGCGTTCTCGGTCATGGGGCAGGTCGCCCAGCCGCCGGGAACAGCTTCCTTTTCGAAGAAGCGCAACGCCGCCTTCTCATGGACATGCCCGGCATCGCTTCTGTGGATCCGCCGCCCGCTGTACCTCCTCTTCGTCCAACACCGCTTGGACTTCACGCACCTGTGCCGGAGTGGTCGAAGGTATGCCGGGGACCTTGCGGATCCGAAGGATGCCGAAGGGCCCCACCTCGAATCGTTCCGGGTCGGGATTCTCAAGGTCGGAGGCGGGGCGGATCTCCCGCCGGAGCGCGCTTTCAATGAGGGCCTTGAGGGTGGTCTTGCGACGAGCCGCCACCATCTTGGCCTCGATCAAAAGGTCATCCGGGAGCAACAAGGTCGTCTTCACGATATGGCTGACACTATGATTTTGCGGCCCACCTTCAAGGTTCGGCCGTCATTGAACCCGCCGTCGGAAACCCTTCAGCGCCTCGACATTCGTTCCAAGGCGCCGCAATGGCTGAAGTCCCGTCGTCGGACTCCGGAGCGTCAACGTCGGCATGAACAACTCCGTCACGAGACGGGGCCGGATCGAGGTCGGGCGGACGTTGTTTCTGGAAACCCCCATTCCAAGGTGCGCTTGAGGTCGTGCCGGTGGGAGTGAAGCCGAGATCGGGATGAGTCCTTGTCTGTCGCTGGCACAGAGTGGGATCGTCTTGGGAGTTGGATCCATTCCCGGACCCTCGATGCCAAAGCGAATCCTCATCCGTTGGGTCGCGCTCGTCGCCCTGTCGGGCTGCGCGTCCAAGGAATCCCGCCCCGAGGCCAAAACGAAGGAACCCGGCCGAGTCCGCGTCGTGGCCACTTCCAAGCCAATGCGGCCTCGTCCGACGGTGGTGGTCGCCGGCCGAACCCTCCATCTCGCCTATGCCGAAGGCGGAAAGGACGGAAAGATCCTCAACGAGTACATCGACGGCCGGGAAACCGTATCCAACTGGACGATGCTGTTCGCGGTCCGTCATGTCCCGGGTGTCTCGAAGCCGGACGAGGCCGTCGCCCAATGGAAGGCCTACCTGAAAGACGTGGAGACTCCGGGCCTGAATCTGCTGGAGGCGGACGGCTCGACCGAGGACGACCGGCAATTCACCCTGGCCATCCGGCCGGTCGGAGACCGCTACCTCGAACTGAACGCGGCCCGATTCGTTCGGGCACCGGACGGAAAGGCCGTGATCTTCTACCAGGGTGCCATCCGGTTCAACCCGAGCAGGGAGCTCTCAGTGGATCCATATCTCCGATTCGCGGATGTCCAGTTATCGATCGCCAAGTCCACGGTTCAGGCGATCCCTCCCGAAAAGCTCTAGGAAGACTTCCTGACCCAACTCGGAGGACTTCCATCGAGCGCGGCATTGCCTTCCCATCACCGCTTCTCCGCCTCGCCCGTCGCCATCGGATCTCCCAGCGCTTTCCGCTCCTTCCGCAGGGCTTCCTCCAGGCGGCGCAGGGTCGCGGCGTGGGCGGGTTGGTCGGACAGGTCGTGGCGTTCGTCGGGGTCGGACTTCAGGTCGAACAGCTGCACGCGGCCGATCTTCGGGTACTCGATCCGCTTCCAACGCGCGTCCCGCACGGACCGCTGGAATTCCCGGTAGGCGCCGAGGAGTTGGTCCCGTCCCTTCGCACCCGGCTCGCCGCGCAGCAGCGGAACGAGGTCCACGCCTTCGTGCCCTTCGGGCGCCTCCACACCGGCGAGTCGGCACAGGGTCGGCGCGAGGTCGGAGAGGTAGCAGAGGGCGTCGGTGTGGCGGTTGAGGGCGAGGCCCGGTCCCCGCACCACCAACGGCACCCGGAGCGAGTGCTCGTACAGGTTCTGTTTGCCCATCAGGCCGTGGGAACCCAGCGCCAGGCCGTTGTCGGCGGCGAAGACCACGACGGTGTCGTCCGCGAACCCAAGCCGGTCGAGCTCGGTGAGCACGCGGCCGATCTGGAAGTCGGTGGCCTCGATGCTGGCGTGGTAGTCGGCGATCTCGCCGCGGACGGCCCCCGGGGTCCGCGGCCACGGCAGGAGCTTCTCGTCGCGGACCTCCAACTCGCCGTTGTCGAACGGATGCCGCGGCAGGAAGTTGGATGGCAGCGGCAGGCGGGCGGGATCCTGGCGTCGGCGGAACTCCTCCGGGGCGGTCCGCGGGTCGTGCGGCGTGGTGAAGGCGACGTAGAGGCAGAACGGCTCGGCCGCCGACTGGCGCCGCAGGAAGCCGAGCGCCGCGTCGGCGAACACCTCCGCCGCGAAGCGTCCCTCCTTGCGTCGGCGCACGGCCTTCCCGCCCTCGATGTCGGCGACGCCCACCGCGAAGGGGTCGGTCATGCCGCCGAGGAACACCGCGCCGGCCTCTGGGAACACGCGCGTCGCGGAGGCCTCGCCATTGTGCCACTTGCCCGCCATGAAGGTCCGGTAGCCGACCTTGCGGAACTGCTCCGGCCAGGTCGGCGTGTCCTTGAGGTCCTCGCGGACGCGGAAGATCGAGCGTCCGCTCATCAGCATCGCCCGCGACGGCTGGCAGACGGCGCCGTGTTTCGGGCTGCCGGGGATGTGCGCCTCGCGGAAGGCGACGCCCTCCTGGACCAGCCGGTCGATGTTCGGGGTGCGGACGTGGCGGTTGCCGAGGGCGTGGATCGTGTCGGCCCGCTGGTCGTCGCTGAACAGGAACACGACGCTGGGACGCCGTGCTGAAGGCGTTGCGGACGACGCATGCAGTCCCGGCAGCAGGGACGGAACGAGGAAGAGGACCAGGACGCGGAACAACGCCGGCATGGGACGAGGCTGCTTCCGGCGATGCCGCGGCTCAACGCGGAAGGACGGCGGAGCGGGACCGGGCCGTGGCCGGCTCACTTTGCGCACTCGACGATGAAGCGCACGACCGGGGCGGGGTCTTCGAGTCCGTGCGGGTGGTGACCGCCGCCGGCCTTGTGCAGCACGCGGATCGTCCCGCCGAGCTTCCGGTAGCGTTCCTCCACGATGGCGGTGTTCTCCGGGACCGGGACCGGTTCGTCGGCGTCGCCGACCACGTGGATGAGCCCAACGCCGGCCTTGGCGAGCGGTTCCAGCGTGTCCACGGGATTGCCCCGGAACGCGAGCGCCTCGGCCTCGTCGGCGAAGCCGTAGTCGCCGAGCAGCTTCTTCCAGTCGCCGGCGCTGCCGGGACCCTTCCCCTTCCCGCCGGGCCAGCTCCTGAAGTCGCAGACCGGGGCGTCGCCGTAGATGCAGGTGACGCGTTCCGGGTTCCGCGCGGCGAAGCGGTAGGCGTAGAGGCCGCCGCGGCTGATGCCGATCAGGGCTCCCTTGGGTGCGAGACCGGCGTTGGTGACGAAGGCGTGGAAGGCGTCGAAGTGCCGTTGGGCCGCGGGCGATCCGAAGGTGTTGCCGACGACGAGGTGCAGGTGGTGGAAGCCGAGCTTCAGCAGGTCGGGCACGCCGGTGCGCGCGGTGAAGGCGTCGGGGAACTCCATGCACCAGGTCCACGGCCTGCCGGGTGCCGGCTGGGCGGGTTCGACGACCCAGGCCTCACAGCCGTCGACCTCGAACCGGAACCGCCGGAACCCGTTCCAGGTGTCGACGCGCGCCGAGGCCGGCCATGGGGACGTCGGCGCGACGGACGCCTCCGGCTTCGGCGGGGCGTCGGCGAGGACGATTCCGAGAAGCCCGAGGGAAAGGAGCCAGCGGAGGAAACGCATGGCCGGATCGAAGCCGAACGGACGGCCGAACCCAAACGGGAATGAACCGGATCCGTCCGATGGGAACGCGCGACGACCCCGCCCAACGCGCCCAGGCCCGGCCTGTCGGCGGCCGGGATGGCTATTCCTTGCGGGCCTGCGGGCGACGGGGCCAACCTGCGCTGGATCTCGACGACCTTGAACACGCCCAAGCCGAACCACACCGCCGCTCCTCGGCTGCTGATCCTTCCCCCCACCTGCTTCGCCCATCAGCGGACGGTCGGTGGCGGCGAGCGATACGCCCTCGAGTACGCCCGGACGGTGGCCCGGCGGATACCGACGACCTTGGCGCTGTTCGACACGAAGCCCGGGTTGGAGAAGGACGGCGACCTGACGATCCGGACCTTCACGCTGCGGGATCTCGGGCCGGGCAAGACGCTGCATCTGACTCCGGAGACGCGGGCCGCACTCCGGGACTACGACCTGGTCCACCTGATGTGGTTCCCGACTCCGGCCGGGGATTCCCTCATGCTCTCCGCGTTGTGGAACCGCCAGCCGGTGGTCCTGACCAGCGTCGGCGGCGGCCTGCCGTGCTGGTCCACGCGCCTGGTGAGGCTTGGGATCCGGGGTGGACTTTACCGTTTCAGCGCCGGGGTCGCCCACCTGTCCCGCCACGCCGCCTCGCTCGAAACCCACTGGAGATGCCCTCAGACCATCCTGTTCGGCGGCGCGGACCTGGGTAAGTTCAACCTCGCGCAGAGGCGGTTCGAAGGATACGCTCTCTTCGTCGGACGGCTGCTCCAGCACAAGGGCGTCCTGGAGCTGGTCCAGGCGGTGTCGCCGACAACGCCGTTGCGGCTGGTGGGACGTCCGTATGACCCGGCCTACTTCGAGGCCTTGAAGGCGGCGGCGGCGGGCAAGCAGGTCCGCTTCATCACGGACGCCGACGACGCGGAGCTCCAAAGGCAGATCGGCGGCGCGAACGTCGTCCTGCAGCCCTCCATCCCGATCGATCCGCTGGCCGAGCTGCTGGGCCTGGTCACCATCGAGGGGATGGCGTCGGGGAAACCCGTCATCGTCACCCGCACCACGAGCCTTCCGGAACTCGTCCAGGACGGGGAGACCGGGTTCGTCGTCCCGCCTTACGAGGCCGAACCGCTGCGGCGACGCATCGACGAATGCGTCCGCGATCCCGCCTTGGCCCAACGTCTCGGAGACGCCGGGCGCCGGCACGTCGAGAGTCACTTCACCTGGGAGCGGACCGCGGGTCGGGGACTGGAACTCTACCGCCGGATCCGGCCGGGCAATGCCCGATGGCAGATGCCGGACGCGGCGTAGCCGGGTCCTGGGATCGCCCGGCCGAGGTTCCGGCGCGGTCCCTCCACGGTGACGGCGTTGCCCGCAACCGCCATCGGTTCAACGGCGAAGTCGCGTTCCCGGAGGTAGCGTTCCTCCGGTGCCGTCGCCCGGCCCTCCGTCCTACTTCGCGGCCTTGCGGATCTCGAAGCGGTACGGGTACGGCTTGGCGATCGAGCGGGCGAGTTCCACGAGCGCGTCGTCCGCGGCCTTGGCCCGACGGCGGATCTTCTCCGAGCCGGGGTTGTCGGCGTTGAACTGGAGGCGGAAATGCTCGCCGCCCCAGGCTTCGTCCCGGGCATCCACGATCTCGCGGACGGCGTCGGACTGCGCGTCCCACGGACCGCCCGGCTCCCAGCCGTTGGACGTCGCCGAGGCGATGTTCTCGCCGCGGGCCAAACGGTCCGCGGGGTATCTGCCCAAAAGGCGCCCTTCGACGCGGACCTCGTACTCGCCCGGCTCGAGTCCGGTGACCTTCAGCCGGTAGCCGTTGATCGTGTCGGGGATGGGGATCCAGCGGAAGTTGAGCGCGCCGAAGATGCCGAGGTTCAACGGCAGCCCGCGGTCGAGGCGGCGGAACTCGACGCCGTCGGGTAGGCGCTTCAGGCCGGACACCGAGCAGTTCTCGGCGGCAACCGTCCTCAACGCGGAGGCATCCACGGTGAGCGAGGAGACCTCGGTCGGCGCGCCGAGGCCGCGCAGCATCGCGTGGCCCATGGCAAGTTGGCCGAGGTCGTTCAGGTGCACGCCGTCGTCGACGTGCAGGCGGTTGTGGTCCTTGGGGTTCTTCTCCCGCGCGTTGCCCTCGAGCACGCGGCGTTGGACCTCCCGCATGCCGCGGGAGAGGTCGATGGTCTCCGCGCCCAATGAGCGGGCCAGGGCCAGGCCGTCGTCGACCATGAGCTGGAGGTAGCCCTTCTCCGCGGTGTCCGGCGCCTCGGCGGTGATGGCCGGCGAACAGATGAAGACGCGGATGCCGCGGGCCTTGGACCGGGTGACGATCCCGCGGATGCCATCGAGGTAGGCCTGGCGGTGCGCGTCGTCGGCCTTGGTGCCCCAGCCGATGTCGTTGATGCCGAAGGCGACCGTGAGGACGGTGGCGCCCTTCTTGAACACGTCGCGTTCGAGACGTTGGAGGGAACCGTGGGCGGTGTCGCCGCCCTGGCCGGCGTTGATGAAGCGCACCCGGCGTTCGGGGAACCGCATCAGGGTGTAGTGCTCGACGACCTTCGTGTAGCCGCGGGCGGCCGTGATGCTGTCGCCGAGGAACGCCAGCGTGTCGCCGTCGTGCAGGGCGAAGTCGGCGGCGCGCAGCGACATCAGGGCGGCGGTGAGGATGGGGACCAGGGAGCGGAGCCTCATGGGATTGTTCGGAGCGGAAAGCGGTGGGAACTCAACGGCCGACGGCGGCACGGGCGGGTTCGAGGCGCGGGTCGTCGAGGTCGAGGCGGTAGAGGATCTGGTTGTAGTCGTGGCGCGGCGTGGCCACGGGGGCCGAGGAGAACTCGCGCGTGTAGGTGCCCTCGAAGAGCAGCGTCGGCGCGTCGGCCGGGGTGAAGTCGAGGTGCAGGCAGGGGTTGTAGAAGGTGTGGTGACGGTGGGTGAGCACCTTCACCGCGGGACCCCACGGACCGGTCGGCGCGTCGGCCTCGGCGTACCAGAGCTCGCCGAGGGCCGAGGGCTTGCCGCCGGCCTGGAGGAAGACCGTCACCCAACGGCGACGCCACGCGTGCCAGCCGATGCCCCCGCTGTGGACGCCGTCGTGGGGACGCACGGCCGAGCCGTCCGCGGCAGACTTCAGTTCCTTCTGCGGCCCGATCGGGGTCCAACGGGACGGATCGGACCAGGCCTCGTAGTTGGCCGGACACTTCAACGAGGGAAACGGGTGGGAAAAGAGGATCCAGCCACGCCCCTCGGCGTCCTTCCACGGGACGGCGTGACCGACGGGCAGCGCCGGTGGGCGTGGCGATTCGGGGGACTTCTTCCAGAGGACCTTCGTGCGTTCGAAGATGCGCTTCGCGTCGTTCCACTCGGCAAGGCCCCATTCGTAGGATTCGAGGTGGCCGCGGACCTTGGTGTAGCTGCAGACGAGATGCGGCGTGCCGTCGCGGTCGGGGAGGACGGCGAGGGCGGTGGCCCAGGTGGGTCCTTCACCCGGCATCGGGGTGATGCCGCGAAGACGGCCGCGGTCGTCGCGCACGAAGTCGAACGCAGGCCGGAGGGGCGGCTCGAAGCGGTCGAACGGACGTTCGGCGGAGAACGCGCCGAGGCTGTCGAAGATCCCGAGCGGGTAATGGGGCACCGTGGTGTCGCCCCAAAGCCAGTGGCGGCGGCCGCGGAACATCACGGTCTGGACGCTGTCGCAGCCGAACACGCCGCTCTCCTTCCAGTCGAGGTCGCGTCCGGTGGCCTGGCTTTCGGCGAAGAGGCCGGCGCCGGTGAGGCGCCCGAGCCGACGGGCCACCATCGTGCGTCGGACCTCGATGCGGCGGGTGGTCCCGGACTGGAGGTCGAGGCGGACGCCGCGGTAGCCGAAGCCGTCGGCAGGAACCTCATAGCCGTCGGCGGAGACGTGGAGGAACACCTCGCGTCCGAGCAGCTCCGGTTCGGAGACGGCGACCACGCCGGCGTTGTCGGAGTGGTGGACGACATTGTGGGTGGTCCGGAGTTCCACGAGGGGAACCGGCCAGCCGGACCCCTGTTCGACCACCTCGATCCGGCAGGGTTCGGCGGCCTTCCCGGCGAGGGCGGCGGTGCAGACCCAGGCGGCGAGGAGGCTTCGGACCGCGGCGTTGCGGGGGTTCATGGCGTCTTCGCCGGCGCAGGACGGGAGGTCACCTCACGGAAGCGGGACTCGTAATCGGGATGGTTCGTGCCCATGAGACGGTCCCAGATGTTGAAGTAGAGCCCGTAGTTCCCGCGCATCTTCTCGTGGTGCATCACGTGGTTGGTGGGGGTGTTGAGGAGGAACCGCAGGGGGGTGTCCATGAGCCACTTCGGGTGGAACTCGAAGCCGGTGTGCCCGGCGACGTTGAAGAGGATCTGCCAGAGCATCACGAGTCCGAAGGCGGCCGGATGGATCGGCATGACGAGGACGACGACGGGGAAGATGCCGGCCTCGACGACGGCCTCGGCCGGGGCGAACGCGTAGGAGGCCCAGGGCGACGGGTTGTTGGAGAGGTGGTGCACCCGGTGGAAGGTCGGGAACAACAGCCGGTGGTGCATGAGCCGGTGGGTCCAGTAGAAGTAGGTGTCGTGGAGGAAGATCGCGCAGACCACGCTGCCCCAGAACCACGCCTGGCCGTAGTCCGAGAACCTCCAGTACATCCGCGTCCAGCCGGCGCGTGAGGCGGCGATGGTGCCGGCACCCATGAGGCCGAAGATCAGCAGCGTCATCAGCGAATAGCCGATCTCGCGTCGGACGTCGGCGGAGGCCGGGAAGCGATCGATGATCTTGCGGTGGAGCCAGCGGCTGCGGAAGAGCCAGTAGGCGAGGATCCAGGCGATGCCGGCGAAGAGGAAGTAGCGGAGGCCGACCTCGACGGTGGTGGCGAGGGAGCGTTCGAGGAAGGAGCGGTCCTTGCCGAGGAGCTGTTCGAGGAACTTCATGTCTGGGTGGGGTGGGGCAGAAGGCCGTACACGATGAGGTCGACGGTGGCGTCCTCAACGGCCTTTTCGGCGAGCGCGTTCAGGCCGGGGTCGAAGGGGCGTTGGAGATTGGCCCAGGCGATCGTCTGGGTGAGGACCGCCGCGGTGGCGGCGACATCCGGGAGCGGGCGCACCTGGCCTGCGGCGATGCGGGAGGCGAGGTATTTGGCGAGGCCTTCGAGCAGGCGTTTCCGGAGGCCGAGGACGAACACCTCGGAGAGGCCGGGGAACTCCAGGGCGGAGCGCATGAGGAGGACGAGGCCGCGGCGATGGCGGGTCATCAGCCGGTACTGTTCGCGTACCACGCCGTCGAGCTCGGCGCGGATGTCCGGCGCGCGGCGGGCCCTGAGTGCGGCCTGGAGATGGGGCCACTGGCCTTCGCGCCCGAAGACACCGCGGAGGAACTCCACGGTGGAGCCAGGAGCCGGCGCGGGGACGGGGATCTCGATGTCGTCGAGCCAGTCCGTGTCCGTGGACGCCGTGTGGCGTACGACGAGGTCGAACAGGGCCTCCTTGCCCTCGACGTAGAGGTAGATGGTGCCGACGGCGACGCCCATGACCTTGGCGACATCGGCGACCTGCGACCGCTCGTAGCCCTGGCGGCAGAAGACCCCCAGGGCCGCCTCGACGAGTTCCCTCAACCGCTTCCCTGAGATGTCCGCTCGCAACCGTGGCACGGCCGTTTGATAACTGAATGAGTCATTCAGTCAACGCTCCAGCCAGTGCGACCCTGTCGGGCCGCGAGGTTGTGGAGTGCGGCAGTCCGCTGCCGCTCTTCTCCCCCAGGACGCACTCCAACGAGGGAGATCGCAGGCTGGGCAGGTGCCGCAGAAAGCGCGAGCGGACTCGCGCACTCCACGACGCTGCCGCGCCTCACCCGGCCGCCTTGGATATCCGGAAGGTTGTGGAGTGCGGTAGTCCGCTACCGCTCTTCGGGCGGGAGCGTGGACGGATACCAAGGCCGTTGGATCAGGTAGATGCCTGGAAAGCGCGAGCGGACTCGCGCACTCGAGGACGCTCCCGCGACTCACCAATCGGAGGCCACCTCGAAACGGTCGGTGGGCTCTATCCGGTCGGTCTTGAAACGATAGATCGAACGCACCTGTGCCGGGGATGCGGACTTCTCGAACCAGCCCGCGGAACACCATGGGTAACGGTTTGCGATGGGAACCAGCCCGTGTTTGACGGGGTTCTGATGCACATAGTTGAGCCGGGCGAGATAGGACTTCTGGTAGGTCAACTGGGTTTCTCGATAGTTGAACCAAACCTGACGTCCAGACTCGCCGTCCAGGATGTTGATCCAACCTGCGGTGGTGGCATGAAGGACACTCAGCATGTCTGCCAAGCGGGAGGATCCGATGGGCATCTCAGGTGCGTGGGCCACAAAGTGATAGTGGTTGGAGAAGACGGCCCAGGCTTCGAGGTTCCAGCCAAAGTCTCGAGCCACTGCCAGCAGACTCCGCTGCAGGAACGACAGGCGGTCGGAGCCGCGGAAGTGGTGCGCGTGATGCAGCGTACTGGCCGTGACAAAGAAGGTCCCAGCCGGACCCAGCTTGTGGGTGGGCGCATGCGGCCATGGCGGCGATGACGGATCCATGGCCGAGTCTGTTCGGGCCGGGATGACCCGCATCAGGAGCATCCAGCGCCCCGTTTCCTCCGCGAGGTTGTGGAGTGCGGCAGTCCGCTGCCGCTTTCTCTCCCGGGACGCGCATCAACGAGGGAGATCGCAGGCTGGGCAGGTGCCGCAGAAAGCGCGAGCGGACTCGCGCACTCCACGACGCTGCCGCGCCTCACCCAGCCGCCTCGTCAGGCCGTCTCAGCGCGGGACGACGCGGAAGAACTCGCCGGGGCCGGAGAGCGGCACGACGAACGGCGACGGATCGGGGACGTCCTGCCAGTCGGCCGGCGAAAGCCGGGTGGCGCGCTGGAGTCGATACGCGGCGGGCCAGCTCAGCTCGAGTCCGCCCGGCCGCAACGTGAAGTCGATCTCCTGCGCCGGCAGCGACGGGCCGATGCCGGTGAAGTAGCGGGTGCCGCCGACCATGAGCTTGCCGTCGGGCAGGATCACCATCGCCGAACCGACTCCGAAGCCGGTGGCCGGCGTGAAGGTTCCGTCGGTCGTCCCGTCGAGGTTGAGCCTCGCGAAGCCCGCACGGTTCTCCCCGTTCAGCCGGGTGAACTGGCCGGTGACGATCAGCTTCCCGTCACCCTGCACGGCGCCGTAGTTGATCTGGAAGTCGGTCGAGACGTGGAAGGTGTCGTCGACGGATCCGTTCGGCGCGAGCCGCAGGGCGGAGTCGGTCCGTCCGCCGGGCACGGGCTGGAAGGTGCCGAACACATACACGCCGCCCTGGGGCGTCACCGGTCCGAGGGTGTAGAACAGCATGTTGCCGCCCTGGCCAAGCGGGGTGGCGGCATTCGTGGGCGGTTCGAAGGAGGTGTCCAGCGAGCCGTCGGGGTTCAGGCGCGCCACGCCGACGCGGGTCACGCCGCCCACGCGGTTGAACCCGCCGCCGACGTAGATGCGGTCGTCGGAGAGCACCCGCAGGGAGACCGCTGTGCCGGGCAGGGTGCGGGTGGGATTCGGAAGGACGGCTTCCAGGGCCGTGAACGGGAAGGACGTGTCGACCGTGCCGTCCGGCAGGAAGCGGAGCAGTCCGTTCACGGGGCGGCCGGCGAAGTTCTCGAAGCTGCCCGCGAGCAGGATGCGGCCGTCGCGCTGGAGTCCGATCTCCCAGGGGACGTTCTGGAATCCGCCGTTGTAGCGGTGGGTGCGGACGAAGCCGGGATCGTAGGAACCGTCCGGCAACAACCGTGCCAAGGCGCCGTCCTTCATGCGGCCGGCGATGAGGATCTTCCCGTCAGGCTGCCACTTCACGGCGGAGATGCCGCCGTCCTGGATGGCGGTGAGGTCGACCGGTGCCCGGAAGGTCGGATCCGGGGTGCCGTCCTCGAGCAGGCGGACGAGCGTGGTGCGGAGCGAGGCGTAGAGGCGTCCGTCGGGAGCCGGTGCGACGAGCTGCGCCTGGCCGGTGAGGATGCCGCTGGCCGCCGCGGGGGCGAAGGCGTTGTCCACGGCGCCCGGGACGACGGGATCCGGCTCGACGAGCAGCGTGATGTCGGAGCTGACGGCGAAGCCGCCGGGGTTGATCACCGTGACCTGGAACAGGCCGGAATCCGGACCGGGACCGTAGCGGACGGCGGGCATCACATGGCTGGCGTTGGTGGCGCCGGGGATCTCGACGAAGTTCGTCGAGCCGCGGGTCTCGTTGCGGCGCCACTGGTACTGGAACGGGCCGTCGCCGGTCGGGACCACGGTGAGGGTGACGGCGGTGCCGGCCTTGGCCACGACACGCGTCGGCTGGCTGCCGATGCCCGGGGCGGCGGGAACCGGCTGCAACGGGCCACCGTGGATCCGGACGAAGTTGGTGCGGGGAAGGCCGTCGAACTGGAAGAAGTCGCCGCCGAGGAAGACGTTGTTCGACGGCGAGACCGCGAGGGCGGACACCGATCCGGCGAGGGTTCCGCGGGTGGGACGTCCCGGGGCGAAGTCGGGATCGACCACGCCGTTGGGCCAGAGCCGGGCCACGCCGTTGCGGGGGAATCCTCCGACGTTGCCGAAGTTCCCGCGGATCAGGATCCGTCCGTCCGCCTGCAGGCCGATGCCGGACACGGAGCCGGAGTCGATGGTCGTCAGCGAGGTCACCGGGTTGAAGGAAGGATCCATCCGGCCGTCCTCGAGCAGGCGGATCACGCCGATCGTCCGGGAGGGCAGGACGTTGTCGCGGCTGAAGCTGCCGGCGACGAGGATCCGGCCGTCGGGCTGGCGCAGGATCGCGGTCACGGTCGGCCGCGACCAACCGGGGAACAGGCCGGTGTAGAAGGCGGGATCGCGCGAGCCGTCCGGACGCAGGCGGATCACGCCGCTGCCGTTGAGCGAAGGAACGGAGAGGTTGGTGAGGCCTCCGACGAGGGCCGAACCGTCGGGCAGCGCGAGCACGACGCGGGTGGGACCGAACGCCGGGGACGGGACGAACGCGGGGTCGCGGACGCCGTCGGCGGAGAGGCGTCCGTAGCCGTTGGGGAGCGGGATTCCGTTCCAGAAGGAGGCGCCGACGAAGAGGCTTCCGTCGGCCAGTTCGGAGAAGACCGTCCCGGTATCGCCGCCGGTGCCGGCGGGATTGAAGGAGGTGTCGAGCGCGCCGTTGGCGCCGAGGCGGAGCACGCCCTGGTGGACGACGTTGGAGTAGGTGAGCGAGACGCTGCCGACGGCGAGCACCCGGCCCGAGGCGAGCGGGTAGACGGACTGGAGCAGGCCCACGCTGTTGATCCCGGTGGGCTCGAACGACGGATCCACCAGCCGGCCCTCGTCGACCAGGCGGGCGGCGCGGACACGGTTGGTGCCGTGGAACTTCGTGAAGCCACCCACGGCGAGCAGGCGTCCCGAGGCATCCCATTCGAGGTCCACCACCGAGGAGTCGGCGCCGACGGGCGTGTCGGTCTCGCGGTACACGCTGCCTGCCGTCGCGGGCAGGAGGGTGAGGCGGGCAGGATCCGACGGGGTCGACCCGAGGCCGTTCGAGACCAAGCAGTGGAAGAGCGCGCCGTCGTCCTCGGCCGGCGAGGAATCGAGCACGAGGTTGGGCCCGGTGGCGCCGGGGATGACCTGGCCGTTGCGGTGCCACTGGTACGCCAAGGGCGCGGCCCCTTGGGCCGTCACGCTGAACCGCGTGCGGGCGCCGACGGTGTTGGTCTGGGACAGGGGCGGGCCGGAGACGGTCGGTGGCGTGTTGGGGTCACCGAAGATGCGGTAGGCGCCGTTGCGGACCTGGAAAGTGGGCGTGAAGGACAGACCGGCCGCGAACAGGCTTCCATCCGGCGCGGGGGCGAAGTGGGTCAACGAGAGCAGCGTCTGGCGGATGGGCACGAGGGCCGGATTGGCGTAGCCGGTGTCCGGGGTTCCGTCGGCGTTGAGACGCGAGACCGGAGCCGCGGCGCTGGTGAAGAGGACCTTGCCATCGGCCTGGGCCGCGACGACGCGTCCTCCCTGGCCGGGATCGACCGTGGGGAGGAAGGTGGAGTCGAGGGACCCGTCGAGGTTGAGGCGGTTGATCTTCCGGGGGAGTGCGGAACCCCGGTAGGAGCCGACGTTGGCGAAGACCAGCCGGCCCGAGGGATCGGAGACGAAGCTGGAGAAGTTGGCGAACGGGATGGACGCCTTGCCGGTGGCGGCGAAGCCGGTGTCGAGGGAACCCGAGGCGGTGAGCCGTAGGATGTCCGAGACCGGGTTGAAGCCCACCGCGGCGGCGGGGACGACGTAGACCGTGTCGCCGGGCCCCTGGGCGAGGATGAACGGATTGGCGCTCTGGTAGCCGAGCTCGGCGAGGGTGGGCGGGGTGAACGAGGTGTCCCGTGCGCCGGTGACGTGGAAGCGGAGCAGCGGCAGACGCGCCGACGCGAGGCTGCCCTTGCAGCCCACGTAGAAGGTCCCGGCGGGACCGGGCAACAGCGACGAGACCTCGAGGCCCTCGATGTCGAAGGAAGACACGGCCGCCGATCCGTCCGTGCCGAGGAGGAGGAGGTTGTTCACCGGAGTCGCGCCGAGGTGGGAGAAGACGCCGCCGATCACCGCATGGCCGTCCGGGAGCGCGATGGCCGCGGCGATCGCGCCGACGTTGGTCGAGGCAGGAACGAGGACCTGGTTGTTGAGGATGACGGCGGGCGTGACCTTGCGCAGCGGTTGCAGGGTGAAGGCGGTGTCGACCTCGCCGTTGCGGAGCAGACGGACGAAGGAGGCCCTGCCGGTCCCGCCGTAGTTGGTGAATCCGCCGCCGACGTAGACCCGGCCGTCCGGCAACGGGGCCAGCCGGTTCGGCACGGCGTCGGTGCCGGCAACGGCGACGAAGTTGGTGTCCAGGGAACCCGCCTGCTGCGCGACCGCGCGCAGGCCGGCGAGAATGCCGATCGTGATCAGCCCAATCCGTAGAAAGTTCATGACGGTTGGCCCGTTCTAGTCAGGGGACTTCCACCAGGTCGAGAAATGCTCCGCGTGCTACGTAGAACTACGTACGCCCCTCCGGAACCGGCCAACGGGTGTCAGCGGAGGTCCGACGATTCGGGCTGCGGATGTCCGTCGGCGTGGAGGGACCGGATCTCCTCGGGTCCGAGCGGCCGGTCGAAGAGGCAGAACTCGTCCATCAGGCCATGGAGGTTGCGCACGAGGAACGGATCGCTTCCCGGGAAGCCGACGGCGTTCCAGTTGCCGAGTTCCGCGGTGCCCACGGAATAGGGCGGCGCGATCCGGAGCGGATGCCGGCTGACCGGTCGGCCGTCGACGTAATGGACGGCACGACGGCCCGGTCCGTCGACGACCACCGCGAGGTGGATCCAGGAGCCGAGCCGGTCGGGCGTCAGCACCGGCGGGCTCGCGAGGATCTGGTGGTCGCGTCCGGGACCGATGACGGTGAGGCCGAGGACGCCGTCGTCGCGGAGCACCCAGTGGAGGGTTCCGGGTTCGAAGCCATCGGACATGAAGAGGGAGTTGATCTCGCGGTCGAGGGCCTGGACGCGCACCCAGGCGGCGAGCGTGACCGATCCGATGGAACCGGGCAGGGCGAAGCGGACGCGGTCGCCGACGCCCCGGAACGCCAGCGCGGGCTTGGTGGACCAGCGGCCCTCCTGCCAATGGGCGCCGACGATGGTGGCGAAGGGGACCTCGGCGTTCCCCGAGGCGACGTTGGGAAGGCGCCAGTCGTTGGGGGAGGCGTGTTCGAAGTCGAGGTGGACCCGCAGCGAGCGGTCCTGGTCGAGCCTGCGGGCGGCGAGACGCCAGGCGTCGTAGCGCCGGGCCTCCGCCGCGGTGGACAGGGCCTGGAGGTCGAACAGGGGTTCGAAGCCCGAGCGGTCGGACGGCACCAGCCGCGGCGGGGCGCCGTCCTCGACGACGGCGGCGTTGCCCTCCTCGAGATCGGTCCCGGGCGTCGAGGGTTCGGGGCGGTATTGCACGCGACCCTGGAAGACATGCACCTCGGAGCGTCCGCCGGCGACGTTCATTCCGAAGGCCGTGCCGAGGTCGGTGACGTCGAGGTGGGGGGCGATGACGCGGAACCCGCGCGCCTGGGGAGGCACCTCGGCGGTGAGCCGTCCGGAGGTGCACACCGCCTCGGCCTCGGACACGAGCCGGAGTTCGGCGGGGCCTTCGAGCACGACCCGGGCCCCGTTCTGGAAGACGACCTGGGCGAGGCCGGATTCGAGGCGGAGAAGCCGGGGCTCGAGCGGGGCGCCGAGGCGTGGGACCGGGTCGGAGGGATTCCAGCGGGCGTTGACCGTCCGGTTCAACAGGGCGACCGCACGGCCGGGACCGCGTCGGGCGGTGGCCAGGGCCAGGCCCCACCAACCGGCAAGGGCCAGCAACAGGACCAATCCGGCGGCGAGGGCGAGCCGGGTCGTCCGGTGCGTCTTCCGGAACCCGTCACGATCCAGGGGAAGAGCCGCGAGTGCCGGGTCCGTGGCCGGGACCTCCGGGACGAAGAGGTCCGGGTCCGAGGCGAGACGCGCGTGGAGGGCCACACGGAGCAGGTATTCGTCGCGGGCCGCGGCGTCGGAGAGCAGCAGCGAGTTCAACGCGACCGCCTGTTCCTCCGTGGCGGTGCCGTGGCAGACCGACGCGACCGTCCCGTCGAACTCCGCCGAGGGAAACCGGAGGTTCATGGCGTGCCGGCCTCCGGTTCGGGGGACCTCTCCACGCAGGCCTGGAGGGTCTGGCGGATCCTCTGCAGCGCCTTGTAGGTCGAGGCCGCGGTGCGCCCGGTGCGGGCGGCGAGCTGGTCGATCTCCTCGCGCCGGTAGTAGTAGCCCTCGACGAGGTTCCGCTGGTCGTCGGGAAGAAGTCCGACACAGCCCTCGAGTCGGCGGAGGCGCGACTCGATCTCGGGCCTGAGTTCCTCCCCTCGCCGGGCGAGTTCCTCCGCGAGGCCGTTGTCGAGCAGGGCGCGCCAGCGTTGGTGGCGTTCGATCCATTGGCGGGCCTTGTTGAGGGCGAAGCGGCAGGCCCACGGCGTGAACGGCTGCGCGGGATCGTAGGCGTCGAACCGTTCCCAGAGGGCCACGGCGGTCTGCTGGACGATGTCCTCGGCGTCCGAGACGTTGGGCACGAGGGCCGAGACGTAGCGGAACACCTCGCGTTCGCTCCGCAGGAACAGCGAGAGGAACCGCTGCTGCGCGGCGGCCGTGGCGTCGGGATTGGATGGCGCGTCGTGGGACATCCGAAGGGTTGCAGCCATACTTCCGGCGGCCTCCCGGAATTGGACAGGAAATGTGTGACGGATGACCGGCGTCGGGCGACGGGCGTCGGGAGGGAGCTCACGCCAAGGCGCCACGCCGCGAAGGGACGGCGGGCGGAAACTTCAATCCTCTTGATGTGCCGCGGGGCGTCCCGACGATGCGGAGCGGACACGACGCGGGGATCCGGTTCGAACCCGCGGTCCCCCTCAACCCATGGCCCATCCCATCCATCTCATCCTGCCGGCCGGCACGCGCGTCGTGACCCGGAACGAGGCCAACCGGATCGGCGGAGGCGTGCCGGCGCCCGCCGGGGCCGTCGGCGTCGTCCTGGAGCCGCCGACGGACGCCCATCACGCCTACCGGCTCCGCTTCAACGACGGCTCCGAGGCCATGCTCCGCCGGACGGAACTCTCCATCCTCCGCGAGTTCAAGGACGACATGTCGATCGGGAAGCCGGCCGCCGAGATCGCCGGCGAGATCGCCGACTGGCAGCCCTTCGTCCAGTACCGCTGCGTGGTCGGCTCCCAGGCCTTCGGCCTGAGCGACCGGAACTCCGATGTCGACCGTCGCGGATTCTTCCTGCCGCCCGCCGACCTCCACTGGTCGTTGTATGGCGTTCCCGAGCAGGTCGAGCAGGACACCACGCAGGAGGTCTACTGGGAGCTGCAGAAGTTCCTCGTGATGGCGCTCAAGGCGAACCCGAACATCCTGGAGTGCCTCTACACGCCCATCGTGGAGGTCGCGTCGCCACTCGCCCTCGAACTGCTCGCGAACCGTCGGGCCTTCCTCTCGCGGCTCGTGTACCAGACCTACAACGGCTACGTGATGAGCCAGTTCCGGAAGCTGGAGCAGGACCTGCGGGCGCGCGGCGAGATCAAGTGGAAGCATGCGATGCACCTGATGCGCCTCCTCCTGTCGGGCATCGGGGTCCTCAGGGACGGCGAACTGCGGGTGTGCCTCGACGAACACCGGCCTGCGCTCCTCGACATCAAGCATGGCCGGACCTCCTGGTCGGACCTGGACGCCTGGCGCCGCGGTCTCCACCGCGAGTTCGACGAGGCGTTCGCCGCCACGCGCCTGCCCGAACGACCCGACTACGACTGGGCCAACGGATTCCTCCTGCGGGCCCGCCGTTCGGCCGTCGACGGCGGCATCGGTTCCGGCCCCATCCCCGTCCGCGCGTCATGAACCTCGACCCACGCCTCCATCGCATCGTCGCCGCGCAGCCGCACCCGCTGCTCTTCGCCACCATCAGCGGCGCGCACCTGTACGGCTTCCCCTCCCCGGACTCCGACTTCGACCTCCGCGGGGCCCACATCCTGCCGCTCCGTTCCGTGGTCGGCCTGGAGGTCCGTGACGAGACCCTCGAGGATTCCCGGGTCGTCGACGGTCTCGAGATGGACATCGTGAGCCACGACGTGCGGAAGTTCTTCGGGCTCCTGCTCAAGAAGAACGGATACGTCCTGGAGCAGCTCTATTCGCCCCTGGTGGTCCACACGACCGGAGCCCACGCCGAACTGAAGGAGATCGCCCGCGGCTGCATCACACGGCACCACTCGCACCACTACTTCGGCTTCGCCGAGACCCAGTGGAAGCTCTTCGACAAGGAACGGCCGCGCCGGGTGAAGCCCCTGCTCTACGTCTATCGGGTCCTGCTCACGGGCATCCACCTGATGCGTACGGGCGAGATCCGGGCGGATCTCTCGGATCTGAACGACCCGGTCCAGCGCCCCTTCATCCCGGAGCTCATCCACCGGAAGCAGTCCGGCGAGAACAGCACGCTCGACGACGCGGACGTGACGTTCCATCTGCGGGAATACGGACGCCTGCGCATCGAGCTCCAGGCGGCCTTCGAGTCGAGCACGCTCCGGGAGACGCCGGACGAGGGGGCCCGGGCCGCCTTGGACGACCTGCTGGTGCGGATCCGGCTGGCGTCGGCTTCCTGACGGCAGCATCCCGGATCCGCGGCCCCGGCTAGCGATGGCCCGACCGGTCGAGGAGGCGACGACGCGTGTGGCCGCCGTCCTCGGAGGTCCAAAGGCCGTCCGTGTGGACGAACCACCAACGCCGGCCGAGCCGAACGTCGCCGGCCACGGCGATCATGCCGCCGCCAGGGTGATCGCCCTGCGGGCGCAACCACGACCATTCGAACGCCCAGCGCTCGCTGGAGGAGATCCGTCCCGGGTCCGCCGGGTCGAGGACCTGCGCGAGGAACCTCCCGAACTTGCGGTCGCCCACCGCCGCCGCGCCCACCCCGGTCATCGGCCGCATCCATTCGAGGCCCTTCGCCGGCGGATACAACGCCATGTGCCAGCCCTCGAACACCTGGCTCTGCATCCCGTGGGACGTCCCGTAGCGCATCTCGCCCACCGACTGCAGGGCCTTGTCGAAGGCGACGTTGTAGAAGCCCGTGTCGTCCCGCTCGTCGGCCACCACCAACGTCCGGACGTCGTCGCGGCTCACGTAGCCGCGGGAGACGGTCCCCGTGTTGCGCACGGCCGGAACCCCGCGCCCCAGCAACGGCATCCATCGGTCGGCACAGGTGGTCACGCACAGGTGCGACTTCCCCTGAGCCGGCGCCGGGTAGTGCTCCTCCCAAGGCCACACGGCGACCGCGGTGATCCGTTCGCCGACGAGTCCGAGGTTCGTCCAGGTCGTGCCGCCGTCGACGCTCTTCAGGAAGCCCTTCGACTCGGTGCCGACGTAGAGGGTGTCCGGCCGTCGGAGGTCGAAGGCGACGACCTCGCCGCACAAGGCCGACGGGCCCACGGCGTCGAAGTCCAGTTCCCGGTCGGCCGCGAGTCGGGTCCAGGAACGGCCGGCGTCGCCGGAACGCCACAGCGTCCCACCCGCGCCCCGGCCGCAGGCCCGCACCAGGATGCGGGGATCGGCCGGGTGGATGGCCACGCTGCGGACCGCCAGGGCTTCGCCGTCGAGCCCGCCGTCGGCCTGATTCCAGGTGGCCCCGCCATCCTCCGTCCGGAGCAGTCCCCGCGAGGTGGAGCGCACCACGGCGACCTTCGGGTCGGATCGCGCCGTGACGACGCCGGTGATCCGGTCGCCGTCGGTGCCCCGGGCGACCGGGGGCTCGGGGACCGCGGCCTCGGGCGGCGCGCCCGTTTGGATCTCCAGCGACGAGACGCGGGCGCGGTAGTGGGCCTTGGCGTCCTGCGGCAACGCGCTGAAGAACAGGCCGACGTCGAGGGCCGGGGCCATCTTCCGGAACTGGTGCGCGCCGAGTTCCCAGGATTTCCCGTCGGCGGAGCTCCAGGCGGTCCAGATGGATCCACGTCGCACGATCCGGAGCCACGGGTGTCCGTCGGGCAGCCGGTAGGAGGAGACGCGGGTGGCGCCGAAGTCGGTGAAGTCCGCGGATGCGCGGAGTCCCTCGGCCGCGGTCTGCACGAGGTGGAAGTCGCGGCCCCATTCCCAGTTCCGGCGTTCCGCGTGCTCGCGCGCGGTGAGGCCGACCCAGGCCTGGCGGTTCACCGGTTCGCCGGCGGAACCGTGGAAGGCGTCGACGCGGCAGGTCGCCGTGAAGTCCCCTTCCACACGCCGGGTCACGACGTGCATGCCGTCGCCGAAGAACTGGAACGCGCCCGGACCGGTCTGCCAGAGGCCCGCCGAGGCGTGGTCGTCGCCGACGTTCCGGACGGTCCATCCCGGATCCGCTGCGGGACCCGAGACCGTCAGCGTCACCGGATCCGAATCCACGGTGCGGTCGCCGTCGTGGAACACCCGGGACCGGAAGGTCTGCGGCCCCTTCGGCAGCGGGCCTTCGTAGACGAGGTGCGGGCCGTCGGCCCGGGCCAACTCCAGGGCCCCGAGGCGCAGGACGGTGCGGTCGACCTGGTGTCCACGGGCCTCGACGACGACCTCGATCCGGCCGGTGCCGTCGCCCGCTGCGGTGGCGCGGAGCACGGCGGTCGGCTCGTCGTCGGCCACCTTCGTCCGCAGCGCCTCCAGCGGGATCGGCTGCAGCGGCATCCCGGGACCTTCCCAATCGAGGCGGAAATTGCGGGCGGGGAGCTCGTCGTACAGGTGGACGACCTCCAACGCATGGTCCCCGGCGGCGAGGTGGCGCGTGCCGACCACGGGGACGGTTCCCCACTGTCCGTCGCGCGAGAGCAGTTCCGCGCCGTCCACGAGGATCCGGAAGGCGCCGTCGACATGGGCGTGGATCGCGTGGAAGCCGTCGTGAGGGACCCGCAGGAATCCGCGGAACACCAGCGCATAGCCCGAGTCGATCTCCTCGCGGAGGCCGATGTCGAATCCGCGGGAACGTCCCTCGCGGAGTCGGCGGCCGTCACGGATCTCGTCGAGATGGAGCCAGTGGTGTTCCTCGTCGGGCCGCTGGGCCGGCGGGTGGAAGTGGGAGACGCGCCGCTTGGACTCCTTCCGGAACAGCGTGTACCGGAGTCCCTCGGCGGAACCCGGGACGGCCTGTGGCGACGACGGCCGGGGTGACGGCTCGGCTCGGGCGACCGTGGGCGGCGTGGACTGGTCGAAGACGTCGGTCACCGTCAGCCGCACGCCCGGCGTGGCGAGGGCGTCCGGGAGGTCGACAAGGGCGTGGCGGGCGGTGGGTTCGCGGCGATCGAGGACCGATCGGGGCGTGCCTTCGCAGGCCGGGGAATCGAAGACCTCGACCCGGAAGCCCAGCTGGGGCGCGGCGGAGTCGGGAACCGACCAGGTGACGAGGAGCTGGCCCGGTGCGGAGACGGCGCGGACGTCCGACACCGCGGGTGCATCGAGCGCGGGGAGATCGGATTGTCGCACGGTGAACCGGTGCTTCCGGTCGCCGGCGAGCGGCTTGCCGGACAGTTCCCGCGGGAGGAGGTCGGGGCGCTGGGCGTACTCGATGGCGACATACTCGTGGTCGTCCTCGGGCAGGACGCCGACGACCACGAACTCGGTCTTGTCGATGGAGATGGCGTCGGACTTCCGCCAGGCGCCGTCCTTGCGGAAGTAGCCGAGCCGCCGGTGCAGGGACCGCACCGCCTTCTCGCTGCCGAGCGGTTCGAGGAAGCCGCTGTTGCCGGTGAACGACGTGGCCGGGATCGGTAGGCGTGCCTGCCCGACGAGATGCCAACGGCCGTTGGAGACGTCCTTGATCCAGCGACCGACGCGGGCGGAGCCGGGTTCGGAGCCGTCGGGTTGGCGCCAGACCCGGGCGAGCATGGTGTACCAGCGTCGGACCTCGACGAAGCGCCAGGGTTCGCCACCGAGCGTCCCGCTGCTGCCTTCGCCGCCGTAGTCGTTCTTGATGAAGAGATTCGGCGCGACGTCGGTGAACCGCACCGGGGTGCCGTCGCGACCGGCCCCCCAGAAGGTCCAGACCGACCCGGGCCGGAACGACGACTGGAGGCCGGCGTCGGGATTGGGGAGGGAACCCGGGCCGTCGGGGACGTCGGAGACGAAGCCGGCGTAGAAGCTGAGGTTGTTGGGCTTGGGGTTGAACCCGGAGTTCCAGTTGGCGAAGTACGAGCCCGACGGCCACCAGGGCCAGCGGAGGTCCATCATCACGATGTCGGCGCCGTCCTCGACGTTCTCCTGGTACCAGGTCGCGTGCGCCGACGGGACGATGACAACGGCCGCGAGGGCGCAGAGGAGTGGCGCCAGGCACCGGAGGAGGCGGGACTTTCGGGGCATGGCCGGTTCGGGATCGTTCGGGATGGGCGGGCTCGGGGCCGTCTGGCGGACCTGCGAGGGCGCAAAAGATCCGAGCGCGAGGGTGGAAGGCAAGCGCGGCCCGTGACGGGTCAGCGGAACAGCTTCGGCGCGAATTCGTTGAGGTAGTCGCGCCACTTGTCCCAGGTGTGGGCGCCCTCGGTCTCCTCGTACACCACGTCGAAGCGGTGGGCGCGGAGCATCTCCACCGTCTTGCGCGAGGTCTCGACGAGGAAGTCGTCCTTGCCCGTGGCGAACCAGAACAGCTTGAGGCCCTCCTTGAGCTTGGCGTCGTCGAGCACGGCCTTGTGCGTCTCCTCGAAGGTGGGTCCCTGGGGTGCCGGGGCGCCGGGGCGTTGGACGATGCCGAAGATCCCGGAGCTGAACACGCCGAGGTAGGCGAAGCGGCCGAGGTGCGGCACGCCGATGTTCAGCGTGTGGGCACCGCCCATGGAGAGGCCGGCGATGGCGCGGTGGGCGCGGTCGGTGTGGACCCGGTAGCGCTTCTCGACCAGCGGGAGCAGGTCCTGGAGGAAGTCGGGCTCGAACTCGCCGCTCATGGAGCCGCGGCCCATGGAGAACGGACCGGTGTGGCCGGCGGGCATCACCACCACCATCGGCTTCGCCTTCCCCGCGGCGATGAGGTTGTCGAGGATGAAGCCGGCGCGGCCGACCGTGCCCCAGGAGTTGTCGGAGTCGAACGCGCCGTGGAGCAGGTAGAAGACGGGAAACCGCTCCGCGCCCGCCTCGTAGCCGGGTGGCGTGTAGACGTGGCAACGGCGGAACCGCTTGAGCGTGGAGGACCAGTACGTGACCTGGGCCACCGCGCCGTGCGGGACGTCCTTCGTGTCCTGCCAGTCGGCGCCCGGCACGTGGACGAGGCTCCAGGTGTTCTCGTTGGACTCGCTGGTCTTCGGGTTCCGCGGATCGACGACCGACAGGCCGTCGACGTTGAAGTTGTAACGGTAGCTGCCGGGGGCCACCGGGCCGAAGGCGATCTCCCACACGCCGTTGGTGCCGGCCTTCATGTCCTGGCCTTGGCCGAGGCCGGGAAGGTCGCTGCCGGCGAGCTTCACCGACTGCGCCTTCGGGGCGTGGACGCGGAAGGTGATGCGGCGGTCGGCGCCGACCTCGGGCGAGGTGACGGACGGCGGCGGGGTGGGACGTTGGGCTTGGAGGACGGCGGACATGAGGATGCCGGCAAGGCCGCCGGCCAGGAGTCGGGGAAGTTTCATGCGGGGGAGTCGGCGAGGAGACCGGGGGATGCGGGGCGGGTTACAGGCGGGCTGCCGCTTTGACTCGGCCGGCTTCCGTGGCTGTGATGCCGGGGTGACGAGAACCTGGCATCCACGGATCCTCCTCCTGGCCCTCGCGGCCGTCTCCGCCACCGCCGCCGACCCGCGCCCCATCACCCCCGCCGACCTGTGGAAGGTGAAGCGCCTCGCCGCGCCCGCGGTGTCGCCCGACGGGAAGTCCGTCGCCTACGCCGTGCAGGAGTGGTCCGTGGAGAAGAACCAGAGCACCTCGAGCCTGTGGCTCACGGACGTCGCCGACGGCACGACCCGTCGGCTGACCCAGGCGAAGGGCAGCGACGGCTCCCCGGCCTGGAGCCCCGACGGCGCCCGCATCGCGTTCGTCTCCAAGCGGGACGGCGACGAGGTGCCGTCGCTCCATGTCATCCCGGTGGCCGGCGGCGAGGCGGAGAAGCTCCTTGAGCTGCCGATGGGCGTCTCCAGTCCCCAATGGCTTCCCGACGGCTCCGGCCTCGTGGTGGCGACCACCGTGGTCCCCGGTCTGGCGGGCACGCTCTCGAAGCCGGACCTCGACGCGATGCGCAAGGAGCTGAAGCGGCGGAAGGAGTCGAAGATCAGCGCCAAGTCCACGGAATCCCGCGCCTACCGGTACTGGGACCACTGGATCACCGACGGCCTCGCCGGACGCCTGGTGCGCGTCGGTCTCCAGGACCGTTCGGTCCGCGACCTCACGCCGGGTTGGACCAACCAGTTCCAGCTCAGCGGCGAGGCCCACTACCGGGTCTCGCCCGACGGGAAGTGGCTGGCCGTGACCCTGGACAGCACGCCGCCGCCGTACCGCGAGTACCCGAACCACGACGTGTACCTCGTGGCGGTCGACGGCTCCGCGCCGCCGCGGAACCTGACCCCGGACAACACCGGCGACGACGGCAACCCGATGTTCGCGCCGGACGGCCGCTCGGTGGTCTTCACCCGCACGCAGTCCAACTACTACAACGGCGAGTTCGCCAAGCTGTGGCGCCACGACCTCGAGACCGGGAGGAACTCCTCCCTGACCGAGGACCAGGACCTCGGGATCGCCGAGGCGGTGTTCGCGCCGGACGGACGGGAGCTTTGGGTCGTCGGCGAGGACCGCGGCGTGGTGCCGGTGTTCCGCATGGACGCGGCGGGCGGCCCGCTGAAGGCCGTGACGCGGGACGGCACGAGCACCGCCCTGTCGGTGCGTGGCGGCACGGTGGCCTACCTCAACAGCACCTCGACGCGGCCGGACGAGCTGTTCGTCCTGGATCCGGCGACCGGTGCGTCCCGGCGGCTCACCCGCTTCAACGACGAACTGATGGCCGGGATCGGATTCGGCCGGCAGGAGTCCTACGAGTTCGCCGGAGCCGGCGGCGACACGGTGCAGGGCTGGGTGTTCCTGCCGCCGGGATTCGATCCGGCGAAGCCGTGCGGCCTCGTGCAGCTCATGCACGGCGGTCCTCACACGATGTGCCGCGACGCGTGGAGCCCCCGTTGGAACGCGCAGGTCTTCGCGGCGATGGGACATGTGGTCACGTGGGTGAACCGGCACGGGTCGACCGGGTTCGGAGAGAAGTACAGCCAGAGCATCCTCGGCGAGTGGGGCGCGAAGCCGCTGGCCGACATCCTCGCGTCGACGGACGTCCTGCTGAAGCGGTTCCCGAACATCGACCCGAAGCGGATGGCCGCGGCGGGTGCGAGCTACGGCGGCTACATGGCGGCGTGGGTCGCGGGGCACACCGACCGGTTCGCGTGCATCGTGGACCACGCGGGCGTGAACGACTTCGTCACCCAGTACGGGGCCGACGTGACCGCGTTCGGATTCTCGAAGGTGCTCGGGGGCACGCCGTGGGAGAACCCGGAGGGGATGCAGCGGAACAACCCGATGGCGTACGCGCGGAACTTCCGGACGCCGATGCTGATCCTGCATGGCGAGAAGGACTACCGGGTGCCGTACGTGAACGGGACGGCGCTGTACGGCGTGTACCAGGCGATGGGCCTGCCGGCGCGGCTCGTGGTGTACCCGGACGAGAACCACTGGATCCTCTCGCCGCAGAACTCGCTGCACTGGAACTGGGAGGTGCAGGCCTGGATCGCCCGCTGGATCGGCGGCACGCCGACCCTGACGGAACCGCGCTTCGACGAGCCGGCGAAGTGAGGCCGCGGTGCCGCCGGGGGAACCTCAAGCCAAGGCGCCAAGCCGCGAAGGAAGGGAGCAGGGAGCAGGGAGCATAGAGCAGGGAGTGGGGACGGCGGTTTCTCTCCGGCCCCTTCGCGGCTTGGCGGGTTTGCGTGAGGTCAGCCTCCCTCCCGGTTCAGCCCCACTTCAGGTTGGGCGAGCGCAACGCGGTGAGGGCCTCCTTCACGGTCATGCCGGTCTGGGCGTAGGCGGCGAGCTTGAGCGAGCGTTCGCGCCAGAACCGGAGCTCGTTGGCGCTGGCGTTCCACGGCTTGCCGTGCGGGACGGCCTGTCCGACGAGCATGGCGAGGTAGCCGTCCATGCCGAAGGAGTTCGAGGGATGCAGGAGCGCGCTGCCGGCGACGACGCTGGGGCCGTTCTCGCGGTAGAAGTCGACGATCCCCCCGGCCCGGTGGAGCGCGACGTCGTTGCGGGCGGCGCGCCAGAACGGGGTGTCGAGGCGGGTGTTGAAGCGGTAGTGGACGGCGAGGAAGTCGCGGATGTCGTCCCAGGCCGCGGTGTTGTAGCGGTTGTAGAGCTCCACCAGCGTCGGCGTGGGTTCGCAGACGCTGTCGATGAGCGAGTCGGCGAGGGAGCTGACCTCGACGCAGATGACCTGGAGGGCGGTGGCCTCGAGGGGTTCGACGAACCCGGCGGCGTTGCCGATGCCGACCACGTTCTTGACCCAGAGCTGCTGATGGCGGCCGGCCCGGAACCTCACGACGCGGGTCTTGTCGGCGGGGATCCTCGGGTTCTTCCGCAGGTGCTCGGCGCGCGCGTCGTCGTCGCTGATGAACGAGGACGAGTAGACGTAGCCGCGGTTGATGAAGTTCTCGTGTTCGATCTGCCAGGCCCAGCCGGCGTCCATGGTCTCGGCGACGGTGTAGGGATGGATCGGCTCGTCGGTGCGGGCCCATCCGCCGATGACGGCGCGGTCGCAGAAGAGGGTGTCCGCGTAGGAGACGAACGGGACACCGAGGGCCTGGCCGAGCAGTTCGGAGCGGAAGCCGGAGGAGTCGACGTAGAGGTCGGCGGTGATGCGTTCGCCGGACGGTGTGACCAGGGCGGCGATGCCCTCGGGACCGGTCTCGGGTCGGACGGTGGCGTCGGTGAGGACGATCCCCAGCTCGAGGCACCGGCGTTCCAACCAGCCGGCGAGGCGGTGGTTCTCGATGTGGAAGGCGTGGTTGTTGTGGAACTGGGGGAGGCCGTTCGGCTGGCGGGGGAAGCAGCGGTCGTGGGCCATGTACACCGAGGCGTTGCCCAGCCAGGGGAACTCGTCGGAGTAGTAGAAGCCGTTGTTGCGGGCGAGTTCCGGGAGGCGCTTCTCGAACTCGAAAGCGAAGGAGTAGAAGAAGTGGGAACGGGGGCCCCACAGGAACTTGATCCCCAGCTTCCAGGTCGGTTCGGCCTCGGCGTAGAAGGTCTGCGGGGAAAGCTTGAGGTACTCGAAGAAGTGGCGCGGGAAGACCGCGGTCGTGCCCTCGCCGACGCCGATGATGCCGATGTCGGGGCTACGGACGACGCGCACGTCGAGGTGGGGCAGCTTCCTCTTGAGCGTGAGCGCGGCCATCAGGCCGGCGCTGCCGGCGCCGAGGACGACGATGGACTGGACCTTCATGTCGGGCGTTGGGTTGTCGGGCTTGCGGGGGAACGGGGTGGCCGGATCAAGGGACGGACAAAGGCCGCCCGACGCAAGCGCGCCGGGCGGCCCGTGTTCCTATGCAATGGACTGCGCGATCATTCGCCGCGCAGACGGAAGTATCTCGCGGGGCGTGAGGAGACGCCCTCGATGACGTGGTTGGTGCCGGTGAGCCCGGTGGCGAGCGGGGTCCAGTCGCCGAGGGTCTCGCCGGCCTCGAGCCGGTAGGTGGTGGCCGGCACCGGGCTCCAGCGCAGCGTCAGGCGATCCGCGCCGGACTCGTAGACCGGTGTCAGCAGGGTCGGCGGGACCGCATTGTAGGCCGGGAGTTCGGACGAGTGGATCTGTCCGATGGCATCGGCCCCGAGCAGGCCGTCGTACACGCGGAGGCGTGCGATGCTCATCGAGCCGCGGAGCCCGCCGGTCGGGTTTCCGTTGGCCTCGTTCTGCGCACCGAGGAGGAACCGCAGCGGGACCGGGGTCTCGGCGTTGTTCAACGAGTGGGTGGCCAGCGGCGCGGTGAGGACCTCGCTGTTGGCGAGCGTGCCGTTGGAGTAGACCGAGACCGTGGTCGTGGCGGGGTCGTAGGTGTAGGCGACATGGGTCCAGGCGCCGGTGACGACGCGCCCGTTCCAGCCGATGTCGGGCGCGCCCCAGTGGCCGACCGCGCCGAACGCGGCGTTGGCGCCGTGGTTGATGGAGACGTTCGAGCCGTCCGGACCCCCGCGGCGTCCCCAGGCGAAGATCGTCTCCTCGTCGGCGGCCGCCGGGTTGTAGATCCAGGCGTCCACGGTCCTCGGCGCGTTGTCGCCGATGAATCCGGGCGCCGCGGAGCCGAAGTAGTACTGGGTGCCGTCGAGGGTCACGGCCTTCACGCCGGCGACGGTCTCCACCTGGGACGGGGTTCCGCCCGCGGTGAACGGATGCTGGATCATTCCGGCGTTGGGCCAGCTCGCCAGCGGTCCGGAGGCGAGGCCGGAGGCGTTCAGGTCCACCAGCTTCACCGGGGTGGCGAGGTTGGGCGTGCTCGTCGCGAGGGCCGGGTTGGATCCGTGGAAGACCTCCTGTCCATCCGCGAACCCATCGCTGTCGCTGTCGGCCAGCGTGGGGTTCGTCGACGTCTCCTGGGAGTCGGTGAGGCCGTCGCCGTCGCTGTCGGGCGCCAACGGATTGGTCGTCCGGGCGACCTCGGCGCCGTCGTTCAGGCCGTCACCGTCGCTGTCGGGATTGTTGATGACGGTCCCGCGGGTGTACTCCTCGAGGTTGGTCAGTCCGTCGCCATCCTGGTCCCGGGCCGCGTCCGCGGCGCTGTTCGGGTTGAGGAAGTCGGGGTACTGGCGCTCGAAACCGGTCGGGAGACCGTCGTTGTCGAAGTCGATGAGCCCGAACTCGCCGGCCTCGGCGAGGTACTTGGCCTGGATCTCGGCGGGCGTCAGCGGACGGTCGTGCACCCGGAGGCGGGCGACGGTCAGCGTGGGCGCCTCGCCGGTCTCGATCCCACCGCTCGCGAGGTTCTGCGCGCCGAGCCGGAACGGCAGCGGGCGGCCGGTGCTGTCGGTGGCATGGGTGGCGAGGGCGAGGTCCTCCGAGTTGGCCAGCGCGCCGTCCGCGAAGACGCTCGAGGTGGTGCCGTCGTAGGTGTAGACGATGTAGTTCCAGCGGCCGAAGGACAGCTTGCCCTGCCAGTCGAGGTCGGCCGCGCCCCATCCGCCGTAGGCGCCCCACGTGCCGTGGACACCGTGGCCGAAGGCGCCGTTGGAGTTGTCGGGCCCGCCGCCACGGCGGCCCCAGGCGACGACGGTCTCGAAGTCGGATCCGGCCGGGTTGTAGACCCAGGCCTCGATGGTGCGGGTCGCGGCGCCGGCGACGAAGCCCGGCGCCGAAGGTCCGATGAAGTTGTTGGCGGCCCCGGTGAAGTTGACGCCCTTGACCCCGGTGAGGCTGACGACCGAGGGGGTTGCGCTGCCGCTCGAGGCGAAGTTGCCGGGCAGGACGCCGGTGTTCTGCCACTGGGCGAGCGCCCCGAGGTTCAGGGCGGTGGCGTCGAGCTCGATCAGCGGCCGAGTGATGTTCGGGGTGCTGGTGGCCGAGTTCGGATTCGAGCCGTGGATGGCCTCCTGGAAGTCGGCGAAGCCGTCCGAGTCCGTGTCCGCGAGCAGCGGATTGGTGCCGGCGGCGGCCTCGGCGCCGTCCAGCATGCCGTCGCCGTCGCTGTCGGCCCTCAGGGGATCCGTCGCACCGCCCGCCCGGTTCACCTCGGCGCCGTCGTTGGCGCCGTCGCCGTCGGTGTCCGCGTTGTTCGGGACCGTCCGGAGCGTGAATTCCTGCAGGGTGGTGAGCCCGTCGTTGTCCGGATCCCGGGCCGCGTCCGACGCGTCGTTCGGGTTCAGGATGTCGCCGTACTGACGTTCGTACGCGTTGGGCAGGCCGTCGTTGTCGTCGTCGTTGTAGCCGAAGTCGCCCTTCTCCGACTGGAACTTCGCGGCGATGGCGTCCGCGGTGAGCGCGGTGTCGTGCACGCGGACACGCGCCATGGCCAACGTCGCCGGCTCGTTCACCGCGGCCGTTCCGTTCGCCAGGTTCTGGGCCCCGAGCCGGAACGGCAGGGGCTTCACCTCCGCGGTGTTGTCGACCGCCCACGTGTTCAGCGTGACGTCCTCGGAGTTCGCGAGGGCGCCGTCGGAATAGACGCTCGAGGTGGCGCCGTCGTAGGTGTAGACGACGTAGTTCCAGCGCCCGAAGGCGAGCTTGCCCGCCCAGTCGAGGTCCGCCGCACCCCAGCCGCCGAAGGCGCCCCAGGTGCCCTGCACGCCGTGGCCGAAGCCGCTGTTGGTGTTTTCCGGACCCTCACGGCGGCCCCAGGCGACGATGGTCTCGAAGTCGGCTCCCTCCGGGTTGTAGACCCAGGCCTCGATGGTGCGCGGACCGGCGCCGGTGACGGCTTCCGGGGCGACAGGGCCGAGGTAGTGGTTGGCGGCGCCGGTGAACCCGACGGCCTTCACCCCGGCCTGGGTGACGACGCTGGGCGCGGCCGTTCCGGCGGAGGCGAAGCTGCCGCCGACGGTGCCGGTGTTCCGCCAGGTGCTCAGCGCACCCTCGGGCAATGCGGTGGCGTCGAGGTTGACCAGCACCGCCGCGTTGGCGCCGGCGCCGCAGAAGACCGCCGCGGCCAGTGCGGAGCCTCGGAGGTGCAGGCCGGTGGCGGAAATCGGGGCCAACGCCGAGCGGCGGTGGTTCCATCGGTCGGAGGACTTGGGATGACGACGTTTCATGACGGCAGTTCGGCTGGGGTACGTGTGTGCTGCGTGTTTCCGTAGGGGTACGGTCGAACAATCGCACGTCCCGTTCCGTTCCGTCCATGAACTGGAACGCAGTGTTGCTGACAAATTTCACCATCCCGGAAGCCGGATCGCCTGGATCCACGAATCCATCGACCTTGGCCTGCAAGGGCCGCTCAAGGCATTGATCATCAAACGGATCGAACCCACGTGAATCCGGCCGAAGCGACTGCCTTCCAGTCGGAAGGCCTCCGGATGTACCGGCCGGAGGCACGCGAACCGGTGCCGTATTGAGAGAACTTCGACACCGACTTCGTCCAACCGGGCACAAAGGAACCCCAGAATCCGGGAGTCCCGACATCCGACGGATCGGGCTGCTGGGAATTCCACCGACGAACCGACGCTTCGCAGGCTTGGCAAGGCACACGAAGCCCGCTCAGGGCCGGACCATGACGAGCTTCGAAACCGGGATCTCGTACAGGTCCCCATCCCCCTCGTCCGCAGAGACGATCAGCTTGTCCCCATCGATCGTGATGGCTTCCGCCTCGTCGTCCTCCGTCGGCAGCCACCGCACCCCGCCGTCGAACCACTTCTCCTTCTCCCGCGCCTCGAAGAGCCAGATGCCCGTGTAGGTCAGGACCGCCAGGGTACGCCCGTCCGGGCTGGCGTCCGCGCCCGTGACCTGGCCACGCGTGTCGAAGCGGTCGACCAACGTCAACCGGTTCACCACGTACGGTTCCATCGAATCGAGCCGGTACAGCGTGGTCCCCGTGTCGCTCCGGTGCTTGGTCAGGATGTACACGTGGCCGTGGGCGAAGAAGACCGCCTCGGCGTCGAAGTTGCGCACCGGCGACGGCACCTCGGTCTGGTCGGGATACTCGAAGAAGACCTTCCTCAAGACGCTCGTCCGCCCCACCGACGGATGCGGCTCGCGGATCCAGTAGAGGCACAGGTCGCGCCGGTCGTTCTTCTCGCTGTTGCCGAAGTCCGCGACGATGAGGTTCCCCTGGTCGTCCGCGGCGATGTCCTCCCAGTCCACGTTGACCGCGTCGTCGATGTGCACGCCGTGGGCCGCGCCTTCCCGTTCGCTGGGATAGATGCGTCCGTCGCGATGGACGGCGAAGATCCGCGGCAGGTCCCCGGAGTCGTTGTGCGACCAGTACACGTCCGGCCAGAGCCGGCTCTTCACGAGGCCCGACGGCTCGAGATGGGCCGGGATCTCAAGGGCCGCGTAGGGCTCCAGTGAGACCGGCTTCATCTCGGGAAGCGCCACGGACTTCATCGGCGGCGCGGACACGGAGGCGGCCGCGTCGCCGACCTCGAACGTCGCCACCACCGACCGGTGGTCCGACGGATACGGCTTCAACACGATGTCCGCGTTCGCCGACGACTCGCCGACGACCGCGCACTTCAGCGCCTCCACGCCTTTCCCGGCGAAGTGCACGAAGTCGATACGGTCGTGGCGGTCCTTGGGGTCGTCGGGACGCGTGATGGGCGTCCAGGTCCTGCCCGGGAACCGCACCTCGTCGGGGAACACCGCGCGGAAGGAATCGCGCATCCCGACATCCGCCACGGCCTTCGTCGACGGATACTCCACCGCCACGGGGCAGAGTCCGGCGGCGGCGGCCCGCGGCGTCCAGTCGAGGTGGGACGGCTCGTTGAAGTCGCCGGTGAGGAACACCGGTTCGCCGGTCGCCACCGCCGGCGTCAGCTCCGCGACCAGCCGTCCGACCTGCGGACCGCGCGCCTTCCGGGCCTCGTCCACGGCCTCCCCGGCGGTGCGGATGAAGCGGCCGTCGGCGTAGGGGATCGAGAGCAGCTGGTACGGCTGGTAGGGCGCGTGCATCAGGTGGGCGTTGAACATCCACGCGGTCCGTCCCGACGGCAGGCGCACCTGGACGCCCCATTTGCGCGGCGTGTTGGTGACCACGGGGAAGCGCGACAGGATCCCGGTCCGATCGCCCTGGTCCACGTAGTTCCAACCGAGCATCTCGGCGAGGCGCCGGCCGTTGTCGGGACGCCGGCCGTCCTTCTCGAAGCCGCCCGTCTCCTGGAGGCCGACGAGGTCCGCCTGGGCCGCGCGGATCACCTCAAGGGTCTGCGTCAACGGCTGCTTCCCCGCGTCGCCGCCGTGCCAGAGGTTGAAGGTCATCACCCGGACCGGCTCGGCGGAAACCCCAAGCGCCGAAAGGCCGAGCGCCGACAGCCGTACCCAACGTTCGAGCCGGCGACCCAACCGGGCGACGGACCATCTGGAAGTCATGTCGGATCCTCGGACCGCCGGGCGGAGCGCGGCAAGCGGTCCGTTGTCGGAGCCGGATGCGGAATCGGGAATTGAGGGACCTCCACGGCTTTCGGAATGTCGGAGATCCACTTCGTCCCCCGACGTCCCCCAACGAGTCATGTCCAATGAGAACCGCGCCGGCGCCGGGCGCCGCCACGACCTCGACGCCCTCCGGGCCTTCGCGATGCTCGTGGGCATCGTCTTCCACGCCACCCTGCCGTTCGCCACGACCGGCTGGTACGTGAGCGACTGGAACCGGGCCGAGGGCCTCGGGGCGTTCACCCTCTGGGTGCATGGGTTCCGGATGCCGCTGTTCCTCTTCGTCAGCGGGTACTTCACCCAGATGATGTGGCGCCGGAAGGGATTGGCGCCGACGGTCGGACAGCGGGTCCTGCGGATCCTGCTGCCGCTGGTGATCGGCACCTTCACGCTCCTGCCGCTCCAGGACGCGATCGTTTCCTGGGCCCGCACCCGCGCCGCGTCCGACGACGCCCTGCACCGCGGATCCCGGCGTCCCGCGACCCCGCTCGCCGACGCCGCCCGTTCCAACGACGTCGCTTCGGTCGTTCGCCTGCTGGCGGCGGGAACCGACCCCAACCAGGCGGACGCCGACCTGGGGATGCCGGCCCTTTCCTGGGCGTCCAACCGGGGAGACACCGAGGCGGTGCGACGGCTGCTCGACGCCGGGGCCGACCCGAACCGTCCCAGTCCCGGCGGCCATCGGCCGCTGCACGGGGCCGCCTACTTCGCCCGGCCGGAGACGGTGGCCCTGCTGCTGCAACGGGGAGCCGATCCCAACCAACGCAACGACGCCGGGGAAGCCCCGCTGGTGGCCGCCTCGAAAGGGATCGGCGAAGTCCAGACGATCGCCGGCTGGATCGGCCTCGAATGGTCCATGCCACCCGCCGCATTCGAAGCCGCACGTGAGGCGTGCCGCGCCCGACTGCTCGAAGCCGGCGCCCGACCGGTTTCCGGATCCCAATCCCCACCCGACACCCTCCGTTCCGCCTACCACGGTTGGCTGGGCTCAGACCGCTTCCTCATGCGGGGGCATCCGCCGTTCCTACGGCCCTCGGCCGGGGACGGCTGGCACCTGATCGGCAGTCCGGTCTTCGACCACCTCTGGTTCCTCGCTTTCCTCTGCTGGCTGGTCGCTTTCCACGCCGTCGTGGCGGCCATCGCCGGAAGGAACGCTCACACGCAATCCTCCGGCGGCGCCTGGAGGAACCCCCGTCTGTTCGTGGTCCTGCTCGCCCTGCCGGTTTTGCCCCAGTTCTTCATGACCGGCGGTCCGGGACCGGACACCTCCGTCGGACTCCTCCCGCCGCCGCACCTGCTGCTGTACTACGGGATCTTCTACGCCGCCGGCGCCTTCACCCACGACACCCCGGTGCCGGTGGATCGGCTCGGACGCCATTGGCCGTGGCTGCTGCCCGTCTCCACCCTCGTGGCGCTGCCGATCGGCGTGGCGCTCCAGGGCGTGTCCAAGGCCGCCTCGGGATTCTTCCAGGTCGTCTATGCCTGGGGCATGATCCTCGGATTCCTCGGCCTGTTCCGGCGGACGCTTTCCAACGAACGGCCGGCGGTCCGGTACCTCTCCGACGCGGCCTACTGGATGTACCTCGCCCACCATCCGCTGGTGGTCCTGATCCACGTCTGGGTCCGGCCGACGACCCTCCCGGCCCTGGCCAAGCTCGCCGTGCTCTGCCTCGCGCTCGCCGCGCTCCTGCTCACGTCCTACCACCTGCTCGTCCGACCCACCTGGATCGGTTGGCTGCTGAACGGACGGATGTACCCCTTCTGGAATCGGACGCCGGCGAAGTGAACCTTCTGCCCGTGCATCGGACCGCGACACCGGGCTTGCCCGGAAACCCGGTTCTGTCGCGCCATCGGGGGATGCGTTCCCCACGTCTGGCCCTCCGGTCCGCCCTGCGCCTCGCCGGCCTCGTCGGCCTGCTTCGACCCTGGCGCGCGTTCGGCCAGTCGGAGACCCGCGAGCTCTTCGTCGAGGGCTACGCCGGACGCCATTCCGTCGCCCCCGGCGACACGCTGACGCTCCACCTCAACACCTCGGCCCCGAAGGTCGCCGTCGAGATCCGACGCCTCGGCGCGAAGCCCACCGTGGTCTGGACCTCCGGCGAGGTCCCCGGGGCCGAGCACCCCACGCCGCCCGACGCCTCGTCCCACGGCTGCCGCTGGCCCGCCGCGGTTTCGATCCCCGTGCCCGCCGACTGGCGTTCCGGCTACTATCTCGTCACGTTCCGGGTCCGCGACAACGGCGGCGGCCCGTTCTTCCACCGCGGCCCGCGCACCGCCGAGGGCTCCTGCTTCTTCGTCCTCCGCCCCGCCCGCGACGCGAAGCCGCGACCGATCCTCCTGCAGCTCTCCACGCACACGTACAACGCCTACAACAACTGGGGTGGGTTCAGCCTCTACGCCTACAACGGCCGCGGCGGCAACCAGGGGCACCGCGTCTCCTGGCAGCGGCCACCGTTGCCGCAGTTCGCCAACTGGGAACAGCCCTTCGTGGAATGGGCCGAGTCCAACGGCATCGAGCTCGACTACGCGGCCAACGGCGACCTCGAGTTCCATCCCGAGGTGCTCCAGGGCCGCCGCCTCGTGCTCAGCGTGGGGCACGACGAATACTGGTCCGCCGGCATGCGCCGGAACCTCGAGGCGTTCCTCGAGGGCGGCGGCAACGTCGCCTTCTTCTCCGGCAACACCTGCTGCTGGCAGGTCCGGCCCGAGGACGACGGCGAGGCGCTCACCTGTTGGAAGCAGAACTACCACAGCGATCCCGTGTACGCCGCACGCCAAGGCCAGGCCACGCTTTCCTCGCTCTGGAGCCACCACCTCGTGGGGAACCCGGAGAACCGCCTCACCGGCGTCGGGTTCCTCTGGGGCGGCTACCACCGCAGCCACGGCCAGCTCATGGACGGCTCCGGCGCGTTCACCGTCCATCGCCCCGACCACTGGCTGTTCGAGGGCACCGGCCTGAAGCGCGGCGACGCCTTCGGCGCCCAGGACACCGTCGTCGGCTACGAGTGCGACGGCTGCGAGTTGGAATGGCGCGACGGACTCCCCTACCCGACGCACAAGGACGGGACGCCGGAGTCGTTCGAGGTCCTCGGAACCGCGCCCGCCCAATGGCATCCGGACGACTGCCAGTGGTACGACCGCTGGGAGAACGGACGGAAGGGCCATGCGGTCCTCGGCGTCCACCGGCGTGGCGGGACGGTCTTCACCTGCGGCAGCACCGACTGGGCCCACGGCCTGCGCGGCAACGACCCCGCCGTCGTCCGCATCACCCGCAACGTGCTCGACCGGCTCTCCCGATGACCCGGCCCGTCCTCCGTTTCCCACGCCTCGCCGCGGTGCTCGCGGCCTGGGCGGCCAGCTCCGCCGTCCTGGCGCGGCCCGCGCCCGGCGTGCTGGAAGTCGACCTCGACGGCGACGGGAAGCCGGAACGCATCACCGCGGTGGGCACCACGAACCGCGTCGAACGGAGATCCGGGTCGTCCGGCTCCTGGACGAACGCCGGCTTCGGCCTGCCCGAGCCGCTGCGCCTCGCGACGCCCGACGGCGCGGACTCGGGCGTCCGCCTGCTCGACCTCGACGGCGACGGACACCCCGACGTGCTCTCCGGCGACGCCTCGTCTCGGGCCATCCACCTCTGGAACGCCGTCGTGCGCCCCGACCTCGGCTGGACGCCCGGCTGGTCCCACCGCGTCCGCTCCGGTCCGCCTTCGGGTCCCGACGACCCGCTGCCGTCCCTGGTTGGCGCCGAGGTCCGCGTCGAGGGCGGCGACCTGGTCGTCCGTCGGGGCACCGGCGAGAAACGGACCCCGCTCCGCCCGCTGCTGGCGATGCCCATGCCGGAGCCGTCGTCGCCCGAGGAAGCCCTGAAGCGCTTCCGGGTCCGGCCCGGGTTCCACGTGGAGCTCGTCGCCGCGGAACCGCTGGTGGTCGATCCGGTCGCCTTCGACTGGGGCGCCGACGGACGCCTCTGGGTGGTGGAGATGCGCGACTACCCGCTTGGGATGGACGGCCACGGGAAGCCGGGCGGGACGGTGAAGATCCTCGGGGACGCCGACCACGACGGCCGCATGGACCGCGCGGTGGAGTTCCTCTCCGGGCTTCCGTTCCCCTCGGGCGTGATGCCGTGGGGCCGGGGCGCCCTGGTGTCGGCGGCGCCGGACCTGATCTACGCCGAGGACACCGACGGCGACGGCCGGGCGGACCGGCGCGAGGTGCTGCTCACCGGCTTCGTCGAGGGCAACCAGCAGCATCGGTTCAACGGTTTCGAATGGGGCCTCGACGGCTGGGTGTACGGAGCCAACGGCGACAGCGGCGGCACGGTGAAGTCCCTGAAGACCGGGAAGACCGTGGAGCTTCGTGGACGCGACTTCCGGTTCCGTCCCGGGACCGGGGAACTGGAGACCGTCTCCGCCCAGACCCAGTTCGGACGCCGACGCGACGACTGGGGAAACTGGTTCGGGAACAACAACCCGACCTGGCTGTGGCATGTCGTCCTCCCGGAACACCATCTGCGCCGCAACCCGAAGCTCGCGGTGAAGCGGGTGGTCGAGGTGCTCGCGAACGGTCCGGAGCCGACGCGCGTGTTCCCGGTGAGCGCCCCGGCGGAACGTCCCAACCAGCCTTGGTCGCTGGGGCACGTGACCAGCGGGTGCAGCCCGGCGCCGTACCGCGACGAGCTGTTCGGCCCGGATTTCGCCACCTCGGTGTTCGCCTGCGAACCCGTCCACAACGTCGTCCACCGCGAGGTGCTGGAGCCGTTCGGCTCCGGCTTCCGCAGCCACCGGGCCGCCGGCGAGGAGGCCTCGGAGTTCCTCGCCAGCACCGACGGCTGGTTCCGGCCGGTCCAGGCCCGCACCGGTCCGGATGGCGCGCTGTACGTCGCCGACATGTACCGCTTCAGCCTGGAGCATCCCGAGTGGATCCCGCCCGCGACGCTGGCCCGGCTCGACGTGCGCGCCGGTTCCGACCGCGGACGCCTCTACCGGGTGGTGCCCGACGGTGCGAAGCCACGGCCGATCCCCGACCTCCGCCACCTCGACACCGCCGGCCGCGTCGCCGCGCTCCGCTCGGTGAACGGCTGGGAACGCGACATGGCGCAGCGGCTCCTCGTCGCCGACCCGGATCCGGCCGCGGTGCCGGCACTGCTGCGGTTGCTCACGCCGGCCGAACCGCCCAAGACCCGCCTCCAGGCCCTGGCCGCGCTCGGACTGCTCGGGGGCCTCGACACCGAGGTCTTGCGCCGGGCGTTCCAGGACCCGCACCCGGCGGTCCGCGCCGAGGCGCTGAGGCAGGTCGAGGCGCTCGCCTCCCGGCATCCGGAACTGGCCGAAGAGGTCGGCGCGCTGGGCGACGACGCCGACGGACGGGTGCGGCTCCAGGCTGCGTTCAGCCTCGGTGCGTGGCCACCGGAGAAGGCCGAGCCCTGGCTCGCGCGGATCGCCGCCCGCCCCGACGCCGACGAGTGGCTCAAGGTTGCCGTGCAATCCTCGTTGCGGCCGGACAGCGCGCTGTTCGCCGCGTTGCGGGACAAGTCGCCCCTGCCCATCGCCGCCGCCGTGCGCCGCGAGTCGGCGGGCCGGACGGACCGCACAGCCGTCGTGGAACGGTACCGGGCCGCCCTGTCCGCCACACCGGCCGCCCGGACCACGACCCCGGCGGCATCCGCATCCGACGTGGAATCGGGACGGAAGGTGTTCCGTGAGGTCTGCGCGGCGTGCCACCGGTTCGCGGGCGAAGGCCACGAGGTCGGCCCCGATCTCGGCATGGTGGCCTCGAAGCCGACCGAGTGGTTGCTGACGGCGATCCTCGACCCCGACCAGGCCGTCGAGACGCGCTACAGGGCCTGGACCGCGACGCTGAAGTCCGGCGAGAGCCTGACCGGCCTGCTCGGCGCCGAGACCGCGAACAACGTCGTCCTGCGGCTGCCCGGAGGGCAGGACTACCCGATCCTGCGGAACGACCTGGAACGCCTCGCTCCCGCCGACGGTTCCCTGATGCCAACCGGCCTCGAGACCGCCGTCACCCCCGAGGCCATGGCCGCCCTCCTCGCCTGGCTTCGTGGGCGGTGAGGGGTTGAAAGGTTGAAAGGTTGAAAGGTTGAAAGGTTGAAAGGTTGAAAGGTTGAAGCGTTGAAGCGTTGAAGCGTTGAAGGGTGGAAGGGTGGAAGCGGGAATGGCCGCCATTCGCCGCTCTCCCCAATCCGCTTCAACCCTGAAACTCTTCAACCCTTCAACCCTCCCCCATCCCCGGACTTGAATATTCCGGCGGTTTCCGGCGTTGGTAGCGGATGCCCCTTCCGCCACGCACCGCCCTGTCCGCCGCGATCACCGCCGCATTGCTGGGACTCGGAACCGCCGACATCGTCGCCGATCCCAAATGGATCTGGGCCGAAGGCCCCGGCAGCGGCACCGCGGCCACGCTCCGCAGGACCCTCGAGATCCCGGAGAACCTGCGCGAGGCGGTGCTCTTCCTCACCTGCGACAACGGCGCCGTGGTCTTCCTCGACGGCAAGTCCGTCCTGACCAACGCCGACTGGAACGCCCCGTCCCGGATCGGCCTCACCCGCCAGCTCACCCCGGGACGCCATGAACTCCGGGTCGAGGCCAAGAACGAAGGCGCCCAGGCCGGCCTCGTGGCCCGGCTCCGGCTCAAGACCGCGGACGGCAAGCAGTCCTACGTCGAGACCGACGGATCCTGGGAGGCCACGGTGCCCGGACGGACCGAATGGAAGGCGGCGAAGGTGCTCGCGAAGTACGGCGACGAACCCTGGGGCGACGCTCTCGCCGGCGCGGGCGCCCCGTCGGGTCCGCCGAAGGTCACCGCGGTGGCGGACATCCAGGTCCGGCCCGGGTTCCGGGTCGAGTTGGTCCACGCCGTGCCGAAGTCCGAGGAAGGCTCCTGGGTCAGCATGACCGTCGACGCCAAGGGCCGTCTCGTGGCCTGCGACCAGGGCGGCGGCCTGTTCCGTCTCACCTTGCCGGCGGCCGGTTCGACCAACGCGGCGACGGTGGAGAAGCTCTCCAACTCGGTCGGCGGAGCCCACGGCCTGCTGTACGCCTTCGACAGCCTCTACGTGATGGTCAACGAGCAGGGCGGGAAGCAGGGCCTGTGGCGTCTGCGCGACACCGACGGCGACGACCGCTACGACGAGGAGAAGCTCCTGCGTCGCATCGAGGGCGGCGGCGAACACGGACCGCACGGCATCGTCCTCTCGCCCGACGGCAAGTCCCTCTACGTCGCGTGCGGCAACCACACGAAGCTGCCCAAGGACATGGAACTGTCCCGCGCCGCCCGGGCCTGGGACGAGGACCAGGTCGTGACCCGCCTCTGGGACGCCAACGGCCACGCCCGCGGCATCCTCGCGCCGGGCGGCTACATCTGCCGCACCGATCCCGACGGCAAGACCTTCGAGCTGGTCAGCTACGGCTACCGCAACCAGTACGACATCGCCTTCAACTCCCTCGGCGACCTGTTCACCTACGACTCCGACATGGAATGGGACGCCGGCACCCCGTGGTACCGCCCCACACGTGTCAGCATGGCGCCCAGCGGCAGCGACCTCGGCTGGCGTTCCGGCGCGGGCAAGTGGCCCACGTACTACCCCGACAGCCTCCCGGCCCTCGTCGACATCGGCCCGGGCAGCCCCACCGGCGTGGAATCCGGGAAGGGCGCGAAGTTCCCCGCCCGCTACCAGCACGCGATCTTCGCCAACGACTGGACCTACGGGACCATGTACGCCATCCACCTCACGCCGGACGGCGCGGGCTACAAGGCGGAGAAGGAGGAGTTCGTCAGCGGCCGCCCGCTTCCCCTGACCGACCTGCTGGTCCATCCGGCCGACGGCGCGCTCTACTTCGCCATCGGCGGCCGCGGCACCCAGTCCGCCGTGTACCGCGTCACCTACGTCGGCACCGAGAGCACCGCCCCCGCGAAGGCGCTGAAGGAGAACAAGGCCCATGCGCTCCGCCGTGAGCTGGAGACCCTGCACGACGAAGGCACCGGAACCGCCGCCGTCGACAAGGCCTGGAAGCATCTCGACCACGACGACCGCTGGATCCGCTACGCCGCGCGCGTGGCCATCGAGCGTCAGCCGGTTTCCGCCTGGGCCGACCGGGTGTTCGCGGAGAAGCGTCCCTGGGCCCGGATCGAAGCCTCGGTGGCGCTGGCCCGCATGGGTTCGGCCGAACACCGCGACCGCCTGCTCGAGGGATTGAACCAGCTCGACTTCGGCCGTCTCGACGAGGCCGCCCGCCTCGCCGCGATCCGCGCGTACCAGCTCGTGCTGATCCGCCGGGGCAACCCCGAGGGCACGGTCCGCGACACGGTCCTGCGCCGGCTCGACGCCCTCTATCCGTCGAAGAGCCGCGCGATGAACCGCGAGCTGGCCGGCACCCTGGTCCGCCTCGGCGCGCCGGGCGTGGTGGCCAAGACCGTGCCGCTGATGCTCACCGCCAACGACGCGGACCTGCGCTACGCCAGCGACGCCCTGCTGGAGCGCAACAAGGGCTACGCCTCCGCCTTCGCCCAGGCCTCGGCCAGCCGGCCCAACCAGGAGCAGATCGCCTTCGCCTACATCCTGCGTGAGGCCAAGACCGGATGGACCCCGGCCCTTCGGAAGTCGTTCTTCGGCTGGTTCCCCCGCACCGCGCCCTGGCAGGGCGGCAACAGCTTCCGCGGCTTCCTCGAGAACATCCGCAAGGACGCCCTCGCGACCGTGACGGATCCGGCGGAGCGCTCCGCCCTCGAGGCGCTCTCCACCGCCAAGCCCAGCGGCGCCCCGACCCAATTCGCCGCGCCGAAGGGACCGGGCAGGTCCTACACCGTCGAACAGGCGCTCGCCTTGGCCTCCGGCGGGATCCGCGGCCGGAACTTCGAGAACGGCCGCGCCATGTACAACTCCATCGGCTGCGCCGCCTGCCACCGCTTCGACGGCGCCGGCGGCGGGGTCGGCCCCGACCTCTCCGGCGTGGCCAACCGCTACACCCTGCGCGACCTGATGGAGAACATCGTCGAACCCTCGAAGGTCATCTCGGACCAGTACGGCTCGGAGGAAGTGCTCCTGGCCGACGGCTCCACCCTGGTCGGACGCGTGTACGCCGAGGGTGGGAAGCTCGTGGTGACCGCCGACCCGCGGAACCCGGACGACTCGACCACGGTGGCCTTGGACCAGGTGAAGGGCCGCAAGCCCTATCCCGTGTCGTTGATGCCGGCCGGTATGATCAACGGCCTCAACGGCGACGAACTGCTGGACCTGATCGCCTATCTGCAGTCGGGCGGCAACCCGCAGCACAAGGCCTTCGCCAAGTGATCCGCAGAGCCCGTGACCGCGGCCGCCATGGCCGCGGTCACCGGTTCAATGTTTGGGAATCTCAAAGGTTTTCTCCGGGTTAACATCGGAAAGATCGGATCGGAACTTGGATCAGTTGGGAGATGTGGCTATTCGTTGAGATTCTTCTCTGTGAAAGTATGCAGGGTCACAGTTCGCCCCTGAAATGCGAGACGGGAAGCCAATAATTTCTAATTGACTTAGGAATATCTCTCAACTAGCAGCGAAAGGTCTCCCACTCAGAGGAGACGCTTCGGATCCCCGAAATAGCCTTCAGCGTCTAAAGTCCATGTCACTGTTCAATGACCTAATCGAACTAATTCTGATAACCTTACCAAGACTTCAGGAAGCCACTCCTGAAAAGCGAGGACAACTCCAGAACTCTCTTCAATTCGTTTCAGAAGAGTGCGTCAGGCTGGCTAAGGCGGCAGATGAAAAACATGCAGTAATCACTTCAGAACTAATCTCGGATTATTTAATGGATGACCTGAACGAAACTGTCTTGCGGGAGATCCACCGAGAATGCGACAAGATCCGTTTTTGGATTGTTCCGGAACCCTAAAGCGAGTCGAGAACTGACCAAAGGGGAAACTGAACTCAATCTAGCGAATTGATTCACAATCGAAAGAAGCGGTTAGATTTAAACCAAAACAACAAGTGACACTGTTAATCGCCTGCATATTAATTTACCAGTTCAACATGCCTTGGTGGTGGTACCTTGTAGCATTAGCTGTCTATATTGGACACCTCTGTGTCCTAGCAGAGCTGAAGCGAGGATAGCGATTGGAATGTAGCGTGAACCGTCCGATCGCCCCTCCTGCTGCCTATACGGAATGAAGCAGCTCCTACGGATACAGGTGATCATTTTGAGAGGAAGTGAGCCAAAGTCGGGAGATACGCCGGCGGCTCTACAGGGCATTGAGATGGGGCTTCCGACGCGGCATCCTGCGGACATGAAGCGCACTCCGTTGTCCACCGCCGCCGCCCTCGCCCTCGGCGTCGTCCTCTGCGGCTGCTGCAGCTGTCTGAAGCCGGACGCGAAGTCCCCGGCCGTGGCCGTGAGCGGGACTCCGGCCGTGTCGGTGAAGCCCGGGATCAACGAGGAGTTCCTCAAGCCCGACCTGAACCCGAACCAGTGGGTGGAGCGCTTCGAGAAGGAGGGTCGCGAGGTCTTCGACCATCGTCGCGAGATCGTCGCCGTACTCGGCCTGAAACCCGGCATGACGATCGCCGACGTCGGCGCCGGCACCGGCCTGTTCACCTTCCTGTTCGCCGACGCCGTCGGGAAGCAGGGAACGGTGCACGCCGTGGACATCTCGCCGGTGCTCCTCGTGCACCTCGGGCGTCGAGCCGCGGAGGGCGGCTACGGACAGGTGAAGGTCCACCGCGGCGGAGAACAGGACACGCGGCTGCCGGCGAACAGCGTCGACCGGATCTACATCTGCGACACCTACCACCACTTCGAGTATCCGGCGCCGATGCTCGCGAGCCTGCGGAAGGCCCTGAAGCCGGGAGGCGAAATGGTCGTGGTGGACTTCAAGCGCATCCCGGGCGTCAGCTCGGAATGGATGATGACCCACGTCCGCGCAGGCCAGGAGGTGTTCGAATCCGAGATCGTCGCCGCTGGCTTCACCAAGGTCGGCGAGCCGCTGACCTTCAAGGACAACTACGTGGTGAGATTCAGGAAGTAGTGGGGATTTGTCCGTTGTCAGTGGTCCGTTGTCAGTAGTTCGTCGACCGGGGCGTATCTCGGTGCGGATGCGGTGTCGGACCCGTTTCCAGAGGGTCGGGTCCATGGACCCAGGTGTTTGCCGCCTCAGCCTTGGCCCCCTTCAACCTCCCGATGCGGGGAACCGCGTCCGGGCGGACGCGGCCACCCCCCTTCAACCCTTCATCGCTTCAACCCTTCATCGCTTCAACCCTTTAACGTTTTGGCCCTTCAACCCTTCAGCCCCTGACGCCCGACGCCTGACAGCAAAGCCCGCGTCCTTGCGGGCGCGGCCACTACGCTTCCCCTGCCGCAGGCGCGATCATGCGGGGGCGGCGTTCGATGAGGGGGAGCCAGAGCTTGAAGGCGGTGCCCTTGCCGACGGCGCTCTCCACCTCGATGCGGCCGCCATGGTCGCGGATGATCCGCTGGACGATGAGCAGCCCAAGTCCGGTGCCCTTCTCCTTGGTGGTGTAGAACGGCTCGAAGATGCGGTTGAGGCGCTCGGGCGGGATTCCCGATCCGGTGTCGCGGACGCAGAGCCAGACGTCCTCGTTGTTGGCGCCGGTGGAGAGGGTGATCGTGCCGTCGCGCGGCGTGGCCTGCATCGCGTTCTTCACCAGGTTCACCAGCACCTGCTTGATCTGGGTCGGGTCGAACTGGACCGCCGGCAGGCCGGCGACGAGCTCGGCGCCCACGGTGAGCCCACGGGCCTCCAACTCGGGCCGCAGCAACGCGAGGGACTCCTCCACGGCGTCGTTGAGCGAGCCGGTCCGGAACTTCGGCGCGGACGGACGCAACGCCTGGAGGAACTCGGTGATGATGTAGTCCAACCGGTGCACCTCGCCCTTCGCCACGCCGAGGTACTTCTCCAGCCGTTCCGAGGAGGAGACCGCCTCCGGGTCCGAGGCCCCGGCCAGTCGGCGCAGACGCCGGATCTCCCGCTCCATGAGCTGGAGGTGGATGTCCAGGGCGTTGAGCGGATTGCCGATCTCGTGCGCGAGGCTGCCGGCCAGCAGGGTCAACGCATGCACCCGCTCGGCCTCGATGGCCTCGGAGGTGCGTCGACGGGCCTCGGTCGCGTCGTGGAGGATCAACACCAGACCCCGGCTGCCCGGCGCGGAACCGTCGAGCGGGGAGACGTGCAGCCGCAGCAGCCGCGGACGTGGGTAGTCCACCTGGAACTCACGCCGGAACACGGACGGCCCGCCGGCCTGGTCGGCTTCGGCGATGTTCTTCCAGTCGAGTTCCGGCAGGTAGCGCGTCACCGGATGCCCCACCGCGGTGTCGGGCGGGATCCCCAGCAGACGCGTCGCGGAGGCGTTCAGGTACTCCACACGCCCCTGTTCGTCGGCCACCACGATGCCGTCCTCGATCGCGTTGAAGACCGTCTCCAGGAACTCCCGTTCGACGGCGAGACGCTGGATGACGTCGTGCAGCCCGCTGGTGTCGAGGCGCTCGATGCGGTCGAGCGCCTTGTCCAGGAACCCGGGACGGACTCGGTTGCGGCGCTTCAGAGCCATCGCTTCTTGCGGAAGTAGATCAGGGTCAGCGCGGTGGTCACCAGCGTCAGCCCGAACGCGAAGGCGTATCCGTGCTGCCACTTCACCTCCGGCATGTTCTCGAAGTTCATGCCGTACCAGGTGCCCACGATCATCAGCGGGGTGGTGATGATGGTGATGATCGTGAGGATCTTCACGATCTCGCTGGTCTTGTTCGCCGAGAGGTTCAGGTAGATCTGCAGGATGCCGGTGAGGGCATCCATGTACCCCTGGGAGAGGTCGCTGATGTGGAACAGGCCGTCGTAGACGTTGCGGTAGTAGGGCACCAGGTGGGCCCGGATCAGCTTGAACTCGCCGAGGGCGAAGCGCTTGAGCACCTCGCGTTGGGGTCCGATGATCTGGCGGAGGTGGAGCACCTCCTTCTTCACCGCGAGGATGCGCTGGAGCGTCTCCGGCTCGGGCTTGCGGAGCACCTCGTCCTCCAGTTCCGCGATCTCGATGCTCAACTCCTCCAGGGCCGGCTTGTAGTTGTCCACCAGGGTGTCCAGCAGCGCGTGGGCGACCCGGTCCGGCGCGCGGGCGACGTGGACCGTGCTCTTCAGGCAGCGTTCCTCGACCTGAGCGACGCTCCGCAGCGGCACCGAGTGGAACGTCACCAGGAAGTTCTTCCCGAGGAAGAAGTTCAGCTCGCTGGTGTCGAACACGCCGTTCTTCCGGCTGTAGTCCACCGCGTGGATCACCATGAACAGGTAGTTCGCGAACCGGTCGTCCTCCTTCGGCTCGTAGGTCTCCACCTTCGGCGAGGGACTCTCGTTGATGCAGTCCTCGATCGACAGCGGATGGAAGTGGAACACGCCCTCCAGGATCGACTTCGCCTCCTCCACGCTGGACGCCTCGAGGTCGACCCAGAGGAACAGGTTGGTGTCCGCGAGCAGGGTCGGCATCAGGAACACGTCCAGGTCCTGCGAATGCAGGCGTCCGGCCGTGGTGAAAGCGAAGGAACGGATCATTGAAGGACGGGGTTCAGCCTACCGGGTGGCCCTCACCGGGCAAGGCGGGGAAAGGAAAGGGCGTCCGCGAGCACCAAAATTGAACTGTCGGTTGGGGGACTCGACTTGGTTCGATCCGCGCTATGGGGGGGATTGGGACTCCAACGGGAGGGATCGGAGCCTTTGTCGGACCATGGCGCTCGCGGACGCACTTATCCTATCGGCTCACCCCGCGATCCCTTAAGGTGAATCGTGAACTTTTTTACCGTCTTTTTTATAGGGATTGGGTCCGCACCCGTCGGATCCCGGTCCACATCGGGTTGGAACTTCACCGGATCCGGACGACCGTCCCGGTGACGTGGCCTTCCCGCAACGCATCGGTTCCGTACCGTACCTCAACGCCGTTCCGCTCACCGACGGCATCGAGGACGACTGCCTCTTCCTCCCGCCTTCGGCCCTGGCGGAACGCCTCGCGGCGGGAACGCTCGACGTCGCCCTCGTCAGCGTCACCGAAGCGCTGCTCCGGCCGGGTTTCCGGATCGTCGACGGCGTGGCGATCGGCTCGGACGGCCCGGTCTACAGCGTCTTCCTCGCCCACCGGGAACCGTTGGAATCCATCCGGACGGTCCACCTCGATCCCGCCTCCTGCACCAGCGTGAACCTCCTGCGGATCCTGCTGGCCGGCCGTGGACTGCGCCCGGAGTACCGGCCATTGGAGTCCTACGACCTCGGATCGATGCCCGACAACGTCCTGCTGATCGGGAATCCGGCGATCGAGTTCGCGCGCGGGCCCCGCGACCACCGGATCCTGGACCTGGGAGAGGAATGGCGGCGCCAGACCGGACTCCCGTTCGTCTATGCGGTCTGGGCCGTCCGCGAATCGGCCGCCACGCCCACCTTGGCCCGGGACCTCCGAGCCGCGAAGGAGCGCGGGGTGGCCCGCATTCCCTTCCACGTCGAGCACCGCACCGAGTTCGACCGCGGGTTCCGACAGGCCTACCTGGGCGGACACATCCGCTACGACCTCGGCCCGGGCGAAAAGGCCGGCCTCGAACGGTTCCGCCGCGACCTCGGGCACCACACCGGCCGCCCGACCTGGGAGCCGGGGTATTTTTGAGGGGTGGAGGGTTGAAAGGTTGAAGGGCTGAAGGGCTGAAGGGTTGAAGGGTTGAAGGGTTAAAGGGCTGAAGGGCTGAAGGGTGGTGATGGCCACAGGGTCACGGCGCACGGCGCACGACGGGCAACGGGCAACGGGCAACGGACCAAGGGAACAACCTCCGTGTCCTTGGCGTCTCGGTGGCAACGCCCCCTCGTTTCGAACTTTCAACCCGGCGACCCGGCGTCGTTTCATCCGGCCGGCAGTCCCCCTGATGAAAGTCGTCGTCTTCGCGCATGTCCCGCCGCCGCACCACGGCCAGAGCCAGATGGTGAAGCTCATGGTGGACGGCTTCCGCGCGGATCCGGGCCTGGGCATCGAGGTGTTGCACGTGGATGCGCGGCTTTCCGAGGACATGGCCGACGTCGGATCGGCCCGCGGCGGCAAGCTCCGGGCCCTCTTGGGCTATTGCCGTCAGGCGTGGTCCCTTTCCCGCAAGCACGGGTGCCGGACGCTCTACTACATCCCGGCCCCGCCGCGTCGGACGCCGTTGTACCGGGACTTCGTGGTGCTCTCGCTGCTGCGGCTGAGGTTCCGCCGGATCGTGTTCCACTGGCACTCGGTGGGGCTCGGCGCCTGGCTGGAGACCGAGGCCCGGTTCTGGGAACGGTGGTTCGCCCGACGTCTCTTGGGCGGTGCCGACGTCTCGATCGTGCTGGCGACGACCAACCGCGAGGACGCCGCGAAGCTCGATCCGAAGCGGCTGCGCGTGGTGAACAACGGGATCCCGGATCCGTGCCCGGACTTCCACACCGAGATCGCGCCCCACCGTCGCCAACTGCCCGAACGCGACGTCGTCCGCGTGCTCTACCTCGCCCATTGCACCCGGGAGAAGGGGCTGTTCGACGCCGTGGAGGCGGTGGTGGAGGCGAATCGCCGCTCCAAGGGGGTGCGGTTCGTGCTGCGGGTCGCCGGGGCGTTCCTCTCGGCCGCGGAGGAGCAGGAGTTCCGCGACCGCATCGCACGGCCGGACGCCTCGGGCTGCGTGAAGCATGTCGGCTTCGCCGCCGGCCCGGCCAAGGACCGCCTGTTCCGCGAGAGCGACCTGTTCCTGTTCCCCACCTACTTCTCCAACGAAGGCCAGCCGCTGAACCTCATCGAGGCGATGGCCTACGGACTTCCCTGCGTCACCACCCGTTGGCGGGCGATCCCGGAGTACTTCCCGAAGGACTATCCGGGCCTCTGCAAGCCCAAGGAGGTCGCCGGCATCGCCACGGCCCTCGGCCGCATGGCCGGCGCGGGCGGTTCCGAGTCGTTGCGGCAGGCCTTCGAGAAACGCTACGCGGTGAAGCCCCACCTGAAGAACCTGTCGATCGCGCTGAAGATGCCTTGAGCCGGTTTCAGGCGACAGGCATCGGGCGACAGGCCGGGGCAGATGATACGTACCCGTACTATTTGGTTTGCCAGCGGTCGGGGTGACGGCCAGCTTGATCGGAGTCCGTCGGTCCCTGTTTCACGCCATGAAACTACCCGTCCTTTCCGGCCTGTCTTTGGCCGTCCTCCTGTCCCTTCCCCTGTCGGCCGCCACCGGATGGCTCACCTGGAGGGGTCCAAGCCAGAACAGCGTCTCCACCGAGAAGGGGCTTCCCGCGAAGATCGACGCCGCGGCGCCGTTGTGGACGGCGGACTTCCCGGGCCAGAGCGCGCCGGTGATCGCCGACGGACGGCTCTACATCAACGGGTACCTCGGCGACGGCCCCGACCTGCAGGAGGTGGTGCGCTGCTATGACGCCGAGACGGGCGCGCTGGTGTGGGAACACCGGGAGAGCGACTTCGCGAGCGACACGATCTACCTCCGCTACTCGACCTCCTCGCCGTCCGTCGACGCGGAGACCGGCAACATCTACGTGCAGTTCACCCAGGGCGTCCTGGTCTGCTTCGATCCGGCCGGCAAGGAGCTGTGGCGCCACTCGATGATGGAGGAGTTCGGGCGTCTCACCTTCCCGAATTCCCGCACGGCCTCGCCGGTGTTGGACGGCGACATCGTCATCACCCGCGGCATCACCAGCGCCTGGGGCGCCCACGGTGCGGCCGGCGACCGCTTCTACGCCTTCGACAAGAAGTCGGGCCAGCTCGTCTGGAGCAGCGCCCCCGGGGACCGTCCGCAGGACAACACCTTCTCCAATCCGTACCTCGACGTCTGGGACGGCAAGCGGGTGCTGTACAGCGCCGGCGGCGACAGCTCGATCCTCGCGATCAACGCGCGCACCGGCGAGCCGCTGTGGCGCTTCAGCTTCGCCAAGGCCGGGGCCAAGGGCGGCATCAACGCGGCGCTGATCCGGCACAAGGACAACCTCATCGCCCTGCACGAGTCCGAGAACCTCGACAGCTCCGAGATCGGGCGCATGGCCGCATTCCGCATCCCTTCGCCCTCCGAGGTGAAGCCGACGAACTCGGTGATCCCGCACGTGTTCCCCCCGAAGACCTTCGAGGTGTGGCGCAACGGCTTGGGTTCCCTGGCCAGCTCCCCGGTCCCGGTCGGCGACGTGATCTACGAGGTGACCGGCACCGGCGACCTCGCCGCGGTGAAGGCGGACACCGGCACCGTGCTGTGGAAGAAGAAGCTCGGGATCGAGCAGCGCCAGAGCACACCGTTCTACGCGGACGGCCTGCTGTACGTGGCCATGTATGTCAGCTCCGAGGGCGCGGACGCCGCGAAGTCGGCGGAGGCCGACGCCGGCGCCAACGGGGACCTGTTCGTGTTGAAGCCCGGGCCGGACGGCGCGGAGGTGCTCAGCCGCACCCAGTTGACCGGCCGCTGCTTCGGATCGCCGATCGGCTACAACGGCAAGGTCTACATCCAGACCGACAAGAAGCTCTACGCCTTCGGCTCGAAGGGGAACAACCCCGGGCTCGCGGCCGCGCCGGCGAAGCCTTCCCTGCCGGCGGCGGGTCCTGCGGCACAGCTCCAGATCGTGCCCTACGAGTTCCTCATGCGGCCGGGACAGACGCAGTCCTTCCGGATCCGCACGCTCGACGCCGCGGGATTCCCGGTGTCCGAGGGCATCGATCCGAAGTCGGTGACCTGGGAGCCCTACGTGCCGCCGACCGCGTTGGTGCGGGCGTTCGCGAAGGGCGCCTTCAACGCCGACGGCGCGCTCGTGGCCGAGAAGTCCCCCGCGCCGAGCGCCGGCCAGTTCAAGGCCACCCTCAAGCTGCCCAACGGCTCCAATGCGGTCGGCTTCATCAAGGGCCGCATCCTCCCGGCGCCCCCGCTCGCCTTCAACTTCGAGAACTTCGCCCTCACCAACAAGACCACCAACACCGTCGAGCCGCCGACCGACTTCGCCTACCCGCCGCTGAGCTGGAACTCCGCCCGCTTCCGCTGGGAGGTCCGCGCCAAGGAGTTGGACGGCAACCCCACCAACCAGGCGCTGGTGAAGACCATCGACAACAAGCTGTTCCAGCGTGGCCAGCTGTTCTTCGGTTTCCCCAACCTCAGCAACTACACCATCCAGGCCGACGTCCTCTCCGAGGGCAACAAGCGCAAGATGTCCGAGGTCGGCGTGATCAACCAACGCTACCTGGTGATCCTCAAGGGCAACTCCCAGGAGCTCGAGGTGAACTCGAACCAGGAACGCATCAAGGTCTCCAAGCCCTTCAAGTGGACACCCAACACCTGGTACACCGTGAAGGCCCGCGTGGACGTGGCCGCAGACGGTTCCGGCGTGGTCCGTGGCAAGGCCTGGAAGAAGGGCGATCCCGAACCCGAGGCCTGGACCATCGAGGTCCCGCACACGCACGCCCATGCGTCGGGTTCCCCCGGCCTCTTCGGCTTCGCGCCCCAGGACCAACGCGTCGCCATCGACAACGTCGCCGTGACCCCGAACTGACCGGAACCGCCCTTCTTCTTACTCTTAACCTTAATCCCAATCCCGCTCCCCCCATGCCCGCCCGCTTCGACCACGAACGCCTGACCGTCGACCCACGGTCCCTGGAGTTCGTCCGTTGGGCGGGGAGGGCACTGGAAAGGATCCCGGCTCGGACCTCGGCGCGGGATCAATTGGACCGGGCTTCGACCTCCATCCCGCTGAACATCGCCGAGGGCAACGGCCGCCACACGGCTGCGGACCGGTGCCGGTTCCTCGACTCCGGCCGGGGCTCGGCCTTGGAGTGCGCGCCGGTTCTGGACGTCCTCGTCGCCCGCGGAGTCCTGGCCGAAGCCGAAGTGGAGGTACCGAAGGGACAGCGGGCCGAGTTCGTCTCGATGCTGGTTGGGCTCATCCGGAGCCAGTCGCGGGACCGGGTGCATGAGGAGCCCGTGCGGTATGGAGCGGATCGTGGGTGGGAGGATTTGGAGTAGGAGTAGGATTAAGGTTAAGAGTGGGAGGAAGAGGAAGTAGCGGAGGAGAAGGGACCGATTTCACAACCGACACATGAACAAGAAGACTCAATTGAGTGTGGTGGTCGCCGTTGCGGCCGCCTTCGCCTTGAACGCAGAGGACTGGCCGCAGTGGGGAGGCAACGACCCGGGCCGGAACATGTACTCCCCGGCCAAGGGCCTTCCCGACCGCTTCGAGCCGGGCAAGCTGAAGTCCGGCACCGAGGAGATCGACCTCGCCACCACCAAGAACGTGAAGTGGGCGGTGAAGCTCGGCTCCCAAAGCTACGGCAACCCCGTGGTGTCGGCCGGCAAGGTGTTCGTCGGCACCAACAACGAGGTCCCCCGCGACAAGCGCCACGTCGGCGACCGCTCGATCCTCTACGCCTTCGACGAGAAGACCGGCGCCTACCTCTGGCAGCTCGTCGTGCCCAAGCTGAAGTCCGGCAAGGTGAACGACTGGGAGAACCTCGGCCTGCTCGCCTCGCCGCTGGTCGCCGGCAACCGCCTCTGGATCGTCACCAGCCGCTGCGAGGTGCTCTGCCTCGACACCGAGGGCCTCGCCAACGGCAACGACGGCGACTTCAAGGAGGAGGGCCTCTACGTCGTGAAGGACACCCCGAAGGACGGCACCCCGGCCGACGTCGGCCCCAAGGACGCCGACATCGTGTGGAAGTACGACATGATGGACGAGCTGGGCGTGTTCCCGCACAACGCCTCGAACTGCTCGATCCTCATGATCGGCGACATCCTCTACGTCTGCACCTCCAACGGCCAGGACTGGACCCACGTCAACATCCCGTCGCCGAACTCCCCGAGCTTCATCGCGCTTGACGCGAAGACCGGCAAGCTGCTCGGCGAGGACAACGCCCGCGTCGGCCCGCGCATCTTCCACGGCCAGTGGACCTCCCCCTCGACCGGCAAGGTCGGCGGCAAGGACCAGGTGTTCTTCGGCGGCGGCGACGGCGTCTGCTACGGCTTCGACGCCATCCCGTCCAAGGGCTCCGGCGCCAAGCTGAACCCGATCCTGCCCGGCACCCCCGCGGAGGCCGACGAGGATCCGGAGACGCAGTACCTCAAGAAGATCTGGTGGGCCGACCTGAACCCGCCCGAGTACAAGGCCCGCGACGGCAAGCCGTTCAAGTATCCTGCTGCCGAAGGTCCCTCCGAGATCAACGCCACGCCGGTCTTCTACAAGGACCGCGTGTACATCGCCACCGGCCAGGACCCCGAGCACGGCGAAGGCGTCGGACGCCTCGTGTGCCTCGATCCCTCGAAGACCGGCGACATCACCAAGACCGGCATCCTCTGGGACTACAAGGGCATCAAGCGCTCGATCTCCACCGTGAGCATCGATCCGGCGACCGGCCTGCTCTTCGTCGCGGACTTCTCCGGGTTCGTGCATTGCCTCGACTCGTCCAACGGCAAGCTCCAGTGGATCTACGACATGAAGGCCCACATGTGGGGTTCGACGTTCGTGGCGGACGGCAAGGTCTACGTGGGCGACGAGGACGGCGACTTCGTGGTGCTGGCGGCGAAGGGCGGCGACAAGCCCCAGGTGATCAGCGAGACGAACGTCGGCGCGCCGATCTACAGCACACCGATCGTGGCCAACGGGACGATGTACATCGGCAGCCAGACCCACCTGTTCGCGGTCGGATCCGACGCCAAGCCGGTGCTCACCGACGGACCGCAAGGTGTCGTGCCGGTGAAGCCGTAGGCCGGCCGCGGTGAACCGCTGTCCGCCGCATGCGGACACTGCAATCGAAACGGGGCGGGACCGGAAGGTTCCGCCCCGTTTGTGCTTCTTGGCCCTCGTCGTCGGATTCCCTGACCGAACCCCACGACGATCCGTGGGCTCCCCGCCACCGGTCCAGGCGGAACGAAGACCGGCCTCACGCAAACCCGCCAAGACGCGAAGTGAGGCACGGGATCCGGGACGGACGACGACGCCCACCATCCGGTGTCCGGTTCCGTGTCGGGCCCTTCGCAACTTCCACCTTTTCCTCCGCGGCCCCCCGACTTTGCGTGCGAATCTCTTCCGCAGCGTTGGATCAGGACCAACCCACCTCCCCGGTCGAGCGGTGAGCCTCAGCGTCTTGGCTTTCGACTCCCGGCGGCCTTGGCCTCCAAGAGCGTCAGCCGAAGTCCATGCCGGGTGAAGTTGGCGAAGTCCCGGTCGAAGGTGACCAACTCCAGGTCGCCGGAAATGGCGAACGCTGCCAGGTAGGCATCCATCCAAACCTTGGGCGAGACGGTTTCAACACCACCGCATCGCTTCCATTCGGATTCCAGGGCCACCGGCTCGGCGAGCCACACCACCTGCGGCAAAGCCAGCAATTCCTAGCTCTTGGCCCATGCCTGCGCGTTGGTCACGGCCGGACCGCCATACAACGCCTGGATGGCCGGCGTCGTCAGCAGGCGCAGGAAGCTGTTCTGGGTGGCGCGGCAGAAGGCGATGGGCCGCTCCGAATCCGCCGACTCGAACACCTCCCGGGCGAGGCGGTGCAGAGGGTGGCTGTCAAAGGCCAGTCCGATCCAAACCCCGGTATCAAACAGGCGGGCGGAGGCGCTCAAGATCGTCGCGGGTCAGGGTTTCATGCTCGGCGGCCACCAGCCTGTCCAACGACATCCGCCGGGCAGGCGCGTGTGGAGACGACGGAAACAGGGGCAACATAATGCCCCCCCGACGTGCCGTGGTCCCCGGTGGCGTCGGGTTCGGATGCCCCAAGCCTTTGCGGAGCAGATCCGAGATCACGTCCTTCAGTTTCATGCCTTCGTTGACGGCCCGCAGCTTCACCTCGCGAACCAGGTCATTCGGCAAATCCAACGTGGTCTTCACGTGTCCATATTGCTGGTTTTCCAGATTCCTGTCAAAATCCTGAACGGCTCCATGCACAAAGGCTGGGCATCGGCGAAGCGCAGGCGTCAGCGCCGCTCCGGACCGATCGATCCCACGTACCGCCCCATCCAGTAGCCCAGGAGGAACTCGTCGCCCGGGAAGTCGGTCGCGTCGTCGCCGTGGTCGAGCAGGAACGGCTGCGTGTTGATCCGCGCCACGAGCCGTTCCCCCGGCGGCAGCAGCTCCTTCAGCTCGCGGCCCATGAAGTTCGGCGCCAGCCGGGTGACGTCCTTCCGATGCGAGTTCACGACCCGCCACGCGACGGTGTCCATCGGCGTGCCCCGCAACGTCCACACCGCCCCTTCCGGGTCGTGCTCCTTCCCGCCGCAGCCGGCGTGGAGGAAGTTCCAGATCGCATACCGCTCCGGCCGCTCGAAGTTCCAATGGTCCCCGACGGCGCCGAGGTACTTCCCGCGAAGTTCCCGGTCGAAGGCGAACCGCGTCAGCACCCAATACGTGAAGAACGCCAGCTCGTCGTCGCTGTGGTTCCACTCGTTGCCCATGTCGTTCCCGCGGAAGACGAATCCCGTCGTCGGCCCGACGAGCTTCATCGGGCTCAGGATGTTCTCCAGGTAGCCGTGCTTCCGGAACAGCTCCTCGGCCTCGCGGCGATACCGGACGTCGCCCGTCATCCGGAACGCCAGCTGCAACGCCGCCGTGATCTCGGCCGAGTTCAGCCGCCGGTCCACGATGCTCGGCGGAAACCAGTTCACGTACTCCGGATTCCAACGTCCCCACAGCGTCGGCTGCCCGTCCACGTCCACGAGGTACAGGTTGTTGCGGAGGATGTGCTCCACCACCGGGATCCAGTTCCGCGTCACGCGCGCCTTCTCCGCCGCGTTGGTCGCCACCAGCTCCCACATCACGGCGTGCGCGAAGCACTGGGCCTGCATCTCGTCGCTGCTCGTGTGGCCCTTCCACTCCCAACCCGCGTCCGGCGCGTCGCGCCAGCGGTCCGTGTCCGAGTACTTGAATCCCCGACGCTCGATCGTGCGCGCGGGGAAGCCCGCGTTCGTGTGGATCGACTGCAGCCGCTCCAGCGCCCCGAAGGCGTCCCAGGCCTGGCGACGGACCTCCGCGTCGCGCGTCACCGCCCACTGCGCCCCGAGCGCGCCGATGTAGTAGCTCGTCCAGCCGCCGTCGTTGTCGGTGTCGACCATCTCGCTCGACGTGATGTCGCCGGGCACGCTCAGCCGCCGCTCGGCGGTGAGGCCGAAGCGGAGGTTCCGCGAACGGATCTTCCGGGAGAACCACCGCGCCTTCTCCGCCAGGGTCATGCTCCGGAACTCGATCTTGTTCAGCCCGGTCGAGGTCAGCACCCACACGTGGCCGTCGCGGTCCACGTCGAGGTCCACCACCGCGTCGTCCCGCAGCCACCGTTTCCCGGCGTAGTAGCGGAACGCCGGCGGCTCGATGCCCGGCGCCGAAGGCGTCGCGTAGCGCGCCGACGTGCCTTCCCGTTCGAAATGCGCGCCGCGCGGGCTGCCGAACCAGACGCCGCCCGGCACCTCGACCCGGGCGGTCACCCCGTCCACCGGCGCACGGCCCCGCGGACCCTTCCACGCCGGCCGCGGCCCGGTCCGCGCCGCCACCGTTCCGTCCGGCAACGGTTCCAGCCACTCCGCCCCCGCCGGGGCCGGGCGCGCGTAGGTCCCGTTCCGTGCGTTCGACAACACCCGGTCGGCGTAAAGGAGGAAGAGGTCCCCGTCGGAGACCGCGATGTCCTTCGGCACCGTGCCGGCCAGCGGACGCCAGCTCCGGTCGGGCACCAGCGTGTCGTCGTACACGCGGGCCATGCCGCGGTCGGTGAGCACGTGGACCACGTTCTCCTGGTCCACGCGGACACGCCGGTACACGGCGTTGGAAAGGGAGTCCGCGTGGCGGATTCGGACGGCGACATCCTGCCAGAACGGCGTGTCGGCGATGGGCTTCGCCACGACTCGGCCGACGGCGAGGACCAGGAAGGCCATGACCCGGAACAGGGAACCGCGTGAAGGAGAAAGGACGCGCACGGCGGAATCGGAACAGGGCCGATGCCGACCGGGAAGCCGGCTGTGGCACGGACGGCATTCCCGAAGCCGCGGGCCCCGGTGTCCACCGTTGGTTGGGACATTCGTCACCCTTCACGGCGGACGTGGAGGTCCGATACGGTGTCCATGACCGGGACGTCTCGCATGCATCATCAGCCCAAACCGCCGGAGTTCCGGCACCGGCGTCGGATCGGGGCCTTTGCGCTCGCCGTGGTCGTCGCCCTGGCGTCCGGATGGCTCATGTTCCACCGCGATTCGCCGCGCAGGGTGGTCTTCCCCGACGGCACGCAGGTCACCTTCCATCGGGTGACATGGGGTGCGGCGATGGAGGTTCGGAGACCGATGCCGTTGCGGAGGTGGCTCGGCAACCGGCTGGCGAGCATCTGGACCGTCGGACTGCACCCGTTGATTCCCTTGCCGGAGGTCGTGGGCTTCCGGGGTGGCAAGGCGTCACGGATCGAGATGGTGACCGACCATCTCGGTTCCAGGTACACCATGGCCGTCGACCAGGTCCTCGAGCCGGGCCACCTGGAGATGGTTGTGGTCCGAGGATCGCGTCCGGGCCCCTTCATCGTGGAGGTGCTGGACGAGTCCGGAGCCCCTCTCGAGGCGTATTCCGTGGCGCCGAGCCTTCCCGTCGCGCTCCATCTTGAGGAACTGCGTTGGGTCGATTGGCAGTCCGGACGACTCCGGTTCCGGATCCGTGGAGGTGGCGTCGAGAAGACCGTCGAAATGCCCAATCCACGGCCGCCTTCAACATTGCGTCGGTTCCGCGGGCCCGTGGAGCCGTTTCCCGCCATCCGAAGGAAGAGAGGCGTCGAAATGCACCTCGTCGGACTTCGACCCAATGGCGCCGCACTGTCGGGGAAGGTGGGCTGGGCGCCCGAGCTGCGGTTTCTCAGCGGGGACCGTGATGTGACGAAGGAGATGCGATGGCAATACCGGTTCGAGGACGCCGACGGGCGGGTCCATTCACGGCGGCTGCTGGCTTCGGAGCCGAAGTGGCGGATCCGGATCCAAGCCTGGTCGAGGACGGTGCCCGGGCCCGATGACGACGACGCGCTCATCCTCCGTCTGCCGCAGGTACCCGGCGAGGGGGAATGGATTCCCCTCCCGGATCTGGAGGCGCTCCGCTCACGGGGCGTCGTCGGAGGCGGATTCAGCGGACCGGGGAAGGTATCGGTGACCGACGGGGTCCGTGATGAACCCCGGTCGGAAGGGGATCCCGCCGAAAGCATGCCGGAGCGACCGCGGGTCACCGCGGACTCCTGGAAGGTCCGGAGCCGCGGGGACCATGTGGTGCTTTGGCTGGTCCTCGATACACGGGGCGTCGGCCGGCTGCCATGGCGGGATGCAGGCGAAGAACGCGAGAACTGGTGGGGCGCCTACCGGACAGCGGACGACACCTGGGCACAGGGAAAGGCCGAGCTCATGGACCACCTCCCCGGCTTGGAACGGCGGCTGTTCCACGTCGACCTGCTCAAGGCGAAGCCCGGTGACATCCGGCTGCAGGTCCGGCTGGCGTTCAACGAGACGTTCCTCATCGCGGGACCAACGGCGTCCGCCAAACCGGAGCCGACGGCCGAATCGGTCCCCTGAGCCGATCCGGCCCCGCCGCCGCGAGGTTTTCCCTTTTTCCTTTGGCGCCGGGCACCACACTGCGGCCGCAAACCGATCGTCCCGAACATGAGCAAAGCCTCCGCCCACAAGATCTCGAAGAAGTTCGCCGCCTACCCGCGCCTGAATCCGTTCGGCGTGGGCAAGGACATCTCCGCCGCCGACCTGATCGACCAGTCCATGCTGGCCTACAACGGCGGCCGCCTGCGGGAGGCCGCGATGCTCCTCGCGAGGAAGATGCTGCCCGACGACGGCTTCATCGGCATGTCGCTCACCGGCGCCCTGACCCCGGCCGGACTCGGGAAGAGCTGCCTCATCCCGCTGATGAAGGGCGGCTACGTGGACTGGATCATCTCGACCGGCGCGAACCTCTACCACGACCTGCACTTCGGCCTGGACATGCACCTGCACAGCGGCACGCCGTTCCTCGACGACGTGGAACTGCACGGGGAGGGCGTCATCCGCATCTACGACGTGCTGTTCGACTACAACGTGCTGCTCGACACCGACGCCTTCGTTCGCGAGGTGATCCAGGGACCGGAGTTCCAGCGGACGATGGGCACCGACGAATTCCATTACCTGCTCGGCAAGTACGTCCACGCCCGCCAGAAGAAGCTCGGCATCGCCGACAGCTCGGTGCTGGCCACCGCGTACGAGTGCGGGATCCCCATCTTCACCAGCAGCCCGGGCGACAGCTCGATCGGCATGAACGTGGCGGCGATGTCGATGCGCGGCTCGAAGCTCCTGCCCGACGTGAACCGCGACGTGAACCAGACCGCGGGCATCGTCTACCACGCCAAGAGCACCGGCCACACCAGCAGCGTGTTCATCCTCGGCGGCGGCAGCCCGAAGAACTTCATGCTCCAGACCGAGCCCCAGATCCAGGAGGTCATGGGCATCCAGGAGAAGGGCCACGACTACTTCCTGCAGTGCACCGACGCCCGCCCGGACACCGGCGGCCTGAGCGGCGCCACGCCGGCCGAGGCCGTCAGCTGGGGCAAGGTCGATCCCGACAAGCTCCCCGACTCGGTGGTCTGCTACACGGACACCACCATCGCGCTGCCGCTGCTCACGGCGTACGTCACCGCCCGGGTGAAGCCCCGCAAGCTCAAGCGCCTGTACGACCACCGCGACGCGATCCTGGACACCGTGAAGTCCAAGTACCTCAAGACCGGCACGGTCTCGAAGGTCCTCACCAGCCGGAAGGTCGCCAAGCGCGCCAGCAGCATCGGCCTGAAGAAGAAGTGAACGGGGAGTTCGAAGTTTTCGGTTTCCAGTTTCCAGTGGGGAACCGGGCAGCGGCGATGATCGTCCGTGGCCCGACGGCCAAGGCCACGGACAACCGACAACGGACGACGGGCAACGGCCGTCTGTGAACTCCGTGTCTCCGTGCCCAATGCACATCCCCATCCAGCGCCGGCAGGCCGGCTGAGGCTCGCCGTCTTCGACTCGGACGGCACGCTCGCCGACACGCTCCCGTGGATGCGTTCCGTGTACAACGACGTCGCCCGGAAGCACGGGCTCCGGACCTTCTCCCCGGAGGAGTTCGAGCGGCACCGCGGCCTCCACGGCAGCTCGCTGCTCGACGCCGCGGGCGTGCCGCTCTGGAAGCTTCCGCTGCTCGTCCGCGACATCCGGCGACGCATGGCGGCCCACGTGGGACCGCTCCTGCCGTTCCCGGGCGTGCCCGCGATGTTGCGGGATCTCCGGGCCGCCGGATTCCAACTCGCGGTGGTCAGCTCCAACTCGCGGCGGAACGTCGAACGCATCCTCGGCCCGGACCTCGTTCCCCTCTTCGCCCTGTTCGACTGCGGGGCCTCGATGTTCGGCAAGGCCTCGAAGCTCCGGGCCGTCCTGCGTCGGCTCGGGGTCGAGGGCGGGGAGGCGGTCTACCTGGGCGACGAACTCCGCGACGCCGAGGCCGCCCGCGACGCGGGCCTGCGGTTCGCCGCCGTCACCTGGGGACAGCACCACGCCGCCGTCCTCCGTTCCGCGACACCCGACTTCGTCTTCGACCACGTCGAGGAGATCGCACCCGCCCTCTCCCGCTGAGCGGCCGGAATGCCGCCCGGAAGGACCTGCAAGGCCATACGAAGCCAAGGAGACCGGCAGCCACCGCGGCAACCCCACGGTTTCCCTCCCATTCCTTGGCGGCTTGGCGCCCTGGCGTGCGTCTCCGTTCCGGACAGGTCCCCCCCCGATTCGCCTCGATCCGTCATTCCTTCTGGCGGAATGGGTCGGGGTGGGGAGACTGGAGTTGTTGCCGGAGGTCCGCAGCCAGATTGCCGCCCATGAAGAAGATCGAAGCCATCATCAAGCCGTTCCGCCTCGAGGAAGTGAAAGAGCAGCTCCAGACCCTGGGCATCCAGGGCATGACGGTGACCGAGGCGAAGGGCTTCGGCCGCCAGAAGGGCCACACCGAGGTGTATCGGGGCTCGGAATACACCATCGATTTCCATCCCAAGCTGAAGCTGGAGATCGTGGTGGCCGACGCACAGGTGACCGAGGCCGTCGACGCGATCATCCGCGGCGCCAAGACCGGGAAGATCGGCGACGGAAAGATCTTCGTCTTCGCGGTCGAGGAGGTCATCCGCATCCGCACCGAGGAACGCGGCGAACAGGCGGTCTGAACCGGGGCGGAGGCTCGCGCGAAGGCGTGAAGCGTCTAGGCCGCGGAGGAGAATGGGGCCGTGGCGGTCGGCTCGAGAAGGGACCGGAAACCGAACGGTGACCGGCGGTTGCAGGTCCCGGGTCCCGTGCTTCCGCTGCGCCTTGGCGGGTTTGGGTGAAGCCTGGCCTGGTTCCTTCCGAGATTCTTTCCGGCCAAGCCGACCGGGACGCGGCGGGGCTGGATTCCCGGCCCGGGAGGGTGTAGAGCCTCCGGAACCGTCCTCGTGGCGGGATCCCGTGGAACCCATCGCCTGCAAACCCGTCCGCCCGATCCCCGCCTGGGGTTGGATCCTCTCGGTCCTCACCCTGCCCTTCGGTCTCTTCATGGCCCTCGGCTGGGCCCGACTGATCCCCTGGAACCGCGCCATCCTCCTCGCGGTCTCCTCGACGGTCGCCCAGGTCTATTGGGTCGGCTCCATGGGACGGCTGGAACAGGGAGGCGCACCGATGAGCACCCGGACGCTCTTCCTCCTGCTCGGCCTCCTGATGATCGGCAGCTGGGGATGGCTGGTCTACCGGATCGGACGGAAGGCGGACTACTGGTCGCCCAAGGTCCTCCAAGGATGGAAGCGCGGAGGCGCCTTCGGCTTGGTCGTCCTCCTCGTTGCGGTCGCCGAGGTGGTCCTCACCCGGTTATCCTGAACCGGTGACGCCGTGGCCACCGGCCGCTTGTCGCCGGGGACGTTCGAAGGGCAGTCTCCCGACATGCCACTCCGCCGCACGTTCCTGGTGCTTTCCGGCCTCGTCGCCGCCTTCGACCTCCTCGCCGCCGACTTCGCGATCCGCGACGGCGACCGCGTGGTGTTCCTCGGCGACAGCATCACGGAACAGCGCCTCTACACCACCTACATCGAGGCCTACGCGCTCACACGGCATCCGGATTGGAAGCTGAGCTTCCGCAACGTCGGCTGGGGCGGCGACACCGCCTGGCTCCGTCAGCGCGCGCATCCCGACGAGGGACGCCTCTTCGCAGCGGAAGGCGAGGCGCTCGACGGCATGGTGACCAACGCCGTGGCCCGCGGACTGGGACGGGACGTGCTGCCGCATCGGCCGACGTTCGTGACGGTGAAGTTCGGGATGAACGACCACTCCTACCAGAAGTTCCGTCCCGACATCTTCCGGGCCTACGCCCGCAGCCAGGCCGAGATCGCGCGCGAACTCCAGGCGGCCGGGGCGAGGGTCGCCTTCCTCACGCCCCAGCCCATCGAGGAACGCCGCCCGGATCCGGACAAGGACGACCGCAACCTGTCGCTCCGGCGTTTCTCGGACGGATTGAAGGACGTCGCGACGCAGGCCGGCGCCGGGTTCGTGGACCAGTTCCAGCCGTTCATGGACCTGATGCTGACGGCCCGGGCCAAGGATCCGAAGGCCTTCATCGGAGGCGGCGACGCGGTGCATCCCGGTCACTCCGGCCAGCTGCTGATGGCGTGGGCGGTGCTCAAGGGCCTCGGGGCGACGGCGACGGTGTCCTCGGTGTCCATCGATGCGACCGGCTCCAAGTCCTCGGCCGAGGGCTGCACGGTCTCGAACCTGAAGGTGTCCGCCGACGGCGTGTCGTTCGACCGCCTCGATTCGGCGCTGCCGTTCCCCGTGGACGACCGTGCCGTGCCCGCGCTCGGCCTGGCCCCGGTGCTTGCGGAACTGAGCCGCTACACCCTGACCGTGACCGGCCTGCCCGAGGGCGACTACGAGGTCGGCGTGGACGGCGAGACGACGCTGAAGACGGACTCCAGGTCGTTGGCCGGGGGCGTGGACCTCACCCGCAATGCGGGCGCGGTCACCCGGCAGTCGCAGGAGGTGCTCAAGGGCGTGTTCCGGAAGAACGACGTCTACTTCGAGCGTTGGCGCGGGGTGCAGCTGCACAACTTCCCGGGCTGGGCCAAGGGCCCGGATCTCGAGGCCCGGCGGGCCACCGAACTCGCGCGTCTCGACACCGAGGTGGCCAACCTCGAGAAACGCCTCGACGAAGCCCGCAAGCCCCGGGGCCACACGTTCACCGTGCGCAAGGCGAAGTGAGACGCGTGACCCGTCCGGCCCAGGCCTGACGCCCGGCGACGTCCCTCACTTCGCGAAGGCGCGCTCCATCGCACCGGTGTCGCTGTATTCCACATAGCGCACCAGCAGTCCGGCACGCACCGTCGCCACGGCGGCGATGTCGTTGTGGAACACCTTGCCGGTCGACAGGACCCGACAGCGCTCGCGGAGGACGACCACCACCGAATCCCCGGAAGGCAGGTAGGTGTGGTCCTCGAAGTGTTCGTAGGCGATCGACCCGGCGATCTTCGCGGCGAAGTCGAAGATGCCGAGGCCCCGGTAGGTCCCGGCCCAGGGAAGGATCTCCGGGTTGCCTGGGAAGACCCACTCGCAGTCGGGCGAGACGATCGCCGGGAAACCGGAGAGGTCGCCGCTGCGGTAGAGGCCGTAGATGTGCCGGAGCAACGGTTCGGGTTGGAGGTGGGATCCCATGGGTGTGGCTTCCTGTCGGCGGTTCAACGGGAGGAAAGGAGGTGGGATGGGGCGGCGACGATGCGGAATTCCCTCCGGACGCGCCCGTTCCGAACCGGCTTGGTGACCTCGAACGAGGCGCCGCCCTCGGACTCGAGCACGCGCGTGCCGCCTCCGGGACCCTCGTCGTGGACGACCACGCGGATGCGGGCCTCGAGCGTGATGGTGGTGTAGAGGAAGGAGCCGTCGGGGAGCGGATGGGTGATCAGGATCATGTCGTCCGGATCGCCGCCGACCTCGGCCTCCACGCGGCGTCCGCCGAAACCGGCGGAGACCTTCCAGCGTTCGAGCTGCGTCTCCAGTTCGCGGTTGAGATAGAGGCTCTCGAGCATGTCGTTCTGCCAGATCCAGCCGCCGTCGCCGAGCGTCAGGCTCACCGCCATGGGCGCGTCGTCGGAATGCAGGCGGAAGGCGATGGCCTCCAGGAACGCGTCGGGGGCGCCGCGGAAACGCACCCCGTTGGCCCAGCTCCAGGTCCGCAGGTGGTGCGTGTTCCAGTAGTGGCCGTCCGTGGCCGCGACGCCGCGGGCCACGATCTCGGCGCCGTCGACGCGGACGCGGGCGTCCAGGGTCCTGCGGCAGCCGGTGGAGTAGAAGCGGGGGAAGAGCACCGAGCCGGACGCGCCACGGAGACGGTCCACGCCGGTCGCGGCGGGGGCGGGCATGTGGAAGTCCCAGGCGACGACCCGGCCGGCGTCCTCGACGACGCCCCAGGCGCGTTCGTCGGTGATGCCCGAGCCGGCGCCGATGCGGAGGTCGAAGCCCGAGGCCGCGATCGTCGCGGACTTCAGCGGATAGCGTTGGCGGATGGCGATGTCGTCGCCCCGGAGGCGGTCGCGGTACCAGCACCAGACCTCGGCGATCCGGTGGTCCTCGACCGGTCCGTTGAAGAGCACATAGCGGACGACCATGGACCGTTGGGCCTCGGGGTCGGTCCAGATGACGTAGTAGGCCTCTGAGAACCCGATGACGGTCGGGTCGAAGACGGGGCGGTTGTCGATGGCGGCGGGCCGGGAGGCGGTGGTGGTGGCGGGAGGGGCTGGGGGATGCATGGTGGAGGGGGAATCCGGCGACAGGCGCCTGGGTTCAGGCTTGGATGAGGGAACGGGGATCGCGCGCGGAGCCCGGGCGCGGGGATTGGAGGAAGCCGACCTTCGCGAAGTGGGCGAGGTAGCGGTCGAGCACGTCGCGCTGGGCGGGACAGGACAGGCCGCTTGCGGACACGAGACGCCGCCAGTTCGACTTGTCGGTGGCCGGGAAGTAGACCTGCTCGTCGGTGAGCGCACGGATGAAGTCGACGAATGGGAACAACGCGTTCTCCTTGAGACGGACCGGCCCCTGGGCCATCAGCTCGCTCTTCCAGACGGACCAGGGCAGCGCGCGCATCGGATAGCCGGACTCGTTGAACCAGCGGATGTAGTCGGCGACCGGCGTCGGCTCCGGGTGGAGCGAGTGGTAGACGTGCCCGAGGGTTCCCTCGCGCCGGGCTCCGTGGACGACGACGCGGGTGAGGAAGTCCACCGGGATCACCTCCCACGTGGACTCCAGCAGCGGCATGGCCCCGAGCTGGATGCAGCCCTTGTAGAAGGAGGAGAGGAACTCATCGAGCTTGTGGTACTCGCCGGTGACGCCGTCCCCGCCGACCATGCCGGGGCGGTAGATCGCGGTCGGGATGCCGCGTTCCTTCATCCCGGTCCAGGCCATGCGGTCGGCCACGTGCTTGGCCTGTTCGTAGCCGTTGAGAAGGCCCTCGACGTGCTGCAGGCGCTCGTCCTCCGGGACCACCGAGCCGCGGGCGTAGCCGGTGGACATGATCACGCCGAGCGTCGAGATGAAGTGCAGGTTCAGGACGCGGTCGGGATTCGCCGTGGCCAGACGCATCACGTGTTCCATGGCGTCGACGTGCGAGGGGCGCAGCCGCTCGTAGGGGAACACGAAGTTCACCCAGGCGCCGGAGTGGAAGATCGTGTCGTGATCCGCGGCCAAGGTGCGGAAGCGCTCCTCGGACAGGCCGAAACGGGGCTCGGAAAGCTCACCGAGGACGATTCCGACGCGGGCGGTCCAGGAGTCGTCCCAGAGCCCGTAGCGGGAGAGGTTGGCGACGACGCGTCGGCGTCCCTCCGCCGGGCTCGCGGCACGGACGAGGCAGGTGACGGCGACCGCGGTCTGACGCATCAGCTCGGCGAGCAGGAAGGCGCCGAGGTAGCCGGTGGCGCCGGTCAGGAAGACCCGGCGCATCATCGGTTCCGCGAGGACCACGGCGCCGGCGGCGGCGTGGACGTCCTCGGGCACGCGTCCCTCGTCGTCGAGCGAGGTGCGGACGGTGGTGAGCTTGGCCTCGCGGCCCGCCTTCACCTCCTCGATGGCCCCGGCGACGCCGGCGACCGTCACCTCGGACGCGTTGACGAGCGAGATGGACTCCGGCGCGCCGATCTCCCACATGCGGGCGAACGCCTCCGCAGCGCGCAGCGAGTCGCCGCCGAGGTCGAAGAACCCGTCGTGGATCCCGACGCGGTCCACGCCGAGCACCTCGGCCCAGATGGCGGCGATCTTGCGCTGCCACGCAGTGCGGGGGGCGACGAACGGCGTGGCGAGATCCCCGCGGCGGACCCTGTTCCGGGAACGCATCTCGGCCTGGAGGGCGGCGGGGTCTCCATGGAGCCGGGCCAGCGCCTCGAGCCCTTGGGCGACGTCGGAAAGGCGGACACGGTCGGAACCCGTCCCGGCCGCCGCAGCCGCCGGGGCGGGGTTGGACGCGGCGGGGTTGGACGGAAGCGTATGTTCCGTGCGCGAGGCGGCGACGGCGGCCGCCACCTTCCCCAGCGGAAGGCGGATCTCCTGCATGGAGGAGGCGTCCTCCACGGACGACCACGGCTCGCCGAGGCTTTCCAGGAAGTCGCGGACCGGCCGGTTCTTCTCCGAGGCGGCGAAGCGGATGTGGACGGCCTCGAGGCCGAGGGAATCCGCGATCGCGGCGAGGTGCTCGACCATGGCCTGTTCCACGCGCTTGCCGAGGACACGGCAGCTCATGAGGAAGGATTCGCAGACGAGCGCGCGGGCGCCGGCGTCGGGATGGGCGACGAGCAGACCCACCAGGCCGTAGTCGCCGAAGCGGTCCTTCACCCGGACTGTGCGGACCCGGATCGCGGGTTCCCGGAGCAGCGTCCCAACGGCCGCCTCGTCACGCCGGATGGAGGTCGCGTTGAACTGGTTCGTCCGCTGGGTCAGTTGGGCGATCCTCGGGACCTCGTCTCCGGTGGCGGCGGCGATCTCCACCCGGACGTCGAGCTGGGCGATGAAGGACTCGAAGCTCCGGGCGGACGAGCGGACCGCCTCGCGCTGGAGGTTCTCGCGGTACATCCGGGTGCGCTCGCGGTCCTCGGCGGTGACGCCCTCGGCGTCGAAGGCCCAGTGGCCGTCGAGGAAGTCGGCGAGACGGGAAGGGTCCTCGGGGACCCGGACGACGAGGACGTCGGGAATGGCTGAGCGGACCTCCTCGCACTCGGTGGGGCTGTCGTCGAGGAAGACGAAGCCGTCGAGCCCGAGCCGCAGTTCGGAGGCGAGGTCCAGGATGTTGCCGGACTTCGGGGACCAGTCGATGCGTGCGGAGACGATGTGCTCGCGGCGGAGGCGCATGGCGGGGTTGCGGTCGAACACCTCCCAGACGTCGGCCTCGTTGTTCTTGGAGGCGAGGCACAGGAGGCGGCCCTCGCGCTGTTGCCGCACGAGGAAGTCCTGGAGCCGGGCGTGCCCCGGGGTGATCTCGATCCCGAGGGGGCCGTCCTCGCCGACGACCCCGCGCCAGAGGGTGTTGTCGCAGTCCACGACGAGCACCTTCACCGGCGCATGCCGGGGGGTGAACGCGCGGCGGGCGACCTCGAGGCCGAGGGCGTTGAAGAATTCCGGCGTGAACGGGATGTGGCCGAGGTGGTCCCGGGATTCGTCGTGCACCCGGCGCACGCCACGGAGGGACTCGGGATCGCGCAGGTCGAGGACGCGGACGCCCGGGAGCGGCTTCGCTGCGTCGAGGATGCGTTCGTCGAGGGCGTCGAGCACCTCGGTGAGGCCGAGGCGGCGCACCTGGGGTCCGCTGTGGGGACAGAGCACGAGCAGCAGGCGGGCACCGCCGCCGGCGGCGTGGGTGCGGAGGGCGGAGACGAAGTCGTCCACGATGGCCGTGGCCTTCGCCGGGTCGACGACGTCGGTCTCGAAGCGGAACCAGTCCTCGACGCGGACGAGGGCCACGTTGGTGCCGTCGCGGTTCGAGCCGAGGACGCCGGCCGGGTTGAGCAGTTCCTGGAAGACCTGGTGGTACGGGGCGAAGAGGATTTCCGGGGCGTAGCCGATGCGGCCGAGCGCGAATCCCAAGGCCTCGCCGACGGGCTCCGCGGTGAAGGTCGCAGCGAGTGCGATCCGGAAGGGACGACCCGTGTCCCCACGTCGCCCGCTGGCCTTCCGATGCATCACCTCCATCTGGCGCGCGAAGGCGGCGAGGCTCTCGTATTCGTAGATGAGGGAGGGCTCCAGCTCGATGCCGAGCCATTCCTCGAGCTCCCCGGCGAGGCGCACCACGTTCATGGAGTCCAAGGCGAGGTCCTCGGCGGAACGGCGCAGGTCCACGGCCTCGGGTCCGGTGAGCCGCAACGGGCCGCAGAGGCGGGTGCGCAGCCAGCCCTCGATCGCGGCGACGTCATGGGTCGTGGCTGGGGCGTTCTTGGGAGAGGGGGTCGGGTTCATGTTCGGGTTCAGGGATTGGCTGACGGATGGACGGAAACCGAAGGGGACGGGAGGTAGCCGGTGTCGACGAGGTGTCCGGCGTAGAGGGGAAGCAGTTCCGCGAGCGGATCCGGGCACCGGAAACCGCCGGCCTCGGCCAACGCCGCGGCGTTGGAGCGGCCGAGGTTGAGGCTCCGTCTTCCGAAGAACTCGAGGATGCTCTCGGCCCCGGGACCGATCCGCTGGAGCAGGAAGGGCAGGAGCGGATAGAGGGCGTTCGACTCGTCCACGGTTCGGATCCGGGCGAGCCATTCCCCGACCGGAAGCGCAAGGGCCTCCCAGCCGTTGGCGGCGAACCACCCGGCGATCGCCCGCAGGCGGACCGGCGCGGGATGGGTCCAGTGGTAGGCCCGTCCATGGCCACCGCCGACCACCGCCGCGACGATCCCCCGGCTGACGACGTCGACGGGGATCATGTCGATGCCGACCTCGAGGTCCGGGAAGGCGCCGATCTGGAGGCAGCCCTTGAAGAGGCGGCAGAGGAAGTCGTCGGTGTGCCACACGCCCGTGGAGGCGTCGCCGGTGACCAAGCCGGGCCGGTGCACGGCGACGGGCAGCCCGCCGCCCTTGGCGACACGCCAAAGCGCCTCGCTGACCCACTTCGTCTGCGCATAGCCGCTGAACAGCGTGGACGGCCCGGGGAGGAAGGCCTCCTCGTCGAGGAGCGGGAAGCGGTCGCGGTCCGGCCCGTTGAAGACGGCGGTGGTGGAGACATAGTGGACGGGCAGTCCGCCCCCGGCGAGGGCGAGGTCGAGGACGGCGAGGTTGGAGGTGACGTTGACCGCTCGCAGGAGCGGGTACGGGGCCACGAAGTTCACGTTGGCACCGTTGTGGACGATGAGGTCCGTGTCGGCGGCGAGGGCGCGGAAGGCATCCTGGCTCAGGCCGAAGCCGGGGGAATCGAGTGACCCGTGGACAACTTCAAGACGTCGCTCCCAGGCCGGGTTCCATCCCGGGATGGACTCCAGCTTGCGGAGGAGGCGGCGAAGTCCGTCCGCGGCGTCGGATCCGCGGACCAGGCAGCGGACACGGGACTCGGAACCGCCGAGCAGGTCGCGGAGGAGGTAGGCGCCGAGGAAGCCCGTGGCGCCGGTGAGGAGGACGGTTCGCGGCGGGCCCGGCGGGCGGGAGCCGGGGCGGAAGCTCGCCAGGCGGTCCGTGAACCCCTTCTGTTCGGCGGCGAAGTCCACCGGCTCGACGGCCTCCGGGCGGCCGGCCTCGATGCCGCGGGCGAGCTCGACCACGCTGGCGGCGGAGAGCATGCGTCCGATTCCGACACCGGCGGCGAAGCGTATCTCCATGGCGGCGAGCAGGCGGACCATCCCCAGCGAGTCGACGCCGAGGGCGGGCAGCGGCAGCGAGACATCCACGGAGCCCGGCGTCCGGCCGGTGACGATGGCGATCTCGGTGCGGAGCCACTCCACGAAGGGGCCGATGGCGGGATCCAGGGGCGGCGACGGCACCGAGGCGTCGGGCCGCGGACCGGATGCCGAAGCGGCGGCCGCCCCAACCGGCTTCCATTGCCCCGACTCGAGCAGCGAACGGCAGCGTCCCCTCTGCACCTTCCCGGTCGCCGTCCGCGGCAGGCTTCCGAAGGGCACGACCACGACGGCGCCGCAGGCGACCCCGCAGACACGGACAAGTCCCGACTGCGCGAGCGCGGCGAGTGCGGATGGGTCCGCCGACGTGGCGTCGGTTCCACGGGCCAGTTCGAGCGCGAGCGCCACCTGCTCCTCGCCCCGCAGATCCAGTCCGAACGCGGCGCAGACGGCGACGCCGTGTCCGGAGAGCGCGGAGAGCGCGGCGTGTTCGATGTCGGCCGGGTAGTAGTTCTTGCCGCGGACGATCACCATCTCCTTGAGGCGCCCGGTGACGTACAGCGTGCCGGCGCGGAGGAAGCCGAGGTCGCCGGTCCGGAACCAGGTTCCGTCCGTGCCGTCGGCGCGCACGGCGCGGACCACCTCGGCGTTGAGGGTCTCCTGGTGCAGGTATCCCGGCGTGACCGCGGCGCCGCCGACCCAGATTTCGCCGACGTGATCCTCCGCCAGGCCCCGGCGGGTGGCGGGATCGACGATCGCGAGCCGGGTGGAGCCGAGCGCGGGTCCGTTGCCGAGGAACTCGAGGGCGTCCGTCGCGTCGGCCGGGGCGTCCTCGGCGCGGTGGCGTTCGAGTCCGGCGCGGGACAGGCGCACCTGGCCGGGGTCGGGGGAGAGCCGGACGGCCGAGCAGAGCGTCTCGGTGAGTCCGTAGTAGGGGGTGAGGGCGGCAGGCTGGAAGCCGCACGGACCCAGCGTGTCGGCGAGGGCACGGAAGGTCGCGGGTCGAACCACCTCGCCGCCGGAGATGGCGAGGCGCCAACGGTCGAGCCGGACGCCGGCAAGCTCCGCGGGCGGGACCGAGGCGAGGAGGTCGTAGGCGAAGTTCGGTGCGGCCGAGATCGACGCCCCGAACCGGGCAATCGTCCGCGCCCAGAAGGCGGGCCGCTCGAGGAACAGCGGGGCGGGAAACTCGACGGTCGTCGCCCCGGTGAACTGCCCGACCAACCGCGTGTAGAGGCCCGCGATGTGGCCGTTGGGAAGCCAGGTCACCATCGCGTCGGCGGAGCCGAGCCGGGCGCCCCGGACGAATTCCGCGATGTTCCCGACAAGGTTCCCGTGGGTGAGCACGACCCCCTTGGGCGCCCCGGTCGAACCCGACGTGAACAGCAGCAGGGCGGGCGTCTCCGCCACGACCGACCGGTCTTCGGAACGTCGATCCCACGGCGGACCGGCCTCCGTCGGGGCATCCAGCGGGACGACCTCGAGCGGCGTGCCGTCCGCGCGGGCGACACGGTGTTCACGGAGGAGCGGGACGAGCGCAACCGGGGCGAGGACGAGGGCGGCGTCGCAGAGTCCGGCGACACGGGAGATCCAGGCGACGCCGTCGGCCTCGAGGCCCGGCCGTGGCGGATAGAGAGGGACGGCGGGCGAACCGAGGCGGAAGCAGGCGGCGAGGGCCGGAAGGAATTCCGTCGAGGGCGGCGTCACCACCAGGACCGGACGTCCGGGCGCCACCCGGTCCCGGATCGAAGCCGCGATCCCGGACGACCGGCGGACCAGATCCCGGAACGTGGTGACCGCCGGCTCGGCCTCGCGCGTCGCCAGGAACTGGTGCGCCGGGGTGTCCGCGAAACGGACGGCGGCCTCCTCGAGGACCTCGACAAGGGTGGTGGACGCGGTGGATCGGATCTCGGACATGGGACGGTTCGGTGGCTTGGGAGCGGGAAGCGGGATGGCGGGTGCCGGCTCAGGCCGGAGCCTGTCCGCCGAAGGTGGGACCAACGTGTCGGCCGACGGACTCGAGGGCGCCGTCGAGGTACATCTGGCGGACCCGTCGGCGCTGGACCTTCCCGCTGGTGGTC
>JAIYBC010000045.1 GCA_027488845.1 Verrucomicrobiales bacterium | reverse complement strand
CCTCAGAGGGGCTTCGTACCCTTGGCACCCTTGGTTGTAAGCCTCTCTGCGTCTCGGCGTCTCTGCGGGAGATGTTTCTCAGCGGGAACTGAGAGGGGGCACCGGGGACACGTTCTCCTGAAGTTCTAACGGCCAGCTTGCCAGCGCTTTCCAAATCTGTTTCCTATGGACGTGTCCCTTAGGGGCATTATGCCTTGGGGGCACATCACCGCCTATGCCACAAGCCAACGCGTACAAATTTCAAGAATGGCCCCAAACCGCCCGGCAGTTCCTGGAACGTCTGCCCAAACAACTGACTGGCAGAGTCGAATCCGAAGCCATTCAGCTTCCCCCTATTCCTGCTGACACATTGGACTCCATAGCTTCGAGTCTCCGGTTGCCTATGCCTGCTGCTCTACGTGCCTTCCTCCAGCATGCCTCCGGAGGATTCGTGTTTCGTTATAAGTGGATTCCTACCGGCAGTCAGGCGGAAGCTGTTGTGTCCGCTCTAGGAGGAGAACCCTGGCTTTTTGGTGGAGGTGAATTTTGCAAAGCCACGGAATTTGCTGGATGGCTCGCCGACTGTAAGAGTTGGGCGGAAGAGACATGGGTGGCCGAGAATCCGGACGACTTCGCCTTTTGGATTCAATCGTTTCCGATACTACGGATGGACAACGGAGACTTCCTGGGACTCGACTCCAGGAGTCCATCCGATGATCCTGCCGTCGTTTACTTGTCGCACGACGATGAGAGCAAGATTGTTGCTGAAAGCTTCACCAGCTTTCTCTCTGCTTGGGCGCGTGTCGGCTATGTAGGGCCCGAGTCTTGGATGATCGAGAACTTCCTGAATGACGATGGGCTACTCGATCCAGAGACGGATAAGGCGCAGGGTCTGCAGAAAGCGCTGGGAATTGAAGGCTGATGCCGTGGCTAGTCTCTGGAAATCTCCGAGGACGTCAGCGATGCCTCGTGTCTCGGCTCCCAGCCACTGGGGACACGTCGCTTGGACAATATGCTGGTCTATGCACTCGAGTGCGTGAGTCTCCTGAAGTTGTCTTCTACGGGCTACTTTTGGTGGATTCCGAGGTGGTCAGATAAGGACGGTTTCCGCCGGCTGAAGCCGGGACTCCGTACCTCAGAGGGGATTCGCACCCTTGGCACCCTTGGTTGTAAGCCTCTCTGCGTCTCTGCGTCTCTGCGGGAGATATTTCTCAGCGGGAACTGTGAGGGGGCACCGGGGACACGTTCTCCTAAAGTTCTAACGGCCAGCTTGCCAGCGCTTTCCGAATCTGTTTCCTATGGACTGTTTCCTATGGACGTGTCCCTTAGGGGCAGAGTCATACAACCTTCAACTCAAGAAACTCTGCAGCATTGGGAAAGCGCTGTTCGAACCAAAGCTTAAACTCCTCGTCAACGACGATAAAGTCGCTCAACTCTAGGACCCGTGAAATGTGAACTCCATAACTCACCCAGGCATTGCCATCAATTGGAATATCTGTCAGATCTAGGCTTCCATACCAGTCGGGCCTATACCATTTGCAAGCATCACAGTAATGCCACTTTCTCCCGCTGCTATAATCCAAAGGATGAATCAACCTGCGGGGGCGGGCGTGCAGCGTGGAATATCCGATATCCTTGCGCCTGGAGCATATTCTCGCAGGAAATGCTTCAATGCCTAGCCCAGCCCTCATCGATTCTTCCAGCACTGCGGGTGACAAGAAGCATTGGTCAGGCGTGAGCCACAAAAGTTCAACGGGTTTGCTAGTCACGGTACCCCTAAACTCGCCAAAGTACATACCTGGCAGAACTGAGACACCGATTTTCTGAAATTCCTGATTCCAGCCTGCGGACTGAGCCTGAACTTCAAACTCTTCACGGGATAGCGACTTTGGGTTGACTGGCCAATCGCACAGATTACTCGGACATGGGCACGATGCGGAAGAGAATGTCAGTGATCGGTTACAGGACTGACACTTGATCGATGGGAGTCGATATTGAAACTGCCCGTCAATTCCCGCTCCGCAATTCACGGTTGTGGAATATGTAAACTGAAACAAACGAATCATAAGCCCTTGATGAAGTGTAAATTTATTTTCGGGTGATTTAATTCGATTTAGTGAGTTCCCGCTGGGGATATTCCCGTAAGACCTGCTCTTGTGGGTTCACCACGGTCGGCAAGGACCAGGGTTTCAGAAACGGTCGTTGCCTCACGTTTCAAAACTTCGACTCGTTTCAAAAGTGTGCCTACGGACGTGTCCCTAGTGGGTTCCGAGGACGGACGTGTCCCTAGTGGGTTCCGAGGCGGACGAATTGTCAATTGTGCGATTACAGGTGTTGCACTTGATTCCGGGAAGTCTGTAAACAAAGGCGCCATCAATTCCCACATCACAATTTGAATTTTCAGGGTATGTGAATTGAAATAGGCGAATCATGGAATTTTGAATATGGTACTGCTTGGTCATCAAGCGGTCCAGCCCGGTCTAGCCTCAGCCAGCGGGAACACGTGGCAGGGACACGTGGAACTGGCGTCTTAGGATTTGTCTTGAGGGGTTCTGAGGTGTTCGGGTCGAGATGGTTTCCGCCGGCTGAAGCCGGGACTCCGTACCTCAGAGGGGCTTCGCACCCTTGGCACCCTGACTTGTGAACTCCGCTTCGGTTCAGCGTGAAGCGTTGCGTGTCGGGGCAGCTCCGTGTCCTCCGTGTCTCGGTGGCATGGCTCACACGTTTTCAGTTTTCTGTGGGGAGGACGCGCTCGACAGGTTCGGGCCGGTCGAACCACGATCATCCCCATCCTATGGCTCAACGCACGTTGCTCATCGGCATCGACTCCGGAACGCAGTCCACGAAGGCCCTGGTGGTCGACGCCGCCTCGGGCAAGGTGCTCGGTCAGGGCAGCGGCGCCCACGACCTCATCGCGGGTCTGCCCGCCGGTGCCAAGGAACAGCATCCGTCCCAGTGGATCACCGCGACCACCCGCGCCATCCGGGCCGCCCTGAAGGAGGCCAAGGCGACGGCGGCGGAGGTGGTGGCGATCGGCGTCAGCGGACAGCAGCACGGGTTCGTCCCGCTCGACGCACAGGGCGAGGTCATCCGTCCGGCGAAGCTCTGGTGCGACACGGTCACGGCGCCGGAATGCGAGGAGATCACCGCGGCGCTCGGCGGTCCGAAGAAGGCGATCCAGGCGCTGGGCAATGCCGTCCTGCCGGGCTTCACGGCGCCGAAGATCCTTTGGCTGAAGAAGCATGAGCCCGAGAACTTCCGCAGGCTCGCCACCGTCCTGCTGCCGCACGACTACCTGAACTTCTGGCTCACGGGCGAGAAGACGATGGAGTACGGCGACGCCTCGGGCACGGCGCTGTTCGACGTCCGTCGCCGGCGGTGGTCGGAGGCGGTGCTGTCGGCGATCGACCCGGGCTTGGCCGCGATGCTGCCCGCGGTCTCCCCGAGCGATCGTGCTGCGGGCCGTCTGTGCGCCGCGACGGCGAAGGCCCTGGGACTGAAGCCGGGCGTGATCGTCAGCGCCGGCGGCGGCGACAACATGATGGGCGCGATCGGCACCGGGAACACCCGCGAGGGCGTGGTGACGGCGAGCTTCGGGACGAGCGGGACGATCTACGCCTGCGCCAGCAAGCCGGTGGTGGACCCCAAGGGGGAGATCGCCGCGTTCTGCGATTCGGCCAACCAGTGGCTGCCGCTGCTCTGCACGATGAACGTGACGGTGGCCACCGAGATGGTCCGCAAGGACTTCGGCCTCGACCACGCGGCCTTCGAGAAGGCGGCCGCCAAGGTCGCTGCCGGCGCGGACGGCCTGGTGCTCCTGCCGTACCTGGAAGGCGAGCGCACGCCGAACGTCCCGGAGGGCACGGGCGTGTATTTCGGCGTGCGTCCGAAGACCTTCACCGCGGGCCATTTCGCCCGGGCGACGCTCGAAGGCGTGACCTTGGGCATGAACTACGGCCTGCGGCGTCTCGCGGCGTTGGGCGTCCGTGCGACGCAGGTCCGCGCAACCGGCGGCGGCGCGAAGTCGCGTCTGTGGCGCCAGATCATGGCCGACGTCTTCTCGGCCGAGGTGGTGACCCTCAAGGTGGCCGAGGGTGCGGCGTTCGGCGCGGCGCTCCAGGCCCTGTGGAGCTGGCGCCTGGACCGTGGGGAGAAGGTGGCGTTGTCCGAGATCACGGACCGTTTCGTGGCCCTGAACCGTTCGGAAGCGGTCGAGCCCAACCCGCAGTCGGCGGCGGTCTATGCCGAGCTCCAGGCCCTCCAGGACACGCTCTCCAAGGACCTCCGGCCCGCCTTCTCGGCCCATCGCCGGATCGTTGGGTGAATGCCCTTTTGGGGAACACGGATTTCACGGATTTCTGAGGGGAGGGCGGAGGATCCGCGATCCGAAGCGGATCCTCGGGAATGGGAAGGGACGTTCATCCGCGGATGACGTAGAGAGGCGCAGATGGCGGGGACGGGGCTGTCGGGGATCTGTGTGAATCTGCGGGATCTGCGGATGATTCGGGGCGGGGCGTCGGAGGAGGTTGGGTGCGGGAGGCCTTGATGTTCGGATCATGCGGGCCTCTTGTCTGCGGGCACATGACGCACGCAGAACTGTCCGCACCGATCTCCGGTTTCTTCCAGGCCCAGAATTCCGGCAACACGGAGGGCTTCCTCGACCTCTTCACGGAGGATGCGGTCGTTTCCGACGAGTCCCACTCGCATCGCGGCGAAGCGATCCGGACGTGGATGGATGCGGCCATCGCCAATTTCCGTCCGCTGCACGCTGAGGTCGTGGACGTCGTCTCGGGCGACGGTCCGACGGTCGTGACCGCCCAAGTCAGCGGAACCTTCCCGGGCAGTCCGATCCAACTGCGCTATCGGTTCACGATTCGCGACGGCCTGATCGCCGCTGTGAGCATCGCTCCGTAGCTCCGTCCGCGTGGATAGGGAGCTGCCGCCGCCGCCATCGCTGCCCCTGCTTCCGGAGTCAAAATCCGGAATCAAGAATCCCGAATCCCGAATCGGTAATCCCGAATCAATTCCGTCGGAACGGAATCTGGGGTACGGCGTTGGTCTTGGGCGTCCCGAAGTCGGCGGGCAGGTTGAAACGGGTCCGCAGCGCCGCCTGGAACGCGGGATTCACGTCGTCGGACGGCGCCAGCATGTCGCGCAGGACCTCGAGCTTGTAGTCGTTGAGCGGCGCCAGCGGGATGCGCTGCTGCATGCTCTTGTTGGTGGTCCGGCCCTGGTAGTTGTCGTGGACCTTGGTCCCGAGGCGGAGGAGGGCCTCGCCGCGGTCCTCGTCCCCGTTGGCCAAGGCCACGAACGCCTGGGTGAGCAGTCCGGTGATCACGGCCTTGATGCGGTCCGGCGAGGTCTCGTTGGCGTCCTCGCTGACGCGGGCCACGGCGAACTGCTCCACCGTCATCGCCATCTGTTCTCCGAGGTCGGCGGCGTACTTCTTCTTGCAGTATTCCCACCACTGCGAGGCCTCGCGCTCGCGGTTGGCGGTGTAGAGGAAGTAGACGGCGTCCCGCAGGAAGTTCCGGTGACCCTTGGCGAAGTGGTCGCCCATCTTGTCGTCGGCCGCGATCATGTCCTCGTAGGCCCGGCTGGCGTTGGCGACGATGTTCAGGTTCGGACCCAGCTCGATGGTCTGGCTGGCGATGTTGGTGAAGATGCGTCCGCGCTGGAAGGTGGTGAGCATCGACTGGAACACGACGCGGCGCAGCGGGGCACGGTCGGACTCCTTCTTGCACTCGGCGAGGCCGCGGTAGCCCCAATAGACGGCATGGGCCTCGGGCAGGCGCCATTCGAGCGGGCCGTACTTCTCGTCGACCTCCTTCATCACGGCCGGCAGCAGCTTGTAGCGTTGGACGAGGACGTCGACGCGGTTGCTGGCCGCGGGGGTGGTGGGCTGGAGCAGGACCGCGTAGTCGGGGCGTCCGCCGGGAAGGACCTCCTCCATGCGCTGCGCCCAGCGGGCCTTGTAGGTGAGGTGGGCGTCGTCGAGGTAGGCGCCCATCTTGTGTTGGAAGATCCAGCCCAGCTCGCGGTACATCATGACCTCGTGCGGGTTGTAGCGGAGTCCCTCGTCGCGGAGCAGTTCCAGTCCGCGCTGGACCCAGAGCCAGCGGTCCTCGGGCGAGGGGAACTTCACCGAGATGTTGTAGGCCATGTTCCAGGCCTGGTGGACCCAGACGGTCGTGAAGTGCGGCTGCAGCTTGGTGATCCAGTCCGCGAGCTGGACGGCCTCGAAGTACTTGCCGTCCTCCTGGAGCTCGGTGGTGCGGATCCAGAGCGCGTTGGCGATGAGACCGCGGAAGCCGCCGAGGGCGACGGTGGTGAAGGCGAGGATCGGCGGGGCGTTGCTGATGATCGCGGTGCGGGTGAGTCCAAGCGTCTCCCGGTCGTGGTTCAGGCGCGCCTGGCTGAAGTGCGACGCCACCAGGGCGAGGACGATCAGCAAAGACAGGATGGCTTTGCGGGCGGACATCAGAACTTGGTGGGGGCGGCGAGTTCGCGGCGGGTGAGGATGACCATGCCCGCGACGGAGACGGTTCCGCCGACGACGACGTTGATCACCAGGAAGGCGCGGAGGATCTCGCCCCAGGTGATGCTGCGTCCGGTGCTGAGGCTGGACACGGGGGAATAGCCGCCGACCTGGTCGATGAGGCGTTTGGCGTTGCCGTAGACGACCACGGAGAGCTGGTTGACGAGGCTGGGGTCGGTGACGGTGCCGGTCTCGCTGCTGACGCCGACGATGCCGCCCTGTTCGACGACCTGTTTCAGGGTGTTGCCGGACATGCCGAGCATGAGCAGGGCGATGGAGCAGAAGGCGGCCACGGGGAAGGAAAGGAAGCTGGAGCAGGCGAGTCCGACCGCGGTGAGGAGGCCGAGCCAGAAGGCGATGATCATGAGCCCGCGGGCGTAGTTCAGCTCGAAGCCCCCTTCGTGGAAGAGCACCTCCATGCCGTCGTCGAGGGGGAAGAGCAGCGGTTGCTCGGTCCAGTTCTGGAAATCGACGGAGAGCTTCCCGTTGGCCTCGACGATCTCGGAGGTGGCGCGGGGATCGAGGGCGAACTCGACGAACGACTCGGCGGGCAGGGAGTTCTGGATCCGGAGACGGCGGCCTTCCGGCGGACCGATCTCCCAGTAGGCCGGGTACACGGTTCCCTCGGAGTTGTACTGGGTGGTGAAGAACTTGACCCGGATGAAGAGGGGGCGGCCGGAAAGGCGTTGGCGGGCGTCGTCACCGAGTTCGACGGTCCAACGGCGGAGCATGCCGGGCGGGACGACCTGTTGCCGGGCACGGACCGTCTCCTCGACCTGCTTGCGGACGAAGGCTCGGTCCATGGCGGCGACCGTCGGGTCCTTGAGGCGCTCGGCGAGGATCATCTCGATGTCCGTCCGGAGGTCGACGGACGGTTCCCGGACGCCGGCCCGGGCGACGAGGACCTCCTCGCGGAGCTTCTTCTGCTGATCCGGGGAAAGCTCGCCGGTGCGGAGCTGGAGCAGTCCGTAGGCGACCAGGCCGGCGATGCCGAGCATGGCGAGGTTGATCGTCATGATGCCGGCCCACTTGCCGATCCAGATCTGCCAGCGTTCCACGGGCTTGGAGGCGACGAGGAAGAGCTGCATCTCCTCGATGTCCCGGGCGAGGGTGCCGCAGGCGACCCACAGCGAGGTGAAGCCGAGCAGGGCGGTGATGACGGCCAGGGTGTAGGTGATGAGGATCTGGGTGAAGCCCTGGGCCGAGCCGTCGTGGCGGATGACGCTGGGCAGGACGAACACGGCGGCGACCAGCAGGCCGAGAAGGGTGACCACCAGGCGCAGCCGGAATGCGGCCTGGATCGTGAGGAGGGCCACCGCGAGGAACGGGCGCAGGTGGGGCGGGGCGAAGTCGGGGACGCCGTGGATGGCGCGGGCGCGCCATTCCGGGAGCGGTTCACCGCCGACCGACAGCAGCTTCGCGATCGCGCCGTCGCCGTTGGTGGCGGGCAGGGTGCAGAGGTAGGCGAATCCGCGCCGTTCCGCGGACATCTCGCGCAGCCTGCGGGCGGCGAGGCCGGCGAAGAGTCCCTGGATCAACTGGGCGACCAGGTAGGTCTTCCAGCCGGCGCGGTTGGAATACAGCACCACCGAGAGGAGGAGATTGACGATCAGGAGGACGACACCCGCGGCCCACAGCCGGAGTCCGAACGCCCACATCCAGTCCAGGACCGCGGCGGTCCAGGAGAAGCCCAACGGGATCGCCAGGTGTTGGCGGGACTCGTTGCGATAGATCTCGAAGCGGCGCGTCATGAACGGTCACTTCTTTCCGCCGAGCAGGCCGGACAGCTTCTCGTTCGCCCGGCTCAGGTCGACCGGAGCGGCTTCCTTCTTCGGATCGGCGGCGGACGCCGGGCTGACGGACGCCGGGGCGGACGGGGACTTCGGCGCGGAATCGGATCCGGCTCCGGGTTGGGGCGCGGGATCCGACTTGAGGAGCGAGGCGAGGACCGACTCGGAGGCGGCTTCCTGGGTGGGTGCGACGCGGGTGACGACCGGCTCGGGTTCGGCGGCGGGACGGGACAGGCGGTCGAGGACCGAGTCGGTCTGGCCCTGGGCGGGTTCCGCGCCGCCCCGGAGGTATTCGGCCACGCGGTTGCCGCTGGTGGCGCCGCTTGTCTCGGCACGCTTCCGGGCCGCCTCGACGACGCCGAGGAAGTAGGACTCGAGGTTCTGGGTGGGATTCTCGAGGCGGACCTTGTCGCCGACCTCGGCGCGGATGATCTCGAGGATCTTCTCGGTCGTCTCGCGGGAGAGCACGGGGCTGGTGAAGCGGACGGAATCGGGACGGGCGAGCAGTTCCGACAACGGGCCCTGGGCCTGGATGCGGCCGCCATAGTAGATGACGGCGCGGTCGCAGACGTCCTCGACGTCGCTCAGCAGGTGGCTGGAGAGGATGACCGTCTTGCCGCGGCGGGCGAGGGCGAGGATGAGGTCCTTGACCTCGCGGCAGCCGAGCGGGTCGAGGCCGGCGGTGGGTTCGTCGAGGATGACGAGGTCGGGGTCGTTGATGAGCGCCTGGGCGATGCCGATGCGGCGCTGCATGCCCTTGGAGAACTCGCCGACGGTGCGGGTGCGGGCCTGGTTGAGTCCGACCATCTCGATGAGCTGCTCGGCCCTCCGACGGCGCTCGGCGGCGTCGAGTTTGAACAGGCTTCCGAAGAACTCGAGGGTCTCGCCCGGGGTGAGGAAGCGGTACAGGTAGCTTTCCTCCGGGAGGAAGCCGATGCGCGCCTTGGTCGAGACGTCGCGCGGGGACTGGCCGAAGACGGAGATGTGGCCCTTGGTCGGGTAAAGCAGGCCGAGGATCATCTTGATCGTCGTCGACTTGCCGGAGCCGTTGGGCCCGAGCAGGCCGAACACCTCGCCGCGGCGGATCTCGAAGTCCACGTTGTCGACGGCGCGGGCCTTGGGACGGCCCCAGAAGTCCTTGAACACCTTGGTGAGGCCGGTGGCCCGGACGACGACCTCCGCGGGATTCGTGTTGTCGGACATGTTCGGGATTCCAGTTCGGAACGGAAGGTTCAGGCCGTCACGGGGACGGGGGCATGGGCGGTTGCCGCGCCGGACGTGGAAGAGGACGACTCCGGCTTCTGGAACGGCTCGAGTTCCTCGCCCTGGCGGACCAGGCGGGCGCTGTTGAAGACGACGAAGAGCGAACCGACGTTGTGCAGGATCGCGGCGACGATCGGGTTGAGGTAGCCGAAGGAGGCCGCGGCCAGGCCGCCGACGATGAAGAACATGCCGAACAGGAAGTTCTGGTTGATCACGGTGCGGGCCATCCGGCTGAGGCGGATCAGGAACGGCAGTCGGCGGAGGTTGCTGTTCATCAGGGCGATGGTCGCCGAGTTGATGGCCACCTCGCTGCCGGCGGCACCCATGGCGATGCTGATGTCACCGGAGGCCAGCGCGGGGGCGTCGTTGACGCCGTCGCCGATCACGGCGACGCGGTAGCCCTTGGCCTTGGTCTGGCGGACGAACTCGACCTTGTCCTGCGGGAGGCACTCGGCGACGACCTCGGGGACGCCGATCTCGCGGGCGACGCGTTCGGCGACCGGGCGACGGTCGCCGCTGACCATCGTGATGCGGCGGATGCCGCTGGCCTGGAGTTCCTTGATGGCGTCGGCGGCCTCGGGACGGGTCTGGTCCTGGAGGCCGATCCAGCCGATGCAGGCGCCGTCGCGGGCGATGAAGAGCAGGCTGAACCCGGCGGTTTCGTCGAGGTCGACGGAACCGAGGATGTCACCCTCGACGCCGTTGTCCTTCAGGAAGGCGGCGCGGCCGACGAGGATGCGGTGGCCGTCGATGAGGGCGGAGACGCCCTTGCCGGCGACCTCGCGGAAGTCCTTGGCATCGGAGAGCGGGACGCCGGCCTCGTTGGCGAGCGCGGTGACCGCGCGGGCGGTGGGGTGGGTGGAGAACTGTTCGGCGGAAGCGGCGGAGCGGAGGAGTTCCGCGGGGGCCACGCCGCCGAGGGGGTTGAGGCGGCTGACGGCGAGGCGGCCGGTGGTGAGCGTGCCCGTCTTGTCGAAGACGAAGGCGTTGATGCGGGCGGCGGCCTCGAGGTCGGCGATGTTCTTGACGAGGATGCCGAGGCGGGCGGCGGCGCTGAGGGCGGCGACCATCGCGCTCGGGGTGGCCAGGATGAAGGCGCAGGGGCAGGCGACGATGAGGATCGTGATGACGCGGTCGAGGTCCCGCGTGAAGGCCCAGACCAGCGCGGCGATCACCAGCACGAGCGGGGTGTAGTAGCGCATGTACTGGTCGATGATGCGCATGAACGGGAGCTTGGTGCGTTCCGCGGCGAGGATCAGGTCGCGGACCCGGCCGAGCGTCGTGTCCTGGCCCGCCTTGCTCACCTTCACCTCGAGCAGGCCGTTCATGTTGATCGTGCCGGCGAAGACCTGTTCGCCGACGGCCTTGTCCACGGGAAGGGACTCGCCGGTGATGTTGGCCTGGTTGATGGAACCCTGGCCGGAGACGATGACGCCGTCGGCGGCGATGCTGTCGCCGGGGCGGATGCGGATGACGTCGCCGACGCGGAGTTCGCTGGCGGGCACCTCGGACTCCTTGCCGTCGGCGAGGCGGCGGGCCTTGGTGGGGGTGAGCTTGATGAGGGACTGGATGGAGGCGCGGGCGCCGGCGGCGGTGCGGGTCTCGATGATCTCACCGAGCAGCATGAAGAAGGCGACGATGCCGGCGGTCTGGAATCCGCCGGCGAGGCTGGAGCCCTCGCCCTTCATCCCGAAGTTCCCGGACACGGCGCAGGCGAGGACGCCGAGCGCGACCAGCTCGTTGATGGAGAGCAGGCCCTTCCGGAGGTCCTTGAAGGCGACGGCCATGATGGGCGCGCCGAGGATGATCGCGCCGATCATGGCGCTGAAGGCCGCGATGCGGGTCGCATCCTGGAACAGCGCGTCCACCGCGAACGAGTTCAGCACGAAGATCAGGCCGACGATCGTGGTCGAGAGCTTGGTGTTCGTGTGGGTGTGGTCGAGTCCACCGTGGTCGTGTCCGCAATCGGCGCACTCGCCGGACTTCTTCGGATCCTCTTCGAGGCTGAGGAGGCTGGTGACTTGCATGATGGAATGGGGGAAGGGGGCCGGACGGACTCAGCGGGGCGGTTCGGGCTTCTTGGGGGTGACCGGTTCGCGGTTCAGGTTGATGCGGAGTTCGCGGCGGTCGCCGTCGGAGCGGGAGGGCAGGAAGAACTTGTCGGGGGCGTTGGTCAGGATCCGGGTGAGGGCCTCGACGCGGAGGCGGTCCCGGTAGAGGGCCGGGTTCTGGCGGTAGGTGGCCAGCTGGTCCTGGAAGAACCGGGCCTCGGCGGCGATCCCCTGGACGAGTTGGTCGGCGGCGGATTCGCCCTGGGAGACCACGCGACGGGCCTCGCCCTCGGCCTCGCGGGTGATTCGGTCATATTCGCCCTGCGCCTCGTTGATCCGCTTGTTGCGGTCCTGGCCGGCGGCGATGACGGCGTCGAAGTACTCCTTCACGAAGCCCGGCGCGGCCCGCTCGACGTCGAGGTTCTCGATGGTCACGCCCAATCCCGTCTTCTCGATCATCTCGGAGACGCGCTGGCGGATGGAATCGCGGAAGCCGACCACGTCGCCGGTGATGATGTCGTCGGCCTTGTACCGGACGGAGGACCACTGGATGGCGTTGTTCAGGGCGTTCTCGATGATGTTGGAGGCCGACGAGAACCGGAACGCATAGGCGACGGGATCGCTGATGCGGTACCGCATGGAGGCACGGACGTGGAGGATGTTGCCATCCGCGGTGATCACGTGGCCTTCGGCGGCGGGATTGAGCTGGGGGACGTTGGGGGCGGCGGTGTTGCCGGTGGCCTCAGCGGAGGGGGCGACGGCGTACCAGGCGTTGTTGGCGCGGACCACCTTGGAGTCGCCGACGCCGATGCGGACGATCTCGTCGACGGGGTAGGGCAGGGCGAAGTGGAGGCCGTTGGTGCGGATGATGCCGCGTCCCTCGCCGACCGGCTTCCCGAAGCGGAGGACGATGGCGACCTCGTTGGGGTTGACGGTGAAGACGCAGGAGAAGAGGAAGGCGCCGAGGAGCAGGGCACCGAGGATGCGGACGAACAGCAGGCTGCTGCCGAGCGCCTCGGAGAGCGCCTGGCTGGAGGCGTCGTCCGCGGAGATCGAGGGGCGGCCTGGGCGGAGGTCGCCGGAGGTGGGCTTGGCGTCGGACATGGCGTCAGCGGGTCGCGGGTCCGGCGGTGTCGCCCCGGAGCAGGTTCAGCGGGGCGGTCTTCTCGTCGAGGATCAGCGTGGTCCTCTCCTTGAGCGTCGCCTCGAGGCCGTTGAGGGAGATCAGGAACCGGGCGAGCGCCTCGTCCTGGTTGAGGATCTTGTAGGACTCTGTGGCCTTCGCCTCGGCCTCGCCACGGAGGACGAGGGCCTGGCGGCGGGCCTCGGCGAGGGTGGTGTCCCGCTTCAGCTCGGCGTCGGAACGGATCCGGACGGCCTCGGCGGTGCCCTCGGCGGTGAGCTTCTTCACCAGGCGTTCACGCTCGGTCTTCATGCGGTCGAACACCTTCGCGGTGAGCGCCTCGGGAAGCCCGAGCTGCTTGATGCCGACCAGCTCGATCTGGATGCCGTAGGTCTTGAGGGCGGTCTCGGACATGGCGGCCTTCATCTCGCCCTCGATCTGGTCGAACTTCACCAGCGCGGGATCCGGCGCGACGAGCTCGGAGAAGTCGTGGCGGCCGATCACGGCGTTCTTCGCGTCGCGGACCACGTTCTCGAGGCTGGCCTCGGCGCGGACCACGTCGCCGTTGAAGCGCTTCAGGAAGGTCTCGGCGTCGGCGATCTTCCAGGCGACGAAGACCGAGATGATCGGGGACTTCTTGTCGCGGGTGAAGCTCTGCTCGTACTTGCGCTCGAAGTTCTGGAGGCGCTTGTCGAACTTGTAGACGTTCTGGATGGGGTAGGGCAGGCGCAGGTAGAGGCCGGGCTCGGTGCGCGGCGCGCCGCTGATGCTGCCGAAGGTCGTGACGACGGCGATCTCCGTCGTGCGGACCTGGAACGCGAACAGGAGGAACAGGAAGATCACCAGCAGGAGTCCGCCGATGACCATGGTTGGGGTGCGGTTCTTCATCTCAGGAAAGGGAAGGGGGTTTTGGGAACGTCCTCAGGGGGTTCACTTCTTGGGCTCGTCGCGGCGGACCGGCTCGATGTTCACGTCCAGGAGGTCCTGTCGGATCTTGTCGGAGAGGTCGAGGATGATGACGTCGTGGGTGTTGGTCGGGAGCAGGACGAGCTTGCGGTTGCCGACGGCGCCGCGGGCGAAGGTCTCGACGTAGTTGCGGGTGGTGAAGAGCCCGGGTGCGGTGCGGTAGGCGGTGAGCTGATGGTTGAACTGGGCCGCGCGGCCGGCGGCTTCGCTGACCTTCTGCGCGGCCACGGACTTCGCCTCGTTGACGGTCTTCGCGGCGTTGGCCAGGGCCGTGGGCACCGCCTCGAGCGCGTAGCCTTCGGCCTCGAGGATCTTCGACTCCTTCTCCTGCTCCGCGCCGATGACCTTCTCGTAGGAGGCGGCGACCTGGTTCTCCTTGGAACCCATGGGCGGATGGATGTCCTGGAGCCCGACGAAGACGATCTCCACGCCGAGCCCGGCGGTGTCGGCCTGCTTCTGGATGTTGCGGCGGAGGTCGGCGGCCGCCTCGAGCCGGCCGAAGGACATCACCTTCTCGATGTCGACGCTGGCCATGTAGCGCACGACCTCGCGGTTGGCGATGCGTTCGAGCAGGCCCTTGGGTTCGGAGTGGCCGTAGGCCCAGGCCTTGACGTCACGGACGAGGAACTGGACCGGGATGCTGACGGTGAGGAGGTTGACCGGCACCGACTGCTCGGACTCCACGGCGTTGGTCGAGGCGAACTGCTCGCGCGAGGCGACCAGCAGGTTGAACTCCTCCTTGTAGTGGGGCTTGGTCCACAGGAGCGTCCGTTGGGCCTCGAGCTTCTCGTCCGGGACGAAGCCGACGTTGAAGCCCTGGATCTCGGAGGTCGGGAAGCGGTGGACGACGTCGATCGGCCGCGGGAACTTCACGGCCACGCCGGAGCCGAGGACCTCGCCGCTCGGGCGGCCGAAGCGTTCACGCAGGCCCTGCTCGCCGGGTTCGATGAAGACGAAGCAGTCGCTGAGCGCGAGGATGCCGATCCAGACGAGGGCGAACCGGCCGATCTTCTCCTCGATGAAGCGGTAGAACCACGTGTCGCTGACCCGGAACCCGAACTGGTAGTCCAGCGCCTGGGCGGCGGTGGCGAAGAGTCCGGTGGGCTGGCCGAGAAGGCCGACGAGGCGGCTTTCGTAGATGAGGCGGACTTCCTTGCCGCGGACGCGGGGGCGGTAGGCCTCGAAGACGAGGGCGAGCAGGGTTTCGACCGCGATCAGGGCCAACAGGCCGGAAAGCACCCAGGCGACGTGGAGGTCGTAGGCCGGGAACCCGAACCACTGGAGGGCCTCGGCGGCCGCGGACAACAGGGCGAGCAGGGCGCCCATCATCAGGGCGGAACCGCCGGGTCGGAGCAGGCGGACACCTTCCAACTGGGCGAGACGCGAGGTGTACTTTCCGATCAGGAAGGTCACCAGGCTCATGGCGGCGAACATCGCCATGCCGAGCGTCGAGGCGGTGCCTGCGGTCGGGGACTTCTCCTTCAGGTCCCGGTAGAAGTAGAGGACCGCCGCGACCTCGATGGCGAAGAGGATCGTGGTCAGGGCCGGGATGAACCACTTCTCGAACTGTTCACGGGCCTTCCGGGCGGGGAACGATTCCGCCGCGGTGGAATCGAACAGGGCGGCCGAACTGCGGGAGCGGGCGAGATCCTCCAGCTCCAGCCTCTCGGCTTCCTCCGCCGACTCCAGGCGCATCTGGAACCAGCTCACCAGCGCGGTGAACAGGCCCACGAGGACGAAGGCGGCGCCGACCTCGGCGGTGGCGGAGCCGGTGATCCTGGAGACGATCTCGAGTCCGGCCCCCAGGGCGAGGAGGACCATCCAGTTGATCAGGCCGGTGCGTTGGAAGGTGCGGTGCATCGTGACGGTCAGCAGGTGAAGGCGGGTCGGGAATGGAACAGCGTCGGCCGGCCGGAATGCAACCGGCCAGTCGCGGCATTTCGTCCGGCGACGAAGGCCGGTGTTGGGAACGGGGAGGGGGACATCAGTTCAGCTCCCGGTCTTCGAAGAGCCAGATCCCGGCGGACAGCGCCGCCACCAGGCACGAGGCCATGTAGCCGGCGGAGCGGGCGACATAGGACCAGGGGATCGACTTCTTGTCCTCCAAGGCGTCGGCCAGCCAGAACTGCTGCCAGTTCGGCGTGAGGGCGTAGAGGAACCGGGCCCAGACCGCACCGGAATCGGCGGCCGACTTGAAGAAGTAGTCGCTCATCAGGCCGGCGAGGAAGAGGCCCGAGCAGACGGCGAGCGTGGGCACGGTGTCGAGCCGGGTCGAACAGGCCAACGCCGCGGCCGCGAGGATCAGCAGGGCGAAAAGGATCAGCACGGCCGCGGGGACCATGCGCCAGTCGACGTTCGCGACCTCGCCGAACGAGCGTTCGTCGCGGATGAACAGGTGGATGCCCATCACCGTGAGCGAGGTGAACAGGATGTGGGCGAAGACGGCGTCCGAGACGAAGCCCCGCCGCAGGAAGAAGTTGAAGAACCCGGCCACGGCATAGGCCAACAGCACCGCGCCGGCGTAGAGGGCAAGCGAGCGGACGTCGGTGTCCCCGTAGGCGTCGAAGGCCATCCGGCCTGCCAGGAGCGCTGCCACCAGGTTCGCGTAGGTCATCAACGCCAGCGAGGCGGCGAGACCCACGTACTTGCCCAGGAGGAAGGTCACCCGGCCCACCGGCTTCGACAGCACGGTCAGCGCGGTTCCCAGCCGGATCTCCTGGGCCACGCTGGACGACGCGCAGAGGACCGCCCCGAAGAGCCCGGAAAGGAGCATCAGCGCCAGCGACATGTCCTTCACCAGCTTCGGATCCTCGCCGAATCCGAAGTACGGCACGGCGGCGATGAACACGCAGAAGCCGGACGAGCTGGTCATCAACAACAGGAAGATGGGTTGGCGGACCAACTCCATGAAGGTGTTGTAGGCGATGGATAGGAACTGACGCATCTTCCGGTGGACTGTGTGGTGAGTATCATACGGTTTAACCCGGGAGGGTCAACCGTTTCCCCGGTTGGGATTCCGCAGGCTGGCCGAGGAAGTGGCTCGGACGGCCGGGGGCGGATCAGGCGGCGGAGTCGCGGCGGGCGCGCCAGAGGAGCCAGGTGATCTCCTCGATGAAGGCGCTGGGGCGGGGGTAGGCGACCAGTTCCTCGATCCGGTCGCCGGCGCCGCCGCCGAGCAGGAGGTCCGTCCCGCGGTTGCGGAGGGCCTTGGGAGCCTGTTGGCAGAGGCTCTGGATGAGCCGGATGAAGCGTTCGGTCGCGAAGCGGCCGTTGGCCTCGGGGGAGTGGTGCGCGTGGAAGCGGTCGAGGGTCGTGAAGTAGCGGGCCGTGGCCTCGCCGAAGATCAACTCCAGGCGCACGTCGCGCTGGTCGTAGCCGACCGCAATCAGCGTCAGGGCCGCCCACGGCGCGAGGTCCCGCTTCTCGCGGGCGTCGAAGAACTCGATGTGGGTCTCGTTGAAGTGCGTGCTGAGGAAGAACTCGGGCTCCGGCAGGCGGGGCAGTTCCCGTTCCCGGACCACTTCGACCTCGATGCCTTCCGCGGCCAGTTCCCCGGCGACGTTCAGGGCGTCGTTCTCCGGCAGGTCCCGGGCGAGGATGCCGAAGGCGTCGTCCGCGGCGAAGATCGCGTCGGCGGCGGAAAGGGACTGGGTCGCCCCGGCCTTGAAGGCACGTTGCAGGGCGTCGACCGGCGGCGGGGTGATCGACTTCTGGAGGAGTGCGTAGGTCATTGAGGCGCCGTCCGGGTGGTCGGCGCGGAAAGTGACCGCGGGCCGACGGGTCTTGTCAACCGCGGCGCCCCGGGATCGTGGGATTTTTCGCCGGGGCCGCCACCCGCAGACGCGTGCCTTCCATCCGTATCGTCACCGGCAGATGGCCCACGTTGTCGCCCTCGACGTGCACCGGCAACGGGTCCGGACTGCTCAACCGAAGGGAGGCAACCTGCCTGTGGACCGCGTCGGAAGAGTCGGCGAAGGTGTCGTTCCACAACCTGGGGAAGACCCGGGCCAGGGTGAACCACCCGACCTTTGGGAACACGACCAGGTCGAGCAGGCCGTCCTCCAGCGATGCCCGGGGGAAGACCGGATAGCGGCCCCCGAGATAGCGGCCGTTGCCGACTGCGGCGAGAACCCCTTCCAATCGCTCCGCTTCCGCCTCGATCAGCACGCGGGGACGGGGGAGGAACATCACCTCGATGCAGGACCACAGGTAGGCGACCGGACCGAGGCGCTTCTTCAGGCCCCAGCGGACGCGGGAGATCGAAAGGGAATCCAATCCGGCGCCGGCCATCTGGACGAACCGGCGCCGGCGTCCGTCGTCCCATTCCATGCAGGCCACGTCGATGCTTCTTTCCCCGGGGCCGACGGCCGTTTCCCAGGCCCCGTCGAGATCCCCGGGAATCCCGAGTTCCTTGGCGAACACGTTGACCGTGCCGAAAGGCAGGACGGCGAGTCGTGCGCGGTGGAAGCCGTCGTGGGCGAGTGCGAGTCCGTTGAGGACCTCGTTGACCGTTCCGTCACCGCCTGCGGCGACCACGGTGGTGGCCCCGTCTTCCACGGCCTTCGCGGCCAGTTCGGTCGCATGGCCGGCGTGCTGGGTCGGCAGGAGCCGGGCTTCCGCGATTCGGCGGCCCAAAGCGTCGATGAAACGACGCGCGTGGTCCCCTTGGGCGGTGGGATTGAAGACGATGGCGGTCATCCGGCCCGGGGCGATCCCGACCGAGGACTACCGGGACTGGCCGACCACGAGCCGGTACTCCTGCGACCAGGTGGAGTTGACTGCGCGACCCGGAGTTCCGGGGTAGGCGAACTCGAACTTGTAGCGGTACGGGATGTTGTTCCGGCCCGGCGGCAGCGGGACGAGGGCCTCGAAGCGGTTCTCGGTGTTGGGCACCCGCTGCATCGGATACAGGGTGAGGTCGATCATGACCCAGGCCTTGACGCTGGCCGGATCCACGCCCCGCCGGTGGCTGTCGAAGGTGGTCTCGAAGAGGTAGCTGGAATCCGGCGCCGCGGGCAGGTCCCTCGGCGTGAGGTTGGTGTTCCGCGAACCGGTGCAACCGGCGCCGGCAAGGGCGATCAGGACTGCGGAGACGACGGCGGAAATCGACTTCATGACCGGGCTAGTTCGCACGGATGGCCGGGGATTGGCAAGGTCGGCGGTGGCGGAAGGCTTGGTTAGGAGCGGGAGGGCGAGGATGCCGCCGGGGCCGGTGAACCGCCCTGGGCGTCGGAGACTTCCGGCGCCTCGGGTCCGAGATGGGTATGGACTCCGACGCCGATCCCGACCAGGGCCACCACGATGCCGATCCGCAGGAAGATCCGCGCCTCCACCAGCAGGGTCAGCGTGCAGAGGACCACGGCCACCTGGAGCAGGATCTCGGCGCGGTCGAAACCGTCGTTGCGCCGGGCGTTGATCTCGGCCGCCTTCCGCGCCAGCCCGGCCTGTTCCAGGATCGCGCCGTTCTCCTGCCGGTATTCCTGCACCTTCGCCTGGAGTCCCTCCTGAAGCCGGATCAGCGCGGCCTTCCGTTCCGGCCCCGGCGCCGAGGCCAGTTCCACCGCGATCCGCTTCAGCTCGAGGTCGTTCAACGCCTCACGCTGCCGCTTCGCCTGATACCAGGAATAGCCGTTGGAGGCCTTGACCTCGGAGACGATCCGGTCGTTGGCCGCGTTGTTGCCCAGGGAGCCGAACACCGCCAGCACCACCGCGACGATCGCGATGATGATGCCGACCTGTCGCTCGTTCTTTCGGCCTTCGGGATGGGGGATCTCGATCTCGGACATGGTTTGTCGGAGCCGGAGATAGTCGAAGCGGTCTCCTGGGTAAACCCCCTCGTGGCTCCTTCGCGGGTCTTTGGAGATTGCCCTATCGATGTCCGGCCCCAGCATTCAGGAAATGAGTCAACGGTCCCCGCTGCTGGTCATCTTCCTGACGGTGTTCATCGACTTGGTCGGATTCGGGATCTGCCTGCCGCTCTTGCCCAAGTATGCGTCCCGCTACGGCGCCGTGGGTTGGGAGATCGGCGCGGCGATGGGCGTCTACTCGCTGATGCAACTGCTGTTCGCCCCGCTCTGGGGCCAGTGGAGCGACCGGGTCGGACGACGTCCGGTCCTGCTGATCAGCGTGGCCGGTTCCGCGGTCGCCTACGCGCTCTTCGGCGTCTCCGCCCAGTTCACCGGCGCCACCGGGTTCTGGATCCTCGTCGGATCCCGCGTCTTCGCCGGCGCCTGCGGCGCGAACCTCGGCGTGGCTTCCGCCTACATCGCCGACGTCACGACCCCGGAGAAGCGTTCCAAGGGCATGGGCATGATCGGCATGGCGTTCGGGCTGGGGTTCATCCTCGGACCGGTCATCGGTTCCTTCGCGTTCTCCCGTTTCGGACTTTCCGGCCCCGGTTGGGTGGCGTCCGCCATCTGCGCCTCGAACTTCCTGCTGGCCTGCTTCGTCCTCAAGGAGAGCCGCGTTCCCGGCTCCGCAACCGCCCCGAGGCGTCCGCGGTTCCAACAGGTGCTCCATGTGCTCGCCCTTCCCGGGGTCGGATTCCTGGTCGGCATCTACTTCCTCGCCACGTTCGCCTTCACCTCCTTCGAGACGACGCTCCCGCTCCTGCTCGACCTGCGCCTGCACCTCGATGAACAGCACGTCGGCTATGTCTTCGCCTACTGCGGCCTCATGGGGGCGCTGGTGCAGGGCGGGGGAATCGGCCGACTGGTGAAGTCGTTCGGCGAACGAAGCCTCATCGGCGGCAGCCTCGTGGTGGTGGCCGTGAGCCTCGCCCTGATCCCGTTCGCGGGCACACTTGCCTCGATGCTCGCGGTCTTGGCTTTGTTCGCAATTGGCTCCGGCGTCAACCGCGCGCCGACCATGGGCCTGATCTCCCAGTGGAGTCCCGCGGAGGAGCAGGGGGCCACCCTCGGCGTCGCCCAGAGCGCCGGCACCCTCGCACGGGTCCTCGGACCGGTCTTCGCCACGTCTCTCTACAAGGTCAGCGTCCCCGCCCCGTACCTCTTCTGCGCCGCCGTGGCCCTCGTCGCGGGAATCCTTGCGGCCCGCCGTCTCATGGGTTCGTCTTCCACCAAGCCCGCATGATCCCACCGTCCTTCCGCCTGCTCCTCGCCCTCCCGGCCCTGTTGCTGTCCGCCCAGGCGGGGAATTGGCCCCAGTTCCGTGGTCCGTCGGGCGACGGCCTCGCCCCGGACGCCAATCCGCCCCTCGACTGGGCCGAATCCCGGAACGTGGCCTGGAAGACCCCGATCCACGACAAGGGCTGGTCCTCGCCGGTGGTCTGGGGCGACACGCTCTGGCTCACCACGGCCACCGAGGACGGCCGCCGCCTGTTCGTCCTCGCGGTCGACCGCGTGACCGGCAAGGTCGTCCACGACCTGCCGCTCTTCGAGGCCAACCAGTCCGAGGTCTGGAAGCGCTACAACAGCTACGCCTCGCCGACGCCCGTGGTCGAGGAGGGCCGCGTGTACGTCTCCTTCGGCGAGGCCGCGACCGCCTGCCTGGATTCCAAGTCCGGCAAGGTCCTGTGGGAACGTCGCGACCTGCGTTGCAACCACTACCGCGGCGCGGGTTCTTCGCCCGTGGTGCACGGCGATCTCCTGTTCCTCAACTTCGACGGCGCGGACGCCCAGTTCGTGGTGGCCTTGGACAAGCGGACCGGCAAGACGGTCTGGAAGCGGGAACGTTCGCTCGACTACCGGGACCTCGGTCCCGACGGCAAGCCGGAGGCCGAGGGGGATTTCCGGAAGGCCTTCGCCACCGTGCAGGTCGGCCGCTTCGACGGCGTGGAGCATCTCGTCAGCCAAGGCGCCAAGGCCGTGTACGGCTACGACCCGCTCACCGGCCGCGAACTCTGGCGCATCGAGGAACGCACCAGCCATTCCGGCGGCACCCGGCCGGTGGTCGGCCGGGGGATGGTCTTCCTGCCCACCGGTTGGTCCCAAGGCCAGACCCTGGCCATCCGCCCGGGCCGTTCCGGCGAGGTCCTGGACGTCAACGCCGGTTCCGCCACCAATTCCGGCGCCCTCACTTTGGCGTGGCGTTCCAAGCGTGGCACCCCGAAGAAGCCCTCGCTGACCCTCGTCGGCGACCTGCTGTTCGGGATCGAGGACGGCGGGGTGGCCACCTGTTGGGAGGCCGCCACGGGCGAGGTCGTCTGGTCCGAGCGCCTCGGCGGCAACTATTCCGCCTCGCCGGTCGTGGCGCAGGGTCGCCTCTATTGTGTCGGCCAGGATGGCAACACCGTGGTCGTGGAGGCCTCACGGACCTTCCGCAAGCTGGCGGAGAACAAGCTGGAGGAAGGCTGCATGGCCTCGCCGGCGATCGCGGGCGATTCGCTGTACCTCCGGACCAAGTCCTTCCTCTATCGGCTCGAAGGTCCGGCACGTTGACGTCCGAGGGTTCCGTCCGTACGGTGATCCCGCCGAAATATGATCGCCGGAAAAATTGGAGCCAGCAGCAGTCAACAACCCACGTTCCGCGTCGGGGATGAGCGCCTCATCAAGCTCACCTCCAGCGCCGGCAGCAAGGTCTCCGGTCTCCTCAACAAGCAGGGCCGACCCCAGGGCGTGCTCCGTGTCGCCGTCGTTGGCGGCGGTTGCTCCGGTCTCCAGTACAAGATGGACCTCCAGGACTCGCCGCAGAACCGCGACATCCTCGTTGAGAGCGCCGGCGTGCGCGTGGTGGTCGATCCCAAGAGCGCCCTCTATGTCACCGGCAGCGAGCTGGACTACAGCGACGCCCTGCAGGAGGGCGGCTTCAAGGTGAAGAACCCCAACGCGGCCACCAGCTGCTCGTGCGGCGAGAGCTTCAGCGCCTGAGGTTTCCATCCGTCCGGCCTGTTCCGTCCATATCGGTGAACCGGTGACCGACGGAGGGGGAATTCCCCCATCGACGCCGCCAAGCCCACCAAGGAAGCTCCCGCCCCATGACGCCGGCCGAACCGATCGTCCAGATCCGCGAGCTTTCCAAGATCTACCAGCAGGGTGACATCTCCGTCACCGCGCTGAACAAGGTGTCCCTCGACATCGCCGCCGGGGAGTTCGTGGTGCTCATGGGCCCGTCCGGTTCCGGCAAGTCGACGTTGTTGCACATCCTCGCCGGCATCGACACCGCCACCTCCGGCACGGTCGAGGTCCAGGGCGTCAATGTCGCCGGACTGGATGAGTCGCAGTTGGCGGAATGGCGGAACCAGAACGTCGGTTTCGTCTTCCAGAGCTTCAACCTGATCCCGGTCCTCACCGCGTACGAGAACGTCGAGCTGCCCCTGCTGCTGACCGACCTCGACCGGTCGGAGCGCCGGCGGCAGGTGGAGACGGCCCTCGGCCTGGTCGGACTCGCGGAGAGGTCGCACCATCGGCCGGACCAGATGTCGGGCGGCCAGCAGCAGCGCGTGGCCATCGCCCGGGCCATCGCCACCGACCCGGCCCTGATCATCGCCGACGAGCCGACCGGCAACCTCGATTCCAAGTCCGCGTCCGACGTCCTCACCATCCTGCAGTCGCTGGCCCGCACCGCCGGCAAGACGGTGGTCATGGTGACCCACGATCCCAAGGCCGCCGGCTACGGCACGCGCAGCCTCCACCTGGAGAAGGGGGAGATCGTGGCATGATCCGCGGCCTGAGCATCCCCGGGTTCGTGTTGAAGAACGCCTTCCGCAACGGCCGAAGGGCGCTCCTCACCGTCGCCAGCGTGGCCATCAGCTGCGCCCTTTTGGTGACCCTGCTGACCTTCCAGCGGGAACTGACCGTGCCGCCGGAGTCCGAATCGGCCTCCTTCCGCATCATCGCCCGAAACAAGGTCTCCCTCGCCCAGCCGCTCCCCCAGCGCCAGATGTCGGAGATCGTGAAGATCCAGGGCGTCCGGCAGGTGACGCCGTTCACCTTCTTCGGCGGGCTCTACGCCGAGGAGACCGCGACCAGCTGGGCCCAGTTCGGGGTCGAGCCGGCCCGTTTCCGAGAGCTGATCCTCGAGGGGAAGATCTCGCAGGGCAGCTACGAGGACTTCGTGAACGACCGCAACTCCTGCCTCCTCGGGGCGGACACCGTCCGGCGCTACGGGATGAAGGTCGGCGACAAGCTCCGGTTCACCGGGACGTTCTACCCGGTCGACCTCGAGCTGCGGATCGCGGCGGTCTACGAGGGCACCGTCGACGACCGCAACTGCTTCTTCCACCACAAGCTGCTCGACGAGCTGATGGACGACTGGGGCCAGACCGGCACCTGGTACATCCTCGCCGATTCCGCCGAGGCGGTGAACTCGGTCATCCAGGAGGTGAACGCCACCTTCGCCAACACCTCGGCCGAGGTCCGCGCGGAGACCGAACGCGCCTTCCAGCTCGGCTTCGTGAGCATGTTCGGCAACGTCCGGCTCCTCTTCGGCAGCATCAGCGCGGTGGTGATCTTCACCCTCGTCCTCGTGTGCGTCAGCACCATGAGCATGGCCATCCGCGAACGGTTCCGGGAACTGGCCGTGCTGAAGGCCATCGGCTTCCGCAGGCGGGAGATCTTCTCCTTCATCCTCGCCGAGAGCTTCGGCCTCTCGATGCTGGGCGCGCTGGTCGGCATCGGCGGGATCTGGCTGTTCTGGAACCTCATCGACCTCCAGACACTGACCAACGGCTTCCTCCCCTATTTCGAGGTCACCCCCCGCATCATGGCCACCGGCGCGAGCGTCGCCGCCGTGCTCGGGATCCTCGCCGCCATCGGTCCCTCCGTCGCCGTGGCCCGCATGAGCGTGGTCGAGGGACTCAAGACCCTCGACTGAGAGCGACGCCACCATGGCCCTCCCGCTGAAATACAACTTCAGGAACGTCCTCGTCCGATGGCGCACCACCGCCTTCACCATCGTCGGCGTGGCCGCCGTGGTGTCGGTCGTGGTCCTCCTCCGCGCCCTGGCGAAGGGCATCGAGGCGAACAGCGCCTCGACCGGCGACCCGCGCAACGTGCTCATCGTACGCAAGGGCTCCCAGGCCGAGTCCGGCAGCCTGATCACCCGCGAACAGTTCCGCACCCTCGAGTTCTTCGAGGAGATCGACCGCAACGCGGCCGGACAACCGGTCGTCTCCGCCGAGCTGGTCATGCTCGTCAGCGCCCCGCGACTCGGCGGCTCCGGCGAGGCCAACACGCTCATCCGCGGCGTCACCCCGCGAGGCCTCGAGCTGCGTCCCGCCGTGAAGCTGGTGGAAGGACGGTGGTTCGAGCCCGGCAAGAGGGAGGTCACCGTCTCCCGGCGCCTCGCCGGCCGCTTCGACGGATTCCAGGTCGGGGGCACCATCAAGGCGGGTCCCGAACGGCTCCGGGTGGTCGGTGTCTTCGACGCCGGCGGCTCGGCCTTCGACTCCGAGACCTGGATGGATTCGGACGAGGCCCGGGCCGTGTTCGACCGCGGTGAGATGTACTCCAGCATCCTCCTGCGTCCCCGGGACTCCGCCGCGCTGGCCGCCCTCACCAACCGCGTGGCCGAGGACAAGCGCCTCGCCCTCCGCGCGGAACCCGAGTCGGAGTACTACAGGAAGCAGACCGCGACCGCGATGCCCTTCAACATCCTCGCCGGCATCCTCGGCGTGGCCATGTCCATCGGCGCCGTCTTCGCCGCCATGAACACCATGTACGCCTCGGTCGCCGCGCGCACCCGCGAGATCGGCACCCTCCGCGTCCTCGGCTACTCCCGCATTTCGATCGTCCTGTGCTTCCTCATCGAGGGTTCCTTCCTTGCGGCCCTCGGCGGGCTGCTCGGCTGCGGCCTCTCCGCGGCGGTGTACTTCTACGTGATCGCGCGGGGCATCACCTTCGGCACCGTCGACTTCCAGTCGTTCTCCGAGACGGTCTACCAGTTCCGCATCACACCGGACCTCGTGGCCCAGGGAGTCGTCTTCTCCATCCTCATCGGGTTCTTCGGAAGCCTCCTTCCGGCCGTCCGCGCCTCGCGGCTCCCCGTCATCTCCGCCCTGAAATCGCTATGAACGAACAGCTCGAACGTCTCCGGATCGCCTCCCACAGGAAGAAGCGCTCCGCCGTCTCCACCTGGGCGATCTTCATCGGCGTCGCCGCGGTCACCGTCGCCATCCTCGTCTACGCGGTGCCGCGCGCCTCCGACGACGACCGCTCGGGCATGAAGTCCGGCGTCCGGTCTTCCCGCGAATCGGCCACCGACCGCGCCGACAAGGAGCTGGCCGCCCGTTCCAAGCCGGCTTCAACGTCGACGAACGCCACGGCATCCGCCTCCGCGTCTGCTTCCGCCGGCTCGGGCTCCGTCGAGGGATCCGTGCTCACCGTCTCCGGCTACATCGTCGCCCGGGAACGCATCGAGATCAGCCCGCGCTTCATGGGCGTGGTGAAGTGGATCGGCGTGCGCAAGGGCGACACCGTCACCAACGGCCAGGTCGTGGTCCTGCTCGACGACTCCGAGTACCGCGCGCGCCTCGCGGAGAACGACGGGGCGTTGGCGGTCGCCCGGGTGGCCGTGGAACGGGCCCGCATCGACCTCCGCCGCGCCACCGACCTCGTCCAGCGCAAGGTCGAGATGGAGAAGGTCCTCGACGACGCCCGCCTCGCCCTCCAGTCCGCCGAGGCCCAGATCCTCCAGATCGAAGGTGCCCGGAAGACGATCCAGACCTGGATGGACTGGTGTGTCATCCGCTCGCCGGTCAACGGCCTGGTGCTCGAGAAGCTTGTCGATCCCAACGAACTCGTCACCCCGCAGACCTTCGGCGGCACGCGTGGGCCCAGCACTTCCTTGGTGGCCGTCGCCGACCTCGGGGACCTCCAGGTCGAGTTGGACATCAACGAATCCGACCTCGCCAAGGTCTTCATCGGACAGGAATGCGTGCTCATGCCGCGGGCCTTCCGGGACCACAGGTACAAGGGATCCGTCGTCGAGATCGCCCCCGAGGCGAGCCGCCAGAAGGGCACCCTCCAGGTGAAGGTGCAGATCCGGGAGCCGGACCGCTTCCTGACGCCGGAACTCAGTGCGACCGTCGACTTCCTCAAGAGATAGCCGTCGTTTTCAAATCCGCAGGGGCAGCCGCGGGAACATCCGCAGATGACGCAGATGTCCGCAGATGGGCGGAGCGGAGTGGATTCAGGTGTTGGAACTTCGCCTTCGGACAGCGTTTGGCGAAGGGGCGGAGTCCAACCGATGGCGACGCCTTTGGTGCTCCAGCGAAGCCATCTGCGCACCTCTACGACATCTGTGGATAGGCTCCCCCTTCGTGGATTCCTGATTCAGTGGGGCTGAGACGTCCACAGATGAAACAGATGTCCGCAGATGGGCGGAGCCGAGGGGATTCGTGTGTTGGTGCTTGGCCGGCGGACAGCGGTTGGTGAGGGGGCGGAGTCCAACTACCGGCGAAGTCTTTGGCGCTCCAGCGAAGCCATCTGCGTGCCTCTGCGACATCTGCGGATGAACCGCGTTCCGTCTGAAACCGTGGACCTCGCCCCATTTCTCGACTTCGTCCTCCATCCCCCCTAGAAATGCCCGTCTTTCGTATGTCGGAAAACACCCCAGCCGCACCGGTTCCGTCTGACTTCATCCGTGACATCGTCACGGACGACCTCCGTACCGGGAAACACGCGGCCATCGTCACCCGGTTCCCGCCGGAGCCCAACGGCTACCTGCACATCGGCCACGCCAAGTCGATCTGCCTCAACTTCGGCCTGGCCCGCGAGAACGCCGGCCGGTGCAACCTCCGGATGGACGACACCAATCCGACCAAGGAGGACACCGAGTACGTCGACTCCATCCAGGCCGACGTCGCGTGGCTCATCGACGGATGGGCCGACGACCGTCTCGGACTCAAGGCCACGGGTGACGTCTCCGGCTCCGGCGTCCGTGTGTCCGAAGCGGTGGGCAAGTCCTTGGAACCGTTCTTCGCGTCGGACTACTTCGAGCAGATCTACGCGTTTGCTGAGGAGTTGATCCGGCGTGGGAAGGCCTATGTCTGCGACCTCACGGCCGATCAGATGGCCGAGTTCCGTGGTTCGCCGGAACGGCCCGGCAAGCCGAGTCCGTGGCGGGACCGCGGCGTCGAGGAGAGCCTCGACCTGTTCCGGCGCATGCGGAAGGGCGAGTTCCCGGACGGCGCGCGCACGCTCCGTTCGAAGATCGACATGGCGTCGCCGAACATCCATCTCCGCGACCCGGCCCTGTTCCGCATCCGCCATGCGCATCACCACCGGACCGGCGACGCCTGGTGCCTGTATCCGATGTACGACTACGCGCATCCGATCAGCGACTACCTGGAGGGCATCACCCATTCGATCTGCACGCTGGAGTTCGAGATCCACCGGCCCTTCTACGACTGGGTGCTGCAGTCGCTGGACCTCCCGCGCGCGCTGCCGCGCCAGATCGAGTTCGCCCGGCTCAACCTCGGCTACACGGTCATGAGCAAGCGCAAGCTGCTCCAGCTCGTCGAGGAGCGGCTCGTCACCGGTTGGGATGACCCGCGGATGCCCACGATCAGCGGCTTCCGTCGGCGGGGCGTGCGGCCGGAGGCCCTGAGGGCCTTCGCGGCGGCGATCGGCGTCACCAAGTTCAACGGGCTCACCGAGGTCTCGGTGCTGGAGACCTGCATCCGCGACGACCTCAACCGCGCCGCCGCACGCCGCCTGGCCGTGCTGCGGCCCATCCGCGTCGTGCTGACCAACATCGCCGAGGGCGAGACGCACTGGTTCGACGCGGTCAACAACCCCGAGGATCCCTCGGCCGGCACCCGCCGGATCCCGTTCACCCGCGAGGTCTTCATCGACGCAGACGACTTCATGGAGGTCCCGCCGCCGAAGTACTTCCGTCTGCGTCCCGGCGGCGAGGTCCGCCTGAAGTACGCCTGCATCATCACCTGCAACGAGGTGGTCAAGGACGCCGAAGGACGTGTGGTGGAGCTGCGCTGCACCGCGGACCTGGAGACCCGCACCGGCGGGGCCAACGCGGCCAAGAAGGTCAAGGGCACGATCCATTGGGTGAGCGCGGCCCACGCCGTCGACGCCGAGGTCCGTCTCTACGACCGGCTCTTCACCGAGGAGGAGCCCGAGGCGGGTGGGCGCGACTTCAAGACGGTGCTGAACCCGGCCAGCCTCGAGGTCCTTTCCGCCAAGCTCGAGCCGTCCCTGAAGGAGGCGAAGCCCACGGACCGCTTCCAGTTCGAGCGGCTCGGCTACTTCGCGCTCGACGTGGCCTACACGCCGACCGGCCGCCTTCCGGCGACGATCCCGTTCGTCTTCAACCGGGTCATCTCCCTCAAGGACGGCTGGGTGAAGGAACTCAAGAAGGGCTGAACGTGGATCCGGCGATCGCCAGTTCCAACGCCTGGGAGCTTCTCCGCCGCAGCCTGTCGCGGAACCGCCTGGCCCACGGGCTCCTGTTCCTCGGCGACGACATCGACCTGCTCGAGTCGGGCGCCGAGGCGCTGGCGCAGACGTTGAACTGCCGCTCCCCGAAGGAGCGGTCGGAGGAGGGGAGGCCGCTGGCGCCCTGCGGCACCTGCCCGAACTGCGTGCGCATCGCCGCGCGGAACCACGCCGACGTGACCTGGATCCGGCCCGAGAACCGGTCCCGCCAGATCAGCGCCGACCAGACCCGCGAGGTGGTCCGGACGATCACGCTCAAGCCGATGGAGGCCGCGCACAAGATCGCCGTCTTCGTCGGTGCGGACCGCATGCACACCACCGCCGCCAACATCTTCCTCAAGACCCTGGAGGAGCCGCCGGCCGGTTCGGTCCTGATCCTCCTGAGCACCGAGCCCGGGCGGTTGCTGGACACGATCCTGTCGCGCTGCCAGCTGGTGAGCTTCGGCGTGAGTCCGTTCCGGGTCGGACCCGAGGTGGAGGCCTGGGTGGGCGAGTTCGCCCGGCTGGCCGCCGAGGGTGCCGCCGGTGTCATGGCCCGTTATCAACTGCTCGGGACCCTGCTCAATTCCCTCGGTGCGGCGCGTGAATCCATCGAGGAACGCCTGACGGCCGCCTCGCCGATTTCGCGCTATGCCGACGCGACGCCGGATCAGCAGGAGCGCTGGACCGACGAACTCGCCGCGGCCATCGAAGCCGAGTACCGGCGTCTGCGCGGGGAGTACCTCGGAGGCCTGCACGCGTGGCTCCGGGACGTCTGGCTGGCCGCCTCCGGAGCCGGGGCCGCAACGCCGATGTTCCCGGCGTTCAACCCGGCGTCGACCGTGGTCGCGGCGCGACTCCGCCCGGCGGAAGCACTGGCCAACATCGAGGCGTGGGAAGGCACCCAGCGGTTGCTCCACACCAACGTTCAGGAGGCCCTCGCCCTCGAGGTCGGGCTGCTGAGGCTCAAGCTGTGAGCGCCCCGGAAAAGTCCGCGCCGGTGGCTCCCATCTGGAGCACCCGCGTCTTCCCCGTCCTCTTCGGCCTCTTCCTGGGGTTGTGCGTGCTGAAGTTCGGCAATCCGGTGGTGCTCGACCATCGCATCGATCCGCCGACCGACCTCGCCGGCTGGATCTCGCAGCCTTGGCCGGTCCGCTGGTCCTTCCCGTTGCTGCTCATCGCCGCGGTCTCGGCGCTCGCCTTCGGCCGTCCGTACTCGCGGTTCCGCGAAGCCGGCGTGCCGGTCCCGCTGCTCGCGCTGCCGCTGCTCTGGCTCGGATGGCAGTTCCTGTCGTCGACCGGTTCGGTGGATGCCGCGCTCTCCGAGGTCACCCTCCGCCAGCTGGCGGCCTGTGTCGGCTGCTTCGCCGTCGGGTTCATCTGCCTTTCACCCGGCCTCCGCCGGAGCCTGCTGTGGGTCGGCCTGCTGCTGGGCTTCCTGTTCTGCCTCAACCGCGCGGCCCAGCAACGGCTCTTCGAGTTCCGCCAGGACTACGAGGCCTTGGTTGAAGGCCAGTCGAACGGCTGGACCAACTTCAACCCGGCGGTGCTCGACCAGATGCGGCGGGACCAGCTGCTGGTGACGACCAACGGGGTCGAGGTCGCCAATCCCGCGATCCTCGACAAGATGCGTCGCGCACGCGTCAGCGGAACCCTGGTCTATCCCAACGCCCTCGCCGGCATGGTGCTGCTGCTCCTGCCGGCGTCCCTCGCCGTGCTTGCGGCCGCGACCCGGGGCATGAAGGGTTCGATCCGGAAACTGGTGTTGGGATGCGCGGCGGCATTGGGCCTGGCGGTGCTCTTCTGGACCGGATCCAAGGCGGGGTGGTTGGTGGCGATCGCCGTCGGCACGGTTTGGGTGGCGCTCCAGCCGCTCTCCGCACGCCTGCGATTCCTCCTCGTCGCGGGAGTGCTCGCGGCCGGATTGACGGTGTTTGGCCTGAGGTTCTCAGGCTACTTCGCCAAGGGCGCGACCAGCGCCGCGGCGCGCATGGACTACTGGAAGGCGGCCGTCCAGAACACGCGGGATCGCCCGGTGTTCGGCAGCGGCCCAGGCACGTTCCAGCGTCCCTACGCCCGGTTGAAGCCGCCGGAGGCCGAGATGGCGCGGTTGGTCCACAACGACTTCCTCGAACAGGCCACCGACTCCGGTGTGCCCGGATTCCTGCTCTATGGCGTGTGGGTCGGATGGGGGCTCTGGTTCCTCGGCCGACGCCATGCCGTCGCATCGGCGTCCGCAGGCAACGGTTCGCCGGGACTCCCCGTGGAGACGGCCGTGTTCTTCGGATTGCTGGCGTGGTTCCTCCACGGGATGGCGGAGTTCGGGCTCTACATCCCGGCCTCCGCATGGACGGCGTTCACCCTCTTCGGGGCCCTGCTCGGCGAGCCGACGCGCACGTCGACACCGAGTGCGGACGCGGACGCAGGCCGCTAGACCTGGGCCAGGGAACGGTGCGCAGGCCGCACGCCAAGCCGCTCTGGAACAGGAAGGGAACCGCGCGGTGACAACGCCGAGATCCGCCGCCGGCCGCTGGCTGATATCCATTTCGACACCGGATCGGGTTTCCCGTTGGCGTCTTGGCGATTTTGCGTGAGGTCCGTCTTCTCCCCTCGTCCGAAACCGTTTGCCCATTGTCGGCCACGCCGACTCCCAACAGGCTCGGCGCATGTCGGTCCGATTCACCATCCTCGGCAGCGGTTCCTCCGGCAATTGTGCCTACCTGGAAGCGGGGGAAACGCGTCTGCTGATCGACGCCGGATTCAGCGCCAAACAGATCCGTGAACGCCTCGCCAGCATCGGCCGCACCCCGGAGGCGCTCACCGGAATCCTGGTCACCCACGAGCACGGCGACCACATCTGCGGCCTGGGGACCCTGTGTTCCAAGGCGCAGATCCCGATCTACGCCAACCGCTTCACCGCCGAGGCGATCCAGAAGCAATTCTCGAACACCCGATTCGAATTCCGGCTCTTCGAGACCGGAGCGGGGTTTCCCGTGGGCGAGGTCGAGACCCGGACCTTCAGCGTGCCCCACGACGCCATGGATCCGGTGGGCTTCCTCTTGGAGACCTCGGCCGGAAACATCGGCTTCCTCACCGACCTCGGGCATGCGACCAAGCTGATCCTCGAGCGGGTGAAGACCTCGAACCTGCTCGTGTTGGAGGCCAACCACGACCTGAAGCTGCTGCAGGAGGACACCCGACGTCCTTGGAGCACGAAGCAGCGGATCCTCAGCCGGCACGGGCACCTTTCGAACGAGGCTGCCGCGAAGGTTGCCGTCGAGGTGGCCCACGAAGGCCTGAGGCGCATCTACCTCGGACACCTTAGTCGCGACTGCAACTCCCCGGAACTGGCCCACCGGACCGTTTCGAAGGCGCTGGAGGCGGCCGGGATCCGGCATATCGATGTCGCCAACACCTCGCAGGAAACGCCGTGCCCCACGGTCGTGCTCGGTGAAGCCCCGGGAGTCGTACACCTGTAGGAGACGACGTGAAGAGTCTCACGCCTTCCCGGCGGCCTTGTGACGGCCGAGGCGTGCGGTGGGGAGGTCAGAGACTCGTGACCTCGTCTCCTACGGCGTGCGGAAGGGGATCCGACTCAGGCGGCCGGAGGGGCCTCGTGCTGGGTCTCAACCTTCCGGGCCATCAGCCACAGCAGGTCGCTGAGGCGGTTGAGGTAGACCAGGATCTCGGCGTTGCCTTCCCCTTCGGAGTCGAACAGGGAGTGGACCCGCCGTTCCGCCCGACGACAGGTCGTCCGGGCGACGTCGAGGGCCGCCGAAACCGGGGTCATCCCGGGAGTGGCCCAGCCCTTGAACGTGATGCTTTGGGCCTCGATCGCGGCCACCCATCCGTCGAGCTTCACGGTGTGCGTCGGCAGCACCCGCTCGAAGCCGTCCTTGAGGTAGCGTTCCATGTCCTCCCGGGCCGTGGCCAGTTCGCCCATGAGCACCACCAGGTCCTTCTGGATGACCAGGAGCGGATCGGCGACCGCGGCGGGCGCGATGGACCGGGCCATCCCGATCGCGGAGTTCAGCTCGTCGACGGAGCCGTAGGCCTCCACCCGCGGATGCGATTTCGCAACACGGCGGTTGTACATCAGTCCGGTGGTCCCGGTGTCCCCGGTACGGGTGGCAATGCTCATGGGAGGGGAGAGTGGTCGTGAAGTCGGGGGACGCAACCGGGTTCCGTTCGGCATGCGCAGCACGTCGGTGACTTCATCGATACCCGGGTCCACTTGGGCATCTCGGCGTCCATGGGCCAGGTCCGAGGTCCGGCTCAGTTCCGGCCCCACTTGGTGTTCTTCAGGAACGCCAGGAGGTCCGCGAGGTCCTGCGGCGTCAGCTGTTCCTCCAATCCGGCCGGCATGATCGAGACGGTGGAGGGACGCATCTCCGTGATGTCCTCACGACGCAGGTCGAGGGACGTCCCGGGACCGGTCAACAGCTCGACGCCCCGTTCGTCGTCGCGACGCAGGATGCCGGTGCGTTCCTCGCCGTCCTTCGTGGCCACGGTCATGGGTTCGTAGCTGCGCACGAAGCTGGCGGAGGGATAGACGACCGCCTCGAGCAGGTCGTCGTGGCTGCGGACCGTGCCGATCGCGGTGAGGTCGGGGCCGACGTCGCCGCCCTGGTAGCCGAGGCGATGGCACTGGATGCACGCGGCCTTGGCCGAGTTGAAGACGTTCTGGCCCCGTCGGATGTCGCCCTCGGGCAGCGCGGCCTTCAGTTCGGCGAGGTGCTTCCGTTCGGCGGCGCGTCCCGACTGGAGGGATTCCAGCAGACGCTCGGCCTCGGCCTTGACCGGCTCCGGCCGGTTCTTGACCGCGGCCCGGAGCAGTTCCGGTCGCAGCGCGGCCCGGGCCTTGGAGGTGGCGAGGGCGCGGACGAAGGCGCCGGCGGATTCCTCGGTCTCCAGCCGCTCCATCGCGGGAAGCAGGCGGGGCAACTCCATCGGACCGGCATCGCGCACGGCCTCGAGAACGCGGCCGAGCTGTTCCGTGGAAACGGCGGCGCGGCCCAGGGCGTCGGCGGCGCCGGGGATCCCCGTGGAGACGGCCTTGGCGAGAAACGAGACGTCCTCCGACCCGGCCTTCCAGCCGGCGGGAAGCGCGGCGAGGGCGGCGATCCGGACAGGGCTTGCGGCCGAGGCATCGCGACCCAGCCGTTGCAGTTGGGCGCCCAGATCCTTGCCGGCTCCGATCGCCGAGGCGGAGGAGATGGCGGCTCCGTGGAGCGCGGTGGATCCCGGATCTCCCAGCACCTGGGCCAGGGCTTCGACCCATTCCTGGGGTGGCGACTTGGGTCGTGCGGAACGCATCGCCTCCAGCGACGCCAGGCGCAGGGCCGTCGACGCCGAGGTGTTGCCCAGGGTTTCGGCCACCAGTGAACGGCCGGCCGGAGCCGTGGAGACCAGGACGAGCAGGCGCGAGAGATCCGCCGCGGCGGCCTCGCGTCCAAGGGAACCACGGAGAGCCGGGGCCAGGGACTTCGCCAACGGCTCCGACCAGTCGCCATGGCGGCTGGCGATCCAGTGGGCCGTCTGCCGGACCTTGGAATCGGGATCGGTGAGGCGCGGGAGGAGTTCCGCCGGTTGGAGCGGTTGCCGGTCGGGAGCGGCCGTCAGTTGGTCGAGGGCGGCGAGGGCCGCACGACGGGCAGACGGGTCGTTCCGGTCCAGCGCCGCACGCAGGGCGGCGGCGTTGCCGATGCGCGTCAGCGCAACGAAGCCGGCCGAGAACAGGGCGTCGTCGGGCTGTCCTTCCAAGGCCCCGAGGACGGCATCGACCGCGGTCTTGTCCGCCAGCTGTCCGAGGGCGGTCACGGCGATGCGTCGGGCGAAGGGATCGGCCGCGGTTGCGGGGCTCCGTAGCGCCTCACGGGCGGCGGCAACGGCCGCGGGATCCCGGAGGTCACCCAGCCTGCGAAGCCGGGCCAACGGCGATTCGGGCCCCTGCGGCGCGGGACCGCGGACGTGTGCGGCGCCCTTGCGACGCACGCGGTAGATCCCGCCGAGCACGTCGGCCTTCCACAACTGGGAGCTGGGGCAACACAGCTTGTACCAGCCGCCGGTGTCGAGGAGGAGCAACGAGCCGTCGGTGTCGGCGACCACGTCGGTGGGATGGAAGTCGAGGTTGTCGGAGACGACGAAGTCCGACTCCTTGCCGGCGAAGGCGGAACCGTTCCGGGAGAGTTCGATCCGCGAGATCTTCCGGAGGTTGAAGGCCGAGGCGAAGAGGTTGCCGTGGAACCCGGGACCGAAGTCGGCGTGCCGGTAGGCGGCGAGGCCCGACGGTGCGGCTGCGCCCATCTGGACGAACGGGTGCGCCAGCTCCGGTCCGGGTCGGAGCACGGCACGGTCGTCGAGCACGGAGTTCTCCTTGCCGAACACGGCGCCCGAACTGGCGAAGCCGACGCCGTCGCGCCAACCGGGTTGGGAGAAGTCGATGAAGGTGCTGGTGAAGAAGGCCTCGCCCTCGTCGCTGAACTCGACGTCCACCGGGTTGTCCATGCCGCCGGTCATCACCGATTCGAAGCCCGAGCCGTCGGGGCGGGCCCGGAAGATGTGCGAGGCGCGGTCGCGACGCTTCGTGCCGCCATGGCCGTCGGTCCACGAAACCGGCTCGAAGGCGCCCTTCGTCCAGTAGATGAATCCGTCCGGTCCCGCGTAGGGACCATGGACTTCGTTGCCGCAATGGGTGCTGGGGTGGCCGACGTTCCACCATTCGCTCCGGACATCCGCACGGCCGTCGCCGTCCGTGTCCTGCAGCCGCCAGATGGCCGGGGAACCGCCGATGTAGAGGCTGCCCGAGTGCCACAGGATGCCCTGGAGCATGGGGAGCCGGTCGGCGAAGACCGCCGAGCGGTCGTACGAGCCGTCGCCGTCGGTGTCCTCGAGCCGGATCACGCGCCAGCGCGGGTCCTTGGCCTGTTCCGCCGGGGGTTCGGTGGATCCGCTGGAGTCGGTGACGTAGAGGCGCCCGGCGTCGTCGACGGCGCCGTTGACCGGCCGATGGACGACATTGGTCGCGGCGACCTGCCGGATCTCGAAGCCGTCGGGAAGGGTGAAGGCGTGGGGTCCGATCCGCTGGAGGTCGGCCAGGGCAGGGCCGGCCAGGGCGAATCCGAGGAGGAGGAGCGGCTTCACCGGGACGTTCTAGACCCCGTGGGCGGCCGTGGGAATTCGAAAGGGCCGTCCCGAAGGGCGTCTTCGACCACAGGGAAGCGTGCCCGCGGCAGAAATCAGGACACCGTCCTCGCCCGCCCCGGTTCGTCGCAGCAGTCTGGGGCGGCAGGTCGCCGGACGACGTCGGGATGGGTCCCGATGCCCCGGCTTGGAACCTCGGAAGCGAACGGGTCCCACCTCATCCTCCGAAATGGAACCACCCATCACCCCCGACACACGGAACTCCACTTCGCCGCCCGGAACCTTCCGGACGTCCCGTGAGATCCCCGCAACGGAGGCGCAGGTTTTCGCCGCGATCGGCGATCCGGAACGCCTCGCCCGGTGGTGGGGACCGGCCGGCTTCACCAACACCTTCGAGGTCTGCGAGTTCAAGGTGGGAGGCCGATGGACCTTCACGATGCATGCGCCCAACGGCACGGACTACCCCAACGAGAACGAGTTCGTGGAGATCGAGGAACCGCGGCGGGTCGTGGTGCAGCACGTCTCGGAGCCGAGGTTCCGCCTGACCCTCGGTCTGACGCAGACCCCGACCGGGACCGTCGTCTCGTGGGAGCAGGTCTTCGAAAGCGCCGGGTTCGCGGGCCGTGTCGCGCACATCGTCGTCCCTGCGAACGAAGACAACCTCGACCGCCTGACCGTCGAGGTCCTGCGGGAACCGCCGTTGTCCCTCGGGGACGCATCGGAATCGGGTCGGAATCGATGAGCCAGCCAACGGGCCTGGAACTCCGTGACGTGGAGGCGTCCGACATCGGGACGTTCCACCGTCATCGACTCGATCCTGCCGCCGTCCGCATGGCGGCGTTTGTCGGAACGGGGGCATCGGACAAGGCCGCGTTCATCGCCCATTGGGAGCGGAACCTCCGTGCGTCGGAAAGCACCCACCGGACGATTCTCTTCGAAGGCCGGATCGCGGGCTTCATCGCCTGCTTCCGATGGGGTGGAGACCTGGAGGTCACCTACTGGCTTGGGCGTGAATACTGGGGCCGAGGCCTGGCAACCGGGGCGCTCCGGCAGCTGCTGCGGATCGTCCCGGAGAGGCCGATCCACGCCCGGGCCGCGGCCGACAATCCCGGTTCGATCCGGGTTCTCCGGAAATGCGGCTTCGAGGTCGTTGGAGGCGACCGGGGCTTCGCCCAGGGACGGGGAGAAGTCACCGAGGAGGTCCATCTCCGCCTGGACCGCGATCCGGCGGCTGTCTGAGGGCCCGTCCGCCACGAACAGCCGGCAACCGACGACGGACAGCCAACGGCGAAGAACCTCTATCCCCCCGAAGGTGGCTCGGTCTGGTTGCCGGCGTCGGACTTGGAGCGGGACTTCCGCGAATACGGCGAGTGGAGGTTGAAGTAGATGCCGCAGAGCGGTCGATCCCCGCCGGTCTGGCTGAGGATGATGGTGATCTGGCGGTTCAGGGCGATGCCGTGGCGGAGTCCCGGTTCGCGGTTCTCGTAGGCGCGGATCGCCTTGGCCAGGAGGCTGCGCAGCGATTCCTCCGCCTCGTCGGGCAGTTGTTCCAGGCAGACGATGTGGCGCTCGTAGGAGCGGAGGGCCGCCCGGAGTTCCGGCTCAAACTGTTCCGCGGAAAGGGACACTTGGTGGGAAGGCTAGGAACCGGGTCCGGGTTGTAAAGGAGGCGTGCGCCGCGGGGCCTGTGGATCCGTACCACGGAAGAGGATCCGTTCCGCGGCCTGGACCACGGCGTCGACGCCGATGCGGTCCATGCAGCGGAACTCCGCGGGGCAGGTCCGGAGGAAGCAGGGAGCGCAGGCGACGGGGCTGCGCAGCAGGGCGTGGTGGGAGTCGCCGGGCGCGCCGGGGCCGGTGAGGTCGGGGTTCGTGCTGCCGAAGGGAACCACCACCGGGACGCCGAGGGCGGCGGCGACATGCATCGGTCCGGTGTCGTTGGTGATGAGCAGGTCGCAGCAGGCGAGCTTGGAGAGCAGCTGGCGCAGGGATGTCCGGCCGGCGAGCACGGTGGTCGGGGCCCGATGGATCCGGGCGGCCAGTTGCTGGGCCAACTGCTGGTCGGAAGGACCGCCGAAGACGAGCACCCGACAGCCGGTCGTCGCGAAGAGCCGGTTGGCGGCCTCGGCGAAGCGTTCGACGGGCCATCGTTTCGCGGCGCCGTACTCGGCCCCGGCGTTCAGTCCGAGCACCGGGAACCCGGAATCTTCGGGGAACAGTTCCGAGCGGGCGGCGGCCAGTTCCTGGGGAGGCATCCCGAGCACGGGTGCGAGGGGCTCCGAGGAGGCGCCGGCCGCGGCCACCAGACGCAGGTAGTGGTGGATCTGGTGGGACGCCGACGGAAGGACGGGCGGCGGTCGGTCGGGTTCCGATTGGAGTCTGCGGATCTCGGCCAACGAACGCTTCCGCATCGGCGTGGCGTGCGGGTCCGGCTCCACCGGATGGGTCAGCAGCAGCCGGCGCAGTCCGCGCGAGGCCCCGATGCGGACCGGGATCCGGGCCACGAAGGCCTCGAGTCCGGACCGGAACGAATTGGGGAAGAGGACGGCGAGGTCGAAGCGGTCGCGTCGGAGGCTCCGGCCGGTCGTCCATGGGGAATCCTTGGAGCGGAAGGTCCGGACGCGATCGACGGCGGGATGTCCGGTCCAGAGGTCGGCCAGCTTCTCGTGGCAGAGCAGGGTGACCTCGGCGGACGGGAACCGTCCGCGCAGCCGGACCAGGGCCGGCGTGGTCATGACGGCGTCGCCGAGCCAGTTCACGCCGCGGACGAGGATGCGGGCCGGTTGCGGTGCGGTCGGTTCCATGGGTCGGCTATTCGGCCTCCTTCGATTCGCGGCGGGTCTGGATGGCGGAAGGAGGCTTCCATCGGCGATGGACCCAGAACCAGTTCGCCGGATCGCGGCGGATGGCGGTCTCGTAGGCGGCCATGACGTCGCGGGTGATCGCCTCGACCGACCGGTCCGAGCCGTCGGCTTCCTGCGTGGCGATGACGGGACCGCACTGGATCTCCCAGCGGGCGAGGCCGATCCGGAAGCAGTAGGCCATGGCGAGGCGCGCCCTGTAGCGCAGGGCCATCACCGCGGCTGCGGGACTGCAGGAGCACGGGTGTCCGAACAGCGGGATCCAGAGCCCATGTCCGCCGCCATGCTGGTCGGAGAAGAGGGCGACGATGGCGTTCTGGCTCTCGAAGAGGCGTTTGAGCGGGGCGACGCCCTGGCGCCGTTCGACGAACTCCACCCCGGTCATCCGGCGGAGACGTTGCAAGGCGTTCTCGAGGGCGCGGAGCTTCTGCGCGCGGTAGGTCGTGGCCATCCGGCGGTCCGGTGCCAACTGCTGGGCCTGGGAAAGGAGGTCGAAGTTGCCGAAATGCCCCGTGGCGGCCAAGAGGTTCACCCCCTTGGGCGGCAGCGCCTCTTCGAACCCGGTAAACCTCAGGCGGTCCCCGAGGTCGGCCAGGGACATCCCGGGAACGCGTATGGCGCAAGCATAGGCCTCGCCGATGCGCCGGAGGTTCTCCGCGGCGGTTTCACGGACCCGGGATTCCGGCCAGTCCGGGAAGGCCATGCGGAGGTTCTCCTCGGCGATCCGGCGGTGGCGTCGGGCGAAGACGACGGCGAGCCCGCCCACGCAGCGGCCGACGCGGGCGGCCCATTCCAGGGGGAGAAGGCGCAGGAGTCCGAAGAGGACGATCAGGAGGGCTTCCAGCAGGCGGGAGAACACGTGGCCGGAGGATATTCCCAACCCGGACCGGAGTGGGAGGGCGATTTTCGACGCCGTCGACCCGCCGATTCGCCGCTTGCTGATGGGGCGCCTTCCTAGGCATCGTCCGCCCACTTTACGCGTATATGGCAGAACTCAATGGAAACCTCCTCGTCGCCCAGTCCGGCGGCCCCACCAGCGTCATCAATGCCTCCGTGGCCGGAGTCATCACCGAAGCGGGTCACCACGAGTGCATCGAGGAGATCTACGGCGGCCTGAACGGGATCCTCGGCATCCTCAACGAGGAGCTGATCGACATCAACGACGAGCGGTCCAAGGCCATCGAGGGCCTGAAGCACACGCCCGCCGCCGCCTTGGGCACCTGCCGCTACAAGATCGACTTCAAGAAGAAGCCCGAGAAGGCCGCCCAGGACATGGACCGCCTGTTCGAGGTCTTCAACGCGCACAACATCCGGTACTTCTTCTACGCCGGCGGAAACGATTCCCAGGACACCGCGCACAAGATCCACCTCGAGGCCGTCAAGCGCGGCTACGAGATGCGCGTGATGGGCGTGCCCAAGACGATCGACAACGACCTGCCGGCCACCGACCACTGCCCGGGCTACGGATCGGTGATCAAGTACAACTCCGTCACCGTCGCCGAGATCGGCCTCGACGTCGGCTCGATGGCCACCGACGACGGCTCGTGCTGCATCGTCGAGGTCATGGGCCGCGCCGCGGGCTGGATCGCCGCCGGCACCGTGCTCGCGAAGCAGGGGAACCCGGCCAATCCGCCGCACATCATCCTCCTGCCCGAGATCGCCCTCGACGAGGCGGCGTTCCTGGAGCGTGTGAAGTCCGTCGTGGCCGAACACAAGTACTGCATCGTCGTCTGCGGCGAAGGTGTGAAGAACGCCGCGGGCGAGGAGATCGGCGCCGACAAGACCCGTTTGGACGCGTTCGGACATCCGGTGCTTTCCGGAGCGGCCGACGCCTTGGCTTCGATCGTGCAGGGCAAGCTGAACCTGAAGACGCGGACCGTGAAGCTGGGCTACGCGCAGCGGGCCGCGGCCCACTTCGCGAGCCAGACGGACGTCGACGAGGCGGTCGCCCTCGGCGCCTCCGCGGTGCGTGCCGCGGTGGACGGCAAGTCGGGCTTCATGCCCAAGCTGGTGCGTCTTTCCTCCAGCCCCTACCGCTGGGACGTCGCGCTCGAGCCGCTGGAGAACATCGCCAACGTCGAGCACTTCATCCCGCGTGACTGGATCAGCGAGGACGGCTTCATGCCGAACGAGAAGTTCGTCGAGTACGCGGCCCCGTTGATCGAGGGCCAGGTGCAGGTGCCGATGAAGGGCGGGTTGCCCCAGTACACGGTCCTGGCCAAGAGCCGGGTCGAGAAGAAGCTGGCGCCGCGCTCCTGATCGGCGGTCCCTTCCGAACGGCCCGGGGTGAACCCGGGCCGTTTCCGTTTCCGGGGCGCCTCCGGGAACGCCGCGGTTGAACAACGGGCGCGGACGGTTTTCCATTTCCCTCCAATGAGTTCGCAGAATCCCAGCCGGCACATCCCCGCGGCGCCGAACGGACCGCGGCGGCACTTCGCCTCCGACAACTACGCCGGGATCACGCCCGAGGCCTGGGCCGCCCTCGCCGAGGCCAACCAGGACCACGAGCCGGCCTACGGCAACGACCGTTGGACCCAACGCGCCGCCGACCTCATCCGCCAGGTCTTCGAGACCCCCTGCGAGGTCTTCTTCGTCTTCAACGGCACCGCCGCCAATTCCCTCGCCCTCTCGGCCTGCTGCCAGAGCTACCACAGCGTGCTCTGCCACGAGGTCGCCCACGTGGAGAAGGACGAGTGCGGCGCCCCGGAGTTCTTCAGCAACGGCTCCAAGCTGCTCCTGCTCCCCGGTGCGCTCGGCAAGCTGACGCCGGACGGCATCGAGGAGGCCGTCCAGCGCCGCACCGACATCCACTACCCCAAGCCCAAGGTCGTCACCGTGACCCAGGCGACCGAGGTCGGAACGCTCTACACGCCGCAGGAACTCCGTGCGATCGGGGCCATGACCAAGAAGCACGGACTCCGCTTCCACATGGACGGCGCCCGCTTCGCCAACGCCGTCGCCGCGCTCGGGGTCGCCCCGCGCGAGATCACCTGGCAGGCCGGCGTCGACGTCCTCTCCTTCGGCGGCACCAAGAACGGCATCCACGTCGGCGAGACCGTGGTGTTCTTCAACATCGAGCTCGCCGAGGAGTTCGCCTACCGCACCAAGCAGGCGGGCCAGCTGTGCTCCAAGATGCGCTTCATGTCCGCTCCCTGGCTCGGGATGCTCCAGGACGGGGTCTGGCTCCGGCATGCCGGACACGCCAACGCCATGGCCGCGCTCATGCACGAACTCATCGCGGAGCTGCCCGGCGTCAAGGTGCTCTTCCCGCGCCAGGCCAACAGCGTGTTCGTCGACCTGCCGAAGCCGGTCATCCAGAAGCTTTGGGACCGCGGATGGCTCTTCTACAACTTCATCGGCGAAGGCGGCTGCCGTCTCATGTGCTCCTGGGATACCCGCGAGGAGGACGTCCGCGCCTTCGCGAAGGACCTGGCCGAAGCGGCGTCCTGAGCAGCGGGGAAGGGGCGGGAGAGGCGGATCCCGAACCGCGGGGCTGCGGTCCGACACGCCAAGGCCGGGGGCGATCCCCAAGCAGCGGGCGCTTCGGGCGGTTCATGCCCGCCGCAGTGGAGGCGCCTACCAGCGGGGTTCGCGCCCGTGCAGGTGGCGGACGAGGAAGTCCATCCGCCGACGGCTGCCATAGGGCGTCTCCGCCGCGCCATGGTTGGTCGAAGGCATGACCAGCAGCTCGAAGTCCTTGTCCGCCCGCACCAATGCGGCGCTGACCTGCAGGGTGCTGGCCGGGTCCACGTTGGTGTCCACCTCGCCCACGATGAGCAACAGCTTGCCGTTCAGCTTGCCCGCGTCCTCCACGTTCGAACTGCGCCGGTAGCTCTCGTCCACGGGCCAGCCCAGCCACTGCTCGTTCCACCAGATCTTGTCGACCCGGTTGTCGTGGCAGCCGCAGTCGGCGACGGCGACCTTGTAGAAGTCCCCGTGGTCCAGCAGTGCCCTCAACGCGCTCTGCCCGCCGGCGCTGCCGCCGTAGATGCCGATCCGCCCGAGGTCCATCCAGGGACGCGTCTCCGCCGCGGCGCGGATCCAGATCCGCCGGTCCGGGAAGCCGGAATCCGCGAGGTTCTTCCAGCTGACGTCCTGGAACGCCTTCGATCGCTGGCTCGTCCCCATGCCGTCGAGCTGCACCACCACGAATCCCAGCTCGGCCATGGCGTGTTGACGGGTCGCCCGGCCGAATTCCTTCGGCGCGAAGGCGCCATGGGGTCCCGCGTAGATCTCCTCGACCACCGGGTACCGGCGGTTCGGATCCAGGTTCGACGGACGGATCACCACGCCGTGGATGTCCGTCTTTCCGTCGCGACCCTTGGCCACGAAGCGCTCCGGGACGGTCCAGCCGGTGGCCAGCAGCCGGGACATGTCGCCGCGTTCCAGGACGGTCAGCAGGCGTCCGTCTTCGGCGGACCTGAGTTCGGCCACCGGCGCCTGGTCCACGCGGGACCAGGTGTCGATGAACCACCGGCGGTCGGGGGAGAACTCGACCTTGTGGGTGCCGTCGCCCTCGGTCAGCACCACCAGCCCGGTGCCGTCGAATCCAACCCGGCAGAGGTGCAGGAAATAGGGGTCCTGACCCGGCCGGATCCCGCCCGCGAAGAACCAGACCTGCCGGCGCTCGACGTCGACGTGTTCGACCGAGCGCACCACCCAGTCGCCGCCGGTGACGGCGTTCTTCACCGTGCCGGTCCGGGCGTCCACCAGCCACAGGTGGCACCAGCCGCTGCGCTCGGACATCCACAGCAGCTCGCCGGATCCGTCGAGCCACTGGCGCCAGGTCTTCGCCGTCCAGTCCACGAAGGTCCGCGGCGTCTCCTCGACCACGGTGCGGACCTTGCCGGACCGGTCGATGGCCAGGATGCGGTACACCTGGTGTCCCCGCTGGTTGTAGTCGACGTGGAATTCCGAGCTGTCGGGCGACCAGCGGATCGGGATGTCGCCGTCCTCGGTGAACGGATTGGCGAACAGGGCGTGGTCGGGATCGATGCGGCGGCCGGTCCGGGTCTCGAAAAGCGCGATGCGCGGCGTGGGCAGGGGATCTCCCGGCTTGAAGTAGGAGTGGGAACGCAGCGCGGGTTGGGTCTGGCCCTTGGGGAGCGCCTCGATCCAGGAGACGATGTGGGGCGGCACCGCCTGGACACGGCGTCCCACCACATGGCTTGAATCGGGCGACCAGTGGACCTCGGAGACGTAGGCGTTGGAGATCGTGCCGTCGGCGGTCAGCGCCCGCGAGGTGCCGTCGGTGCCGCGCAGGTGGAGGTTGAAGTTGGTGATGAACGCGGTCCAACGGCCGTCGGGGGAGATTCCCGGCACCTTGGCCTCCCGGCGTTCGGCGGGACGCTCCACGGTGGACTTGGGACGGCTGCTGCCGAGGAAGACGGCCCGGCCGGGTTCCTCGGTGGCGAGGAACGCGTCCACCGTCCGGCCTTCGCGGTCGGTGCCGATCCAGACATGGCCGGCGAAGGTGTGTTGGCGTCGTTCGGCGCCCGGCCGGAGACGGCCATAGGGACGGCTGACACCTTGGTCGTCCAGCCACGACAACTCGACGTCGTCGCCGGTGCGGTTGACGAAGGTCAGCTCGGTCTCACCGCCGGTCGTGCGGGAACGGCGCTGGGTGGGACGTCCCTGGAGCGGTTGGAGTTCGGAAGGCGGTCGGTCGTCCTTCCTGGGCTCGATCTTCGGCAGGGAAGTGACCCAGGAAGATCCGCCGGCACGGAAACGGAGGGTGCGGAGGCCGTTGGTGGAGTCGACGGCGACATCCTCCAGGGGGAGGGCGTCCGGAACGAGGTTCGTCCCGAGTTCGCGTCCGAGCGCGCGGGCGAGTTCCGCGGCGTCGAAGAGCGGTTCCCGGCGTCCCTCGGGCAGGGAGACGAACACCCATTCACGGGTGCCGGGTCCGGTCTGGACGCGGTACCAGAAGCCGGATTTGTCCGTGAGCCACTGGGGGCGGATGCCGGTTCGGAACACGGTGTCCCGGGTTCGCGCCTCGACGGAGAGGGCGCGTTCGTAATCCGACCTGGAGCCCTGGGCGCCGAGACGGAGCACCAGGGAGAAGAGCACCAGCAGGAGGCATCCGCTTCGCATGGGGACCGATTCTGGCCTCGCTGGCGGAGGGGTCTTGCTGCACCCTCCCGACATGTCCGCCAAAGTGCGCACAGAGAGCCTCGGCAGCGCGGCGCTCCTGGAGAGCCTGCCGGTGGGGGTCCTTGCGGAGCTGTTCGAACACGTGCCCGACACGGCGTTCTTCGTGAAGGACACCCTCGGGAGGTACGTCGCCGTCAACACCTCGATGGCGGAGCGCGTCGGCGCCTCCTCCACGCGCCATCTGCATGGGCGGACCGTCCGGGACTTCTACCCGACCGACCTCGCCGAAAGGTTCGCCCGGCAGGACGACGCGGTGCTGCGGAGCGGACGCCCGATCCTCGACACGCTGGAGCTCCATTGGTACCCGCGACGGAAGACGGGTTGGTGTTTCACCACCAAGCTCCCGCTGCGGGATGGAGCGGGGCGGATCGTCGGGGTGGTGGGCGTCTCGCGGGATCTCCACGCCCCTGCGGGCACCGGCCAGATCCCGCCCGGACTGATCAAGGCGTTGGACTACCTGGAGACGCAGTATTCGGAACCGATGTCGCCCGCCTCGCTGGCGCGCATGGCCGGCCTGCCGCCGGTGCGGTTCGCCCGCATGATCAAGCGCCTGTTCCGGATCACCCCGAGCCGGCTGATCTCGCAGACGCGTCTCGCCGCGGCCTCGCGCATGTTGGAGGACACCGACAAGCAGGTGGCCGAAATCGCCCATGCCAGCGGGTTCTACGACCACAGCGCGTTCACGCGCGCATTCCGTTCGGCCACCGGCGCCACGCCGAGCGAGTACCGGCGCAGCCGGCGCGCCGAGCGCGGCGGTTGAGCGTTGGACACGGATTCCATGGATCGCTCCGACGGTCGTGGACCGGCCTCTCCCTGCTCCCTGCTCCAGGCAACTGAGGGGTGGATTCAGGGCAACGCCCGGGCCCGGAAGCCGATGATGCCGCCGATCGGCCGCTGAACGCCCGTGATGAACGGGTGGCAAGGCTGGTTCCGGATCTCGAAGCCGCCCTCGCCGTCGTCGAACACGAGCGTCACCACGCTCCCGCCGTCCATGTTGATCGCGTCGTGGGCCCCCAGTTGACGCATCATCTCACCCGTCTCCACCGGCGTGGCCCCTTCGCTGTAGCCCGGTTGACGGCCGTCCACGATGAGCCAGAACAGATACCGTCCGTCCTCGGAGACACCGGCCACCGAGGCGGCTTCGGCCTCGAGCCGCTCGTACTGGTTTGTGCCGCCGAAGAGGTTGATCCACATGCCCCCGACTCCCGCGAGGGCGTTCGGATGGTCCGTCATCGGATTGAAGTGCCGGAAGAGCACGGCCCTGCGGTCCTTGAGGATGAGCAGCGAATCGAGGTTCGGGGCCTGGGCCGAGAACTGCCGGCCGTCGTTGATGCCCAGGTTGTCCAACCGGATCGTGACCCCAGGGAGGTAGGGGAACGGATTGAACGAACCGGCGCTCATCGCCACCTGCAGTCCGTTTCGGAGAAGGAAGTCCGAGGGGTAGATCGTCTTCAACAAGCCGTCATCGGACGCGTCCGGCGAATGGACGACCGCCTCGACTCCGGGCGCCTGGAGGTCGATGCGGACGGCATGGGCCTTCATCGGGCGCGGCCGGGAGAAGCTGGCCCGGCGGACATCCACGCCTTGGAAGGCCGGCGTCCAGGGTTCCCAACCCTCCTCCGGTGCCGGCCAGGACTCGGTGAACCGCGGACGGGGCAGGTTGGGCAGGAACCAGAGGCACGCCACCGCGCACACGGCGACAAGCACCGTGATCGGACCGATTCGACGTGGATTCCGGGCGGCCGCGAGCCACTCCGCGAGGGAACGCATGAATCCGCGAATTCAACGGACAGACCTCCATCCGCCTCAAGTTCCATCTCTGCCGACCTTGCCCCTCAGGACCATTGACTCCTTACTACCTCCATGCATCTACCGGGCGACCTGAATCCTGCGGAGGAAGAGGAGATCTCTACGGCCGCGGCGACCGGCAACGGGACCGATCCCAGCAGGAAGTGGTTCCTCTGGCTGGTGGCGATCGGTGTGGTGGCGTTGATCGGTGTCTTCGCAGCGCGACCCGCCTACCGGCTTGTGAAGCTGCAGCGTGCGAAAAGCCTCCTGCCGCGGGTCCAGTCGGAACTCGATTCCGGGGACCTGACGGCGGCCGGGAAGAGCGTCCGGCTGCTCCTCGGTTTGGCACCCCGGGATCCCGCCGTGCTGCGGCTGACGGCCGACTTCTGCACCCGGGTCGGCAATCCCGATGGCCTCAACTACTGGAACATGCTGCTCGCGTTGCCCGGGGCCACCCGGGCGGACCGTTTGGCTGCGGTGGAGTTCGCGCTGACCCTCAACCGCCTGGATGTCAGCCAGCCGCACCTCCAGAAGATCCTCGCGACGAACGCCATGGATCGGGAGGCGTTGCGGTTGTTGACCCGGCAATTCCGGTTGGCCGGGGACTCCGTGTCCACCCGGGCGAGCGCGCGGAACTGGCTCGAGGCCCATCCCTCCGACCTCGAGGCGGAGTTCACGCTCGGATCGGCCTTGCTCGACGCCCGGGACGCCGGATCCCGCTCCGAGGGAGCCCGTTTGCTCTGGGGTCTGGTGGCCGGTGGATCCGAATGGAGCGAGTCGGCGGCCACGCGGTTGGCCTCCAGCGCCTCCCTGAACCGCGGGGAAAGCGCACTGCTCCTGCGCATGTTGCGCGAGAAGCCGGAGAACCGTCTCGCCGCGGAACGCCTGCGCCTGCGCATCGACCCCGAAAAGCGGGATGAAATCGTGGGCGAAGTCGCCTCGTCGGTGACGCCGGAATCCCCGCTTCCGGAGCTGGTCCCGGTGGTCAGTTGGCTGGCCGAGGCCGGGGCGCTGGATCAGGCGCTGTCGCTTCTCCCGGTGGCCCGCTCCGCGACCAACGCCGCACTCCTGTCGGTGCGGGTCCAGATCCTCCTCGAACGGAAGGAATTCAAGGAGGTCGAGACGCTTCTCCAGAAGTCTGCGGAAGGCGGCTCCAACACCCGGTTGATCGAGTACGTCGCCCATTGCTTCGCCGCCATGAAGGCCAAGCAGCAGGGGCAGGACACCGACATCGGACCCCATCTCGACAGCGCGTTGTCCGCCGCCGGCAGGGATCCTCGCGCGCTGGCCTTCGTTGCCGGCTATTCCGAGTACCTGGGGGCCTCCCGCACCGCGATGAACGCCCATCTCCGTCGTCTGGAGTGGCCGCCGGCGCTGCTGACCTCCGCCTCCGAGGCGTTTCGGCTGGCCCGCCTCATCGGGGACGAGGCCGCCATCCATCAGGCGGTGCGACGCCTGTCGGACGCGCTGCCCGGCGACGTCGGGCTCAAGGCCCTCGAAGCCTATCAGGCCGCGCTGCTCAAGACGCCCGCGTCCACCACGCGCGACCAGTTGGTGGAACTCCAGAGGACCCACCCCGACGACATGCTTTTCCGTTCCAGCCTCGCGCTGACCGAGCTGCGGGCCGGCCGGACCACCGAGGCCCTGGCGTTGATGGAAGCGGTGAACGTGGACTGGAAGTCGACCGACCCACGTTGGTACGCGGTCTACGTGGCGGCACTCTCCGCCAACCAGCAGCGGGAAGCCGCCCGTATCCACGCCCGCCAGGTCACCCTCGACAAGCTGACGACCACCGAGCGGCTGCTGCTCGACGCCGCCCGCTGAGCTGGTTCGCGAAGAGGAATCCCCCACGCCAAGGCGCCAAGCCGCAAGGGTGTGAGGGACGGGGAGGGGAACGTGTCCGCTCGGATTCGATGACCGGCCGGGCTCTTGGGATCGGTTCAGCACCCTGGGTGGGAGGGCACCAGGGATCCCACTCTGAACCGGCCTCACGCCGACGTTTCGGCCCCGTTTCCGGTTTCCCGTTGGCGAATTGGCGTGAGGTCTTTCTCGGGGAGATTTCCCTCCTTCCCGATCCGCTGGTTCCAAACGAGTCGGGAAGGCCGGCCGCTCAATCCCGGAGGCTCAGCCGCAGGTTGCGGAACCAGGTCTCGTCCTGGTGGTCGGTCAGCATGATCCGCCCGTGTCCGGGCGCGAACCCGGCCTTGTTCCGGAACTTGCTCGCCGCGACCCGGCGCTTCCAGTCGTCGCTGTTCGTGTCGGCCACGCCGACCCGCTTGCCGTTGAGCCAGTGCTCAAGGCGGCCGTCCCGCACCACCACGCGGCTGTGGTTCCATTCGCCCGCGGGATGCAGCGGCTTGCCCGGCTCCGGCTCCTGGATGTCGTAGAACGACGCCGTGGTGTGCGACCCGCCGCGACGGCCGTCCTCGTGCCGTTCGTCGTCGATCATCTGGTACTCGATCCCAAGCCATTCTCCGGCGCCGGAGACGTCGGTGACCCAGTACTTCACGCCGTTGTTGCCGCCCGGCGCGACCTTCCAGTCCCAGTCCAGGGTGAAGTCGCGGAACTCCTCGCGGGTGATCAGGTTTCCGCCGCGGCCCTTGAGATGGATGGTTCCATCGGTGTCGGTGGACCAGCCACCCGAAGGCGCCTTGCCGCCGGCGTCCGTGAAGTCCGCCAAGGTGAGCGTGCGGCCCGGGCCATGGGACGCGATGCATCCGGCGGCCAACAACGAGAGGAGGGGAAGGAATCGGCGCATGGGAATCGGGACGAAGCTACGAATCGCCCGCCTGCCGGTCGAGACACGAAGTCGTTCTGGGCATCGGTGCTGAGAAGAGGAACTCACGCCAAACCGCCAAGCCGCCAAGGAAGTAGCAGCAAACTCGGAGCAGGGAGCTGAGAGCCAACAACTGAGGGCAGCCGCCAAGGCACGTCCTCCTCCGTGTCTCCGTGGCACATCTTGAAGAGTTTTCTGCAGGTACGGAGTCCCGGCTTCAGCCGGCGGAGGCGTCACCTGTGGAAGCCCCTGGTCTCGAGGGGATCCGTTGGCGGATTTCCGCGAGCAATTCACGGCCGCGGGCAGGGTTTCCGCGCTGCTGGCGCGCCACGAATCGGGCCTCTGCCTGCCGTTCGGCGATGACATGCGTCACGAAGTTGTCGAACAACCGCTGTACACTCGTCCCCGAGTCCCGGGCCAAGCTGAGCAAGGCCTTGTGCCGCGATTCGTCGCACCGATAGGGGATCGTCTTCATTTTGCAGCTTTCAGATGCTGTGCCGGGCTGACCACCCGCGGCGATGTGAATTTGAGCTCGCCCCGTCCGAAGTCCTGTAAATTGTGCGTGACCAGGTGTTCCACGCCTCCGGCAATCGCCAATTCCAAAACGTGGTCATCCGCCGCATCCGGCAGATTTGGACGCCACCGGAAGTAGATCGGCTGCCAAACGGCCGCTGCGCAGAAATCGTCGAGCAGCATCTCGCGCTCTTCCGCCGTGACCGGCACGCCCCGCCAAAGGCTTTCCCTATGGATCAATTCCTCATACTCCGCGAACAGGGCCGCTCCCATGGTGGCTTGGTCTGCCTTAGCCAGACAACGGTCGAGCACTCCGGCACTGGCGCCGTCCGGGCTGCGAAGGGCAGCGACGAAGACATTGGTGTCTTGCACGATCTCCACAGAAAAAAGGTGGTATCACCGGTGATGTCAGTCAAGCTGGTGATCGGACCCAGGATGGCTTCAAAGTGGAACCGAGAGCGGGTAGGGGTTTGTCTTAATGTATTGAACAGCAAACGTTTGCGTTGCTGTAAACAGTTAGCTCAAGAAGCGAAGCCAACGCGAACCCTTTGGCCATGCACCAAAAACGGGCGCGGTGCTGTCCGTTGGAAGAGATGGGGGCCAGCCTGACCGCCGGACTGAATTACGCCGGTGAGATTCATCCTACCGATCCACTCGACCCATCGACGTCGCTCTCAGCTCGCAAACAGATCGCGAGAGACACCTCGGGGTACGGAGTCCCGGCTTCAGCCGGCGGAAACCCACCCACCCCGAACAAGGCTGGCCGTGCTGGCCTCAGCGCGAAGTCACCCGGAAGAAGGCCCCGGCCCCATCACCCACCAGAGCTCGGGGGCTCGTCGCCCCGGGCACGGAATTCCATGGGCCGGTCGGCGTGGGGGCGCTTTCCAGGATGCCACCGGACCATACCAACTGCCATTGGCCGCCGTTTTGGACGAGGCCAAGCGTGGGCGTGACAGCTTCCCCGGTGGAGTCGGAGTATTTCACCGCGAGGGTCAGAGTGTTGTCTTCGCCCGATGTCACCGTCGCGGCAATCGTCTTGGAGCGGTTGACGGCAAACTTCGCGCCGGAGGTCGCGTCCCCGATCTGCACCAGCCCGTCCGCCGTCAGTGACCAGGTGTCCACCTCACCGTCCGCGTCCACCAGCCGCCCATCGGGGAAGAACGTCACGGAAAAACTCTCCGCGCCGAAATCGCTTCCGCCCTGCACGATCGGACCGGCCCCCACCTGGAGCCTGCGGGGGGTGTATAGTTCCGCCACATGCCAGCGCCCCACCACATCGGCGACCGTCACCGTGTCCGGGCGTCGCAACAGCAGGGAGATGTTGTAGATTGGTTGCGGCACATCCTGGTCAGTCTGGTCCGCCTTGATCGAAAGCAACACATCCAGCCCGCGGTTGATGAAGAAAGGCTCCTGCCTTCCGCCGCCCACGAACATGGGCAGGCCCTGAATCACCGTCAGTCCGCCCAGCGATTCCCCGGTGGCTGTGACCGTCACGAGGCCGTTGGGCGCGAAGGTGAACCGGTCGGCTTCCACGGAGAAGTTGCGGCCCCCGTTGAGCGGAGTGCCCGGTGTCAGGCTGGGGGCGGACACAGCCCCGGGCACTTCCAGGTAGCGATACTCCCACTGGCCGATCAGATCGGCGGCGGTGAAGGGCGCGGTGGGCTGGCGCAGCAGGATCTCCAGGCCGGCGAACTGGGAATCCGACACGCTGCCCGAAACCATGACGTCGCCCGCCTGGTTGAGAAACGAGAACCCTTCCCCTCCGAGGTCAAATTGCCGGCGGACCACCAGCGTGTCGGACACGGTGACCACGCCCCGTTCGTCCTCCTCGCCGTCGGTGAGGTTCTGGTAGCGGATGCCCGTGCCCGCGGGGAAGTATTCGTGGGCCCCGACAAACACGCCGAAATCGTTTCCGCCCACGAGCTGCCCGCCTGCGAAGCGGAGTTCAGCGGGGGTCTCGAACAGGTTCCACCACCAGCGGCCCTCCAGGTTGGGTTCCGCGGCGGTGACCGACAGGGTGGCGGCGAGGAAAACCCCGAGCCGGCCGGTGGTCCGTGCGTAGTTTTCGGGAATCAGGCGCATGTCGGACCGCAGTCTGTCAGCGGACGGGCGGATTTGAGTAGGGGCCAACGTCCTGCCGGAACGTCCCGAAGCGGGCTGGGCTTTCTTTGGAAGGAAGGATGCAGGCGGAACGTGGATGGTCTGCGTTCGCGGGTCGCCTCAGCGGGAAAGCGCGGGACCCAAGAGGGCGTTGAAGTGGTCGCACGTCCGGCGCGCAGAGATCCGCCGATGGAGAACGGTTTCCGGCCCCGCGGAATCGCGCGGACGTGACCGTCCGCGCCTCATTGGCACCTCATCGTGCCGGCTACGGCGCATAAACCAGCGTCGCCCGGTAGAAGCGGGCTTTCGCCGAGCCGGCGCTGAAGGTGGACGACTCCTCCTCGCCCTCGGTCAGCCAGGCGCGGATGGCGTCGCTGGAAACCTCGACGGCGGTCCACGTCTTGAGGTCGTCGGACTGCTCCAGTTGGACGACTTGGCCGGGGTCGCCGGAAAAGGTCGCCTTCCAGTTGGTGCCTCCGGCAGAGGCCAGTTCCAGGAGCAGCGGCCGGGCTTCCACCACGGTCAGCGACACCGGTTCGCTGGTCACCTCGCCGGCGGGATTGGTCACCTTCAACCGGTAGTCGCCGGCGTCCTCCGGGGAAACGGGATCGAGCACCAGGGCAGGGGAATTCACACCCGACACGGCGCCGCCGTTCGTCAGCGCCCGGTCCCCCTTGAACCACTGCAGGGTGAGAGGCAGCGCACCGTCCACCGTGGCGCTCACGACGGCGCGGCGGCCGGCGGCCACCGTGCGGCCGACCGGTGGATGCACCAGCGTCGGCGCGGTGGCCGGCAGGAAATCCGCCCGGATGATGTCGAAGCCGTGCAGGCCGACCGGCAGCAGGATCAGGTCACCGATCCGGTGGGGGATGCCCGGTGTGCCGACCCTTCGACCTGCGTAGCCACCGGCCACGGAACGCCAGTTGAACAGCCGCATCTGAGCCACGGCGTCTCCCCACGTCACACCGCCTTCGCCGACCGTCAGCGGGTTGACGGTCAGGTAGTCGCTGGAGTCGCCCGTCGCCCCATTGCGTCCCCGCCACAGATGGCCTCCGGCCACGAGCACGTTTCCGCCCGGGTGTTCGGCCACCGCCACCAGACGCGGTTGCGCCGGCGTCTGGACGTCGAACACGACCAGGTCTTCTCCGATCGGCGTCCCGACACCGCCGGCCCCACGCGTGTCTGTCATCCACAGCAGGTTGCCCTCCAGCCTGAGGCTGCCGCCGATTCCCGGGTCCACCGGGGATGGAATGTCCAGCGTGGCCAGTTCCACCGGGTTCGCGGGATCCCGCACATCCAGGACCACCAACCGGGGACGCACGGCGCCGTTGGAGGAATCCAACACCAGATGGGCGATGCCTTCGCGAACAGTGAGACCCCAGATGCTTTCCGAGGATTTCGTCGGATCGTAGGTGCGGAGCAACCGCGGGTAACCGGGAACGGCCAAGGAATACAGGCGCAGCAAGCCGGCGCTTTTCAGCAACAGCAACGTGCCGTCCGTGGCGACGTTGAAAGAGGACCCTGAGAGCGGTCGCCGGGCAATGCGGGGCTGGTCGGGCTCGCTGAAGTCAATCGCCGCAAGACTGGCGCTGCCGCCGGCCTCGGCCACGTAGGCCATGTGGCCCACCCAGGCGACGGACTGTGCGCCTCCCTCCAGCACGACGGTGTCAACCTCCCGCGGGGCCGTCGCGTCGGCCCCCAGGTCCAGCAGGCGCACGGCGTCGGAGATGCCTTCGTCGGCCAGCACCCAGGCCCCGTTGTGGGTGAGCGAGTCCGTGGTGCCGGTCAGCAGCGATTCTCCGAGCCAGCGTGGCTGGGTCGGATCACTGAGATCCGCCTCCCGATAGGCACCCTTTCGATCCGTGAAGAGTAGGCGATTGCCCTCGATGGCCAGGTAGGACGGGTTGCCCAGCCGTTCCTGGACCGGCAAGGGCAGCGTCGCGAGCCGCACCGGGGCCGCCGGATCGCTGATGTCATGCAGCACCACCGCCTCCTCGCTGGGATGGGACACCAGCGAGGCCATCAGGTTGTTCCCCAGCGCCGGCGTGGTGAAATCGAGGTCCTCGATACTTGTTTCCGAGAGCTGCCGAAAGGAGGCGGCATTGCCGTTCAGTTCCACGCGGTAGAGTTGGATCCAGTCTTCGTCCGACTGGGAACCGAGGAGCAGGAAGCGACCGTCGGGAGCCACCCGCAGTTGGTTGTCGGTGGATGGCAGATTCAGGGTGGCTGACTGGATGGGGCGCGCCGGATCCAGGCTCATCACGTCGAGCCAATGCCTTGACGAAGAGGCTGTGGTCGCAATCCGTCGAACCACGGCCAGCTTCGTGCCGGACACCTCGCAGAGTTGGATGTCCCTCGGGTTGTCGTTGTAGCCATGCACCAGTTCCCATTGCCCCGTAAGGACCGGGCCGGTCGGCGAGGAGGCATCATAGGTGCGGATGAACGTGTTCGTCCGGCGGGAGCCCAGCGTCCAGCTCAGGCCCAACTCGCCGAGACTGGCGACCCCGAATCCAATCTCGTCCTCAAGAGCGCCGGAGGCCAGTGCTGCCACCCCCCAGTTGAACCAATAGGCGTCAGCGCTTCCGAGCAGGGCGACATTGCCCGCCAACGCCACGTCGTTTCCGGTGCTGCTGATGGTCGGCGGCGCGAAACGCCGCACGACCCCACCGCTGTTCCGGTCCAGTACCAGGGCACCCAGGCTGGCGCCCGCAAACGCCACCCGTCCGCCCTGCACATCCATGTCGTTGATCTGGGAGGGACGGCGGTAACCCGGCCAGGTGCTGACCCCGGAGAGATTGGTGCTCAGCGTGACCAGACTTCCGTCCGGGAACTGGGCGGCGAACGCCAGCGACAGGCTCAGGCCCGTGGCCATCGCCGTGAGGCTCCGATGAAGGCTTTGCTGGGGCCGCAGAGACCTCGTCCTGAAGATCATGCCGGAATCCTATGGCCCGGGCCGTTTCCACGGACAGGGGCCAACGTCCTGCCGGAACGTCCCGAACCTATGGAAGCCTACAGGCCTTCAGTCGCCCGCACATAGGCCGCGATCAGTTGGGCGCGGCCTTCCAGTCCCAGCCGCGCCATCATCAGGCTGAAGGCGTTTCGGACGGTCTTTTCAGCCAGGCCCAGGCGGTCGGCCACCTCCTTGTAGGTGCCTCCTTCGGCCACCTGCCTCAGCATGTCGAGATCCCTCGCAGTGAGCGTGCGGAGGAGGTGCGCGGGTGCCCGTGATGCCGGGCTGACGGCTTCGCGTCGCAGGACCAGCTGGGTGACCGCCGGCGACAGCACCTGCTTTCCGCTCGCCACCGTGAGCAGCGAAGAGATGAGCGCTCCGTCGTCGCTGTCCTTGAGCAGATAGCCGTCCGCCCCGGCATCCATCGCCTCGAACACCAGCGTCGCCTGCGCGAACGAAGTGAGTACGACCACGCGCGGCGGCCGGGGAAGTCCCTTGAGCCGGCGGCAGGCCTGGGTGCCCGAGCCGTCGGGCAGCCGAAGGTCCAGTAGGACCAGGTCGGGACGCAATGCGGCGGCACAGGAGAGGGCTTCGACCACGGAGCCGGCCTCGCCCACAACCGTCAGCCCGGGATGTTCCGCCAGGATGGCGCTCAGGCCGGCGCGCACGACACGGTGGTCATCCACCACCAGCACACGGATGGGAGCCGGCGCATTCATGCATCCGTCCGCTTCTCGGGTCGCAGCGGCACGGTGGCGCGGACCGTGGTCGGTCCGCCGGGCCGCGAGTCCACTCCCAGCCGGCCGCCGCAATGTTCCATCCGCTCCCGCATCGAGCGCAGACCATAGCCGGGGCCGGTGACGTTGTCCGGCACGAATCCACGGCCGTCGTCGGAAACCGTGAGCTGGAGTGCGGAGCCGACGCGCTCGCAGCGGATTTCGATGTGGGCCGCCTGGCCGTGACGATGGGCGTTGCTGACCGCCTCCTTCACCAGCAGGAGCACCTGCTCCGCGTGATCGCCGTGCAGTTGCGTGAGGACGACAGGATCTCCCGAAATCGAAACCTCGGCCAAGGCCATGCGCCGGCAGGCGTCCACATAGCCACGCAACTGGGCGGGCAGGTCGACGGCGGCGATCTGCCCGGCCGGCGCGTTGGTCAGGAAACCGCGGATGGTCTGCATGGATTCCTCGAGGTCGGAGACCACGCCCTCGATCAGCACGCCTGCCCGACCTGGGTCCACCGCCGTGGCGCGACCGGCGCGCCGCAGGCTGAGCACGGCGGCGTAGAGGGATTGGAGAACGCCGTCGTGCAGGTTGCGGCCGAACTGCTCACGTTCGCTGTGGGCGGTCCGCAATTGTTCGCGGGCCTCCTCCAGTTCGCGGCTCCAGGCCTCGGCCGCCGCCCGGGCGCGGGTCTGTGTGTGGACGAAACCCGCGAGCAGAAGGCTGAGCAGCGTGCCTGCGATCGCGACAAGCCCGGCGCGGAAACGTCGCGAGCCGAAGAAGAATCGGTCGTTGGGTGCGGTCACGAAATGCCACCGGTCACCATACCAGCGCACCTCTTTCGTCACCCCGAGACCGCGCCGGGGAGCCACGGGCGCCTGCATCTGCCGGGTGAGTCGGTTGGTCTCCACCAATTCGCCCGCATACAGGTCGAAGTCCGCCTCCAATCTTCGGTCGCCGAAAATGGATTCAACCAATGGGCCCGTTGCGACCGTTCCCGCCACGACACCCCGCAGCGATTCGAGACGTCGCAGGTTGCGCAGTCCGTGCCATCGGTCAAAGGAGGGTTCATCGATGGCCGAGGCCGCCGGCATCGAACGGTCGTGAATCCCAGCAAACAGGGTGAACGCGGGCACCGCGGCCGACCCGCCGGGCTCGATGAGGCGCCGGCGGGTCGACCTGACGCTGAGGTTGCCCCCGATCTGGTTCAACCGTTCGGGATCCAGCTCCGCCATCAGGCGGCGACCCGCCTGGGGTGGATCAAGGCTCAGGCGAGGGATGGTCCCATCCGGCGTGGCCCCCAAGGAGCGCACCGCCGTCAGGCGTACCTCGAAATCCCAGCCGCGGTGGATCATCGCCCGGTTGCCGTTCAGGTCGGCAGGGTCCGGTGGTTGCTCCGACTCCTTCGGAGGGCGAATGGTCTCGGCGAACAGCACTTCGGTCAGGGCGGGGAAGTTCACCGGCAGCTTCATCCTTTCGACGCGGTTCTCCCACTCGACACCGGTGACCTGCGTCCGCCCTGCAAACCATTCCGCCAACTGGCTGAGTTCGCGCTCGTAGCTTTCGACGCGGGTCTCCAATTCCTGCCAAAGCTGTTCCGTCAGCACGGCCAACCGCTCCTCGTCGTGCTGCACCGCGTCACGCCAGATCATGGCCGTCAGAAGCGCCGTAATCACCAAACCGGCGAGGCCGAACCACACCCCGGACACTGGGCCACGGGTGACGCGGGGCCGGTTGGACGGTCGGTCCATGCGCTGAGTCTAGCCGTTCGCCGCCAAGGACCGCGAGCCTTCGAATGGCTTCCGTTGGGGACAGATCCCCTAGGCGCAGGATCCGTTAAGCCCATCGAAGGTGAAATGGAATCTCCTCCAGATTCCGAGAGTGACCTCAGGGTGCTGGGGTCCGGCCTGAGAAGGCGAAAGCGTCACCTGCGGTAGTTGCTGGTTTCGATGGGAGCCGTCGTCGGATCTCCGCGGGCAATTCCCGGCCGCGGTATGGGTTTCCACGCTGCCGAAGTGCCAGGAATCGGGCCTCCGGAAATGCTGTCGCGGATATTCCGGCAGTCATCAAGGATGCGCTGGGCGGAATTCTGCGCCGTCCGCAAGAATCCAATTTCAAACCGGACCGGGCATCCGGTCAGCTTCTTGGGTTCTTGGCATACACCGCTTCAATGAGCGGGCTGACGATGGTGTAATGGACGAGCATGAAGCACGTTTCAATGCCGACGTATCCTTGTATCGAGGACATGTGATGCTTCGCGGAAGTGGCCAACACCATGAAGCTCCACGCAAGCGGACACGCCAAAGTGGCGAATTTGATTGCCCCCCTCAAGATCGGTTCCCCAGCAAACATCTTTCGATACAGCACCGACCAGATCACGCCTTGAATCAGCATCGAGAGGATTCCAAACGGGATGAAGATGTCGTCGCGGTAAACGTGGAGCGACTTGTAATAGTCGGCAAAGATCGTGAGATGCCAGAAATAGCCCAGAGGGAAAGTGGGCAGCAAGTAGGCCAGAACAGCGAGGATCTGTTTTTTCATAGACCTGATTTTGTGGAATGTTGAAGAGACCGCTTGAGGGGAAAACCAGCAGCCCCCAAGCGTGCTTGCATTGGTGAAGCTGGAGTTGACTTCTTCTTCGAGCACTTCGCCTTGGGATTGAACTCCAAGGCCAGCTTGAGCCAACCGTTCAATGCATCGTCCGTTGACAGCTCTACCAGTTTGACAAAAACGAAACCACGCAGCGGTCTCCCCGTGAAATCCATCGATACGCAACCCTTGCGTCGCAGGGCCGATTCATATTCTTCGGGATCCAGGCGCACCATCAGGCGATCCTTTTCCACTCCCACACACATCTTTCCGTTCACCATGAAACACAACCCGCCCATCATGCGTTTCTCCTCCACGCGGACGCGGGCATCGCCCAAGAAGTCGCGGATGCGTTTGGCAAGTTGTTCGTTGTATGCCATGACTCAGGAACTACTTTGCAGGTGATTCGGCAATCGTTTTCAGATCCATCAGGATTCCACTGTGGCCATGTCCCTGAAATCTGTCACGTGAATGCCGCCTAGCAACCACTGGCGGTGACAGGATTGGCGGAGTATTGTCCATATGCGGCTGGAAGCCTAACGTCGGAAGCTCCGCGAGCCAGCGCTCCGAACGGTTGAATTGCAACGACAACGCTCCCGCCGGGTTCGCTGGGGCGCCTGGTTAGGCGACGGGGACAGGGGATTGCATGTCGTAATCATAAGGGACTGCAGACTGATACTCGCGGAGGTAGCGGCTACCGAGGCGGATACAGTTAATTTGAGCGATGGGGTAGCGGCGAACGCGGGACTCGAAACGGCCGGCTCCGTCAAAGCCGTGAAGCAGAAGATCTGATCGCTCCTGCCGGAGAATGGCGGCGTGCAAGCTCCACCATTCTGTATCGGTATCTCGGTATATGATCGCATAACGGCGCTGGCTCACTAAAGAGGCCATGAGGCTGTCCGTCGTAGTGATGTCGATACCGCGAAGAAGTCGAAGTCGGGAAGTCGCGCCATTTGCGAGTAGGATACGATGACGGAATGCCTCGATACGCGTGTATCTCACATTGAGAATGGTATCTCGTCTGATGATCCAGTATCCATCGGAATCGAGAGAGTCTAAGCTCGCAACCAGGCACCAACATGATGAAAGCTTCTGAATCACCCCCTCGACCTCGTCTGGATGATATCCAGTACGAACCAACCCCACACAGAGGCTGGTTTTATGCGCTTTGCTGAAAGTCATTGTGCGAAGTCGTCTAATGTGGAAAGTTCAGCGACAGCGGCGCCGAAAAGCTTAGCTCAAGACCGCGACGCTCACGCCGGGTTCGCTCGCGCGTCACATTAGGCGCAAGATCGTCATGACTGCAAGAGTTCAACTCGATGGCCATCCGGGTCTGCAACAACTGCTCTGCGCCCCCATTCGGAATCCCTGGGGGAAGTGACAACCGCGCTCGGGTAATCGCTCAACGCCGCTATCGCGGCATCAACCGACGGAACCCGAAATCCTATCCGCGTCCCAAGTGTGGATGGCCCCTCCGGAGACAGCGGATACAATTCGAAAACGCCGCCGGGCAATTCGGCGGCAAAATGCTCCGGGCCGCTACCGTGCCGATGTTTTAAAAGGTGCAATCCCAGTCGCGTGTAGAAAGCAGCTGCACGAGCTACATCAGTAGACCTAAGAACTACAAGGTTGAGTGTGATGCTGCTCATGATGTTGTGTTGCCGCCTGGACGATTCAGATCAGCCACGACCGGCTGCGGTCGTTGGCTGTTGCGCCTGGTCAGGCTCTTTTTCGATCCAGCGTCGCTTGATCTCACCGTGACCGGTAATCCTGCCGCCCTCACGGATGGTGAAAGTCGCGCCTGGAACACAGCTGTCATACATTGGAGCCGGATGATACGATAAACGCATCGTCAGCAAAAATGCGCTGCTCACGGGTATGGGGTCGGGGCCGCTCCAAAACTCGACGCCCAGATACTCATCGAGAATCGTATTCGGATGACCGTCGCGCATGCCAACCTTCGCCTTACGGACGGAGCGATCTTGAAGAACGATGTGGGGACGCATGCCGCCGCCATACGCTACCGGTAATGCTGGCGTGCTTCGGCCTCCTTCTTCTTTCGATAGCAGGACGACCTCAGCTTCAACGAATGATCTTTCCCGGGTCATGCTTTGTCTCGACGTCGAAAGCTCAGCGATCCGGCGCTCCAAACGCCTGGATTGCAACGAGAACGCTCCCGCCGGGTTCGTGGGAGCGTCTTTTTACGCATCGTCGCTTCCTCCATCAAATTCTGGTTCCTCGCTGATTCCAGTGGAACCGGGGGGGCTTGACGGGCGGAGGATGATGACGGGCGATGACACCCGAGGAGACGTTTGGGCAGTTGTTGGGACTGGGGAAGAGCTGGCGCGTG
>JAIYBC010000022.1 GCA_027488845.1 Verrucomicrobiales bacterium | reverse complement strand
TCCAGACGCATGGGAACCATCCGGGAACCCTGCGCAGACCGACCCGCGGAGCCCCCTCCCAGGCTTCAGCAATGCGCCCAAACGCCCACCACACTTCAACGAAGCCGGGACACCGATGGCTTCAACGCTTCAACCGGAATCGGCATCCCCAGCGAGTTCCTCCCGCGGCTTTGCGGTTTTGCGTGAGGTCCGTTCCCCGGCGTGAAGCCGTTCTGCTCCGCGGTTCAGGGCGCTTCGGAGACCACGACCCGATAGAAGCCGGTGACTTCCGGGGTCCCGCCGATCCAGGCGGCCCGACCCTTGGCCGGGTAGGTCAACCGGCCCGCGGCCCCGGTCCAGGTGGCGAGATCAAGGCTGCGCTCGATGCGGTAGGCCCGACCCGGCATGACCGCGAACTCCAGCACCGGCGGACTGCCGCCGCCCGAGACGCCGACCCGCAGGACGGAGTCCGCGGAACGGGGGGCGGTGCCCGCCTGGAACTCGACGGAGTTCGAGGCGCCGTCCGCGTCGGGATCGCCGGCGGCGGTCGCGTCGAGGTTCCCGAAATGGAGACGCTCCCAGTCGTCGGGCAGGCCGTCGGCGTCCGTGTCGGCCGTTCCGATGTGGGTGCCTTCGAGTTCGATCGAGGGACCCGCGGTCAGGAGGTTCTCCCGCGTGGACCATTGGGGGTAGGAGCCCAGTCCGCCAAGCCCGGTGCCGCCGGGGGTGATCTGCTGGGCGGGGGACAGCGAACTCACCATGAGACGGAGTCGGCCTTCGGACAGGGAGCGGGCGAGGTATCCGTGGACGAGCGGGTCCGACAGGTCGAGGTCGAAGGCGAAGACGCTGTCGATCGGGACGAATTCGCCGGGGGCGGCGTTGGTGGTGGTTCCGATGGCCCAGGCCGCGGCCTCGAACGGGGCGTTGGTCCAGTTGGCGTTCAGTTGGCCCACGTGGTTCGCGACGTCGACCAGCACGCCGTTGGTGTCGAACTGGGCGGCGAAGGCGTTGCGCGTGCCGATGGAGATGGTGTTGCTGGTGAAGGCGCCCACCGGTCCGAAGGAGCTGGACTCGAGGTACGTCTCCGCGGTGAAGCCGCCGCGGAATCCGACGCCGAAGACCTCCACCGGGCGTCCGGCATCGGCGTCCGGCAGACGCGCGGGATTGTTGGTGGGGAGATGGGTCCGGATCGGATCGTGGGTCGGGTCGTAGAGGAACGTCCGGTCGGCGGCGACCGGGAGCAGCAGCCGCGCCCTGCGGAGCACGTAGCGGGCGGGACTGGCGCCGGTGGGCACGACCGTGGCGGTGTCCCAGCCCAGCAGGAACTCCGCATCCCGCGTGTCGAACCGGGGATCGAACGACGCGAACGTCGGCGCGACCGGACGCGTCCCGCCGGTGCCGAACTCGAACGGGTACATCCATTTGTCCATCGAGGTCGGCGCCGTCGCGTTGAAGTCCGCCGCCACGCCGGACAGCGACGCGGCCAGGCCGAGTGCGAGCCATGCGGTGCGAGCGGCGCGGAACAGTGCGGGGCAGGGGGACCATCCAGTCATCCGGGCAACATCGACAGAATCGGCCCGCGGGCAAGTCCGGTAAGGGATCAGAGACCGGGCGATTCGTGATTTGTGATTCTGGATTCCTGTCTTTCCTGTGGGGACACGGACTTCACGGATTGCCGCTGCGGTCGACCTCCTTGCTGAGGATCGCTCTCGAGTTTGAGCCTCCCATCCGTCCGTGAAATCCGTGTCATCGAAGGAACGTCTCGGTCGCGGCCTGTGTTGCAGGGATGGGGCCGTCGATGGGGCTTTGGGACCGCTGGTCCAAACTCAGCAAATCCTGAATCCCAAATCACGAATCCGATATTGACCAATGGTCAATATCGGGGATCTTGGCTGGGATGAGCGTGTCGGAGAGGAAGGTGCAGGAGCGGGCGGCCCGGGAGGAACTGATCCTCGGGCACGCGCGCGGGTTCCTGCTGCGACGCGGGTTCCAGGACTGGAACATGGAGCAGCTCGCCGGAGCGGTGAACTACGCCAAGGGCACGCTCTACCTCCACTTCGAGTCGAAGGAGGATCTCTGCCTCGCCGTCGCCACCCGGGCCCTGAGGGAACGGGCCGACCTCTTCGAGCGGGCCTCGCGGTTCACCGGCAGGACCCGTGAGCGGATCCGGGCGATCGGCTTCGCCTGCTGCGAGTTCGCCTGTTCGCATCCCGACTACTTCAAGGTCGAACTGATGCTGAAGTCGGCCTCGTTCTGGGAAAAGGCCACCGAAACACGCCGGCAGGCCCATCAGATGGAAGGAGCCCGCTGCTTCCGCCTCGTCCACGAGATCGTCAAGGAAGGCATGCGCGCCGGGGACCTGCCCCACGACCGCATGACCTCCGAAAGCGTCACCTTCGCACTCGTCGCCGTCACGGTGGGCAGCCACATCATGAGCCTCGAACCCGCCATGAAGCTCGTCGCCGGCATCGACGACCCGATCCGCACCGTCCGGCAGAACCAGGACCTGATGTGCGACGGGCTCGGCTGGCGGCCGCTGCTCGCGGACTGGGACTACTCGGCGACCGACGCGCGCCTCCGCCGCGAGATCTTTCCCACCGCCACCTGGTGCGAGCCCGTCACCACCGCCGGCTGATCCCCTTTTTTCACATGAAAATGACCAACGGTCACATGATGACGACGGTTCAAACGCAGGAAGGGAGAGAGCGATGAACTTCGTGGCGTTGCGGATGTTGACGGGGGATCCGTCGAAGTACTTCGGCCTCGTGTTCGCGATCGCGTTCTGCACGTTCCTGCTGGAGAACCAGACCTCGATCTTCGCCGGAATCATGAAGCGGACGGGTCACCAGATCCTGGACGTCACCGACGCCGAGATCTGGGTGATGGATCCGAAGACCGAGTACTTCGAGCAGACGAAGGCGTTGAAGGAGACCGACCTCGCCCGGGTGCGCGGCGTGGAAGGCGTGGCGTGGGCGGTGCGGATGTTCAAGGGGAACCCGGTGGCGCGCACGCCGCAGGGGAAGTTCGCCTCGACGTTCTGCCTGGGACTGGACGACGCCACGCTCACCGGGGCGCCTCGGAAGATGCTCCTCGGAAGCTGGGAACGCCTGACCGAGCCGGACACGGTGGTGATCGACCAGGCCGGCTACGTCCTGCTCTTTCCCGGCGAACCGCTGGCGGTCGGACGCAAGCTCGACCTGAACGACCATGAGGTGACGGTGGTGGGGATCTCGGACGCCTCGGCGCCGTTCGTGAGCTTCCCGGTGATGCACACGCGGTACTCCACGGCGTTGAAGTTCCAGGGGCGTCAGCGCACCGAGCTGTCCTATGTGCTGGTGCGTCCGCAGGCCGGCGTGGATGAGGCGGTGCTGTGCGCGAGGATCGCCGCCCAGACCGGATTGAGGGCGCGGACCACGCGGGAGTTCGTCTGGGATTGCGTCCGCTACTACCTCAAGAACACCGGGATCCCGGTCAATTTCGGCATCACCATCGGTGTGGCCCTCGTGGTTGGGACCGTGGTGGCGGGGCAGACGTTCTACCTCTTCACCGTGGAGAACCTCCGGCAGTTCGGCGCCCTCAAGGCGATCGGCGTGACCAACGGCCGGCTCACCGGGATGGTCCTGCTCCAGGCGGCGACGGTGGGTGTGCTCGGCTTCGCCCTGGGCACCGGGCTCGCCGCGGTCTTCTTCCAGGCCACCCTGAACGGACTCGCCACACGCGGCATCGTCCTGCTCTGGCAATCCGTCGCGCTCACCGGGGCGTGCATCCTCGCCGTCATCCTCGCCGCCAGCCTGCTCAGCATCCGACGTGTCGTGACACTCGAACCGGCGACGGTGTTCCGGTGATGAAGGGTTGAAGGGTTGAAGGGTTGAAGGGTTGAAGGGTTGAAGGGTTGAAGGGTTGACGTGGTATAAATGAGAGCGAACGGTTGTTCGCATCTATGAGGACCAAGGGGGCCAAGAACAGAAACCATGGGGATCGGCGGGAGGAGATCCTCCGCGCGGCCTGTGGGCTTTTCATCCGTGACGGGTTCCACGCGGCCTCGATGAAGGATCTCTGCGCCGCGGCGGGGATGAGTCCCGGCTCGGTGTACCGCTACTTCGCCTCGAAGGACGCCATCATCACGGCGCTGATCGAGGCCGACCGTGCCCGGTGGCTTTCGGCGATGGACGCCCTGCCGGTGGAGCTGGGCCTGTTGCCGGCGCTGCGGGCGTTGGCGGAGCAGGGGTTGGCCGACCTTGAGACGCGGGGCTTCCTCAGCCTGTGGGTGGAAACCGCGGCGGAAGCCTCCCGCAACCCGGTCGTCGCCCGTCAGCTCGCCGCCAGTTGTCGCGACTGCGAGGCGCGCCTCGCCGGGATCGTCGAACGGTCGCAGAGGGAGGGCCGGATCGTGTCGACGACGGATCCGAAGCTGCTCACCCGGCTCATCCTCGCCGCCTTCGACGGCCTGCTCCTGCGTGTCGCCTACGACCCGTCCGTCGACGCCCGGGAGGCCGCGACCGGCTTCCTCGAGTTCATCGGCAACGCCGTCGGCGCCCAGGCCCCCAGGAAGGGAGGCCGCCGATGAACTGGGTCGGATTGCAGATGCTGCGGCACGACCGCGCCAAGTTCGCCGCGATGGTCGTCGCGGTCGCGCTGGCCGTGTTCCTCATGCAGAACCAGGCCGCGATCCTGGCCACCATGCTCTCGATGACCGCCGCCCAGATCCGGGATGTGCAGGATGCGGACATCTGGGTCACCGAGCCGGACGTCGAGTGCTTCGACCAGGTGAAGCCGATGCGCGACATCCAGCTCCAGCGGGTCCGCGGGATCCCCGGGATCGCCTGGGCCGCACCGCTGCTGAAGATCGACGCCATCGGCCGGCCCGAGGGCGGCAAGCTCAACACGGTCACCTTGCTGGGGATCGACGACGCCAGCCTCGCGGGGCTTCCGGTCCGGATGAAGGTGGGACGGGCGGATGCGATCCGGGAACTGGACACCGCGGTGATCGATCCCGGTGGCCATGCGCTCTTCTTCCCGGGGGAGCCGTTCCGGCCCGGACGCACCGTGCGCATCCACGACCGGCGGATCCGCATCGTCGGCATCTCCGACATCGCCGCGCCGTTCACCGGCCTGCCCATGCTGCACACGTCCCGGTCCACGGCGGCGGCCCTGAACCGCGGGGAGCAGCACATGACCAGCTTCATCCTCGCCCGTTCGGCACCCGGGACCGATGCGGTGGAGGCCTGTCGGAGGATCAACGGGATCGAAGGGCTTCGTGCGCGGACGACGGCTCAGTTCGCCGCGGACGCCATGTGGTTCTATGGAAGCCAGGGCGTGCCGATGCTGTTCATGGTCACCATCACCATCGGCCTCGTGGTCGGGGCGGCGATCACCGGGCAGACCTTCCTGATGTTCGTGAAGGAGAACGCCCGCCAGCTCGCGATGCTCAAGGTGGTCGGGACGACCGACGCGCAACTCGGCCGAATGATCCTGATGCAGGGTGCGGTCGTCTTGTTGCTGGGTTCCTGCTTCGGCAGCGGGATCGCCGCGGCGGTCTGCGACCTGGTCCGAAGCCAGCCCTTCCTCCGGAGCCTCTACCTGCCGTGGGAAATCGCCATCGGCAGCTGTCTTGCCCTCGCCGCGGTCACCGGCATCGCCATCTTCGCCAGCTTCCGCCACGTCCGCGGACTCGAACCCGCCTCCGTCTTCCGATGAATGCCTCCCAGAACCCCGACACTTCCGAAGCCACGGCCGTCCGCTGCACCGCCCTCCGCAAGCACTTCGGCGAAGGCGACGCGCGGGTGGAGGTGTTGCGCGGCGTCGACTACACGGCCCGCCGCGGCGAGCTGAGCTTCCTCGTCGGCCCGAGCGGATGCGGCAAGACGACGCTGATCTCGGTCATCGCCGGACTGCTCGACACGACCGCCGGGGAAGTGACCTTGTTTGGGCGCAACATCGCCGCGCTGCCCGACGCCGAGCGGATCCTCTTCCGCCGGGCGAACCTCGGGTTCGTCTTCCAGCAGTACAACCTCCTCCCGGCGCTCACCGCGGCCGAGAACGCGGCGGTGCCGCTCCTGGCGGCGGGCGTCCGCCGGCGCGAGGCGGTGGACCGCGCGGCCGCACTGCTCGACCGGCTCGGGCTCGGTTCACGGACCGGCGCCTATCCGCGGCAGCTGTCGGGTGGACAGCAGCAACGCGTGGCCCTGGCACGCGCGCTGGTCCACGAGCCCCGGCTGATCGTCTGCGACGAACCCACCGCCGCGCTCGACCATGCGACCGGCGAGTCCGTCATGGAGCTGCTCGCCTCGGCCGCCGTGCATCCCGACCGCGCCGTGGTGGTGGTGACGCACGACAACCGCGTCTTCCACTTCGCGGACGTCATCGCGCACATGGACGACGGCCGCATAACCCAGGTGGTGGAAGGCCGTCAGGCCGCCGCCGCGGGTGCCTCCCACTGAACCGCTTTCCGAATCCCCGTTTCCTCCAGCCATGAAGAACTACCTGCTCCCCGTGGTCGCCGCCGGTGCGGCCCTGTTCGCCACCGTCTCGGTCGTCCGCACCCAGCCCGTGCGGGAGACCACCAACCCGCCGTCCGCCCCGCCCGCCTCGGCCTTCGCGCAGACGGTCGCCGCGGTCGGCCTGGTCGAGGCCAGCACCGAGAACATCAGCGTCGGCACCCCGTTGTCCGCCGTCGTCTCCGAGGTGTTGGTGTCGGTCGGGAAGACGGTGGAGGCCGGTGCTCCGCTGTTCCGCCTGGACACCCGCCATCTCGAGGCGTCGCTCGCGGTGCAGGAGTCGCAGTCGGCCGCGGCCCGGGCGCGCCTGTCCACCGCCGAGGCGTCGACCGCGGACCTCGCGGACCGTCTCGGACGGGCGAAGCGGCTGCGCGGCGAGACGGTGATCAGCGAGGACGAGCTGGTGCGGATCGAGTTCGCCCTCCGGACCGCCGAGGCGCGGGTCGGCGAGGTGCGCGCCGAGATCCGTGCCGCCGAGGCCGCGGTGGCGGCGGTGCGGACCGAGATCGCCCGCAGCACGGTGACCGCCCCGGTCGCGGCGACGGTGCTGCAGCTGAAGGTCCGCCCCGGCGAGTTCGCCGCCGCCGGCGTGGCCGCGACACCGCTGGTGCTCTTGGGCAACCTCTCGCCGTTGCACGTCCGCGTGGACATCGACGAACACGAGGCCTGGCGGGTGCAGCCCGGGGCCAAGGCCACGGGGCATGTCCGCGGGAACGCGGCCCTTTCCTCGCCGCTTTCCTTCGTCCGGTTCGAACCGTTCGTCGTGCCCAAGCGGTCGCTCACGGGCGACAGCACGGAACGGGTCGACACGCGGGTTCTCCAGGCGGTGTACCGCGTCGAACGCGGCGACCTGCGGCTCTTTGCGGGCCAGCAGATGGACGTGTTCATCGAGGCCTCGGCGAACTCCGCCGCGGTTGCGGCGAACCCTTGATTGGAAGCGAACCGGGGTCGCTTACTGCGGCCAGTGGTGGAAGGATCGGCCGTGGCGACGTGCCGTGTCCGGATCCGGGGCCGGGCGGCCGATTTCGGAGCCAATGAGCGCCTACATCCGCCTCCTCGTGATCCTCGGATCCCTGGCCGGTCCGCTGGTCCTGGGCCAACCCCTGCGGTTGGAGATGGATCCGGCCAGTCCGAGGAGCGTCCCCCGGGTCCGCTCGGAAGGCGCCTCGGGGCAGCGCCATCAACTGGAGGTTTCCTCGGACCTGCGGGAGTGGTCGGAACTCGCCGTCGTCCACGACGGCCCGTTCCGGTATCCGGTTCCCGCCGCCACCGACGCGCTCTTCCTGAGGGCGCGGTCGAGGTCGCGGACGGCCGACGACGACGGCCGGAACGTCCTTCGGCTCCCGGACGATCCCTTCGCCAACGTCCCCTCGAATCCGTTCCTGCCGTCGACCGAGGTGCGTTGGGTGAAGTTCCTGATCCGGCTGGAGGAACCGGGACGTGTCTGGTTCCAGGACAGCGCGCGACATGCCTTCCACGTGGACTTCGCCCGCCTTCGGATTCCCGCGTTCTCCGGCATGAATCCGCAGCAGTTCGACGCCGTGACACTGCGGAACTCCGGACGCCGGGCGATCCTGGGCACGGTGCTCATTCCGCCCGTCTCCGCCGGCAACGAATACGGGATCCAGTTCGTCTCGGCGGACGCCCTGCCGGCCGGATCGGTGGCCGGGTGGTTCGAGACCGTGGCCTCGGTGGTCCAGGCGCCGGAGGGGGCGCGACCGCTCTACGTGCCGACCTTCGAGCAGACCGTGCCGGCGCAGGAATCGGCCGCCGAATTCGCTCGGCGCGGGATCGAGGTCGCTTCCGCCGCACGGTGGGTGCGTGGGGATCAGGTCTACAGCGAAGGCTGGGCATTCGGGCGTTTGCGTTGGATCCCGGCAGCCCAGATCCCGGCCGCCTACGGAGACGGACGCCTGCTCCCGGGGGATGTCCTGCTCACCGACGCGGTGCCCGCCGAGGTCCCCTATGTCGCCGGCATCGTCACGCTCACCCCGGCCACGCCCAACAGCCACGTCGCGCTCTTGGCCCGCTCGTACGGCGTGCCCTTTGGCTATCCGGCTTCGGCATCGGTCCGGGAGGCGTTGCACGGCTGGGACGGCCGGGAGGTCGCCGTGCGCGTCGGAACCCTCGGCGTGGAGGTGATTCCAGTCGACCCGCCGGGTTCCTTGCCGGAGTCGGTCAGGCAGGAACTGTTGGCGTTGAAGCGGCCCGCCCCGCTCGACATCGCGCCGGTGACCCGCATGGGTGTGTACGCCACCAATGTCACCGCCCTGACGCCGGCCCATACCCGGCATGTCGGCGGCAAGGCGGCGAACTACGGGATCCTCCGGCGCACGCTTCCGACGAACTCCCCTCCGGCGATCGTTCTGACGCTGGACCTCTGGGAGGACTTCCTCGCACAACCCTTGTCCACCGGTCGGACCCTGCGCGCGGAGGTCGAGCACCGGTTGGGCGGGTTCGGTTATCCGGCCGACATGGCGCGGCTGCGTCCGGCGTTGGAGCAGGTCCGCGAGCTGTTCCGTCGCGGGACACGGTTCAGTCCGGCACAGCAGGCGGCGGTGGTGGCGCACCTCCAGGCGAGCGGGCTTCCGTTGGATCGCAAGCTGCGGTTCCGAAGCTCGACCAACATGGAGGACACCGACCAGTTCTCCGGGGCCGGACTCTACGACAGCTACAGCGGATGTCTGACCGACGACCTCGACGGCGACGCCTTCGGTCCGAGCGCCTGCGATCCGACGGAAAGGGAGGAGCGGGGCGTCTTCCGGGCCATCCAGCGGGTGTACGCCAGCTTCTACAACGAGAACGCCTTCCTCGAACGGCGGAGATTCGGCGTGGATGAATCCCAGGTCGGCATGGCGGTGCTGGTGGCCGAGTCGTTCCCGGACGCGGACGAATTGGCCAACGGCGTGGCGACGCTGGAGTGGTCGAACTCCTTCGGGTTCGTCCGGGGAGACCTCGACCTGGTCCTCCAGCCCGGAGCGGCGCCGGTGACCAATCCCGACAGCGCAGCGCGGCCGGAGCGGGTCGTCGGCTTCGTTTCCGGCGGGAATCCGTTCCTGGAACACGTGGAGGGCTCGGGCCTGTTGCCGCTCGGGGCGCGCGTGTTGCGATGGGAGTCGGAGTACCGGGATTTCGCCAACATGTTCCTGAGGGTGGCGACCGCGTACCGGACCCAGACCGGGAAGAACTCGTTCACGCTCGACTTCGAGTTCAAGAAGTCCGCCTCGCGCGGACTCCAGGTCAAACAGGTGCGCGAAGTGCCGCGTCCTCCGGCCGCCGCGCCCATCGCCCCGTTCCTCATTCCGCAAACGGCCGACTTCGAGGTCGAGCAGGGCGAGTTCGGCAATCCCATGGCCATCCACCGCCTCAAGTCCCGTTGGCGCCTCGACCATCGTGCGGTCCGGGTCGCCGCCTCGAATCTCGTTGAGACGCCCCACCGCGGCATGGCGGTGTCCGTGTCCACCGACGGTGGACGGGTCTCGCTGCAGGACGGACCGGCCGGTTGGCCGGGGGCGTCCTATCGATTGGAAACGGAGGACGTCGTGGACGCCTTCGACGCCGCGCCGGGATTCCGCCTGAGCCTGCACACGACCCTCCCGAGGACCGTGGCATCCCGGGCGGCGCCGCTCCTCGTGCCGTCGGACCTGTGGCGGACGCTCCATGCGCGCCATGCCACGCCGAAACCCGAGGTGGAATGGGACCGTTGGGGCACGACGACCGAGGATGTCGTACGCCTGGTGGCGCCGAAGCCGGTCACCGCCGGGAGCCTGCTTCAGGAGCGTCGCTGGACGAATGCCGCGCGGACGATGCGGGTGACGACGCGGTTCCATTGGCCGGAACGCTCCGGAGGGATCGATGCGGGCTACACCGCGCCGAACATCGGTTTCGTGGAGACGCGCATCGAGGGACTCCTGCCCGAGCCGCTGGTCCTCACCAGTTATTGGTCCCAGACCTACAGCCCGGAGCACCACAACTTCTCCGAGCACTTCCTGTTCGAGCCGCGGCTGGACCCGGGGGTGTCTGCGGCCGAGGTGGAGGCGTTGGAGACGGCGCGGATCCGGATCCTCCACGTCTGGCATTCCGGTCCGGAGGGGATCTTCACGGCCATCGCCCCCGACGGATCGACACGGCGTCTGCCCTGAGCCGGAGTCGTCCGAAGGGAGAGGGGGCGGGACTCACGCAGAGACGCAAAGGCCCCAAAGGAGGATCCGGATCCGGAGCGGACCAACCAACTTCAAGAAGCGGCCGATCAAGTGCCGCCCAAACCGTAGTTCTCTTCCGGTTCCTTCGCGCCTTGGCGATTTTGCGTGAGGTCTCCCTCCGGGATGAGTCCGGGCCCGCGCCGGATTCCCATCGAACCCCCTGTCGGATAGGGAAAATGGGGTGAGCCGCTGGTCGTATCCCCCCTCCGGGGGCCTGGACCCTCCCTGCGGAGGGGATACCGCGTCCGGAAGGCGTTCCCCTAGGCTGGCCGGCGGATGAAACTGCAACGAGCAAAGGGATTCTGGGTGTTGTTGGGCGGGGGACTCACGGCTGCGTTGCTTGTGGGAGGCTGTGAAAGGCACGGCCCCGCGGCCGGTCATGGCCATGAGGAGGGCGCCGAGATGTCCAAGCTCATCGTCACCCAGCCGCTGAAGCAGGACACCCTGGTGACGCGGGATTTCGTCTGCCAGATCCACTCCTCGAGGAACATCGAGGTCCGGGCGCTGGAACGGGGTTACCTCGAGGCGGTCAAGGTGGCCGAGGGCCAGCTGGTCAAGGAAGGCGACCTGATGTTCAAGATCCAGCCGCTGGTCTATCAGGCCGAGCTGAAGCATGCCGAGGCCGAGGCCCAGGCGGCGCGGGTGGAGTACGAGAACACCAAGCGGCTGGCCGATTCGAAGGTCGTCTCCGACACCGAGCTGGCGATCGTCCGGGCGAAGCTCGAGAAGGAGCTGGCCGACGTGAACCTCGCCCAAGCCCACCTCGGGTTCACCGAGCTGAAGGCGCCGTTTCCCGGGCTCGTGGACCGCCTCCACATGCGGAACGGCAGCCTCGTCGACGAAGGCGACCTCCTCACGACGCTCTCCGACAACAGCGAGGTGTGGGTGTACTTCAACGTGCCGGAGCGCGACTACCTGGAGTACGCCTCCGAGGACCAGCCCGAGGAACGCAAGAAGGTCGAGCTGGTTATGGCGAACGGGAAGACCTTCGACCAGCCCGGCCGCATCAACGCGATCGAGGCCGAGTTCAACAACGAGACCGGCACGATCGCCTTCCGGGCCGACTTCTCCAATCCCAAGGGCCTCCTGCGGCACGGCGAGACCGGCCACATCCGAATGCGGAAGCTCGTCCGCGGCGCGGTGCTCGTCCCCCAGAAGGCGACATTCGAGGTGCTCGACCACCACTACGTCCTCCTCATCGACAAGGACGGGAAGGTCGTTCAGCAGCGCATCCACATCTCCGAGGAGATCGAGGACCTCTTCATCGTCACCTCCGGCATCACGGAGACGGACAAGATGATCGTCGAGGGCATCCGGCAGGCGAAGGCCGGCGAGAAGGCCGAGTTCGAGTTCCTGGAGCCCGCGAAGGCCTTCAAGGACCTGAAGCTCCGCGCGGAATAACCCACCGGTTCCACGACCATGTTCAACCGCATCCTACGCCGGCCCGCGCTGGCCATCGTCATCTCCCTGCTGATCCTGTTCCTCGGGGGGCTGTCGATCGCCACCATGCCGATCTCCCAGTTCCCGGACGTCGCCCCGGTGGTGGTCATGGTGACCCTCGACTACCCGGGCGCGAGCGCCAAGGTGCTCGAGGAGTCCTGCCTCATCCCGTTGGAACGCTCCATCAACGGCGTCCCGAACATGAAGTACATGACCTCCGACGCCACGAGCGCCGGCGAGGCCACGATCCAGGTCGTGTTCAACATGGGCACCGATCCCAACCAGGCCACGGTCAACGTGATGAACCGCGTGAACCAGGTCATGAGCCGCCTCCCGCCGCTGGTCCAGCGCGAGGGCGTGGTCGTGAACAACCTCACGCCGAACATGCTGATGTACGTGAACCTGTATTCGACGGACAAGAACGCGGACCAGCAGTTCCTGTTCAACTACGGGTACATCAACCTCATCCCCGAACTGAGCCGCATCCCCGGGGTCGGCTCCGCCAAGATCCTCGGCACCCGCCAGTACGCCATGCGCGTGTGGCTCAACCCGGACCGCATGCGGGCCTACCGGATCTCCACGGAACAGGTGATGAAGGCCCTTGCGGAACAGAGCGTCATCGGCTCGCCGGGCCGACTTGGCCGCGCCGACAGCAAGACCTCCCAGTCCCTCGAGTACGTGCTGACCTACCTCGGCCGCTTCAACGAGGTCCAGCAGTACGAGGACGTCATCCTCCGCGCCACCGAACAGGGCGAGCTGCTCCGCCTCAAGGACGTCGCCACCGTGGAGCTCGGGAGCGAGTTCTACGACCTCTACTCCGACCTCGACGGCAGCCCGGCCGCGGCGATCGTCATCAAGCAGAGCTACGGTTCCAACGCCCACGACGTCATCAAGCAGGTCAAGGCGAAGCTCGCCGAGTTCAGGCAGAAGTCCTTCCCGTCGGGCATGGACTACAAGATCAGCTACGACGTCTCGAGCTTCCTCGACGCGTCCTTCGAGAAGGTCCTCCACACGCTCATCGAGGCGTTCCTCCTGGTTGCGCTCGTGGTGTTCGTCTTCCTCGGGGACATCCGGTCCACGCTGATCCCGACGCTGGCGATCCCGGTGTCCCTGGTCGGCACCTTCTTCTTCATGAAGATGTTCGGGGTGAGCATCAACCTCATCACCCTCTTCGCCCTCGTCCTCGCGATCGGCATCGTCGTCGACAACGCCATCGTCGTCGTCGAGGCCGTCCACGCGAAGATGCACGAGACCGGGCTGTCCCCGTACAGGGCGACCGGCCAGGTGCTCCATGAGATCGGCGGCGCCGTCATCGCCATCACGCTCGTGATGACGGCGGTGTTCGTCCCGGTGACCTTCATGAGCGGACCGGTCGGCGTCTTCTACCGCGAGTTTTCCATCACCATGGCGGTGTCGATCGTCCTCTCCGGCGTCATGGCGCTTTCCCTGACCCCGGTGCTGTGCGGGATGCTCCTGAAGAAGCCCGAGTCCCACGACGCGCACAGGGGACCGATCGGCTGGGCGCTGGGCCACTTCAACCGCTGGTTCGACGGCGTCACCAACGTCTACGTCGCCGTCCTCCGCAAGGTCGCCAAGAGCCGGCTCTTCACGGTCGTCGCCCTGGTCGTCGCGTTCGTCGCGATCCTGGAGGTCGGCAAGCGCCTTCCGGTCGGCTTCATCCCGGCGGAGGACCAGGGCATGATCTACGCGATCCTCCAGACCCCGCCGGGATCGACCCTGGAACGGACGTTCGCCAAGTCCACCGAGCTCCAGCAGATCGCGAAGGACATCGAGGGTGTCGAGTCCGTCTCCTCGCTCGCCGGCTACGAGGTGCTCACCGAGGGCCGCGGATCCAACGCGGGCACGTGTCTCATCAACCTGAGGAACTGGTCCAAGCGGAAGATGACCGCGGCCCAGATCATCGCGGAGCTCGAACGCCGTTGCCGCGCCATCGCGGGCGTGACCATCGAGTTCTACGAGCCCCCCGCGGTCCCGGGCTACGGCGCCGCGGGCGGCTTCTCCCTGCGCCTCCTCGACAAGACCGCGACCGGCGACTACGACCGGCTCCAGGTGGTCAACCGGGACTTCATGGAGGCCCTGGAGAAGCGCAAGGAGCTGCGCGGCCTGTTCACCTTCTTCAGCGCCAACTACCCGCAGCTCGAGCTGGTGGTCGACAACAAGGCCGCCATGCAGAAGGGCGTGTCCATCGGCAAGGCCATGGACAACCTGTCGATCCTGATCGGCAGCACCTACGAGCAGGGCTTCATCAAGTTCGGCCAGTTCTTCAAGCTGTACGTCCAGGCCGACCCGCGCTTCCGCAGGCTTCCGAAGGACCTCGGCGACCTCTACGTCGCCAACGAGAAGGGCGAACAGGTGCCCTACTCGGCGTTCGTGACCGTCAAGCCGCGGCTGGGTCTCAACGAGATCACCCGCTACAACGCCTATCCGGCCCCGACCATCCAGGGCGCCCCGGCCGAGGGCTACAGCTCCGGCGACGCGATCAAGGCCATCCAGGAGGTCGCCGCGAAGACCCTTCCGCGCGGCTACGACATCGGCTGGGCCGGCCTTTCCTTCGACGAGGTCGGCCGCGGCAACGAGGCGGTCTACATCTTCCTCGTCGTCCTCATGTTCGTGTACCTGGTCCTGGTCGGGCAGTACGAGAGCTTCCTCCTGCCGTTGGCGGTGATCCTTTCCCTCCCCGTCGGAATCATGGGGTCGTTCCTCCTCCTGAAGTCGATGGGCCTGGACAACGACATCTACGCCCAGGTCGGCCTCATCATGCTCGTCGGCCTCCTGGGCAAGAACGCGATCCTGATCGTGGAGTTCGCCGCCCAGAAGCACAGCCAGGGTGCGGACATCCTCGAGGCGGCGATCGCGGGCGCGAAGGCCCGGTTCCGTCCGATCCTGATGACCTCCTTCGCCTTCATCGCGGGCATGGTCCCGCTGCTCCGCGCCACGGGTGCCGGCGCCATCGCCAGCCGCACCATCGGCGCCTCCGCCGCCGGCGGCATGCTCCTCGGCACCCTCATGGGCGTCGTGGTGATCCCCGGTCTCTACTACGTCTTCGCCAAGCTCTCCGAGCGCCGCAAGCTGTTGCCGGACGAGGACGAACTGCCGCTCAGCGAAGTCCCCGAACGCGAATGATCCGGTCCAAGATGAACGTCCCGAAACTTTCCCTGACCGTCCTTGCGGCCGCGATCCTCGCCCTCTCCCAGGGGTGTGTCGCGCCGAAGACCGGACCGATCCCGTCCGCCACGCCTCCGCTTCCGGAACGTTACCCGGGCGTCGAGGGCACCAACGTCACCGCGGTCCTCGGCTGGCGGGAGTTCTTCCGCGATCCGGTCCTGTCCGGGCTGATCGCCACGGCGCTCACCAACAACCAGGAGCTGCACGTCCTCCATCAGGAGGTCGCCGCGTCGAAGGCCGAGTCCGAGGCCCGGCGCGGGGAGCTGTTCCCTTTCGTCCGCCTCGGCGGGAAGGCCGGGGCTGAGAAGGCGTCCAAGAACACCCGCGACGGCGCCGTCGAAGGGAACCTCGAGCTCCAGCCCGGCCGGCGGTTCCCCGAGCCGCTGCCGAACTACGGGGTCGCCGCCGACTTCGACTGGGAAGTCGACATCTGGCGCAAGCTCCGCAACCAGCGCGACGCCGCGGTCCAACGCTATCTCGCCACGAAGGAGGGCCGGAGCTTCGCCGTCACCCATCTCGTCTCCGAGATCGCCGAGTCCTACTACGAGCTTCTCTCCCTCGACGCCCAGCTGGAGATCTTCCAGCGGATGCTCGACCTCCAGGAGAAGGCCCTCGAGTCGATCCGCCTCAAGAAGTCCGCGGGCCGGGTGACGGAACTCGCCGTCCGCCGCTTCGAGGCGGAGGTGCTCAAGAACCGCAGCCGGCTCTTCGTCCTCCGCCAACAGGTGGTCGAGACGGAGAACCGCCTGAACACCCTCGCCGGACGCTACCCGCAGCCCGTGGAACGGGCGCCCGGGGCGTTCGACCTCGACCGGTTGGCACCCATCCAGGCCGGGTTGCCGTCGGAGCTGCTGCGTCTCCGCCCGGACGTCCGCCAGGCCGAGCTCGCCCTCAAGGCCGCGGGCCTCGAGGTCAAGGCCGCCGGTGCCCGCTTCTATCCCGCCCTCAACGTCTCCGCCGCGCTCGGACTCGAGAGCTTCACGCTCGGTTCGCCGATCTTCGCCAAGGAGAACCTCGCCTATGGCGCGACGGCCAACATCGTCGGTCCGCTCATCAACCGCAGCGCCATCCAGGCGGCGTTCAAGGGCGCCTCGGCCCAGCAGGTGGCCGCGGTCTACCGCTACCAGCAGACCGTCCTCCGTGCCTACACCGAGGTCCTCAACGAACTCTCCCGGATCCGGAACGTGGGGCAGGGGTACGACCTGAAGTTCCGCCAGGCCGACGCCCTGGCCAACTCGGTCTCGATCTCCGGCCAGCTCTTCGACTCCGCCCGGGCCGATTACACCGAGGTGCTCCTGACCCAGCGCGAGGCGCTCGAGGCCCGCGTCGAACTCGTCGAGCTGCGGCAGGCGCAGCTGATGGCTTCGGTGAGGGCCTACAAGGCGCTGGGCGGTGGCACGGTGGAGACCCAGGCCGCATCCGACGTCCGGTCCGACTCGCCGAAGTCCGGCGCCGCCGGGAGGTAGGCCGCTCCGATCCGGGCCGCGTCGCCGGCCTTCCGCCTTCGGCCGGCGGCTTGGTTTCAGAACCCCAACGGAATAGCATGCCCGCCATGGAAACCGCGAAGATCCGCGTCCTCCTGGCCGACGACCACAGCCTCGTCCGCCAGGGATTCCGGCGGATTCTCGAGGGCCAGCCGTCGTTCATCGTGGTCGGCGAGGCCTCCAACGGCCGGCAGGCCGTCGAGATGGTCGCCCAGTTCCATCCGGACGTGCTCGTCATGGACGTGACCATGCCGGAGCTGAACGGGATCGAGGCCACCCGGCAGGTCGCCCGGCAGTTTCCGCGGACCCGCGTGCTCGCGCTTTCCATGCAGAAGGACGGCGTGTACGTGCGCGAGATGCTCCGGGCCGGCGCCCGCGGATACCTGCTCAAGGAATGCACCGAGACCGACCTCGTGTCAGCGATCCGTGAGGTGGCCGCCGGCAAGGCGTGGCTGAGTCCCGATGTCGGCGGAGCCGTGCTCGAGGACTACCGGAAGCACGTCTCGGAGCCGATCGACCTGCTTTCGACCCGCGAACGGGAGGTGCTCCAGGGCATCGCCGAGGGGAAGACCAACAAGGAGCTCGCCGTCCGCTTCGGCCTGAGCGTGTACACCGTCGAGGCCCATCGCGGACGCATCATGGAGAAGCTCAACCTCCACTCCGGCAACGAACTCGTGCGGTTCGCCATCCGGCACGGACTCGTCGATTGAAGACCATCCCGAGGAAGCCTTGGAGCAGCCTGCGCCTTGGAAGCCGCCACGTCCTGAACGGACTGGTCCTCGGCTTCCTCCTAGTGCTGCTGCTGCTTGGGGCCTCCGGATGGGTGGCCGTCTGGCGCAGCCGGGTCATCAGCGAGAACGCCTCCAAGCTCGCCCGCGACCACCTCATCCTCGCCCGGCTCATCCACGACGTGCAGACGGCGCAGAACGCCATGGCGGAGGTGCTGCAGAGGCTCGCCGATCCCGGACAGAAGCCCCACGCCTCGCTCCAGCTGCTCCGCGGCCTCGAAGAGAGCAGCCAGCCGCTGGAACAGCTGACGGCCGAAGTCAGGACGATGGCCGGCGGCCCGCTTTGGGCCGAGCTGGAGTCCACGCTGAAGTCGTTCGCCGCCGAGGTCAGGACGGTCCTCCTCTCCGAATCCCCGGCGACTCCGGCTCAGGTCCAGGAGCTGTTCGACCACAACAACCGGATGGTGGCCCAGGTGAACGAGCTGATCCGGTGGAGCTCGACCCGGCTCGCCGAGGCCGACGAGGAGATCCAGTCCCAGTCCGACAAGCTCCGACGCAATTCCTCCTACCTCCTCGGGGCCAGCTTCCTTTTCGCCGTCGCCTGCGCCGGCACCACCGTCGTCTTCGTCCGGCAGAGCATCGAACGGATGAAATGGCAGTCCAACGAGCTGGACCGCGTCTCGTGGCACATGCTCCAGGGACAGGAGGAGGCGGCACGCCGGTTCTCCCACGAGCTGCATGACGAGCTGGGACAGTCCCTCGCTGCGGTGCGCTCCAACCTGACCCGCCAGGGGACCAAGGACCTGGAGGCGCTGCGATCCGACTGCCTGCAGCTCGTCGACCAGTCGATCGCCAATGTCCGGGAGCTCTCCCAGCTGCTCCGCCCCGTCATCCTCGACGACTTCGGTCTCGAGGCGGGGCTTCAGTGGCTCGCCGAATCCTTCTCCCTGCGGACGCGTCTCGACGTCGACTTCAAGGCGGACGGCGTCGGCCGCTACTCCGACGAGACCGAGACGCACCTCTTCCGAATTGCCCAGGAGGCCTTCACGAACATCGCCCGACATTCCGAGGCGACCGCCGTCGTCGTGCGGCTCTACTCGAACGGCGCGACCGTGCTGTTGAGCATCGAGGACAACGGCCGGGGACTGACCGCCATGGGCGCCGACCCCGCGAAATCCCCTTCGCTGGGAATGACCGGCATGCGTGCCCGTGCCCGCCAGTGCGGCGGCGACTTCGAGGTTTCGGCGGTCGAACCCCACGGACTCCGGGTCGAGGTGGCGGTTCCCGTCCGGCCCAGGGCTCCGGGTTGAACCGCCTGGGGGGGAAGCTCAAGCAAAGCCGCAAATCCGGAACCACATCCGGAGCGGGACCTGCCAACAACCGGAAGCGGCCGATCAAGTGCCGCCCAAACCGTAGTTCTCTTCCGGTTCCTTCGCGGCTTGGCGATTTTGCGTGAGGTCTCCCCCCGTTCCGTTTGGATCGATCACGCGAGGACGTCCTTCACGACCTCGCCGGCGATGCCGGTGAGCCGGACGTCGAGCCCCTGGTGGCGCACGGCCAGACGGCGGTGGTCGATGCCGAAGAGGTGCAGGATCGTGGCGTGCAGGTCGTTCACGTGGACCGGGCTGTCGACGGCCGCGTAGCCGAGTTCGTCGGTGGCGCCGTGGGCCATGCCGCCGCGGACGCCGCCGCCGGCCATCCAGGTCGTGAAGCCCTTGATGTGGTGGTCCCGCCCGTTGCCGCTCTGGCTCATCGGGGTCCGGCCGAACTCGCCACCCCAAAGGACCAGTGTGTCCTCCCATAGGCCGCGTTCCTTGAGGTCGGTCAGCAGCGCATGGCAGGCGCGGTCGATCTCGTCGTGCTTCAGGCGGATGTCGTTCTTCAGGTTCCCGTGGTGGTCCCAGTCGCGGTGGTAGAGCTGGATGAACCGCGTCCCCCGCTCCGCGAGGCGCCGCGCGAGCAGGCAGTTCGAGGCGAACGACCCGTCTCCCGGACGGCAGCCGTAGAGCTCGAACACCTTCGCCGGCTCGCGCGAGGTGTCCATGAGGTCGGGCACGCTCGCCTGCATGCGGAAGGCCATCTCGTACTGCGCGATCCGGGTCAGGATCTCGGGATCCGCCACCTGCTCGTGTTCCAGGCGGTTCAGGCGGTTGACGGCGTCGATCACCTGCCGCTGGTCACCGCGTTCCACGCCGCGCGGTGGCTGCAGGTACAGCACCGGGTCGCCTTGGCCGCTGAACTTCACCCCTTGGAACCGGCTGGGAAGCATCCCGGAACTCCACTGCCGTGCCGCGATCGGCTGCATCTGGCCGCCGCGCCCGCTCGAGACCATCACCACGAACCCGGGCAGGTCCTCGGTCTCCGATCCGAGCCCGTACAGCAGCCACGAGCCGAAGCTCGGACGGCCGGCGATGATCGAGCCGGTGTTCATCAGCATGTGCGCCGGGTCGTGGTTGATCTGGTCGGTGTACATGGACCGGATCAGGCACATCTCGTCCGCATGGTCGCCGAGCAGCGGCAGGTTCTCGGAGAACTCGAGGCCGGATTTCCCGTAGCGCCGGAAGCCCCATTGCGGACCGAAACACTTCAGTTCCTGACCCTGGAGCTGGGCCAGCTGCTGGCCCTTGGTGAAGGACTCCGGCATCGGCTTGCCGTGCAGTTCCCCGAGCTTCGGCTTGGGATCGAAGGTCTCCAGGTGAGACGGCCCGCCGGCCATGTAGAGGTAGATCACCCGGCGCACCTTCGCCGGATGGTGCAGCGGTTGGATGAAGCCCTTCGACCCGATCGGGGGCTTGGCCGCTTGGGCGAACAGGGATGGGGCGAGCAGCGAGGCCAGCGCCATCGTGCCGAGACCGCGCGCGGAACGGCCGAGGAAGTGGCGGCGGGTCAGGAAGTCCGGGATCGTCTGGGAGTTCATCGACTGGGTCCTTTCGGTCCGGGGTTCAGTTGCGGGTGATGGTCTCGTGGAGGTTCAGGACTGCGCGGGCGACGGCGGTCACGCCGGCCAACTCGGCCTGCGGAAGGTCCTTGGCAAGCGGCGCGGCGCCGACGGAGAGCAGTTCCGCCGCGTCCGTCGGCGCCGTTGCGTAGCGGGCCGTCTGCTGTCGGAAAAGGTCGAGCAGGACCGCGAGCTCCTGCGGCGTCGCCGGACGGGAAACCACCCGTCGCCAGAGCGCGGCGACGGCGGTCTCGGGACGTTTCCCGCTCCTGCGGAACTCCTCGGTAGCGAGGGCCCGCGCGGCTTCCGCGAACTCCACGTCGTTCAGCAGCACGAGCGCCTGGAGCGGCGTGTTCGAGTTCACCCGGTTGGCGGTGCACTCCTCCCGGCTCGGCGCGTCGAATGCCGCCATCGCCGGGTGGACGAAGGTGCGTTGCCAGTGCGTGTAGAGGGAGCGCCGATGCAGCTCTTCGCCGACGCCGGGCACGTACTCGCGCTTGGGGAAGTTGAGCGCGGCCCAATAGCCCTCGGGCTGCGGCGGACGGACGCTCGGTCCTCCGACCTGCTCCACGAGCAGCCCCGAGGCGGCGAGCGCGGAGTCGCGGACCGTCTCGGCGTCCACCCGGAAACGTCCCTGACGGGCCAACAGCCGGTTGTCCGGATCCCGTTCGAGCAGCGACGGCGTCGCGACGGAGGAACGGCGGTAGGCCGCGCTGGTGACGACGACGCGGACGAGGTGCTTCACGTCCCAGGCATGCGGCGTCCGTCCCGGGCGGGCGAGGGCGGGGGACGGCGACATGAACTCGGCGGCGAGCCAGTCGAGCAGCTCCGGGTGGGAAGGCCATTCCCCCTGGGAACCGACGTCGTCGAGGACGCGGCTGAGCCCGGCGCCGAAGAGGTTCTTCCACTGGCGGTTCACGAACACCCGGGCGGTCATCGGATTGTCCGGGTGTGTGAGCCAGCCCGCGAGGTCCAGCCGTGTGGGCCGACGTTCCGGTGCGGTTTTCGTGGAATCCGTCTGGAAACGCGCTGGGATGGCCGGCGAGACGACCGGACCGGATTCGTCCATCCAATTGCCCCGGGCCAGGACCCGCATGACCCGCGGCTCCTTCCGCGCTTCGCTGATGAGCGTCGACGGGATCTTCCCGAGCAGGAGCGAGCGTTGGTCCTGGAGCTCCGCGAGCCTGCCCCAGGTGCCCGCCAGCTCGGGAGCCACCGTCCGGTGGTGCTTCCGTATCCGCTCGACGTCCTCCTTCCCGCGTTCGGCGACCGGTTTGCGCAGGGACTTGAGCACGTCCTCCGGCACGCCGGAACCAAGGCCGGGCGAGGTCCAGGAGGACAGCGCGACCTGGAATCTTCCGATGGCGGTCCGTGGGAAGCGGGACCCGTGGTGGATGCGGAACACCAGTTCGGTCTCCGACCCGGTTTCGATGGGATTGCGGAAGTGCAGCACGGCCTGGTGGTCGCGCGAATGGCCTTCGCCGACGGCCCAGGTGGTCGAGGGATCCGGGTCGATGAGCGACGAGCCCGGGAAGCCCTCGCTCGCGGCGGAGACCTGCACGCGGGCGATGTCGACGACGCGGCTGCCGGCGGGATCGCGGAGTTCGAGGTCCACGCCGGAGACATGGAAGGTGGTTCCGTTGCGGGCGATCCGGTTGCCGGGCAGTTCCTCGTCGGTCCCCGTCTGGAGGCGCAAGGCGGTCCAACGTCCGGTCCCGGGACGCAGCCGCACGATGTAGGTCTCGGTGTCGGTATTCGGGCCGGAGGCTCGGACCCAATCCCCGGCGGCCTCGAGCCGCGCACCGTTGACGGTGGACAAGGCGGCCGGCTTCTGGATTCCCCAGCCCAGCGACTTGCCCGCGTCCGCCGCGAGCACCGCGCTTTCCCAGGCGGCCCGTGAGCCGGCCAAGGAATCGTCGGAAGCGGCTTCGAGGACGGCCCTCTCACGGGCGATGGCCGTGTCGAGGCGTTCCAGTTCGGACTTCTGTTCGGGCGACGGCAGACGGAGTCGCGGGCCCCACTCGTTCTCGCCGAATCCGCGGTCGTAGAAGCCCTGCTCCTGGAGGTCCGCGAAGAAGGCGGCGAACGAATAGAAGTCCCGGGTCGAGATGGGATCGAACTTGTGGTCGTGGCATTCGGCACAGCCCATGGTGCTGCCCAGCCACGTGATGGAGGTCGTGCGCACGCGGTCCGCGGCGTACTTCGCCAGGTACTCCTTGTCCTGGACGCCGCCCTCGGTGGACATGCGGTTCAGGCGGTTGTAGCCCGAGGCGATGCGGGTCTCGTCGGTCGCCCCAGGAAGCAGGTCGCCTGCGATCTGCTCCCGTGTGAAGCGGTCGAAGGGCCGGTTCTCCTGGAAGGCGCGCAGGACGTAGTCGCGGTAGGGCCAGACGCTCACCGTGCAATCGCCATGGAAGCCGATCGAATCGGCGTAGCGGACGAGGTCGAGCCACATCTGGGTCTGCCGTTCGGCGAACCGCGGCGAATCCAGGAAGAGGTCCACCAGCTTCTCCCAGGCCCGGGAATCCTTCGAGGCGGCGAACTTCTCGACGGACTCCGGGTCCGGAGCGACGCCGTGGAGGTCGAGGGACAGGCGTCGGACCAGCGTTCTCCTGTCCGCGGCCGCCAGCGGTTCCACGCCCTCGCGCTTCAGGCGATCCGCGATGAAGGCGTCCACGGGATGGACCTGGGACCGGTCGCCTTGCGGCACGGACGGACGCTGCACCGGGCTGTAGGCCCAATGGTCGGCGTACTTTCCGCCTTCGGCGATCCAACGGACGAGCAGGTCCTTTTCCTCCCCGGAGAGGCTCCTCGGATGTTCCGGTGGCGGCATGACCTCCTCGGGATCGGTGTGGCGGATGCGTTTGACGAGGGCGCTTTGGTCGGGTTTGCCGGCGACGAAGGCGGGCTTCCCGGACTTCCCTCCGGCGAGGGCACCCTCACGCGTGTCTAGACGGAGTCCTCCCTTGCGCTTGTTGGCGTCGAATCCATGGCAGGCGAAGCATCGGTCCGACAGGATCGGCCGCACGTCGCGATTGAAGTCGACCGCAGGTGCCGCCGTCCCCGCGAACGGGACGGCCACGATGCAGAGACGCGCGAGGAACCGGAGCAGGGCTGGGGTCGACATGGGACGATGGGGCGGGTTTCGGGAGACTGAACCCGAGACGTCCGCCGGGCCAGCGTCCTTCACCGGAGAATCGGGTAGTTTCTGGACCGGACCGGTTTGGCGCCTTTCCATGGAAGGCCGGGTTCGGAATCCGACCCGGTGAAGGTTTCCCGATGAGGCGTCCAGGCCGGGAAGATTCCGCTGGCCGGTGTGGAGCGGCGTCGCGAGTTTCCGGGCGCATGAGGAAAGCTCCGACGGGAATCCGTGTTTACGCCTACAGCGGCTGCGACACATGCCGGAAGGCACTCCGGTTCCTCGCGTCCCGGGGGATCGAGGTGGAAGTCCTCGCCATCCGCGAGACCCCTCCGACGGCGGAGGAACTGCGGCGGATGCTGGAACACCTGGGCGGCGATCTCCGGCGCCTCTTCAACACATCGGGACAGGACTACCGTGCCCTTGGACTCTCCGAGCGTCTGCCGGGCATGTCCGTCGACGACGCCCTCGGACTGCTGGCCGCGAACGGGAACCTCGTGAAACGCCCGTTCCTGCTGGGCCCGGACATCGGTCTGGTCGGATTCCGTGAGGAAGAATGGAAGCGGTTGCCCGTGGTGGGGTGAGGGGTGGTTGGTGGGTGAGGGGACGAAGGGATGAAGGGATAAAAGGTTGAGGTTGAAGGTTGAAGGGTTGAAGCGGCTTCGGCCGCCCGGTTGGGCTGAAGGGCGCTGGTTCAACGGAAGCGTGAGTGGGCCACGCGAAGGAGCGCAAATGCGCCAGAAGAAGGCGTCCAGCGACCGTGTGCTTGGCACCCCTGGCACCCTTGGTTGTGAACCGCCTCCGCATCCCCACGGTAAGGACTCTTCCAGGGATATGAACAACCGGTGAGTCGCCGAGACGCTGAAGCGCTGACAACGAACGGCGCGAAGGCCATCTGAGGTATGGGGTCCCGGCTTCAGTTGGTCTGAATCCCGTCGGCCAAAACGGGTGGGCGTCGTTCAGGGTCCATCGTGGGTGAAGGTCTTGCCGGCTGAAGCCGGGACTCCGTACCCCAGAGAGCCCGACGTCGGAGCAGCGGCTTCACCTCGTTCCACAGCCGATCTCCAAATGAAGTCGCCGGATCCCATTCCCGGCATCACCCCTCGCCCCTTTCACCGCTTCAACCTTTCAACCTTTCAACCTTTCAACCTTTCAACCTTTCAACCCACTCCCTCACCCAAAAACAACCGGACGCCCTCCAACGTGAGTCCGGGGACGACTTCATCGATCGCCGGCATCTTGCGGGCGATCAGGCGGGCGTAGCCGCCGGTGGCGACGACCGGGAGTCGGCGTGCTCCGAGTTCCTTCCGGAGTTCCTGGATCAGCCCGCGCACCAGACCCCGGTACCCATGCACCGCGCCGGCGAGCATCGCCTGCTCCGTGCTGCGGCCGACCACGCTGCGGGGCTCGCGGATGCGGATCCGTGGAAGCAGGGCGGTCTTCTCGTGGAGATAGTCGGTCATCGCCGACAGGCCCGGGGCGATGATCCCGCCGATGTAGTCGCCGTGTCGGTCGACGACGTCGAAGGTCACCGCGGTGCCGAAGTCGACGACCAGCACCGGCGCCCCGAAGCGGTGCCTCGCCGCCAGGGCGTTCGCGAGGCGGTCCTGTCCGATGGTCCCGGGTTTCGGGTACCGGATTCCGACGCCCCGGACGGTGTCGGAGGAGAGTTGCCGGGGTTCGAAGCCGAATTCCGACGTCAGGGTGGAACGGACGGATCCGTTCACCGCCGGGACCACGCTGCAGAATCCGCCGGAGTCCGGCCGGGTCGACTTCAGCAGTTCCCGCAACGAATCGGCCGCCGTGCCGGCCCGCCAGGCTTCGGTCGGGAAATCGCCGAGCACGCGGGTGCGCCTCGGGTCGCCGAGGCCGACATGGGTGTGGGTGTTGCCGACGTCGAGCAGAAGCATCATGGGAGCCCTCACTTCGCGAGCGACACGTCGCCGCCGATGATGTGTTCCAGCCGGCCATGCTCGGTGCGGACGAGCAGGGCGCCGTCTTCGTCCAGGGCTTCGGCGCGGCCGGTGACCACGCGATCCGCCACCCGTATCGTGACGCGCTGGCCGAGCGTCGTGCAGCGGCGCATCCACTCGTCGCCGATCTCATGGAAGTCGCCGGCCCGCAGGCGGGCGTAGACGGCGTCGAGTTCCTGGAGCAGGGCGGTGGCGAGGGAAGGGCGGTCGATGGGATGCCCCGCCTCGGCCTGGAGGGAGGTGGCGATGGGCCGCAATTCCTCGGGGAACTCCTCGGCGAGGATGTTCACGTCGATGCCGATCCCGAGGATCACATGCTTGATGTGGTCCAGTTCGGCACCGAGTTCGAGCAGGATGCCGGCGCATTTCCGCGTGCCGAAGACGATGTCGTTGGGCCACTTGATCCCGGGTTGGAGACCGGTGTTCTTCTCGATGGCCCGGGCGACGGCGACGGCCGTGGAGACGGTGAGCTGGGTGGCGGCGGCCGGGGCGAGGTTCGGTCTGAGCAGCACCGAGAGCCAAAGGCCCTTCCCGGGGGGCGAGGACCAACGGCGTCCGAGACGTCCACGTCCCTTGGTCTGGGATTCGGCGAACACGGCGATGCCTTCGGCGACGAGGTCGCGTGCGAGTTTCTCGACGATGTCGTTGGTGGAGGAGGTCTCGTTGAAGACCTGGATGTCGCGGCCGATGACCTTGATCGGTCCTAGGCGGGCGAGAAGGTCGTCGGCATGGAGCCGGTCGGGCGAACCGTGCAGGCGATAGCCGTGGTGGGGGCTGGCTTCGATGTCGTATCCGGCGCGGCGGAGCTCCTCGATCCGGGCCCACACCGCAGCGCGGGAGACGCCGAGGGACTTGGCCAGCGCGGCGCCGGACACACCGGCTTCACCGGCGCCGCGGAGGGAACGGAGGATCTGGGCGTCGGGATTCATTTCAGGGCAGGAAGTCGAGTCCGAGGTCGACGGCCTTGGCCGAGTGGGTTACCGCCCCCACCGAGATGAAGTCGACGCCGGTTTCGGCGGCCGCCCGGACCGTGGCGAGCGTGATTCCCCCGCTGGCTTCGGTTTGGCTCCGGCCGGCGATGCGACGGATCGATTCCCGGAGGACCTCCGGGGCCATGTTGTCCAGCAGGACGATGTCCGCACCGGCGGCGGCGGCCAGTTCCGCCTGTTCCGGGGTGTCGGCCTCGACCTCGACCCGGAGCGCGGGATAGAGGGAGCGGGCGCGGCGGACGGCGGCGGTGATCGGATCCGGCGATTCGCCGGCGAGCGCGGCGAGGTGGTTGTCCTTGATCAGGATCAGGTCGTGGAGGCCGAACCGGTGGTTGGTTCCGCCGCCGCAGGCCACGGCGTACTTCTCGAACTTCCGCCAACCCGGGGTCGTCTTGCGCGTGTCCAGGATCCGGGTGCGGGTGCCTTCGACGGCGGCGACGTAGGCGGCGGTCGCGGTGGCGACGCCGGTAAGCCTCTGGACGTAGTTCAACGCCACCCTCTCGGCGGAGAGCAACGCCCGGGACGGACCGGAGACCTCCAGCACGGGCTGGCCCGGACCGAGGCGGTCGCCGTCCTTGGCGAAACGGCGCAGCGTCACGTCGGGTGACAGTTCCCGGAAGGCGGCCTCGGCGAATTCGATTCCGGCCAAGGTCAGCGGTTCCCGGGCGTTCATTCGGGCCCGGGAACGCGCTTCCGGCGGGATGCAGGCTAGGGTGGTCGCGTCACCGGAGCCGAGATCCTCGGCTAGGGCGGCGACGACGGCGGCCCGGATGTCGGAGGCGTCGAGCGAAGGCACGTCCTGAGGCTGGGGAAGGTCCCGGTCGCCATCAATGTCGGAGAAGGCGCGGTCGGTTCCCCCCGGCCGAGGCGTTGTCGCGCCTTCGTGACCCGGGACTGCGGTCATCCCAACATCGAACGGCACACCCAGACGGCGGCGATCGAGCCCGCGATGTCGGCGGAAAGTCCGGCAAGGATCGCGTTCCGGGTCCGACGGACGCCCACCGAACCGAAATAGACGGCGATCACGTAGAAGGTGGTCTCCGTGCTGCCGAACAGGGTTCCGCCCATGCGCGCCAACAGGCTGTCGGCGCCGTGGGACTTCACCAGGTCGGTGAAGGCAGCGAGGGTGCCGCTGCCGGTGAGCGGCCGAAGGAGGGTCATCGGGACCAGTTCCGCCGGATAGCCGACGCCGCGCAGGAGCGGTTCCAGGGTCCTGGTGATCCATTCGATCCCGCCCGCGCCGCGCAGGGCACCGATCGCCACCAGCATCGCCACGAGGTAGGGGATGATCCGGGTGGCGGTGGCGAAGCCTTCCTTGGCGCCTTCGACGAACTCCTCGTAGGCGCGCAGGCCCTTCAGCGTTCCGTAGACCGGGATCGCAACGAACAGGAAGGGCAGGGCCACCACGGAGACCGCCTCGATCAACCGGACGAGGAATGGGCCATTTGGGGAGCCCGCCGGGGGATTGAACAGGATCTGGGCGGCGAAACCGGCGAACACCAGCACCAGAAGCCCGAAAAGGATGCGGCGGCCGGCGGACAGCGGCTCGGTGTTCGCCGCGGTGAGGAGGGGCGTGTCGGAAGGTGCGGCCTCGATGGAATCGGGTTCCGGAGTGGCGTTCACGGTCCCATCGGGCGCACGGAACCAACGCAGGCCCCGGGTGAGGCGGACGACGGCGAGTCCGGTGGCCGAGGAACAGGTCGTCGCGAGCAGGGTCGTGCCGATGATCGCGGTGGGGTTGGCCGAACCATTGGCGGCAAGGATGGCGATGGCGGTGGTGGGGATGAGCTGGACCGAACCGGTGTTGATCGCGAGGAAGGTGCACATCGCGTCGGAGGCGGTGTCGGGATGGCGGTTCAACGACTGGAGATCGCGCATGGCCCGCAGGCCGAGGGGGGTGGCGGCGTTGGTCAGGCCGAGCGCGTTGGCGGCGATGTTCAGGACCATGCTCCCCATGGCCGGATGGGATTCCGGGACCTCGGGGAAGAGGCGACGCAGCAGCGGACGCAGCAGCGAGGCGACGGACTGGACCATGCCGGAACGCTCGGCGAGGCGCATCAGCCCCAGCCAGAGCGTCATCACGCCGATCAGCCCGAAGGCCACCGTCACGGAGTTCTCGGCGCCCTTCAGGACACCGTCGGTCAGTCCGGCGAGGCGTCCGGTGACACCCGCCACCAAGGCGGCCACGGTGAGGATTCCCAGCCAGATCCAGTTGAGCATCGCGTGCGATCCTAGGCTCCGGGTCTTGGGAATGACGATGCGGGAATGGCGGCCGTGCGACATTCGGAAATCTGGCATCCACTTCGGCCGGGGCAGCGGGCATGCTCCTTCCAGAAATGCTGACTGTTTCGAACGTGGCGAAGGGATACGGCGGGCGGACTCTGTTCGAGGACGCCTCGCTCCAATTCAACCGGCAGGACCGGCTCGGGCTGGTCGGGCCCAACGGGGCGGGCAAGTCCACCCTCTTCAAGCTCATCCTGCGGCAGGAGGATCCCGACGAGGGCTTGGTGACCTTCCAAAGGGGGGTGACCGTCGGCTTCCTCCCTCAGGAAAGCGCGCCGATCGGCGAGGAGAGCGTCCTGGAGCTGGCCACCAGCTTCCATGATCCGGGGACGACCTCGGACGACTACCACTTCTACGCGGACGGCCCGGCGATCGCGAAGGCCAAGCGGCTGCTGAAGGGATTGGCCTTCCGGGAGTCGGATTACGAACGGCCGGCGAGGGAGCTTTCGGGCGGTTGGGTGATGCGGGCGCATCTGGCGCGGTTGCTGGTCCAGGAGCCGGACATCCTGATGCTGGACGAGCCGACGAACCACCTGGACCTGGAGACGCTGCTCTGGTTCCAGAACTACCTGCGGAACTACGCCGGTGCGATCCTCGTGATCTCACATGACCGGGAGTTCCTGAACCAGCTGGTCACGGGGATCGTCGAGATCCGCAACCAGCGCCTCTACCGCTACACCGGCAACTACGACACGTTCCTCGAGCAGAGGGAGGCGCAGCAGGAGCAGCAGTTGGCGGCATTCAAGAACCAGCAGCGCGAAATCGGCCGCCTGATGGACTTCGTGAACCGGTTCCGCGCGAAGAACACCACCGCCACCCGGGCGCAGGCCAAGCTCAAGCAGATCGACCGCATGGAGAAGGTGAACGCCCCCGAGCAGGCGGCATCCACGGTCGACTTCGCCTTTCCCCAGCCCGAACAGAGCGGACAGCGCGTCATCACGATCAAGGACGTCGACTTCGCCTACGGCGACCACGTCATCTATAGCGGACTCCAGTTCGAGGCGCAGCGCGGCGACCGTACGGTCCTTGTTGGCCCCAACGGCGCCGGCAAGTCCACCCTGCTCAAGCTGCTCGCGGGCGTGCTGGTTCCCCAGTCCGGGGAACGCGACCTCGGCCTGCGGGTCAAGGTGGGCTACTTCTCCCAGTATCGGACCGAGATGCTCCAGCCGCAGCGCACCGTCCTCGAGGAAGCCAGCGACACCCCGGCGCGCGTGACCGAGCTCTACATCCGTTCGCTCCTGGGATGCTTCCTGTTCCGGGACGACGACGTGTTCAAGAAGGTGTCGGTGTTGAGCGGCGGTGAGAAGACCCGGCTCGCGCTGGTCAAGCTGCTGCTGGATCCGCCCAACCTGCTGCTGATGGACGAGCCGACCACGCACCTCGACATCCCGAGCATCGACGCCCTCGTGGCCGCCTTGAGCGAGTTCATCGGCACCCTCGTGTTCATCAGCCACGACGTCTATTTCATCCGGTCCATCGCGACCAAGGTGCTGCACATCAACGCCGGTGTGCTCACGCCGTACGCCGGTGACTACGACTACTACCTGGAGAAGACCAAGGCGTCCTCGGCGCGGGTGGCGTTGACCTCGGCGAGCACCGGGCCCGGGTTGAGCAATTCCCGTCCCGACACCGGCGGCCGGCGCGGAGAAGCGCGTCCCATGGAAACCGCTTCCCAGAAGGAGCGGAGGCAACAGGCCGCAGACGCCCGCAAGGCGCTGGCATCGCAAAGGAAGCACGTCACCCAGCTCGAGGGGCAGGTGACCGCCTTGGAGAGGAAGCAGAACGACCTGGCGAACGAACTCGAGAGTCCGACGACCTATGCGACGCCGGGAAGGGCCCTGACCCTGAACCAGCAGCTACGGTCATTGGCCCACGATCTCGACAAGGCCACATCAGAATGGGAGGCCGCCGCGACCCGATTGGCCCGGATGGAGTCCGAGTTCAAGGAGTGAGCCGGGCAAGGGGACTTCGGTAGGAGACCCGCTTCGTCCTTGCCCAAGAAACAAAGGGGCCCCACGCGCATGCTCTGAGCCGAGAAGTCTCAGGGAGTGAACCACGGGCCTTGCCCTGACTCCGGCTTCAGCCTCCCGTTGGCGCCTTTGCGTGTCTGCGTGAGGTCCGTCCTCTCCGATTGGACGGCTCAGACCCGGACACGGAATTCCTCCCCCTTTGCTATGGAGAGGGCGAATCCGGCCATGAGCTCCGGGATCTGTTCGAGGTCCCGGAGGTTCACCACCTCGACCGGGGAGTGCATGTAGCGGTTTGGAAGGCTGATCAGACCGCTGGGGATGCCTCCGCGGGTCCAGAAGATGACATCCGTGTCGGTGCCGCTGGTCGCACTCATGGCTTCGTGTTGCAGGGGGATGCCCTTCTCGGAAGCGACCGTCTCGATGCGCTCGAGCACGGCGGGGTGATTGCATCCGCCGTGGGTCAGGGTTGGGCCCTTCCCGAGATGGATGTCCCCATGTTGGCGTGGATCCACGGTCGGGTAGTCCGTGGCATGGGTGACGTCGACGACTAGGGCGACCGAAGGGTTCAGGGAATAGGCGATCTGACGGGCACCCAGCAGGCCGACTTCCTCCTGCACGTTCGCCACGGCGCAAACCTCGACGTTCAGCCGATCCCGAAACGGCTGGAGCAGTCGCAGCGCCTCGGCGACCGCGAAGGTGCCGATCCGGTTGTCGAAGGCCCGCGCCACGGCCAGGTCCCCGCGCAGGATCTCAAACCGATCGTTGAGCGTGATCGGATCACCCACCCGCACGAGCTTCAGGGCCTCCTCCTTCGAGGAAACTCCGATGTCGATGAACAGTTCATGGATCTTGGGCGCCTTGGCCTCCGCCTCCCCGCGCGTCAGGTGAGGCGCGACGTTCCCAACCACCCCGAAGACAGGCCCGGAGCGGCTGTGGATGGTGACCCGCTGGGCCTTCGTGATGGCCGGATCGATCCCGCCCATTCGACGCACGTGAATAAAGCCCTCGGCGGTCACATGGTTGACCGACATCGCAATCTCGTCGGCGTGGGCGGCAAGCATCAGGCGCGGTCCGCCGCCCTTGTTGAGAACCGCAACGGAATTCCCGTAGGCATCGGAGAAGGTCTCTTCGGCAAAAGGCGAGACATAGTCCAACCAAGCCCTGAGCCCGCGGGTCTCATGGCCGACCGGGCTGGGGGTGTTGACGAGAAGTTCGAGGAACTGGAGCGATTCGGTACGCATGGATGCAGGATGGGACTTATGGAAGGAACTGCAATGCGGGCTGAACTCGGTCGCGGAACCGGACGAAAACGGAGGAGCGAAGCCTGGAGGATGCGGATTCCTTCGGAAAATCGAGGAATCGGTAGAACTGGAAGGCAATTCAAAGTGGTCGGGGAAGGGGGGCAAAGCAGGAAAGTGGCGGGGTTGGACCGAGACTGCTCGGAAACGTCGCAAAAAGGTCGTGAAGATTCGGAGCTTCTGTATCCCGTTGTTGTTGAGGTGGTTGAGATGTTTTTGTGGAGGCCTGTTTTGGGATGTTTTGAAGATTTTTTTAAAAAGCTCTTGAGGGAACGGAAGAGTCGGGCTTAACTGTCCTCGTTCTTTACGAGCTACCTCGTAGCGGTCCGCGGAAGTGGACTGAAATCGTAATCGCATCGGGTGAAGTTCAGCCGATTTAAGAAATCGGTTGAAGTTTCGTCGTCTCGTGGCGGCAAGGTTTCGCGAATGTATCGTGAAATTGGGCTGAAAAGCGGGATGATGAAGTAGTAGTCCGAGGTGGTCTTTGAAAATTGAAATGCACGATGGAAGAAGAGCCCCCGACTGGGTAACTGGTCGGAACAAGTAAGAAACAAAATCATTTAAACGGAGAGTTTGATTCTGGCTCAGAACGAACGCTGGCGGCGTGGATAAGACATGCAAGTTGAACGGTAATCGTCGGGTAGCAATATTCGGCGGTTGCAGTGGCGTAAGGGTGCGTAACACGTGGGTAATCTGCCGCGAAGAGTAGGATAACTCGCTGAAAGGCGAGCTAATACTGCATGTGATTGCTGAGGGGAATCCCTTGGCACTCAAACGTGGGTCGTAAGACCTGCGGCTTTGCGATGAGCCCGCGGCCTATCAGCTAGTTGGTGAGGTAACGGCTCACCAAGGCTAAGACGGGTAGCTGGTCTGAGAGGACGACCAGCCACACTGGAACTGAGACACGGTCCAGACACCTACGGGTGGCAGCAGTCGAGAATTTTTCACAATGGGGGAAACCCTGATGGAGCGACG
>JAIYBC010000028.1 GCA_027488845.1 Verrucomicrobiales bacterium | reverse complement strand
TCACTCTGACTCCTCCGCTCCAGGTGGCTGGTTTTGAACCCGGACTTTCGACCCTCACTGGCTGGTTTTCATCCCACCACTTTCGACCACCCCCGGCTGGTTTTGACCGTCCGCTGACATCGTGGACCACCGGTCGTTGGTCTGGCCGCCAGGGCGCCGCAGGAAGCCGTTCTGGGTCATTCGCTATCGCATGGGCGGCTCTGGCGGGACGGGTTCAGGGGAAGGCGAAACGTGCGAAACCGGGGTCGGCCTCGTCGGCAGCGTCACATTCTGCCTCTTCAGCCATGATCTGTCCTGTCGTCCACCCGAAGACGTCTACGGGATGCATTGCGCCTGGGAGTTGGAACAGGGCGGTCTGCTTTCGGAAAGACCCGCCGGAGCTCCGGGAATGATGGAGGACGAAGGCGACGACGAAACGGAAGCCTGGCTCCCGCGTTGGCCTGGTGAACCCCTAAAGGACGCTGAACTGGTGCGGGTCGCCCGCTTCTCGCCGAAGCTCGGTTTCCCGAGCCGTGCGATCGGCCTTCTCCGGGCAAAACTCAAGGGACGGAAAGGACACGCGATCGTGGATGGCGACCGGAGCGTCTGGGTGCCGCTTCCGAGCCCGTTCGCAGGGGATGTCGCGAAGTATGAGGTCCTGCTCTTCAGGGTGCATGTCGGGCGGCGCCTCTTGAAGCTGTAGGGAACGGGCTGAGGAAGTTCCTTTGCACCCTTTGCCGTGTACCCTCCTTCCAATGCCGCGGGTCCAGGGACCGTCTTCCACAGCCAGGGGTGACACGGGTGCGAAGGTGGGGAGGGGGCCGTAGGTTTCTGGCGACCCTCCGGCATCTGGAAGGGGGCTTGAGACACGGATCCCGTCCGGTTCCCGCTGAGCCGCTTGGCGCTTGGGCGTGAGTTCCTTCTCCGCCTCCAGAGGCTTCAGGAAGAAGTCATCCCTCCCTGAAGCCCGACGCCCTTGGCGCGTTCTACTCGACCGTGAACCAGTTCATCCCCTGGGCGGGGACGGTCACCGGGATCTCCACGGTGTGGTCGCGGGAAAGCTTCAGGCGATTCGCGCGGCCATCGCGCTCGCGCAGGCGGGCGGTGTCCTTCAGGCCGGTGTAGTAGAGGTTCACCCGGAGTGTGCGCATGACCGGTTGGTCGAGCGGGTTGAACACCGCCAGCAGGCCCTTGGACTTCAACCGCGGATTCACGTGCAGCATCCAGTCGAGGTCCCGCGCATCGGCGCGGCGGCCGTGGATCAGGTCGCTTTCCAGGATGTCCCGGTGCGCCTTGAACCACGCCACCTTCGATTGGACCATGGCCTTCGTCCGGTCGGTGTCGTAGAGCCGCGGTCCGCGGTAGCAGGCCTGGACCCCCAGGGCCAGGTTGCTCTCGATCATGGCCGCGTAGTGGTCGAGATGCTCGGACAACGGCTCGATCGTGGCCGCCGCGCCGCCGCCCTGGTACTCGGTCAGCGGCACGAACATCCAGCCCATGCTGGGAAGCTTCTGCCAGGTGCCGTCGTAGATGTTCTGGCGGGTGTGGATGACCTGCTGGGCCCGGGGCAGGGACCAGTTGACCTCCCGGTAGCCCATCCCGGATTTCGTGGAGCCGGAGAGGAAGTAGTGGTCGGGCACGTTGAGGTAGAAGCCCTCGGCCCGGCACCATTTGTAGAACTCCGAGATCTCGCGCCATTGGTTCCACCGCGAGTCCCCGAGTCCCGCGTGTCCGGGATGGTGGGTGGCGGCGCAGGGATCGCCCGGATAGGAACCGTCGTGTTCCAACAGCGTGAATCCGCTCTGCCGATGGAACTCGTACAGGCGTCGGAAGTAGTTCGTGCCCCAACGGCTCAGGAGACACGGCGAGTTGCCGAAGGCCGGCTTCAGGCCCTGGGGCATCACCACGTCGTGGCCGCCTCCGATGGCCCTCGAGGCGAGCAGGGAATAGCTGCCGATCTCGATGCCTCGGCTCTTGGCGTAGGCGGCCCAGGCCTTCGCCTTCTCCAGGGTGGCGGGCTTCTCGTTCTCCATGTCGAAGCCGCTGCCGAAGCTGAGGATGAGCATCTCGAAGCCGGTCGCCGCGCACTGGTCGATGGCGTTGGTCACCACCTGGCCGTTGGACGAGACGACGTGCATCATCAGGGGATTCTCGGTCACCCATGGGGCGACCGTGCGATAGAGCCGGCGGACGGCGAGGCCGCTGCGTTCCCGGTCGGTGTTTTCGAAGGGCAGCACCCAGGCGCGGTAGGATTCGAACACCCCGCCCGGGGCCACCTTCTGGGACGGGCCCAGGTCGGGGCCGACGTCCAACAGGCAGGGCGTGCGCTTCTCGTAGTTGACCTGGGTGTGGAAGTCCGGATCCGGGAGCCAACGGAACGAGCGGCGGTTCGCCCCGGCGGCCATCATGCCGCCGAAGGCCATGTCGGTCTCGACGTGGAAGTTCGGCGGGATGCGGCCTTCGCTGAGTTCGTCCACCTCGGAGACCCGTTCCACCACCGCCAACTGCTCGCTGGAGTACCGGTCGAGCTGGAAGGCCTTGTCGGTGCCGTTGGAGACGGTGATCCACTTCGAGTAGGCGGGCAGGCCGTCGTAGATCTCGTAGTGGACGGAGACGCGGATGTCCCGGGGCCGGATGCCGGCCTCGGCGCGGGCCTTCGCGGCGTCGTATCCGGAGAAGGCGCGGACCTGCAGGATCCGGCTGCGTCCCCAGCCACCGGCGTTGGCGGTCCCTTCGTCACCGGCACCACCGCGGCGGTCGGTCTTGCCCACGCGGACGGCCTTGGGGCCCGGGCCGCCCTGGTCGACCTCGAACAACCGCTGAAAGCCCGGACGCGATTCCGCGGCGTCGGCGACATCCCACACGACCGAGCCGGATTGGATGCGGGCCCGCAGACGGTAGGCACGGGCACGGTCCAGTCCGCCATCCGACTCCGCGAAGGCCGGCACCCGCGCGAGCAGCTCCTGTCCGCCGTTCCGCAGTTCGAAGTGCCCATGTTGCCCGCGGTCCCCGGGCCGGAGGTTCACCTTGATGACCTTGTCCGCGAAGACGAGTCCGAGTCCCGGACCCCAGCTCGTGTCGGTGTCGGTGCCGGGATGGATGACCGCCTCCACGAGGGAGGTTCCGTCGGGCAGCTCCCGTTCGGCGAAGCAGTGGGTGCCGGACTCGGCGAAGATCTCCCCGGCCTTGCCTTCGTTCTGGAACGAGATGCGTTCGGACCGACGGGAATTCCGGGCCTTCCAGGAAGGATCCATTCCGGCGAATCCGTCATCGAAGGCGGGGACCCGACCGGCTTCGGACGGCAGTTCGGCGGCGGTTTCCTCGACGGGCCAGGCGAAGTCGAGGCGGAGTGTCGCGCCGGTGGGCGGCCATTGGGCTTCGGACGCGTGGTGGCGGACGCGCTTCCAGGCGAGGCGCTCCTTCGGCGTGCCGATCTCGTAGCCGGTGAACCGGAACGCGGCCGGATCCGAGCGCAGCTGGTCGATCCATTCCGGCCGGAGGAACGCGTAGTTGGGTTGTCCCTTCAGTCCGCCCACCTCATGGCGCCTTCCGTCGATCTCCACGACCGCCTCGGGCTTCACGCCGCGCAGGTGGCTCTCGCCGGTGACCAGGTTGTCCAATGCGACCGTGGCCGCGTTCGGCGCCAGGCGGATCACCCGGCGCAGGAGACCGTTGGAAAGGACGACTTCCCGTCCGTCGGCCGCGATGGTCACAGCGGCCTTGTAGGGCGAAGGGTCCAGGAGCCAATCGACCGGGGCGGCGGCCTGCACGGCCAGGCCGGCGGTGAGGGCGATGAGAAGGGTGGGGAGGAAGGCGGTCATGTCCGAGGCCGTGTCGGACACCAATGGCGGTCGCCGGATTCAAGGACCTTGCCCGGTTCCGTCCGAGAGGAGCCCACCCCGGAGCCGACAACCCACCCCTCCCGGGAACCGGTTGGCGCACCGGCCTGTGTCGAGACGCGGTTCGGTGACGTCAAATGCACCTGATGTCACCTGCGTTTCACTTGTAAACGAGCGGGATTGACTCCTTGTTATCAACATCTTGCGAGATGCAGTGGATTCAAGAGGCGGGGATGTTTGCCGACGGGATCGAGGCGGGGGCTGGAAGTGGCGCCTGTTCGGTTTCGGGGTTTGGCTGACGCTGGCTTGCGGGCAGGTGAGCGCGGAGAACTGGCCCGGTTGGCGGGGAACCGGGGATGGCGTGGTCCAGGGAAAGCCGTTGCCGCGCCGTTGGGACCCCAAGCTCAACCGGGCTTGGAAGGTGCCTCTTTCCCGGCCTTCCTGCGGCAGTCCGGTGGTCTGGGATGACCGGATCTTCCTGACCCAACCGGAGGAGTTCTCGGCTTCGGTGCTTTGTCTTTCGCGGACCGACGGCCGGCTTTTGTGGCGCCGGGACGTCTCCCGGATTGAACCCAGCTTCTCGCGTTCGCCCTCGGCCCGTCTGACATCGCCGTCCCACTGCGACGCCACTCCGGTGACCGACGGCCGGCGATTGGTGGCCCTGATGGGATCCGTGGTCTGGTGCTTGGATTGGGATGGCGAGGAGCTTTGGCAGCGGGAAGTCGTGAACCGCGATCCGGCCGGTGGCCCGACCGCCTCGCCGGTGTTGTGGAACGGGCTGTGCCTGGTGGTGCTTCGGGATCCGGCCCGGATCGAGGCCTTGGATCTGTCCACGGGCGAGACCCGCTGGACCCTGCCTTTGGAGAAGGCGACCGGTTTCGGACCGAAGCCGGCCGTGGGAGGGCTTCTTGTTTCCGGAAGCGCAGGGCTCCGCGGAGTCCGGACGGCTTCCGGCGAAGTCGACTGGCTGCTCGAAAGTGTTCCCGCTTCGGCCCGGATTGAGCCGACTTGGCTGCCTCGGGCCGCCTTGGTTCCCGGGACCGTGCAGGGCTTCACTGCCGTAAATCTATCGCGAAAGGGACTTCCAACGGTCCTGTGGACGAACGCCGCCGTGGGATCCTTGGCCGGACCGGGACTCGTCATTGGTAACCGGGTCTTCGTGCTGAACGACGCGGGCGAAGTGGTTTGCATGGATCCCCGTGGAGGACGGGTTCTTGGGCGCCGCGCCCTGCCCGGGGCGGGTGAAGTCTCGGTGAACCGCATCGCTCCCATCGCCGCCGCAGGCGTTCTCTACCTGCCGGATGGTTCCGGTTCTGTGACCGTCCTGGAGGCCCGGCCGTCCTTGGATTTCATCGCGGTCAATTCCGTCGGGGAACCCCTCACCGCCGCACCGGCGGCCTCTGATGGCGATCTGTTCCTGCGTTCCGGTTCCGCCCTCTGGTGCTTCCGCGAGGGTGCCACTCCTGCCGACTGATCCCAAACGCAATCCAACCCGCCTGTGGAACGAAGTGGAGGGATTGGCACGCAAAACCGCAAAGCCGCTGGGGAGGGGAGGAAGTCGTGGGATTCCTATCTCAGAACCGTACCCCGAGTGGGGATCGCTGCCTTGAACCCGGATGCATCGCCGGTTGGCGTCTTGGCGCATTCGCGTGAAGTCGGCTTTCGCTCCCGGCGAATCCATCCGGCTCAGGGGTGGGCGTAGCTCGCCCACTTGCGTTCATTGACTCTGGAAGGCGGGCGGCGGGAGTTTGCATTTCAGGATCCGAGCCGGTGCAGGAAATCCTCCGTGCCACTTCCTTCCGGGTCCCCTTGAACATGAACCTTTCCGATATCCGTTCCGGTCTGCGTCGGTGGCGGGGCGCCACCATTGGGGTCTGGTTGTTGGCCGGATCCCTCTGCGGGCAGGAGCCGCCTGGTGGACCGCCGAAGCGGGAGTTGGGACCCGGTCCTTGGGACAACGACGTGCTCGTCCATCGCATCGATGCCGGAGGGGCTCGCGAGAAGCTGGCGACCTTCGATCGGGCCGGTGTGGCCTCGGTGGCCCGGATGGCCGACGGACGTCTGCTCGCGGCCTTCCAGCATTTTCCCAAGGACGAGCCGCGCCGTTTCGACCGGGTGGCGGTCCGCTTCTCCGGCGACGACGGGAGGAATTGGAGTCCGGCGGAGACGATCCTCATCGCCGGCTTCCCTGCCGGAATGACCCGGCCGTTCGATCCGACACTGGTGCCGCTGCCGGACGGACGGATCCGGCTCTACTTCACCTCCAACACCTCGCGGGACTTCCGGCGCAGCCCGCCGATGATCCATTCCGCGGTCACCACCAACGGGGTCGACTACGTCTTCGAGCCGGGCGTGCGCTTTTCGGTCGAAGGCAGGATCGTGATCGACTGCGCGGTGGCGCTGCACGAGGGCGTTTTCCACCTCGTGGTTCCCGACAACGGGTCGGTGGACGAGTTCCCCCAGGGTCCCGGAGCGGGTCCGCCACCCAACAGCAGGGGTGGCTATCACGCGGTCAGCACGGATGGTCTGAAGTTCGAGCGCCTCACGGATCTGACCCTGGATTCGTCCCGCAACCGTTGGCTTGGGTGTCTGGTGTCCGACGCAGGCCGGCTCCTGTTCTTCGGAACCGGTCCAGGGCCTTGGCCGATCGCGAGCCAGGATGGGGCTTCCTGGAATGCCTTGAAGGAAACCGTCCGCTTTCCGGGTGCGGATCCCGGCGCGGTGCGACTGAAGGATGGGTCCTGGCTGGTGGTCGCCACCGGCGCTCCTCAGGGGCGGGGGGACTTCCGTGGCGGCCGAAGGGGCGGCCCTGAACCGGGGAAACCCAAAGACCGCGAAGACGGCCCCCGCGCCCCATCGCAAGGACGCCCGCGGGGCGCCGAACACGGAAACGATGCGGCAACCACCCTCCGGTGATCGGCCCTTGCAAGGGGAACCCCGCGGTTCCTTGCCCTGCTGTCCGGCCTGGATCGCGATGGTCCTTCGGGTTCGCCCCACCCTGCCCGCTGTCCGCCCCTTGCCCGTTGCGAGGCTTTCAGGTTTCCTTCGCGCAATGCCCCGCCCAAACACCGTCCGTCGGTTCATGGCCGTGTTCCTGGGGTGGTCATTGTCCGCAACGGTGGGGGAGGCGCAGGAGGTCCCCTCGCCGGAGGCCCCGTGGCGGTTGGCCGACTTCACCGCCGACGCGGGCATCCAGCGGAGGCAGGTCTTCGATGTCGCCTTCGAGACCAACAACGTCGCCTGGTTCGCGGTTTCGGACGGTCTCTACCGTTACGATGGGTATCGCTGGACCCGCTTCACCACCGAAGACGGACTGCCCAGCGCTTTCGTCCGGACGGTCACGGTCACGCGGGACGGGTCGGTTTGGATCGGCACCGACAACGGGGCCGGGGTCTTCAACGGCACGGCCTTCGACCGGAGGGGCACCGAAGGTCGCCTGGCGGGACCGAACGTCCGTCGCATCGTCGAGGGACCGGATGGAGCCCTCTGGTTCTGTTGCGACCGCTGGCCGAATCCGGGCGACCCGGGCGGGTTGACCCGGATGAAGGACGGCGGGTTCCGAAGCTTCGGCAAGGAGGATGGGCTTCCCTCCGACAACCTGGTGAACCTGTTCGTCCGCCGCGACGGAACCCCTCTGGCCATGACCGCAAAGGGGATCGCCGTGGGTTCCGGGGAGCGTTGGACACCGGTGGATTGGACCGGTTTTCCGAATGCCGGAACCCCATGGGACCTCGTGGAAACCGAGGATGGAACCCTGTTGGTTTCAACGGGGGGATTGCTGATGCGCCTGGAGAACGGGACCTGGGTTCCGTTGACGGAGGTTCCTTCCGGCGGGCGGATCCAGACCGGCATCGACGCGAATCCGGTCTGCGTGCAGGCGTCGAACGACGGCACGGCGCGGTTCTTCCGCTGGCGCGATGGCCGCTTCGAACCGGGTTCCGCCGTCTTCACCGGTGAAGGCATCGGCTTCGAGGCGGTCCGTCAGGCTCCGGACGGTTCGGTCTGGGGTGTCGGTCGGGGTGTGATCCGACGTTGGGAAAACCTGCCTGGCCAATGGATCTGGCGACCCGATCTCCCGCCACCCGTCGGCGAGGACAACGAAGGCGGGTTGTGGTTCGCGAACTCCCACAGGGCCGTGCGGATGAAGGACGGGGTTTCCTCGGAGATCCCCGGGCTGTCCGGCCAGCTTGGGTTCGATCCGGATGGAAACGTCTGGGGTGCCGGTGGCGTGGGTCTGGCCCGGTGGCAGGACGGCGTCTTGGAATCCGTGCCGGAATCGGTGTCTGGGATCGCGAAACTGGATCGGCTTCAGGTCGATGGGGCCGGCTCCGTCTGGTTCCTGGGAAAATCCACCGACGGGTCGCTGCGGCTCTCCGGATTCGTGGATTCGAAATGGATCCATGTGGACACCCGGGTCTTCAAGGGGCGGGGGATCCGGACCTTCGAGGCGGATCCGGTCGCCGGACTCTGGGTGGTTTCCACGGAGGTCGACCGCTCCGGCTATTCGGTCCATTTCATCCGGGGCGCCGAACCCGAGACGCAGGAGATCGCCGAAGGTGGGGATGGCATCAGCTGGCCCCGGCTGCGCGCCTCCAGGGACCGCGTGTATCTCTTCGGCTATCAAGGATTGTTGGAGACGCCGAAACCGAATCCGTGGCGACTGAAGCCGTCCGCTGCGGGAAACCATGTCTTCACCGAGGCGGCCTGCCTGGACAACGTGGCGGTCTTCCTCAGCCAGGAAGGACCCGACGGACAGGCCCGGATCCATGTCAACCGCAACGGGGACTGGATGAGCCATCCGATCCGGTACGGGCAGTCGATGACGCTGGCGCCCGACGGCATGCTGTTGGTCGGGGACGGTTCGGAGATCGTCCTCTGGGAAACCAAGACGTGGTCGTCGCCGACCTATGTGGCGTTGCCGGACGACGCCACCATCCGCTCGATGCTCCGGACGCGGGACGGCTCGATCTGGGTGGAGACGCGCAACGGGGTTGTCGGGCCGGGGACGGCTCCGGTGATCCCGCCCGAGACCCTGCTGGACGGCCCGCAGCGTTTCACTGTGGGTTCGGATGTGCGATTGCTCGCGCGGGGAGCCGAGGCCTTCGCACCGCAGTCGCGTCATCGCCGGTACAGCTTCAATCGGCGCGTCGACGGCGGTCCCTGGACCGGTTACCTCGATTGGCCGGAAAAGGGTCTCACGCTGGATGGGCTTGCGATCGGGCCGCACACGATCGAGGTCCGGGCCCGTGACGGACTCGGCAACGAGGATCCGACCCCGGCCCGCTTCGACTGCGTTGTCCGCCCCCTGCCCATCGAGGACCAACGCTGGTTCCGTCCCGCGTTGGCGATCGCGGGCATGAGCTTCGCCGTGCTCAGCGTCGCGCTGTTCGGGGTGGGCCGGCGCCTGCGACGGCAGACGGCGGGCCTGGAGGCGGAGGTCCGGGACCGCACCGCGGAACTGCGGGCGGACATCGAGCGCCGCCAGCAGGCCGAGGCGTCGGCGCTGCGCCTTAACGAACGCCTTTCGCTGGCGCTCAAGGCGGGGCGCTTCGGGGTCTGGGATTGGGACGCAATCCGCGACCAAACCACCTGGGATGACCGGATGTACGAGATCTTCGGCATCGAGCCGTCCCGGTTCGACGGTACCCACGATTCCTGGATGGAGCTGATCCTTCCCGAGGACCGCCCCAGCGTGCTTGCGGACATGCAGCGCGCCTTTGACGGACGGAAGGACTATGTCACGCGCTACCGCATCCGGCTGTCGGATGGCTCGATCCGCCACATCGCCGCCGAGGGCTATCTCCACAGGGATGCCAACGGCAGGATCATCCGGGCCATCGGGCTCAACGTGGACGTCACGGACCAGGAGACCACCCGCGCGGAGCTGGAAGGCCGTGAGGACCGCGTCCGTCGGCTCAACGAGTGCATCGCGAAGCTCGTGTTGGAGGACACCGGCGAGGCCACCGATCTGGAGGCCCTTTTCCAACGGCTGACCGAGCAGGTCGCCGACGCGGTCCAGGTGGCGCGGGTGGGCATCTGGCTTTTGGAAGCGGAGGACACGCTGCTCCGGTGTGAGACCCTCTTCGAAGCGGATGCCCGACGTCATTCCCCGGGAGCCCGACTCGAGGTCTCCGAGTATCCCGCCTATTTCTCGGCGGTCCGTTCCGAGAGCCGGCTGGTCGCCGACGACGTCTTGTCCGATCCACGCACCGCCGAGTTGGTGGAGGGCTACTTCAGGCCGCTGGGGATCAGTTCCCTGCTGGATGTCGCGATCCAGTCCGCCGGAACCCTGCGGGGTGTCCTGTGCATGGAACACGTCGGTCCCCGCCGTCGTTGGCATCCGGACGAAATCGGCTTCGTCAGTGCCGTCGGGGCCCTCGTGGGCCAGGCCCTGGAATCGATGGAACGGCGCCGGGCCGAGGCGGAGTTGGTGAAGAACCAGCTCCTGCTCGGCACCACCGGACAGTTGGCGCGGGTCGGCGGATGGGAAATGGAAGTGGCCGATTCAACCCCCGGAACCCTCATCTGGTCCGACCAAGTCCGCCGGATCCACCAGGTGCCCGCCGGATTCGTCCCCGAACTGGGCCGCGCGATCGCCTTCTATTCCCCCGAGTCCCGCCCCCGGATCGAGGCCGCCCTGCGCGAGGCCATCGACCACGCGCGTCCCTACGACCTCGAGTTGGTTTTGACGACCGCCCTTGGGCGACAGGTGCCGGTGCGTGCGATCGGGACACCGGAGGTCGTCGACGGCCGCGTCGTCCGCCTGGTCGGCGCGCTCCAGGACATCTCCGACATCCGCGCCGCCGAGGCGGCCTTGCGCGAGGAACGGGTGCGGTTGGCCAGCATCATCGAGGCCGCCCGCGTCGGCACCTGGGAATGGAATGTCCAGACCGGCGAGACGGTCTTCAACGCACGCTGGGCGGAGATCGTCGGATACAGCCTTTCGGAACTGCAGCCGACCTCGATCGAGACCTGGATCCGGCTGACCCATCCCGACGACCTGTCCCGATCCGACGCGCTCCTGAAGGACCACTTCGAAGGGAGGTTGGAATACTACGAGTGCGAATGCCGGATGCTCCACAAGGCCGGCCATTGGGTCTGGATCCAGGATCGTGGACGCGTGATCACCCGGGATGGGGCGGGCCGCCCGGTGATGATGTTCGGCACCCACACCGACGTCTCGGAACGGCGGCGGTCCGAGGAGAAGGAGCGCGGGCTTCGCGAGCTGCTCGCCCGCGCGGAGCGGATGGAGTCCGTCGGACGTCTCGCCGGCGGGGTGGCGCACGACTTCAACAACATGCTCCAGGCCATCCTCGGCTACACCACGCTCGCGCTGCTGGACACCCCCGAGGACTCCGCCGTGCGGGAGAACCTCGAGGAGATCCGGCGTTCCGCGGAGCGGTCGGCCGACCTGACCCGGCAGCTCCTGGCCTTCGCGCGGAAGCAGACCGCCGCCCCGAAGGTGGTGGACCTGAACCAGACGATCGGCGGCATGCTGAAGATGCTCCGGCGTCTGATCGGCGAGAACATCACCCTGTCCTGGGAACCCGGGGCCGATGTCTGGCCGATCACCATCGATCCGGGCCAGATGGACCAGGTGCTCGCCAACCTCTGCGTCAACGCGCGCGACGCCCTGGACGGCGGCGGACGCATCACCATCGCGACCTCCAACGTCGACCTCGACGAATTGGCCCTTTCCGCCCACCCGGAGGTGGAACCCGGGCGCTTCGTCCGCCTGCTCGTCGAGGACAACGGACACGGGATGAGCCCGGACACGTTGGCCAGCATCTTCGAGCCGTTCTTCACCACCAAGGAGGTCGGCAAGGGGACCGGACTGGGCCTCGCGACGGTGTTCGGGATCGTCACCCAGAACCGCGGCTTCATCGACGTCTCCAGCACGGTGGGACGGGGAACGCGGTTCATGATCCACTTCCCTCGGTCGAAGTCCGAGCCCGCCGCCCCGGAGACGCCTGCCGTCGCACCCCGGCTCGAGTCCGCGCAGGGCACCCTCCTGCTGGTGGAGGACGAGGAGCAGGTCCTCCGGTTCGCCCGACAGGTCCTCCAGCGGCAGGGGTACACCGTCCTCGACGCCTCGAATCCGATGACGGCCCTCGATGTGGTGGAGCGGTTCCCGGGGCGCATCGACCTGCTGGTCACCGACGTGGTGATGCCGGGAATGAACGGCCGGCAGCTCCATGAACGGCTGCTCGCGACGAATCCGGGCCTGAGGTGCCTCTACATGTCCGGCTACACCGCGGACGTGATTGCGACCCATGGCGTCCTCCAGGAGGGCGTCGCGTTCCTCCAGAAGCCCTTCGGCATCGAGCCGCTGGTGGCGAAGGTGAAGGAGGTCCTGCAGCGGAGCGGGTCCTGAGCCGGAAACGCGGAAGAGGGCCCCACGCCAAGGCGCCAAGCCGCGAACGGACGGGAAAGGGAGCGACGGATTCGACGATGGGACCGGGCACCGGCCGGTTGTGGGCCTTTCGGCTTCGGCCCCTTTGGCCTCGTATGCCCTTTCCGGGGTTTCCGCAACGGTCTCCTCCGCGCCTTCCGCGCCCCTGCTGGAGGACGAGTTCCACGCAGGGCATCCTCCCGCAATGACGCGGAAGAAGGGGGCGCCAACGGGACCGGACGCCCGACGCCAGTCCCCCTACCTTTGCATTCCGCGCGGTCGACGTGTCAGATTCCGCCCGGTCCCTGCACCCGATCCCCGCCATGGAAAAGCCCACCGACCCGTTCCACGAAGCCCGTGTCCAAGCCGGTGTCCTCCCGGCGGAGTTCCAAGGTCGACCGGTGCCCATGATCCTTCGGCACGAGGACGTCCGGAAGGCGGCGAAGGACTGGCAGACCTTCAGTTCGGACGCGCCGTTCCGCGTGCCGATCCCGTCCGAGGAGGATGTCCGGTCCATGCGGCAGCTTCCGGTCGAGACCGATCCTCCCGACCACACCGAGTACCGCGACCTGGTCGAGCCGGTGTTCCGGCGGGCCAAGGATCCCGCCATGGTCGCCCGTGTCGGCTCGATCATCGACGCCCGCGTCCGCGCCGCCGTGGCCGGTGGGACGGTGGAGGTGGTCCGGCAGTTCGCGTTGCCCATCCAGTCCGAGGCGTTGGCGGTCCTGTTGAACGTTCCCGAGTCCGAGGCCGCCATCTGGATCGGCTGGGGCACGCACGTCTTCCGTGACGGGGGCAACGGCGCCAAAAAGGGCGCCGCGCTCGAGGAGTACCTCCATTCCCGCTTCGACCGTGCGGAAGCGGCCCCGGGGGAGGATTTCTTCAGCCTGCTTTCGACCGTCGAGTTCCGCGGGCGTCGCCTAACCCGGGAGGAGAGGATGGGCTTCGCGAACCTCGCCTTCGCCGGCGGCCGCGACACCGTGATCCATTCGATCTCCTCCACGCTGGCCTACCTCGGCCGGAATGCGGCGGCACTCCCGTGGCTGCGCGAGGACCCGCGCCGGATCGTGAACGCCTGCGAGGAGATCTTCCGGCATGTTTCGCCGTTGACCCACATCGGACGCGTGTGCCCGGTGGACACCGACGTCCATGGCGTGGCGGTGAAGGCCGGTGGGAGCGTCTCGCTGTGCTGGGCCTCGGCCAACCACGACGCCACGGTCTTCGACCAGCCCGGGGAGGTACGGCTCGACCGGAAGCCGAATCCGCACATGGCGTTCGGCGCAGGCGCCCATCTCTGTCTCGGAGCCGCCCATGCCCGTCTGCTGCTCCGGACGCTGCTCCAGGCATGCGTCGACCACGTGGGCCGGGTGGAGGTGCTCGCGGCGGAGGAACGGGTCGAGGACGAGGCCTCGTACCGCCGCGTCATGGGCTACGAATCGCTGACCGTGCGGCTGCATCCGCACACCGGGAACCCCGTCGCCGCATGAATCACCGCTCCCTCCACCACGGCCTTCGGCGGTGGCTCCTGTGCGCCGGATCCGTGCTCGCCCTGATGTCCTTCCGCGGTTCCGCGGCGGAGACGTCACCGGCCGGCGCCATGCCGCCGCCGCCGTTCGAGGCCGACATCCGGGCGTTCCGGGAGATGGACCGGACCAACGCGCCGACACGGGGCGGCATCCTCTTCGTCGGCAGCAGCATCTTCCGTCAGTGGACCAACGTGACCTCGGCGATGGCCCCGTTGCCGGTGGTCAACCGGGCGTTCGGTGGATCCAGGACGGCGGACCAGCTGCTGCGCTTCGACGCCGTGGTCGTCCCGTGGGCGCCGCGTCTGGTGGTGTACTACTGCGGCAGCAACGACCTGAAGGCCGGCGAACCGCCCGAGTCGATCTTCGGACGCTTCCGCGAATTCGACGAACGCCTCCGCCGCGGGTTCCCCGCCGCGCGCCTGGTGTTCGTCTCAGCGACCCGTTCTCCCGACCGCGAGCCGATGTGGGACCGTGTCGACGACTACAACCGCCGTGTCCGCGAACACTGCCTCGCGACGCCGGGACGCACCTTCGTGGACGTGAATCCCGCGCTCTTCGACGACGCCGGACGGCCGCGCCTGGAACTCTACCAGCCCGACCGGCTTCACCTGCTGCCGGCGGCCTACGCCGAGTTCGCCCGGTTGCTCCGGCCGGTGGTCGCCCGCGAAGCCGAAGCCGCCGGGATAGGACTCTGACACGGGGCGGTGGACACGGATTTCACGGATTTTCCCGGGATCCGCCTCTGAAGTGCCGCCACGCCTGGACGGTAGCCATTCCCCCTCCCGCTCCCGCCCAAGCGTCCCCCGGAATCCGTGAAATCCGTTTCCTCCCCAGGCTCCGTTTCATGGGATCGAGCGCAGGTACCGGACGAGGTCGGCCACGGCGCGGGCGTCCAGTCCGTCCAGCAGCCCCTCGGGCATCACCGAGCGGCCGTCCACATAGCCGGCCTGCTTCACCGATTGCAGGGGGACGACTTCCTTCCGGCCGCCGGGGAACCGAAGGGTCAGGGAATCGGGCGTCTCCTCGCCGAAGAATCCCTCCACGGTGCCGCCGTCGGCGGTCTCGATCTGGAACGGGCGGAAGACGCCTTCCACCGCCTGTGAGGGATCCAGCACCGCGGTGAGGATCGCCTCCGTGGTCCGGTTGCGGGAACCCGAGAGCGAGGGGCCGAAGCCGGCGCCGTCGTTCCGGATCGAGTGACACCCGGCACAGAGGTTCTCGAAGCGCTTCCGGCCCCGTTCGATGTCGGTGTCCGGGGTGGCGTCGACGGTCGCCGTCAGCGTGCGGATCCGCTCCGCGATCTGCCGCCGCTCCGCCTCCGGCCTTGGCTGTGCGGTGCGGATGGCTCCGGTGAACCGCGCGGACTGCGGTGTCGGCACCGTTCCGAGAACCTTCTCCTCCACCATCCGCAGCAGGAGGTTCCGGAACGCCCCTTGGTACACCGCACCGGGTTCGAGGTAGTCGCGGTCCCAACCCTTCACCGTGCGGGTGAGGTCCGGCGCGGCCTTCCATTGGCGAAGCCAATCCAGGTGGGCCGCGGACGGCGTCTCGGGATGTTGACGGAAGAAGCGCAGCACCTCGGCGCGAACCCGGTGCGTCGGTTCCCCGGAGAGACCGCGCAACAGCGGGAAGGCGGTCCCGAGCGGAGGACGAAGCGTCGTCAATGACCGGACCGCCTCGAAGCGGATCTCCTCCGACGGATCGGCCAGGAGCGTCTGCCAGAGCGCGGCATCGAATCGGCCCAGTCCCTCGAGGCTCCACAACGCGTGGATGCGCAGGTCGGTCGGCGCCTTCCGGGAACGGGCGAGGTCGAGGAGTCCCGGGGCGAGTTCCAGCGCGCGCCTCTGCACGATCTGGTGCCAGGCGGCCCGCATCTCCCAGGTGGAAGGCGCCCGGAGATGCCGCAGCAGACGCGAGGTCGGCGCCGCGGCGACATCAGGGATCCCACGGCGCACCTGGCCCTGGTGCCGTACGCGCCAGACGCGTCCGCGGGTCTTGTCGCGGGCCGGGTGGTTCCGGTCGATCTCGTTGTGCGAGATGATCCGGTTGTACCAGTCCACGATGTAGAGGCATCCGTCCGGCCCGAACCGCAGGGCGACCGGGCGGAAGAAGTCGTCGTCCGTGGAGACCAGGTCGGGCTTCTGCTCAAAACGGTGGACGCCGTCGGCGCCGAGCGTGGCGGAGACGGTGTTGATGCGCCGGGTGATCGGGTTGGCCACGAAGAAGACCCCGTGCCACGGGTCGGGGAAGGAGCCCGACCGGTCGTCGGAAAGCGCCAACCCGGAGAAGCCGGTGCCGCCGAGGTTCAGGTTGGGCGCCGTGGGCGGATGGTAGGGCGAGGCGGGATGGACGAGGCGGCGGATGAAGCTGGGATAGGTGGTGTCCTGCTCGAAGGGCACCAGCGAGTAGCCGAAGTCGTTCGCCTCGTGGAAGAACACACGACCGGTGCGGTCCTGCACCCAGGACCAGATGTTGTTCAACCCCGCGCCGAGGATCTCCAGGTCCGAGCCGTCGGGACGGAAGCGGGCGACGACGGTCCGGTCGAAGTTCACCGACTTCCCCGTGGTGGTCACCGCGTTGCCGGTGTTCAACACGCCTTGGGAGAAGACGATCCAGCCGCCCGGCAGGTGCTCGAGCTGGTGGGGCAGGGTGTGGGTGTCCTGGATGCCGAAGCCCTTCAGCAGGACCTTCCGCGAATCCGCCCGGCCGTCCCCGTCGGTGTCCTCGAGCAGCAGCATCTCGGGTCCCTGCGCCACGACCGCCCCGCGGCCGTACGGGAGCACGCCGAGGGGAAGGACCATGCCGTCGGCGAAGGTCCGCGCGACCTGTGGCCCGGGCCGTTCGGGATGGTCGACCACCACCACCCGGTCGGCGCCCGGACGCGTCCACACGCCCGGATCCTGGTCGCGGGGATACTCCGTCGCCGTGACGGACCAGAGGCGGCCGGAGTCGTCGAAGGCCACGGTGACCGGCTTCGGCAGGCCGGTTTCCTCGCTGGCGACGAGTTCGATCGAGAACCCGGGAGGCAGGCGGAAGGAGGCCTGCTCCTCGGCCGGGGACTTCGCCTGTGCGGCGGCGTTGTTCCCGGTCTTCAGTTCCTCGGCCACGAGGCCGCGAAGCAGGGCGGCCGACAGGAGCGACGTCAGGATTCGGGATGGCCTTGTGCGCATGTGGATCCGCGAGGATGCGACGTCCCGTCGCCTGCCGCCAAGACGTGAACGTGGGTCCTGCGCAACATCGCCCTTCCGCAGGGACTCGGCTCTGTCATTCGACACGGATTGCACGGATTTCCTCGGACTCTCTTGGATCCGAATCCGGGGTGCGGCGCCACGGTCACGCACGCCATCCCAACTTCCGCCCTCACCTCCGCCGGAATCCGTGAAATCCGTGTCTCCGCCTGGGTCGTCCTCAGCGCGAGGAACCCCAGATCCGTTCGAGGACGCCGAACAGCGTCGGGTCGTGGCGCTTGAGTTCGGCGGCGACGAACGGGAAGAAGTCGTTCCGGTAGAGGTAGGCCTCGGTGCCTTCCGCGAAGTATTCCATGGGGTTGTTCAGGCCATAGTGGCGGACCTCGGCGCCGGTGTGTGCGAGCACGCGGTCGTAGCTTCCGGACTTCGCGGCGGCGGCATGGGCGGCGGCGATCTCCGGGTTGTCGAACGAGAGCACCTGGTCGTGGTAGCCGTGCGCCAGTTCGTGCAGCAGCACCGCCGGGTGCTTCAGCATCTGTTCCCGCGAGAGGAGTTCGCGGGCCTGGGTGACGTGCACCTTCCCCGTGAGGCGCGGATCATGGCGGTTCGCGACCAGCCAGTCGCGGCTCGGATGGTATTGCATCGAATGGAGCCGCGGATGGTCGAGCTCCATCCAGATCCCGATGGTGCGCAGCCGGGCGAGGGGCCCCGCAGGCACCAGGATTCGGATGCGCTGGAGGTGGTTCGCGAGCATCGCGATGGCCTCCGTGCCTTCGGCCTGGCGGGCGCCTGCCAACAGCGCGGGATCCAGATGGACGGTCCAGCCCTCGATGTCCCGGACCACCGGGTTGAAGCGGATCCCGCGGTCCGGATCCAAAGGGAGGTCCTGCGTCGCGACGGGGTTCGTTCCGGGTCGTCGCAGCAGTTCCAGCATGCCCTTCCCGAGGGCCTCTCCGACCAGGTAGCCCGTCTCGGCGTTGCCGAACTCGTGGTGGCCGTGGCCTGGATTCGGCGAGCTTTCGGGCGCCCTCACGAATTCACGGGTGGCGACGAAACGGACCGTCCCGGCGAACTCGGGCAGGGTGGCCGCACCGGCCTGGGCCTTCCGCAGCGCCGTCCATTCCGGTGGGGCGTCCACCCATGGACCGGTCAGTTCGCCGACCACCACCGGCAGGGCCGGTGCGCCGAGGTCGCGTCGGAGGTCGCGGATGAGCCGCACGAGGTTGGTCCCGTATTCCGGCACGGCGTTCCTGGGATCCACGCCGTCGTTCCAACCCTGGTACCAGACGAAGCCGGCGAGCCGATGTCCCCGTCCCGCCAGCGACGGGAACTCCTCGCCGATCCTCTCCAGGGCGAGCTTCACCTCGTCGATCATGCGACGGTACTCCGGTCCCACGGTCCCGCCCGCCGAGGGTGGACGGAAGTCGCGGTGCAGGCTCTTGCCGCCCCACGCCGTCTTGACCAGGAGCACCGGCTCGTCGAGGGCGTCGCCCAGCACGTGTCCGAAGGCCAGTTCCGGTCCGAAGTGGTGTCCTCCCCCATAGACCGAGAATCCCACGGTGAGCGGTCCCGCCAGCAGGGGTTGGTCGACGCGTTGGTAGCGCACCCACACGTCGTCGCGCACGGTCCACTTGCCGTCGGCGCCGCGCAGGTGCCCCAGACGCGGACCCATCGCCGGGTCCTTCATCCGCTCCGCCAGGGTCCCGCGGCCTCCGTTGTAGTCCGGTCCGTCGAGGTCGGCGACCGACTGGCCTTCCATGTTGGACTGCCCGGCGAGGATGAAGACCTGGACGGGCTTGGCCGAAGCGTCCGGGGATCCTAGCCACAGCGCCGCCACGACCAGCAGGGCCGGCAAGCGAAGGAGGCGGCGGAACAGGCCGGTCGTCGGGAGGGCGGTGGTCGGGTTCAAGCGTGGGAAGAAGACACGTGGAGCGCGGACGCCGCAACCCGGCTGGGATCGCGGGAACGGTTTCGGGGCCGACAAAGCGGTTTCCCCGGCGCGGGGCGGAGGTAGGCTCCACGGAATGGGAAGGGCGTCCAACGTGGTCGGCGAAATCCGTCGTCCGGGCTCGGTCCGCGTGGGGCGGAGCCGTGTCCATGGCCGCGGGGTGTTCGCCACGATGGCGCTGCCGGGACGTCGCAAGCTCGGGGAGCTGGCCGGCCGTGTCGTGCCACGCCTCGGCTTGCGGCGCGCCATCCGGACGGAGCCGGTGATCTACTACGTCGCCCTGAACCCGCGGGACGCCCTCGACTGCCGGAATGGCAACGCCTTCAGCCACCTCAACCACAGCTGCGAGGCCAACTGCTACCTGCGCGTGTCCGGTCTCCGCGTGGAGGTCTATTCGTTGCGGCCGATCGGTGCGCGCGAGGAACTGACCGTGGACTACGGCGTCACGCCGCACGCGGGCGGCATGGCGTGCCACTGCGGCGCATCCTCGTGCCGCGGTCGGCTCTAGCGCGCGGCGTCCTCGATGGTGTTTCGGATCGCCGCCAGGAGCTGCGTCGGCGAGGCGGGCTTCTGGAGGAAGGTCTGCCCCTTCTCCAGCTCGAGGTCGCGTCCGGCGATGTCCGCGCTGTAGCCGCTGGTGAAGATCACCGGCAGCCGGGGACGTTCCGCGCGGATCCTCGCCGAGAGGGCGCGGCCGTTGATGCCCTCCGGCATGACGATGTCGGTGAAGAGCACTTCGATGGCGTCGCGGTTCCGTTCCCAGACCCGCAGCGCCTCCACGCCGGAGGCGGCCTCGAGCACACGGTAGCCGGCCCGCTCCAGGATCGCCCGGATCAGCATGCGGATGATCGGTTCGTCCTCGACCACGAGGATCGTCTCCGTGCCCCCGCCGGGATTCGGCTGGGGAGCCGCTTCCGGTGCAGGCTGCGTGGAATCCTCGGGGAGCAGGATCTCGAAGGCGGTTCCCTTGCCGGGTGCGCTTTCCACGAAGACGCCGCCCCGGTGCTGCTTGACGATGCCGAACACGGTGGCGAGTCCGAGCCCGGTTCCCTTGCCGGGCTGCTTGGTGGTGAAGAAGGGCTCGAACAGGTGGGGCATGACCTCCGGAGGGATGCCGCACCCGGTGTCGGCCACCCGCAGGAGCACGTAACGGCCCTCCGGCAGGCCGGTGCCGTTCCGGACCGGATCCCCGTCGAGGACCTTGGCCCCGGTCTCGATCACGATCCTCCCGCCCTCCGGCATCGCATCCCGGGCGTTGACCACGAGGTTGAGGAGGATCTGGTCGAGCATGCCCGCGTCGGCGTGGACCCGGAGCGGGAGCGAGGAGAGGTGCAGTTGGAGCTGGATGTCCTCGCCGACGGTGCGTTGGAGGAGCTTGGTGATGCCGGTGACCGCCTCGTTGATTTCGAGATGCTTCGGCTGCATCACCTGGCGACGGCTGAAGGCCAGCAGCTGGCGTGTCAGGTGGGCGGCGCGTTCGGCGGAACTCCGGATGTCGTCGTGCAGTTGGCGGACGTCCTCCGGCAGGTCCGGGGTCATCGCCGCCAGCTGCACCTGCATCATGATCGCCGCGAGGATGTTGTTGAAGTCGTGCGCCACCCCGCCGGCGAGCTGGCCGACGGCCTCCATCTTCTGCGACTGCCGGAACTGCTCCTCCAGGCGGCGCTGGTCGGTGACGTCGATGGCGGTGCCGACGATGCGGAGCACCTTGCCGGTGGCGTCGGCGACCGGGAAGGCGCGGTCGCGGATCCAACGTTCCCGCCCGTCGGGCCGCAGGATGCGGTAGGTGATGTCGTAGCTGCCCTTCGACTGCTCCGAGAGGACCGCGCCGCGCACGCGGTCCCGGTCGTCGGGATGCACCGCGTCGAGCCAGACCCAGGGCGCCGCGTACGCCGCCGAGACCCCACGTCCCCAGATCCGCTCATAGGCGGGGCTGAGGTAGAGCATCCGCTGCTTCTCCGGATCGGTCATCCAGAAGACCTCCTCGATGTTGTCGGCGAGTTCCCGGAAGCGCTCCTCGCTTTCGCGGAGCGCCTTCTCCATCCGGTGCTGGTCCTCCTTCCGACGGCTCACCTCGAGGGCGAAGCCCAGGTCCTGTGCCAGCTTGTCCAGCAGCGAGACCTCCTCGGCGTCGAAGAACCCCTGGGTCTCCGAGTAGAGGTTGATCGTGCCGGCGAGCCTTCCACCGACCTTGAACGGGAAGACGCCTGCCGATCCGTAGCCCCGGTTCACGGCTGCGTCGCGCCAAGGGGCGAAGCCCGGGTCGGTCCGGATGCAGTTGGAAAGGACGTGGGACCCCGAGTGCAGCGCGCGGCCGGTGGGGCAGGAACTCAGCTGGGGGTCGCGGAGGTCGATCCGGATGCTGTCGAGGTATCCGTCGACCACGCCGGCGGTGGCCGCCGGGACGACCGACTGCGTGTCGGCGTCCAGCCGGCCCACCCAGGCCATCCGCAGTCCGCCGCTCTCGACCGCGATGCGGCAGGCGCCACGGAACAGCTCCTCGGGATCCGGTTCACGCAGGATCAGCTGGTTGATCTCCCCCAGGACCCGATACAGCCGGCTCACACGACGTGCGTGTTCCACCGCGAGGGTGCGTTCGGTGATGTCGATGACGAACACCAGCACGAGGTCCAGCTTCTCCTCGTGGCCCCGGGCCACGCTGACGCGGCTGACCACGCGCATCGGTTCCCCGTCGAGCTTGCGGACGTCCTCCTCGATCTCGAACTCATACCGCCCCTCGGAGAGCCAGGTGAATTCGTCCGCGAGGTTCCGGTACGTGGCGTCGGTGAACACGAGCCCGAGGTTGGACAGCAGCTGTTCCTTGGAATCCGCCTTGTGGACCTTGAGTACGGCGTCGTTGAGGTCGATGACGCGGATCTTCGTGGTCAGCTCGCGGACCAGTTCCGGATGCGCGGCGAGGTGGCTCCGGATGTCGGTGATCCCGGCGGCCTTCATCGCGTCCAGCGCCGAGCGGACGCCGCTCATGTCCTCCACCCAGACCGGGATGGGGATGTGCTGGAACAGGAGGCGGAACCGTTCCTCGCTGACCTGGAGGGCCTCCTCCACCGCCAGGGACTCACCGGTTCCCATGCTTTCCTTGGATGAAATCACGCGAAGGTAGCGTCCCACGTCGGAGCCGGGCCGGAAACCCGGAACCTGCGGGGACGGTTCCAAGGGTCGGCATCGGCCGATTGGTGCCGGGACTTGATGGCCCATGGCCGCCCCGATGCTGTCCTTCCGTGCACAAGGACGGGCCATTTCGCCGGGAATGGTCCAGACTCCGTCCGCGAGATGAACCGACCCGACCTGACGAGCTGCCTGCTCATGGCCTTCGCCGGCGCCCTTTGGGGCATCCACGGACCGGCGTTGAAGTTCGCCTACCGTGCCGGTTTCACCCCGCCACAGCTGGTGGTGGGGGAGTGCCTGGTGGGGGCCGTCTTCTTCGGCCTGGCCGCCTTCTCGCAGCGTGCCCCCGTCCCGCGTTCCCACGCGTTCTGGGGAAGGCTGCTCCTCGCCGCGGTGATCGGCACCGGGGTGACGCTCTTCCTCTTCCAAGCCTACCAGCTCGGCCCCATCCCCGTGGGAGCCACGCTCCTCTTCCTCTATGTGCCGTTCACCCAGATGCTGAACGCGGTGGTCGACCGCCGTTGGCCGGACCGCCTCGAGTCGGCCTCCGCGGTGCTCGTTCTCACGGGGGCGGCGCTCGCCTCGGACTTCATCCAGCTGGCCCGCGGCGCCAACCTCGCCGGCGCCCCCCATGCGATCCTGGCCGCGGCCTGCTTCGCCGGGTTCTTCGTCATCACCTCCCGCATCGGAGGAACGGGCACGCCCGTGCTGCGCTCCTTCGTCTGCTGCGCCGTCTCAACCGGCCTCATCGCCGCGCTCGGCCTGGCCCGCGGCTGGGATCTCGTGCCTTCGGCCGCTCCTTCCACCACCGCGATCTGGTTCCTGCTGCTCGGCGTGTTCGGCCAGGTGATCCCGGTGTTCGTCATGGTCCACTTCGGCCCCCGCACGGGCAGCGGCCTCGGCTCCATCCTGACCTCCACCGAACTCCCGGTCGCGGTCGTCGCCTCGGCGCTCCTCGTCGAGGATCCCGTCCGTCCTGCCCAATGGGGCGGGGCGGCGCTGGTGCTCACGGGCATCCTCCTGCCGCACCTCGGGCGGAGGGGTGGCGCAGCCAAGGAGTGAAGGGCGGCGGGGACGAAGGGCTGAGACGTGGAAGCGTCGAAGCGGGGCCCGATCAGGCCTTGCGGCCGAGTATCGAGGCGACGCGTTCGCGGACGGCCGGATCCATCCGTATGATCGGAGGCCATTCCCGAGGGAATCCCTCTCCGGCGAGCTTCCGCGTGGCGTCGAACCCCTGCTTCGATCCGATCCCGATCTGCGTGGTCGAATGGTCCAACACGTCGGCCGGTCCCCGCGTGACCAGGCTGTCCCGCTGCGGATCGGTGTCGGCGAAGAGGTGGAACAGGACCTCGGAGGTGTTGTGGACGTCCACGTCGTGGTCCACGACCACGATGTACTTGGTGAACATCATCTGCCCCATGCCCCAGAGCCCGTGCATGATCTTGTACGCCTGCATCGGGTAGGTCTTGCGGATGGAGACGAACACGAGGTTGTGGAAGGTGCCCTCCGCGGGAAGCGCGATGTCCACGATCTCCGGGAAGTTCATCTGGAACACCGGCAGGAACAGCTTCACCGAGGCCGCCCCGATGTAGAAGTCCTCCATCGGCGGGATTCCCACGATGGTGGCCGGATAGACGGCGTCGCGCCGGTGGGTGATCGCGGTGACGTGGAACACCGGGTACGGCTCCGGCAGCGTGTAGTAGCCCGTGTGGTCCCCGAACGGCCCCTCCATCCGCAACGGCTCCACCGGATCCACGTACCCCTCGATCACGAAGTCCGCGTCCGCCGGCACCTGGAGGTCGGAGGTCTCGCACTTCACCATCTCGACCGCCTTCTTCCGCAGGTAACCCGCGAGCAGGAACTCGTCGAGCCCGTCGGGCAGCGGCGCGGTCGCCGCGAACGGGAACATCGGATCGCCCCCGAGGAAGATCGCCACCGGCATCCGCTTCCCGGTCTCGTAGTAGCGGCGCCCGTGACGCGCGGCGACCTTCTGCAGCTGCCAATGCACCCCGGTCGTGCGGTCGTCGTACACCTGGATCCGGTACATGCCCAGGTTGCGCGCGCCGGTGTCGGGATCCTGGGTCACCACGCAGGGCAGGGTGACGAAGCGGCCCCCGTCCAACGGCCAACAACGCAGGATCGGGATGTCCAGCAACGTCGGCGGCCGCGTGTCCAGGGTCGCGGGGTTCCGCCAGTCCGGCGCCGCCGGCCAGGGCTCGGTCCGCGAGGGCGGCGCGTCGAACCGGTGGACGACGTCCTTGCACCGGCCCGTCGAGACCGTCTTCGGACGCGCATGGCGCAGGTCGAGGGCGAGCCCCAGCAGCTTCATCGCCTCCTTCATCGAGCCCGGCGGCTTCGCCTTCACCAGCCCGCCCAGCTCCGCGGCCACGGCGTCCACGGACGCCGCGTCCATGCTCATGGCCATGCGCTTCCAGGATCCCAGCGTGTTGATCGCCACGGGGAACGGGGACACCACGCCGTTGATCGTCGGCTTCTCGAAGAGCAGAGCCTTGCCGCCGCCCGGCTTCTTCATCTCCCGGTCGGCGATCTCCGTGATCTCCAGCTCGGTGGCGACGGGTTGGGATATGCGGATCAGCTCGCCCGCCGCGTCGAGGTGTCGGATCCAGTCGCCGAAGGATTCAAAGGCCACGGGCACACCCTACCACCCCCGGTCTCCGCGGCAAACGGCCGACGACCGGGTGACAGCAGCCGGCTCAGTAGAACAGGAACGGCCACCAGTTCCGCATGGGCCTTCCCCCGGAGTCGCGGGCCCGGTTGTCGAGTCCGGGGAAGCTCTGCCGCCAGTACACCAGCCACGGACCCATGCAATCCGGGGCCAGCCTGTCGTAGACCCGGAACGCGTCGCCGTTCCATTCCGCCGGGATCCCTTCGCCCTTCGGGCCGCCTTCGCGCCAGCCTTCGATCGTGCTGAGCACGGGATTGGTGTTGGCCAGGTCGTAGTGCTGCCGCGCGTTGGGCGGCCAGTGCGCGTTCCCGCCGGCGACCACGTAGTTGCTCAACACCAGCGGATCCCCCTTCCACGGCCGCAACACCGCGAGGTCCGGCTTCGGATACTCGATGATCCGTTCCCCGTAGCGCAGGGAGTAGAAGGACTGGAACGGGGTTCCCCACCGTGCCTTGAGGTCGAAGCCCGCGAAGGCCTCGAACTCCCGCTTCAACCACGGGATCGCGCCGCAACGGGCCATCTCCTCGAAGCTGTGGCCGAGGCTCTCCAGGAAACAGCCCGGTCCCCGGGTCGTGTTCACGAAGCCGAGCCTCAGGCTCCGCCCCGTCCATTTCTGGTCCGGGTCGCCGCCGTTGCCCGCCTGCACCGGCGCGCCTTCGATCCTGCGGAAATCCTCGCCGTAGCGGGGCATCAGCTCGATGCACTCGAAGGCCCGGATGTTCCGGTCGTCGCCGTTGGAGAGGATCCAGACCTCATGGACTTCCCCGCGTTCCACCAGCTCGTCGAGCCTCAGGAAACGCCCGGGCCGTTCGGGATCCGCGATGCCGATCCGCGCCGCGAAGGCTTCGGAGAAGAAGGCGTTGTGGTCGACGTTGAACCCCTCCGTGACGCCCGCCTTGAGCGGGAACGACGTGGCGTTCAGTCGGTCCTTCGGGGCGTCGGCCTCCCTCAGGTCCACGAGGCGGGCGACACGGTACCGCAGGAAGGCCGGCGCCGCGGCGTCCTTGTATCCGTGCCAACGGCTCGATTCGGCGACGCCGGCGACGATGTTCGAGACCAGGGCCTCGAGACGGGCTCGCGGCGCGTGGTTGTCGAAGTTCAACACCAGCAGCCGGGGCTCCATGCGGCGGATGCGCGTGTGGTTCTCCATGAGCCACGGGTCCCCGTTGGCACGGCTCACGTCGTTCGGCCAGACGACCGCGTCCGGATCGGCGGCCTGGACGAGGCCGAGGGACGAGAGGACACCGGCCAAGGCAAGCCAAGTCGGCAGAAGGAAACGGCGCACGGCCGAAGCCTGCGGGCTTCGGCCGTGGATGCCAATGTTGCGAGATGTCGTCGTCCACGGTCCGTTGTCCGTTGGGTCCCGTTCCACTTCCGACGTCACCGTGGCACCCTTCAACCTTTCAACCTTTCAACCTTTCAGCCCCATTCAGTCCTGAACGACCCGGAAGAACCGGGCCGGGGAACCGGCTTCGAAGTCGACGTGGAGCGGTTGGGCCGGATCCGACGGCGTCCACGGGGACCAGTTCCTGAGGTCGGCGGAGGTCTCGATGCGGACGTCCGACTTCCCACCTGGAAGGGTGAGTTCGAACCCGCCGCCGGCCGCCGCACGGAGACCGATTCCGGTGGACCGCGTGGCGTCGTCGTTCCGCAGGCTGCGCGCCTGCGCGGCGGCGCCGTCGAGGTCGAAGATCGTGGCGAAGACCCTGTGGGCCGCCACGACGGGGAGGTTGGGATTCGGACCCGGGATGGCCGCGGAGTCGTCCACGAGGAAGGCGTTGCGGACCTCGGAGACCAGGACGTGCAGCGTCTCGTCGCCCTCGGGGAGCGCGTCGTCGAACACCGGGACGGAGACGTTGAGCTGGGTCTGTCCCGCGGGGATGGACATGCGGTAGCGGGTGGGGCGACCGGGCTGTTGGGGAAGGGCGTTCCCGACATCCGGACGTCCGCAGTCCGCGTTGACCGTGGCCGAACCGCCCGCGAACTCGAAGGTGAACTCCACGTCCTGGACCGAAGGCGACATCAGGTAGATGCCGAAGGTGAGGTTGGTGGTCCGCAGCGGTTCCGGGCCGACTCCTTCCCAGGCGTCGACGGTGCGGAGGTACATCATCGGTCCGTCGTCGTCGGCGATGGTCACGTTCGCCGTGGCGACGCCGCCGAGGGTGGCGTTGACCGGATTCGAGAGTGCCACGGTGAACTGCTCGTCACGTTCGTCCTCCCAGTCGCCGAAGACCTGGTTGGTGGCGAACGCCTGGACCTGGCCGGCCGGGATGACCACGACGTTCGTGGCCGGGATGAAGTCCTGGGAGCCCCAGTTGAGCGGGGCCACCGCGGTGCCGTTGCGTGTGGCGACCGTCACCCGGATGTCCTGCGGGCTCGGGGCGGAGAGCCAGACGCGGCTGACGACCGGTGTGTTGCCCTGGGTGCGGGCAGGCCAGGATCCGCCCTCGACCACGGTCGTGTTGTCGATGCGGACCTGGGGCCCGTCGTTGTCGAGGATCGTCGCCGGCGCGTCGTTCGTGCGGAGGGCGACATCGACCGGGGATGAGAGGTTCAGGAGGACGGTTTCGTCGGCCTCGTCCAATGCGTCCTCGGCCGTCGTGGTGGAGAGGGTGACCTGCCGTTGGCCGGGAGCGAACTGCACCAGTTGCGCCAGCGGCTGGTAGTCCGTGCGGACCGTGGCGGAGCCGTTGCGGGTCTCCACCCGGACCGAGACCGGGAAGGCGCTGGCCCGCGAGAGGCGCAGCGTCCAGGAGACGGGTGATCCCTCCGTGGCGGGGGAGCCGACGACGTCGACGAAGAGGTCCGGGGCGAGCTTCTCGAGGACGACGTCGGCGAGTTCGTATCGGAAGCCGGAACGCCCGTTGCGGGCGAAGGGATCCCGCCGGATGACCTGTCCGACGGCGAGGCGCAACGGGCTGTTGGCACAGTCCCGGAGGAAGGCGTCCACCACGCCCGCGGCCTCCGGCGAAAGGGCGCCGCCGGTCCGGACGAACCGGAACGGGCTGATCGAGGCGGATGCGGCGTCGTCGACGGCGTCGGCGAGGTTCCCGTAGTTGATCGTGAGGTCGAGCGGAACGTTGGCGGCGGTGGCGATGGTCTCCTCGCCCCAGAGGAGGCTCAGCGAACCCCGGCGGTAGCGGCGGAGTTCGACGTGGTTGGTGGGGTCGTAGGTCCAGTCCGTGCCTTGGCGATCCGCGCCGAGGTCCATCCGGTCGAGCCGGATCGAGAGACGTCGCAGGCTTCCGGCCGGACGTTGGGCGAGCCAGCCGGAGACGACCGGGAATCCATCGATCGCGCCCGTGGTGCGCAGTGAGGCGGTGGACCCGGCGGTGATCCGGTCGAACCCGGGCCAGGCGAGGTGGTGGTCGGCGAAGACGGCCACGGGGAACACGCCGCGCAACCAGGTGAGTTCATGGCCGGTGCGTTGGGCTTCCGGGCCGCCGGCCGTGGACCGGTTCCAGCCGACGACGCCATCCGCCTGGGGAACCCCACGGAAACCGATCCCAGCGGCCGAGGCGGACGGGAGCAGGGTGGTGGTGGCGAGGGCGAGGGCGAGGGCGGCAAGGATCCTCTGGAACCGGGAAGAGAACGGTTTCGATGTCATACGGGACGGACCTCCAGCAGCCCCATGCCCGTTCTTGCCGCTGTCGCCTCCGGAATTGTACGGAGTCCCCGTCGTCCGTTGCCGCCCCTTCAACCCTTCAACCCTCCGCCAGCGGCTCCAGCGGGGTCCGTTTCCACTCCCGCAGGCGACGCAGCTCGTCCAGCACCGCCAACCGCTCCTCGTCGAGCAGCGCCGGGTCCGCTAGGCGGCCGTTGTTGAGCGCGATCTGACGATCCGCCCAGCCGTCCCGCAGCCGCCTCACCAGGTCGAGCAGACCCCGCTCGGGCTCCGGGATCTCGCGCTGCTCGGTCGCGGCCTCGGTGATCAGGCCTTGGGCGAAACCGTCGCCCTCGAAGCGCCCCAGGAGGCCCGGGATGTCCCCGCCGGTCTGGAAGTGCACCGCGAGGATCCGCTGGACGGCGGGATTCACCACCCAGTCCGGATCCAGGTAGGCCGTCGCCGCGTCCCGCAGTTCGGGCGTCAACAGGATGTACTTCAGCAGCCACAGCTCGTTGGTCGATGGCCGTGTCGGCGGCGGGGCGTGGACCGCGTCCAGGACGTCGTCCGGCGGTTCGTCCGGATTCTGGACCGGTTCCGCCCGACGCGGCCTCTGGGCCGACTCGTGGCGCTTGAACTCCGTCCGCACCGACCCGACGTCCACGCCCAGCCGTTGGGCCGTGCGCTGCGCGTAGGTGTCCACCAGCACCGCGTTGCCGGTCTTGCGCGTCGCCTCCGCCATCGAACGCAGGACCACCAGCCGGCCGCGGTCCGAGGACGTGTCGTTCTCCGCGCAGAGGTGCTGCAGGTAGAAGTCGAAGAAGCCCTGCGCGCGTCCGAGCACCGTACGGAAGGCGTCCGCGCCCTTCGACTTGATGAACGAATCCGGATCGTCCGGCGGCGGGATCGACGCGACCTTGATCGCCAGGCCCGACGACAGGAGGTCGTCGAGCGCGCGCACCGCGGCGTTGCGTCCCGCCTTGTCGCCGTCGAAGCACAACACCACCTCGTCCACGTAGCGCTTTAGGATGCGGGCGTGGTCCCCGGTCAGTGCGGTCCCCTGCGGCGCGACCACGTTGCGGATCCCGGCCGCGTGGCACGCGATGGTGTCGAGCTGCCCCTCGGCGACCACGGCGTGGCCCGCGTCGAGGATCGCCCGCTTGGCCTTGTCCAGGGCGAAGAGGACGCGGCCCTTGGTGAAGATCGGCGTCTCCGGCGAGTTCACGTACTTCGCCGACTTCTCGTCGCCCTGCAGGATGCGGCCGCTGAAGGCGATCACCCGTCCCTGTTCGTCGCAGATTGGGAACATCAGGCGCCCGCGGAACCGGTCGTACCAACCGCCGGAATCGCGCCTCAGGATCAGGCCGGCCTGCTCGCACAGCTCCGGGGCGAAGCCCTTCGACTTGGCCCAGTTCACCGTGTCGTCCCACGACTCGGGCGCGGCGCCGATGCGGAACTCCCTCACGGCGTCCTCGGAGACCCCGCGCTTCGCGAGGTAGGCGCGGGCCACCTCGCCGGCGGCCTCGGTCGCGAGGCAGTTCTGCCAGCGGACCGTGATCGCCTCGTGCAGCTTCAGCAGCTGGTCCTTGATGGACCGCTGGGCCTGCGCCGCTGGGTTGTCGTCGAACTCCAGCGGGATCCGCGCGCGCTCCGCCAGCCGCCGGACCGCCTCCATGAAGTCGAGGCTTTCGTACTCCTTCACGAACGAGAAGACGTCGCCGCCCTTCCCGCAGCCGAAGCACCGGAAGATCTGGCGCGACGGGTTCACGTTGAAGCTGGGCGACTTCTCCCGGTGGAACGGACAGAGGCACACGAAGTTCGCGCCGTTCCGCTTGAGCGGGATGTACGAACCGACCACGTCCACGATGTCGTTCGCGGCGCGGATCTGCTCCAGGGTGCTGGGTGAGACGAGGGGCATCGTCGTTCGTCGGGTCCGGTCGGAACGGTCCTACCTCGCCTCCGTGTAGTTCACGTAGCCGATGAACATCTCGTCGTCGGTCTGCTCGCCGAATCCGACCCGGCTCGCGGCGTTCGGGTTGAAGGGATTCCAGCGGGAGTTGTCGAAGGTGCCCTGGATCCTCAGGCGCGAACCAGCGGGCAGCCGCACCGGCTCGGCGAGGCGGTAGAGCGCCTGCCAGGCGAAGTCGTACTTCGGCACGTTCAGGAGCGTCCGCACCGATCCGTCCGGGAGCACCGCCTCGAAGCGCATGGAGTTCCCGCGGTAATGCATGTGCGGACTCAGCTCCCGCACGTCCACCGCCGTGGCGAACGTCCGCTCGCCTTGGATCCGGTAATCCTTCTGGCCGGGCTGGATGTCGATCGCGGTGTTGTAGGCCGCGCTGGTCTTCAGCTCCGAGGCCGGGGCGCGGTCGGACAGGTACAGCCCGATCTCCGAGGCGTCCGTGGTGGCGGTGCCGTTCGGCGTGTAGTGCATCTGGAAGACGAGGATTCCCCGGCCGGCGAGGAGCTTCCCGGTGTCCGGCGGATAGAACGACTGCTTCATGCCCGGGACGAACGCCGCGAAGTAGCCCGCCAGCCCGCCCTGGATCGCGTTCACCTGCGCCAGCATCTGGGACAGCGTCCCGGGCACCACCTGGAAGACCAGCGCATGGTGCACCACCGACGGGTTGCCCGGCCGCACCGCCGCCGCCCGGATCCACCGGTTGGTCGGCAGGGAATTCGTGACGAACAGATAGGAGTACGGCACCTCGCCACGGGCCGGGATGTTCTGGCGCGGAAGCCGCAGCACGAGGTCCGGCGTTCCCAAAGGCCAGGTGCCCGGCTGGCCCGCGGGCTCCGCAAGCGGATCCGCCCCCACGCCCCGCGGCGCGCCGGCATCCAACCAGCCCACCAGGGTCTCCCGTTCCGCCGGGCTCAGGTTCATGTCGTTCTCGAAGGCGCCATGCGAGGGGTCCGCATGCCACGGAGGCATCAGGCCCTCCATCAGGTTGGCCCGGATGGAAAACGTCCGGTCCGCCACGGAGGCGTGGTTCGTGATCGCCCAGGAGCCGATGTCGCCCGGACGATGGCAGGTCTGGCACTTCTCCCGCAGCAACGGCGCGATCTCGGTCCGGTAGTCGGCGACCTTCGGTGTTCCCAAGGCCAGCGCCGGTCCCGTGGACCGCACGAACTCCACGGCCGGTGACCGGTCGGAAAGGAACCGAGTGACCGCGTCCGCCAAGGGTGTCGTGCGGGCCGCCGAGGCCGATCCCGGATTGCAGTCCTCTTCCACGGCGCCCCGGTAGAAGACCGTCGCCGTGGCCCAGTCGATGGCCACGGCCTCACCGGCCCGGGTGATCCCGTAGCTCCGGGTCACGAGCCGGGCGTCGTCGTCGAGCACCGGCACCGTCACGCCGGCCGCGGCGGCCGCGGCGGCCACCGCGGACCTCGCATCCGTCGGGGCCAACATCCAATAGACCATTCCGTTGGTCGCGCCGGCTGCGGCCAAGGGTCTCAGTGCCGACCAGTCCGCGGCCAAAGTCGCCGCCGAGGTGGCCACCAGCACCACGCCGCGCGCATCCCCTTCGCGGAAGAGTTCGTGGGATTCGCCCAGGTGGTCCGTCAGGCGGAAGTTCGGCATCTGGAGCAGTGGCGGACGTGAAACCTGACGCATCCGGTAGAACCGCCGTGCGCGGCTCCTGGCCTCGGAATCCATCCAGTCATGGTGTCCGGATCCCGGGGCCAACTGGATCAGCGGCTGCCACTCGGAGCCGAACAGGTCATCCGCCGCCTCGAGGACCGACGCCTGATCCTGGTCCGGGGACAGCGGCAGCCGCAGCCGGGGCGCACCGCAGAAGGCGTCGACCACGGCCTGGACTTGGACCCGGGGTGCCTCTGTCCCGGCGGCGACCGAGGATCCGGCCTGAAGCAGGCCCGACGTCAGCACCGCCAGCGCAACCCGTCGGAAGCCGGAAATTGCCGGAAGGGTTCCCGTCGACCTCGAGGACGACGCGACATTCGCTTTCCGGAGAAGTGAGGACGTGACGGTGTGGACCAACGACATGGGGTCAAACTGGGATACCCCACCGGCGCCATCAATCCCGGAGAACGAAAGAAGCGACCGGTTGGCCGCCTTTGTGTGGACCGGTTGCGTCTGCACTCTCCATTTGACAGCCGGGCGGCGGACGAGTTTTCATCCACAACCGGTCGGCGCGCTCGTCTATCGGCTAGGACACGGCCCTCTCAAGGCTGAAAGACGGGTTCAATTCCCGTGCGCGCTACCACCTCCCGAATTCTTTCCCCTCCGTCCGTTTCCCACCGACGTCATTGTGCGCCCCGGTGGGGCGCCAGTTTTCCAAGCCGGGGTCGCCAGCTCGCGTCCCACGAAGGGACCGATCTGAACAAGCCGGTTCCCGCGGCGGAATCCCCAGCCCAAGGAATCCCTCGGAATCCGAGTCATCCGTGTCTCCATAGACGACGCCCACCCGGATTCGCCTCCTGAATTTTCTCCAAGGAATCGCCCGGCGGTCCGGTCCCATCTCCTCGGAAGCCGAATGCCGCCCGACGCCACAACGCCCAACGCACCGCCGGAGCCGCTCACGGACACGCTCGCGGCGGCCCGCGCCGGGGACGAGGAGGCGTTCTCCGGGATCGTGCGGGAACACCATCGGCGGATCCACTCGCTCGCCTACAGGATGACCGGTTCAATCCATGACGCCGACGACCTGGCCCAGGAGACCTTCCTGCGGGCGTGGCGGCAGCTGCGTTCGTTCCGCGGGGATTCCTCGCTCGCCACCTGGCTGCATCGGATCGCGCTCCATCTCAGCCTCAACTGGCGGGAACGGGCCTCGAGCCGCCAGCGGACCCGCGACGCCTACGAGGCCGAATCGCGTCCGGCCCACGGCGGGGACGACGGGGACGATCTCGAAGCCGAGCGCAACCGTCGCGTCGTGGAGGCGTTGCAGCGCCTGAAGCCCGACTTCCGTGCGGCCATCGTCCTGACCGTGTACGAAGGTTTGAGTCACGCCGAGGCCGCAAGGCGGCTTGGCTGTGCCGAGACCACCGTCTCCTGGCGGGTCTGGCGCGGCCGGCGGATGCTCCGCGCCTGGCTCGCCGACCTCATGCCCCGCAGCGCCGAAACGAAGGAACCCCACCAATGAATCGAGACCCTTTGGATTCACTGCTCCGTTCCGTTCCGGAACCGTCGCCGACGGACGGCCAAAGCGACGCGTTCGTCGGACGGGTCCTCCGCCGTCTCCACGCGGCCCCCGACTCCGCGCGGGACGCCCATGACTCCGACGGATCCACATGGATTCCGTTCCGACGGCTCACGGCGGGCTTCGCCATGGCGTTCGCCCTCGCATTCGTCGGATGGGGAATCCACCTCGGTTTCCGGAACCCGCATGGATCCCCTGCGGACGGCGGCTTCGAGACGGTGGAACTCCAGGCCTACCGCGAGGTCTGGAACCAGTTCGCGATCCTGTTTCCGCATCAGGTTCGCGCCGTCACCTTCGGCCCGGAAGGTCCCCGGGTGATCCTCTCCGACCGGCCGGACCTCCCCGAGACGCCCGGTATCGTCGTCCGGCTCTGCGCCCAGGACGGCTGCCGCACGGCCCTGACCGTCAGCGGCCAGTCCGTCGAACTCGGCACCCAGCGTCTCGAGGTCCTCGGCACCGCCCGCGGCGAGGTGCTCGTGACCACCGGGAACACCGTCTGGCCTTTCGATCGCGCCGCCCTCCGACTCTCCGCCCTCAACCTCGAATCCCTCCTGTGAACCTCCCTGAATTCCGGCCTTCCGCCCGTCCAACGCGTTCCTGCAACGGACTCCGCCTCCTTGGGCTGCTTTCCTTCCTGTGGGCCGCAGTCCCGTTTCCCGTGTTCGGGGCCGAGGCCCCTGAGTCGCCGATCACGGTCGCGGTACTCGACTTCGAGGCCCGTGATGAGCTCGGCCGCCACTTCGGCAAGGAAGTCTCGCTGCTCGTCTCCGCCCACCTCTCCGGAAACCCGGGGATCTGGACGGTGGAACGCGCCGAGTTGGACAAGGCCCTCGCCGAGCAGGCGCTCCCGCTCGGGGGAATGGTCGATCCCGCCTCGGCCGCCAAGGTCGGCCACCTCACCGGCGCCAAGGTGCTCGTGACCGGCCGCGCCTTCCACGCCGGCAAGGAACTGCTCCTCGTCGCCAAGGTCATCGGAACCGAAACCGGCCGTGTCTACGGCGAGGTCGTGAAGTCGGGCCGCGACGCCCCGGTCACCGGGCCGTCCGAGGACCTCGCGAAACGGGTCGGCGCCACGATCACGTCCAAGGCCGACTCGCTGGTCGCCAAGGTCCCAACCCCGGCCGACCGCTTGGCCAAGCTGAAGGAGAAGCTCAAGGACGGCCCGCGTCCGTCGGTTTCGGTCCGGATTCCCGAGGTCCATTTCGGAACGCCCGCCGTCGATCCGGCCGCCCAGACCGAGCTTGCGTTCTACTTCAAGGAAGTCGGCTGCGACCTGCGTGACACGAAGTCCGCCGAGGCCCCGGACATCGAGGTCACCGGCGAGGCCTTCAGCGAGGTCGGGCTCCGTCGTGCGGGACTCGTCTCCTGCAGGGCCCGCGTCGAGATCCAGGTCCGCGAACGCAAGTCCGGCCGGATCCTGCTCGTGGAACGCCAGACGAGCGTCGCCGTGGATGTCGGCGAGCAGACCGCCGCGAAGAAGGCCCTGCAGGAGGCCGGCGCCGAACTCGCCCAGCGGATTCTCCCGGCGTTGTTGAAGTGACCCGGCACGGAACCGGAAGCCGCCGCCCGAGCCCTCCCTCTGTCGCCAAGAAGCCGACCTCCGATGAGAACATCCCACATTCGTCGCCTTCTCCTCGTTGCGGGGGGCGTGCTGATCCTGGCCGCCGCCGGTTGGCTCGGCTTCGAGTCGTGGTCCGAGGACGATCTGCCTTCCATCGACGCCCGCGAGGAGATCGCCCGTCGCATCGGCGACCCGCCCCTTCAGCCGGCGTCGCCCGTCCGGCGTACCGGTCCATTGCGGCTCGCCGTCGGTCCGCTGGGCCTCGGCGCCGCCGGAAACCCCGGGGCGGAACGGGACACCGCCGCGCTGCTGGAAGCCCGCCTCACCGGGGAACCCGGAGTCGTCCTGCTCGAGCGGCGCGAGGTCGGGCGGATCCTCGACGAGATCCAGCTCGGGGCCGCCGGGGCGGTGAAGCCGGCCGAGGCGCTCCGCGTCGGACGCCTGCTCCAGGCCGACGGATTCCTCCTCGGCGCCCCCTACCGCGGACGCGACGCGACCAACGCCGTGGTCCGGTTGGTCGACGCCGAGACCGGCCAGCTCCGGGAACTTTCCGTCCTTCCCGCCGAAGCCGACCCGACCGAAGCCGCGGAGACGCTGGTCGGACTCGTGCGTGCCGTCGTCCGCGGCGAGACGGACACACGGGCGGTGACCTTCGTCGGCGTGGGCGGGTTCGAGGACCTCAGCGTGAGACCCCGCCATCCGGGCCTCGAATCCGAGCTGCGGTCGCATCTCACCGCGGCCCTGAGGATCCCCGGCCGCCGGGTCGTCGAACGCGAGCTGACGACCCTGCTGCTGGAAGAACAGCGCCTCCAGCAGGCCGGGCTGGTCGAGTCCGGTTCGGGTCCGTCCCGGTTTCAGGGCGCGTTCTGGCTGGTGGACGGCCGGTTCCAGTCCTTCGACGCCGACGGCGACCGGATCGAGCTTTCGTTGCGCCTGACCCGTGTGGGCGGTGAGGTGGAGCGGACGACGATCCGGGCGCGCCGCGGCGCCGAGCTGGACGCCGCGTTGGTGGCCGGCGTCGAGGCGTTGGCTGCGAGGAAGCCATCGAAGCCGCCGGTGGTGACCCGCAAGGGCGAGGTGCGCGCCCAGATGCGGCTCGGACAGGAGCGTGCCGGGCTCGACGAACCCGACCTCATCGCCCACCGCTGGTTCTGGAAGCTCCGGTCCGCCGCCTGGAACGACTCGGAGGCGACCAAGGCCCGTCGACGGGGAGATCTCGAGGCCGCCATCGCCGCCTTCCGGACGGTCCTGCTCCTCGACCCGGAGAACGCCGGGGCGAAGCTCTATCTGGCCCGCTGCCTCCTGGAGCCGGCCGTGGATCGGATCCCCGAGGCGATCGCGCTGCACCAGGAGCTCCTCGGACACCGTGTCGAGAAAACAGCCGACATCGCCGAGGACTCCCTCGGCTTCGCGTGGTTGCTTCAGGGGGAACCGGAACGCGCGGCGGAATGGTTCCGGAGCCGGCTCGCGAAGGCGCGCCCCAGCCGCAGGGCCTGGATCGAGACGGAGTACGGAATGGTGCGGGGGAGCCTGAGCGAGCCCACCGCGGAACCCGGTTCCCAGGCCCGACGGGAACGCGAGGAACGCCTGGCCGCGGCGCTGGCCCAATGGCGCGACCTCGCCCTCGCCGGCAAGCCGTTCCACTACGGCGGGCCGTTCTCCGACTTCCTCGCCGGCCGTGCCGAGGGCCGCGAGGTCGGTATCGCCCATCTGTTGGAGGTCTTCCCCCGCGTCGCATCGGGGGCCGGGGAGATCCGTCCCTATCTGCTGCTCCGCGTCCTCCGCAACCTCGAGCGCACGAACACCCCGATCCAGGCGGAGCTCGTGCGGACGTTGACCCAGCTCCGGGCGAACCCCACCAACGTCGTTGCGCCGGGGAAGTTCTACGCCGAACTCCGGGAGCATCTCGGACCGAGCGAATCCCCCGGGTTCCGCGATCTCTCCCTTCCGGCGACAGAGGCGCTGCTCGCCGCGCGGGCCGCCGGCGTCCCGGTCCCGCTCGAAGCCGCCCACAAGGTGCGGATCGGATACGTCCTCGTCGGCGCCGGTCGCATCGAGGAGGCCATGGCCTGGTTCAAGGACATCCCCGAACCGGTCGTCGCGATGGACAGCCAAGGCCCGTGGGGGCCGTATCCGGCTTTCGTGATCCCGGAGAACCGGGTCCGCGCCTGCCACCGGCAACTGGGCCGTACCATGGTCGAGAAGCCGGAGTTCCTCGACCTCCCCAAGGCCCACCTCGTCCCGGATCGCCCGTTCGTGTTCCGTCCGGACGGGGACCGGCTCTGGATCGCCACCTGCAATCAGCTGGTCGAACACCCGGTGGGCGGCGGCACTTCCGTCACCAACCTCCTCGGGGTGCCGGACGACCTCCTCTCCACGGCCATGGAACAGTCCGTGGACACGCTGTGGATCGCCACGGACGGCGCGGGATTGGTCGAGTTCGACAAGCGCACCCGGCAGGTCCGTCGGCGCACTTCCGAGGACGGCCTGCTCTTCGACCGGATCTCCGCACTGCACCTCTCCCCCTCGGGCCGCGAGCTGTGGATCGGCTATGCGACGAAGGAGTCCGGAGGCGTCTCCCGGCTCGACCTCGGTTCCGGTCGGATCGAGACCTTCACGCCGGAGCTGGTCCGCAGCGTCCCGGACGTCCTTCCGGCCGAGCGCCGCGGGGCCCCGCGGCGGCCGGTCCATGCGTTGGCGTCGTTCGGGGACGACCGGCTGTGGGTCGGCGTCGACGACCTCGGTCTTCTCGAACTGGACCGCACCGCCGGATCCTGGACGAACCGGGTGCAGCGGGAACGGTTCTCGGAGACGGCGGCGATGGCCGTGAACCCGGAATGGATCGTCTGCGGAACCTCCCCGCATGTCGTCGCCAACTACCGGGGCGAACCCTTCCTTTCCATCCTCCCGCGTCGCGGCGGGACCGGCTTCCATCTCGGCGTCGGCGAGGGACTGCCGATCGGCTCCGTGACGGCGGTTGCGTTGGATGGCGACCGGCTGTGGATCGGGGGTCCGTCCTACCTCGCCCTGATGGACCTCAGGACCCGGAAGATCCTCAAGCGTTCCCTCATGAACAGCACGTTCGTCTCCCAGATCTCGCTCCAGGGCGACGACCTGTGGGTCCGCCTGAACCGCGCGATCTACCGGTTCCCCCGCCGCCCGGTTCCATAGCCGGAGCGACCCAGAAGGGATCGGCACGCACGGTTGCCAAGCCGTTGGTTTCCCCCAGCGGAAGCGGACACCGAACGGCACCGTTTGTTCCGGTCCCCGATCCGTGCCATCCGTGTCTCCGCCGCCCGTCACGGCTTCTCGCCGGCGAACCTCCACGAGGTCGGGAAGTCCTTCGGCGGCGGCGTCCCGACCAGGCGCGTCCGAACCAGTTCTATGGGCATCATGCCGCCTTCGAGGATCGAGTCGTGGAACCGTTTCTCGGTCATGCGTCCCGAGGCCACGAGTTCCCGGTGGAGGGCCCGCAACTGGATCGCGCCCATCATGTAGCCGACCTGGTAGAGCGGGGAGTAGTCGCCGTTGAAGGACCGCCGGACTTCGCCGGTGGCCGTGTGGCGGTCGTGGCCCACGCGGTCCTCGAGGAAGTCGATGCACTGCTCCGGGGTCCACTTCCCGAGGTGGAAGTTGAGCGAGAAGATGATCCGGGCGCATCGATGCGTGCGCCAGAACAGCATCCCCGCGCGGTTCTCCGGGGTCAGCGGGAAGCCGAGGTCCCAGAGGTGCATCTCCCACCACAACGCCCAGCCCTCCACCCAGAAGGGCGTCCCGAACATCTGGCGGTGGGGGTGGTGGCGGTCCGCGTACCAGCCCTGCAGATGGTGTCCCGGGATCAGCTCGTGGTGCACGGTCGCGCGGCAGAAGTGCCGGTTGTTCGCGCGCAGGCTGTCGAGCTTGCCGGCGTGGTCCATGGCGTCGGTCGGGAACGACACCTGGATGACCTCCCCGCCGAGGAAGAACGGGTTCACCTTCTGGCGCTCGGGGGACATCATCGACATCCGCCAGGTGTCGATGGCGTGCGGCGGCACGGTGATGAGGTCGCGCTTCACGAGGAACTCCACGGCCTCGTAGGCCATGTCCGCGATGAGCGCGGGCTGTTCGCCCGGGGCGACGTGGTCCTGCTTCACCTTCTCCAGCGCCGACTTCCAGTCGTCGCCCAGGCCCATGTCCCGCGCGGCCTTCCGCCACTCGGCCTCGCACCAGGCGAACTCCTTCTCGGCGATCGCGATGAGCTGTTCCGGCGTGTAGGGGATCCGCTCATGTTCCAGGTCCAACCGCAGGCCTTCTGCGCCGATCGGGTCGCCCACGATGGGTTCGTCGGCGCCCTCCTTCTGGCCGACCACCGTCTCCCGGAGGAACCGCGTGTGCGCCCGCAGCGCCTCGTCGACCCGCTTCTTCGGCTCGCGGACCCACCAGCCGAACAGGGGATCGTAGCCGTCGTGGAACCGGAACCAGTCGTCGAGCTCCCGTCCCAGATCCCCGAGCCGGCGGATGGCCCGCAACGCGACGATCCGGCCCGGCTTCGAGGCGTCGCCGGACAACGATTTCCGCGCCGCATCCGCGGCGGCGGCGATCCGCGAGAGGGAGGCGGCGGCGGCGGCGGGATCCGGCCTCCGGAGGCGGCGGCGGGATTCCTGGAATCCGGCCAGGTCCTCGGCGAAGGGCAGCAGCGCGGACATCTCCGTGTTGCGTTGCCGGGCACGCGCGAGCAGGCCGGCCTCATGCCGGACCTCGGCCCGGAGCAGATGCCAGTCGAGGCGTTCCTCCAAGCCCAGCGGCCCGTAGGACATCGAGTCGAGCCCCTTGGCCCAGGCCTCCTCGAACTCGAGAAGACGTCGGAGCTGCAGGTCGGAGCCGCTCACCGAATGGAACCGGAGCAGGGCCTGGCGATCCTCGCGGTATCGCTCGACCACCTCACGCAGGCCACCGCCCTCCCGGCGGGTCGCGCCGGCGAGGTCGGGGACGTAGGCCGCGGCGGGCCGCTCGTCGGGCACCGGCTGGCCGTGACGGAACGCGTCCTCGGCGGCGGCGAGATTCATGGCGGCGAGCCAAGGGCAGATCGTGCGGACGGCCCGGAGGAGTCTCATGGGCCGAGTGTCCCGGGACCGGGGCGGGCATCAAGCCGGCAGGTCCGTGGGGAGGTCGACGGCAGGGGAGCTCCACCGGACGGCGGCGGCCATCCGATGTCCACCGGTTGCTTCGGCGGGCCGCTTCGACCACGCTCCGCGCGTTCATGAGCATCCCGCGCATCGGCATCATCGGAGGCAGCGGCCTCTACCACATCGAGGGCTTCACCCGGCAGAAGTGGGTTTCCGTGAAGACGCCCTTCGGCGAACCCTCCGACGCCTTCCTCACCGGCGAGTTGGCCGGGCGCGAGGTGGTCTTCCTGCCGCGCCACGGACGGGGCCACCGCATCCTGCCCTCCGAGCTGAACCACCGCGCCAACATGTGGGCGATGCGCAAGCTCGGCGTCCGCTGGGTGGTCAGCGTCAGCGCCGTCGGCTCCCTGCAGGCGAAGCTGAAGCCGTGCGACATCGTGTTGGTGGACCAGTTCGTGGACCGCACCAAGCGCGACTTCGAGCACACCTTCTTCGGGCGGGGCATCGTGGCGCACGTCGCCTTCGCTGACCCGGTCAGCGAGGAGTTGCGCCGCCTCCTGCTGAAGGCCGCCAAGGCCGAGAAGGCGCGTGTCCACGACGGCGGCACCTACGTGAACATGGAGGGCCCCGCCTTCAGCACCCGCGCCGAGTCCATCGCCAACCACAAGGCGGGCTTCGACGTGATCGGCATGACCAACCTCGGCGAGGCGAAGTGCGCCCGCGAGGCCGAGATCGCCTACGCCTCGATGGCCATGGTCACCGACTACGACTGCTGGAAGGTGGACGAGGCGCACGTCACGGTGGAGATGGTGATCGCCAACCTCCGGCGCAACGCCGAGCAGGCCAAGGCGATCGTCGCCCGCGCGATCCCGACGATTCCCACGGTGGCCGACTGGCCGGCCCACGACGCCCTCCGCAACGCGATCATGACCGAGAGGTCGCTCTGGCCGGCGAAGACGGTGAAGCAGCTCGGTCCGATCCTGGCCAAGTACCTTTGAGCCGATCCGCCCGACGCAGGATCGTACCGGGTCCCGGGGAATCCGGGCGAGTGGACCGGAGGCGCCCGTCCCACCGATGAACTCGAACCCGGTCATGGACTGGTTCCGCCGTCGGCACGGCGAGCCGACGCCGGCGCAGGCGGGCGCGTGGCCATTGGTCCGGGAAGGACGCCATGTGCTGATCGTCTCGCCGACCGGCACCGGGAAGACGTTGGCCGCGTTCCTCGCCGTGTTGGAGCGGCTCGACGCGGAGCATCGCGAGGGCGTGCTGAAGGAGTCCCTGGCCTGCATCTACATCTCGCCGTTGCGAGCGCTCGGCTACGACCTCGCCAAGAACCTGGAGGGACCGCTCCGTGAGATCCACGGACCGGACCGCGAGCCACCGATCCGCGTGGGGCTCCGCACCGGCGACACGGAGACCTCGGAGCGGGACCGGCAGTTCGCCCGGCCTCCGCACCTGCTGCTGACCACGCCGGAGAGCCTCTGCCTGCTCCTGAGCCAGGAACGGTGGCTGCCGAGGCTCGCTACGGTGCGGTGGGTGATCGTGGACGAGCTCCACGCGTTGGCCTCCAACAAGCGTGGAGCCCACCTCGCGCTCAGCCTGGAACGGCTCGACGAGGTCGTCCGCGCCGCCGGCGGCCGGCTCCAGCGGATCGGGCTTTCCGCGACCGTCCATCCGTTGCGCGATGCGGCGGCGTTCCTCGCGGGCGAGGGGAGGGACTGCGCGATCGTGGACGTCTCGACCGTGAAGAGGATCGACCTGCGCGTCTACACGCCGTTGCAGCGGGAACCGTATCCCGCCGCGGGGTTCACCGGCGTGCGCCTGATCCGCGAGCTGGCGCAGCTGGTGAGGCGCCACCGGACGACGCTGGTGTTCACCAACACCCGCAGCGGCGCCGAGTCCGCGACGTATTGGCTGAAGGAACAGCTCCCGGAACTCGCCGGGTCCGTCGAATGCCACCACGCCTCGCTCGACCGCGACCTGCGGCTGGACGTCGAGGACCGGCTGAAGCGCGGGGAACTGCGGGCGGTGGTGTGTTCCACCTCGTTGGAGCTGGGCATCGACATCGGGAGCATCGACCTGGTGGTGATGCTGGCCACGCCGAAGGGGGTGGCCCGGGCGCTCCAGCGGACGGGGCGCGCGGGTCACGACATCCATTCGGTGAGCCGCGGCCTGCTGATGGCGACGAACGTGGGTGACCTCGTCGAGTGCTGCGCCACGGCCCTGCTGGCGCGGGCGGGCCACCTCGACGCGATGCGCATCCCGGAGTCGCCCCTCGACGTGCTTGCCCAGCAGCTGATGGGAATGGGCTGCGTCGCCGTGTGGAACCGGGACGCCGCGTTCGGGCTGGTCCGCCGGGCCAGGCCGTTCCGGGAACTGGCCCGGCAGGACTTCGACGACGTGCTGGATTTCCTCGCAGGCGGCGGCGCCTCGCTGCGGCGCCAGTACACGGAACTCTTCGGCAAGATCCACCTCGACGAACACACCTTCGAGTCGCGGGCCGGTGCGCCCCGACGGGACTTCCTCCAGAACATCGGCACCATCGCCGGCGAAGGCGTCGTGAGCGTCCTGTTGCGGAACACCCGGATCGGCAGCGTCGAGGAGGGCTTCCTGAGACGGTTGCGGGTCGGGGACGTCTTCTCGCTCGCCGGGCGTCCGCTGCGCCTGGAGCGGATCGGCCTGATGGAATGCTGGGTGGCCCGCGCCGACGGTTCCGTGCCGACGGTCCCGCGCTGGGGTGCCAACAAGTTCCCCTTGGCCAACCGGGTGGCTAAGGAGATCCGCGCCTTCCGTGGGGAACTGCGGTCCCGCCTCGAAGCGCGGGCGCCGGTGTCCGAACTGCAGGAATGGATCGCGGCCCGGCTCGATTGCGGTGCGGCGAACGCGGCGGTGATCCACCGCGTCCATGCGGCGCAGCATGGCATCAGCGAGATCCCGACCGGGGATTTCCTGTTGGTGGAGGAGTTGTGCGAGGCGCCCGGGGTCCCGGCGGCGGCGCCGATCGCGGGCCGTCCCCGGAACGCCCGAGGCGGCAGGCGGGACCGGGCCTCGGACGAAGCCAAGGGCGTGGACGAAGGCCAATTGGCGATGGCCCCCATCGCGCTGGGCGCCCGTGGATCCGCCCCGACGCGTGCTTCGGACGCCGGACGCCGCGTCCAGGAGCCGGGCGCCGTCCCGGCCGCCGGGATCTCCCGGCACTACTTCTTCCACAGCCTGGTCGGGAGGGCTGCGAACGATGCCTTGTCCCGGGTGGTGGGACTGCGGGTGGGCCGGCTGCGGGGTGGCAATGCGATCGTCACGGCCGACGACTACGGCTTCGTGCTCACCGTCACCGACGACCAGCGGCTCGGTTCCGACGACCTGGCGGGACTGCTCCGCCCCGTGGGCTTTGAAGCGGACCTGGACGAGGCGTTGGGGCGTTCGGACCTGTTGAAATACCATTTCCGCAACGCGGCGCAGACCGGGCTGATGGTGTGCCGAAACCACTTCGGCGAGGAGAAGAGCGTGCGGAAGCTCCAGTGGAGCGCGGAGGTCATCTTCAACGTCCTGGTGCAACACGAACCGGCCCACGTGCTCCTGAGGGAGGCGAGACGGGACGCGCTGCACACGTTCCTCGATGCGCCGCGGGCGAGGGCGTGGATGGAGGATTTCGAGACGAGAGGCCTCCCGATCCGCCTGCGTCCGGTCCCGGTCGTTCCGCCCCTCTCCTTCGGGATGTACGCCACGAAGATCAAGGAGGCCCTCCTGGTGGAGGATCCGCAGGAGACGTTGGAGCGGCTCTATCACCACTGGTGGGGCGCGCTGCGGAACCACATGGACCCGGGCGCCGGCGACGCCGGCTGAGACGGCGCCGATTCCCCGTCGACGGAACTCCGGTGGAGGACATGGATTTCCCGGATTTCCAAGGACGCCCTTGGATCCGTCTCCGAGGCAAGGCGCCACGGCCGCGGTCGGAAATCCGACGTCAGTCCAACTCCCGTCCGAATCCTTGGAATCCGTGTGGTCACTTCGCTGCTTGGGGCCTTTGTGTGAGGCTCCCTCCCTGATCGTGGCAAAGGGACGGCGCAAGTGAGATGGTGTCGAAGCGTGAAGGCCCCTTTCCCATCGACCGGCCCTCCAAGCCGGCGCAGGGTGCCCGACGACAATGGCATTTAGAGAACTCGCCTTGGATCCGAGGATCCTGCAGGCCGTCCAAGAGGCCGGTTATACCGAGCCGACCCCGATTCAGGCCGCGGCGATCCCGCCGATCCTGGCCGGACACGATCTCATCGGCATCGCACAGACCGGCACCGGCAAGACCGCGGCCTTCACGCTGCCGATCCTCACCCGTCTTTCGGCAGGCCGTTCCGGTCCCGGACAGATCCGTACCCTCGTGCTCGCGCCGACCCGCGAGCTCGTGGTCCAGATCGAGGAGAACGTCCGCGCCTACGCGAAGCACCTCCACATCAACATCGCCACCGTGTACGGCGGCGTCGGGGAGCGGAACCAGATCGAGGCGCTGCGCCGCGGCGCCGACATGATCATCGCCACCCCGGGCCGGCTCATCGACCTGATGAACCGCCGCTACGGCAACTTCTCCGGACTCCAGCACCTGATCCTCGACGAGGCGGACCGCATGCTGGACATGGGCTTCCTGCCCTCGATCCGTGAGATCGTCCGCCAGATGCCGAAGAAGCGTCAGACGCTTCTGTTCTCCGCGACGCTCTCGAAGGAGATCGAGTCGGTGACCCGGGAATTCCAGGTTGCGCCGAAGACCGTCCAGATCGGTCGCCGCTCGAATCCGGCCGAGACCGTGACGCAGTTCGTCTACGAGGTCCCCAAGGGCCTCAAACCCCAGTTGCTGGTGCACCTGTTGCGCGAACCGCAGATGGAGATGGTCCTGGTCTTCGTCCGGATGAAGCACGGCGCCGACCGCCTGGCGCGTCGTCTGGAGCAGTTCGGCATCCGTTGCGCGACGCTCCATGCGAACCGCTCCCAGAACCAGCGCCTGCGGGCCTTGGCCGACTTCAAGTCCGGCGCGGTCCGTGTGCTCGTGGCCACGGACATCGCCGCGCGTGGCATCGACGTGGACGGCATTTCGCACGTGGTGAACTTCGACTTCCCCCCGCAGCCCGAGGATTACGTCCACCGGATCGGCCGCACCGGCCGCGCCAACGCGGTGGGCGACGCGATCAGCTTCGTGAGTCCGGATGAGCAGCCGGACCTGCGTTCGCTGGAACGGTTCATCGGACGGGGAATCGTTCGGAAGCGTGCCGAAGGCTTCGACTACAGCGCCCCGGTTCCGGCTCCCACCGAGTCCCGTGGCGGTGGTGGTGGTGGCGGCGGTGGACGCTCCGGGGGATTCGGCCGGGATCGTCGTCCAGGGCAGGGACGCCCTGAACGCGGCGGTTCGGGCGGCGGCGGTCGGTCCGGCGGTGGCTCCCGTGAAGCCGGTCCACGCGGCGGAAGTTCCGGTGGTCCCGGCCCCAGGGGTGGCGGTGGCGGTAGTGGCGGTAGTGGCGGCGGTCCGAGGCCTGGAGGTTCCCGCGGTCCCTCCCGCGGCGGCCCGCCCCGGACGTTCCGTCCCCGCTGAGGCGCGGGCGGAAGGAAACCTCGCGCCAAGGCGGCGAGCCCCGAGGAAACGGGGCCGCCGGTTCCCTTTCCTTTTGGTGACTTGGCGTTTTCGCGCGAAGTCCGAACGCGCTTCCCCTTGAGGACTCCGGCTGCGCCCGTCAGCCATCCGTCTTCGCCCCGGGCGCTTTCTCCCCACGGGCTCCACATTCCCGGACAGGGCGTTTCTCGCCCCGCCGGGTTGTCGGCGCGAAGTCGCAGGCTGTCGGCTTGAAGGACCGGGTTCCGGTCCGGCCGAACATCCAACAACCGACTCCCATGAAGCACTTCCGCATCTTCCCGGCCGCCGTAGCGGCCGCCCTCCTGTCCCTTCCACTGTCCGCCCAGATCCCCTACTCGTCGGCGGGCTTGGTCTATTCCCAGGACTTCGATTCGCTTGCCGCCGCGGGGACCGGCAACGCGTGGGTCAACAACACGACCCTCCCGGGTTGGTCGCTGTTCCGCGTGACCTCGAATTCGGATCCGACGCCGGCGGCCATCACGACCTACAACGCCGGCACCGGGTCGCTGAACAGCGGGGCCTTCTACAGCTATGGTCCGAGCGGAACCGCAGAACGGGCCTTGGGCGGCCTCGGTTCGGGCACTTCCTACTTCGGTGGCGGATCCACCTCGGGCACCAGCCTCCCCAACGGTGCTGTCGCAGGATGGATCGCCCTCGCATTGGAGAACGCCACCGGACAGGCCCTTGGCGGCTTCACGGTGCACTTCGACGGGGAGCAATGGCGTGACGGCGGGGCCGCGACACCGGCGGCGCAGTCGATGGGATTCGAGTACGGTTTCGGATCCACGATGGCCGCCGTTCCCGAGTGGTTCCGGCCGGGTGCCGGATTCGATTTCGTGAGCCCGGTTGCCGTGAGCACCGGCTCCGGATCGGCGGTGGACGGCAACGGCGTGGGTCGTGTCCCGTCGCTGGGCGGCGTGGTCGGAGGCGTGGACTGGGCGGCCGGTGAGACGTTGTGGCTTCGCTGGGTGGAACGGAACGACGCGGGCTCCGATCATGGTCTCGCCGTCGACAACCTGACCTTCGCGGCGGTGCCGGAGCCGTCGGAGTATGCCACCGCCGCCGCGACGATCCTGGCGTTGACCATGGTCTGCCGCCGCCGCAGGGGATCGGGGAAGACCGCCTGATCCGATGGCCGGGTGGGCGACGGCTTCCGGCGGTCTGGTTCCCGTGGATGTCCGGGATTTCGGACGACGGCCTGGGAACGTCGTCCCAACTTGCCAGTCGCGGCCTTGCCCGAAGCGCCTTCGGATCGTATCTCCAACGGCAGTCGTGTCGCCGCCGTTCTTCGATGGGCGGCACGAAAGCCATTCTGCCATGCCGATCTACGAGTTCGCCTGTCCCAAGTGTCGGAAGATCTTCGCCTTCCTGAGCCGTCGGGTGGCGCCGTCGCACACTCCGTCGTGTCCCAAGTGCGGTTCAAGGAAGCTCAGCAAGGAAGTCAGCCGCTTCGCCATGCTCAAGGGCATGGCCGAGCCTTCCCCCAAGGCCGATGCCGGCGAGGCGGACGGTCCGCCGATGCCGGACTTCGACGATCCCAAGGTCGCGCGCGCCATGGCCGAGATGGAGAGCGACATGGAGCACCTGGACGAAAGCAATCCACGTCACATGGCGCACATGATGCGGAAGATGAAGGAACTCATGCCTCCAGGATCGATGCCGAAGGAGATGGAGACGGCGATCCGGCGCCTGGAGGCGGGTGAGGATCCGGAGAAAGTCGAGGAGGACATGGGAGACCTCCTGGGCGACCTGATGGGAGAAGGGGGCGGACCCGGAGGCGGCGGCGGTGGCTACTCGAAGGACCCGGGCCTCTACGACTATTGATCCGGGGACGGAAATGGCGCCGCCCCGGAGGCGGCGCCCTGCAAGGTCGAAACAGGCTTGGGCCGGTTCAGGCGGGCTTGACGCCTCGACGGCGCCATACGGCGAAGGCGACGAGCGAAGCCCCCGCCATCGCCGCATAGGTTTCCGGCTCAGGCACCGCCACCGCCAGGTCGCGGATCTGGACGTCGCCTCCGATGGTCCCGACCCGGGTCGCCGAACCCGTGAGCAGGTCGATCGTGTACAACCCCGATGCGGTACCGTTCTGGAACGCCCCATAGGCCATTCCGGAAGGCGAGATGTCGAAGCCGCTCACGTCGGCGATGTCCACGCCCAGCGCCCCGATCGTCTGCAGGTTCTGGAAGCCCGGCGCGGTGTTGTGCTGCACCAGCACGTTGAGCGCGGTGTCGATTCCGAACAGGGTGGTTCCCGTGCCCGGGTTGTTGTCGGGGTTGGTGTAGGCCACCGCGGTCACCGTGGGATTGATCCCGAAATTGGCGTCTCCGGCCTGGAAGGCGAGGGAGCTGTCGGTGCTCAACCCGGTGCCGAAGATGCGCAGGTTGGTGTCCGCGTCGGAGACGATCCGCAACCGGTTGACGACCGGGTTGAAGTCGATGCCGAACTGCGTCCCCGAACCCAGGCTGGTCAGGAAGGAAGCCGAAGTGACATCGGTGGCCACGCCGGTGGACGGCTGGATCGAGAAGACACGGTCCCCGGTGCCGATGCCGTAGATCAGGCCGTCCGCCGGCCTTACGTCGATGCCGAGGAGGGTGGAACCCCCGAGGCCGGTCACGGCGACCGGGGTGGTGACGTTTCCGGGTGTCAGGCTGTCGAACCGGAACAGGAAGTTCCCGGTACCCAGGCCATAGACGGTCTCGGCCTGGAGAAGCGGCGCGCCCAGCAGCAGCGCAGAGGTCAGCAGTGTTGGGCGAACGCAGACGAATCGTGGTTGTTTTGGATGCATGGAATGGAGGTGTTGCCTCGAACCGTTCCCTTTGGGAGGAACGGCCCGACCTCCCTACTACGCCGACGGTCGACGGACGGATGCATCCGGATCCACTTCGGTGCCACGGCGGCTCCACGACCGCCGGTTTTCCACCTCCGGCACCTGGCCCCGATCGGTCAACCCCGCACGATGCCGTCGGGGAGGTCGTTGCGGTCCCCGGGGTGCTTGGGGAAATGGCGGCACAGCTCGACCCCGGCGCTGCGGATCCCGGCGATGACGGCGTCCTGGAACCGCCCCGCCTTGAGCAGCGATTCCATGTCTCGCGCCACGGCTTCCCAGAAACCCGGGCCGCAGCGGAAATGGATGCCTTCGTCGCCGATCACCGCGAAACGGCGGATTTCCGGCGCGAAGTAGAGCAGGACGCCGTTCCGAAGCGGGGTGCGGTTCATGCCGAGGCGGTCGAACTCCCTCTGCGCGGCGACCAGGATGTCGGCGGGTTCGCCGGAGGCGATGAACACGCGGATCTCGCCCGAGGTCCCGCTCTCGGCCTCGCGGATCGCAGCCGTGACCGCGTTGTCGTCGAGCTGCTTCTCAAACTCTCTTGCCTTCATGGAAATCGTGCTCCTGGTTTCACCATCCGCCGCTGGCGCCGCCACCTCCGGAACGCCCGCCTCCCCCGCTGAATCCACCACCTCCGCCACCGCCGCCTCCCCAACCACCACCACCGCCCCAGCCTCCCCCCCAGTGGTTCACGCCCCAGGAATGGTGTCCGGTCCGTGAGAAGTGGGATCCCGTCTGACGGACCAGCAAGGCGACCCAAACGAAGAGCAGGACGAAGCCTCCCATGGCTGGGTTGGACATCGCGCCGAACAGCAGGGCGAAGAAATGTCCTGCGGCGCCGATCACCACCCCGCCGAGCACGGAGCCGATCCGCAACGGACGCCAGAAGGCAAGCCGCGCCAAGCCGCCCAGCACGGCGCCGGCGATGGCGGCCGTCTTGGCCCAGCCCAGCGCCTTCCGCGGATCGCGGCCTCCCTGGGTCTTGGGGGCCTTGTACTCCCCGCGGGTCGCCGCGATCACGGCGTCGATGCCGGCCTCCAAGGCCGCGTCGACGTCCCCCGACCGCATCTTCGGTGTGACGGTCTGGGACAGGATCCGACCCGCCGTGGCATCGGGGAGCGGTCCCTCGAGACCGTAGCCGACCTCGATGCGCATCTTGCGGTCGTCGCGGAAGACGGCGAAAAGGACACCGTTGTCGCGTCCTTTCCGTCCGACCTGCCACTCCTGGAACACACGGTGGACGTGTTCCTCGAGGGTGGTTCCGGGCGGGATCGAGGGGCTGGTCCAGAGCACGACCTGCGAACCGTCCGACTTCTCGAACTCCTCCAGCTTCCGCAGGATCCGACCGCGGGCCGCCGGCGAGAGCATGCCCGCTCCGTCCTCGACGTGTTGTCGCGGCGCCGGAGGCAGCGCGGGCTTGGAGCCCTGCGCGTGGGCCGGGCCCGCCAGAAGAAGCCATCCGGCCAGGCACAGCAGGACGAGGCTGGCCAATTGGTGACGGAACGGGGTGGAACTTCTCATGCCGGGCGCGTGGCTTGGGACTGCCTTGAAGTGACTCAACGGCCACCGCCGTTGCCGAAGTCCACCTTCGGCGCCTTGGCGGCGCCGGCGTCGGCAGTGAAGTAGGGACGCGGCTGGAAGTTGAACATCCGGGCCACGAGCACGCGTGGGAAGGTTTCCACGGAGGTGTTGTATCCTTGGACGGCCTCGTTGAAGCGCTGGCGTTCGACCGTGATGCGGTTCTCGGTGCCCTCGAGTTGCACCTGAAGGTCCCGGAAGGCCGCGGTGGACTTCAGTTCCGGATACTTCTCGGCGGTGACCAACAACCGGGAAAGCGCGGAGCCAAGGGCACCTTGGGCGTCCTGGAATGCCTTGAGCTGGGCGGCGGTGTCCGGGGCGGACCCGGGTTGGAGGCGGACCTGTCCGACCGAGGCGCGGGCTTCGGTGACCTCCTTCAGCACGGAGCGCTCGAAGTTCGCCGAACCCTGGACGGTGGACACCAGGTTGGGGATCAGGTCGGCACGACGTTGGTACACGGTCTCGACCTGGGCCCAGGCGCGGTCGACGCCCTGACGGCCGGCGACGAGTCCGTTGTAGCTGTTGCAACCGCCCACTCCGACGGCGAGGACGAGGGCCAGGAGGGCGGCGAGGATGATTCCGAGAACGGTCTTCATGGCGACTGGAAGATGGGCTTGGAGCGACTCCGGGTCACGTGGAAGCGTGGGTAAAGGATTCCAACGGACCAACCCTGTTGGGGCGGGTTCGCACCGGGTGCGAGGCGCCATCGGCATGCCGGATCGTCCCTTTGCCGTGTCCGCGAGGGGATTGGCCTTGACCGGAAAGAGCCGCGCTCTGCAGCGTTGCCCCAACGTCGGTGGGAGCAGCCCACTCCCCACCGGCCCGATCCAGCCCAGGATCGATGTCACTCAGAACCCGATGAAGACCAAGCTGTCATCCCGCAACCTCGCCTCGAGGTTCCCCGTCGGACGCGGAGGATTCACCCTGATCGAACTGCTGGTGGTGATCGCGATCATCGCGATCCTGGCCGGCATGCTCCTTCCCGCCTTGGCCAAGTCCAAGTCCAAGGGCCAGGGCATCATGTGCATGAACAACACCAAGCAGCTGATGCTGGCTTGGAAGCTGTATGTGGACGACCAGGCGGGTAAGATCCCGCCGGCCTACTCGGACAATCCGGCCCAGAACTCCTGGGCGTCCGGCATCCTCGATTGGAACGGCGCCAACCGGGACAACTGGGACGTCACCAACACCTTGGCCAGGGGCTCGATCTGGAGGTACGCGGGCCAGACCCAGAAGATCTACAAGTGCCCGGCGGACAATTTCCGCACGGTCGGCGCGAATCCCCGCGAGCGGCTCCGGAGCAACTCGATCAACGCCTGGGTGGGCATGCACGACGGCAGGCCGACTTGGTTCGGCAACAGTCCCCCGTGGCGGATGTTCCTGAAGGACACGGATTTCGTGAACCCTTCCGACACCTGGGTGTTCGTGGACGAGCATCCGGACAGCATCAACGACGGCTTCTTCTGCACCGACATGAAGCCGGCGCCGAACCTCGCATTGGCGGTCCTGCCCGATTGCCCGGCCAGCTACCACAACGGCGCCTGCGGGTTCGCCTTCGCGGATGGGCATTCCGAGATCAAGCGTTGGACCGACAGGCGGACCATGCCGCCGGTCAGGCGCACCTCGTTCTCTCCGAGCCCCCAGGGCAACAACCGGGACGTGGAGTGGCTCTGGAGCAAGACCACGCAGCGCCTCGACTGAAGACTTCGCCGGCTTCGGCCGGTGGACCAGGGACCGGGCTCGTCGAAGGACGGCCCGGTCCTTTTGCTTTCCGGATCGGTAGGGATGTTCGGTCCGGCTGCCAAATCGCCGCTTCCAGAACGAGCGCTTGACCGTCTGTGGCCGCGATTCCTAGTGTCCCGGCTCTTTGTCTGGTCGTTCCCAGCCGGGACGACCCGTCGCATCACTGTCGAAAGTCATGAACGTTTCCGCCGAGAATCTGGGTCCTTGCAAGAAGCTCCTCCGTGTCGAGGTGCCGGTCGAGGGGGTCAATGCCGCCTTCGACTCCATCACTGCCGACTTCCAAAAGCAGGCCCAGATCCCGGGCTTCCGGCCTGGGAAGGCGCCGAAGCACCTCGTGGTGAAGGCGTATGAGGGACGCATCGACGAGGAGGTCCGCAAGAAGCTCTTCAACGAGTCCTACCAGAAGGCGACCCAGCAGGAGAAGCTGCGCGTGGTATCGACCTTGAACGTCGAGGAGTTGACCTTCGGCCGCGGGATGCCGTTCTCCTACACGGCGACCCTGGAGCACACGCCGGACTTCGACCTGCCGACCTACAAGGGCCTCAAGGCCCAGCGTCCGGTCACCCAGCCGACCGAAGCCGATGCCGAACGGGCGATGTCCATCCTCCGCGAGCAGCAGGTGAAGTACAACGACGTGCACCGTGCGATCGTGGCCGACGACATCGCGGTGGTGAACTACAAGGGCTCCCTCGACGGCAAGCCGATCACGGACACGGCGCCGACGGCCAAGGGGCTCACCGAGAAGCAGAACTTCTGGGTGCAGATCAAGCCCGAGTCGTTCATCCCGGGCTTCACCACGCCGTTGGTCGGCGCCAGCGCCGGCGACCGCCGCACGGTGACGCTCACCCTGCCGGCCGACTTCGTCGTCGCCGACCTTTCCGGCAAGGAAGTGGTCTATGAGATCGAGGTCGTCTCCGTGAAGGAGAAGATCCTGCCCGAGGCCAACGACGAGTTCGCCAAGGGTTTCGGCGCCGAGAACCTGGAGAAGCTCCAGGAAGGCATCCGTCAGGACCTGAAGAACGAACTCGAGTTCCGTGCACGCCGCGCCGTCCGTGACCAGCTGCTGAAGTCCCTGCTCGACCAGGTCAACGTCGAGCTGCCGGAGTCCGTGGTCGCCAACGAGACCCGCAACGTGGTGTACAGCATCGTCAACGAGAACCAGCAGCGGGGTGTGTCCAAGGAGGTCATCGAGTCCCGCAAGGACGAGATCTTCGCGACCGCCGCGACGAGCGCGAAGGACCGGGTCAAGGCCGCCTTCATCCTCAACCGCATCGCCGAGCAGGAGAACATCAGGGCCGAGCAGAAGGAGATGACCCAGCGGATCATCGCCCTCGCCCAGCAGAACAAGACCACGCCCGACAAGTTCGTGAAGGTCCTGCAGGAGCGGAATGCGTTCCCCGAGATCGCCCAGGAGATCGTCACCTCCAAGGTGCTCGACTTCATCGAATTGAACGCGCAGGTCGACGAAGCGGCCCTCGCCCCGGCTCCGGCGGCCTGATCGGCCCTCGGTTCGGTTCCGGGTTTTTCCCGAAGCGACGGCGGTTCCCTTGCGGGGACCGCCGTCCTGCTTTTTCGGGCGACCCTTTCGGCCACAACGGTGGCCTCCGGATCCGGATTCGGAATGTCCGCCAAAGGCCGGTGGGCGGGTAGGCGACCGAATCACGCGGTTCCCCTCCGGTTCGCCCAAGGCCTTGCGGCCTTTTGCGAGGTTCCGTCCGGATCCCGGGTCAACCGCGCGGCGAGGGGGCGGACCGAGCCAGGCCAAGGTCCTCGTACAGGGCTTGGTTCACCCGGAGTTGACGCCGCTGGTGGGCGGCTTCGCCGGGCATACCGTTGCAGAACCACGCCACCGCAAGTTGGTGGTCCGGGTCGGCGAAGCCGCATCCGGTCTGGGCTCCGCTGTGACCGAACGTGGCTGGACCCGCATGCGGTCCGTACCCATACGGCATGCCGGGTGTGTTGAGCAGGAATCCACGTCCCATGTCGACGACCGCCTGGAATGTCCGGTCGCGGACGCCGCTCCGGTGGCGTGCGACGGCGTCGCGGACCGATTCGGGACGAAGCCAGCCTTCGGGCGGGGCCAGCATCGCAGCGTAGAGGCGGGCGAGGTCGCCTGCCGGTCCATGGAATCCTGAACCCGGCCGTTCACGTCGAAGCACCGTGGGGTCGTTGAGCTCCGGATCGGGAGCCGGTTTCCCGGACCGCGTGTCGTGTTGGAGGGCGCGACGCATCCCCATTCCGGTTCCGTCCGGGACCAGCCATGAATCCCGGATGCCGAGAGGGCCCAGGATCCGGCGTTGGAGGAAGTCGCCGAGGGGTTCCCGTGCGATCCGGCGGACCGATTCGCCGAGGATGAGCCAGCTCGCGAAGCGTTGGTATCCGGCGTCCGTTCCCGGAATCCAGCTCGGCTCGAGCGGCGTGGCGCAGATGGCGGCGAGGGCGGTTTCCGCCGGGAGTCTCGGATCGATGCGGTCCGCGGTGCGGAACCCGCCCGTGTGGAGCAGCAGATGGGAAAACGTCAGGGCGGCCTTTCCGCCGGCGGCGAACTCCGGGATCCAATCGGCTACGGGTTGGTCCGGATGGGCCTTCCCCTCCTCGAACAACGCGGCCATGGCGAGTGCGGTGACGGGTTTGCCCGCGGAAAGCCACGGCATGGCGACCGAGGAGTCCATCGGGGATTCCGACGCGGGATCCCGGAACCCGAGGGTGAGTTCGGCGAGCGGTTGGCCGTGTTGGAACACCGCCAATTGGGCACCGGGGTGGAGACCTTCACGGATCCCGGATTCGAGGACTTCGCGGGTCCTTGGCAACGGGTTCACCGGCCCCGTTGGGCGAGCAGTTCCACGATCCCGGCGAGCACCTCGTCTCGGTCTGCGCCGGCGAGGGCCAGGGCGAGTTGGGCGTTCAGGAATCCGTACTTGGCGCCCATGTCGTGACGTCGGCCGCGGGTTTCGTAGGCCAGATACCGACCTTGGCGTGCGAGCGCGGCCAGGGTGGTCGAAAGGTGGACCGGGGCGGAGGTCTCCTTCACCGCACGGTCCAGCAGGGACATCGCGGCGGGATTGAGCACGTGCATGCCGAAGAAGCAGAGGTAGTGCGCCGCACGTAGGCCCGGAACCACCAGACGTTGCTCGGCGGCGGTCGGCGTGGGCTTCTCGAGGACCTCGACGATTTCGTACAGGGCCTCGCGACCGTGGACCCGGCGGCCACCGATCGCCCCGTAGTAGGGGAGCTTGCTTTCGTGGGTCGCCTGGACGGCGGAGACGGCGGCACCTTCCTCCGTGGCAACCTCCACCAGTTGCCGGGCGCAGCACTTCTCGGTGGCGCTGATGTAGACATGGTCGCCCACCATCAGGAGGAACGGGGCGTCGCCGGTGAACTCCCGGCCGCACCAGACGGCGTGTCCATAGCCGCGGGGTTCCTGCTGTTCGATGAAGCGCAGGCGCCGGGCATGGGGTCCGGCGGCCGCGGTGAAAGCCGGCTGGTCGCCCGGATGGACGACCACGCCGATCTCCTCGATGCCTGCCGAAAGGGCCTCCTCCAGGATGACCCCGAGCGCGGACTTCGGCTCTCCCTGACGGTCCACGAGCGTCTGGAGAGGGAGGGTCCTCTGGTTGCGTCCCGCTGCGGTGATGAGGGCTTTGCGGATTTGCATCGGCGTCTCAGACGCTGACACAGGCCATGGAGATTGTCAGGTTCCAACCGGATGACTCCTCTGTGCAAAATCCTTTGCAGATGTAAACATCAGGCTAGATTGGCATCCATGAGACCCGGTTCGAGATCCGAGGGTGGGAAGGGGTTTACCTTGATCGAGCTGCTGGTGGTCATTGCGATCATCAGCATCCTGGCGAGCATGCTCCTGCCGTCCTTGGCGGGCGCGAAGCGGCGCGCGCGGGTGACGGAGTGCATCAACAACCTGCGCCAGATGGGCATCGGCATCGAGCTGTACTCGCAGGATGCCAACGGGCACTTCCCGCCGGCGGCGGTGCAGGAACTGGACGCACAGCGCCAGCAAACCGGACCCCTGAGGAACGTCCGCCGCGCCCTGGGCGGCAACGATCCCAGGCCGGAGTTCCTGGACGCGGTCCCTTCGGCACGGGTCCGTCCGCTGTACCGGTATGTCCAGGCGCCGAAGTCCTTCCGCTGCGCGGAGGACCGGGGGCAGCCGCTGTTGCCGTGCGAGATCCCGGCGCGCCAGACGCCCTCGAACTACGACACCATCGGATGCAGCTATTCCTACAACGCCGGCAGCCTCACCTCGATCGGTGGAGGGGGCTTCCGAAGGGCTGTCGATGACCCGGCCCTCGGGCTCTCCGGCAAGGACCAGGGTTGGGTGCCGAATCCGTCCCTGTTCATCCTCGCCCACGAACCGCCGGCCCGGCCCTATTCCTGCGGGGCCGACGTCCGTTGGTATCAATGGCACTTCTCGCAGGGCGCCACGGAGATCAGCGATCCCCGGGCCGCCTCGGGCCGCTTCGTCTCCCCGGTCCTCTTCGTCGACGGACATGTCAAGCAGCACGACTTCACCCGGGCCTTGACCACCGATCCGACCTACCCCTACGAGGAGACCTCGGACTGGATGTGGTACAAGGCGGCGGACGGCCGGTGACGTGAACCGATGAATCCGGTAGGCTCGAAGCCGATGAGCGAGACGTCGAAGCCGTCGGCCGAGGTGCGCCTGCGCGTCGAGGAGTTGGCGGGATTCCATGGCGGACTGGTCCGCGCGGTGGTCGGCTGCGGGCTGGGCGGTCCGGAGTTGATGGAGTTCTTCAACGGGAAGGTCCGTGCCACCTGCGTGGGTTGCGGGCTTGTGGTGAGCGGCGAGGCGTTGGGCAAGCTCGCGCTCCTGCCCGGGGCGGGTGGCGAACCGGACCCGCAATCCGACCGTCTCCGGCTGGGCTATTGCGGCCGGCCGAACTGCCAGTCGCGCTTCTATCAGGTGGTCGTGGATTCCGTGCCCAAGGTCGAGGCGGCCACGGTGGTGCCCCGAGCTCTCGAGCTCTGGAGGAATCCGCCACCGGAACCGGAGTCCCCGGATGTCCCCAAGGCGCCGGTGCCTTGGTGGAAACTGCGCCGGAACCAGTATGCCCTCGGCGCGCTGGCGGTGGCATTGGTCGTCTGGTGGAAGCTGGGACCCACGGAAGGTCCGTTGGCCATCCGCAAGGAGCCCACGAAGTACCAGGCGGCGCCGGATCCCTACCGCGGCGGTTCCGGCGAGGCGCTCCAGTAGGGCCGGGTCCCGACGTCGCTGAACTGGTCCCGGACCGGCCTATCCCGGTAGCCTCGGCCCATGACGGTCACGTCCTCGTGGTGGCTTCCGATCCTCCTTCTCTGTGCCAGCAACGTCTTCATGACCTTCGCCTGGTACGGACACCTCAAGCACAAGGGCGTGCCGCTGTGGCAGGCGATCCTCGCCAGCTGGGGCATCGCCTTCCTCGAGTACGTGATCATGGTCCCGGCGAACCGCTGGGGCAGCGAACGCTACTCGCCCTACCAGCTGAAGATCCTCCAGGAGGTCGTCACCCTCGTGGTCTTCCTGGTTTTCGCCTTCGCCTACTTCGGCGTGAAGCCGCAGTGGAACCACATCGCGGCCTTCCTCTGCATCCTGGCCGCGGTGGGCTTCACCTTCCTGCCCGCCGCCGGGAACTGAGCGGCGCGGAAGGGACCTTCCAGCCCAGGAACGAATCCATCCTCACAACGGCCTGGGCAGGGTCGTCGGGATCGTGACGCGGTAGAAGCGGTTGGTGCCGGCGCCGGACGTGTCGGTGATCCGCCGGACGGTGCCGTCGCCGAGGAACCCACCGATCTCCGACCAGGGTCCGAGCGGCGTCGAGGCGGCCTCGAGCCGGTTGGTGAGTCCCGGGACGCCCGCGAAGCCCAAGGTAGGTCCGGCCGGGTCCGGAACCGGTGCGACCGGCGCGGGCAGCTCCGTGATGTCCACGTACAGGAGATTGGCGAAGAGCTGGGCGGGGGTGGGGCCTCCCGGCTGGCCCACCGGGTATTGGAGCACGGGCAGCTCGGCGAAGGTGCCGCCGGCGTTCACGATGACATTCGTCGCACGGGTCACCGGCAGGAAGGTGTTCAGGCGGTTGAAGACATCGAGGTCGCCCACCACGCGGCCGAACACGGTGAAGCCGCCGTTCTGGGTGTCCAGGTTCGCGGCGTTGTTGTTGAGGCTCAGGAACCACTGGCTCGAAGCCGAGTCGGGGCCGCCGCCGACGCGGATCGTGGAACGGTTCACCGTCCAGGCGACCTCGTTTCCGACGACATTGGTCGCGACGATGCGGTCGGTGAGGAAGTTGGTGTAGGCGACGTCGGGAAACGGTTCGGGGTAGGTGACGACGTTCGTTCCGGCTGCGATGAGCCTGGGGAAGAAGGAAGCCGAGTTGCTGAGGACGGTGGTGCCGAGGTTGTTGGTGTAGGAGCCGATCTTGGCCATCGACAGCGTCCCATAGAGGTTGCTGTACCGGGCACCGGTCCCGAACTCGTTGGGGATGGTGGGGAAGGCGGTCACGTTTTCCACGCCCTGGGTGCTGGTGCCGCGGTTGGAGACCCGGAAGCCGCCGCCCTGCATCACGAAGTTGTTCACCATTCGGTGGGAGAACATGTTCGTGTACCGGCCCGCCCGCACGTACGCGAGGAAGTTGCTCGTCGTGATCGGCTTCTCGCGGTCGTAGAGCTCCACGACCACGTCGCCAAGCCCGGTGCGGAAACGGACCAGGGGTCCAGCCAGGGCCGGTCGCAGTGTCGGAATCAACAGCAGCAGGAACAGAAGCGCGCGCGGCATCGTGATCCCATTCAACGGAAAGACCCGCCGAAGGCAAGGAGCCTTGGCGGGCCGAAACCGGAACCCGGGAGCGGATCAGGCGGTCAATTCGTCCTTCTTCTCCATGAAGGCGTAGCAGAGCAGGTGGAGGATGTGCATCTGGACGTCCTCGACGCGTCCGTAGTGGGTGTCGCCGATGACGACGACCTGGTCGCCGATCTCGGCGAGCCGGCCACGCTTGGCCCCGACGAGTGCGATGGTGCGGACGCCGTTCCCGCGGGCCCACTCGAAGGCCTTCACGAGATTCGGGGAATTGCCGCTGACGCTGGCGGCGATGAGCACGTCCCCGGCGCGGGCGTAGTTGGCGAGCTGGCGGACGAAGACCTCCTCGTAGGAATAGTCGTTTCCGAGGGCGGTGAGCCAGGCGACGTTGTCGGTCAGGGAAAGGACGCGGAACCGGTGGGGGAGTGCGTCCGAGGACCCCTTGCCGAGGTCGACCGCGAAGTGGCTGGCATTGGCGGCGCTGCCCCCGTTGCCGATGGCGAAGACCTGGGCATCCGCCTTCCAGGCGGAGCGCAACGTTTCGACCAGTCCGGCGAGCTGCTCGGGATCGAGGGTGTCCACCGCCCGCTTCTGCGCTTCCAGGTATTCGGCGATCCACTGCTTCATGTGGAGCGAGGTTGGCTCCGGAACCCGGTCCAGTCGAGCCTGTGTTCCTCCGTTGAGCGCCGGGTTTCGGCCGACTAGCCTCGGATCCATGGCCCGCATCCTCGTCACCGGCGCATCCGGGTTCATCGGCTCGGCGGTGATCCGGCATGCCTTGGCCGCAGGCCATGACGTCGCCGGACTGGTTCGGACTTCGGGCCGACTTCCCCCCGGGGCGGCCGAAATCACCGGCGACCTCGCCTCGCCGCCATGGGAGGCCATCGCGGAGTTCGCACCGGAACGGGCCGTCCATTCCGCGTGGATTTCGACCCCGGGCGTCTACCTCGAGTCCCTGGAGAACGAGGCACACGTCGAATGGTCCAGGAATCTTGCCAAAGGGCTTGTCGGCCTTGGGATCCGAAGGCTCCTGGTCCTGGGCACCTGCATCGAATACCAGGCCTCGCCGGGCTTCTGTCACGAGGACCTGACCCCGATCCGACCGGCCTCCACCTACGCCCGGGCCAAGGTGCGTCTCCACGGGGCGTTGACCCGTGATCTGGACGGAACCGGCGTCGGTTTGTCCTGGGGACGGGTGTTCTACCCCTACGGCGAGGGGGAACATCCGGCGAGGCTGTGCTCCTCGCTCATTGCACGGTTCCGACGTGGCGAGACCGCGGAACTGCGGACGCCGGACAGCGCGAAGGACTACATCCACATCGACGACCTGGCCGCGGCCATCCTGGCGGTCGCGACCGCGGACGCCGCAGCGGTGGTGAACCTGGGGACCGGGGAGGGCGTGAAGGTGCGTGGGATCGCCGAACGGATCGCCGCGTCCATGGGATGTCCTCATCTCCTGAGGATGCCGGCGGTTCCCGCTCCGGATCCGTCGGGGGATGTGGTTGCGGACGTCACCCGGCTCCGTTCGCTGCGATGGGAACCGAAGGTGACGCTTGAGTCCGGTCTCCGGCGGCTGATACAGCACGCGTCCCTATGAAGCTCCGCACGGACTGTCCTGGCTGCGGCGGCCGTCGACTCGGAACGCCCTTCGTGCTCCCGCGTCAGCCGGTGGTGCTCAACTACCGCTTCCCGGATGCGGCCGCGGCGCGACGGGTGCCCCGGAGGAACGTTTCCCTCGTCCAATGCCACGCCTGCGGCCTGGCCTTCAACGCGACCTTCGACCCCTCGGTGATCCCCTACGACGGCGGCTACGAGAACCGACAGTGCTTCTCCCCGGCCTTCGTCTCCCATCTCGAGACGTTGGCGGCCCGACTCGCGCGGCACCTGCCGGAGACCGGCGGCTCGGTCCTGGAGGTGGGGTGTGGCAAGGGGGATTTCCTGCGCATGGTCTGCCGGCGTCCCGACGTGGTCGGCGTCGGGTACGACACCAGCCATGAGGGGCGCGAGGTCGAGGGCAACCTGCGGTTCCATCGGCGCTACGTCGGGCCGGCGGACGTGGACCAAGCCCACGACCTGATCCTTTGCCGTCACGTGGTGGAGCATGTCGGTCCGATCGGGGAGTTCTTCGTGGAGCTGGCCGCGATCGCGCGGGCCGCCGGGGATCCGCTGGTGGTGGTCGAGACGCCCCGGTTCGAGTGGATCGTGAAGAACCGCTGTCTTTGGGACGTGTTCTACGAGCACTGCAACTACTTCCCCATGGCCACACTGGCCCATCTCGCCCGTCGGGCGGGGTTCCGGGTCGAGCGCCATTCGAGGGTCTTTGGCGGACAGTACCAGCTGCTGGAATTGCGTCTGGCGAAGGTCCAGCGGCCTCCCGTCCCTCCGAGGCTGGCCACCGATGCACGCCTCGCTCCCTTCGCCCGTGCGGCGCGCCGCAAGCTGGACGGTATCGAACGCGACGTGGAACGCCTCGTGGGCCGGGGACGGTGGGCGATCTGGGGCGCCGGGGCCAAGGGCGTGGCGCTGGTCAACCAGTTGCGCACGGTCCGCCCCGACTGCGTGATCGACTCGAATGCCGCCAAGCAGGGATGCGTGATCCCCGGCTCCTCGGTCCCGGTGGTGGCCCCTTCGGATCCCCGGGTGCTGCGGCTGGGACTCATCCTGATTGCCAACCCCAACTACGCCGGGGAGATTTCCGAAACCCTGAAGCCGCTCGGCTATCCGGGTGGCCTGCTCGTCCTCCAATGAAACTCACCATCGACACCACCGCCGGAACGCTCGTCCGTGAGGACGCCGGCGCCGTCGAATCCGTGCCGCTCTATTCCGACCGCGCCTTCGACCTGATCTCGGACGAGTGGCTCAAGGTCGGTTGGAACCAGAAGTACTCGTATTCGTTCTCCTGGTTCGGACGCCCCGTCATCCAGCTTCCCGAGGACATCGTCCGGATCCAGGAGGTGCTCTACCGAGTGAAGCCCGACGTCGTCGTCGAGACCGGCGTGGCCCACGGCGGATCGCTGGTGATGTACGCCTCGTTCTTCAAGGCCATGGGACGAGGGCGGGTGATCGGCGTGGACATCGAGATCCGTCCCCACAACCGGGAGGCGATCGAATCCCACGAGCTGGCCGGGTACATCACCCTGGTCGTCGGAAGCTCGACCGCGCCGGAGACGGTCGGAAAGGTCCGCGACATGGTGAAGCCGGGGGAGACGGTCTTGGTGATCCTCGATTCCGACCACAGCCGTGCCCATGTGGCGGCGGAGCTGGAGGCGTATCACGACATGGTCACGCCGGGTTCGTACATCGTGGCGACCGACGGCATCATGAAGGACCTGGAGCAGGCCCCGCGCGGACGTCCGGGTTGGGCCACCGACAACCCGACCACCGCGGCCGCGGACTTCGCCGCCGCGCATCCGGAGTTCCTTCTGGAGCAGCCGGCATGGCCCTTCAACGAAAGCCGGCTCACCCGCAACCTGACCCATTGGCCGGGCGCCTACCTGCGTCGTCTCCGCTGAGCGGGTCATGCAGCCGAATCCCCAGATGCCTTCGGCAGGGCCCTTCTTCTCCATCCTGCTCCCGACGCGGAACCGCTCGGAGATCGTGGGCGGCGCGATCCGTTCGGTGCTGGAACAGTCGGAAAAGGACTGGGAGTTGGTGGTGTCGGACAACGACGAGTCCCCGGAGAAGACACGGGACGTGGTGGCCGCGAATCCCGATCCGCGGATACGGTATCTGCGGACCAGTGGGCAGCTCTCCATGCACCACAACTGGGAGAACGCCCTGAAGGCCGCCCGTGGCACATGGGTTCTGGTCCTCGAGGACAAGCAGAGGCTTGCGCCGAAGGCGTTGCGCTTCCTGAGGTCCGTCTGCGCACGCAACCCGGACAGCCTCGTCTCCTACCCGTTCGTCATCGCACCGCGCGAGGACATCGAGAGCCCGCGTGAGGAACCCCGTGAACGGAGGTTTGCCTGCGAGGCCGTGGTCGAGGAGTTCTGCCGATTCAGCCCCCTGTACTGGGACATCTTCCCGCGGGCCCTGACCTCCTGCACGCCACGGCATCTCCTCGACCGGGCCCGGGAGAGGAGCAGCACGGGTTTCGTCTTCAGCTACATCACCCCGGACTACGCCTCCGGTTTCCAGTTGCTCAGCCTCGCCCGGGATCTTGTGCACCTGGACGAGCCGGTCATCGTGGTGCCCCCTTCGGTGCATCAGGCGAAGAAGACCTATTCCAACGGTCAGGCCAGCATGACGAAGCAGCCCTCCTACGAGAGGTTCCTCGACACCATTCCGGTGTCCCGCGAGGAGATGCTCTCGGGTTGTCCGATCCCTTCGGTTTTCCTGTGGCCGAACCTGGTCGTCCACGACTTCCGGCACCACTACCGTCGGCCGGGGCACACGCCTTCCATCCACCGCGCGGGATACCAGGCCCAATGCCTGATGATCCTGCTCCAGGCCAAGCTGTGGGGCACCGACATCCGCCCGGAGCTCCGGCTCGCATGGAAGTCGCTGCTCGGAGGCGGGCCCTTCTCCGCCGTCCACACGGCGGTCCTCCTCCTCTGGCGCAGCCTGCGGGCCGTCGCCTTGCGTCTGCTGAACACCTCGCGCCGCTGATCATCCGATCCTCCAAGCCATGAAGAACAAGACCGAAGGAAACACCCGAACCAACGCGGGCCTGGTCTGCCTTGCGGTGCTGGCGGCGGTGGTCGCCGTCCTCTTCCGCGGAAGCTTCGTCCCTGGGCAGCTCGCCTTCGCCAACGACGCCCCGTTCGGCCTGATGGACGCCTTCTCCGAGCTGCGCTGGAGCCATTTCTGGCGTGGCGCCTGGGTGCAGGCCAACTGGGTGGGGTCGGAGGTGCTGCCGCTCCAGCCGAGCTTCACCCACCTCTGGTTCCTCGTGGGCGGCTCGGTCTTCTTCAACAAGTTCATCGGACCGCTCTCCATCCTGTTTTTCGGGTTCTCCGCCTACGTCTTCGGAAGGAGCCAGAAGTTCTCCCACTGGGTCGCCGGTCTGATGGGCGTCGCCGCGACGTTGAACGGGGACGTCCTCTCCCATGCCTGCTGGGGACTCGGCGGCCGGGCCGTGTACCTGGGGTTCTTCCTCCTCGCGGCGGCTGCGGTCGGCCGTTCCGTGGCCGGCGGACGCGCCTGGCTTCGGCTCGTCCCCGCCGGCCTCTGCATCGGGCTGGTCGTCGTCGAAGGCGCCGACACCGGGGCCATCCAGAGCGTCTATTTCGCCGCCTTCCTGTTCTTCCACGAGTGGGTCTCGACCGGCGGGAAGCCCCGGTCGCTGGCCACCGCCGCCGCCAAGCTCACGGTGATCGTCGCCGTGTCCGCCCTCGTCTCGGCCCTCGCCCTCAGCAGCCTCGTCGGCACCCAGATCCAGGGTGTCGCCGGCACCGCCCAGGACGAGGCCACCCGCCAGAAGCGCTGGGAGTTCGCCACCGGATGGAGCTATCCGCCGGCCGAGGTGACACGTTTCGCAGTGCCCGGCATCAAGGGCTACCGGATGGACACCCCGGAGGGCGGCAACTACTGGGGTGACGTCGGTTCGGACGGCAGCCCGCCCCGCTTCTCCGGCGGCGGCGAGTATGCCGGCATCCTGGTCCTCCTGATGGCGGCCTGGGCCGTGGCGCGAGCCGCAGTGGGACGTCCCGGGGAGGCCGGCCAACCCTTTGACGCCCGGGAACGGCGGCTGATCGGCTTCTGGGCCGTCGCGTCCTTCCTGTCGCTCCTGTTCGCCTTCGGCCATTTCGCCCCGTTCTACAGGCTGCTGTACCAGCTGCCCTACTTCTCCACGATCCGCATCCCGATGAAGTTCCTCCATCCGATGCACGTGGGGCTGATCGTGCTCTTCGGGTATGGATTGGAAGGCCTCCGCCGCAACCATCTCGGCGGGACCGCCCCTTGGGGCGGCGGGCTCGTGGAGCGCATCGGCTCGTGGTGGCGTGGAGCGAAGGGTTTCGAACGCGGCTGGCGCAACGGGCTGATGCTGGTCGTCGTCGGCGGCGTGGTCGCGGCCACGGTGTACGGTTCCTCCACCGCAGCCCTCACCAAGACGCTGGCCCGCACGCCCGGGATCGGTGCCGCCGAAGCCCCGGTGATCGCGGCGTTCTCGGTCCGCGAGGTCTGGATCAGCGTCGGTTTCCTTGCCGCCTACGGGGCCATCCTCGCCGCAGTCGCGGCCGGGCAATGGGCCGGACGCGAGAAGGCGGCGATGCTGACGCTGGGTGTGGTGCTCACGGCCGACCTCTACCGTGCCAGCGTCCCATGGGTGCAGCACTACGACTACGAACGCCGCTACCAGAGCAACGCCGTCATCGACCTCCTTCGGACCAACGCCTGGGAGGGCCGCATGACCGCCCGCATCTCGCCGCGCGTGCGCGCGGGATTCACCCGGCCTCGCGACGGCACCTTCCCCGCCGTCCTGAACCAGTGGCTGGAACACCACTTCCAGAAGTTCCGCGTGCAGACGCTGGACATCATCCAGATGTCCCGTGTCCCCCAGCTGGACGAGGACTTCCTCGTGGCCTTCGAGCCGGCGAACCCCGGGATGGCCCAGGCGATGGCGGGCTACGCCCTGGAATTGCCGAATCTCGAGCCGGACCAGGCCGCGCAGGTGCGACAGCTCCTCGCCGCCGCGGGACCGACGAACTTCCCGGTGATGCGACGCCTCTGGGAGCTGACCAACACCCGGTACGTCGTCGGTGCCGGAGGGCTCGCGGAATTCCTCAACGCCCAGTTCGATCCGCAGCAACGGCGCTTCAGCAACCGCCTGGAATTCGGGCTCTCGCTCAAGCCCGACAGCGCAACCGACCGGAATCCGACGCTCGACGACATCACCGCCGTCGTCCAACCCGGCGGCGGCTACTCGGTGGTGGAGTTCACCGGGGCGTTGCCGCGGGCGAAGTTCTTCACCCGATGGCAGACCGAGACCAACACCGCCACGGCGTTGTCCCGGCTCGTCGACCCGCGGTTCGATCCGCAGGCGGAGGTGATCCTGGCGGACGACATCGGCTCGCCGCCGTCGTCGCCGGATCCCGCCGCCAAGGCGACGATCGAATCCTGGCTGCCGCGCGACCAGGTCGTGCGGACGCGCTCCGGCCAGCCGGGTGTGATGCTGATGGTCCAGCGCTGGCATCCCGACTGGAAGGCGACCGTCGACGGGAAGCCCGTTCCGCTGCTCCGGGCCAACCACCTCTTCTCCGGCGTCGCGGTTCCCGCCGGCGAACACGTCGTCGAACTGCATTACCAGCCGTCGCGACCCGCGCTCTGGATCACCATGGCCGCCATGGCCGCCGGTGCCGTCTCGCTCCTGCTCCTGGCGCGCGCGGGCCCGGTCTCCACCGAGGAGTGAGCATGTCCACGCAACCCAGCCATCTCGACCACGTCCGCGACGACGTCTCGTACGCGGACATCCTCGCCAACTGGGACGCCGCCTTCTATGCGAAGTTCACCGGTGCGCTCCGACCGTCCCGAGCCGGGGCGCGCCTGCTCGACATCGGATGCGGCGTCGGGCAGGTCGTCGCCACGCTCACCCGCGAGGGCTTCGAGGCGCATGGTGTCGACGTCTCGGCCCCCAACATCGAGCGCACCCGTGCGTTCACCGACCGCTGCCTTCTCTACGACGGCGGCCGGCTTCCCTATCCGGACAACCACTTCGAACGCGTCGGCGCCCTCAACGTCGTCGAGCACGTCCAGGACCCCGAGGACTTCGTCCGCGAGGCCGTGCGGGTCTGCGCTCCGGGCGGACGGGTCGTGCTGAGCAGTCCGAACTTCCTCCGTTTCCTCGGATGGCGGGACTACCACCCGCGGATGCGTGGCCTCGGCAACAAGTGGCGGAACCTCCAGGCGCTGCTCGGGCGTCGCCGCCGCATGCGGGAGACGCCGTCCGCCGTCCGTTTCGAACGGATGACCCCGATCATCAAGGAGCCGTTCACGCCGGACGACGACGCCATCGTCTGCACCAACGCCCTCGACCTCGGCTTCTTCCTGGAGCGGAACGGCTGTGAACTGCTGGAAGTGGCCTGCACCGACCGGACGGTCCCCGCGGTGGTCGACTTCGCGTTGAACCTCACGCCGCTGAAGTACGGCCTGTTCAACGCCTGGGTGGTGGCCCGGAAGCGCGAGTGAGCCGGGGCGAAGACCGGCCTCACGCAAAACCGCCAAGACGCGAAGGAGCAGGGGATCCGGGCCGGACGATTCCGGCCACGGTTCGGGGATCAGTCCCCTTTCGGGCTACCCGAGGCATCCCCCTCTTCCTTGGCGTCTTGGCGGTTTTGCGTGAGGCCTCCGCCGGCGTCACCACACTTCGACCGGCCCCTTGGGCACCGGGATCGCCTCGCGACGGAGGCTGGCCGGTTCGTCCGGGTCGCGCATGAAGCTGGCGACCATCGGAGCCATCCGGTAACGCGGTGTGAGTTCGCCGTGTTCGTCGCAGAACTGGCGGCGCCAGACGCGGTAGTTCCCCACGATCTCGTGGTACTGTTCCCGCGTCTCCAGACGGACGATCCGCTTGCTGAACTCGTTCGCCGGGCCGAATCGCTTCGCATACCAGGGCCCGACCTTCCGGAACATCACGCAGCCGTGCTTCTCCCCGAACACCTCCACCATCAGGTCGAGGTGCCGGCCCATCACCGCCAACCGATCCTCGAAGGACGGTTCGGGCGGGAGGATCCCCGTGTCGAGATAGCGGCGTGTGCGGACGAAGATCCAGGGATCGTAGAACGCCCCGCGACCCACGCTCACGCCATGGCAGCCGGTGTCGTCGAACATCCGCTTCGCCGCATCGGGCGTGGTGACATCGCCGTTGCCGATGACCGGGATCCGACGCGCGGCCTGCACCACGGAGCGGATGCCGGCGAGGTTCACGGTCCCGGTGAAGCCCTGTTCACGGGTTCGGCCATGGATGAAGATCCCGGCGATGCCGGCGTCCTCCAGCGCGCGCACGAGATCCGGCGCGGTGATGTTCTCGTCATCCCAGCCGAGGCGCATCTTCGCCGTCACCGGGATCCGGAGGGCGCCGACCATGGTGCGGACGAGATGCTGGGTGCGGGCGTGGTCGGTCATCATCGCCGAGCCGCCGCCGACCTTGCAGACCTTCCGGACCGGGCAGCCCATGTTGATGTCGATGGCCGACACGCCGGACTCCTGGAGCATCACGGCGGCGTCGCGCATCTCCTCGGGCACGGCGCCGAAGAGCTGGACCGCGAGCGGACGGTCCTGGCCGTTGGTCTCGACCAGCTTGAAGGCCTTGGGATTCCGCTCGATCAGGGAGCGGGCGTTGACCAGGTCCGTGGTGGCGAGGTCGATGCCGCCGACCTCCCGCACGACGATGCGGAAGGGCAGGTTGGTGTAGCCGGCGAGCGGCGACAGGAAGAGGTTGGACTTCAGCTCCAACGAGCCGAACCGGATCATGGGCAAAGCCTATCCCTGAACGGAGCCCGGTGGAAAAAGGAAAGCCGCCGGAGGATGCGGTGTGTTCCAGGACATCACCGTTCCTCCAACGCGATCCGGATGGTGGCAGCTTGCGGTGCGGCGTTCGGCTTCCCCGCCAGGCTTCCGCGGAGGACTCCGCTTCGGGCCCCGTATTGTCGCCACCAGGTTCGCTGGCGTTCCGGGGTCCAGGGCTTCTCCACAGGGCAGGCGTCCAGGCGAGCCAGGAAGGCCTCCATCGACCCCGGGCGACCGGCCGGTTCCTTGGCGAGGCAATCCAGGATCAGGCCTTCCAATTCCGGGCCGAGGGCTCCGGGAACCTTCCGGCAAAGGGCCACCGGCTCCGCCGTCAGGTGCAGATCCCAGGTGGCCTCCACGCTGTCGGCGACGAACACCGGCTGGCCGGTGGCCAGGTGGTAGGCCACCGCGCCCAGCGCATAGATGTCGGTGCACACGTCGCCGTGACCCGGGGTCCGGATCGTCTCCGGCGCCATGTACAACGGCGTGCCGAGGAACCGGGCGGCCTGGGCTGGAATCGAGTCCGGCCCCGCACCCGCGGACACCTCCCGGACCAGTCCGAAGTCGAGCACCTTCACCGTGTCGGGGATGCCACCCCGTTCGCAGAGGAACAGGTTGCCCGGCTTGATGTCCCGGTGGATCAGGCCCGCGGCATGGGCTTCCTGGAGCGAGCCGGCCGCCTGCCGGAGCAGGTGGATGAGCCGTTCCTGCGGCACGGGACCATGACGGTCGACCAGTTCCTCCCAGGTCATCCCCTCCAGGAGTTCCATCGCGTAGTAGAAGATGCCGTCCGCGGTGTGGCCGTAGTCGTACACCTGGATGGTGTTCGGATGGGTGAGCCGGCAGGTCAGCTGGACCTCGTGCTCGAACTGCCGGATCAGCCCTTCGTCGGCGCGGTCGGGCAGCAGCAGCTTCACGGCGGTGTCGCGGCGCAGCAGCGCGTGACGTCCGCGGTACACGACACCCATCGCCCCTTCGCCGATCCGCTCCAGGAGGGTGTATTGTCCGAGTTGGCGTGCGCGCAACTGGGCCTCGTCGAAGCGCCGGCGCCAGACCGACCCGGCGTGCGAGGCCACGAGCCCGACCACCGCGCCCAGCACCACGAACAGCAGCAGGATCCGGAAGATCCAACGGAGGACCCTGAGGGACCGGAAGGCCTCGTCGGCATCGATCTTCGTGACCACGCCGAAATGGTGTTCCTCCACCCATTGCCACGCGCCGACCACGGGCACCCCGCGGTAGTCGCGGGTCGGCTCCACGCTGACGCCGGTCGGCTCGTTGATCGCGTGGGACACCAGCGTCATCAAGACCCGGTCCGCTTCGTCGATCGACGCCTTTCCTCCGCGGGTCAGGTCGAGCCCGGGATCGCGGAGGACGAGGTTCAGCGCAGACGTGACCCCCGGGGAGTTGGTGAGCAGGCCGAGTTGACGCAGCGGTTCCTCGAAGCGGCTCTGGGAAAGCAGACGTCCTTCGGGATCGAAGGCGAAGGTCTCCCCGCTTTTCCCGGTGCGGGCCACCGAAAGGACCCGTGTGAACTCCGCCTCGGGGCGCAGCACCAAGGCCAGCACGCCTTGGATCCGTCCCGCGTCGTCCCGGATCGGCGCCAGTACCTGCATCACCTGCAGTTCGCCACGCGGCGCGTTCGTGGAAGGCGAAGCGATCCGCGGGCGCGTTCCACCCGCGCCGGCGAAGCCCGGCGGGCCTGGCGGGCCTGGCGGGCCTGGCGGTGGACCGTTGGTTCCGCCGGGTCCCCCACGTCCCATCCAACCCAGGCCTCCGTCGCGTCCCCCGGACACCCCCGGTCCAGGGCGTCCCGCGGGGCGGATGGGCTTGAAGGGCGTGATCAACGCCGGTTCGCCCGTCGCGAGCACGCGCTGGTAGAGTTCGGAATGGTCCGAGGGAACCGTGGTGCCGGGACGGATCCGCATCCGGCCCGTGCTGGCCACCACCCGGTTGTTGGTGCCCACGAGAACCGCGGAGACGTAGCCGGCGAGTTGGATGCGGTCCTCGAGTCCGAAGGAAAACCGGCCGAACGGCGAATTGGTCCCGCCACCGGGTCCGGGTCCCGGAGCGGATGGCTGGGCCAACGTCCGCGACTGCTGGAGCGCGGCGCTCGCGGGTTCGCGGACGGTCGGGTCGCTGGCCAGCAGCTTCGCCGTGCGCAGTTGCCCCTGGATCCAGAGTTCCAAGGCGGTGACGTTCGCCTTGAGGTCGGTTTCGAGTTCGCTGCGCAGACCGTCCTCCAGCGTCCGTCGCACCGCTCCCAGGCTCCACCCGCCGATGCCCGCGATCAGTGCCGCGGCGAGCAACGTCCCCAGAAGAAGCGTCCGATGGCGGAGAAACGCCTTTCTTGTCCAACTGGATCCGGATGCGGGGAGGAAGGAATCGGTCACCGTGGCCGAGGAGACCGCCGAGGCCCATGCGAGGATACAACCACGGCGTGGAACATCCCGGCTGCCCGAAAGGAAGAAACCCGGTCCCCGTCTTCAAGACAGGAACCGGGTCGTACAGCAACTTCGGACCGGATCAGTTGGAGGCGATCTCGATCTGGCGTGGCTTCGCCTCGGCGGTCTTCGGCAGCGTGATCGTCAGGATGCCGTCCTTGTGGCTGGCTCGGATCTGATCGCGATTGACCGGGGTGTTCACCGTCAGTCGCCGCTCGAAACGCCCGTGGCTCCGCTCACGGTAGTTCCAGGTGTCCTCCTGACGGGCCTCCTCGGACTTCCGTTCGCCGGCGATCACCAGCACGTCGTCATGGAAGGTGACCTGCACCTGCTCCCGGGAAACGCCCGGAAGATCGACCTGGACGGTCACCGCGTTGGCGTCCTCGCGGACATCCAAGGCAGGTCGGAAGGCCGCAACCGCCGGGGCGGCCTCGAAGTAGCGCTCGAACTCGCGGTCCAAGAGGGACGCCAGCGGGGAGACATAGCCGAACGCGGAACGGGGATGGGTGATGAGCTTCATGGGATTGGTACGTTGATTGGTCGTTGTTGATCTTCTGTCAGCGACCCTTTCCGGGTCTGTGGGACCCCTATTGCTGCTGGAATGCCAGAACCTCCACGAAGGTGAGGGAGAGAGTGTTAACGATATCGTGATGGGTGGCGGCTCTGGGATTCCGCTGGGGTTGTGACTTCCGGGTACGAAGTGTCCCTGCCGTGGGACAGGGCTGTCCAAGGGCTGTCCCAATTGGGGCTGAAAAATCAAAAACCCCGGCTCGAACGGGTTCGAACCGGGGTCTTCGGAGGAAGGGCGCCGCCTGCGGAGGGTCAACCCTTCTTGCAGCGATCGACGAACTTCGCGGTGCGGTCCATGGCGACCTGGATCTGGTCGAAGGCGGTGGCGAAGCAGCAACGGAGGAAGCCTTCGCCGCTGGGACCGAAGGCGCCGCCCGGGACGCAGGCGACCTTCTCCTCGTTCAGCAGGCGGATCGCGAAATCCTTCGAGGACAGCCCGGTCGAGGTGATGTTGGGAAAGGCATAGAACGACCCGCGCGGCAGGTGGCAGGAAAGCCCCATGTCGTTCAGCGACTTCACGATGAAGTTCCGGCGCATCTTGTACTGCTCGCGCATCTCCGCAGTGGCCGATTCCCCGTTGGTCAACGCCTCGATGGCGGCCTCCTGGGCGATGATGCTCGCGCACATGATCGCGTATTGGTGGACCTTCATCATGGCGTCGACGAGGTGGGCGGGGCCGCAGGCATAGCCGATGCGGAAGCCGGTCATCGCATAGGCCTTGGAGAAGCCGTGGAGGAAGATGGTCCGTTCCGCCATGCCGGGCAGGGAGGCGATGGAGACGTGTTCCCCTTCGAAGGTCAGCTCGGAGTAGATCTCGTCGGTGAGCACGAGGAGGTCGTGCTTGATCGCGACCGCGGCGATCTCGAGCAGTTGCTGACGGGTCATGGTGCCGCCGGTCGGGTTGGTCGGGAAGGAGAGCAGCAGGACCTTGGACCGCGGGGTCACGACCGCCTCGATGGCCTTGGCGGTCACCGCGAAGCCGTCCTCCGCACGGCACACCACCGGCACGGGCTTGGCGTGGGCCAGCAGCACGCTCGGGGAGTAGCTGACGTAGCACGGCTCGTGGTAGATGACCTCGTCGCCGGGATTCAGCGTGGCACGCAGCGCGAGATCGAGGGCCTCGCTGACGCCGACCGCGACGAGCACCTGGGTCTTCGGGTCGTAGCGCACCCCGAACTTCTCGTCCACGTACCTGCAGATGCACTCGCGGAGCTTCAGGAGGCCGAGGTTGGAGGTGTACTGGGTGCGACCGCGCTCCAAGGCGTAGATGGCGGCCTCGCGGATGTGCCACGGCGTGGCGAAGTCGGGTTCGCCCACACCCAGGGAAATCACCCCGGTGGTGGTCTGGACCAGCTCGAAGAAGTCGCGGATCCCCGAGCGGGGGATCCCGGTGACGTGGTCCGCGATGAAGTTGCGCGAGGAGGAGGACATGGAGGTGCCGGTTGGAAGTACGCGAACGGCCGGCGGCGCGGGAAGTGAATTTCCCGGGCACCGTCTGCGTTCGCCTTTTCTTGGGTCGTTAGAGGCGGCGCAGACGGGAAGTAGCAGCGGCGGCCCCGGCCTGTGCGGCGGGAGCCTCGACGATTGCAGCCATCGTGCCGTGCTTCATTGCGCCGCGGTTGTCCCGGGAACCGTGGCGGCTGTCAAGCAACCGAACCCGTACGGCGGTTCCGGCGTTGGAATCCCGTGCGACCGCAAAAATGGAAAGGAGGCCGCGGTCCCCCGACCGCGACCCCCAGGAACCCGGCCGGAATCCGCAGGTCCCGGCCGGAAGGTGTCTCCGATTCCACTCAGGGATTCACCGAGCCCGGCGTCGGAGTCAGCCGGGTCAGGACCGTCGGATTCGCCGAAGGACGTCCCCACGTTTCGCCGTCGGCCAAGGTCGGGAAGGTGACCGTGTCCATCAGCCCGTTCCCGTTGGCGTCGCTGTCCACGAGAAGCACCTGCTCGCCGGAGGCGGAAAGCTTGAAGCTCGCATGCAGTCCCGGCGTGGCGCTGCCGTCCTCGTCGGCCCACACCACGAGATACCCGCCTGCCGGGATCACGGTCCCCGCCGGGAACGTCCACTTGCGCGGGTTGTCGATGTCGTCGCTCAGGTGCCGGCCTGCGAGGTCCACGGCGACGTCGGAGACGTTGTGCAGCTCGATCCAGTCGTCGTACTCGCCCTGCGGATCGGCGAACGTGCCCGAGTTGGAGGCCATCACCTCGCTGATCACCACCGGCGAATCGGATACCGCCGAGGTCCGGACCCGGTACGAAAGGGGCTCCAGTTCGGCGCGGGCCGGGAAGAAGCGCGCGGCCTTGGCCGTGTTGGAGGAACGGGCCTCGACGTAGTACCAGATCCTGTTTCCGGCGACGTGGTTGGTGGTCGCGGCCCCGTAGGTTCCGTCACCAGCGGCGCCGTCGCCGTTCGCGCCGTCGTCGAACATCTGACGCCGCGAGAACCGGCCGTACTTGTGCTCTCTCCAATAGAGCCACACCGAGTCGATGCCCTCGCCTGCCGCCGCCGCCACGGTGGCGGTGATGAAGGGGACTTCCGTCGGCGTGGGCGCCGGGGTCGGCGTCGAGACCGCGGAGACCGACGGCTGGCGGGGCGTCAGTTCCGCGTGGTTGGTCAGGTAGTTGTACCGGTTGGTGACGAAGCTCTTCAGGGCGGTCAGCGCGTTGGTGTAGGCGGCCATCGTGAAGCTCTTCTTCGTGTCCTCGGCGACGGCCTGGGCCGTCAGGGCGTGGTACCGGTTGACCAACGCCGTCATGTAGGTCGGGTTGAATCGTTCCTCGAGGATCGTCCGGAAGTGCGCCAGATACCTTTGGCGTAGTTCGGGGACGGCCAACAGCTTGGAGATGACCGGGCGGTTCGTGCCGGTGGAACCGATCACCGGGGAAAGCGAGACGTCGGCGGTGATGAACGCCTCGTTGCCGTCGTGCTGGACCGGATGGATCCGTCCGCTCTCGGCTTCGAAATAGAATCCGTAGTCCGCGCCCTTGTTCCAGTAGCTGTCGTCGTCGGCGAAGACGATCTCCAGCCCGAGGTACCAGAGCCACGGGTCGACCGCGAGGACGTCCTCCACCTTGTCGCGGAGTTCCGCGGCCGGAGTGGTGCCCAGCACGGTGATGGCGTGGATCAGATTGGCCCAGGCGTTGGAGGTGCCGTTGCTCTTGAGTTCGTAGTTCGACTGGTAGGTGGCGAGGTTGGTGTTGCCGAGGTAGGTCAGCGCGGAGCCGGCTCCGGAGAACCCGCCACCACCACCGCCACCCGGGCCGCCGCCAGGGCCGCCACCGGTCCCGGCCGGAGCGTTCGGGGTGCGCCAGCGGTCGCCGTTGTCGCTCGGGAAATGCTTCCGGATCAGGTCGTTGTTCTCCTGTTCCACCAACGAGTAGAGACCCCAGTAGTCGCCGTTGATGTTGACCCGCGCGAAGGAGGCCTCGGGACAGGCCACGTATTCCCGCATCACGTTGAAGTAGAGCGTCTCCCTCAGGATCGTCGAATCCCCCGCGGCGTTGTTGATGTTGACCGTCTCATGGCCCATCAGCTCCTGCAGGCTGTTGGTGGCGTCGATCTCGATGTTGATCGACTTCTTGGTCCCGCCCATCTGGTAGGAGGTGTTTCCCTTGTAGCGGAACCCCACGTTGGTGGCGGAGGCCCCGTTCTGGAGGACAAGGCTGCCGAAGGTGTTGGTTCCGGCCGTGCGGCTGTTCGCCAACTGCGTCGCCCAGGCGCTGCCGGGAAAGGTGATGTGGAAGGTCCGGACCAACGTGTCGTCGTAGAGACCCGCGGTCTTCGCCGCGCGCAGGAACCGGGCGGGACTGGCGAGCAGGTCCGGGCCGAGTCCCTTCGGTGCCGCATCGGAGAAGACGACTCCGAGTCCCGGCGCGTCGGTCCAGGTCAGGAGGTTGTCCGAAGACTGGAAGCGCCACTCGTCGTCCTTGTCTCCCAGGACCTGGATCGCAGGTCCGTTGGTGCCGTTGGAGAGAAGAACCGTGGCGGCGGTCGCATGGGCTGCGGCCCAGGACAGGATTGCGACGAGCAGGAGAGTGGTTTTCATGACGGGAGAGGCGGAGGACGGATGGTGCTTTGGGTTACGGGCCTGTTACGGCGTCTCGGGTGAAGAAAGCCGGTGTCCCTGATGGGACACCGGCTTCGCGGCGTTCACCCTTACTGGTCGGCCGGCGGACGCTGCGGACGGCCTTCGCCTCCGCGCCTGCCGTTGCCACCTTCCGGACCGCCCTCGGGTCCACCGGGTCCGCGGCCGCCGGCGGGCCGGGCCGGTCGGATCTCATCCAGGCTCAGCTTGCCGTCCCCGTTCTTGTCGAGCTTGCGCAGCGCGGCGGCGGCGTTGGTGATCTCGTCGGCGTCGATCACGCCATCCTTGTTGACGTCGAGCGCCTCGACGATCGGATGCGGCATGCGGCCCGGGCCTTGGCCAGGACCTTGGCCGGGACGGCCTCCGTCCGGGCCGGGCGGACGTCCGCCTTCCTGGGCTCCGACGTTGAAGGCGAGGAGGGCCGTGGCGGAGATGACCGAGAGTGTGTTGAGCTTCATGGTGTGTGTGTGGATGTGGCTGACGTCTTCCAGACAGGCTGACGGACTCTACCGCCAGCCGTTGGACACAGGGGAAGCCAGGGCTGTTAGCTGCGTGTTTTGTCGCCCGTTCCATTTTGTTAAGCCGGGGTAAATCTGGCCGACGGAGGTGTTCCGATGGATTAATCCGGGAGCGCCAGAGCCCGACCCCATGAACTCGCACGCCACCAGTCCGCCGCCCGGAACCCCGCGGATCCTCGTCATCGACGACGACCGGAAGTTGTGCCGGCTGATCCGGGACTACCTGCTTCCGATGGGCTATGCGGTGGAGGCCGTCCACACCGGACCCGAAGGCGTGGAGCGTGCGCTCGAGCCCGGGTGGCAGGCGGTCATCCTGGACCTCATGCTTCCCGGCATGGACGGGTTCGAGGTGCTCAAGCGGATCCGCGCCAAGACCGACCTGCCGGTGCTGATGCTCACGGCCCGGGGCGACGAGGCGGACCGGATCGTCGGGCTGGAGATCGGTGCCGACGACTACCTTCCCAAGACCTTCTCCACGCGCGAGCTGTTGGCGCGCCTCCGTGCCGTCACACGTCGCGTCGGCCGCGGCGCCCCGCCCGGAACGGAAGTGCTTGAGGAGTGGGTCGTCGGTCCCCTGCGGGTGCGTCCGGCGTCGCGCACCGCGGTGCTCGACGACCATCCGCTCACGCTGACACCGGTCGAATTCGACCTGCTTTCCTCGCTCGCCAAGGCCAAGGGCCGGGTCAAGACCCGTGAGGCCCTCCTCGACGAGATCCGAGACCGGGACTACGACGTCTTCGACCGTTCCATCGACGTCCACATCTCGGCGCTGCGCAAGAAGCTGAACGACGATCCGAAGAACCCGCGCTTCATCCGGACGCTGCGTTCCGCGGGCTACATGATGGTCGATCCCGAGGACCTGCCATGATCCTCCGCCTGCCCCTGCTCGGAAGGATCCTCGTCTGGCTGGTGCTGAATCTCCTGCTGCTGGCAGTGGTGATCGGATTGGTGCTGCTCACGGAGTTCCGCATCGAGCCGTTGATGCTTGGGCTGGTCGGGGAACGCGCCCAGCGGGCCGCGGAAGTCCTGATGTCGGAGCTCCGGGACCGGCCCCAATCCGAATGGGAGCCCGCGCTCGCGCGGTTCACGAACGCCTATTCCATCAACGCCATCCTCCTGCGCGACGACGGCCAGTGGGTGGCGGGCCCGAAGCTGGACGTCCCCGAGGAGATCGTCCGTCGCCTGCGTCCTTCGGGTGGAGGCTCCGCGGGGCCCCGCGGGGAGCGACGCGGTCCCCCGCCGGGATTCGGCGGACCGATGGACCTGCCTCCCGGGATCTTGCCCGAGGACCTCCAGGGTCCGGAAGGCGGCCGTCGTCCCCCACCCCAGGCGCCGCGGGCGTTGTTGCGTGCCGGCGATCCGGCCCGGTATTGGCTCGTCGCGGGAGGGACCCTCTTCGTGCCCAGGAACCGCGGCCCCATCCGGGTGGTCCTGGTTTCCGACTCCTGGTCGGCCGGCGGGCTCTTCTTCGACGTCCGCCCATGGGTGTTCGCCGGCTCCGGCGCCGTGCTTCTCTCGATCCTGTGGTGGATGCCCTTCGTGCGGGGGATCACCCGTTCCATCTCGGGCATGTCGCGCGTCACCGAGACCATTGCGGAGGGACGCTTCGACGAACAGGTCACCGACGACCGTGGGGACGAACTCGGACGGCTCGGTGCCGCGATCAACCGCATGGCGGCCCGACTCGACGGCTACGTGGGCGGCCAGAAGCGTTTCCTCGGGGACATCGCCCACGAGCTGTGTTCCCCGCTGGCGCGGATGGAGATGGCGCTCGGCGTCCTCGAACAGCGGTCGGACGCCACGCAACGGGAGTACGTCGAGGACGTCCGCGAGGAGGTCCGCCACATGTCCGGTCTGGTCGACGAACTCCTCCAGTTCTCCAAGGCCGGTCTCCGCGCCCGCGAAATCCCGCTCCAAGCCGTTCCGTTGCGTCCCTTGGTCGACCGCGTGCTCGATCGCGAGGCCCCCGGCGCGGCGGGCTTCCTCGTGGAGGTCCCGGGCGGCCTCGAGGTGTTGGGCGATCCCGAGCTGTTGGCTCGGGCCCTTGGCAACCTGGTCCGCAACGGCCTCCGCCATGCCGGGTCCGCCGGACCGATCACCGTCGCCGCCGAGGCCTTCCCGGACGCCTCGGTGCGGCTCTCCGTGGCCGATTCCGGACCGGGCGTCCCACCGGAATGCCTGCCCCGTCTCGGCGAACCCTTCTACCGCCCGGACCTCGCGCGTTCCCGGGAGACCGGCGGCACGGGCCTGGGACTGGCGATCGTGAAGACCTGCGTCGAGGCCTGCCAGGGACGCCTCGAACTCCGCAACGGCGAGCGGTGTGGCCTTGTCGCCTCCTTGGTGCTGAAGTCGGCCGCGACCTCCCCGGGCTGATCCGGGGCACTCCGTCCCCATGAAGGAAACCGTCCGCCGCCGGGCGATCGAACTCGGATTCGACGCCTGCCGCATCACCGGCCCCCAGCCTCCGGCTTCCGCCGGCCGGTTCCTCGAGGCCCTCGATGCCGGGCGTCATGCGGGGATGTCATGGATGGCGCGCAACGCCGAGCGGCGTGTCGATCCCGACCGGGTCCTTCCCGGGCTCCGCTCCGTCGTCGCCCTGGCCGTCAGCTATCACGGACCGGAACCCGTGGACGTCCCCTCGGGTGCCGGGATCGTCGCCCGGTATGCCCGACATGCCGACTACCACGACGTGCTCGCGTCGCCGCTCCGGACCCTCGCCGCCGAGATCGACCTCCTGGGCGGCCCCGGCACGCGTTCCCTTTGGTACGTCGACACCGGCCCCCTCCTGGAACGGGACCTCGCCCAGCGAGCCGGCATCGGGTTCGTGGGGAAGCACACCAACCTCATCTCCCGGAACCTCGGCAACTGGTTCCTGCTCGCCGAGGTGCTCACCACGCTCGAACTCGAGCCCGACGAACCGGAACGGAACCGCTGCGGCTCCTGTTCCCGTTGCCTGGACGCCTGTCCCACCGGCGCCCTGCCGGCCCCCTTCACCCTGGATGCCCGACGGTGCATCTCGTACCTCACCATCGAACTCAAGGACTCCATCCCGGAGTCCCTCCGTCCGCTGATCGGCGACAGGATCTACGGTTGCGACGACTGCCTCGCGGCGTGTCCATGGAACCGTTTCGCACGGGAGGGGGCGCTGATGCGGGAACACCGACGCGCGGACCTCGTCCGTCCCTCGCTTGCCGACCTCCTGTCCCTCGACGACGCCGGGTTCAAGCGGATGTTCGCCGGGACGCCGATGTTGCGTACGAAGCGCCGTGGGCTGCTGCGGAACGCCTGCGTCGCCCTCGGCAACACCGGCACCCTCGCCGACCTGCCGGTCCTGGAACGGGCCGCCTCCGATCCGGAACCCCTGGTCGCGGAACATGCCGCGTGGGCCATCCGGGAGATCCGCCGCCGCTCCAGCGGACCGGCCTCAGCGGCGTAGGATCTCGAACGTCGTCTCGAACCAGAGCCCGTTCAGCTCGAACTGCATCTCCGCCGGGTCGAAGCCGCCGCGGTACCAGGTGACGGAGTTCCTCTCCCCGATGAGGCCGCAGACCTCGTCGAAGAATTCCGGATCGAACGCCACCACTCCGTAGCGCCCGGTCCGCAGCTCCTCCTTCTCCATGGCGGCCAGGAGGTGTTCGGCGTCGGCCCGGCAACGTTTCACGATCCAGATCTCCGCGTCGGGACACTTCACCGCCAGCTTGTGCAGCTTGGAGACGGTGCATTCGCCGCATTCGACCCACAGGACCGGCCTCATGTCGTAGGCGAGCACCGCCAGGTCCGGCACGAAGGGGATGTTGTCGTTCTGGACGTCGGTCTCGATCTGGATGCGTTCCCGGAAGAAGAGCAGGTAGGCCAGGAACTTGAATGCGACGTGGCGGATCGACTCGTTGACCCCCTGGCCGACGATGACCTTGTGCGGGAACGGCCGACGCCGGTCCTCGCTGCGGAGCTGGAAGTTGAACTTGTTGGCCACTCGGATCCTGAACCTCTTCGGCGCCGCGCCCGCATCCAAGGCAAACCCGCCCGTCCGTCGGAGCCGGCGCCGGCCCCGCGCAAGGATCAGGCCTTGATGGCGCCGGCCTTGCCCGACTCTACCACGAACGACCTGCGGAGGACCACCGGTCCGTTGGGCTGGGTCACGTCCTCGGCGGCGAGGTAGTCGCTGCGCCACTGTTCGGGGGTGACCGTGCAGAGGACGTATCCGCGTTCGCGGGAAAAGAACCGGACGCACGGGTTTTCGGCCTGCAGCTTCCCCAACTCGGCCTCGGCGAGGCCGCCCTTGCCGCCGCTGCTGATGCTGGTGCCGACGAACTCGGTGGCCACGACCGGCGAATCGCCGATCCGGTCGTCCACGCGGAGGTCGTTGACCCAATTGGAATGGATGTCGCCGGTGAGGACCACCGGGTTCGGGACGCGGCGGTCCTGCCAGAACCTCGCCAGCGCCATGCGCTCGTGCGCGGCGCCGGGCCACTGGTCCATGGAGTACGTCCGTTCCGCTCCGTCGGCCTTCGGAACCCTGGCCACCATGCCCATCATCACCTGCTGTGCGATCACGTTCCAACGCCCCTGCGAGGCGATCAGCCGGCTGTCCAGCCAGTTGCGTTGTTCACGCCCGAGGAGGCTGTTCGCGGGATCGAGGGCCGCGGCGTTCAACGGCTTGGGCCCGTCACCATTCGGTTGGTCGGTCCGGTATTGGCGGGTGTCCAGGATCTGGAACTCCGCCAGACGACCAAACGCCATGCCCCGGTAGAGACGGAGGTCCGGTCCCGCGGGAATGCAGGAGGACCTCAGCGGCATCGCCTCGTAGTACGCCTGATACGCCGCCGCCCGCCGGATCAGGAAGGTCGCCGGGTCGGTGTCCTTGTTGTCGGGAACCGTGTTCGCGTAGTTGTTGTCGAACTCGTGGTCGTCCCAGGTCACCCACCACGGACACCGCGCGTGCATGGCCTGGAGGTCGGGATCGGAGCGGTACTGGGAATGGCGGATCCGGTAGTCGCGCAGCGTCTGCAAGCGACCCTTCTCCGGACCCGTGTGCCGGCGGACCTGGCCTTCCTTCCCGGGTCCCTCGTAGATGTAGTCGCCGAGGTGGACCACGAAGTCGGGGTCCTGCGCCGCCATGTGCCGGTAGGCCGTGAAGTGGCCATGCTCGAGGTGCTGGCAGGAGGCGAACGCGAAACGCAGCTTCGCCGGAAGGCTTTCCCTCGGTGGCAGCGTGCGGGTCCGTCCGACGGGGCTGGTCGCGCCGCCGGCGTGGAAGCGGTACCAGTAGGTGCGTCCCGGTCGCAGGCCCGTCACCTCCACGTGCACCGAATGCGCCAGTTGTGGTGTCGCCAGGGTCGTCCCACGCCGCACCCCACGGCTCATGGATTCGTTCTCCGCGATCTCCCAACGCACGGCGACCGCCTCCTGCGGCATCCCGTGGTCCGGCTCCAGCGGACGCGGGCAAAGCCGGGTCCAGAGGACCATGCCGTCCTCGGACGGATCCCCGGAGGCCACGCCGAGCCGGAACGGATCGGTGTCGAACGCGGGACGGCCGACCGGGCCCGGCCGGGCGGCGGCGAATGCGGGCAGTGCGGCGATGGCGGCGGCCTGCGCGAGGAAGAGTCGTCGGGTCAGTCCGCCCTCATGGCGGAGGGCGCTTTGGATTGGTCCGTGGGTGAGCATGGAGTGGAGCCGCTTCGGAAGCCTGCGGGACGTCCCCTCCTTCGCGTTTGTCGTGCGACCCGGTCAAGGCGCTTCGCCCTCCGACATCGAAACGTGACCTGCGCGCCGTTCCCCACCGACTTCATCGCCCGGTTGACCCTTCCGGAGGCGGTTCCTAGGCTGGCCCCCATGATTCGGAATCGTCTGTGGGTGTTCGCGGCCGCGATCGGTCTGGCCGCCGCATCCGTTCGGGGACAGGTGCCGGTGCCCTTCAACGGCATCCAGGCCATCGTCAACGACACGGTCATCACCCGCGACCACGTGCTCGGCAGCGCCCAGCGCGAGCTCGCCGCGGCGGCGCGCACGGCGACGACCGAGGACGACTACCTCAAGCGCCGCGCCCGCATCCTCGAGGACCAGCTCGAGCAGCTCATCGACCGACAGCTCATCGTCGACGAGTTCAAGGAGAAGGGCTACGGCTTCCCCGATTCCCTGATCGACGACATGATCAAGCTGCGGGTGAAGAAGGACTTCGGCGGCGACCGCGTGGCGTTGACCAAGACCCTGCGTGCCGAAAACCGCACCTACGAGCAGTTCAAGAAGGACGAGAAGGAGGACTTCATCATCTTCCAGATGACGCTCAAGAACGTCCGCGACGAACTCACCATCTCGCCGAAGAAGATCGAGAACTACTACGCGACCAATTCCTCGAAGTACAAGGTGGGGAACCGCGTGAAGCTGCGGATGATCGTGATCGACCGCGCCAAGCACGCGCCGGACGAGTCGGTGAAGATCGCCGAGACCGCCGTCCAACGTCTCAAGGCCGGTGAGGATTTCGCCAAGGTGGCCGACGAGCTGTCGGACGACGCCCGCCGATTCAAGGGCGGCGACCGCGGTTGGACGGAGGAGAACTCGCTGCGCGAGGAGTTGCGCAAGGTGGCCTTCGCGCTGCCGCCCGGACAGCTGAGCGAGGTGCTGGAAATCCAGGGGACCCGGTTCCTGCTCAAGGTCGAGGAGAAGCAGCCCGCCGGCGTGAAGCCGCTCGCGGAGGTCCGCCAGGAGGTCGAGACCACGCTCAAGGACTCCGAACGGCAACGCCTGCAGAAGCAGTGGTTGGCCCGGATGCGCAAGAAGGCCTTCGTCCGCTACTTCTGAGCCCGGCAACCCGTCCGGGTATCCCCAAGCGAACGCGATGATCCTCGGCATCACCCTCGGCGACACCACCGGTGTCGGCCCCGAGGTCGCCTTCCGTGCGGTTGCCCGGCTCGCCGGCGGGGATTCCGACACCCGGTACGTGCTCATCGGCGACTCCGGAGCGGCGTCCCGGATGTGCGGCCTGATGGGCCTCGAGTCGGACCTTCCGGAATGGCGTGGGGCGGATTCCGAACCGTGCCGCGTCTATCGGCTTCCGGTGGCCGGGGACAGCCTGCCCGAGGATTTGCCCGCCGGGGATCCGCGCGCGGCCCTCTCCGCCCTCGAGGCGCTCTCCGAAGGGGCACGCCGCTGTCTCTCCGGGGAGTTCCAGGCGCTTGTCACCGCCCCGGTCAGCAAGGAGGCCATCCTCCGCACCGGCACGCCCTTCGTCGGCCAGACGGAGTTCCTCGCCGAACTGTCCGGCACGGAACGGTTCGCCATGATGCTCCTCGGCCATGACGAACGCGGACGTTGGCTGCGGGTGGCCCTGGCCACGACCCATGTGCCGATCTCGGCGGTGTCGGCCTCGCTGACCCGCGACGGCATCGTCGACGCCATCGCCTTGGCTGCCGACGCCTGCCGGCTGCTGGGTCTGCCGCGTCGTCGGATCGGGGTCTGCGGTCTCAATCCCCACGCCGGCGAAGGCGGCCTCCTCGGAGGCGAGGAGATCGCGGTGATCCGGCCCGCCGTCGACCTGGCCAAGGCCGCGGGCGTGGACGTCCATGGTCCGTTCCCCGCCGACACCCTGTTCCACCGCGTGTTCCGCGGCGACTACGACGCGGTGGTCGCCATGTACCACGACCAGGGTCTCGCGCCCCTGAAGATGGTCGCGTTCGACAACGGGGTGAACTGGACGCTGGGGCTCCCGTTCGTCCGCACCTCGCCCGACCACGGCACCGCCTACGACATCGCCGGGCAGGGGTTGGCGGATCCCTCCAGCATGGAGGCCGCCATCCGTCTCGCGGAGCAGGTCGCAAGGGCCCGTTCCTCCGCCGCCTGAACCGGATGGGTTCCGGGGAAGCGGGAAGCGGGAAGGGACCTCACGAACCAGCGCAAAGGAGCGTCTGCGCCGTTTTCGCCGGACCGCGTCAGGCCGGCCGCCCCATATTTGCCGGCCCACGGCGTTTCGGGCTGACACCCCGGGCCGCGCTCCGGTACTCAACGGAATCCCCGGGCCGTTTCCACGACGGAAGCCCGGGAGTTTTCCCGGTTGAAACCACAGGTCTCCACGAAGCCGAAGTCGAGGTTCCGCAACACCGGGATCGGCGCCGTCGTCGGCATCCTGCTCGCCGGTGCGGCACCGACGTCGGCCAGGGCCGCAACCCCCACCGCCGGCCCCGACTTCTTCGAGCAACGCATCCGTCCGCTGCTGCACTCCGAGTGCGTGGAATGCCATGGGCCGGAGAAGCAGAAGGGCGGTCTGAGGGTGGACTTCCGCGACGGCCTCCGTCGGGGAGGGAAGAGCGGTCCCGCGGTGCTCCCAGGCAAATCCGCAGGGAGCCTGCTGGTCCGATCGGTGCGCCATGACGCCGGGGTCGAGCCGATGCCGAAGGACCGGCCACGGTTGCCGGATGCCGCCATCGCGGACCTCGCCGCCTGGATCGACGCCGGTGCCGAGGATCCGAGGGACCAGCCCCCGGCTGCCGGAACGGCGGCTGGCGCGTCCAACTGGGAGTCCACCTTCGCCACCCGCCGCGACTGGTGGAGCTTCCGTCCCATCGCCGATCCTCCCGTTCCCCAGGTCGGCGACGCCGCGTGGCCGTCCGGGGCCGTGGACCGCTTCCTCCTCGCCGCCATGGAGGCGCGTGGCCTGCGTCCGAGCGGCGATGCCGACCGTCGGACGTTGCTGCGTCGTGGGACGTTCCTCCTGACCGGACTGCCTCCCACGCCACAGGAGGTGGAGGCGTTCGTGGGCGACACCGAGCCCGGGGCCTGGGCCAAGGTGGTCGATCGACTTCTTGGCTCGCCCCAGTTCGGCGAGACCTGGGCGCGCCATTGGATGGACCTCATGCGTTTCGCCGAGACCCACGGCAGCGAAGGCGATCCGGACATTCCCGACGCCTGGCGTTATCGCGACTACCTGGTCCGCGCCTTCAACGCCGACGTCCCGCTCGACCGTCTCATCCGCGAACACGTCGCCGGCGACCTCCTGGAAACACCCCGTTGGAACGCGGCCGACGGCGTCGACGAATCCCTCATCGGTCTCGCCCACTTCCGGCTGGTCGAACACGGCTTCAACCCGGTCGACACCCTGGACGAGCAGATGAAGACCCTCGACAGCCAGATCGACGTGGTGTCGAAGGCGTTCCAGGGGCTCACCACGTCCTGTGCGCGGTGCCACAGCCACAAGTTCGATCCCATCAGCGACCGGGACTACGCCGCGCTCCAGGGTGTCTTCGCCAGCGTCCGTCCCACCCGGCTCACCATCGACCTTCCGGAGCGCCTCACGGTCCATCGGGATCGCCTGGAAAGCCTGAGGACCCTCCTGCGTGGGAACCTCGGCGAGGCCTGGGATCGGGCGGTGGACCCGTTGATCGACCGCCTGATGGCGCCCGTGGACGCCGGTGCCGCGGCCCGGACAGCGCTTCCCGGATCCGGGATCCAGGCGGAGATCCGACGGCTCGAAAACGAAGTCGCCCGACTCGAGTCCCTTGGCCGTGCGGCCGCCCTGAAACGGGGCGGAGAGTCGGTGCGCAAGGAGGCCGTCGTGGCCGGACCCAAGCCGATCGCGGCCTGGTCCTTCGACACCGACGCCCGCGATGCCGTCGGCAACCTGCATGGCTCCCTCGAAGGCGGCGCGAAGGTGCTCGACGGCCGCTTGGTGCTGGATGGCCGGTCGGCCTTCCTGCAGACGCCTCCGCTGGCGACGGCACTCGGCGAGAAGACCCTCGAAGCCTGGGTGTTCCTGGCCGACCTGACGCAACGCGGCGGCGGTGTGGTCACGGTGGAGACGCCGGGCGGCGGGGAATTCGACGCGCTCGTGTTCGGCGAGCAGGAGGCCCGGCATTGGCTGGCCGGAAGCGAAGGCTTCGCGCGCACCCGGTCCGCGGGAGGTCCCGCCGAGACCGCCGCGCCGGGCGAGCGCATCCACGTCGCGGTGGTCTACCGTCAGGACGGCACCGTCGTCCTCTACCGGAACGGCGAGCCCTACGGCGAACCACGCAAGCCGGGGTCGCCGAAACGCTTCGCGGCGGGCGGGGCGCGGGTGCTCCTGGGACGCCGCCACACGGGCGGCTCGAACGCCTTCCTTTCCGGGGCGATCGACGAGGCGCGCCTCTTCGACCGAGCCCTCACCGCGGAGGAGATCCGCGCCGGCTACCTCTCGGGTCCGGGACAGGTCAGCCGCGAGCGGATCGTGGCGGCGTTGACGCCGGCGCAGGCGGCGGAACTCGCCTCGGTCGAGGCGGAACTGGCCAACCGTCGTTCGGAATTGGAACGCCGGTTCCCCGGCTTCCCGACGCGGCTTGCCGAGCGCAACCGCTGGCAGGCGGCGCTGGATCGTGTCGTCGCCCAGGAAGGGCATCCGCTCTCCGATCTCCGACGGTTCGCCGGCCTTGAGGGCGACGGGTTCGCCTCGGCCTGGAAGGCGCACGTGAAACGTCGGGAGGGAATCCGGGGGGAACGTTTGGCCCGACGAAACGGCCCATTGAAGCCGGCGTGGGATTTCTCCGGCGGCGGATTCCAAGGCTGGTTCCGGTACGGGGCCAACCCGCCGGAATCGATCCCGGCGGGCGGCGACTTCGCCGTGGAACCCGTCGGGGAACGCATCCTCGCCGGACTGCTTCCATCGGGCGTCCACAGCCACCGCCTTTCGCAGAAGCACAACGGGGTGTTCGCCTCGCCCCGGTTCCGCGTGGAGACCGACCGCATCAGCGTCCGCGTCGTCGGCGGCAAGGGCGCGCGGGTCCGGCTCATTCCTGATCTCTATCCGATCGGACAGGGGAACATCTTCCCGCAGTCCAACATCGATTCCGACGCACCGACCTGGATCCGGCTCGACACCGCCTACCGCAAGGGCTCGACCGCGTACCTGGAGTTCGCGACCGCAGACGACGTGACCTCGCGAGACCGCTCGCCGGCGGGCCCGGGCGGACGCTCGTTCTTCGGCGTGATGGAGGTGGTCTTCCATGACGCGGGCGCCGCGCCCGAGTCGGCGGACCCCGGGGAACCGTGGTGGGACTCCGCAGCGCCGCCGGCCTCATTGCCCGAATGGGGAGGGCGGCTGCGGAGCCGGCTGAAATCCGCGGTCGCCGCGTGGCGCTCCGGGAATCCCTCCGAGGACCAACGTCTGTTCCTGGACTCCTTCGTCCGGGCGGGACTGCTTCCGTCCACGACCAACGACCTGCCCGAGGTACTGCCGACGCTCGCGGAGTATCGGCGGCTCGAGTCGGAGATCCCGGTGCCGCGGCGAGTGCCGGGCGTGGTGGAGGCGGATGCCGCCGATTCCCCGCTGTACTCGCGAGGGGATCCGCGCAAGCCCCAGGCGACGGTCCCGCGCGGCTACCTGCGGCTGGTGTCCACGAGCCCCTACCGGACCGAACGGAGCGGTCGGCTGGAATTGGCCGAGGACCTCACCGCGCCATCGAACCCGCTCACGGCGCGGGTGATGGCGAACCGGATCTGGTACCACGTCTTCGGTCGCGGACTCGTCGGCACCCTCGACAACTTCGGCCGGCTCGGCGAGACGCCCACCCATCCCGAGATGCTCGACTGGCTGGCCCGCCGCCTGGTCGCGGAGCGCTGGTCGACGAAGGCGATGCTGCGCGAACTGCTGTTGTCGCGGGCCTTCCGGCTCTCCTCGGAACCGCCGTCGGATTCGGCGCAGAAGGATCCCGCGAACACGCTGCTCACGCATGCCCGGGTGCGTCGCCTGGAGGCGGAGATGCTCCGTGATGCGCTGTTGGCCTTGGGACGCCGGCTCGACCTGACCCAGTTCGGCGCGGGTTCGGACGCCTTGGCGCCGGTGGACCGGCAGACGCGGCGCAGCCTGTACCTGACCGTGAGGCGGAACTTCCTGAACCCGTTCCTGGAGACCTTCGACCAGCCGCGGCCCTTCACCACCTTGGGCCAGCGCGAGGTGACCAACGTGCCGGCGCAATCCCTCGCGTTGCTCAACGATCCGTTCGTGGTCGCCCAGGCCGCCCGCTGGGCGGAGGTGGTGACCCGGGGCGAGTCCACCGCGGCGGGACGCATCCGGCGTTTCCATGCCGAGGCGTTCGCACGTCCGCCGTCGGACCCGGAACTCGCCGCCGCCGAGGCCTACGTCGCCGATCTCCGGCGCCTGCACGGTTCCGGTGCCGATGCGGACGCGGCGGCGTGGCGCGACTACGCGCAGGCGCTGTTCAACCTGAAGGAGTTCCTGTTCCTCCGCTGATCCCATGAACCCGGGTTCCCCATATGCCCCGCCGTCCCTCTCCGCCGCCTGCTCGCGCCGGGAGATGCTCCGTCGGTGTTCCCTCGGATTCGGTTCGGTCGCACTGTCCTCGTTGCTGGCCGACGACCGGCCGTCCTTCCCGGGACCCGCCCATTTCCGTCCGCGGGCGAAGCACGTGGTCTTCGCCTACATGAGCGGCGGCGTGTCGCACCTCGACTCCTTCGATCCGAAGCCCGAGCTGCGTCGCCGTCATGGCCAGCCCATGCCCGTGCCGGTGAAGCCCACGATGTTCAACGACAACGGGAACATCATGGGTAGCCCCTGGGAGACGCGGCGCTGGGGCCGCAGCGGACTGGAGATGACGACCCTCTTCCCGCACATCGCGGCGCAGGCGGACGAGCTGGCGGTGATCCGTTCGATGACCACGAAGGTCAACGAGCACGCGCAGGGGAACTACATGATGCACACCGGATTCCCGTTCACCGGGCATCCGAGCGCGGGTGCGTGGACCGCCTACGGACTCGGGTCCGGCAACCGCAACCTCCCCGGTTTCGTCGTGTTGCAGAGCGGCGGGGCGGTCGTGCCGCACGGCGGCGTCGGCGTGTTCAGCAGCGGCTACCTTCCGGCCGAGCACCAGGCGTCCGTACTCCAGGTGGACCGCGACCCGGCCCTCGCCAACATCCGACCGGCCGAGGCCGATTCCCTCCAGCGGCGCCGGCTCGAGTTCCTCCGCGAGGCGGACGGACGTTTCCCGGCCGCCTCGGATCCGCAGGTCGAGGCCGCGATCCGCAACTACGAGACCGCCTACCGCATGCAGACCGCCGTGCCCGAGCTGTGCGACCTGGCGGGCGAGACCGCGGCGACGAAGCGGCTGTACGGGCTCGAGTCCGGCGACGCGGCGACCGCGGCCTACGGACGCCAGTGCCTCGTGGCCCGGCGCCTGATCGAACGGGGAGTCCGCTTCGTGGAGCTGAGCTGCATCTCCTCCGGCATCGGCGCCGGTGGTCCCGGCAACCCGTGGGATCAGCACGGTCAGATCCTGGAAGGACACGGCTCCATGGCGCGCCAGGTGGACCAGCCGTTGGCCGGCCTGATCCAGGACCTGCGCGCCCGCGGCCTGCTCGAGGACACCCTGATCCTGTTCAGCGGCGAGTTCGGCCGGACGCCCTTCTCACAGGGGGCGAGCGGCCGGGACCACAATCCCTTCGGCTTCAGCGTGTGGATGGCCGGCGGCGGCGTCCGGGGTGGGACGGTCCACGGGGCCACCGACGACCTCGGCTACTACGCCGTGCAGGACGTCTGCAACACCTACGACCTCTGGGCGACCGTGCTGCACCTGCTTGGCATGGACCACGAGCGCCTGACCTACCGCTTCGGCGGCCGCGACTTCCGCCTGACCGACGTCCACGGCGAGGTCATCCGCGCCGTGGTGGCCTGAGGGTTGGTGAATGGGTGAAGGAATGAAGCGTTGAAGCGTTGAAGCGTTGAAGCGTTGAAGGGACGCGGTGGCGCTTGATTACGCGGAACGGCGGGCGGGATCGGGGCTCAGCCTTGGTAGGAGAGGTCCACGCAGATCAGCTCGCGGCCGTTGTGGATGTAGGCGCTGCGGTTGGCGAAGGCGGGATGGCACCAGAGGACGTCCCGTCCACGGGTGTTCTCCACGGGTTCCAGCAGCTGCGCGCGGCTGATGATCGCCAACCCTTCCGGGGACAACCGCCCGACGATCAACTCGCCGCGGTCGGTCCAGAACCAGTGCCGGTCGTTCTCCTCCACGATGAACGCATGGGCGAAGAAGCCGGCTTCCCCACGGAACAGGTCGAGGCTCTCCCAACGCCGCTCGCCGGTCTTCAGGTCCAGGCATCGCAGCTCGCCGAACGCGCAGATGCCGTAGGCGAATCCGTCCTTCACCACCGGGGTGCTCATCACCGTGTGGAGTCCCTCGGTCATCTCCGACTGCTTCCGGCTGCGCCGGTTCCAGACGATCCGCGGTTCGGCGCCCGCACGGGGAACCTGGAGCAGGAGCGAACCCTGGTAGAAGGAGGTCAGGAACAGACGGTCGCCCGAGAAGCGGGGCAGGGCGATGGTCACCTCCGGGCGTTGGGGACGTCCGCCGACCGGATACGGATGGCTCCAGAGGACGTCACCGTCCCGCGGGTCCAACCCGCTCACGGCGTCGGCATGCCAGAAGACCAGCTGCCGGCGTCCGGCGAGATCCCGGACCACCGGCGGGGCGTAGCCGATCTCGACCGCGGTCTGGGCCCGCCACAGTTCGCGTCCGGTGTCCTTGTGCAGGGCGACGATGGCGCTGTTGGTGCCGCCGACGGGCAGGATCAGGCGGTCGCCGTCCAGGAGCGGATGCGCGGCGTAGCCCCAGACCGGGGGGTCGGCGTGGAACTGCGCCGCCACATTGGTCGCCCAGAGAAGCCGTCCGTCCGCCGCGTCGAGGCACTTCAGGTCGCCCATGGCGCCAAGCGCGTAGACGCGTCCGTCCCGTACCAGCGGGGTGGCGCGGGGACCGGAGGGATAGGAGATGCGGTAGGGACAGTCGTAGACGTGTTCCCAAAGGGTGCGTCCGGTGGCGGCGTCGAGACACAGCACCCGTTCGTTGCCGGGGATCTGAGGCAGGGAACGGTCGCCACGCTTGCGCTCGGCCGGTTTTCCCGCCTCGCGGTCGAGCAGGTAGACGCGTCCATCCACCACCGCGGGTCCCACGTAGCCGGCCTTCACCGGCACCCGCCACCGGACGGGCAGGCTGCCGGTGTCGAAGTGCTCCACCAAGCCGGTCTCCCGCCAGACGCCGTCCCGTTCCGACCCCATCCATTCGGGCCAGTCCGCGGCGTTCAGGGCCGGTCCGGGGCCGTGGAACGCGATCAGGGCCGTGGCCAATGCGGCCAGGCGTCTCCGGAGGTTCTTGGGAAGGGGCGGGGGCAAGGTCATCGGGTTTGTGCTGGGAGTTGGAACTGGGATCACGGGCGGTCCGGAAGCGTTCAGGATTGGTCAGCACCCGGATGTGGCGTGCGGGGTTGTGGCCGTTTCCGGGAATGCGTCGGGTGCGGCGGCCGGGCACACGGCAGACCGCCAGAGGACGCACGCGGAGCCGCGGGGCACGCGGAGGAAACGCAGGGGTGCGGAGTCCCCTCTTCCCGGCGGCATTGCGTAGCGTGAGACCGGTCCTCGCTTCGATTCCATCGTTGCTCAGTGGATCCGCGTACCGCCGGAGACGACCGATCCCAGGTTCGCGAGGCCCTGCTCGAACTGTCCGCCGACCATCCGGTCGACGTTCACCAACACGTTGAAGGCCTTGGCCATGAAATGGTTCCTGCCGGTCATCTTCCAGGACACGAGCGTGCCGCGGCCCTCGGGGAAGAAGGTGAACTCGGTCAGGTTCGTCGCCTGCATCGGGCGGGTGAAGACGAGGTCGATGAGGATCCGGCGCGGGGAATCGCTCTCACGGAGGGTCATGGCGCCGGATCCGACCTGGTTGTTGCCGGACCACGTGAAGTGCGCGCCGACGCCGCGTTCCGCGCCGGAGTATTCGAAAACGCACTTCGGATCGATTCGGGCCCAGGGGGACCAGGCGTCCCAGAGCCGGAAGTCCTCGACCTGGGCGAACACCTTCTCCGGCGGGGCCGGCAGGGTGGCGGTGCGGACGATCTGGAATTCCGCGGGCCGGGTGGCGACGTAGCCGACCAACCCGATCACGACGACGGCGACCAGCAGCAGGAGGTAGGGGATCATGGCCGGGGAACCACGCTAGGTTCCCCGGACACCTTGGAAAGCGTGAAGGGGGACGAGGCCGTCCCGCCATCCCCACTTCTACCTTTCCCGACCGAGGTGGACCGGACCACGATCGTCGGCATGTTCCTCCGGATCCGTTGCGTCTGGGCCGCCATGGCCCTGGTGTTGGGCGGCCGCGTCGTCGCGGCCGAGGCGAAGCCCGAGCTGCGGGACGGCGACCGCGTGCTCCTCATCGGCGACACCTTCTTCGAACGCGAGGTGGACTACGGCCACATCGAGACGCGGCTGACCGCGGCCTTGGCCGACCGGCAGCTGACCTTCCGGAACCTCTCGTGGTCCGCGGACACGCTCACCGGGCGTTCTCGCGCCAGCTTCGACTGGAACAGGTCGGACGCCGACTGGCTGAAGCGGGTGAAGGAGCAGGTCGGACTGGTGAAGCCCACCGTGGCCCTCCTCAGCCACGGCATGACCGAGGCGCTCGAGTTGGCGGACGTTTCCGACGCCGCCGGGCGCGCGGCCCGTCTCGCGGCCTTCCGACGCGATCTCGGCCGTCTCTCCGCGGTCCTCGACGAGGTCTCCGGCTTTCCCGTGCGGCTGGTGCTGCTGACCCCGGTGTTCCCGCAGGGCGCACCGAGGGCCGAGGTCGAGGCCTCGGTGAAGGCGGTCGCCGCGGAGATGCGGTCGTTCGCCGACGAACGCGGCGCCGCCGTCCTGGACGTCACTGAGGCCACCCGGCGCATCGGGATGTTGCGCATGGCGACCTACGACCATGCGGTGCTTCTCAACGAGACCGGATACCGCATGCTGGCCGAGCGGATCGCCGAGCCGTTCGTCGGTGCGAAGGGGAATCCGAAAGCCGACCTCGAGGTGTTGCGCGGTGCGATCCGCCGGAAGAACGAGCTCTTCTTCCACCGCTGGCGTCCGGCCAACTGGACCTACCTCTTCGGCTTCCGCAAACACGAGCAGGGACAGAACGCGGTCGAGATCCCGAGGTTCGATCCGATGGTCGAGGCGTGGGACGCCAAGATCGCCCGCATCCGCGACGTCCGGAACGCCGACGCCACGGTCGTCGCCGAGGTGAAGGCCCTGGCCGGCAAGGACGCGGCGCCGTCGCATCCCGTGACCGACCAGCCCGTGCCGACCTTCCAGGTGGGCGAGGGGCTCGAGGCCTCGCTGTGGGCGGAGAACCCGGACCTCTTCAAGCCGATCCAGATGAACTGGGATCCGAAGGGACGCCTGTGGGTGGCCAGTTCGCGGACCTATCCGCAGATCGCCCCGGGCGGCGTGGCGGCGGACGCGGTGATCGTGCTCGAGGACACCGATGGCGACGGCAAGGCCGACAGGCACACGGTCTTCGCCGACGGCCTGCTCATCCCGACCGGGGTGGTGCCGGACGGCAAGGGCGGCTGCTACGTCGCGGCGAGCACGCAGCTGCTGCACCTCGAGGACACGGACGGCGACGGCAAGGCCGACCGCCGCACGATCGTCCTGTCGAGCTTCGGCACCGAGGACACGCACCACAACCTGCACACCCTTCGTTGGGGCTTCGACGGGCACCTCTACTTCAACCAGTCGATCTACACCCACACCCACATCGAGACCCCGCACGGCGTGCGGCGGCTGAACTCGGCGGGCATCTGGCGGTTCCATCCGGAGACCTGGGAGCTGGAGGTGTTCACGAAGGGCGGCTGCAACCCGTGGGGCCACCATTGGGACCAGTACGGCAACTCGTTCTTCACCGACGGTGCCGGCTTCAAGGGCGTGTACCACGCGATGGAAGGCGCCACCTACTTCACCTACTCCGACATGCGTCGCGAGGCGGAGAGCATCAGCCCCGGCAACTACCCGAAGTTCTGCAGCGTCGAGGTCGTGCACAGCCCCGCGCTGCCCGAGGACTGGCAGGGACAGGTGGTCACCTGCGACTTCCGGGCGCACCGGGTCGTCCGCTTTTCGCTGCAGGACGTCGGCTCGACCTACCAGACGAAGGAACAGCCGGACGTGTTGCGTTCGACGAACGTGACGTTCCGGCCGATCGACCTGCGTCAGGGGCCGGACGGCGCGTTGTACATCGCCGACTGGAGCAACCCGATCATCCAGCACGGCGAGGTGGACTTCCGCGACCCGCGCCGGGACAAGGAGCACGGCCGGATCTGGCGTGTGGCCGCGAAGGGCCGCGCGTTGAAGCCCGAAGGCGGCCGTGACCTGACCCGTCTGGCGACGGCCCAGCTGTTGGACCGCACGCTGTCGAAGAGCGGCTGGGAGCAGGAGCAGTCCCGCGTGGTGCTGCGCCAGCGGGAATCGAAGGAGGTCCTCGCCGCGCTCGGGCCGTGGCTGAAGAAGCAGAAGGACCCGCGGGCCCGGCTGGAGGCGCTTTGGCTGCAGGAAGCCTTCAACCAGGCCGACGCGAACCTGTTGGGCGAGCTGGTGTCGGCGCCCGACGAACGGCTCCGCACCGCCGCCGCGCGGCAGCTGCGGCGCTGAGGACGGAGTCCTCCGTTCGCCCGGTGGGTTTCACGCGGAGTCTCACGGAGCGCGGAATGGAAGGAGAAGAGTCCGATCGGCGTCCAATGGCCCGATCGCACCTCGTTCCACGGCGATGCCCGATGGTGTGCGCCGCAGGTGGGCTCAATTGGCCGCCTTGGCGCCGCCGCCCTGGGGAGGAGCCTTCCGGAGTTCGTAGCGGGTCAACCCCTTGTCTTCGGTCGCGTCAAAACCCGTCGGCGTTTCGTCGCCGCCGTCACCTCTGGCGGCCAGGATCAGCGTCCCTTCCTCGATCTTGAGGATCGCCGCGACCGTCTTTCCGATGCTGTTCTCCTGACCCGGCGCGCATTCCCGGATGGTGGCGAGCAGCTGCTGCGGATCCGTGCCCGCCGGCAGGGTGAACGTCGTCCGGAACCAGAACTCCGGGTCCCGGTGGAAGTGGAAGGAATCGCCGGAGATCGTGACGGTGTACCTGGCGTCCGAATTCTCGCCCGCCACGACGCCGACCCAGGTCCCTTGGAGACGTTCCAGCTGGGAGGCGGTTGGCGGCCGGTGGGCGCAGCCGGATTGCAGGCCGCCGAGAAGACTCGGGATCAGCAGGGAAATCAGCGCGTGGCGGGAGGATTCGTAGCGGGTCATGTCTGGTTCCGGTGGAAGTCGGCCCGAGGAGTCGCCCTCGGGATGCCGACATCCGGGACCGGCTTGGAAGCCCTGGCGCCTCCGCCGTTCAGGAACGTTCGTGGGAATCCCCATCCGGCGCGATGCGGATCCTGGCCCGATCGCGTCGCCGATGGCGTTGTCGTGGGCTGTGGCCTTACGCCTCGCCGGGGCAATGCCGCGCGAATTGCGACAGCCAGCATCGATCGGAGCCCTGAAGGGGAGTCACCGCTTCCCGCAGGCTCTCGCCCCTTCGTTGCTTGGGGCGCCGACCGCCTCAATCCGCGAGGCCGGAGACGGGCGTCTTGTCCGTGGGGTTCAGGCGCTGGCGTTCGGCGGCCTTGGCGAAGGGCCAGTACACGGCCATCGCGAGGAACAGCGACACCACGCCCCACACCGCCGCGCGCCAGTCGCCGCCGGTCATCAGGAAGTGCCCGAGGATCGGCGGGGTGGTCCAGGGGACGTTCACGAAGGGGCGCTTGATCAGGCCCCAGTCCATGAGCAGGTAGGTGCCGGCGGTGAGCAGCAGGGCGTTCAGCACGTAGGGCACCATGAACACCGGGTTCAACACGACCGGGATGCCGAAGAACATCGGCTCGTTGATCTGGAAGACCTGCGTCGGCAATGCGAGCCGGCTGACCTGGCGGTAGCCGGGATCGCGCGAGTTCCACAACACCAGCGCGAGCGCGAGCGTGGCGCCGGTGCCGCCGACGTTCACGAAGGTGCTGAAGAAGCCGTTCGCGGTGATGTAGGGCAGGGGCAGTCCCTTGTTCAGCGCCTCGATGTTGTCCGCGAGGTACTGCAGGAAGATTGGGGCGACGATGGCGTCGAGGGTGTTGTCGCCGTTGATGCCGACCGACCAGAGCATCGTGACGAGGAACGCGTAGAGCAGGATGCCCGGAAGCGTGTTGAGCCCGACGACCAGCGGCTTGAACACCGCCTGCACCCCCGCGTTGATGTCGACGCCGAGGACGAACCGGACGGCCCAGAACGCCACGACGAGGAAGATCGTGGGCGTCAGCGACGCGAAGGACTCGTAGACGATCGTGGGAACGGACCTGGGCAGGCGGATGACGACGTTCCAGTCGTGGAAGAGCTTCTGGACCCGCACGCAGACGGCGGCCACGAGGATGGCCGGGAACAGGCCCTTGGAACCGAGGTTGTCCATGACCAGCGACTGGGTCGCCGGATCGATCTGGATGAGCAGGAAGACGAGCGTGGAGAGCGAGGCGCTCACGACGGCCTCCTGCTTCAGGCGCTGGCCGAGGTCGTAGCCGATGGCGAAGCAGACGAAGACGCCGAGCAGGCCGAACGTGGCGCTCACCGGGATCTGGAGCAGCGGGGCCCACTTCGCGATCCGCTGTTCCCACCCCGCTATGGGCAGGTTGGCCAGGATCATGAACAGGCCGCCGAGGATGGTCAGCGGCACCACCGAAACCATGCCCGCACGGATGGCCGACATCGTGGTGTCCTCGCTCACGGCGTTCAGGAACGGCAGCAGCCGGCGCTGCAGGAAGCCGGCCGGCGGGGCTGGAGGCGTGTTCATCCCGTGGAAGGATCCGTTTCCGGAAGGCGGACGGCGACAGGATTCAGAGCCGTCGGCCCATGTAGATGCAGCCGTCGGTGCCGGATCCGACGCGGAGCAGCTCGCGGAAGCCGAGTCTCGGATAGAATCCCTGGGCGCGGACGTTGGCCAGGCTGACTCCGAGATGGGCGCCCGGGGAACCGTCCTTCCGAAGGAGATCCATGGCCGCCTCCATCATGCGCCGCCCGAAACCGCGTCCCTGCGCGCGTTCCAGCAGGTCGATGTGGAGGTGCGAGGGATAGTCGGCGTAGGGCTCCGGGCAGGTGTAGTCCGGATGATGATACCAGCCGTGGACCATCTGGGATCGGGTCCACGTCGTTGGGTCGCCGGTGGGTTCCGGGAAACGTCGGCACAGTTCCGGGCGCCATTCCCGTTCGTAGCGCCCGTAGAAGGCCCTCGAATCGAAGGCGCCGAGGGCGTAGCCGCAGATGCCTTGGTCGTCCTCGAGGATCAGCGCGTAGCGGGGTTCGAAGGCGAGGTAGGGACCGACGAAGATCCGTCCCAGGGCGTCCGGGTCGTCGCGGTAGAACGGCTCTCCGTCGGCGCCGAAGTCCCCGGTCCTGAGGCAGACGTGGTACGCTCCGGCTTCGTCGCCCGGACGTGCGGGGCGGATCACGGGGGAGGACATCGCGGGAAGACTGCACCCGGCGACCGCCGGACGAACAGGGGGAACCCGCGTGCCCGGAGCGGCTTCGGGCTATTCCGGCGAGAAGTCGGCGGCGAGGAAGCGGCGGATCAGGGGTTCCTGCGAACCGCGGATCTGATCCGGTGTGCCGACGGCGATGATGCGGCCGCCTTCGAGGAAGGCGATGCGGGTGGCGATGCCGAAGGCGAGGTCGCGGTCGTGGGAGACGACGATCGTCGTGGCCCCGGACATGCGGTTCGTGTGGACGATCTCGCGTCCCACGGTGAGCGCCATGAGCGGGTCGAGCTCGCTGGTGGGTTCGTCGAAGAGGACCAGCTGCGGTTCGACCACGAGCGCGCGGGCGATGGCCACCCGCTTCTTCATGCCGCCGGAAAGCTCGGTCGGGTACTTGAGGGCGTCCTGTTCGGTGAGGTTCACCAGCGCGAGCTTCTCGCGGACGATCCGTGCGATCTCCGCCGGGGGCTTGAGTCGGTGTTCGGCGAGGTAGAGGCCGACGTTCTCGGCGACGGTGAGCGAGTTCAGCAGGCCGCCGCTTTGGAACACCATCGCGAGCCGGAACCGGTCGCGGAGGGATTCGTCGCCGATGGACGTGCCGTTGAGCTGGATCTCCCCGGAGTCCGCGACCTCGAGCCCGATCAGGTGCCGCAGGAACACGGACTTGCCCGCGCCGCTGGGGCCCATGAGGAAGAAGATCTCGCCCGGACGGATGTCGAGGTCGATGCCGTCGAGGATGGTCTGGGAACCGAAGGACTTGCGGAGTCCGCGCACCTGGACGGCGACGCCGGGATCCGCTGGGGGCGGAGGGGTCATGCGGTGGGGGATCAGCCGTGGTAGCGTGCCAACGGGAGGAGGAGGCGGGTGACGACGTAGTCGAGCACCAGGATGAAGACGATGGAGTTCACGACCGCCTTGGTGACGCTGCGGCCGATGCCGCGCGGGCCGCCGAGCGTCTGGAGGCCCTGGTTGCAGCAGACCACGCCGATCATGACCGCGAAGAGGAACGTCTTCAGCAGGCCGTGGAGGAGGTCCCTCAGTTCGAGCGTGGACCGGAGGTTGTTGAAGAAGGTGGAGGCCGGGACGCCGACGTCGTGGTTGAAGTGGGCCACCAGGGCGCCGCCGGCCGATCCGACGAGGATGGCGAAGATCACGAGGCAGGGCAGGGAGACGGCGAGGGCGAGCACCCGCGGGAGGACCAGGAACCGGATGGGGTCGATGTTCAGGGTGCGGAGGGCGTCGATCTCCTGGTAGACCCGCATGGATCCGAGTTCCGCGGCCATGGCGGAACCGATGCGTCCGGCGAGGAGGATGGCCATCATGACCGGACCGAGTTCCTTGGTGAGGGATTCGCCGACGAGCCCGCCCAGCAGCGAACCGAGTCCGCGTTGGGTCAGGAGGGGGCCGGCCTGGAGCGCGAGCACGCCGCCGATGAACAGCGAGAGCGTGCAGGCCATGAAGAGGCTGGCGTTGCCGATCTCGAAGAGCTGCTCCGCCACCTTGCGACGCTGCCGCCAGGCGAGAGGCAGGGCCTTCACCGTCTCACCGAACAACAGCAGCATCTGTCCGAGCTCACGGAACACGGACCGATGGTCGCCATGGAGCGGACGGGAGGGCAACGCCCAAGGTGCCGGGTGGGATCCGACCCCTTTCGACGTCGCTGCGACATCCTGGGACTTCCCGTCTCCGTTCCCATGCTGTTCGATGGATCGATGTCCTGCGTCGGATCCCCGAGGCCCTGGGCCCTGTTCTTCTCCACCGCGCTCCTCCTGGGTGCCCAGACGCCGGAATGGATCTGGGGACCGGTCGCGCGGGACGGCGAGAAGCGGTCCTTCATCAAGGAGTTCGAGGTTCCGGCAGGGATCGAACGCGCCGTCCTCACGGTCGCCGCCGACAACGGCGCGCGGGTGGCGTTGGACGGGAAGCCGATCGGCACCAACGCGTCGTGGAACCGGCCCAGCCGGTTCCGGATTCCGGCCATGGCCGCCGGTCCCCATCGACTGGAGATCCACGCCGACAACGAGGACGGGGCTGCCGGCCTGCTGGTCCGGCTCGAGCTCGACGCCGCCGGCTCCCGGTCGTCGGTCGTCTCGGACGGCACCTGGCGCACCCGTTCCCAGATGGATTCGCCATGGGTTCCCGCGGTGTCGCACGGGCGGTTGGGCGTCCCGCCGTGGGGCGTCGTCGCCCTCGACGCGGAAGCCACCCCGGCCACGTCGCTCCGTGTGCCGTCGGGATTCCGCGTGGAACTCCTTCACAGCTCCGAGGCGGGCCAGGGCTCCTGGGTTTCGATGACCGTCGACGACCGCGGACGCCTGATCGTGGGTCCGCAGGGTTCCGAGCCGTTGCTCCGCTTCACGTTGGACGACGCCGGCAAGGTCGTCCGGACCGATCCGATCGGGGTTCCCCTGCGCGGCGCGATGGGACTGCTCTGGAGCCAAGGGGTCCTCTACGCGAACGCGGCCGGGTCGCAGGGCTATGCGCTCCACCGGATCCGCGACACGGACGGCGACGACCGGTTCGACTCGGTGGAAGTGCTGCGGAAGTGGGAGGGCGACGCCGGTGAACACGGGCCCCATGGCATCGCGAAGGGTCCCGACGGACGGCTCTACGTGGTGAACGGGAACTTCGTGGACCTGCCGTCCGACCTTTCCCCGGCCTCGCCGGTCCGGAACTACGCGGACGACCTCGCCTTGCCGCGCATGGAGGACGGCAACGGGTTCGGCGCCGGACGCAAGCCGCCGGGCGGATACGTGGTGAGCCTGGACCTCGATGGAACGGACGCACGGCTCTTCGCCGCCGGTGAGCGCAACACCTACGACATCGCGTTCAACGCGGACGGCGAGCTCTTCGGCTTCGACTCGGACATGGAATGGGATTGGGGCACGCCTTGGTACCGACCCACGCGGGTGCACCACATCGTCAGCGGGGCCGACCACGGCTTCCGGGAAGGTTCGGCGAAGTGGCCCGTGGAGCATGCCGATTCGCTTCCGCCGGTGGTGGAGATCGGCATCGGTTCGCCGACGGGGGTCCGGTTCGGAACCGGAGCGCGCTTCCCGGAGCGGTATCGGAAGGCGCTCTTCGCGATGGACTGGAGCTACGGCCGCATCCTCGCGGTGCACCTCTTCCCCGACGGCGCCGGGTACACCGGGACCGCCGAGGACTTCGTCCGGGGACGCCCGCTCAACGTCACCGACCTGGAGGTGGGACGGGACGGGGCGATGTACTTCGTCACCGGCGGTCGCGGCACGCAGTCCGGCCTGTATCGGGTGACATGGACCGGCGCGGAGCCGGTCGCGGATGCGGGCGCCGAGCCGGCCGAGGTGGTCTCGGCGCGGGCGGTACGACGACGCATCGAGCAGGCGCATGGCCGGTTGGATGCGGCGACGGTGGACGCGAACTGGGCGCTGTTGGGGTCGCCCGACCGGACGCTGCGTCATGCGATGCGGTTGGCTTTGGAATCGCAGCCGGTGGCGGACTGGAAGGACCGGGCGTTGGCGGAGACCAATGCGGCGGTCGGACTCCACGCTTTGTTGGCGTTGGTTCGCACGGGCGGAGCCCCGGAGGCGACCGCCGCGCTCAAGGCGCTCACGCGTTGGCCGCTCGACCAGCTCGACGAGGCCCTCTTCCTCGCCAAGCTCCGGGTCATCACCGTCGCCTTCTCCCGTCATGGGATCCCGGAGCCGATGCGGCCGTTGGCCATCGAGAAGCTCGGACGCCAGTTGCCGGCGGCGTCCTGGCCGAAGAACCGCGAGTTGGTGCCGCTCCTCGTGGCCCTGGGCGATCCCGGCGTGGTGGCGAAGGCGCTCGACCTGCGCGACGCGGCCGGGACCCAGGAGGAACAGCTGCACTACATGGCCGCCCTGCGCATCGCGCGGGAAGGCTGGTCGCCGGCGCTGCGGGAGCGCTACTTCGGCTGGTTCAAGGGCCGCTCCCGCATCACCGCCCATCCGGCCAAGACGGAGCGGTGGTTCGCCGACGTCGGGTTGAAGGCGTCCAATGGAGCCAGCTTCGACAACTTCGTGAAGAACCTCCGGCGCGAGGCGTTCGAGGCGGTTCCCCCGGACCAGAAGGGACCGATCGCCGCGTTCTTGGCCTCCGACGCCCGGCGGGTGGCGACCATCCCGGCTTCGGTGCCGCGGAGGTTCGTCCGTGACTGGAAGGCCTCGGACCTCGGCGCCGAACTCGCCCAACCCTTGCGCGGACGTGATTTCAGCCGGGGCAAGTCGGTGTACCAGGCCGCCCAATGCGCCGCCTGCCATCGGTTCCAAGGCGAAGGCGGCGCGGTCGGGCCCGACCTGACCGGGATCGGCACCCGCTACGCCAAGGCGGACGTCTGGGTCTCCCTCACGGAGCCCAGCCGGATCGTCTCCGAGCAGTACCAGGCACGCACCTTCGTGTTGAAGGACGGAACCGAGTTCACCGGCCGGGTCGTCGCACGGAACGAGGCGCGGCTGACGCTCGTGCTGGATCCGCTCACCGACCGCCGGACCGAGGTCGCCGTCGGGGACATCCGGTCCGAATCGGCGTCCCCGATCTCGACCATGCCCGAGGGATTGCTGTCGACGTTCTCCCGCGAGGAGATCCTCGACCTGATCGCCTACCTCGAGAGCGACGGACGCCCCGAGGCTCCGGCCTTCGCCAAGCCGTGATCCGGCACGGCGGGGGTACCGGATTCGCCGGCGGGCTCCCGCCCGGTTCTCAAAAGCCACGCAAACCGCGGATCCCAAGGTGGTTGGATGTGGTTTGGTTTCAGTTGTGAATTTTCCTGATCCTCCTTTGAACAACCGACGGAATCGGCCGTCTGCATGGGTGTTCTTTGGAAGTGTTGGGGAAAATCAGAAGGCGAGGGTGCATGATGGAATCGAAATAGTCTGTTGACGGGCGCGGTTTGCCCGGTAAGTTGCCCTCGTTCTTTGGAGCGGGACTGAAGTTTTGGCCGTGGGAAACCGCGAGCCGTTCGTTTTCCGGGGCGTCGTTGTTCAACGCTTCGGAATCTCCACTAAGTCCTACATGAACTGATTCTGATTATTCCCCGGGGCGTACAGTCATCCTCTGACTGGCGCCCCGGTTTTGTCTTTGGCCCCCGGCGAGATCCGCCGGGGGCCTTTTTTCATGTTGGGACCGGTTGCATTGAAGCCGACGGACCCTTTGCCACGTCGGCCATTCGCCGGCACTCTTGGCCGGTCGGATGCCCAGGCTTTCCATTTCCATTCTTTGGCTGTCGCTGACGTTCCTGTCGCGTCCGCTGCTTGCCGCCGGAACCAATGCGCCGGTCCGTGCGAAGGTGTTCGTCGCCGGGGACACCGGTGCGACATCGGCCTTCGTGCCCGATGTCGCGGTCACCCGGCAACTGGTGCGCCGCAGTCTGCTGGCCTTCGCCGGCAAGGAATCCACCGCGGCCGCCTGGCGGTTCCTGGTGTCCTCCAACGACGTCGTCGGATTCAAGGTCACCTCGGCGCCGGGCACGCTCATCGGCACCCGTCCGGCAGTCGTCGAGGCCTTGGTCTCCTCGCTGATCGAGTCGGGCCATCCGGCCACCAACATCGTCCTCTGGGATCGCGATCCCCGGGATCTCCGGACCGCCGGGTTCGTGTCCCTCGCCCAGCGCCTCGGCGTCCGTGTCGCCGCCACCACCGAGATCGGATGGGACGCCGCGAAGTTCTACGAGTCCCCCATCCTCGGGAAACTGGTCTTCGGCGACCTCGAGTTCTCCAAGGGTGACCGCTTCGCCGTCGGCAAGCGGTCCCACGTCTCGCTGCTGCTCACCAAGACCCTCACCCGGATCATCACCGTGGCCCCGTTGCTGGCCCACAATTCCGCCGGCGTGAACGGACACCTCCTCTCGCTGGCCTTCGGTTCGGTGGACAACATCTACCGCTTCGACGGCGACCCGGGTCGCACCGCCGAGACCGTGCCCGAGATCTGCGCCCTCGACGACCTCATGCCCAAGGTGGTCTTCGGCGTTTCCGACGCCCTGGTCGGGCAGGTCCGCGGCGACGACACCGCCCGTCTCCACGACACCGTCGCCCTCGACGAGATCCGGATCAGCGCCGACCTCGTCGCCCTCGACCGCCTGGCCTTGGCCGACATCGAGACGGCCCGCAACTCGTATCCGATCTCCGGGGAAAAGCCGTTCAAGACCGACCTCTACGTCAACGCCGAGCTGCTCGACATGGGGGTCGCGGAACTGAAGCGCATCGACGTCGTCCGGGCTCCATGAACCCCTCCGGGCTGGTCCTGCGTCCCGCCACGGCCGCGGACATCCCGTGTCTCCGCGACCTGGCGTCCCGCATCTGGCACGCCTGCTATCCCGGCATCATCGGCGAGGACCAGATCGAGTACATGCTCGGCTGGATGTACTCCGCGGAGCGGTTGGCCGCCGACATGGACCGCGGGGTCCGTTTCGCCATCGCCGAGGTGGATGGCGTGCCCTCGGGTTACCTGGCCACCGAGGCGGATCCCGGCTCCGGCACGCTGCACCTGCACAAGCTCTACCTGCTGCCCGAAAGCCAGGGACGCGGGCTGGGCCAGGCGATGCTGGAGGAGGTCGGCCGCATCGCCGCTGCCGCCGGCTTGGCTCAGGTGGAACTGCGGGTGAACAAGTCCAACCACCGTGCCCTTCGGGCCTACCGTCGCGCGGGATTCGAGGTGCGCGAGGCGGTGGTCGCCGACATCGGGGGCGGCTTCGTGATGGACGACTTCATCCTCGTCAGAAGGTGAAGTAGATGAAGTCGATGCGGGCGCCGGCGTAGGCAAGGATGAGGTACCCGGCCACGAGCGAGAGTCCCCACTGAACGGGAAGCCTCAGGCCCGCGAAGCGCCGTTCGCGGAACGTCCAGTCGAGCGGCTTCTGCAGGAGCAGGAAGGCGAGAAGCCAGCCCGACAACGCCCCGGGAACGGCGCTGGAGGCGTAGGGCGGCAGCAGCAGGCGACCGAGGTAGGCCAGGGCGTCCGACGTCGAAGGCGCCCGGAACAGGACCCACAGGAGGCAGACGCCGTGGAAGACCAGCACCGTCTTCAGCACCGTGCGGAGGCGGGGGCTCCACCGTTCCGGCAGCGATGGCGCATGGCGTTCCAGCACCAGCCAGAGGCCGTGTCCGAAGCCCCACAGCAGGAAGTTCCATCCGGCGCCGTGCCACAGTCCGGCGACGGTCATCGTGGCGAGCAGGTTCAGGTCGCGGTGCCTCCGGTTGCCGCCGAGCGGGATGTAGAGGTAGTCGCGGAACCACACCGAGAGGGTGATGTGCCACCGGCGCCAGAACTCCTGGATGCCCTGGGACAGGTAGGGCAGGTCGAAGTTGAAGGGGAGACGGAAGCCGAACAGGGCCGCCAGCCCGACCGCGGTGGTCGAGTAGCCCCAGAAGTCCGCCAGCAACTGGACCGCGTAGGCGTACAGGCCGGTCCAGGCACCGACCGTGGTGAGGCTGGCCGGCGACCGGAAGGCCTCGTCGGCGAACTGCGCGAGCACGTCCGCGACGCCGATCTTCAGGGCCATGCCCGCCAGGACCAGCCAGAGTCCCTGGTGGAAGCCCGCCGCGTCGAACGGCCGTTTCGCCTGGAGTTGGGGCAGGAAGTCGTGGGCGCGGACGATGGGTCCGGCGATCAGCTGCGGGAAGAAGCACTTGAACACCGCGAACCGGAGCAGCGACGGCTCGGCGCGCACCTCGCCCCGGTGGACGTCCACCTGGTATGCCACGACCTGGAAGGTGAAGAAGGAGATGCCGAGCGGCAGGAACACCGGCGGCCTCGGGACCGTGAGCGAGGCGCCCGCGAGGCCGAGCAGCGCGTTGACGTTGTCGGCCACGAACGCCGCGTACTTGAACCAGAAGAGCAGCGACAGGTTCACGCAGACCGCCACGGCCAGCAGGATCCGGGAGCGGTGTCGGTCCTGGAGTCGGCCGGCCACGTGGTTGAACCCGATCGTTCCCAGCAGCAGGAACGCCGACGGCCAATGGTGGGCCGAGTAGAAGAGCAGCGAGGCGACGAACAGGACCGCGAGCCGTGCGCGATGCCACGGCAGCGACCAGTAAACGGCCAGGGCCGGGACGAGCAGGACGAGGAAGCCGAGCGAGTTGAAGAGCATCAGCGTCCTCCGGTCACCCGCGCGATCTCGGCGGCCAGCGCGTAGGAATAGTGGGCCCGTCCCTCGGTGCCGAGATGGGACGGGTTGCGGAAGAACCGGCGGTCCAGCTGCAGCGACGAGAAGTCCCAGACCTCGCATCCGCTCCGCGTTGCGATCTCGGCGAACAGGGGCTTCATCGCGTCGCGTTCCGGGGCCGGCGACCATTCCGCGGAAAGCGGCGGCGACGCGAAGACCACGGGGATCCCGCGTTCACGGTACTTGCGGGCGACCGCGGCGAACCGTTCGGCGGTCTTCGAGTCCTCCTCCGGCAACGCCTTGCCACCTCCACCGGGCGCCAGCACCACGGGCCGCCAACGGTCGGCATCGAAGTCCACCGGCGGCTTCTCGCGCCGCCCCAGCCAGGAGGCGATCTGTTCGCCGCCCTTCACCTCCCAGCCGCCGAGCGCGGGCGCGAACAGGAGCAACGCGGGCAGCCGGGCGAGGTTGTCCGAGAGGAACGCGGACCGATGGCGCACGACGCGGATTTCCCGGGCGGCCTCCGCCAGTCGGCCTTCCATCGACCGCGTGTCGGGCGGGGCTCCGGTCCAGGGCGTCGCCGGGTTCACCCGCTGCGGATCCGACAGCTCGAGCACCACGATCCTCAGTCCGGGTCGCGAAAGCAGCCGTCCGGCCAGGGCCTCGAGGGCGTCGAGGCTGGAGCTGGTGAACGCGGCGTTGAAGCCGCGCAGCCCGGCGAGCCTGGGATGGCGCTCCTCGAAGGCGCGGGAGACCAGCGCGGGCGAGACGCCGTCCTGGGTCCGCGAGGTCCCGAGGAAGAGGAAGTCCACCCGTTCATGGCGCTCGCACATCGCGACCTTCGCCAAGGCCCGGTGCGAGGCGGCTTCGAACAGCGGTTCCCATCGGCGGACCGCCAGCTCCAACGCCACCACCAAGGCGACGAACCCGGCGACGAAGGCGGCCAGCCTGCGGCGGTGCGGACTCGCGGTGGGTGCGGCGGCGATGGACACGGGACGCGGGTCAGGCGGCGAGTTGCGACAGGCGCTCCTGGATCTGCGCGGTCCAGCGGGTGACGTAGCTCGTAGCCCGGGACAGTTCCTCGAGGCGTTCGAGCGGCAGCGCCGCACGGCGCGAGTCGGCGGGGGCCTCCGGGGCCTTCTCCCACGCCGCGTTCAGCTCCCGCAGCTCCAGGTCGAGCGCATCGCGCCGGGCGTTCACCTTGCCCTGGAGCGTCATCAGCCGGTCGGACCAGCCGAGCTGGGTGCGCAGACGCTGGAGCCGGAGCATCGCCGGCAGGTCCTCCTGCGCCGGGACCGAGAGGAACGTGTCGACGTCGCGGCAGGTCTGCCCGATCTCGACGAAGAGGTCCATGGTCCCCGGAGGGATGCGTTGGATGTCGCGGGGCCTCGCGCCGAGCTCGAGCTCGAGCAGGTGGAACAGGCGGTCGCGCGGCTCGCGCAGGGTGTTGAAGGCCGCGTTCAGTTCCGCGGAACGGTCGTTCGCCGCCGCCTTCGCCTCGTCGGTCCCGCCGTGCACCCGGTCGGGATGCGCCTCCGCGGAAAGCAGGAGGAAACGCGACTTCAGCGCCTCGGCGTCCAGCCAGGGGCGCCGAGGTTCACCGAGCAGGTCGAAGCAATCCGTCATGGAACCCCGACCGTGGACCGGAGCCGCCTCCGGTTCAAACCGTTCCTCGGCCGGACGGGATGGCCACGGAGACACCGAGGACACGGAGGGTTTGGAATCTGTCCGTGGTCAGGTGTCCGTGGCCCGTAGTCCGACGCTGGGCGGGGTCGCGGAGGCTTTCCGGCCCTCTCCTCGCGGCAGCGTCCGTCATCACCGGGCCGCCGATCCCAAGTCTCCTCCCCGGAGAAATCCGTGCCATCCGTGTCAAACCCTCCGTGTCTCCGTGGCCATTCCCCTCCGGCATCCCGTCCTTGCCTCGGCATGGACGGGTGCGGAACGTCCCGGGCCTTCGGATGCACCTCCTGCTGCCGCTCCTCGCGGCGATCGCCTTCGCGGCGGGATCGCTCGTGTACAAGCGTGCCCTGTCCGAGGGCGCCACGCTGGCGCATGCGGTGGTGGTGAACAACGTGGTCCTCGGCTTCGCCTTCCTGCCGTTGCTCGCCTTCGATCCGCATCCCATTCCCTGGGACCAGATCCACCTGCCGGCGATCACCGCCACAGCCTTCGTCCTGGGGCACTTCCTGAACGTGGCCTCGCTGCGGGTCGGGGACGTCTCGGTGGCCACGCCGTTGCTCGGGGCCAAGGTGCTGTTCGTGGCCCTGTTGGCGCGGTTCGCCTTCGGGGAGCCGATCACGCCGCTGAAGACCGCGGCCGCGGCGCTGACCACGGCGGGTGTGTTCCTGACCGGGGTCACCGACTTCAAGCCGGGACGCCGGGCGGGACTGACCACCGCCCTCGCGCTCGGATGCGCGGCGGCGTTCTCGGTGACCGACGTCCTGATCCAGGTCTGGGCCTCCCGGTTCGGCGTCTTCAACTTCCTCTCGCTGCTGTTCGTGGCGCTGGCGGTCGAGTCGACGCTGCTGCTGCCGTTCCTGGGATTGCGGTCCCTCAAGGCACCGGCGGTGGCGTGGCGTTGGATCGGGCTGGCGACGGCGTTGTCGGCGGTGCAGGCGATCCTGATCACCGGGACGATCGGCGTGTGGAAGGACGCCGCCGGCGTGAACGTCGTCTACGGCACGCGCGGGCTGTGGAGCCTGGTGCTGGTGTGGTGGGCGGGGCACTGGTTCGGCAACGAGGAACGGCGCGAAAGCGGCGCCGGCCGCATGCTCACCCGCGCCGCCGGCGCCGTGCTGATCCTCACCGCCGTCGTCCTGACCGTGCTCGGCGGACGCTGAGCCGCGCCGGAGCGGAGGAGGGAGGCCTCACGCAAGCGCCAAGCCGCCAAAGAAGAGGGATCCGGGACCGGGTGTTCCGTGGCGGAAGCGGACACGGCAGGGGAATCACCACCCAAGGACCCCGATTCCCTTTCCCCTTCGCGGCTTTGCGGTTTTGCGTGAGGCCGTCCGTTCGGAGTCGGCGTTCCCTTCGCTCACTCCGCCTTGGCCTGCTGGACGGAAGGGGCGACGAGCTTCCAGACGCGGCCCTTGCCGGGGGTCAGGCCGATGTTGCCGTTGGTCATCACGTACACCTCGCCGGCGTCGTCCTGGCCGAAGGCCACCACGTAGCCGCCCAGCTTCGCCGGACTGGCCAGCTCCAGCGGTTCCACGGTCCACTCGGACTTCGGGTCGGTCGGCCGGTGCGCGACGAGCAACGTGCCGCCGGGCACGCCCCAGATGCGGCCCCAGTCGCCGTAGATGTAGTCGCCGGCGAGGCCCGGGAGCGCGGTTCCGCGGTACACGTAGCCGCCGGTCACGCTGATGCCGTAGGCGTCCGCGTCCTTCTTGAAGCCGTTCCGGTTCTTGTAGCGGGCGATCGGACCGACGATCGGTTCGCCGCGCGGTCCGACGGCGGGCGTCTCGGCCGTGGGCTTTTCCGCGGCCTTCGGATTGAACCCGACGAAGCCCTCGGTCAGGCGCCAGCCGTAGTTGCCGCCCTTCTCGATGCGGTTGACCTCCTCCCAGAGCGTCTGGCCGACGTCCGCGGAGTAGAAGGCGTGGTCGCCGCCGCGGTCGAAGCCGAGTCCCCACGGGTTGCGGATGCCGTACGCCCAGATCTCGGGGAGTGCGACGGTGCCGTCGGCGAAGGGGTTGTCCTTCGGGATGCCGTGACCCTCGGGCACGTTGACGTCGATGCGCAGGATCTTGCCGAGGAGCGTCTTCAGGTTCTGGCCGTTGCCGCCCTCGGGGCGCTTGCCGTCGTCGTTCGCGTTGCCGCCGTCGCCGACGCCCACGTAGAGGAAGCCGTCCGGGCCGAAGGCGATGCGGCCGCCGTTGTGGTTGGAGTAGGGCTTGTCGATCTCGAGCCGGACCTTCTCGGACGCCGGGTCGATGGCGAGGGGCTCGGCGGCGGGGAGGGTGAACTCGGAGACCCGCAGGGTGCAGTCCCAGTTGGTGGGGGCGGATTCCCGGCGCGACCCGGTGTAGGCGACGAAGACCCGGCGGTTGCGGGCGAAGTCGGGATGGAGTGCGAGGCTGAGGACGCCGCGTTCGTCGAACCCGCCGTGGTTCAAGGCGGAAAGGCGGTTGGTGAGGTTCAGCACCGGCGCCTCGCGCAGCTGGCCGGGCTTCTCGAGCAGCCGGACGTAGCCGGGTTGGTCCACGATCAGGGCGCGGCCGCCGGGCAGCGCGACGTAGGCCAGCGGCGAGGTGAGGCCGTCGGCGACAAGTTCGAGGGAAACCTTCGGGGCGGCTTCGGCCAGCGGGGCGAGCGCGGCGAGTGCGAGCGACAGGGTCAGCGAACGCAGGGTCATGGAAGGACCATGTCGCGGACCCGGAAAGGCCGCAACCCCGCGGCGAACGGCCCTGCAGGACGGCAGCAGGGTCTTTCGGTGGCGCCGACGGTCGTGCCCGGTATTGTCCTTCCCATGCGTCTGCAAGGAACCTTCCTCGCCGCGGTCCTGATCGCCCTGCCGTCGGTGGGTGAGACGACCATCCCGGATCCGGCCACGTTGCCCTACCGTGCCTTCGCCGACCTGGCCGACAAGGTGGACGCGTTCCGCGACAAGGAGCGGCTCGACCTGCGCGTCCGCGTGACGCCGAAGGATCCGTCCGACACCGCGTCGATCCGGCTCGAGGTCCGTTCGCGGTCCGGCGTGAAGCCCGTGGAGGTGGCGGCCGACGGCGGGTTGGTCGACTTCCCGACGACCCCGGCGTTGAGGGAGGAGAACCCTCCGGTGGTCGCCAACCGTCCCAAGGGCACGCTGCAGCTGGGCGTCCGTGTGGTCCTGAAGCGCCCCGAGAAGCCCGCTGACGAGACGGTCGGCTGGTACCAGAAGGCCCTCGACCAGGCGAACGCCGCCGCGAAGAAGCTCGGTGGCGGGCTCGGCTTCCTGGTTCCGAAGTCCAAGGCGTTGCTGGTGGAGTTCCCGAAGTCCGCGAAGGGACGCGTGGTGGTGACGACCGGCGCGGTGGAAACCGTGATGGAAGCCGATGAGAAGGGCTCGGTGGGAGTGGCCTTGGGGAACCATCCCGCCGGCTCGCGGATCCGCTTCGAACCCGCTCCCACGTCCATCCAGCCGGACTGAACCGCGATTCCCCTCCGTCCGATTCCCACCATCGCCTGCATCGCTCCCCATGAACCCCGCATTTCCCAAAGCGCTTCTCTTCCTCCGGATCCTCGGCGGTCCGGAGGTGGAACCCGTTTCCGGCCACCGGTATCTCCTGCTGGAACCCGCGCCGTGGCCGGAATCCGAACAGGCGGCCCGGGTGTTGGGCGGCCATCTGGCCTCCATCGGGAGCCCGGGGGAACAGGAATGGGTCTTCGGCACCTTCGGGAACCGCGGGGGCGTCGAGCGGAGCCTGTGGATCGGGCTCGCCCGATCGACACCCGGCGGTCCGTTCGGCTGGTCCGACGGCAGCGTCACCGCGTACCGGAACTGGCTGCCGGGCCAGCCCGACGACGCCTTGGGCGGCGAACCGCATGTGCACATGATCTCCCGGGCCAACACCTTCGGGCATCCGGGTGGAACCTGGAACGACCTGGGAACACCCGGGGCGCCGTTCACCGATTTCGACCCGGTCTGCGGCGTGGTGGAACTGCCGCCGTTGCAACTGCGGTTCGATGCCGCGCCGACCGCCGGTTCGCCGAGGTTCTCCTGCCCGACGCTTCCCGGGTTCTTCTACCGGATCGAGAGGACGGACGACCTCGTCTCCGGCAACTGGGTCGACGCGGGCGTCACGGTGTTGGGGGACGGCGCCGTCTGGACAACCGAGCTTCCGGCCGGTGTCGCTGCGACGCGGTTCTACCGTGTGGTGGAGATTCCGCCGGCCTTCGCGGTCGGCGATGCCGTCGATCCGCGGTGACGTCTCCATCGGTCCGCCGCGGCGTCTCCTGCCCCGCTCGACGACCCGTCTTTTGGAATTCCTCCGTCGGGACTTCGGGTCTCTAATCGGCCCATGCTCCTCACGCCGGCCGAACTCGAAAGCCTCACAGGATTCCGGAGCGCCTCGCCGCACTCGCTGTTGGGGCTCCATCCGCTGGGCAACGGTTTGGGACTCGCCGGCCGCGCGCTGGTCCCCGGCGCGGCGAAGGTGCGGGTCGTGCCGGTCCACGACCGGACCCGTCCGGCCTTCGAGCTGCACCGCATCGGGGACACCGACCTCTTCGAGGGTTCCACCCGGGGAGCCACGTCGGTCTACGCCTACGACCTGGAGGTGACCTGGGCGGACGGTTCGGTCACCCAGGGCCGCGATCCCTACTCGTTCTGGCCGACCCTGGGCGAGACCGACCTGCATCTCTTCAACGAAGGCAACCACCGCCGTCTGTACGACGCCCTCGGCGCGCAGAAGGTGATGCTCGACGGCGTCCCCGGCGTGGCGTTCTCGGTCTGGGCGCCGTCGGCGCGCCGGGTGTCGGTGGTGGGCAGCTTCAACGGCTGGGACGGGCGTCGGCATGCGATGCGCCAGCTCGGGGCGAGCGGCGTTTGGGAGATCTTCGTGCCCGGGGTCGGGGACGGCGCGCTCTACAAGTTCGAGATCCTGGACGCCACCGGGGCCCTGAAGCTGAACACCGATCCGTTCGGCCAGTTCTTCGAGCAGCCGCCGAAGCAGGCGGCGATCGTGTGGGACACGCGCCGGCACTCGTGGAACGACGCCTCCTGGATGGAACGCCGTTCGAGGACGAACCCGCTGCGGGCGCCGATGAGCATCTACGAGTTCCACCTCGGCTCCTGGCGCAAGAAGTCGGTGGACACCTCGCCGGGGTACCGCGAGATCGCCGTCCCGCTGATCGACTACCTGCGGAAGACCGGATTCACGCATGTCGAGATGATGCCGGTCTCGGAGCACGCCTACTACCCGAGCTGGGGCTACCAGGTGACGGGATTCTACGCCCCGACCAGCCGCTACGGGACGCCGGACGACTTCCAGTACCTCGTGGACGCGCTCCACGACGCGGGCATCGGGGTGATCATCGACTGGGTGCCCGGGCATTTCCCGAGGGACACCTGGGCGCTGGCCCGGTTCGACGGCACGGCCCTGTTCGAGCACGAGGATCCGAGGCAGGGGTCCCACCAGGACTGGGGCACGCTGATCTTCAACTACGGCCGGCACGAGGTCCGGAACTTCCTCGCCGCGAACGCCCTTTTCTGGTGCGAGCGCTACCATGTGGACGGCCTGCGCGTGGACGCCGTGGCGTCGATGCTCTACCTCGACTACTCGCGCAAGGAGGGCGAATGGATCCCCAACCGCCATGGCGGCCGCGAGAACCTGGAGGCCATCGAGTTCTTCCGCCACGTGAACCACCTCGTCGGCACGGAGCATCCGGGCGTGGTCACCATCGCCGAGGAGAGCACCTCGTGGCCGATGGTCTCGCGTCCGCCGTGGATCGGGGGCCTCGGCTTCACCATGAAGTGGAACATGGGCTGGATGCACGACACGCTGGGCTACTTCAAGCGGGACCCCGTCCACCGGGCCTACCACCAGAACGACCTCACGTTCGCGATGCTCTACCATGCGCACGAGAACTTCGTCCTGCCGCTGTCCCACGACGAGGTGGTGCACGGCAAGGGCTCGCTCCGTCGGCGGATGCCGGGCGACGACTGGCAGGCGTTCGCGAACCTGCGCTGCCTGTTGGCCTACCAGTGGTTCTTCCCGGGCAAGAAGCTCCTCTTCCAGGGCTGCGAGATCGGCCAGACGGCGGAGTGGAACGCCAACGCCGAGGTGGACTGGTGGCTGTTGGAACAGGGTCCGTACCACGCCGGGATCCAGAGACTCGTCTCGGACCTCAACGCGCTCTACCGGCAGGAGCCCGCGTTGTGGCGGGGCGACTACGAGGCGGACGGCTTCATGTGGGTGGACTGCAGCGACGCGGCGAACAGCGTGCTCAGCTTCCTCCGCCACGACCGCGATTCCGGTTCGCACCTGCTCGTGGTGCTGAACCTCACGCCGAAGCCGCATCCGAGCTACCGCGTCGGGCTGCCCAAGGCCTGCCGCTGGCAGGAGGTCTTCAACTCCGACGCCGCGGTGTACGGCGGATCCAACCAGGGCAATGCCGGATCGGGCGTGCTGTCCCAGGACTACGCGGTGCACAACCAGCGCTACTCCGCGGAGTTCGTGCTGCCGCCGTTGAGCGTGACCGCCTTCCGCTGCTCCCGGTGAACCGGATGGCGGGCCGACCTCCGTCCCGCCTTGGTCGTCGCATGAAGCCCCTTCCTCCCGGCATCGAGATCGTCGGCCTGACCGAGGCCGACATCCCGGGCTTCCGCGCGGCCGTGGGATCGGTCGCCGCGGAGCGCCGTTGGCTGATGACGCTGGAGGCCTTTCCCGAGGACGCCACGCGCGGGTTCGTCCGGGACAACCTCCTGCGCGGCCATCCGGCCGTGGCGGCGCGGTTCCGGGGCCAGGTCGTGGGATGGTGCGACATCGTGCCGCTCGCGCCGTTCGAGGGCTTCCGCCACAACGGCCGCCTCGGCATGGGCGTGGTGGCGGAATGGCGGGGACAGGGGATCGGCGGCGCGCTGCTCGACGCGGCCCTCGCCTTGGCGCCACGGGCCGGCTTCACCCGCGTCGAACTGGAGGCCTACGCCTCGAACACGCCGGCCTTGCAATTGTATCGGAGCCGCGGGTTCGAGTTCGAGGGACGCAAGGTCGGCGCCCGCATCCTCGACGGCCGCGTCGACGACCTGATCTGCATGGCGCGCCGCTCCGGTTGACCGCGAGGTCCTGCGAAATCGGACCCATGCGGAAAGGGGGACCCTCACGCGAAGGCGCCGGGCCGCGAGGGGACGGAACCGTCGGTGCGGGTTCCGGTGGTTGAACCGGTGGCCGCACTCAGGTTTCCGTTTCGGCTTCGACGGCCACTTCCCGATCGCGTCTTGGCGTTCTGGCGTGAGGTCCGTCCCCCCTCCCTTCGGATTGTCGGTTCAGTCGTGGACCTCGAGCCGGACCTCGTCGCCGTTGGCGCGGAGTTCGGGGACGTACATCGCCTCCGCGGTGGCGGGCAGGGCGTGGAAGCGGCCGGGCCGTTCCGCGCGGAACTCGGAGCGCAGTTCCCAGAATCCCTGGCCGATGCGGTCCACGAAGAAGGCGCCGTGGCGGTCCCGCCATTCGGCATGGGCCGACGCCATGCGGTCGCCGTATTCCTCCGGCTCGCGTCCTCCCTTGGTGGCGGGCGCGTTGGCCGCGGCCTTGCGCAGTTCCCGAAGCACGGTCCCGCCGCCGCTCCGCTGCTCGACCGCCTCGAATCCCGCGGGCTTGGTGTCCTCGAGGAGCAGGTACTCGCCCTCGTTCTTGGTCTCCATCGTCAGCACCGATTCGATCCGGTCGCCGGACCGGACCGATTCGCCGTCGGCGAGCGGCACGCGGTCGAGCACGGTGCCGCGAAGGAGGGTTTCCCGCGGGACGAGCCGGAAGTAGTCGCGGCGGAGGAAGAGCTCGTGGCCGAGGGCCCGCACGGGTTCCTCCGTGGAAAACCACCGGGCCTGGACGGCGGCGTGGATCGGGGAGGTCCCGGCGGTCCGGCGGATGCGGACGACGTGAGTGCCCGTGAGCCATTCCGCAGGCACCTCGAAGGACCTGCGGATGTCCCAGAGCGGGCGTCCGCGCACGTCGGCCTCGGCGAGGGTCCGTCCGTCGACCTCGACGCGGAACGCGAGATCCGGCTTGGCCTCGCCGGTGACGCGGAGCCAGTCGTTCAACGCGAGCACGGTGAGCGCGGTGTCGCGGGTGTTGTTCCACTGGGCGCCGCGGCGGTTGCGCTGGAGCCAGGTGGCCGCGGGCACGGCGAGCCTGTTCGGCGGGTCGATCGCCAGCAGGGCCCGCAACACGGTGGCGGTGGACTCGACCGGGCCGTCCTGCCAGCGATGCCAGCCGGTGTCGCGTCCCCAATGGGCCGTGGCCACGGTGGCCGAAGCGGGGCCGGTTCCCGCAAGTCCGGGCGAGGCGGCGTCGTCGCGGACCACGCCGTTCTCCAGGTTGACCACCCAACGCCTTGCGTCCTGGGAGCGGCCGAAGCGGTTCAGCGCGATGGCCCCCAAGGCGCGTGAGTAGGCGGTGAGGGACTCCTCCTGGGCGAGCAGGCGTTCCATCGCCTTGGAGACCGCGGCGCCGGGCGTGGACTGCGGAGCGGTGGCGGCGGCCAACGCATGGAGGACCCAGGCGGCCGTGGCGGGATCGTTTTCCAGTTCGACCAACCGGCGGTCCAGCCAGGCGGCCGCGCGCGCGGTCCGGTCGCCGGGGACGTCGATGCCGGCCTCGCGGGCGAGCGACAGTCCCCAGACCACGTAGGCCGTCATCCAGGCGTCCGAGGATCCTTCCTTCCACCAACCCCAGCCGCCGTCCTCATGCTGGAAGTCGGCCAGGCGCTCCAGGCCGGCGGCGACCATCGCGTCGAGCTTGGAGAGGTCCTTGCGTCCTCCCGGATGGGTGGCCGCGGCGTGGGCGGGCTCGATGCCCCCGAACGTCCGCGCCATGGCCGTCTCCGCGTCGATCCCCGCGTCGCGCAGCGTCCGTCGGACCAGCACCGCGGGAAGGAAACGGCTGAGCGTCTGCTCGGTGCAGCCGTAGGGGTAGTCGGCGAGGTAGGGCAGGGCGTCGAGCAGGGTGGCGGCGAGGCTCGGCGTGACGTCGATCCGGACGGTCGTGCTTCCGGGCTTCCGTTGGGACGGCAGGCGAAGCGTGAGCTCGGCGTCTCCGTCGGCCACGCGGACCGAGCTTCCGGCGAACTGTTCCATCCCGTGTTCCACGGCCTGGATCGTCCGTTCCATGGCGTCCCCGTCGGTGGCGCCGGCGACGGTGGCCTTGAAGCGGACGGGACCCGGCCGGGTGGCGGTGACGGCCCAGGTCTCGGTGATCTCGCCGCCGGCCGGGATCTCCAGCATGGCGGCGCGTTTCACCTGGATGATCCCGCCGTTCCGCCAGACGCCGACGCGTTCCGCGCCCTCCAGTTCCAGCGTCGGGTTCACGGAGACGGCGCGGTCGGTGTTGTTCCGGATCAGCGCGGCCACCGACACGGTGTCCCCGACCACGACGAAGCGCGGGGTCTGGAGGCGGACCATCAGCGGGAGACGGGTCTGGAGCGCGTTGGTGCCGATGCCGACGCGGTGGTCGGCGGCGAAGGCGCGGGCGGTGGCGATCCAGCGGGTCGCGGAGTCCGGGAAGCGGACGGCGACCCGCGCGGAGCCGCCGGTGCCGGTGCGGACGTCGGGCTGCCAGAAGGCGGTTTCCCGGAAGTCGGAGCGGACGACGACGTTGGCCGCGGCATCGCCACCGGCGTCGGCGCCGGTCTTGGCTGCCCCGGCCGGACTGTCGGCCAACATCATGGCGGCGGCCGGGGCGGCTGCGCCGTTGACGACCATCCCGAGCTGGAGCGTGTCGACGGCGCCACGGTAGAGGAACCGGCGTTCGGACTTCGTCGCCACCCGATCCAACATGTCCCCCTGCCGGTTCTCCCGCAGTTCGTACCGGGTGACGACGGGTTGGTGGCGGACGTAGGGGCGACTCTGGAACGAGCTGTTCCAGGAGATGGCGTTCGGCCGGCGGTTGCCATGGAAGAAGGAACGCGGATCGCCGGCGAAGTCCTCGCCGAACTGGAACACGGCCTCGTCGACGACCGAGAACGAGACCTCGGCGTCGACCGGCGCCCCGAGGTGGTCGCGGGCGGTGACGACGTAGGCGCCTTCGGTCCCGGGCCTGCGGACCGAGGCGTCGGGCGTGACCCGGATGTCGAGGAACCGCGACACCGGCGGGACCACGACCTCCTTGGTGTCGCTGTGCAGCGTCCCGTCCCAGACCCCCGAGGCGGTCAGCCAGAAGTTCGGCGCGAGCCGGTCCCCGATGTCGATCTCCACGAGGCGTGAGGTTCCGAGCACGCGGAGGACCTGGTGGGTCGGTTCGCCGCCGGTCTCGGTGCTGAGGAGGATCCAGCGGCCCGGGGCGTCGGTGGCGACGAGCACCGGGGCGCGTGTGCCGGTCGCGTGGGCGTCGCGGTCGAGCACGAGCTCGACGCCGCCGTCGCGGTGGTAGCCCGGGGCCGCGCCGCCGGCCTGGCAGACCCAGAAGGCCGACTCGGCGGTGACCGGCGCCTCGAACGGCCGCGGCCTCGGATCCGGCGGCGTCGGCGCGGTGGCGTTGCCTGGGGAGGTCCATTCGACGGTGTAGTAGCCCTCGCGATCGGGACGGAAGGACATCGAGGCCAAGCCGTTGGTCCCGGTGTCGAGGCTTCCGGTGGAGACGACCTCCCGGAGGTAGCCGCGCCGGACCAGGGACCACGCGCGGCCGCGGCGATCCGGCCCGGGCGGCCAGGCGGCGGCGCTGCGGCGACGGCGTTCCAGGTCCTCGCCGCCGACGGTCTTCCCGGCGGGATCGCGCCAGACCTCCTCCCAGACCTGTCGGACGAGCCGGACGGTTCCGGGAACGGCGACCGGTTGGTCGTTGGCGTCCCGCGTGCGCACGTCGGCGGTTACGGGGTCGCCCGGCCGGAGGACACGGCGTCCGACCGAGGCCGAGGCGAAGTGGCGCTGACGGGTCACGCGGATGCGGTCCGAGGCGCGGACCTCACGGTGGCCGGCGTCGGTGACCCGCGCCTCGATCTCGTACTCGGTGTCGTTGCCGGCGGCGTTGGATTCCAGCCGGAAGCGGGCGCGTCCGGTGGAATCCGTGCGGAGGGACTCGCGCCGCTCCGGTCCGTTGGGCGGACGGAAGCCGGAGCGTCCTGCCTCCTGTCCCGCGAACGCCGGTTGGAACCAGTCGAATTCCCGCGGTGCCGGGAACCACGGGGACCACGGCCGTTCGCGGATCAGCAGTTCCACGGCGGCATCGGCCACCGGGCCGCCCGAATACAGCTCGGCCCGGATGTCGATCTCGACGGTTTCGCCCAGCTTGAAGGTCCGGCGGCGCGGGCCGGACGGCGTCTCCTCCACCGGCGTCCCAAGGGACACCGTGAACTCCGGGAGGCGGTATTCCTCGATGCGGAAGAGGTTGGCCTCGCCGAGGAGTTCCGTGCGTTCGGCGGAGTTCCAGAACTGCACCCGGCACGTGCCCAGCGCCGTGGTGGCGGGAAGCGCGAGTTCGCCCCACGCGGAGCCGAAGGCGTTGAAGCGGACCGGCCCGTTCGTCAGCACCTGGCCGCGTCCGTCGCGGAGCTCCAGGAACCCGTCGCGTCCGTCCGGGGTCCGCAGCCGGTCGCCGTCCAGGAGCCGAGCCGAGACCTTCCAGTGCACGGTGTCCCCGGGTCGGTAGGCCGGACGGTCCGTGGCCGCGTAGAAGCGCCAACCTTCCGGTGGCGCCGGGATCCCGCCGGCCCAGGTGCGGCAGAAGGCCTGGCGGGCGCCCAACGCGGCGGTCGCGAGGAACTCCCCGCCGGTGTGCCGGATGCGGAAGGTCGCGATTCCCGACGCGTCGGTCTCGCCTTCGTGCGCCTCGATCCGCCAGGTCTGCCCGTCGAGGTAGCCCTGCCAGACGCGGACCCGGGCCTCCGGGATGGGTTGGCCGGTGATGGCGTCGGTGAACCACGCGAGCACATGGCCACCGCGGCTGCGGAGGGTCAGGGCCGCGTCGGAGACCAGCAGGAGCTCTCGGCCCTTCGAGGCGTCGCCTTCCGCCTGCACCAGGTACGCGCCGGTGGCCGGGCCGGGCCTCAGGACGACGTTGGTCTGCGCCGCGTTGTGTTGTCCGTCGTCGCCGGTGTCGAACCCGCGGGTCAACGCCGGTGCCCGTCCGCCGGTCGTGAGATGGTCCAGCCAGCTCCCGGTCTGCGCCCCTTCCTCCGGCAGGCGCAGGTCGCGGGTGAGGTCCACCGGGGTCAGGCTCCATTGGATCCGGCGGGAATTGCGCCAGCGGAGCTGGAACTCCACGCCGTGGCCCGGGAGGAACACCGAGGAGATCCCGATGCCGGTCTCGGGACGGAGGAGATCCTGGATGCGTTCCTCGGCGCGCCGGCGGACCGCGGATCCGCCTTCGGGGAACTCGGCGACGATGCGTCGGTAGAACTCCAGCGCGCGTGCGGCGTCGTTCTCGCGTCTCCAGCCGCCTGTGGGTTCGATCACCAGCCTGCCGGAGCCCTCCAGCCACTGTGCGTAGGCGTCGAGGGCGTCGTCGTACCAGTCGTTGTCCTTCCCGGCCGCGATGGCGGCGCGGAAGTCGTCCTCGACCTGGTACAACGCCCGTTCGTCGGGCGGCCCGAACTGCTGGAAGGCCAAGGCCCGGAGGAGCCGGGCATGGGCGACGTCCGCCGGCCGGCGCGCGATCCGGACCGCATCCTGGATCCATTCCAGCGGAAGGGAGATCCCGCTGCGCCAATAGGGGTTCTGTCCCGTCGCGGGGCGCGCGAGCCGCCAGAGGATGTCGAGGTAGCGGGTGCGGGCCGTCTCGAGGTCGCTCTGGGCGGCCCACCAGCCGAGGGCGTGCCCGTGCCGGGCGAGGCGCCACTCCCAGGGGTCGTTCCGCCGATGGTGCAGGTCGCCGAGGCTTTCCTGGGCCTCCGCCCAGGCGCGGTCGCGATCCGGTTGCGGGGCCTCCTGGGGGAAGTCGGCATCCATGGCCTTCAGGGCCGCCTCCGTCTCGGCGGACCGGAGCCGGTCCCCTTCGCCGCGCCAGGCGGAGTCGTGGAGCAGCCAGCGGAACCGCCGGTGGTCGGCGCGGGAGAGTCCGTTCGTGGGGAACGACTTCGCCACGTCCCGGACCCGCGCATGGGCGCCGTCGCCGCGGAGACTCAGGAGTGGTCCGAGCGGATCCACGTCGGCGCCGGTGAGGACGGGCAGGGCGGCCAGGAACGTGGACGCCAGGAGGAGGCGGAACGTGAGAAGTCGGAGGCGGTTCATGGGCGTCGCGGTGGGGGCCGTCGGAGGACATCGCATCCCGGCCCCTTCAGGACGTCAACGGACGAGCCGGCGGTTCCTTGGGTGGAATCTCCGTCCCGGTTCCGCGGCTTTTCCGGCTGGCGGCTGGCGGCGGGATGGGCCGCCGGCGTAGGCTGTCGCCATGGGAACGGCAGAAGCCCTGTTGCAACCGCCCGGATTCGCCTGGGCGATGCTTCTGCTCGTCGCGGCGCTGGCGTTTCGACGCAAGGCCGTCGCCGCCGGACTCGCGTCGTTGACGGGTGCCGCCTTCCTCTGGCTGGTCGGCGCCACGCCGGTCCCCGCCCGGCTCCTGGCCTCCCTGGAACGGCCCTACGAACGCCTCGCGAATTCCCCGCTGCCCAACGCCGACGCGGTCCTGATGCTCGGAGGTGCGGTGGGCTACACCCGGAGGGAGCTGACCTGGTTCGGACTCGGCGAGGCGAGCGACCGCATGCTGGCCTCGGCCGAGATGGTCCGACGCGGCCATGCCCGCGTGCTGGTCCTGAGCGGTTCGACCTACGTCTGGGAAGGACGTCGACGCCCCGACGCGGAGCTGGTGGCGGGGTGGCTGCGTGCCTGGAGGCTGCCTGCCGCCGAGACGGTCGTCCTGCCCGCGGCGGCCAACACCCACGACGAGGCGGTGAACACGGCGGCGCTCCTGCGCACCCGCGGTTGGCGCCGGGTCGTGCTGGTCAGCTCCGCCTACCACCTGAAGCGCTCGGTCGCCGTCTTCCGCAAGGCCGGCGTGGAGGTGATCCCGCTGGGCTGCGACTTCCTCGGCCTCGCCGCGCTGGATTCCCCGGAGCCCGCGTGGAGGATCGTTCCCCGTCCGGACGACTCGAAGCTGTTCCGCGTCTGGCTCCACGAGCAACTCGGCCTGCTCTGGTACTGGTGGAAGGGCTGGATCTGATCCGTCGTCCCAGGACCCCATGAGCCCGTCCGAGCTGATCCTGCGCGTGGCCATCTGGCCTGCGGTCGCCTTTGGCCTCGCCGCCACCCGGGGCTGGCGTCCGACGGCGTCCTGGCGGGTCGGCGCCCTGTTCTATGCGGTCCACGTCGCGGCCGCCTTCCACCACGCCTACCGCTGGAGCCATTCCGCCGCCGTCGCGGACAACGTCCGGCAGGTGCGTGAGACCCTCGGCATCGAGTTCGGCGCCGGAATCTGGGTCAACTACGCCTTCAGCCTCGGCTGGATGCTCGCCGCCCTGACGTGGCCGAAGCTCGTTCCGTTGGCCCGCCGCGTCTGGATCGCGGTCTTCCTGTTCATCGCCTTCCAGGGAACCGTCGTCTTCGCCCACGGCCATGGACGCTGGATCGGCCTCGCACTCTTCCTCGCCGCAGCAGTCCATGCCTGGCGGTTTAGGGGGCGAACGGGTTGAAAGGTGAAGGGTGAAGGGTTGAAGGGTTGAAGGGTGAAGCGACAGGGGGAGTAGGTCAGACGATGGGGAGAAGCGGGGGAGGCCAGCGGCAACTGGAAACCGGCAACGGACGACTGGCAACGGACGACTGGCAACGGACGACGGGCCACTGGCAACCGGCAACTGGCAACGGACGACGACCGAACCGCGCCAATTGCTGCTGACGACGACATTTTGTTTCGTCCCTTCGATCCGAGGTCCCATCGTGACCCCCATGTTTTCGCCACCTGCGGGTCCGGAAGTCATCCACGCCGCCGGAGGCGTCCTCTGGCGCAGCACACCGCGCGGCCGTGAGCTCCTGCTGATCCATCGCAAGCGCTACGGTCCCGAGTGGGCGTTGCCGAAGGGCAAGCTGGATGCCGGCGAGTCCTGGACCCAGGCGGCGCTGCGCGAGGTCGAGGAGGAGACCGGATGCCGGGCCACGATCGGCGACTTCGCCGGCGGCAACGTCTATCGGGTCGACGGCGTGCCGAAGGTGGTCCTGTACTGGAACATGACCCTCGTCACGGAGGGCGAGGTCGCCGACACGCGCGAGGTGGTCGCCAAGCGCTGGGTCTCGGTCGGCGAGGCGTTGTCGCTGATGACGCACACCAGCGAACGGGCGCTGCTGCCGCGCGGTGCCGGGTTCACGGCGTGACCGCCGGGAGCACGCGGACCGCGATCGAGGTGCCCTGCTTCGCCCCCAGGTGCACCCGCTGGGTGGCCTTCCTGTAGTCCGCCGCCGTGGCGGTGGGGATGTTCACGAAGGTCTGCGGGTTCCGGTCCACCAGCGGGAACCACGTGCTCTGCACCTGCACCATGATCCGGTGTCCGGTGCGGAACGTATGCAGCACGTCCGGCATGGTGAAGCGGATGGTCTCCGCCTTGCCCGGCGTGAACGGTTCGGGCTTCTCGAAGCTCCTGCGGAACTTCCCGCGGAAGACGTCGCCCCGCACCAGCTGCTGGTAGCCGCCCATCTCGAGGTGGGCCGGATTCGGCTGCGGCTCCGGATGGTCCGGTCCGTACACGTCCACCAGCTTCACCACCCAGTCGGAGTCCGTGCCGGTGGTGGAGACGTTCAACGTGACCTCCATCGGTCCCGCGAAGGTCACGTCCGACTCCAGCGGCCCGGTCTCGTACACGAGCACGTCCGGCCGGGCCGCGGCGAAGCGCTGGTCATGCACCGGGTACGAGCGCGGGTAGTCCGTGGTGACCTCGAGGGTGAAGGGAACCGGCTTGTCGGGATCGCTGACGTACTCGTCGAAGGCGCCGTCGTCGGCCGCGGTCGCCTCGAAGGAAAGCCCGCCGCCGCGATGCAGGTGCAGCGTCCTCTCCACCGTCGACTTCGGGGGCCACGCGTCGAAGCGCCGCCAGCGGTCCGTGCCCGTCTCGAACATCGTCGCCTCCGCGATCACCGAGTTGGTGTCGTCCTTCAGGTGACGCCGGAAGAACGGCAGCTCCATCTTCTCACGGTATTCCGCCCCGGTCTTCACGTGGTGCCGCACGTCCCCCAACGCGGCGCCCTCGCCGTGCGACCACTGGCCGTGCGACCAGGGACCCATCACCAGCAGGTTGGTGATGCCCGGATTCAGGCGCTCGGTCCACCGGTAGGTCTCCAGCGGCCCGAACAGGTCCTCGGCGTCGTACCATCCGCCCACCGTCATCACCGCGCAGCGCACGTTCTTCAGGTGCGGACGGATGTTCCTCGCCTGCCAGTAGGCGTCGTAGGTGGGGTGCTTCAGGAACTCGCTCCAGGAAGGCGACCGCCCCTTCAGGTGCACCGCATCCGAGTTCGCGAGCGGCCCCATCCGGCGGTAGAAGTCGTATCCGTCCGGATTGCCGAAGACGAAGCGCTTGCCCTCGTCGCGCAGCGGGTCGTCGGACTTCTGGTCGAACCAGTACATGAACCCGAAGTTCTGCGAGAGGAAGAAGGCGCCGTTGTGGTGCAGGTCGTCGCCCATGAACCAGTCGGTGATCGGCGCCTGCGGGGAGGCGGCCTTGAGCGCAGGATGGCTGTCGATCATGCCGGCCGCGGTGTAGAAGCCCGGATAGGAGATGCCGAACATGCCGACACGCCCGTTGTTGTTCGGAACGTTCTTCACCAGCCAGTCGATCGTGTCCCAGGCGTCCGTGCTCTCGTCGATGTCCTTGGCGCCCTTCACCGGCCGGTGCGGACGCATGTGGTCGAACTCGCCCTCGGATCCGAAGCGGCCACGGACGTCCTGGCTCACCATCACGAAGGTGTCCCGTGCGAAGGCCGCGAAGCTGCCGGAGCCGGACTGGAAGTTGTCCACGCCATACGGCTTCAGGCTGTAGGGCGTCCGCGTGAGCAGGATCGGCCAGGGCTTCGAGTCGTCCTTCGGCACGTACACCCGCGTCATCAGCCGCACGCCGTCCCGCATCGGGATGCGGTGCTCGTACTTGGTGTAGTGCTCGGCGATCCAGGCGGCGTTGGTGTCGTCGGTCTTGGCGTCGGAACCGTACCCGGATGCCCCGGTGATCGCCCGGCCCGGCAGGGCGAGGAGCGCGGCCAACACGGGGACGACGAGGAGCGGGTGGAACCGTGGGTTGCGGGCCATGCCCAAGGCTCTTCGGCCGGTCCTGCGCTTGGCAAGCGGCAAGGGGGCCGATGCCGCCGATGCCTTCATGGAACGATGCGGAAGGGATCGGCACGCCAAGCCGCAAAGCCGCCGGTGAACGGAACGAAGGCGGCCGGATGCCCGAGGCGGAACCGTCAACCGAACGGAGGTCGCATTCCCGGTCCCGGATCCGGCGCTTCCCCGGGCGTCTTGGCGCATTCGCGTGAGGTCGGTCTCGGCTCCTTCTGAACGGATCGCTCCGCTATTCCGCCGCATCCGCATCCGGACGGAACGGACGCCGGTGCGCGTCGTCGAGCCGGTCGCAGGCCCAGAGCAGTCCACGGGTCACGAGGTCGAGGTACCGCGGATCGGAGACGGTCTCGTTGAAGTGGCCCAGCGTCGTGTTGAACACGCGGGTCTTCCCGTAGTGGTTCACCCAGGTCAGGACCAGGTCGTTGGTCCCCTGTCGTCCGCGCTGCAACGGCTGGGCGGTGGGATGGATGGTGATGTTGTTGTAGAGCTCCTCCTTGCCGGTGAGCCAGGTGTTCCAGGAAAGGCCGGCGGTGATCGGGTGGGTGGCGTCCACGGTCCGGACGTCGATGGGACTGGCCGGGCCGTGCTGGAGCGAGCGGATGCCGAGGAAGCGCGGCCACTCGAGGTCCGTTGCGACGCGGTAGCTGTGGGCGGCGCAGTGGAGGTTCACCGCGGGCACCCCGGCACGATGGGGCGCGAGGATCTTCGCGATGAAGTTGGTGTCCCCCACCATCCCGAAGCAGTCGTCATGCAGGACCACGTCGTAGCCCTTTGCCCAGTTCGGGTCCTCGTACAACGGGATGCGGCTTTCACGGGCGGTGCCGCCCTGCTGGATCGTGTCGACGACCACCCAGGCGCGGGACTCGAGGCCGTTCCGGAGGATCGTCTTCTGGCGGTCGTAGTCGTGGCAGCATCCGCCACACACCAGCAGCGCCCGCAGCAGCGGCGGCTTGCGGTCCTGGGCCCGGAGCGCAGGTGCGGACATCGCCGCGAGCGCCAGCGTCAGCGTGAGCCAAGCGGAAACGGTGCGGAACGGGGACATGCGACGGAGTCTTCCGCAAACGCCGTGCGTGGACAAGGGAGGGGAAGGGATTGGCCACGGAGGCACGGAGGCCATTTCTGGGGTTGTTGTCCGTTGTCGGTTGTCGGTTGTCCGTGGTCCGTGGTCCGTGGTCCGTGGTCCGTTGAGGGTCACTGCGGCGGTTCATCGCCGACCCATCCACCGCTTCAACCCTTCAACCTTTCAACCTTTCAACCTTTCAACCTTTCAACACCCCCATCACTGCTCCTTGGCGAGGACCGGGGAGCCGAGTTCGCGGGTGAGGTTCGCGGCGATCTCCTGGACGATGCGGGACATGTCCTTCTCGGAAAGGAGCCAGTTCTGGAAGGTGACGGTGATGCCTTCCTGCTCGAAGCCGAAGACGATCGGACAGCCCTGCACCTCGATCCGATGCGCGCCCCAGCCGGACACCTGCCGGCACGGCATGCTGTTCGGCTTCAACACCGCCGCGTAGTGCGAGGCGTCCAGGAGCAACGGTTGACCGTCTTCGCGTGCGATCAGGAACTCCATGTCTGGAACCTTCCGGAATTCGCCCCCCGCGACAACCCCGATGATCGGGGCTCCCGGGTGGGCCGGCGTGCGCGGGACCGCGTCACCAGGTCTTCCACGGCGCCTTCCCGGTCTGCCACATCCGGTCGAGCATCTGCTGTTCGCGGTAGGTGTCCATGCACTGCCAGAACCCCTCGTGACGGTAGGCCTTGAGCTGGCCTTCCTGCACGAGGCGTTCCATCGGGCCCTTCTCGAAGACACAACCGTCGTCCTCGCCGAGGTACTCCCGGATCCGGCGGTCGAGCACCATGAACCCGCCGCTGATGTAGGCGTTCTCCTGGTCGGGCTTCTCGGTGAAGGCGGTGATGGTCTGGCCGTCCATGGCGAGTTCGCCGAAGCGGCCCGACGGCCGGACCGCGGTCACGGTGGCGACCGCGCCATGCGACTCGTGGAACCGGATGGAGGCGTTGATGTCGCTGTCGGTGAGGCCGTCGCCGTAGGTGAACAGGAACCGCTCGTCGGGCACGTGGGCGAGCGCGCGACGGAGGCGTCCGCCGGTCATGGTCTCCTGTCCGGTCTCCAGCAGGGTGACGGTCCAGTCCTCCTCCTCATGGGTGTTGTGGTAGCGGATCCTCGGATTGCGTCCGAGGGTCAGCGTGACGTCCGAGGTGTTCCAGAGGTAGTTGCGGAAGTAGTCCTTGATGACCTCGCCCTTGTATCCGAGGCAGAGGACGAAGTCCCGGTGCCCATGGCGGGCGTAGAGCTTCATGATGTGCCAGAGGATGGGACGTCCCCCGACGGGGACCATGGGCTTGGGACGGTATTCGGTCTCCTCGCGCAGACGCGTTCCGAGACCACCGCAGAGAATGACGACCTTCATCGTGTGGGACGTGACTGGACCGGGGAGAGGCTAGGCAGCCGTGGCGGCGTGGGGAAGCGCTAGTAAAGGAGCGGTCCGCGGGCCGGCCGTGGTTCGGCCGGATTCGGCTTCGACGGCGGCCGGCGGATTGTCTACCCATTCCGCCCGCGTGACGGTCTCCGCACCCAGCCTGCTGCTCCTGATCCCCGCCTACAACGAGGAGGCGAGGATCGGTCCCGTGCTGGAGGCGTATTCCGAGCACTTCATCCGGCACTATGCCGGGCGTTTCCGGATCGTGGTGATCCTGAACGGGTGCCGCGACAACACTCTGGGCGTCGTGCGTGCGGCAGAGCAGCGGTACCTGTGCGTCTCGCACCTCGAGTTCCCGGCGGCGATCGGGAAGGGAGGCGCGTTGATCGAGGGGTTGAAGCTCGCCCCGATGGCGGACTACATCGGATACGTCGATGCGGATGGTGCGACGGCCCCTGCGGCCTTCCTCGACCTGGTGCGACGCCTGGAGGACCCGGCGGTGGACTGCGCGATCGGCTCGCGTTGGATCCCGGGGGCGGTGATCCACCATTCCCAGCCCGGGAAGCGGCAGTTTGCCAGCCGGCTGTTCCACCTGTTCGTGGAGGCCTTCTTCGGGATGGGCATCCGCGACACGCAATGCGGGGCGAAGGTGATGCGGCGGAGGGCGATCGAGCGGATCCACGACCGCCTGACCCTCGCCGACCTGGCCTTCGACGTGAACCTGCTCTACTCGATGAGGAAGGCCGGCTTCCGGGTGCTGGAAGTGCCGACGGAATGGTCGGACAAGAGCGGATCCACGGTGGTCTTCAACAGCCGCACCTCGCTGAACATGCTGTTGTCGTTGGTCCGGCTGCGGCTGGTCTATTCGCCGTTCTACGCGTGGCTGGGCCCGCTGAGGCCGCTGGAAGTCTGGCTCTACACGCGTCTGCGTGCCCCGCAACCGGTGCGTCCCCCGCGGAAGCTGGACCGTTGAGCCGGAGTCCCTGGGAGGCAAACCCGCACGCGGAGCCGCGGAGGAGTTTCACAACCATGGGTGCCAGGGGTGCCAAGGTGGCCTCGGCTGGGACGCAATCCGGTACCGTTCCCGCTCTGCTTCTGGCTTCTTGGCCTCGATTGGGTACGGAGTCCCGGCTTCAGCCGGCGGAAACCTTCCGGGTCTCAGGACTTCGGAACTGGCCCAAGCGCCCGGTCGCACGAGGCCTTAACCGGCTGAAGCCGGTACTCCGTGCCCCTGAGATCGGGTTTCGGAGAAGGCCGTCTTTTGATGTCCGAGTTGCATTCGGACTCAGGTCTTCGATGTGGGAGTTCAGGTACGGTGTCCCGGCTCCAGCCGGCGAAAACCTTCCAGGTCTCAAAACCTTGGAACCGACCCAGGCGCCCTTTCACACGAGGTGCAAACCGGCTGAAGCCCGTACTCCGTGCCGCTGAGATCGCGTTCGGGAAGAGGTCGTTCTTCCTTGTCCGAGTCGCATCCGGACTCGGTTCTTTGTTGTGGGACTTCGTCCTCCGCGTCTCCGCGTGGGCCTCTTCCTCGCTCTGGGTGGGCGAATCCAGATCAGGCGGGGACGGCGGCTGGGCGGCGGCCGCGGGCGATGCGTTCCGCGATGCGGTCCAGGGGCAGCACTTCGTCCACGCCGCCGGCTTCGATGGCGGCGCGGGGCATGCCGAAGACGGCGCAGCTTTCCTCGTCCTGTGCGACCGTGAAGGCGCCGGCGTCGCGGAGGTGCCTCATGCCCGATGCCCCGTCCACGCCCATGCCGGTGAGGATCACGGCGAGGGTGCCTGCGGCGGAGCCGGTGCGGAGCGCGGACTCGAAGAGGATGTCGACCGCGGGGCGCTGGTGGTGGACCAGCGGACCTTCGTTGAGCTCGACGACGTGGTGGTCGCCACGCCAGTGGAGCGTCATGTGGAAGCCGCCCGGCGCGATCAGCGCGGTGCCGGGCTCCACGCGGTCGCCGGCCTCGGCCTCCTTGACGCGGATCTGGCAGAGCGTGTCGAGGCGTCCGGCGAGCGCGGCGGAGAAGCGGGCCGGGATGTGCTGCACGATGCAGATGCCGGGAAGGTGCGTGGGCAGCGCGGTGAGGATCTCCCGAAGTGCCTCCGTCCCGCCGGTCGAGGAACCGATGAGGATGACGTCGCGGGTCCGGGGTCCAGGGGGACGCGGCGGGGGCTTGGCGGCGGGCGGGTTCAGGGCGGCGGCCACGCGATGGACATCCGACAGCGACCGGGTGGCCTGCGGGGCGGCCGGTGTTGGCGCGGGTCTGTCGGCGACACGGGGGGCCGATGGCGGCCGTGGGGCGGGTGCCGGCTCGACGGGGCGCCGGATCCGGGCCTGGGCGGCCGCCCGGATCTTCGTGGCCAAGGCCTGTCCGTCGCTGTGCGCCGAGAAGGAGCCGCTCGGCTTGCCGATGAAGTCGATGGCGCCGGCCTCGAGGGCTTCCATGGCGATCGCCGTGGCCGAGCCGGTGTGCGAGCTCATGACGATCACCCGTGTCGGGCGGTGTCTCATGAGCAGGCGCAGGAACGTGAGCCCGTCCATGCGCGGCATGTTGATGTCGAGCGTCACCACGTCGGGCTGGAGCTCGAGGATGCGGTCGCGGGCCTCGTAGGGGTCGGCCGCGGTGCCGACGACCTCGATGTCGGGTTCGTCGGCGAGGCTTTCCTGGACGATCCGTCGGACGAGCGCGGAGTCGTCCACGACCAGGGTTCGGATCCGCTTCTGGCCACCGTCCTTCATGCCTTGATCTGGAACAGCGTCTCGATGGTCTCGAACTCCTCGCGGGTGAGGACGACCAGCTTCTCGAGCATCTTGGGGTCGAGTCCGAGGATGGAGAACACCGTGTTCTGGCTGCGGAAGGCGAAGGCGTTGTGCCCGTAGCCGTGGCCGAGGGTGTAGGCGATGAAGTTGGAGAGGTAGACGATCGAGGCGAGCCGGTGGTGGGGCTCCGCGGCGGAGGGCATGTGGTGGAAGCGCACGGCCACGGACACGGATGCGGGGAAGTTCCAGCGTTCGAGAAGGCGGCTGCCCAGTTCGGCGTGGTGGAAACCGAGCACCCGCTTCTCCGCCTCCAGCAGCGAGCAGCCCTCCTTCTCGAGCGTCCGGATGAGCTCGAAGCTGTTGTCCTCGATCACCTGGGCGATGATCACCTTGCCGAGGTCGTGGAGGAGCCCGGCGGTGAACGCGATGTTCTCGTCGTTGCCGGTCATCCGGGCGAGCAGCCTGCCGGCGACGCCGGAGGTGACGGAATGCTGCCAGAGGTCGCCCTCTCCCATGCCGTAGGCCTTCTGCGCGGGCCGCAGGGAACGGGCGGCGCTGACGGCGACCACGAGCTGGAAGACGGTGTTGAAGCCGAGTCGGAAGATGGCCTCGCCGAGGTCGGCGACGCGTCGGCTGGCGGCGAACGCGGTGGTGTTGCTGGCCCGGAGCACGTTCGCGGCGAGGCCCGGATCGTACTGGATCAGCTGCACCACGCGGGTGGCGTCGGCGTCGTCGGACGACAGCAGCTGCATGAGCTGCGGAAGCACCCTCGGGGCCGGGGGCAGGTGCTTCACCTTGTCGATGAATGCGTCTAGCTCCTGCATAGGGGCACCTCGTCCTTGCTGCCGGAGATCCGCAGCGTGACGGATCCGTCGGAGACTCTGAGCATCATGGTTCGGTTGACCTGGCCGCCGACGGCGCTGGCGTGGATGGTGAGGCCGTTGCGTTCGAGCGTCCGCAGCAGCGCCTCGTGGTTCCGTCGGCCGATGTTGAAGAAGTTGTTGTCGTCGAGGATCTGGGCGCCTCCGGCGACGCAGACCTTGAGTCGCGAGCGTTCGGCCTTGAGCTGGTAGGCGGCCCGGAGCAGCGCCGGCACGGCGGTGTCGACGAACATCGCCGGGTTGGCGATGCCCTTGGCCGGATCGATCGTGGAGTCGGGCAACATGAGGTGGAGCAATCCACCGACCCGGGCGACGGGATCGTGCACCGAGATCCCGAGGCAGGATCCGAGCGAGTAGGTGGTGAAGACCACGTTGGGGTTGTTCGACACCGCCATGTCGGCGACGCCGACGATGACCCTCTGGTCGAACGGGATGATGCTGGGCGAGGCGGCCATCTGGGTAGCGTCCGGTCAGGTCGGGTCAGATCAGATCAGGCGGTAGACACTGGGCTTGAGGCATTGGAACGGCACCTTGAGGCCGTTGAGGCTCTCGGAATGGCCGATGAGGAGATAGCCGCCGGGCACGAGGTGACGGGCCAGGCGGTTGACCAGCTCCTCCTGAGTGTGGCGGTCGAAGTAGATCATCACGTTGCGGCAGAAGATGACCTCGAACTTGTCCGGGAACTGGTAGTCGCCGAGCAGGTTCAGGTTCCTGAAGGTGAGCCGCGACTGGAGGTTCGGCTTCACCCGGTAGTGGTCCTCCCATTCCCCGCTGCCGCGCTGGAAGTGGCGGCGGAGCCATTCCGGCTTGATCGCGGTGAGCTTGTCGGTCGGGTAGATGGCCTGGCGGGCGGTGTCCAGGGCACGGGTGGAGATGTCCGTCGCCAGGATCTTCCAGTCCCATTGTCCGAGGGGGAAGTGTTCCGCGAGGTAGAGGGCGATGCTCCACGGCTCCTCGCCGGTGGCGCTCGCCGCGCTCCAGACGCCGAATCCGCGGCGCCCGTCCTTCACCAACCCCGGCAGGGCCGTCTCCACTAGGAAGCGGAAGTGGTCCTCCTCGCGCAGGAAGTGGGTGTAGTTGGTGGTGAGGGCGTCGAGCAGGCGGGTGAACTCGGCCGGGTCGCCGGTCCGTTCCAGATGGCTGGTGTACTCGCCCAACCGCGTCATCCCGAGCGCCCGCAGGCGTTTGCCGAGGCGTGCCCGGATCAGCGGTTCCTTGCCGTCATGGAGCCGGATCCGCGACCGGGTGTAGATCTCGTGGACCACCCAGGCGCAGGCTTCCTGTTCCGTGTGTTCTCGGCCGTGCTGGGTGGTGTGGGATTTCATGGGCCTTTGCCGGCAAGAGGGCATCGGCATTTTTCCCGGGACCCTTGAGCCCCGCCGAAGGGGAAACGTCGTCGGAAACGGCTCCCCCGGACACGGATGGAGGCCATCGGGAGGGCCTTTGGAGGCCTCCTGGCGGAAACGGGGGGCCGGTGACCGGCATGGAGGGTGTCCGGGGTCAGCCGGCGGTGCCGGTTTCCGGGGTTGCCGACTCCTTCGCCAACTCGCGGGCGAGGTACTGTTCGACCATCTGGAACTTCGCCACGTTCTCCGGCTTGAGGGCCATGAGGGTCCGGTGCGCCTCGAGGCAGCAGCGGAGGACTTCGGCGCGGGTTCCCGGGGCCAGTTCCTCGGCGGGGCCGGCCTCCGGGATGCCGGCCGCCTCGGCCGGCGGAAGCTGGGTGACCAATTCGATCACGCCGTGGTCGGCGAACGTGTCGAGGATCCGCTGCGGTGGCCGATGGAGGACGAAGGACAGACCGGAATCCCGGACGAGGCCCGAGATCATCCCGGAGAACCCGCTGTCCATCAGGAGGATCTCCGAGAGGTCGAGCACGAAGCGGCGCACGCCGGTCGACTGGAGCCGATGGACGGCGGCCTCGAACGAAGGGGCGGATTCCGCCGCGGCACGGCCCACCAGGCGGATGTAGGCGGTGTCCCCATCCACGCCGAGGGAGATCTTGCAGCCGGGAAGCGGCATTTCGGAGGCACTATCGGGCGGGGGTGGGGTGGGTCAAGCTCCCGGGGTTGGCGGACTCACACCTCGTTCTCCTCGAGATACCGCCGTCCGAAGCGTTCGATGAGTCCGAGGGTCACCGCGTAGGCCGCCCTGCGGCCGGGCGTGAGATGGGCGCAGCAGAGGGCGTTGGACTCCACCACGGGGAGCCCTCCACGCCGCCGCTTGAACTCACCGGCGCCGGAACTGTAGTTCAGCAGCTGGCGGCGTTCCGCCACGTCCGAGAGCAGCAGGGCGACGAGGTGGCGGTAGAGCCCGGTGGCCGTCGGCAGCGAGGTGTCGTAGCCGATGAAGGGCGTCGAGGTGACGTCCCCCTGCGAGAAGCATCCATAGACCCCGTCGAGCACGCCGGTGGCGTTGCGAAGCCCGCGGAACTCCAGCCAGCCCTCCGCGAGGGCCCGCTCGACGAACCGCCGGGTGTAGCGCGGATTCAGCGACGAGTGCTTCTCCACGTAGAGCTGCCGGTAGAGCGACAGGATGCGTGGGACGTCCGGGGGACGGAACCCATCGGGTCCGACGACCTGGTAGCCGTCGAGCTTCCGCAGGGCCTTCAGGTCGCGTCGCACGGTGTCCTTGGCGAGGAAGCCGGGTTCGCGTCCGTCGAAGAAATAGACGCGCCGGCTGGCGAAGACGTGGTGGTCTGCGTCGAGGAACACCCTTGGCGGGATCGATCCCGGGAGGTCGTTGAGGCACCGCACGAGGACCGCGTGTTGGGGGAAGCGTCGGGAGATGAGGCGGGTGGCCTCCTCCACGGCCTGGGCGGCCTCGGGTGCGTGGAGGTTGGTCGAAAGCAGCCCGGCGCTCCACTGGACCGTGCGGTCGAGGCTCCATGCGCGGAAGGCGACGTCCATCACCCGCAGGCCGATCCGTGCCAGCCGGCGTTGGGCGTGATCCTGGACCAGCGACAGCTCGGCCGCGGGGTAGGCGACGTACTGGGTGTGCAGGGAACATGGGAAGGCCGCTCCCGGCCTTCCGTGGTGGACGGTCAGCGCGAAGGTGCCCGCCGAGGTCCGGACCACGCCGGAATCCAGTCGGAAGTTCTCGGCGAGCCGCCAGGGTGCCTCCTCCAGGAAGCCCCGCCAGTAGCCGGCGTGTCCGCGGAAGTTCCCGTCCACCCAGGCGACCGCCTCGGGGCCGAGCCGGATTCCCGGGCCGGGAACCGCGGCTGCGGCCGCCTCAGGTCGCCAGGTCGGCAATGTGGAAGCTCCCATAGGTGTGGACCCGGTCGCGCCCGTGGCAGGAACGCGCCGTCTCCGTGTCGTACTTCAGCAGTTCCCCGACCTGGCGCATCCGTCCCTCGACCTCCACGCGGATGGGATCCACGAAATCGACATGGAATCCGCCGCTGCGCCACAGGATGCGGGCGCCGGCGCGGGCGCGGTCGACGATGGCCTGCCATTCGGCCGCGAGCAGCTCCGGATGGGCGTGGCTCAGCCAGTCCATGTGGTCGAGCAGCACGAAGTGGGAAAGCGAACCGTCATGGCCGCGGAGGAACCCGGTCAGGTCGCCGGTGTGGATCCGGATGCGGTCCACCATGCCGGACTTCAGGCGCTGGAAGTTTTCCGGCTTCAGGTAGCCCGGGCAGCATTCGCGGGAATAGCGGCCGAAGAGGTAGAGGCGCCAGAAGTAGTTGTCCGCGGTCGGCAGTCGGGTGAACACGGACTCGACGCAGTCCTCCATGAAGTCGGCGACGCTGCGGGCCGTGGTCCGCTCCAGGTGTTCGCGCTGCGCCTTCGGCACGCCGAGCAGGCTCAGTACCGCGTCGGTCCGCAGCGCCCGCTTCAGTGCCGGCCGCCACATCGCGTCGCGCACCGTGCCCAGGTAGATCCGGCGTTGCTCGTCGAGGCAGCCGGCGGAGAACAGCGACAGGACGTCCGCATGGATCCGGGCCCATTGGCAGTACTTCACCATCAGCTTGCCGAAGACGCCGGTCGTCCCGCGGTGGTAGAAGGAATCCTCCTCCGCGGGGCGGGACAGGAAATGCATCCGCCGGTCCCAGTAGCCGCGGGCGGACTCGGAGAGGTCGGCCCGGAGGGTGTCCTTGTACCAGCGCGGGAACTGGGCGTGCCCGCCGTCGCCGAAGAGGGCGAAGAAGTCCTCGAAATCCAGCCGCCGCACGCCCGCGATCTTGAGCTCGAGCAGGGCGTTCTGGCGGAAGTTCATGTCCACCGCGTGGATGCGGTTCGGGCTGTCGAGAGCGTAGTCGAGCGCGTTGCAGCCGGCCGAGGTGATCAGGACGACGTCGCTCTTCCCGTCGAGGGACATCACCTCGCGGTCGAGGCGCGGGTCCTCCCAGCAGGTGTTGTAGACGAGGTGGTTGCCGTGGACGTAGGAGAAGATGCTGCGCGTGGTCCAGTCAGAGATCGCCTTCATGGGAGTGGTCCTTTCGGCCGGACACGCTCCACCGTCGCGTCCCTTCTCCGCAAACCCGCTCGCAATGATCGCAGGATCTTCACACGACCGGAGAATGGAGTTCACATGGAGCGGCAGATCGTAGCCCGTGCAGGCATCTCCTTCCCGGCCCAGGGCGCTGCTGTTGGCGGCGTTCGCCTGGCGGACGCTGCGGCGCCAGGGTTTCCTGGAGACGTTCGCCGACCTCGCCTCGGAGGTGGCGTTCGACCTCCGGATGGGGTGCGTGACGCTGATCCCGTCCTCACGGCCTTCGGCGGCGTTGCCCACCGATGCCGTCCAATACCAGGGTGCCAGTCCCAGGCTCGTCCGGGAGCTGTTCCGTCGGCTTCCGGAAGAGGCCCGTCGGGGTGTCTTCGTGGACTACGGCTCGGGCAAGGGACGCGGCCTCCTGCTGGCCGCCGAGGCCGGTTTCCAGGGACTCATGGGAGTCGAGATGGACCCGGCGCTGGTCGCCGATTGCCGCCGCAACCTCGAACGGCGCGGGCTCGACGCCCGGCTGTGCGTCGAGGACGCAGCCCGTTTCGCGATCCCTTCCGAGACCCTGGTGGCCTTCCTCTACAACCCCTTCACCGGTCCCACGTTGACCGAGGTCGCGCGGCGGCTCGCCGACCATGCGGAACGGCATCCGGTCTGGGTCGTCTACGTGAATCCGGTCGGCCTCGAAACCTTCCTGCGCAGCGGCTTCACCGTGCGGGAACGGGTTCTGCGGGGCGGTTCGGCAGCGGGCGTGGTCCTGCGGTTGGACCGCGTTCCCTGAGCCAACGCGCGGCCTCGGCCGGGTGGTCGGTCTGGAATCCCTGCACCCCGGCGGAGAGCACCTCCGACCACCACTTCGGATCCTCCGACTCCCGTTGGGCATCGGGCCAGTTCTCGACGCCCAACCGACGGCACTCGGCCACGAAGGTGGCGTCCGCGGCGGTGTCCAAGGCCTTCGGGCGGTGCCGTTTCACGAACGATTCGAGCTCGGTCCGGTTGGTTCGGGCCGCCGCCGGGATGCTCAGGATGAACTCCACCCCGGGCAGCGCCCCGCGCCACGCTGCGACCTTGGACGGGGAATCGTACACCACGACGGAGCCGGTCATGCCCGCGTCCCGGATCATCGCGGCCACCGCGGGGATGTCGCCGGACTTGAAGTCGAGGTAGATGCGGATCCTCCCCTTGCAGGCCTGCAGGGCGGACTCGAGGCGGGGGATGCGGTCGGTCGGGCCGCCCCCGGGACCGGTCGTCCGGACGGTCAGCTTCGACAACGCCTCCCAGTCCAGCTCCGACACCCGGCCGTGGCCGTCGGTGGTGCGGTCCACGGTGGCGTCGTGCATCAGCACGTGCACCCCGTCGCGGGAACGGCGCACATCCATCTCGACGTAGTCGACCCCGGCCGCGACGGCGCCCCCGATGGCGGAGAGGGTGTTCTCGGGGTGACGTCGGTGTTCGCCGCGATGGGCGATCAGGACCACGCGCCGTTCCTCCGACGGCGCCTCCGCGTGGAGCAGCAGCGCGAACAGCAACGGAAGCCGGCGGAGGAGGAATCCAGTCGTGGGAACCATCGGAGGGTTCGGACGCGGGAACCGGTTCCGGCTTCAAGCGGTTTCACGGATGCGGATGCCTGCTGGCCTTCGCCGGGCTTCCGGGTCCATCCTTTTCCGTCCCGTGCGCCTCCGACTTTCCATGTGCCTGGCACCGCTGTTCGCCTTCGGCGTGTCGGCGGCGGTTCCGGACTACCTGACGGAGGTGAAGCCCCTGCTGACCCGGAACTGCGTCCCCTGCCATGGCGCGGAGCAGCCCAAGGCGGGTCTGCGGCTGGACACCGCGGCCGGGGCGCGCAAAGGGGGAGAGAGCGGCGCCGCACTGCGTCCGGGGGCCCCGTCGGAGAGCCTGATGTTCCGGCTGCTTTCGGGCGGGCACGACGGCGTGGATCCGATGCCGTACCGACGTCCGCCACTCGGGACCGCGGAGATCGCACGGATCGGCGCGTGGATCGCGGCCGGTGCGGTGGCGCCGGCGGACGAGGCGCCCGGGGTCTTCCGTCACTGGGCCTTCGTGGCGCCCGTGAGGCCGCCCGTGCCGCGGGCCGTGGAGGGGACCCATCCGATCGACGCCTTCATCCTCGCCGGACTGGAGGCCGCCGGGATGCGCCCCTCCCCGTCGGCGCCGGCGGCGACGCGGCTGCGTCGGGTCGCCCTCGACCTGGTGGGCCTCCCGCCGGAGCCCGGGGACATCGCGTCGTTCGAGGCGGATCCCTCGGATGGGGCCTATCGCCGGCGGGTGGAGGCGCTGCTGGCCTCGCGCCACCATGGCGAGCGTTGGGGGCGTTGGTGGCTGGATGCGGCGCGCTACGCCGATTCCAACGGCTACAGCGTCGACGCCCCGCGTTCGATGTGGCCTTACCGGGACTGGGTCGTCGAGGCCCTGAACCGGGACCTGCCGTTCGACCGGTTCGTCACCGAGCAGCTCGCCGGCGACCTGATCCCCGGGGCCACGGTGTCCCAGCGGGTGGCGACGGGCTTCCACCGGAACACCCAGATCAACCAGGAGGGCGGGGTGGACCCGGAGCAGTTCCGGATCGAGTCGGTCTTCGACCGGGTGGCCACCACCGGCACCGTTTTGATGGGCCTCTCGGTGGGCTGCGCCCAGTGCCACGACCACAAGTTCGATCCGTTGACGCAGCGGGACTACTACGGGCTCTTCGCGTTCCTCAACGACCAGGAGGAGCCCACGATGGAGGTGCCGGGGACGGAGGTCGTGACGGAGGACCGGAAGGGCCGGCGGCCGGCGACCACCTTGGTGTTGGCGGAGCGGGCGACCCCGCGGGAGACGCGGCGGTACGTGAAGGGCGACTTCACGCGTCCCGCGGAACCGGTCCCGCCCGGGACGCCGGCGGCCCTGCCTCCGATGCGTGGCGTGGCCGAAGGACGCCGCGCCAACCGGCTGGACCTGGCGCATTGGTTGGTCTCGCCGGGAAACCCGCTCCTGGCCCGCGTGACGGTGAACCGGGTCTGGCAGGTGTACTTCGGCCGGGGGCTCGTGGAGACCGAGAACGACTTCGGCACCCAGGGCACGCCGCCGACCCATCCCGAGCTGCTCGACTGGCTCGCGGTCGAGTTCATGGAATCCGGCTGGAGCCTCAAGCACCTGCACCGCCTGATCGCCACCTCGGAAGCCTACCAGAGATCCTCGAAGTGGCGTCCGGACCTGGCGGACGTCGACGCCCGGAACCTGATGCTCGCGCGGCAGTCACGGCTGCGACTCGACGCGGAATGGATCCGGGACGTCGCGCTGGTCGCCGGCGGACTGCTCGACCGGACGGTCGGCGGGCCGCCCGTTTTCCCGCCGCAGCCGGATGGGCTGGGGGCCTTCACGCAGAACAGCCGACCATGGAAGGCGAGCGCCGGCGGTGAACGCCACCGCCGCGGGATCTACACCAGCCTCCAGCGTTCGACGCTGCATCCGGCGCTGGCGGTGTTCGACGCGCCGGACACCTTCACCGCCTGCACCCGGCGCCTGCGCAGCAACACGCCGCTGCAGGCCCTGACCCTCCTGAACGACGCCCAGTTCCACGAGATCGCCACCGCGTTGGGACGACGGATGTCCGCGGGCCCGGGCGCGGTCGAACGTCGGATCGCGGACGGCTTCCTGCGATGCACCGGCCGGCGTCCGGGGGCGGAGGAAACGTCCCGGCTGGCGGCGCTGCATGCGGCCGAGCTCGGTGCCGGGGCCGCCGAGGAGGCGGCGTGGACGGCGGTGGGGCGTGTGCTGTTGAACCTCGACGAGACCATCAACCGTGAATGAGACCCTGAATCCGGAGGACCGCCTCGCCCAGACCACGCGGCGGCATTTCTTCAGCCGTTGCGCGATGGGACTGGGCGGGATGGCGTTGGGATCCCTCCTGGCCGACGGCGCGTCGACGGAGCCGCTCTCCGCACGTCGGGGGCATCATCGGCCGAAGGCGAAGTCGGTGATCTTCCTGTTCATGGCCGGTGGACCGAGCCAGCTGGAGCTGTTCGACCACAAGCCGCGCCTGAACGAGCTGAGCGGACAGCCCATCCCGGACTCGCTCATCGAGGGCAAGCGGTTCGCGTTCATGGACTCGTCGTTCAAGAACAAGTCCACCCTGCTCGGGACGCGCCGGAAGTTCCGGCAGCACGGCGGTTCCGGCGCGTGGGTGAGCGACCTGTATCCCCACACCGCTGGGGTCGTGGACGACCTGGCGATCCTCAAGACCTGCGCGACCGACCTCTTCAACCACGCTCCGGCGAAGCTGTTCATGAACACGGGCAGCGGGCAGTTCGGGCGTCCCTCGATGGGTGCTTGGACCACGTACGGCATCGGAAGCGAGTCGCGCGACCTGCCGGGCTTCGTGGTGTTGCAGAGCGGTCCCCGCGGCCCGCGCGGCGGGGCGGTGAACTGGTCCAGCGGCTTCCTCCCGACCGTCCACCAGGGCGTGCCCCTCCGCGGCACCGGCGACCCGATCCTCAACCTCGGCAACCCGCCGGGCGTTTCCGCCGACTCGCAGCGCCGGGTGCTCGACACCCTCGGCGGGCTGAACCTGCGCCGCGCGGCGGAGACCGGGGATCCCGAGATCGCCACGCGCATCGCGGCCTACGAGATGGCCTACCGCATGCAGTCGAGCGCCCCGGAGCTGATGGACCTGAAGGGCGAGTCGGAGTCGACGTTGGCGCTCTACGGATGCGAGAGGGAGAAGCCCAGCTTCGCGCGGAACTGCCTCCTCGCCCGCCGGTTGGTGGAGCGCGGCGTCCGCTTCGTCCAGCTGTACCACACCAACTGGGACTCGCATGGCGGTCCCGGCGAGACGCTCGAGGACGACCTCGCCCGGGTCTGCCGGGAAACCGACCGGGGTTGCGCCGCGCTCGTCCGCGACCTGAAGTCCCGAGGGCTGCTCGACGAAGTCCTCGTCGTCTGGGGTGGCGAGTTCGGCCGCACGCCGATGGGCGAGACCCGGGAGAAGACCGGACGCAACCACCACATCGACGCCTTCACGATGTGGTTCGCCGGCGCCGGCATCCGGCCCGGACAGGTCATCGGGGAGACCGACGAACTGGGCTTCGGCCCGGTGTCGGACCGCGCGCACGTCCATGACATCCACGCGACCCTGCTGCATCTGCTGGGGCTGGACCACACGCGGCTGACCTACCGCTTCCAGGGACGGGACTACCGCCTGACCGACATCTCGGGAGAGTTGATCACACGCCTGATGGCCTAGGTCCGTCCGGAGCCCGGCGGCCTCACCTCGCCGGCGTCGCGTCCCAGGAGCTGTTCCACCGCGTCGATGAGGTCGGTGCGGGAGTAGGGCTTGCGGAGGACGCGGCAGTCGGCGGGGCGTTCCGCGGCGGGGGGCAGGCTGGCGCCGCTGAATCCGGTGATGAACAGCACCGGGAGCGTGGGGACCCGTTCGCGGATCTCGCGGACCGCCTCGGGTCCGGACATCCCCGGCATCATCACGTCCATGACCACCAGCGAGAAGAGGTCCGGGTTTTCGGACACGGCGCGGACGGCCTCCGCGCCGGAGGCGGTGGCGACCACGGTGTAGCCGGCGCCCTCGAGGATGAGCCGCCCGGCCTTCCGGACGCCGGGTTCGTCGTCGCAGAACAGGATCGAGCCGCGGCCCGGGGCCCGTCGCAGCGAGCTGTCGGAGGGATTGGGGTCGGAGACTTCCGCAAGCACCGGGAAATAGACCTCGAACACGGTCCCGCGGCCCGGGGTGCTGTCGACGCGGAGGAAGCCGTCGTGCTGCTGGACGTTGCCGTAGACCACGGAGAGGCCGAGTCCGGTGCCTTTGCCCTGGGGCTTCGTGGTGAAGAACGGCTCGAAAATGCGGTCGAGCACCCCGGGTTCGATGCCGCATCCGGTGTCCCGGACGGAAAGCCGGACGAAGTGTCCCGGACGGGCCCAGGCGGGGGTGCCGGATCCGACGAACTCGGATTCGCCGGTGCCGATCTCGAGCCGGCCGCCGGACGGCATCGCGTCCCGCGCGTTGACGGCGAGGTTGAGCAGCACCTGGTCGATGAGGCCGGCGTCGCCGTGGATCGGAGGCAGGTCCGTCGCCCCGTTGAAGACCACCTGGATGTCCGCGCCGAGCAGCCGCCCGAGCAGGCGCGTGGAGTTCCCGACCACGTCGTTGAGTTGGATCCGACGCATCTCCACCTCGTGCTTGCGGCTGAACGCGAGCAGCTGGCGGGTCAGCTGGGTGGCCCGGCCGACGGTGCGTCCGATCTCGGCGAGGTGTTCGTCGCGTTCCCGGGCGGGGGCGTCCAGGCGGGCGAGTTCCGCGAAGCCTCCGATCGCCTGGAGCAGGTTGTTGAAGTCGTGGGCGACGCCCCCGGCAAGACACCCGATGGCCTCCATCTTCTGGGCCTCGCGCAGCTGGCGCTCCAGTCCCGCCTGCTTCTCCCTCGCGGCGATCCGTTCGGTGATGTCCCGGACGAACCCGATGACGTAGCCGTCGGTGTCGGTGTCGAGCGAGGTGGTGGAGATGTCCACCTCGACCGGGAGCAGCGTCCCGTCGCGCCGGCGTTGACGGGATTCGAAGGTGAGGTGTCCCAGGCGGCGGATCCGTTCGTACTGCTCCTTCCAGTCGAGAGGCCGGTCCGGGGCGGCGATGTCCCCGGCCCTCAGGCCCAGCAGCTCGTCACGCGTGTAGCCGAGCATGCGTTCCGCCGCCGCGTTCGCGTCGATGAGGCGTCCGTCCTCGGGATGGAGCACGTAGATGCCCTCGCGGGAGGCGTCGAGGAGGCGTCGGAAGAGCAGCTGCTTGCGGACGGCCTCGGTGCGTTCGCGGAGCAGGGCCTCGTCCCGGGCGAGGGCCTTCCGTCGCAGCTCGAGCCGGCGGTTCTCGAGACGGCTTGCGAAGAGCGCGACCGCCATCCCGAGCACGAGGAGTGCGGTGGCCTGGAACCAGCGTGTCTCCCACAAGGCGGGGTGCTCCGTGAGCACGATGCTGGCCTCGACCGGATCCAGGACTCCGCCCGCCGAGACGGCGCGCACCCGGAACGGATGTTCCCCCGCGGGCAACCCGTCCAGCTCCACCTCCCTCCGGTCCCGGTTGTCCACCCATTCCGGGTCCAGCCCCTCGATCCGGTATTCGAATCCGATGAGGTGCGGCGCCGCGGTGTCGAACGCGGTGAAGCGGACCTGGATCCGGCGGCTGCCGCGCGGGATCTCCAGGCGACGGGTGCCTCCGCCCGGGCTGAATTCGACGGTCTGGCGCCGGCCTGCCGGATCGGTGTAGGAGACCTCCTCGAAGCGGAGCCCGAGGCTGCGGCGGTCCGGGGTCAGCCGGCGTGGGTCGACGGTGGCGACACCGCGGATGGTCCCGAACCAGAGGCTGCCGTCGGGAAGGGCCGCGGCGGCCGGCGGGAACTCGCTGAACGGGACGCCGTCCAGCCGGGTGAACCACCGGTGCGGCAAACGGTCGGTCGTGGAGTCGCAGGCCCGGTTCAGGTCGTCCACGGAGATGGACAACAGGCCTCCCGCCGCCGTCGACCACAGGTGTCCGGAGCCGTCCGCCAGCATCCGGATGATCCCCTCCGGCGCGAAGGGCCGCACCGGGGCCACCGGCCGGATTCGGCCGTCCTTCAGCCGGGCCAGCCCGCGGTCGGTCGCGATCCACACCGTTCCGGACCGGTCCATGCACAGCGCCCGCACCGATTCCGACGGCAACCCGTCCTCCGGGCCCATCCGGCGGATCGCGTCGCCGTCGAGGACGAAGAGCCCGCGGGAAAGGGATCCTGCGTAGATCGGACCGCCTCCCGGCGCCTGGGCGAAGCTGCGGATCTCCGCCAGGCCGTCCGCGTCGCGCCCGTGACGGCGCCATTCCCCGCCTTCGTGGACCATCAGTTCCCTGCTGAAGCCGGCCCAGACCCGTTTCCGGTGGTCGATGAACAGCTCGGTCCGGTTTTCGTAGCGGCCCACGGTGTCCACCGGCTGGTGCAGCTCGATGCGGCCCTGGAACAGGTGGACGACGATGCCGTTGTTGACGCCGGCCCAGTAGTCGTCGTCGCCGGCCCGGGCGAGGGAGGTGACGAAGCGTTGTTCCCGGATGAAGGGCTCCCAGTGGGGTTCGGCCGGACGTTCGAACCGACGGCCGTTCCAGCGGAAGACGCCCTCGCCCTGTGCGGACACGAGCACCGATCCGTCCGGTTCCGCGAGGATCGCCTGGATCGACGGCTGCGGGATGCCGTGTTCCTTGCCGAGTCCATCCACGACGGCGCGGATGAGCCGGAGGAGTCCGCCGCCGCTGGTGCCGACCCAGAGGACGCCCTGCCGATCCTCGAACACGAACCGCACGTCGTTGACCGGAAGCCCGATCGAGGTGTCGAAGCGGAGAATGGATCCGTCCTTGGCGACGCGGGCCATGCCGCTGGTGTTGCCGCAGACCCAGACGGCCCCCTCGGAGTCCTCGGTCATCGACCAGACGGTTCCGACCCAGTCGGTGAAGGGCCGTCGTTCGACCGCCACGCCGCCCTTGCGCAGGACCAGTTCCCGGCTGGTCAGGATCCAGCGTCCACCGTCCCGTCCCGGGCAGGCGCCGATCACCGTGTCTCCGCCTCCGCCGATCGGCGATGGCACCCTGGTCCAGCGCCCGTCGAGCAGTTCGTAGGCGGTGTCGAGACGCAGGGCGATCAGGCGACCCGAGGCGGATTCCGTGAGCTGGATGCCTTCGTTGTCCGGTTCCGGGACGCGCGGGAGCATCTCCCAGCGATCGTTGCGGAAGCGGAGCACATCCCGCTGGAACGTCACCGCAAGCAGCGCGCCGTCCACGCTCTCGAACCAGGAGCGTACGAACTGGCCGGTCGGCCATCCGGTGTCGAATCCCCCGTTCACCGGCACGCCGGACGGCCCGACGACGGTGGGCCCGCGGTAGGTGCTGACCCAGATCCGGTTCAGGCGGTCGCGGAACAGGTTGACGACGCCGTCGTCGGGCAGCCCGGGACTGGTGGAGTTCCAATGCCCCTTCATGCGTTCGCCGTCGAAGCGCATGAGGCCGTTGAAGGTGCCGAACCACAGGTAGCCCGACTCGTCCTGGGCCATGGCGGTGGCGGAGGAATCCGGGCGCTCCGACGTGGACTCCCAGACGCGCATCCTCCAGCCGTGGAGGGTCCGTGCGGACCGGTCCGAGGCCGTGCCTTGGAACGGTTCCGCAGCCCGCAGCCCGGTCAAGGCGACCAGGGCTGCGGCGAGGACGCCGACGAGACGGTTCAGGATGTTCATGGTCCCGGGCATGGCGTGGGCGCGGCCGACCGGACGGGGGTGGGGCGCCGGGCTCGGTGCATCAGGACGTGGACCGCGCCGGAACGCAAACCCGGGAATCGTGGGTCCCGGGAAGGAGCACGGGCCGGCGCGCGCTTCCTCATGGGGTCGGCGCAAACGATCATCGCTTCCTTCCGGCTTCCCGTTAGCATTCCAGTGCTTCCTGAGTCCATGAGATCGAACCTCGCTTCCTTCCCGCTGTTGGTCGCCGCGGCACTGCCGCTTTCCGCCGCCGTCCAGGAACTCCGGCCCAAGCCCGGGCTCGCTCCGCTTCCGTATGGTCCATCGGAACATCCGCTCCCGAACTACATCGCGGGCGAGAAATGGGGAACCGAAGGCGAACGGATCACCCGGATGCAGAAGCCCCTTCCACCGGCGGATTCCGCGGCGCGCGTGGTGCTCCGGGACGGCTTCCGTGCGGACCTGTGGGCCGCCGAACCGGACATCCTGAAGCCGATCTCCATGACCTTCGACGAGCGTGGCCGGCTGTACATCGCCGAGACGAAGGACTACCCGAACGAGCTGCGTCCGCCGGGCCAGGGACGTGACCGGATCAAGGTCTGCGAGGACACCGACGGGGACGGCAGGGCCGACCGGTTCACCGTCTTCGCCGAAAACCTGTCCATCCCGACCGGGCTCTGCGTCGCGAACGGCGGACTGGTGGTGGTCGAGGGCGGCAGGACGCTGTTCCTGCGCGACGCGGACGGCGACGGCCGTGCGGAGGAACGCCGGGTGCTGTTCTCGGGCTGGGACATGGGCGACACCCATGCGACGGCGAGCAACCTCCGCTACGGCCACGACAACTGGATCTGGGGCGTGGTCGGCTACAGCGGCTTCGACGGCGAGGTCGGCGGCCGGCGCCACCGTTTCGGCATGGGCGTGTACCGGTTCCGTCCCGACGGCTCGGAGATGGAGTTCGTGAGGTCCAGCAACAACAACACCTGGGGCCTGGGCCTGGCCGAGGACGGACAGGTGTTCGGGTCGACGGCCAACGGGAACGCGGCCTGGTACATGTCGATTCCCAACCGCTACTTCGAGGCGGTCTCCGGCGGCTCGGCCGCGCGGATGGACTCGATCGCGGACAGCCAGGCCTACTATCCGATCGCCGGGAACATCCGCCAGGTGGACTGGCATGGGAAGTACACCGCGGGAGCCGGCTCCGCGCTCTACACCGCGCGCAGCTTCCCGTCCGAGTACTGGGGAGGCGTGTCGTTCGTCTGCGAGCCGACCGGCCACCTGGTCGGCCAGTTCCGCATCACCGCGGACGGCGCGGGCTACCGTGCGGCCAACGAGAGGAACTTCCTGGCGAGCGACGACGAGTGGTTCGCGCCGATCATGGCGGAAGTGGGCCCGGACGGCGCGCTGTGGGTGCTCGACTGGTACAACTACATCATCCAGCACAACCCGGTTCCGACCGGATTCCAGAACGGCAAGGGCAACGCCTACGAGACGCCGCTCCGTGACAAGACCCATGGACGGATCTACCGGGTGACCCATGCCGCCGGCAAGCCCGCTCCGAAGGTGCGTCTGGCGGGTGCCGGAACGGAGTCGCTGGTGGCGGCGTTGCGGAGCGAGGTGATGGACACACGGCTCCATGCCCAGCGCCTGCTGGTGGAGCGCAAGGCCAAGGACGCGGTGCCCGGACTGCTCGCGTTGGTGGCCGACACCACCGTGGACGGGCTCGGCCTGAACCCGGGTGCCCTGCACGCGCTTTGGACGCTCGAGGGGCTGGGCGAGGCCGCCAAGGTGCCCGCCTCGGCGCTGTCGCATCCGTCGGCGGCGGTCCGTCGCGCGGCGGTGCAGGTCCTCCCGCTGGCCTCCGGCGCCGCACCGATCCTCGCCGCGAACCTGCTCTCGGATGCCGACGTCCAGGTCCGCAAGGCGGCGTTCCTCGCCTTGACCGAACGCGGTGGCAACGACGCCGGCGCGGCGCTCGTGGAGGCCTTCCAGGAGGCCCAGAACCTCACCGACCGGCATCTCCGCGAGGCCCTGACCGTGGCCGCGGCCTTCCACAACCGGGTGTTCCTCACCTACTCGATGATCCAGCCGCTGCCGGCCGCCGAGGGCGCCGAGGTCCTGCGGACGGTGGCCCGCCACCAGGCGGCGACGTCGAAGCTGGGGCTGGCCACGCTGCTCGCGGCGGCCAAGGCCACCAAGGAGGTCTCCGAGCCCGTGGTCGCCGGCATCGCCGCCGGTTGGCCCGCCGACGCCAAGCCCGAGATCTCCGACGCCGACCTCGGCGCCCTCAAGGCCGCGGCGGCCGCGCTCTCCGACGCCGGACGCGTCTCGTTGGTCCAGTTGGCCATCGCCTGGGGACGCCGCGACGCGTTCCGTCCCGAGATCCTCGAGTTGGCCGGCCGCCTGCGGGCCGCGGTCGCGGACGCCTCCGCCGCCGAGGGCGCGCGGGTCGATGCGGCCCGACGTCTCCTGTCCTTGGACGACGGCCCGGAGGCGATCGCCGCGGTGCTCGCCCCGATCGGCGCGCTGTCGTCGCCGGGGCTGGCCAACGGCCTGATCGGCGCCCTTTCCGTCTCGCGGGTTCCCGAGGCGGGCATCGGGCTGGTCGGACGTTGGTCCGACCTCTCGCCCGCCATGCGCCGTGCCGCCGCGGGGACGCTGCTCCGCCGCCGCGAATGGGCCGTCGCCCTGCTCGACGCCATCGCCAAGGGCGACATCCCGGTCGGCGACCTGAGCCGCGACACCTGGAACCAGCTCCGCAGGCATCCCGAGTCGGCCGTCGCCGCGCGGGCCGCCGAGGTCGAGAAGTCCGGTGGACCCAAGTCGTCCGCCGAGATGGCCGCGCTGATCGCCCGCATCATGCCCGAGGCCACGCGGGAGGGCGACGTCGCCCGCGGCCGGACTGTGTACGAGAAGAACTGCTCCGCCTGCCACGCCTTCGCCGGGCGCGGCGGCCGCATCGGACCGGACCTGACCGGCATCGGCGCGCGTCCGAAGTCGGAGATCCTGCCCGAGATCCTCGACCCCAACCGGTCGGTGGAGGCGAACTACCGTCTGTGGACCGTGACCAAGAAGGACGGGGAATCCCTCGCGGGCCGGCTGGATGCCGAGACGGCGACCACGGTGGAGATCGTCGACACGCTTGGCGCCAAGCACGTCGTGCTCCGCAAGGACGTCGAGAAGCTGGAGTCCTCCGGACAATCGATCATGCCCGGCGGTTTCGATCAGCTGCCGGTCTCCGAGCTGGCGGACCTGCTCACCTACCTCGCCAAGGGCGCCGCGCACTGACCGGCAAGGGATTCGCTGGAGGCCTGGGCCTCAGGGCCGGGCCGACAGCGCATGGAGGGCGCGCGACGTCCGCACCAGAAGGCGACGCCCGGAAAGCGCCGGCGTCGCCAAGACGGGTTCGCCCAGCTCGAACCTCTGGAGGAGTTCAGGGGAATCCGAGGTCGCTCCGACGACGCTGACCGTGCCGTGTTGGGATGTGAAGAAGACGCGGCCCCCGGCTGCGACCGGAGACGCATAGTGGTCGTTCGCGGCCGAGAGCCGTTCGTTTTGGTAGATCTGTCGGCCGGACTCCGGGTCGTAGGCCGACACGAATCCGCCCGATTTGACCGTGTAGAGTCGACCCCGGTAGACGAGGGGCGACGCGGCGTAGGGCACCCCTCGTGTGCTTTTCCACGCGAGGCGGACCCCGGGGTCCTTCGCGTTTGCTCCGGGCACCACCGCAAAGACCCCTTCGCCGGGTTTCGGGGTCGATGCGGTCGTCGATGCGGTCCCGCTTTCGGACGGTTCAAGGCTCCATCCGGAGCCGAACGGAACCGCGGCTTCCGGATCCGGTTCCGTGTTGAAGTCGTCGCCGGCGTTCGATCCAGCCGCGAACACGAGATCCCCGGAAGCCGTCGGCGAGCTGGTCGCGACCCGGGCTAGCCCGGGAAAGCGCCAGGACTCGGTGCCGTCGTCGACGTGGTAGGCGGACAGCCAGAACGAGCCGTTGACCACGACCTCGTTCCGTCCAGGGCGTGGCCGATGGAAGGGGGTCGACCGGCTCCTTCGGAATCCAGTGCGGGGAGTCCGCCAGAGCAGGCGGCCCGTTCCCGTGTCCCGGGCCTCGATGAAGGAGTCGGATTCGCGGTCGCAGACGACGATCAGCCGGTCTCCGACGAGGATGGGTGACGCGGCGGCCTCCGGGTCCGGGACTTCGAGTACCTGTCTCCAGAGTTCATTCCCGTCCAGGTCGTAGGCGAGCAGGCCGAACGCGCCGAAATACACGTAGATCCTCCTGCCATCCGTGGCGGGAGTCGGCGTCGCCGGCCGCCCGGGATCGTCCGTGTTGCGGACCCTCCACGAGCCCGGGGTGCCATCGGCGGGCGGCGGCAGGAGTATCGGAAGGACCTCCTTCCGCCACAGGATCGCGCCCGAATCCAGGTCGAGGCGGAGGGTTTCGAGCCGGGTCTCCCGGACGGCCGTCAGGAAGATGCCGCCGCCGGTCACGACCGGAGACGAGTTGCCAGCCGGCAGCGGAGTCCTCCACCTGGAAAGCCGCTCCGGTGCGAACGACTCCGGAGGCTTTGCCGACTCGGAGACGCCGGTGCCTCCGGGCCCGCGGAACTGCGGCCAGTCGCCGGCGACCCCCCCCCGGATGCGGTCGCGAGCAGTCCTTGCATCAGGTGGACGAGGAGGTGGCGCGGTTTCATGGAGCCGTTGGACGATCCGGATGCGGTCGCGTTCAAGTGCAGCGTGTCGCCTTGCCGCATCCGTTCAAGGAGCACGAAGGAGCCAGCAGGCAACCGGATCCGGAGGCGGGAGAGCGTCCGCCGACCGTTGTCCGGTTCTGAAGCGGCCGAACCGGCGCTTCGCTTCCCGCTCCTTCGCGGCTGTCCCTGGTCTGGTCAGAGGGCGGCCCGGCGGACGGCCAGGTCGGGGTTGTCGCAGGCGGGGAGGAGGATCCTCACGACCGTGCCGGACCCCGGGTTGGCGGGGTCGCCGAGCTCGATGTGCGCGGCGAGCAGCCGGGCCAGGCGGGCGGCGACGGCGAGTCCGAGTCCGGCACCCTCGTGGCGGCGTCCCCGTGACATGTCGCCCTGGACGAACGTCCGGAACAGGCGGCCACGGATCTCCGCCGGGATGCCGCATCCGGTGTCGGTGACGGTGATCACCACGGAGTGGTCCTCGGTGTGGGTCTCGAGGGTGACGGAGCCGGTGTCGGTGAACTTCACGGCGTTGCCGACGACCCGTTCGAGCAGGGCGGAGAGCAGCTCGGGATCCGAGATCGCCGCGACCGGAGTGGCGGGAAGCCGGGCCGAGATGCCGAGGCGCTTCGCATCGGCGGCGGACTTCGACTTGCGGGCGATGGAGGCCAGGATGTCCCGCACGTCCACCGGCTGCGACGAGGGCTGCAGGTTGCCGGCCTCGATCTCCGCCAGGAGGAGGATGTTGTTGACCAGCCCGAGCATCCTCTGGCCGGCGGCGCCAATCAGACGGGCGGTGGCAGCCGATTCCGGGCTTTCCGCCTGGGCCTCGCTGAGCTCGGAGAGGCCGATGATCCCGCTGAGCGGGGTGCGCAGCTCGTGGCTGGCGACGGAGAGGAGTTCGTCCTTGGCCCGGGCCACGGACTCCGCCTCCTGCTTGGCATGGAGGAGCGCCGCCTCGGCCTTCCGCCGTTCGCTGACGTCCCGGATCACCAACTGAAGCAGGGGGCCCTCCTCGGTGCGGATCCGGTTGAGAGTCACGTCGCCCTGGATCACGCCGCCGTCGATGGTCAGCAGGCTGCAATCGCGACGGCCGCCCTCGGGCGGGAACTCCAGCAGGACGCTCTCGCCGCCTTCGACGGAGGGGAGATCGTCCCCGAACAGGCGGCCGGCCGAGCGGTTCGGATGCGACCTGCCGGCGAAGTCGACGACGATCACCGCGTCCGAGGTGTCCTCGAACAGCTTGCGGAAGCGGTCCTCGGAGCGGGAGAGCGACTTCAGCGCCGTGTCCCGTTCGACCAGCACCGCGGCGAGGCTGAGCGAGGTCAACATGCCTTCGAGCAGGAGGAGCCAGACGAACCAGAGACGGGAGGGGAAGGGCATGCCGCGGAACGCGCCCCAACCCTCGGTGGCGGCGACGACGGTGGTGATGCCGACGAGCAGCATGACGCCGGTCGCGCCGTGGCGTCCGAACTTGATGACCGAGACGATGAGGACCGGCAGGAGAAGCACCACGACGTGTTCGCGGAGCGGCGTGGAGTTGGCGGCCCAGACGACCGAGAAGAGGGCGATGCCGACGCCGGCGACTCCGACCGCGGCGGCCTCGACCAGGGTTCGCGTGGAGCGGCGTGTGGCGGGCCGCTGGGACCAGGTCAGGAGGAAGGGCGTCAGGAGCAACGCGGCGGAGGAGTTGCCGAGCCACCAGGTGGTGGCGGCGCGTAGGACGCTCTGGAGATCCGGCTCGGAGAGGACCCGCCGGACCATCCCGAACGAGACCGAGATCACCCCGGACCCGACGCAGACGATGCCGAGCGTGATGAGGACGTCCCGGAGCCGGTTCAACCGGAAGTCGAACCGGAGCCAGCGGAGGACCGAGGCGCTGAAGAGGGCCTCGATGGCGTTGCCGGAGGCGTTGATGAGCACTCCCGTGACGTTGATCTCGGACTGGAAGAGCAGCTTCTCGATGACCGATCCGAGGAACACCGCCGGCCAAAGGCCACGACCCCAGATGGTGAGGAACGGGGTGCAGAGGCCTGCGGGGAGCCAGACGACGTTGTCGCGGTGGACCCAGTCGACGGTGGCGTAGGAGACGCGGGCGGCGAGGACGTAGGCGACGATGAACGCCGAGCCCATCGCGAGCCGCCAGCGCCAGCCATTGCGGTCGCCAAGGAAACGTGCCCACAGACGGAATCTCCGCTCTTGGATCGGATTCTGGAGGATCTCGTTGGGCACGGTGGCCGGTTCCGGTCGGTGGGGACCCCGGCTGAATCCGACATCGACATCGGGACCGGGAATCTTGAGTGGGCGAGTCGCGGTTCAGTCCACGGATCCGCGGAGCTCGGGAACCACCCGGTTGCCGAAGGAGACGTTCGATTCCCCGTTGATCACGACCGAATCCCCTTCGAAACGGAGGCGAAGGGTGAGGTTGTGGGGACTTTCCCGGACGCAGATCTTCACGGTGAACGTGTCCGTTCCCGTCCAGGCGCCGCTCGCCGCCAAAAGGCCGTCGTCGGTCCTCCCCAGCGGGCCGGCAGGCTGGAGTCCCAATGCGCCCCGACCCTGGATCCAGCGGTCGCGTCCCACCGGCAAGGTCTGTTCCCCGCCGGGGAAGGTCCGGACCAGGTTCCAGCCTTCGGCGGATTCCTCGAGGCGCAGGGCCCGGAGTCCTCCAGAGGCTTCGGGGAAGCGGTACGTGCGGCCGAGAGCGCCCTTCACCGCGGTCGCACCCGGCAAGGCAGCCGGCCGGCGCACCTCCAGCCCGGAGAGCTTCCGTGCCAACGCCCCGCGGTTTCGCGGATCCCCCTTGGCCTTGCCCTTCTGGAACGCCGGCAGCAGCCGGTCCCAGATGATGTCCAGGACGCCCTGCATGTCGCCGAGACCCGAGGTGATCGCCACCACGGCGTCCTGTTCGGGCAGGACGATGCAGTACTGGCCGAACGCGCCGTCGCCGCGGTAGGCGCCATTGCGGCAGCGCCAGAACTGGTAGCCGTAGCCCTGGTCCCAGTCGCTGGTCGGACTGCTGCCGTTCGAGACCTGGCGGGAGGTGGCCGCCTCGACCCACGCGGCCGGGAGGAGTTGGCGGCCGTTCCAGTGGCCCTTCTGCAGGTAGAGCTGCCCGAACTTCGCGATGTCCTCGGTCTTCAGGAAAAGTCCGTACCCGCCGAGGCTGATCCCCTCGTGGTTGGTGTCCCATCGCGGCGCCTCGATGCCGAGGGGCCCGAAGAGCCGCGGCTGGAGGTAGTCGAGCACCGTCTGGCCGGTCCGCTTCTGGACGATCGCCGACGCCATGAAGGTGGCCGCGGTGTTGTATTTGAAATGGGTGCCCGGCTTGTGCGGGACGGGTTGGGCGAGGAAGGAGGCGGCGGACATCCGGTCCGGCGAGGTCGGGGGTTCGTCCTGATGTCCCGTGGACATGGTCAGGAGGTCCTGCACGCGCATGGCCTTCAGGTTGCCGGACGGATTCGTGGGCGTTTCGGCCGGGAAGAAGGTCAGGACCGGGTCCGTCACCCGCACCTGGCCTTCGGCGACCGCGAATCCCATGGCGGTCGAGGTGAAGCTCTTGGAGAGCGAGTAGAGCATGTGGTGGGTGCCGGCGTCGTAGGGCTTCCACCAACCCTCGGCGACCACGTGGCCATGCCGGACCACCATGACGCTGTGCAGGCCATCCACCTGGTCCAGGGCCTCGACGAAGCCGAGCAGGGCCGACGGTGCGACGCCCTGCTTCTCCGGTTGGCTGCGCGGCAGTGCGGTCGGTTGCGGTGCCGCATGGAGGTTCCACGCCAGCGAACAGGCGGCGGCCAGGATTCCAAGACGGGATGACACGGGCATGGACGAGGATGGGACCGGACCACCGGCGCTGCCAAGCCGGCGTCGGCGTCCGGTGGGGCAGGGGACAAAAGGAAAACGCCGGACGGCCCAGGCCGTCCGGCGTCTTCGTGGAGGGAATTCCCGAATTACTTCGCAGAGGCGGTGATCCAGCCGTCCTTGCCGGCGGACCACAGCACGGCGTTGCGGAGCAGGGCCTTGAACGCGTCGTGGCTGTGGGCCACGCCGTCATGTCCGAGGGTGATGCCGGCGATGCGGGTCTTGGGATGCTTCACCACGAACACCTGCGGGTAGGTCTTGTCCTTCGCGGTGGAGTGCGCGGTGGCGAGGACCTCGATGGCCGTGCCGGCGGGGTCGGTCTCGAAGTAGTAGAGTTCGTCGCTGAGACGGAACGACTCCGGGACGCCGGTCAGGATGGGATGCTTCGCGCCCGTCACCTTGACCTCGAATTCGCCGTAGCGGTCGTGTCCGCGGGATCCGCCGCCGGCGAGTTCCCGGTTGAACGCGGCCCAGTTGGGCCAGTTGTACCAAAGGCCGGGGTGGAGCAGTACGAGTCCCTTGCCCGCGGCGGCATGTGCGAAGACGGCCTCGCGGACGGCGGCGTCGGGGAACGCCTTGTTGGCGCTGATGACGAGGACGTCGGCGGCCTTGACCGACTCGACGCTCACGTCCTGGGGCTCGAGGTAGTTCGCGCTGATCCGGCCGGAGCCGTTGAGCATCGCCACGTCGGCGAGGTTGAAGAACCTCTGGTAGTCGTGGGAGGCGCCGCCGCCGATGAGCAGCGTCCTGAGGCCGGCGTTCCACTTCATGACCGGGAGGGCCTTCGGGGCGGCCGCCTGTTCCGGACCCGCCGGGGCGCCCAGTTCCGCGGTGATCGCGAAGAGGGTCGGGGCGACGTCGTTGTCGTAGCTCTCCAGCACGAGCTTCGTGATCACGCCGGCGCGGGTGATGTTCCGGGAGTGCCAGCGGATCTGGCCCGCTCCCTTGGTCCACGACGGAAGTCCCTTCGAGCCGTCCACGTCCGGACGTCCACGGTAGTCGGCGATCTCCACGCCGTTGCGGAAGACCATCTCCTGGGTGCCGCCGTCGGCGAAGTGGGCGGTCACCTTGAGTGCCTCCACCTTCTCGCCCACGGCCGGGTAGCCCCATCCGGCGACGCCGCCGAGGAAGTGCAGCTTCGAGGCCGCGACGCCGACCTTCACCTCGACCCGCTTCGGCAGGCTCTTGCGGGACCATGCGTCGGGGGCGCCGCCCTTGAGGACGACGACGTTGGCGACGGCCTTCTCGGGGCTCACGACGTCGAACGGCACCTCCTCGATGCGCTTGAGGCCGTAGCTGCGGAAGACGATCGAGTCGTCGGGGTTCTCCGGCGTGATGTAGAGTCCGCGGCTGCTGTTCGCGGTGAACGCACCGCCGAGGTCGAGCAGGCGGAAGCGGTTGTCGTCGGCGCAGAGGTACGCGAGCAGGTCGCGCAACGCCGGCGCGCCCAGCGCCTCGAATCCCTCGGGCATCAGCGAGCGGCCCGTGGAACGGCGGTTGGCGATGTCGGCGGTGCGGATCGTGTGGTCCGTGGAGGCGTCCCGCAGGACCACCTCGGCGGCGTTCTCGCGGTCGATGATCCCGTCGAACTGGTCTCCGGCCTTGGTCTCGATGCTGACGCTGATGAAGTTGGGCTCCACCAGGCGGTTCGGATCGACGATGTGGACGAGCAGGTCGGCGGGTCCGTGGGCGCCCATGCCGGTCAGGTTGGGGGCGAGGTTGCGGCCCTCACCCTTGAAGACGTGGCATCCGGCGCAGTTGGCGGTGAAGACCTTCTTGCCGTTGCCGACGTCTCCGCCGGCCACGACCTCGGGCTCGAGGCGCTTGATGAGGGCCTCCTTCTCCTTGGCCTCGGGACCCTTGAGGTCGTCGATGACCTGGGTGGCGCGCGCGGCGATCTTGGCGTCGCCGTGGGTCCGGAGCCGGTGCAGGCGGGCCGGTCCGAGCAGGTTCACGTCGACATCCTTCCGGGACACGGCCTCGATGAACGCGGCGGTGGACTCGGAGCGCTTGAGGATCTGCGCGAAGGCGGCCTCGACCTGCGAGGTGGAGAGCCGCGGGAAGGCGGACACCAGTGCGAGGGCGCCTTCCGGCGCGGAGCCGAGGGCCTCGATGACGGCCTTCTGGAGGGCCGGTCCGCTCTGCGGGGCGATGAGCCCGGCGACGGTGCCGATGACCGACGGGTCGACGTTGCGGACGCCCACGAGGTTCGCGGCGATGCGGCCGCGGGCGTCGTCGGGCACCGAGGCGTCGGCGAGCTGGGCGGCGGCCCGGGCGATGGCGGGCTTCAGGTCGTCGGCGAGGTTGCCGCCGGCGTTCCAACGGGCGATCAGCGGCAGCGTCGAGCCGGCGGTGCGGCCCGAGGCCAGCAGCGACTTGAGGGCCGCGAGGGTGTCGGCGTCGAGCGCGGGGACGGTCTTCGCGTCGAGCGACGCGGCGAGGGCCTCGAGGACCGAGGCCTTCAGGCCGTCGGTGGCCGCGGGCTGGCGGGCGAGCAGCTGGACGAGGCGGCCGGCGAGGGCGGCGTCCTTGCGGTTGCCCACCAGGCGGGCGAGGTGGGGAACGAGGTCGGCGAGGAAGGCCGGGTCCTTCGAGGCGAAGGCAGCCTCGATGAACAGGAGCGGGTCGCGGTCGGCGGCGCCGATGGCGGCCGACTCGAGCCAGCGGTCCTTCAGCTTGGGCCAGGCCGCCACGACGGCGTCGGCCAGCGAACGGTCGGCTGGAAGCGTCCCGGCGGCCATCAACGCATGGATCCGCACCCGTCCGTCGGTGTCCTTGATGCGCTCGATCACGGCCTCACGGGTCGACTTGACCGGATCACCCTCGTTCGACCGCAGGCGGTCGGGGGTGGTCGAGAGTTCGGCGGCGACGCGGAGGGCGTTCTTGCGGATCCACGGGGACGGGTCGTTGAACAGCGCGTTCGAGACCTGCTCGCTCCAGGGCACCGGGCCGGCGGCGGCGGCGGTGCGGTAGATCCACAGCGCATGGATGCGCGCGGTGGCCGGCGCCGAGGTGTCGGCGATCAGCGTCGAGAGGTCCTGGAACGCGCCCTCGATCAGCGAGGGATCCTCGTTGAGAAGGCGGTTCGCGGTGTTGCGGGTCCAGCCGTTGGGGCTCTGGAGCGCATCGACCAGGGCGGTGCCGCTGGTCCGGTCGAGCTTGGCTGCCGGCAGCTTCCTCGCCTCCTTGTGCTGGATGCGCCAGAGGCGGGTGAAGTGGTGGTCGCGGTCCGGCCGGGTCGCCGCGTTGCGCGCGCCGTGGGCCGGTCCGCGGGTGTCGTTGTGCACCGCGATCTGGTTGTAGAAGTCCACCACGTACATCGCGCCGTCCGGACCCACCCGGCTGTGGATCGGCCGGAACCAGTAGTCGGTGCTGGCCATGAACTCGGTCTGCTTGCGGCCCTCCTCCTTGCGGCCCTGGAAGGTGGCGCCCTTCGGCTCCAGGAACTCGTGGTGGAAGAGCTGGCGGGTCGCCTCGCCCATGAAGAACGAATAGCGCTGCTCCGGCGCCCACTTGGCCGGCCACGCGCCGCCGTCGTAGATCGCGGCACCCGCCGCGGCGGTCCAGGCTCCCACCCAGTCGATCTGCACGTACGGCTGACGCTTCTCGTCGAAGGCCGGGTAGATCTTGTTCTCCTCGATGACGTTGAGGAACGACTTCATGCCGCCGACCTGGCCGCGTGCGAGGATCCTCTCCGGGATGACCACATGGCAGATCGGTTCACCGCAGGTGGCCGTGGTGAAGAGGATCTCGCCGTCGGGCGCGACCTCGCAGCCCCAGGTGTTGCAGCCGCCGGCGGCGACCTGCTCCAACGCGGAACCGTCGGGCTTGAAGCGGTAGATGCCCGCCGCGATGTCGCCGAAGTCCTTCTTGCCGTCGCCGGACTTCACGCGTCCACGGGTGTACCCCACCGAGCCGTACACCCATCCGTCCAGGCCCCACCGGAAGTTGCTGATCACGGCGTGGGTGTCGAAGGTGCCCCAACCGGTGTAGAGGACCTCCACCTTGTCGGCGCGGCCGTCACGGTTGGTGTCCCGGATCCAGAGGATGTCCGGCGCCTGCGCCACGATCACGCCGTCCTTCCAGAACACCGAGGAGGTCGGCAGCTCCAGGCCGTCCGCGAAGAGCGACCGGCGGTCCATCACGCCGTCGCCGTCCGTGTCCTCGAGGATCGAGATGCGGTCGAGGGGCTTGCGGGGTTCCTTGGACCCGACCGGGAACGAGGAGGGGTTCTGGGCGCGGTTCCAGTACGCCTTGAAGTCGTTCTTGTTCACGTCGCGGCCACCCGGGTACTCGGGGGTCTCGACGACCCACATCCGGCCCTTTTCGTCCCAGTCCACCGACATGATCTTCTCCGCGACCCGCTCGTCCGCGGCCAGGGTGACGTTGAACTCGGGATGGAGCTGGAAGGTGGAGACGGCCTGGTCGGCGCGCTTCGGACCGCCCTCGGGATAGGTGAGCGAGGCGAGCTCCTCGGGCTTGCAGAACTCGTCCACGTTCCCGCGACGGCCCGCCCAGGCGATGCCGCGCAGCAGCACGGTCCGGTAGTGGGGCGTCTGGAAGGAGTCGTACTCGTGCCCCGGGATGCTGACGAAGGCGCGGTACGGCGCCTTGCCGCCCGGCAGGGTCTTCTCGTAGGTCCACAGCTGCGGCCAGATGTTGAACACGTCCACGAAGCTCTGCGCCAACACCTCGACGTCGTCGGCCATGTCGAGGCGGTTGTAGACCTCGTCCTTCCAGTCGAAGTTCGACAGGCCCTTCACGATGGGATGGGTCGGGTTGACGAAGTAGAGGCCGACGTTGCCCTCGTGCCACTGGGTCTTCTTTTCGCCGTCCCAACGCCAGGAGCCGCCGATGATCCTCTTGCACCATTCGTGCTGGTCGCCGGCGACCACGCCGTCATGGACGACGACCACGCCGCCGCCGCGCGAGAGGAACTTCTCGAAGTGCTCCCGGTCGGCGCCGGTGATCTTCATGCCGTCGGCGGCATAGATCACGACGACGTCGGTCTCCGCGAGCTGGGCCTCGGTCGGGAACTCCATGGCGCCGGCGACCTTGAGGCCGCGTTCGCCGAGGAGCTTCGTCCAGTCGCCGAGGAAGCGCGGATGGTCGTGCTGGTTGGGGCCGTGGGTCTTGACCCCGGCGCGGATGAAGACCCGTAGCGGGTCGGCGTTCAGGCCGAGCGCGGTGCAGAGGAGCACCCAGGCTGGCAGGAGGTGACGGAGCAGCTGGTTCATGGCTTTGGTGCGAGACGCTTTCCGAGGACGCCGGATGCACCGGGCGCATTCGCGACTTCGGGAGGAGACGAGAATGGCTTCCGGACGCGGGCCGTCCATGAGATTGGGCGCTGTGCCGGTGATGGTATGCGCACCGGCGTCCGCCGCTATGTGCGGACGGCACGCTCCGATGTCGACGATGCACAAACGCCGCGTGCCACCGCTGGGGAAACGCGGGCTGCGTCCGCGGTCAGATGTGGATGCGGCCTTCGAAGACGAAGGTCGCCGGGCCGCTGAGGCGGACGTCGTGGAACGCGCCGGCCTCCTCGCGGAAGGAGACCGAAAGCTCGTCGCCGCCCTGGACCTGGACCCGCACCGGCGGACGGAAGCCGTGGACGCGGGAGGCGATGATGGCGCTGGCGGTGACGCCGGTGCCGCACGCGAGGGTCTCGCCCTCGACGCCGCGTTCGTAGGTCCGGACCCGGATGTGGTCCGGCCCGAGCACCTGGGCGAAGTTCACGTTCGTGCCGCGTGGAGCGAAATGGCCGTGCCAGCGCAGTTCGGACCCGAGCGACTGCACCATCGCCTTGTCGGCGTCGGGCACGAAGACCACCGCGTGGGGAACGCCGGTGTTGAGCGAATGCACCTTCAGTTCACCTTCGCGGGTCGGCACCGGCTCGCCGAGCCGCAGGCCCTGGGGCGGGGTCAGTCCCACCGTCACCCGCTCGCCGACGAATTCCGCATGGATGACGCCGGCCACGGTCTCGAACCGGACCGAGGGCAGGGTCCAGCCGGTCACCCGCTGGATGTAGCGGGCGAAGCAGCGGGCACCGTTGCCGCACATTTCCGCGTCCGAACCGTCGGAGTTGTAGAAGCGCCAGGCCCAGTCCGCGACCGCGGTCGTCGGTGGCACCAACAGCATCAGTCCATCGGCACCGATGCCGAACTGGCGGTGGCAGAGCCTCGTGACCTTCTCGGGGCTGAGCACGATGCGGCCGTCGCGGTTGTCGAGCAGGATGAAGTCGTTCCCCGCCCCGGACATCTTGGTGAACTCCAAAGTCATGATGCGTCACGACGGTAGCCGCGTCCCCGCCGTCGACAAGGGCGGGGACTGGCGCCCCGGGCCGTCCCGCAGCATGGTTCCGTCATGCGCATCCTGCGAGATCCGGCCTCCATGCAACGGCAGGCCATGAAGTGGCTCCGGGCCGGGACCCGGATCGGTTTCGTGCCGACCATGGGCTACCTGCACGAGGGCCACATCAGCCTGGTCCACGAGGCCCGACGGCGGGTCGGGGCTTCCGGCGTGGTCGTGTTGAGCATCTACGTCAACCCGACCCAGTTCGGTCCGAAGGAGGACTTCACGAAGTACCCCCGCGACTTCCGCAGGGACTGCCGCCTTTGCCGCGAGGCCGGTGTCGACGTGGTCTTCACCCCTTCCGACGACTCGATGTACCCGGGCCGCGACGCGGGCGACTACAGCACCTACGTCGTGGAGGAGCAGTTGACCCAAGGCATGGAGGGCGTGTCGCGGCCGACCCATTTCCGCGGCGTGACCACGATCGTGGCGAAGCTCTTCCACTGCGTGCTCCCCGAGGTCGCCGTTTTCGGGGCCAAGGACTGGCAGCAGGCGGCGGTCATCTCCCGCATGACCCGCGACCTGAACTTCCCGGTCCGGATCGTCGTCGCCGAGACACGCCGAGAGCCGGACGGCCTGGCGATGAGTTCCCGCAATCGCTACCTCGAACCGGACCAGCGCCTTCAGGCGACGGTCCTTTCGGAGATGATCGCCCTCGCCCGCGCGGAGGTGGCCCGTGCGAAGAGCCCCATCCCGGCTGGAAAGCTCCGGGAACGCCTGGCCGGGCTCGCCGTCTCGCGTCCCGCCACCCGCATCGACTACATCGAGTTCTTCCACCCCGAGACCTTGCGTCCCTTGGAAAAGGTCGGCCCCGGGACGCACATGGCCTTGGCGGTCTTCGTCGGCACCACCCGCCTCATCGACAACGGGCGCCTCTGATCGGTCCGATCCGTGGTGGACACGGTTCAGGGCAGTGCCCCGGCCTTGGCCCGTTCCGTCAGGAAGCGCAGCAGTCCCGGCGAGCGGAAGAACCCCGGGTACAAGTTGTGTCCCTGGCCGGGAAGCACCTCGAGCTGCACTGAGTCGGAGCGTCCCGCATCTCGGTACGCCTCGACGAACGCGGCGGAGTTCGCCGCAAGGGGAACGACCGCGTCCGAATCGCCGTGGACCAGGTATGCCGGGACTCCCCTGAGGGCGACGGCGTTGATGCGGTTTACCGGATTCCAGATGGAGCCAGGTGCGCCGAGTTCGTCCGCAGTCCTGCCGTAGGCGGACGAGGCCTTGTCCGTCCCGGGATAGGAACGGAGGTCGAAGACCGGGTAGATGCCCGCGATGCCGGAGACACGGCTTGGGTCCGATGCGGCCCAGGCGGCGACCGCGAGTCCGCCCCGGCTTCGTCCCAGCAGGCAGGGACGCCGTGCGAAGCCGTCCCGCTCCGCGAGGTCCGCGGCGAACCTTCCGAAGAGCTCCTGGCTGACGGGATTCCCGTAGGCCTCCCCGACGTCGAGTCCGGCGATGGCGATCCCGGACTCCAGGAGATGGTTGAACAGCCATTGTTCGTGGAGGTCGGGCAGGCCGCGCAGTGTGGGGGCGTAGAACACCCAAGGCTGGGGCAGCCGACGCAGAGCGGTCTCCGGCAACAGGACGAATCCCGGTCGGCCGGCGACGATGCGGCTTTCACGCTGGGGCGCGGTGGGCTGGGGACCCGACACCGGGACCTTCCCCTCCTCTGCCAAAAGTGAATTCCAATGGCCGAGAAGCTTCTCCGCCCAGAGCGTTCCATGGGCTTGCAGCCCTTCGGCGCTGAAGTGGACACCGCGGCCATCGAGGTCCCGGAACCGGCCGGTCAGCGCATCGGTATCGGGGCCGGCAAGGGCGAGTCCCAGACGGGCACTCTCCGACTGGGCCTCCCGGATCGACGGCGAACCGGTGTCCTCGGGGGTGTGGTACGAAGCCTGGGCGACGAACCAGGGTGTTTCCCAACCCCATTCCCGTCGGCTGGCCCGGATCAAGTCGGACAGGAGCCGGAGGTAGTCCGGGCCGGAGAGCGTCCGGGTCGGGTCGGCCTGGTTCGCGTCGGACTCGCCCTGATGCCAGAGGACTGCGCGGAATCCGGGGGTGCCGAGGGAACGTCCACGGGAAATCAACCGGTCGAATAGGGCGCCTCGGGAGCGCCAGGTCGAGTCGGGTTCTTGGACGACATTTCCAAGGAGTGTGGGCGGATTCGGCAGGGCCGTGTCCCTGGGGAGCCATTCCCGGACGCTGGTGGCGCCTTCGGCGACCGGAATGAAGCCGATCGGAACCTCCAATGCTTGGACGAGTCGGTCCCCCAGGGCGGGCATGAAGCTTCCGGCCCCACCGCTGGCCCCGGGTTGTGGATCCGCGGCGACCCGCCAGCGGGTGCCGTCCCAGGCGACGACACGGTCCGAGCTGGGCTTCTGTCGTGATTCGCCGTGGTTGGCGGCGTTCGACTGGCCGGCCACGAGGAACACCTCGCCCACGCCCACGGCGTCCACCTCCGAGGCCACGGGCTCCCGGGCGGAGCCGGACCAATGGAACCGGAGCCGATACCAGCCTCCGGCCGGCAGCCAGAGGTCGTGCTCGAAGGCGGTTTGGCCGGCCGACAGGTGGGCGATGGGTACATTGACCGGCAGGGAGTCCTTGGTTGACTCCCAAGAGACCTCGAGTCGGTCTCCCGCTTCGGCCGGGCGCGAAAGTGATCCGACGATCCGGATGGCGGTTCCTGCAGGATGAAGCCGCTGGATGACCTGGTGGGATTGCGGGGACTTTATCCTCAGTGAGGGCGTCGGGGAATCGGCAACGGCCCGCACCAAAGCGAGGGCGGCGGCCAAGCCACTGGGGAATCCGTGACGGATTACGGGCCGGAACCGGATCGGGATTCTGGAAGTGGGCGTCACGGACGCGGGTTGGTGGAAAACGAAAAGGCCCCGCGAAAGGGCGGGGCCTTGAAGGATCCTTCGGTGGATCGGTTGGAGACTCAGGCGATGGCCCGGTCGAGGCTCGACTTGAGGTCGCGCTTGGACTTGAGGCCGACGACCTGTTCGATCACTTGGCCGCCCTTGAAAAGCAGGAGGGTCGGAATCGCACGGATGCCGAACTGGGCGGCGAGATCCTGGTGGTCGTCGATGTTGACCTTCGCGATGCGAGCCTTGCCCGTATACTCGGTGGCCAGCTCGTCGAGGACGGGGCCGAGCATCTTGCAGGGACCGCACCACTCGGCCCAGAAGTCGACGAGGACGGGCTGAGTGGAGCTGAGGACTTCCGATGGGAAGTTCTGCGACGTGGCGGTGATGATGTTGTCTGCGGCCATTGGATTCCTGTTGGTGGAGGCGGTATGCCTCCTTACTGGGCAACAAAGAACTGAACGGCGACGGCCGCAAGTCCAAGTACGGCGGCGGCGATGGCGAGGCCGAAGTCCATGCCCCCGATGGTCGCGGCCTTGGCCGGCGCCGCGGGTTTGGCGGCGGGCTTCGGGGCGGCGGGAGCGGCGGGAGCCGCGACGGACGCCTTCGCGGCGGCCGCAGGAGCCGCTGGCGCGGCGGCAGGGGCAGCCGGAGCCGCAGCCGCCGGGGCCGCAGCCGGGGCCGCCGGGGCGGCCGTAGCCGAGGGAACCCGGATCGACGGACCACCCGCCGGCTTGGGGGGCAGACTGATGCGGACAGTCTGTTTCTTCTGCGACGCCTCCGCGGCCTTGGGAGGCTCGGGAGCGGGGGACGGCGGAACCGGAGGGTTGTTTTCGGACATAGGAAAGATTTTTCAAACGCTAGGAATGACGTTTTGGAGTGTCAACGTGATTGTCCCCCGGAATCGCTGCACGGTGATCCCAAGGTGATTGCTCCGGATCTGGCCGCCCCATTGGAAAAGGATCTGGTAACCCGTGACAGAACCGCTTGGGACACGTCCCAACCCGCGATCCAATCTCGAGTCGCTGCATTCCTCTCCCTTTGATTGGGGACACGTCCTACCGAGTGGGTGAAGGAGCCCCCGCGGCCGAGGGAAGCACGCGGGCGTCATGGAGTGCGCGAGACCGCTCGGGCTTTCGTAGCGAGACACGGACTGCCACGGAGCCGCCCGGATCCCGATCAGCTCCTGCAACCGCCCCGAACACTCCAATCTCGAGTTCCAGCATTCCTC
>JAIYBC010000060.1 GCA_027488845.1 Verrucomicrobiales bacterium | reverse complement strand
GTAACGAAGGCGGCCGGCTGGTGCTCGGCAAGGGCGACCAGCAGGGATACGTGGCGAACTTCACCGGCACGGTGGACGACCTGGTGCTGGTGCCGGGCTTCAACGCGGACATCGCGCTGGGCACGAACCTCGTGGTCAGCGGATCACTGACGGTGGCGGAGATGCGGACGCTGAACGGTCCGGGCGTCCTCCGCGTGCACGGTCGCGCCACCAGCACGGACACGTCGTGGTTCAACGCGACCTCGCTCCAGCTGGTGGGTTCGGGTGACCAGCTGCTGAACGGCAATGGCATCTTCAACAGCCTGGTGGTGGCCAAGCCGGGCGGCGACGTGGTGCTGACCAACGACATGACGCTGGCCTACGGCACGCTGAGCGGCACGGGTCGGATCCGGAACAACGGCGGCCGGCTGGTGCTCGGCAAGGGCGACCAGAACGGCTACGTGGTGAACTTCACCGGCACGGTGGACGACGTGGTGTTCGTCCCGGGCTTCAACGCGGACATCGCGCTGGGCACGAACCTGGTGGTGAACGGCTCGCTGACGGTGGCGGAGATGCGGACGCTGAACGGTCCGGGCATCCTCCGGGTGCACGGTGCGGCCAGCAGTTTCGACACGTCGTGGTTCAACGCGACCTCGGTCCAGCTGGTGGGCTCGAACGACCAGCCGCTGAACGGCACGGGCATGTTCAACACGCTGGTGATCGCCAAGCCGTCCGGCGACGTGGTGCTGACCAACGACATGACGCTGGCCTACGGCACGCTGAGCGGCACGGGCCGGATCCGGAACAGCGGCGGGCGCCTGGTCCTGGGCCGGGGTGACCAGAACGGCTACGTGGTGAACTTCTCCGGAACCGTCGACGACGTGACGCTGGTTCCCGGCTTCAACGCCGACATCCAGCTTGTCCAGAACCTGACGGTGAACGGCTCCCTGAACGTGACCGAGATCCGCACGCTGTTGGGTCCCGGCGCCCTGCGGGTGAACGGCACCGCATCCAGCTTCGATTCCTCGTGGTTCGCCAACACCACGGTCCAGCTGGTCGGCTCCACCAACCAGGTGCTCAACGGCACCGGCATGTTCAACAGCCTCACGGTCGCCAAGACCGGCGGGGACGTCCTGCTGACCAACGACATGACGCTGGCCTACGGCACGCTGAGCGGCACGGGCCGGATCCGGAACGGCGGCGGACGGCTGCTCCTCGGCCGCGGCGACAACAGCGGCTACGTCGTCGACTTCGGCGGCACCGTGGACGACGTGGTCCTGCTGCCCGGCTTCAACGCCGACATCACGCTCTCCCGGAACCTCAACGTCCCCGGCACGCTCTCCGTCGCCGTCATCCGGAGCCTGAACGGTCCCGGCCTGCTGCGCGTCGAGGGCGATGTCACCAGCAACGACAACGACGTCTTCGGCAACGGCTTCGTCAGCCTCGTGGGCACCGCCGACCAGCGCCTGCTCGGCACCGGACGCCTCGGCAACCTCGACATGTCCAAACCCTCCGGAAGCGTCCTGATGTCCACCTTCAACCGCGCCTTCGGCCAGGTGACGGTCTCGTCCGGCAGCTGGGACGTCCTCGGCAACACCGTCTCGGCCGCCTCCGGCTTCGTGGTCAAGGGCGGCGTGCTCACCGGCGTCGGCACCCTCGTCGGCGTGGTCACCGGCCAGAACCACGGCGTGGTCGCACCGGGCGCCGCCACGGTCGGCGTGCTCAACACCGGCAGCCTCGTGTTCAACGCCGAGACGGTCTTCCGGGCCCGCATCCACGGGACCACCGGCCCCGGCGTCGACCACGAACAGCTCAACGTCGCCGGCTCCGTGAGCCTCGGGAACGCCCGTCTCGAGCTGTCCGGCACGGTCGCCTCACCGTCCGACGCGACGCAGATCGTCCTCGTCAACAACGACTCGACCGACGCCGTCGCCGGCACGTTCGCCGACCTCCCGCAGAACGCGGTCGTGAACCTCAACGGCACCGCCTACCGGATCTCCTACTCCGGCGGCACGGGCAACGACGTCACCCTCTCGGCCGTCGGTGCCACCACCGGCACCCTTGTCGCCAGCCTCGACGCCGGAACCCTCACGGTCACCGACTCCGACTCCACCGGCCGTCCCAACCGCCTGGGCGTCGTCGTCTCCGGCACCGACCTCGTCATCTCCGACGTCGCCGAGCGCTTCACCGACTCCGTCCCGTCCGTGGCGACCCGTTCCCCGGGTGACCGCACGCTCACCCTCCCGCTCTCCGCGGTCACCGACCGCCTGGTGCTGAACCTCGCCGGGGGCAACGACATCCTCACCGTCGACTTCTCCGGCGGTCCGTTCCCGTTCGCGGTCGAGTTCGCGGGCGGCGCCGGCGCGCTCGACCAGCTCGACCTGGCGGGCGGCGCCTTCAGCCGCATGGACCTCGCCTACACCAACGCGACCTCCGGCCGCCTGTCCCTCGACCCGACCGGGGCCGATCCGGCCCGTGACCTCGCCTACGCCGGCGTCGAACACCTGGTCCTGACCCGCTCCGGCGCCGAGGACCTCGCCTTCCGTCTCCCCGCCGTCGCCAACAACGCGGTCCTCGAGGACGAAGGCGGCGTCGGCAACGGCGTTTCCCGCCTGCGTTCCTCGAACGGCACGCTGACCCAGGTCGAGTTCTCCAGCCCGACCAACGCCCTCTCGGTGCTCCGTGGATCCGAGGCCGACGCGCTGGTCGTCAACGACCTGCCCGACCTGAAGTCGGGTCTCGTGGCCGGCTCGCCGTCCGCGCCGCTCGCCTCGGTCACCGTCGCCGGTTCCGTCGCCCCGGCCCGTGACCGTTCCATCGGGTTGTTCTCGGTCGGCACGCTCCACCTCTCCACCGCCGGATCCGAGATCGCCACCCTCGGGGCCGGTTCCATCCGCCTCGCCTCCGCCCGCGACGTTGTCTTCGCCGCCGGCTCGGCCGTCGCCTCCATGGACGGCCCGGTCGCCGTCGAGGCCAACCTCCAGTCGCCGCCCACGGCCGCCGCCTTCGTCGGCATCGCGGTCAACGGCGCCGCCGTCCAGTCGCTCGGAACCGGCACGGTCACGCTGAAGGGCGTCCCCGGCTCCGTCGGCACCAACGCCGCCGTCTCCGTCTCCGCCGCCTCGACGCTCTCCTCGGTCTCCGGCCGACTGGAGATCGTCGCCGACTCCCTGGCCCTCGCCGGCGGATCCGTCTCCTCGGCCACGGGCACGGTCGCCGTCCGTCCCAACTCCGCCGGCGTCGCGGTCACCCTCGGCGGCGCCGATGCCGCCGGCGTCCTCGGCCTCACCGACGCCGAGCTGGACTTCGTCTCCGGTTCCCGACTGGAGCTCGGTTCGACCAACGGCGGCACCGTGACGATCTCCGCCGCGGTGACCCGTCCGGCCGCCACCGCCCTGACGCTCCGCGGCTCGGCCGTGAACTGGACCTCCGCCGGTTCGTTGGACACCGCGGTCGGCGCTCTCGTCCTCGACGCCCGCGGCGGGGCGGTCACCTGGTCCCAGCCCGGCGCCGCCGTCAACGTCGCCTCGCTCCAGCTCTCCGCCGGCGACCTCTTCCGCCCGGCCCTCACCTCGCCGACCACGGTCCGGACGCTCAACGTCTCCGGCGAGGTCCGCCTCGGCGACGCCGTGCTCGACCTCGAAAACGGCGGGTTCGCCCCGGTCGTCGGCACGTCCTACCTGCTCGTCGCCAACGACGGGATGGAACCCGTGGTCGGCACCTTCCGCGACCTGCCCGAGGGATCGGTCGTCGCGGTCGGCGGCGGCCTGTTCACCGTCACCTACAGCGGCGGCTCCGGGAACGACGTGGTCCTCGGCTCCATCGCCCCGCGGCCCGAGATCGCCATCGCCACCCAGGCCGGCGTCGAGCTGGTCGACGGCCAGGCGACCCCGATCGACTTCGGCCTCACCTCCGTCGGCACGCCGGTCGTCCGCAGCCTCGTCCTCCGCAACCGCGGTTCCTCCACGCTGGCCCTCTCCGGGGCCTCCGCGCCGGCCGGGTTCCAGGTCGCCTTCCTCCCCGCCTCGGTTCCCGCCGGCGGCTCCTCCGTCTTCCAGGTCCGCATGAACGCCGCCGCCGCGGGCGCCTTCTCCGGCCGCGTCGTGGTCCGCAGCGACGACGCCGACGAGGCGGACTTCGACTTCCCCGTCGTCGGCGTGGCCAACACCCGTCCGACCCAGACCGTCGACCTCGCCTCGATCGTCGTCGGTGAAGGCCGCACCGCGATGAACACCGGCGCGTTCGGCGACCTCGACGGCGATGCGGTCACGCTCTCCGCCTCGGTCGGAACGCTGACCCGCGGCGGCGTCGCCGGAACGGTCGACGAGTCCACCGGTCCCGCCTGGAGGACCGCCTCGGTCGTCAAGGCCCAGGACGCCGACGGCGACAACGTCTACGGCACCGACGGCTACGCCCTCTGGGGCGTGAACGGCGTCGAGACCGTCAGCAACCCGGCCTACGCCGTCATCCGGCGCAACCCGGCCCTCGCGTTCTTCGGCGGCTATTCCGGCGTGCCCTACGTCGACATCGACGACGCCGCCAATCCGGCCGGGCCGCGCCGGCGCACCGGCGTGGTGTACAACCAGCCGGGCGGAACGAACGTGACCGTCTTCGCCACGGTCACCTTCAGCCAGGCGGCCAGCGTCCGGCTGGGCGTCCTCGTCGACAACGCGGACTTCTCCGCCATCTCCCCGACGACCTTGCGCGTCCGCCGGACCTCCGGTGCCGCCTTCGACACCGGCCACACGCAGGCCGGCACGCCGTCCTCCCGCAACCGCTCGGTCGACTACTACTTCTTCGACCTCACGGCCGAGGCGGGCGACGTCTTCGAGATCTCCGGCGCCAACGATCCGGGATTCGGGTCCAACGGCATCGGCGGCCTCTTCCTTGACACCCGTTCCGGTTCGCTGGCCTCCGCGGCCGGCACCTGGACCTGGTCCCTCGGGACCACCGACGGCCCGTCCGAGACCGTGGTCACCCTCACCGCCGACGACGGTGTGAACGCGCCGCTCGTGCAGACCTTCAACCTGGTCGTCACCAACATCGCGCCGACTGCGGCCCTCTCCTCCAGCAGGACCGAATCCGGTCTCCACGCGGCCGACGTCACGCTGACCCTCTCCGGTACGACGGATCCGTCCGGTGCCGACACGGACGCGGGCTTCCGCCACAGCTTCGACTTCGACAACGACGGCACCTGGGACTCCGGCGACGGCTCCTACGCCGGCGGCGTCGTGGCCGCCTCGGCGACCGTTCCGCCCCAGTTCCTCGCCCCGGCCGGTCTCCGGACGTTCAAGGCCCGGGTCACCGACAAGGACGGCGGCTCCACCGACCGGACCGTCACCGTCGACGTCGTCGCGCCTCCGCTCGTCTCCACCGAGCCCGCCCGTTCGCCGTCCACGAATTCGGCGGGCCTCTTCGCCCGGGTCGACGCCCAGTCCCAGCCCACCGTCCTCCTCTTCGAGTACGGCACCGACTCGGACCTGGCCGGCGCCTCGGTCTCGTCCCCGGTCGACGCCGGCTCCGCCGTCGGGGCCCGTGAGCTGTCGCTGACGGTCCCGGGCCTCCGTCCGCACACCGCCTACTTCTTCCGCGCCGTGGCCACCAACGCCGACGGCGTGGTCCGCGGCGCTGTCCGCGGCTTCGAGACGCTCAACACCGCGCCGGTCGCCGTGGCCGACGCCTACGACCTCTCCGCCGCCGGCCCGACCACGCTCTCCGTCCTCGTCAACGACGCCGACGGCGACGGCGACGCGCTCACCGTGGAGGTCGTCTCGCAGTCCGCGAACGCGGCCGTCTCCCTCGCCCCGGGCGGCGCCGGGATCGTCTACGACCCGGCCGACGGCTTCGTCGGCACGGACCTCCTGACCTACACCGTCGTCGACGGCTTCGGCGGACGCGCCACCGCGGACGTGACCGTGCGCGTGTCCGACAGCCAGCCGCCGGTGTTCACCGTGTGCGCGCCGTCGCTCAGGCTGGATGCCGACGCCTCGGCGCGGGCGGTCGTCCCCGACTTCCTCTCCGCCTCGACCGTGGTCGACAACGTGGCCGTCACCGTCCGCACCCAGGATCCCGCGGCCGGCACGTCCGTCGGGCTGGGCACCAACACCGTGACCCTGACCGCCCGCGACGCGGCCGGGAACGAGGCCGTCTGCGTGGCCACGCTCGTCGTCCGGGACGTGACCTCCCCGACCCTCGCGGCCACGGGAACCGAACCGGTGGTCCAGCAGTGGATCCAGCGGTTCGCCGGTCCGGGCCAGTCCTCGGAGAGCCCCCGCCAGGTGGCGCTGGACGCGGACCGCAACGTGTACGTGCTCGGCGACTCCAGCGCCGCGGGCAACAACGACATCCTCCTCCTGAAGTACGCCTTCGACGGCACGCTGCTCTGGAGCCGTTCCTACAACGGTCCGGGCAACGGCGCCGACGAGGCCGCGGGCATCGCGGTCTCCTCCCGCGGTGGCGTGTTCGTCACCGGCACCTTCCGGAACGCCGCACGCCGCCAGGACGTCGTGGTCCAGCGGATCGACCCGGCCACCGGCGACCTGCTCTGGCAGACCCTGCTTGACGGCGCGGACGGCCTCGACGACCGCGCCGCCGGCCTGGCGACCGACGCGGCCGGGAACGTCTTCGTGATCGCCTCCACCACGGCCGCGGCCACGGGTGTCGACCTCCTCGTCGCCAAGCTGGACGCCGCGGAAGGCGCACCGCTCTGGCGCCGCACCTTCGACCGCGGTGGCACCGAGGCCGCGGCGAAGGTCGTCGTCGACGCCGCCGGCAACCCCACCGTGGTGGGCCAGGGCGGCTCGTCCAACGCGGACATCCTGACCGTCCAGTTCTCCGGCGTGGACGGTTCGGTCCGCTGGTCGGACCTCTACGACAGCGCCGCCCAGGATGACCGGGGCGTCTCGATCGCGGTCGGTTCCGCGGGCGACCTGCTGGTCACCGGCGGCTCCACCCCGGCTTCCGGACGCTTCGACATGCTCACGATCCGCTACCGGGCCGCCGATGGCGCGCGTCTCTGGACGAGCCGCCACAACGGCCCGGGCAACCAGACCGACCTGCCGTACGCGGTGGCCGTCGGCGCGGGCGGCGAGGCCTATGTCGGCGGCTACGCCACGGGCATCGACCGCGAGACCGCGGCCACGACGCTGGCGCTTTCCCGCGACAACGGCACCGCGGCCTGGACCAACCGGTTCCAGTTCCTGCCGCTCGGCTACAACCTCGTCTCGGCCCTCGAGGTCGACTTCGACGGCGGCGTGGTGGCCTTCGGAGCCGGGAACGCCGGGACCAACCTCGGCTCGATGGACTTCGTGACCCGCAAGATCGACCGCGCCACCGGCACCAACCTCTGGGTCCACCGCGTCCCGGGCGCCGACGGCAACGAGGTCCTGCCCCGGGCCATGGCCGTCGACGGCCGCGGATCGGTCGTCCTCGCCGGCCTGATCTACGAGCCGAGCCGCGGCGCCGACGTCCTCGTCTGGAAGCTCGCCCAGGCCGCCGCCGGCCCGGCCCTGCCGTCCACGGTCGACGCCGACGCCGACTGCGGTGCGGCCGTCCCCGACCTGCTCTCCCGCCTGACCGCCTCCGACGCGGGCGGAACGGTGTCCCTCGTCCAGTCGCCCGCCGCCGGTACCCGCGTCGGCGCCGGCCAATGGTCGGTCGTGGTCGCCGCCACCGACCCCTCCGGCAACGCCACCCGCCAGACCAACGTCTTCAGCGTGGTCGACCGCGTCGCGCCGGTCTTCGCCTCGGGCGTCGCCGACGTCGTGGTCTGCTCCACCAACGGCGCCGGTGCCGTGGCGTCCTTCACTCTGCCGACGGCGACCGATTCCTGCTCGGTGCCGGCGGTGACCTCCGACCGCCTCTCCGGCTCCGTCTTCCCGGTCGGCACCACGGTGGTGACCGTCACGGCCGAGGACGCCTCGGGCAACCGGGCCACCACCACCTTCCGGGTGAGGGTGAACCGCCCGCCGGTCGCCGCGCCGTACTCGCTGTCCGTCGTCAACAACACCAACGTCACGCTGTCCGTCTCGCGCCTCCTCGGCACGGTGAACGACCCCGACGGGGACGCGGTGGCGGTGACTTCGGTCGCCACGCGCAGCCGGCAGGGCGGAACGGTCGCCTACAACGGCACCAACATCGTCTACACGCCGCCGGCCGGCTTCGTGGGCGGCGACAGCTTCACGGTCAACGTCACCGACGGCGGCTGCGCCGAGGTGGTGGACACCGTCGCTGTCAACGTCACCGCGCCGCAGGGCGACCTGGCGGGCGCCACGTTCTACGTGCGGGGCGCACGGTTCGAGGTGGCCCGCTTCAAGCGCTACATCACCCGCGAGGTCTGGCAGTCGCTCGACAACGGCGTCACCTGGCGCCACCTCGGCACCATCGGCGCCACCGGAAGCCGCACCTTCGTCATCTACTACACGACCCCGGCGGCGGGACACTACCGCTTCCTCTGACACGACCGGAACACCCCAACAGAGCCCCATGATCCCTCCGGCCATGAAACCGTTCCACAGCCTCCTCGCCGTGTTCCTCGCCACCGTCGGCCTCGTCGCCCGCGCGGCGCTGACGGAGTCCGTCACCCAGGAGGTGAACCGCCCGATCCCCGACGTCCCCGAGTCCGGTACCGGCGACATCATCACCTACACCAACGGGATCCTCGGCGTCGTCCCGGGCTCCGCATGGAAGGGCGTGATGGTCCGCCTCCAGACCGCCGGCGGATACAACGGCGACCTCTACGTGCTCCTCGAACACGGGACGAACTTCGCCGTGCTCCTGAACCGTCCCGGCCGCACCGCCACGCGGGACAACGGCTACGGCGACGCCGGACTCGACGTGGTCCTCGACGACGACGCCCTGAACGGCGACATCCACCTGTACCGGAACGTCCTCAACCCGCTGGGCGGCACCCTCACCGGCCGCTGGCGTCCCGACGCCCGCGACGTCGATCCCGAGCTGGCCCTCGACACCGACCCGCGCACCGCGCCGCTGTCCGGGATGGTCGTCGGCAGCCCCGACGGCGAATGGTCCCTCACGGTCATCGATTCCGCCGTCGGCGACGAGGCCACGCTCGTCTCCTGGGGACTCGAGTTCTCCTACACCGCCCCCGCCGAGGTGGCGGTCCACGACGTCACCGGCGCCTCGCCGTTGGAGGTCTCCTCCGGCCAGGTCGCCCCGGTGGACTTCGGCGTCACCGGCGGCGGCGTCCCGGTTTTCCGCGACTTCCGCGTCTCCAACGTCGGCAACGACGCTCTCGACGTCTCCAACGTCTCGGTTCCGGCCGGATTCCGCCTCGTGGACGCCCCGACGTTCCCGGTCCGGCTGGCCGCCGGCGCGAACCTGCGCTTCTCCGCGGTCCTGACCGCGGCCTCCGGCGGTTCCTTCACCGGCGACGTCGTCGTCTCCACCTCGGATTCCGACGAGGGGACCTTCCGCATCCCGGTGGCGGGGATCGTCGACGGGAACGCCCCCACGATCACCGCCTGCGCCGCACCGTTGACCCTCGTGCAGTCCGGGCCGGACGGCGTGGCGTTGCCCGACCTGACCGCCTCCGTCTCCGCCACCGACGTCGAACCGGGCGCGCTCACCTTCCGCCAATCGCCGGCCGCGGGAACCCTCCTGACCTCCGGCGTCACCTCGGTGGCCGTCACCGTCTCCGACGCCGCGGGCAACGAGTCCCTGTGCCTCGTGGCGGTGACCGTGGTGCGGTTGCCGTCCGCCGGCGCCGACTTCGGCGAGACGGTGAACGACGTCCCGACCGCCTTCCGCGTGGACCGTCTCCTCGCCAACGACACCGATCCCGACGGTGCGTCGCTGTCGCTCACCGCGGTCGAGGCCACCTCCGCCCGGGGCGGTTCGGTGACGCTTTCGGCGGGCGTCGTCGGCTACACGCCGCCGGCGGCCTACGTGGGCACCGACACCTTCCGCTACACGCTCACCGCGGGCGGTCGGACGGTGCAGGGGACGGTGACGATCCGTGTCCGGGCGTCCTCGCAGATCCCGGTCAACCTCGTGTTCCTCCGGCCCGCGGCCGCCCCGGCGTCCGGCATGGACCTGCGGTTCGTGGGTCTTCCCGGCCGTCCGTACTCCGTCCAGTTCTCCGCCGACCTCTCCGGGCCCTGGACCGAGTTGGCGCGGGTGGCCGCGACCGCCGGCAGCGGCTTCGTCGACCACGCCCACGCCGCCGCCCCCTCCGAGTCCGGCTTCTACCGCTGCCTTCCGGCCCAGTGACCCAACCGAGTCCGCTTCCCATCAAGTCCATGAAACTCCAATCCATCCTCGCTCCCGTCCTGTTGGCCTTCGCGGCGGGCGCGCTTCCGGCGGGCGCCGCGATCTTCAACTGGGAGTGGGCCGGCGTGAACCTCGAGGTGCCGGATGCCCCGTACTTCGGCGACCCCACCACCGTCTCCGACACCCGGACCATCCGCACCGGCTACCTCCCGGGCCTCACCCAGGTCGAGGACATCTCGGTCTGGGTCCAGGTCGTCGGCAGCGACGGCGCCGGAGGCTCGGGCACCATGTGGAACGGCGACCTCAGCGTGCGCCTGTCCCACGAGAGTGGCGTCTCGGTGGTGCTGATGAACCGGGTCGGCCGCACGGCCACGAATCCGTATGGATCCCCGGGCAGCGGGATCGATGTCCGCTTCGACGGCGCGGCGTTGGACGACGTCCACGTGTCCGCCGGGAGCGGCGCCCTTTCCGGGACCTTCCAGGCGGATGGCCGTTCGGCGAATCCCTCCCTGGTCGGCGCGTTCTCCCCGCGCGACGCCACCTTGGCGGATGCCATCGGCGCCTTCCTGTCGGTCAACGGCACGCCGGACGGGCAATGGACGCTGTCCGTCACCGACCTCGAGTCGGGCGGCCTCGCCCGGGTGGCCGCGTGGGGCATGACCGTGAGCGCCGTGCCGGAGCACGACTCCACGCTGCTGGTGGCGGCTGGGGCCTTGGCCGGCGTGGTGCTGCTGCGGGAACGCCGTCGCCGCCGCTGAGCCCGCCCGAGCGGCCTCTCGCGCCTTTTTGGACACGGGTTCCACGGAGGCCTCCAAGGCGCGCCCTCCAATCGGGGAGCCGAAAGGGCCGTCCTTCAGGCCCGCTCCAGTCCGCCTTGGACCGTGTCTTCGCCGTGGGCGGCGGGAAGCTCCACCCGGAACCGGGTTCCGTCCCCGATGCCGCTGCGAGCCTCAACGCGCCCGCCATGGGCCTGTACGATGCCTTGGACGATGGCCAGTCCGAGCCCGGTGTGTCCATGACCCGAAGTCCGCGAGCGGTCCACACGATGGAACCGTTCAAAGATCCTCGGCAGATCCCCCTGCGGAATCGGTGGCCCGGAGTTCCAAACGGTCACCACGGCCATTCCTCCCGCCATCCCCGTGGTCACCCGGATCCGGCCGTCGTCCTCGTTGTGATCCACCGCGTTGGAGACGAGGTTCGCCAGGACCTGTTCCAGTTGTGCGGGATCGCCCAGGCAGGTCGCCGGCGGGAGGTCGGCATCGATCCCGATGCGGCGACGGTCCGCCAGGGGACGGATCAGCTTCAGTGTTTCCAGCGCCAGGCTGGACAGGTCGCAGGGTTCCCGGCGTCCACCCGTGCGCCCGGCGTCGAGGCGGGCGAGCAGAAGCAGGGAATCGATCAGCCGACGCATCCGCTGGGCCGCCCGTTGGCACGCCTCCAGCGCCTCCCGCTGGTCCTCGCCGAGCCCCTCGGCGGCGAGGCCGTTGGCGGTCTGGGTGAGCAGCACGGCGACCGGGGTCCGGAGTTCGTGCGCGGCGTCCGCGGTGAACCGGGTCTGTCGGGCGAAGGCCGCGTCCAGGCGGTCGAAGGTGGAGTTCAGCACCTCGGCGAGCTGTCCCAGTTCATCCGCCGATTCCGGCGCAGGGATCCGCCGTGTCAGGTCGCCGGAGGCAATCCGCACCGCGGCGTCGCTGATCCCGTGGATGGGCATCAGGGCCCGCCGCACCAGCCAGGATCCGATCGCCAAACCGAGCGCCAGCACCCCGATTCCAACCGCCGCCAGCTTCCAGGCCAGTTGGTCCTGGCCGTCGAGGTCCTGGTCCACCCGACGGCCCACCAGCACGCAGTCGCCGGGCCCGGGGAAAAGGAAGGCCTCCCGCAGGCTGCCCCGCTGACGCACAGTCGGCTCCCCGGGACGCGGCATGGGGACCTCCGCCGGGGACGCGGCGGAGCGGGTCACCGGTTCCACCCCATGCTTGAGCCAGACGACGTGGTAGAAGGGTTGGGGACCGTCCCCGTCGAAGAGCCCCGCGTGTCGCGGCGCCAAGGAGAAGACCCGGCGTTCCCGTTCCCCCCGGACCGGCCGCTGGGACTCCACCAGCACCGGAATCCGCTGCTCCAGCTCGTCGTCGATCCGGCGCATCAGGCGGGCCCGCTCGAAGCGGTGTGCTGTGACGCCGAATCCCGCGAGGATCACCGCGAGCAGCAGCCCGTGCCAGAGCTGGAGTCGCCAGCCGATGGATTGGAAGCACCTCATTCGACGGAATACCCCAGGCCGCGGCGTGTCTGGATCAGGTCCGCCCCCAGTTTCCGACGCAGGTTGGAGACATGGACGTCGAGCAGGTTGGACAACGTCGCGTCGTTCTCGTCGAACAGGTGCTCATAGAGCTCGGTGCGGCTCACCACCTCGCCGCGGTGGAGCACGAGGTACTCCAGGAGCACGTACTCCCGGGCCGTGAGCGGAACCGGGTTCCCCGCCTGGCGGACGGTTCGGGAAGCCGTGTCCACCTCCAGGTTCCCAACCTCGATCACTGCCCGGGCCTGTCGGGCCCCGCGCCGGATGACCGCCCGGAGCCGGGCCATCAGTTCCGGCATGTCGAAGGGCTTCACCAGGTAGTCGTCGGCCCCGCCGTCCAGCCCGCGGATCCGGTCCCCCAGCGCGTCCCGCGCGGTCAGGACCAGCACGGGCGTGTTCCGAGCCTCACGGAGTCGTGACAACAGGGTCCATCCGTCGAGCTTGGGGATCTGGAGGTCCAGCAGGATGGCGTCGTAGTCGGTCGAACTGGCCTTGTAGAGGCCTTCCTCCCCGTCCACGGCGGTGTCCACGGCATAGCCCTCCCTCCGGAGCGCGCGGGCCAGTCCGGAGAGCAGGTCGGGTTCGTCTTCGACAACGAGGAGCCTCATGGCGACGGGCAGCTGGAAGATGACCGGGACTTCCTGAAGCCAGGATGAATGGAAGACCAGCCAAACCGCGGAAGGGCGGGACCGTCCATTCATCCTGGCTTCAGGTAGGGTCGGTCAGGGTCGGTCCATGAACAGGACCCGATTCCTTCTCCGGTGGACGTGGTGTCTCGTGGCTGTGACGGCCCCGGTGCCGGCCCACGACATCGGCGGGACTTCTTCAGGGCCGCACGTGCACGGAACGTCGACCCCGGTTCATTCCCATGTTCGGACGATGGCGGCGGCGACGCCGGGGCCGGATGTCTCCAAATCCAAGTCCACCGGATCCACGTCGGATGCGCCGATCCAGGCGGAGGCGTTCCTGGCCTTCTCCCCACGGGTCCGGGTCCGTTGGGACGACGGGTTCCTGTACGTGGAGAACCGGGGAATGCCGGACCACGGGATGATGGTGGGAATCACCGCCTGGCAACAGCAGGTGCCGTTGCCGCAGGACTACACCGGAGACAACGCCTGGCGGATTCCACGGCATCCGGTCCCTGCAACCCAACCCCGGTCCATCCGCAACCAGTTCCTCCGTGGGGCCATCGCGGTCGCGGTCAACGGCATCCCCATCTTCAACCCGCAGAACAACCGGGGCGAGATCTCCAACGACATCGGCGAACTGGACCAGTGGGGCGGCCATTGCGGCCGGGCCGACGACTACCACTACCATGCGGCCCCGTTCCACCTGCAGCAGACGGTTGGGAAATCCCGCCCGATCGCCTTCGCCCTGGATGGCTACCCGATCTACGGGCTGGAGGAACCCGATGGGACCTCCACCGGCAAGCTGGACGAGTTCCACGGACATGAGACCGCGTCGCTGGGCTACCACTACCATGCGTCCCGGACCTATCCCTTCGTCCAGGGCGGATTCCACGGGGAGGTGGCGGAACGCGAGGGGCAGGTGGATCCACAGCCCCGGGCCCGGCCGGTGCGTCCGTCGCTGACGCCGCTGCGGGGCGCGCGTATCACGGCGTTCTCCGCGGATGAGTCCGCCCGCAAGTACGAGCTCGGATACACCGTCGGTGGCCGCCCGGGATCGGTGGCCTACGAGCAGTCGACGGAGGGCGTCTGGACATTCGTCTACCGCCAGCCCGACGGGACGGAACGTCGCGAACTCCATCGGGCGGGGACGACGCCGTCCGATGGTCCCAGGCGCGCCCCGCGGGAGGGTCCGGGGCGGTCCGTCGGGACTCCCCCTTCTGCCGGCGCGCCGGACGCCGCGTCGCGCCCCGCCCCTCGGCGCAGTGGTCGGCTCCGCCTGGGCAGCACCGCTTTTGCGGAGGGAGGGGAGCTTCCCGTCGAATTCACCGGAGACGGAGCCGGGGTGAGCCCGCCGCTGGAGTGGACCGGCATGCCGGAGGGAACCCGGGAATGGGTGGTCCTCATGCACCACCTGGATCCCCAGGGTAAGGCCAAGTGGTACTGGAGTGTCCGCGGCATCCCCGCTTCGGCCCGGGGCCTGCCGAAGGGCGGCGGGGGCATCGGCGTCCTCGGCAGCAACAGCGTGAACCGGAAGAACGCCTATGCGCCGCCCCATTCCAAGGGGCCCGGTGCGAAGACCTACCTCCTCACCTTGTATGCCCTCTCCGGTCCGCCCCGGATCCCGGTATCGGCGTCGGACGTCAGCCGCGATGGGCTCCTCGAAGCCATGGAGGGCCTGGTCCTCGACACCGCCGAGCTGGCCGTGGTGGCCACACGGAACGCCGATTCCCGCGACTCCCAGGATGCCCGGAATCCCCGTCGCGACCGAAACACGTCCGAGTCTCAACCCCGCTGAACCGCTTCATGAACCGACTCCGAACGCGTCTCCCGGGATGGTCGTTCCTGGGGCTTCTGCTCCTCGCCTTCGCGGCCCAGGCCGCCGATCCGGCCCGTCCCAACTTCATCGTGCTGATCGGCGAAGGGCAGGGGTGGTCGTCCCTTTCCGCCCCGATGGACGACCGGATCGCGGAGTCGCGCAGCCTGTTGGTGCGGACGCCCAACCTCGACCGGATCGCCCGGGAGGGAATGCGGTTCACCCGGTTCCATGCCGCCTCTCCCCGATGCACCCCGACCCGGGCCGCCCTCCTCACCGGCCGCAGCCCGGCGGCGCTCCGCATGACTTTCGTCAGCGAGGGAGGCGGCGACGGGGACGCCAAGGGTGGACTGCGGACACGCCTGCTTCCGGCGGAGTCCACCACCGAGCTGCCCCGTTCCGTCACGACGTTGGCGAAGCGGCTCAAGACCTCGGGATATCGCACCGCCCACTTCGGCAAGTGGCACCTCGGGCGGACCGATCCGGCCGCGCATGGCTTCGACGAGAGCACCGGTCCCACCTCCAACGGGGGGCCTGACAACGTGTCGAACCCGAATCCGAAGCAGGCGTTCCGCAGCGCCGACCTCGGGGTCGACTTCATCACCCGTGCGGTCCGGGAACACCAGCCGTTCTATCTCCAGATCGCCCAGTACGCCGGCCGAAGCGCCCTCGACGTCCTGCCGGAGACCCTCGAACGGGTCCGAGCCCGGGCGGCCGGAAGGAACCCGGTCGAGACCGCCGCGGCCGCGGTGGCGGAGGACGCCGACAACTCCTATGGACGCATCCTCGCGACGCTGGAATCCCTCGGGGTCCTGGAGTCGACTTTCGTGATCTACACCACCGACCACGGTGCCCCGGGAAGGAACCCGCCGTTCTCCGGTGGCAAGGGCATGGTTTCGGAAGGCGGCCTGCGGGTTCCCTTGTTGATCCGTGGACCCGGTGTCTCGGCGGGGACCTTTGCCCGGACCTTCACCACCTCGGTGGACCTCTTCCCCACGGTCGCTGAATTGGCCGGGGTGGACCCGGGAAGCCGCGAGGGCCTCGAAGGGGGCAGCCTGGTCCCGCTCCTCCGGGCCGGTGGCTCGGGAGAAGTCCGGCGTGCCCGCGAGGATTGGCTGGTCCATGTGCCCCACTACGACAAGGACCCGCTCGGCCCGGCGTCCGCGCTGATCCACGGGGACCTGAAGCTGGTGCGGATCTACGAGACCGGGGAACGGAGGCTCCACGACCTCGCGACCGATCCCTCCGAGCGGGTGAACCTGGCGAGGGACCGTCCGGAGGTGGTCGACGACCTCGACCGCCGGTTGACCGAGGCGCTCGCGTCGGCGAAGGCCGCGCTCCCGCGGGTGAATGGCAACGCGGATCCCAAGGCGTCGGCCGACACGCTCCCCGGCGAGCGCCGCGGACTTCGCGAGGGCAGGCCGGGCCGGAACGACCGCCGGAAAGCCAAGGAGGAACGGCCATGAGAAGGCTCCCGATGCGCCTCCTCCGGTGGGTGCTCGCGGCGGCGGTGCCGCTGGCTTCGACGTTTCCGGTGTTCGCGGCGACGGAGACCGCGAAGGAATCCCCCGCGAGACGTCCGCCGTCCGGACAGGAAGGTGGCGTGCGGATGCCGACCCCGGCCTTCCAGACCGAAGTGCCGCCCGAGGATTGGAACGCGGTCCTTGGAAGGCCGACCCGCGATTCGATCACCCTCAGTCTCTTGGCTCGCCGGGAACTCGAGGTCTGTGTCGACCACGGTGTCCGGTCCGACGCCCTCACCCAATCCACTCCGGTCCGGATGCTCCGGGCTGGCGAACCGTTGGAATTCCTGCTGAGCGGCTTGCCGGCCGGCACGAATCACTACCGGGTCCGCACCCGGAGTCCGGGCGAGGCGGACTGGACCTTGGGCGAGACCCGCCGGTTCACCACGGCACGGGCTCTGGGCGAGGCCTTCACCTTCACGGTCCAGGCGGACCCCCATCTCGACTACGGGACCGACCTCGCGGTGTACGGGAAATCCCTCCGGAATGCGGTCGACTCGGGGACCGACTTCCACGTCGACCTGGGCGACACCTTCATGACCGACAAGTACGCCGAGTTCCATGAGGCGCTTCCCCAGTACCGGGCCCAGCGCCATTGGCTGGGTCAGGTGGGAAGGCAGGCGGCGGTGTTCCTGGTGTTGGGCAACCACGACGGCGAGCAACCGGGACGCGGCGGGGCGGGCGCGGATTCCATGCCGGTCTGGTCCAACCTGCAGCGGAAGCGCCACTTCCCCAACCCGGTTCCCGACGGCTTCTACACGGGCAACGAGGTGCCCCACCCGGTGGCCGGGCTGCTTCAGGACTACTATGCGTGGCACTGGGGAGACGCCCTGTTCGTGGTGCTGGATCCCTTCTGGTTCTCCACCCGGACCCGCGGCGGCGACAACTGGTCCCGGACCCTGGGCGAACGCCAATACCGCTGGCTCCAGCAAACCCTGGAGACCAGCCGGGCCCGCTTTCGCTTTGTCTTTCTCCATCACCTCGCCGGTGGCGAATCCCGGGAGGGCCGGGGAGGCGCCGAGGCGTCCCGACTCTTCGAATGGGGTGGCCTGGAACCCGATGGGAAGGACGGCTTCGCGACCCATCGTCCCGGATGGAATCTGCCGGTGCATGACCTCCTGGTCCGAAACGGCGTGACCGCGGTGTTCCATGGACACGACCACTTCTACGCCCGCCAGCAGCGGGACGGGATGCTCTACGTCCTCGTCCCCCAACCCGGACACCGCCGATACGACCCTCCTCGCAGCGCCGCGGAGTACGGGTACCGGCAAGGGGAGATCCAGGGGCCTTCTGGCATCCTTCGCGTCCGGGTCTCGCCGGAAGCCGCGCGGATGGAATACGTCCGGGCCTATCCCGACGCCGCCGAGTCCCCGAGCAGGCGCACCGGAGACGTGACGGATCGGATGGAGATTCCTGCCCGGGCCCGGCCCGGCCGCTGATACCCGAGCCTCCGCGAAGGTCTGCCAACCAAGACCTCCTGCAGCGGACGTCGACTGAACCGGGCCGAATTCTGGCCCACTCGCCATTTCGACACGGATTCCACGGATGGGCATGGATCGGTAGGCGACCGTCTCGAGGATCCTTCCTTCGGGCGCCAGAGGTCCTTTGGCCCGGTCGCTGGCGGTCTCATCCCGTACGGCGGCCCGTTCCGCCCAGGGCCTGGTTCCAGACCCTTCCCCATCGCGGATCCCCGGGAATCCCCGGGAATCCGTGTCGAGTGACGCGCCGGTGACGGTTTCGCTTCCCTCGATCCTCCGCGATCCACACCGTTGCCACGGCGGAAGGCCCGAACCGTCCTTCCTCGCCCGGATCGAATGAAAATCTCCCGCATCTTCGCCCACCGCGTCGAACTCCCCCTCCACGAAACCACCTACAAGTGGTCCGGCGGCAAGTCGGTCACGGTGTTCGACAGCACGATCGTGGGCGTCGAGACCGACACCGGCCATGTCGGCTACGGCGAGGTCTGCCCGCTCGGGCCGTTCTACCTGCCGGCCTACGCCGAGGGCGTCCGCGCCGGCCTGCGGGAACTCGGGCCGCACCTGATCGGCGAGGATCCCCGCGAGCTGCTCAAGCTGAACCACCGCATGGACGCCGCGCTCAAGGGGCATCCGTACGTGAAGTCGGGCATCGACATCGCCTGCTGGGACCTTCTGGGACAGGCGACCGGGCTGCCGGTGTGCGTGCTGATGGGCGGCCGCTACGGCGAGGCGGTGCGGTTGTACCGGGCCATCTCGCAGGAGGATCCGGAGACGATGGCCCGCAAGGTCGCCGGCTACCGCGCCGAGGGCTACACGCGCTTCCAGCTCAAGGTCGGCGGCGATCCCGACGTCGACATCGCCCGCATCCGCGCGGTGCGCGGCATCCTCCAGCCGACCGACCGCCTCGTGGCCGACGCCAACACCGGCTGGACCCAGCACGAGGCGATGCGCGTGGTGCGCGCGGTGCGGGACCTCGACGTCTACATCGAGCAGCCCTGCCTCTCCTACGAGGAATGCCTCGCCGTGCGGCGCAACACCGACCACCCGTTCGTGCTCGACGAGAACGTGGACAACCTCGACCTGCTGCTGCGCGCCCGCGCCGACCTGGCGATGGACGTGGTCAACCTGAAGATCAGCAAGCTCGGCGGCCTGACCCGCACCAAGCAGGCCCGGGACCTCTGCGTGAGCATGGGCATCGCGATGACCCTCGAGGACAGCTGGGGCGGCGACATCACCACCGCCGCCATCGCCCACCTCGCGCACAGCACACCCGAGTCGTTCCGCTTCACCAGCACCGACTTCAACAGCTACGTCACCGTCAGCACCGCCGCCGGGGCGCCGCAACGCGTGGACGGCTACATGAAGGCGGGAACCGGTCCCGGACTCGGCATCACGCCGCGACCCGAGGTCCTCGGCCCCGTCGTCGTGGAAGTCCGCTGACCCCGAACCCCGAGCCCCGATGAGAACCTCCCCCGTCCTCGCCCGCCTGCTGTCCGGCCTGGCCGCCGTGCTCGTCGCGGTCCCGGCCTTCGCCGCCGAGACCAATTCTCCGCTGCTCACCCTCGAACGGCTTTATGGCTCAGGCGAGTTCGGGGGCGAAGGCGGGCCGTCCCTGCGGTGGCTGGACGACGGCTCGGGCTACACGACGTGGGAGACGGCCACGGCGCCGGGTGGCGGACGCGACCTCGTCCGGCACGACCCCGCCACCGGCGCGACCAACATCCTGGTGTCCGCGGCGGACCTCGTCCCGGCGGGCCGTTCGTCGCCGTTGTCGGTCGAGGACTTCGCCTGGTCCAAGGACCGGTCGCGCCTGCTGATCTACACCGATTCGCGCCGCGTCTGGCGCACCAACAGCCGCGGCGACTACTGGGTGCTCGACCGCACCAGCCACGAGCTGTTCCGCATCGGGGGCGACGCGCCGCCGTCGTCGCTGATGTTCGCCAAGTTCTCGCCCGACGGCCGCAAGGTGGCCTACGTCCGGGACCGCAATATCCACGTCCAGGACCTCCAGTCCCGCCGGATCGAGACGCTGACCCAGACCCCGACGCCGCACATCGTCAACGGCACCTCGGACTGGGTGTACGAGGAGGAACTCTACCTGCGCGACGCGTTCCGCTGGAGCCCGGACAGCCGGTTCATCGCCTTCTGGCAGTTCGACACGGAAGGCGTTCCCGAGGTGGCGTTGGTCAACAACACCGACAGCCTCTACCCGAAGGTCCAGTGGGTGAAGTACCCGAAGACCGGCGAACGGAACTCCGCCGTGCGGATCCTCACCGTCGAGGTCGAGGGCAAGACGGTCCGACCGGTCGCGCTGCCGGGCGATCCGCGGAACCACTACCCGTTCGACCTCACCTGGCCCGAGGGTTCCGCGCGGTTCGTGGTCCAGCAGCTCAACCGCCTGCAGAACACCAACCGACTCTTCCTCGCCGACCCCTTCACCGGCGCCGTCGAACAGTTCCACACCGACACCGACGCCGCCTGGGTGGAGGCGCACCTGGACCTCCGCTGGACCCGCGACGGGAAGCGCTTCGTCCTGCCGAGCGAACGGGACGGCTGGGAGCAGCTCTACCTGGTCTCCCTCGACGGGAAGCGGAAGCAGGTCACCCGCGGCAAGTTCGACGCGGTCCAGCTGGTCCACCTCGATGAGAAGGGCAAGTGGGTCTACTACATCGCGTCGCCGGACGACCCCACCCAGCGTTACCTCTACCGGACGCGCTTCAACGGGCGTTCCACCGAACGCCTATCGCCGACGAACGAGCCCGGGACCCACTCCTACTCCGCGTCGCCCGACGGACGTTGGGCGGTGCACACCTGGTCCCGCTTCGACCAGCCGCCGCGGATCGAGCTGATCACGCTCGCCGACCACAAGACGGTGCGCGTGTTCCAGGAGAACACCCGTCTCAAGGAACGACTCGCGGCCCTGAAGAAGCCTTCGTCCGAGTTCCTGCGCATCCCGGTCGGGGACGGCGTGGAGCTCGACGCCTGGTGCTTGCGTCCGCCGGACTTCGACGCGTCGAAGAAGTACCCGTTGCTGGTCCACGTGTACGGGGAGCCGGCGGGTTCGACGGTGAAGGACGAGTGGGGTGGGACCGGCCTGTTGTGGCACTGGATGCTGGCCCAGCAGGGCTACGTGGTGATGAGCATCGACAACCGCGGCACCGCCACGCCGCGCGGCCGGGAATGGCGCAAGTCGATCTACCGCCAGGTCGGCGTGCTCGCCTCGCAGGACCAGGCGGCGGCGCTGCGGCACCTGCTCGCCAACCGCCCCTACCTCGACCCCGACCGCGTCGGCATCTGGGGCTGGAGCGGCGGCGGCTCGATGACCCTGAACGCGCTGCTGCGGCATCCGGACCTCTACAAGGTCGGCATCTCCATCGCGTCGGTCCCCAACATGCGGCTCTACGACACGATCTACCAGGAGCGCTACATGGGCCTGCCGTCGGACAACGCCGAGGGCTACCTCCAGGGTTCGCCGCTGACCTTCGCCGACCGCCTCAAGGGCGAGTTGCTGCTCATCCACGGCACGGGCGACGACAACTGCCATTACCAGGGCGCCGAGGCGCTCGTCGACGCCTTCATCCGGAACAACCTCCCGTTCCGCATGATGTCCTATCCCAACCGTTCCCATTCCATCAGCGAAGGCGTGAACACCTCGCGCCACCTTCGGGAGCTGATGACCGCCTTCCTCCACGAGAAGCTTCCCCCCGGCCCCCGATGAACTCCCTTCCTCCGTCCGACGTCCGGTCCCGCGCATCGGTCTTCCGTCGGATCGCCTCGGCGGTGGCCGTCGTTGGGATGGCGGCCGCGCTGCGGGCGGGGCCCGTCGACTCGGCCCGGCTGTTGGAGGACGCGAACTGCATCGCCTGCCACACGCCCTCCGCCGCGCAGTCCGGATGGCTCGTGCCGAAGGCGGCGCCGCGTTGGAAGGAACTCGGCGAACGGGTCTCGCCCGCGTGGTTGAAGGCGTACCTCGCGGATCCCCGCGGAACGCATCCCGGCACGGCGATGCCGCACGTCCTCCATGGGCTCCCCGCCGATTCCCGGGCCGAGGTGGCGGAGGCGTTGACCCATTTCCTGATGTCGGACCGTCCGCAGGGCTTCCAGCCGGTCCTGCCGGATCGCGCGGCGGTGGCGCGCGGCGAGGGGTTGTTCCATTCCGTCGGTTGCGTCGCCTGCCATCCGCCGCAGAACGGCGCGGCGGCCGCCACGGGTTCGGTTCCGTTGCCGGCGATGGCCGACAAGTGGTCGCTCGATGGGCTCCAGCGGTTCCTGCACGATCCGAGGTCGGTGCGGCCGTCGGGCCGGATGCCCTCGCTGAACCTGTCCGAGGCCGAGGCCCGCGACATCGCCGAATACCTGCTCCGGGACACCCGGGTCCCGGCCGTGTTGGAGGTGGCGCAGTACCGGGATCGGCTGGAGTCGTTGGAGGACCTCGACGCCGCGAAGCCGTTCCGCACCGGCACGGCGACGAACCTCTCGATGTCCGCGGTCGGCGAAGGCGCGGTCCGGGCGGTCCGGTTCAGCGGCTGGTTCGAGGTCGTGCAAGGGGGACGCTACACCTTCCGGCTTGTGGCCGACGGCGCGTGCCGCCTGTCGATCGCCGACGGCTGGCGCCTGGGCATGGACAGCTGGCAGCGCGAGCGGGTGGATGCCTCGACCACGATGCGGCTGGACCCGGGTTGGTACCCGCTGGTGATCGACCATGTCCGGCGCGGGCCGAAGCCACCGGCCTTCCGACTCGAATGGGAAGGCCCCGGCGTTCCCCGCGAGGCGTTCGCCGCCTCCCGGCTTCGCGCCACGCGCGAGGCGGTTCCCGAACCCGTCCGCTTCCGCCACGACCCGGCGCTGGCGGAGAAGGGGAAGGCCCACGCCGTCGCCTACGGCTGTGCGGCCTGCCATGAACCCGAATCGTGGAAGCCCACCGGCAAGCCGTTGATGTCGCTCGATGCGGAACGCGGATGCCTCGCCTCGACGCCGTCCGCGCGGTCCCCGGACTTCGGCCTCGACGCCGCGCGGCGGGACGCCTTCCGGGCCGCGCTCGCGGACCTGAACCGGACCGCGCTCCCGAAGCCGTCGGAACGCGAGCAGGTCGCCCACACGATGGCGGCCTTCCGCTGCACCGCGTGCCATGTGCGGGACGGCGCGGGTGGGGTGGATGCGGCGCGCGACGCGTTCTTCACCTCCAACGGCGAGGACCTCGGCGACGAAGGCCGCGTGCCGCCGTCGCTGGACGGCGTGGGGGACCGTCTCCGTCCGGAATGGATCGCCCGGGTGCTCGCCCAAGGCGCTCCTGTCCGTCCGTACCTCAACACCCGCATGCCCCGCTTCCACGACGACGCGGTGGCACGCTTGGCGCCGCTGTTCGTCACCCTCGACCGCCAGGAGGAACCGGTGGCCCCGGTGGCCGACTCGCCGGAGGACCTGCGGGAGGCCGGCCGACGCCTCGTCGGCACCGACGGCCTGTCGTGCATCGCCTGCCACCGCTTCAACCGGCAGCCCGCCCACGCGTTGCAGGTTCTGGACCTCACCACGGTGACCGGCCGTCTCAACGGGGACTGGTTCCGTCGGTTCCTGCGCAATCCCGAGCGGTTCCATCCGGGCACCCGCATGCCGGCGTTCTGGCCGGACGGCGTCAGTCCGCTCCCCGACCTGCTCGGCGGGAACGTGGACCGGCAGCACGCCGCGATCTGGACCTACCTCGCCGACGGCCCGCGGGCGAAGTTCCCGGCCGGCCTGAGCCGGGAGAACATGGAACTGGTGGTCGGCGGCGAGCCGGTGGTCTATCGCGGCAAGCTGTGGGAAGCCGGGTTCCGCGCGTTCGCGGTCGGATTCCCGGGCGAACTCAACGCCGCCTTCGACGCCGAGGAGATGCGTCTCGCACTGCTCTGGCGCGGTCGCTTCCTCAACGCGGGACCGCACTGGGGCGTCCAGGGCATGGGCCAGATCCGTCCGTTGGGCAACCCGGTCGTGATCCTGCCCAAGGGCCCGGCGTTCGCGGTGCTGCCGGACTTCCGGACGCGTTGGCCCACCAACTCGGCGCGCGAACGGGGGATCCGCTTCTCGGGATACCAACTCGATCCGCAGAAGCGCCCGGTCCTCCTCTACCGGATCGGTTCGCTCGGGGTGGAGGACCGCATTGTCCCGTACGCGGAGGGCGGCCGGTCGGGACTGCACCGCACGCTCCGCTTCTCGGGTACGGCACCCGAGGGCCTGTACCTCCGCGTGGCGGCCGGGGATCTCCGGTCCAGGCCGGATTCCGGATGGGAGCTTCCCGGCCAGTACACCATCGAGAGGCAGGGAACGTGGCAGGCCAACTTCGTCGGTGAAGGAAACTGGCACGAGCTGCGGATCCCGGTTCAGACCCTAGACGGCGTCGGCCAACTGGAGTTCAACTATGTCTGGTAACCGCCTTCATGCGCTTCGCCGCTGGCTCCTCGCGCTCGCCCTCCTCGCCGCCGGAGGTCTGTCCGTCCGCGCCGAGGACGAACCCTGGATGTCGCTGCGCGCGGGCCGCGGGCCGGGGAAGGGGAAGCACATCGTCTTCATCACCGGCGACGAGGAGTACCGCTCCGAGGAATCGATGCCGGCCCTGGCGCGCATCCTCGCCAAGCGCCACGGCTTCCGCTGCACGGTGCTGTTCTCGGTGAACCGCGAGACCGGCGAGATCGATCCCGCCGTCGCCGACAACATCCCGGGACTCGAGGCCCTCAAGGACGCCGACCTCGCGGTGGTGTTCACCCGCTACCGGCATCTGCCCGAGGACCAGATGGCGCACTTCGTGGACTACATGAACTCGGGGCGTCCGGTGATCGGCATCCGCACCGCGACCCACGCCTTCGACTACGACCGTTCGCCGAAGGAACGCTTCGCCGAATGGGCCTGGCGGGGACCGCATCCGAGGTTCCAGGGCGGCTTCGGACGCCAGGTGCTCGGCGAGACCTGGGTCGACCACTACGGCGGCTACCGCAGCCAGGGAACGCGCGGAATCGTCGTGCCCGGCCAGGAGGCGCATCCGATCCTGCGCGGTGTCGATCCGCTGTGGGGTCCGTCCCACGCCTACGCCGTGACGAAGCTGGAAGGCGACAGCCAGCCGCTGCTGATGGGACAGCCGCTGATGGGGCTGCGTCCCGACGACGCCCCCGATCCCGGCAAGGCGCCGGTGCCGATCGCGTGGACCAAGACCTTCACCGGCAAATCGGGCAAGGCGGCCCGCGTCTTCACCACGACCCTGGGCTACGGCGACGACTTCCGTGAGGAGTCCATCCGGCGCCTGCTGGTGAACGCCTGCTACTGGTGCGTGGGACTCGAGGCGAAGATCCCAGCCAAGTCCGACGTGGCCACCGTGGGCAACTACGCGCCGCGGAAGAGCGACTTCGGCGGATTCCGACGCGGAGTGCGGCCGGCGGACCTCCAGCAGAACCTGAGCACCGACGACCTCGCCGACGTGCCCTTCAACGGGCGTGAAGCGGGATTCTACCGGATCGTGGACATCCCCTTGCCGCCCGAGGCGGTGCTGGAGGCGGGCAGCGTCCTGGAACTTCCCGACGGCCGGCTCGCGGTCGGCACGCGCCGGGGCGAGGTCCATCTGGCGACCGGGGCCGCGTCGACGCCGCCCGCGCCGAAGTGGACCCTCTTCGCGGGTGGCCTGACCGAGGTGCTCGGGCTCGCGTGGCGCGACGGGGAACTGTACGCCACGCAGCAGGGCGAACTGACCCGCCTGCGCGACACCGACGGCGACGGCCGGGCGGACCGCTACGAGACGGTCAGCGACGCCTGGGCCTGGGGTGGCGAGCACGAGTACACCTTCGGCTCGGACTTCGACCGGGACGGCGCGGTGTGGACCGTGCATGGGCTCACCGACAGCTACACCTCCGAGCGGCTCTTCCGCGGATGGGCGCTGCGGCATTTCCCGGACGGACGGTTCGAGGTCATGGGAAGCGGACTGCGCAGTCCCGGTGGAATCGCCTTCAACGACGCCGGCGACGCCTTCTACGCGGAGAGCCAAGGACCCTGGAACAGCTCGTGTTCCATCAAGCACCTGCGACCCGGCGGATTCCACGGACACCCCGCCGGCAACCGCTGGTACGACCAGGCGCCGGGAATGGGGAAACGTCCCGTCGATCCGCCGGGCGACGAGGCCAGCCGACGCATCCCGTATGCCGAGGCCGAACCCGCCTTCGTCCTCCCCGCGGTCCTGCTTCCGTACAAGAAGATGGGCCAGAGCGCCTCGGCCCTGATGCCGGACCGCTCGGGCGGCCGCTTCGGTCCGTTCACCGGCCAGATCTTCGTGGCCGACTACACGCTGAGCCTCGTGTCCCGGGTAGACATGGAGCGGGTGGACGGCGTCTACCAGGGCGCCTGCTTCCCTTTCCGTCAGGGCTTCGCCACCGGCCTGATCGGCGGAACGCTCACCCGCGACGGACATCTGTTCGTGGGCGGCAGCAAGCGCGGTTGGCCCGTGCGTGGGCTTTCCGCCCGGTCGTTCCAGCGGCTCGACTGGACCGGGGTCGTGCCGTTCGAGGTCCACTCGATGCGCATCCGGCCCGACGGCTTCGAACTGCGCTTCACGCGTCCCGTCGACCCCGCCACCGCCGCCGATCCCGAGAGCTACCAGCTCGAGACCTACACCCACCACTTCTACGGCGCGTACGGCGGACCCGAGATCGAGCAGGCCGAACAACGGGTGGTGTCGGCGACGCCGTCCCCCGACGGCCTTCGCGTCCGGTTGGTGGTCGACCGCCTGATCCCGGGACACATCCACGAGCTGAACCTTCCCGGCCTGCGGGACCGCTCCGGTGAGGCCCTGCTGCACGAAGTCGCCTACTACACGGTGAACCGCATCCCGAAACCCTGAGCCTCGCCTGCGTGCCATGGCGTCCGCCGTCCTCCGATTCCTCCCGGCCCTCCTGATCCTGCTCGTGGGGTTCGTGCCCCGCGCCGCGGCCGCCTTGCGTCCGAACGTGCTGCTGATCCTCGCCGACGACCTCGGTGTCGGCGACCTCTCCTGCCTCAACACGAACAGCGCCTGGAAGACGCCGAACCTCGACCGGTTGGCGCGTGAGGGACGGGTGTTCACCGACGCCCATTCCGCGTCGTCGGTCTGCACGCCCAGCCGCTACGCCCTGTTGACCGGGCGACATGCCTGGCGCGGACGGCTCAAGTCGGGCGTGCTCGACGGCTACGATCCGGCGCTGCTCGAGCCGCGGCGTCCGAACCTCGCCCGGTTCCTCCAGTCCCACGGCTACGCCACCGCGATGGTCGGCAAGTGGCACCTCGGACTCGACTGGGTGAAGAAGGATGGGGGACGCGAGGACGTGGACTTCGGCCGGCCGTTCGGCGGCGGTCCGCTGGCGCACGGGTTCGAGACGTTCCACGGGATCGCCGCGTCGCTCGACATGCCGCCCTACGTCCACCTGGAAGGCGACCGCGTGCCGGTGCCACCGGACCGCCGGATCGAGGCCGGCAAGGCGCCGGCGATGTGGCGTGCGGGGGTCGTGGCGCCCGACTTCGTCCATGCCGAGGTGCAGGCCCGCTTCTTCGATCGGGCCGCCGCGTTCCTGGAAGGCCGTGCGCGGGCCACCGACGGACGGCCGTTCTTCCTGCATCTCGCCCTCGCCTCGCCCCACACGCCGATCGTCCCCACCGCCGGCTTCGCGGGACGGACCGGCACCACGCCCTACGGCGACTTCGTGACCGAGCTCGACGCCTCGGTGGGACGCCTGCTCGACCTGCTGGACCGCACCGGCCAGGCGGCCGACACCCTGGTGTTCTTCACCGCGGACAACGGTTGCTCGCCCGCCGCGGACCTCGCGGCCCTGGGCCGTCATCACCACGATCCCAGCGCCGGGTTCCGCGGCCACAAGGCGGACCTCTTCGAGGGCGGCCACCGTGTCCCGTTGATCGTGCGGTGGCCGGGACAGATCCCTCCCGGAACGCGCTGCCCGGCGACGGTCGGGCAGGTGGACATCCTTCCCACCGTGGCCGAGGCGCTGCATCGCGGGATCTCGAAGCAGGCCGGATTGGACGGCGTCAGCTTCCTGGCCCAGCTGCGCGGCGAAGACTCCGCACCCTCCGGCCGCGAAGGGTTGGTCCACCATTCGATCAACGGCTCGTTCGCGGTGCGCGAAGGACGCTGGAAGCTGCTGCTGGCGCCGGATTCCGGCGGATGGAGCGCGCCTCGTCCCGGTGAGGCGGGCGCCGCGGCGCTTCCCCGCTTCCAGCTCTACGACCTGGGGACCGATCCCGCGGAGCGGACCAACCTCGTCGGCAACCACCCGGAGATCGTCCGGCGCCTCGGCCTCTCCCTGCGCCGGATCATCGAGCGCGGCCGCAGCACGGCGGGTCCGGAGAGGACCAACGACCTGAGCCGGCCGTGGCCGCAGATCGGTTGGATGTCCGAGTTCGCGCCCTGAGATCCGCACGCTTCCATCCCGCAACGGAACCCCTTCGATGACCCGACTCCTGCTCCTCCTCGTTCCGTTGCTCGCCCTCTTTCCAGGCGCCTCGAAGGCGGCGTCGGCGACCCGGCCGAACGTCCTGCTGATCGTCGCCGACGACCTCGGGTACTCGGACCTCGGTTGCTACGGCGGGGAGATCGCCACTCCCAATCTCGATGCCTTGGCCCGGGACGGTCTGCGGTTCACCCAGTTCTACAACACCGCCCGCTGCTGGCCCTCGCGGGCGGCGATCCTCACCGGGCGCTACGCCCAGGAAGTCCGCCGCGACGCCGTGGAGGACGTGCCCAGTGGAACAACGGGCACCCGGCAGCCTTGGGCCCGACTGTTGCCCGAGCTGCTGCGTCCCCTGGGATACCGCTCCTACCACTCCGGCAAGTGGCACGTGGACGGCAGGCCGTTGGAGAACGGATTCGACCGCTCCTACAGCCTCGACGACCACGATCGCCACTTCTTTCCCCGTCTGCATTCGGAGGACGGCGCGCGCCTGCCGGCGGTGGCCACCAACGCCGGCTACTACTCCAGCACCGCCATCGCCGACCACGCGATCCGGTGCCTGCAGGACCACGCCACCAACCACCCAGGCCGGCCGTTCTTCAGCTTCGTCGCCTTCACCGCCCCGCATTTCCCGCTGCAGGCCCCGGCCGAGGACGTCGACCGCTACCGCGAGCCCTACCGGGCCGGATGGGATGCGCTCCGGGCGAAACGCTGGAGCCGCATGCAGGCCCTGGGAATCGGTGGAACGACGTTGTCCGCCGTCGAGCGGACCGTCGGACCTCCCTACGCCTTCCCGAAGGACCTTGAACGCCTCGGGCCGGACGAGGTGAACCGTCCGTTGGCCTGGGACGACCTCAACGATTCCCAACGCCGGTTCCAGGCCGACAAGATGGCCGTCCACGCCGCGATGGTGGACCGCATGGACCGCGAGATCGGACGGATGCTCGGGCAGCTCCGGTCGATGGGGGCGGCCGAGGACACGCTGGTGCTGTTCCTGTCCGACAACGGCGCCAGCGCCGAGATGATGGTGCGCGGGGACGGTCACGATCCCGAGGCGATGTGCGGCACCGGCGCGACATTCCTCAGCCTTGGCCCCGGCTGGTCCACGATGGCCAACACTCCCTTCCGGCGGCACAAGACCTGGGTCCACGAAGGCGGCATCTCCACGCCGCTGGTGGTGCGCTGGCCCCGCGGGATCGCCGCACGCGGGGAACTCCGCAGGAGTCCCGGCCATTTGGTGGACCTGGTCCCGACCGTGCTCGAAGTGGCGGGCGGCCGGGTTCCGGACGCGTGGGATGGCAAACCGCTTCCGCCCGCTCCCGGCCGCAGCCTGGTTCCGGAATTGAAGGCCGATGAAGTCTCCAAGGTTCGGACCCTGTGGTGGCGTCACGAAGGCAACCGGGCGCTGCGGGTCGGCGACTGGAAGATCGTCGCCGCGGGCAAGGACGCGCCGTGGGAACTCTACGACCTCACCGTGGACCGGTCCGAGTCCACCGACCTGGCGGCGTCCCAGCCCGCGAAGGTCCGGGAACTCGCCGCGGAGTGGGCCCGCCTCGACACGGTGCATTCGGAGGTGGCGCATCGGGACCTTCCGGAACCGACCACCGGCTGGAAGCATTCCGGCTCGGTGTTCGTCCTCACCACTCCGGACGGCGCGGATCTGCCCGCGGGGACGGTTCTCCAGTCCTTCCCCTTGCTGGTGCGGCTGCACCGGGACTTCTTCCCCTTCGACCAAGCCCAGCCTGGGGGTGAAGACCTCCGGGTTTCCACCGTGGGCGGCGTGCCGCTGCCGTTCCAGATCGAGCAATGGAATCCAGCGGAGGGCACGGCGTCGGTCTGGGTTCGTGTGCCGGAGATCCGTGGTAATGACCGCCAGGAACTCCGGCTGCATTGGGGGAATCCCAAGGCGGTGTCCCGTTCGGATGGTGCCGCCGTCTTCAATCCCTCCAACGGCCATCTCAGCGTCTGGCATCTGGGTGGTTCCACGGCGGAAGGACCGATCGGCCGGGATGCCGTGGATACCGGCACGACGTCCACCCAGGGTGTGATCGGCTCGGCCCGGCACTTCCGCGGGAACGTGGGACTCTTCGCCGGGGATCGGATCACCGGTCTTCCCCAGGGTGCGGAACCCCACAGTTCCGCGGCGTGGGTCCGGGCCGAGCGCCCCAACACCACGCTGTTGGGCTGGGGCAACGAAGGCGGCGGTCGTGGCAGCAAGATCCGCCTCCAATTGCGGAGTCCGTCGCACTTCCACGTCGACAGCGACTTCTCCGACGTCCGCGGCCGAAACCGGATCCCCCTCCACCAATGGGTCCACGTGGTCCACACCTACGACGGCCGGGAAGGACGCCTCTATGTCGACGGGGTCCTCGATTCGTCGGCGACGCCGCGTCTGGCGATCCGCAGTCCGGGCCGCTTCTGGATCGGCGGCTGGTACGACCACTACGACTTCGTGGGCGATCTCGACGAGGTCCGGCTCTCGAATGTGGCCCGTTCCGCCGAATGGATCCGGCTCGAGCATGCGAACCAACGTCCGCTCCAGACGGTGGTCGGTCCTGTGGTCCAGGCCGGTGAGACTTTTGGGGTGACACCCGCCGCAGCCCGGATTGCCGAGGGGACTTCCGTTACCTTCGATGCGCAGGCCGGTGGTGCGATGCAGGTCCGTTGGCTGCTTCGGGAAGACGGCCGGGAAACCCTGCTCGCCACCGATCGGCTCCGCCTCACCGTCGATGCCGGACGTGTCGCGGGTCCGCGGTCGCGGGTGCTGCGCTTCCAGGCGTTGGGACGTGGAGGCTGGAAGTCGCAGGACATCCCGCTCGAGATCGAGGAACGCATCCCGGATCCGGTCTTCCGACTGGAAGCCCCACGTCGATGGAACGGGCGCACGCCGATCGAGATCGTGCCGCACTTCTCCAACCGCGCGGCGCTGTCGACCCCGGGTGCGGGTCCGCTGCGCATCACCTGGGCCGTCTCCAACCTGGCCGTGGTCCGTGATGTCGACGGCGAACGTCTGCGTCTGGTGCGCGCCCTGAACAGCGGGACGCTGGTGGTGACCGCGACGGCGGACAACGGCGGGACGCGGACCACGCAGTCGGTGACGATCCAGATCCGGGAACCCGCCCGCGATCGCTGGATCGAACGGACACCGGATCCGGAGGAGCGACCGGTGGACAACCAGTTCTTCGCCCGGGACGAGCGGAACCGGGGACTCCTGTTCTGGTCCGGCCGGCTGACGTCGCCGGCCGACGCCGTGTACCTGCGTCTGTCGAACCAGGAGGGTGTGGTTGAACGTCGGCAGGTCCGGCCGGACGCCTCGGGATCCTATGTCCTGTCGGTGACGCTCCGGCCCGGCCTCATCCGGTACCGCGTGGAGTTCGGGACGGTGACCGCCGGTCGGGAGACCCCGCTCGGCACCGCGACCAATCTCGTGTGCGGCGACGTGTTCCTCATCGACGGGCAGTCCAACGCGGTGGCCACCGACTGGGGACCGGAGGAACCGGAGTTCCGCAGCGATTGGATCCGGACCTTCGGTGCGCGGTCCGATGCGACGGACGACCAGCCGGTTTGGGGCAACGCCCTCTACCGGTCATCGGAAGGCGGCCGTCACCAGATCGGCTATTGGGGAATGGAACTGGCGCGACAACTGGTCGAGCGCCACCGCATTCCGGTGTGTCTTCTCAACGGCGCGGTCGGCGGCACGCGGATCGACCAGCACCAACGTTCGTTGTCCAACCCGGCCGATCGCCAGACCCTGTACGGCCATCTGCTCGATCGCGTCCGCCGGGCCCGGTTGACGCATGGCGTGCGCGGCGTCTTCTGGCATCAGGGCGAGAACGACCAGGGTGCGGACGGACCCGACGGCGGGTTCGGCTGGGAGAACTACCGTAGCCACTTCCTGGAGATGGCGGCCGGATGGCAGCGGGACTACCCCAACCTCCGTCATCGCTACCTCTTCCAGATCTGGCCGAAGTCCTGCGCCATGGGCATCGACGGTTCCGACGACCGTCTGCGGGAGGTCCAACGGAACCTGCCCTCGGCGTTCTCGCATCTCGGCCTGATGTCCACCTTGGGAATCACGCCGCCGGGGGAATGCCACTATCCGGCGGCCGGGTACGCCGAGTTCGCCCGTCTGATTCTTCCGCTGGTCGAACGCGACGTCCACGGCGTGAAGCCATCGGGCTCCATCACACCTCCCAACCTGGTCCGGGCCGTCTATGGCAGTCCGCGTCGCGACACACTGGTGCTGGAGTTCGATCAGCCGGTGACGTGGGACGATTCGCTGGTGGGAGAGTTCCGTCTGGACGGAGCGACCGGCCGGGTGGCTGGCGGCGAGGCGGTGGACAACACTCTGAGACTGCGGTTGGCCGGGCCGTCCGAGGCGACACGGCTCACGTATCTGACCGGGAGTGCGTGGAGTCCGAAACGGGTGCTCCGGGGCACCAACGGCATCGCCGCGCTGACTTTCTGCGAAGTGCCGATCGGTGTTGGGAGGTGATGGGGTGTTGGTCCGTCGCCCGTTGTCCGTTGTCCGTCGCCGCCGCATTCGGCCCCCTTTCAACCCCTCGACCTTCACTTGGATTGGCCACAGAGGCACGGAGGACACGGAGATTGCTGTTCGTTGTCCGTTGTCCGTTGCGGATCGCTGCGGCGGTTCATCGCCGCCCCATTCACCGCTTCAGCCCTTCAACCTTTCAACCTTTCAACCTTTCAACCCGCCCCAAGGCAGGGGTCGGCCAGCGCCCCCCTTGACGCCCTCAGGGAATACGGGAAGCTGTAAAACATGAAAGCCACCCTGGACATTCCGGATGAGCTGTACCGCCGGGTCAAGGCCCGCAGTGCGCTGGAGGGGCGTCCGCTCCGTTCGGTCGCGGTGGAGTTGCTGCAAGCCTGGCTGGATGCCCCGGCGTCGTCATCGGTTCCGTCGGTGCCGACGGCCTCGGAGGACGAGGCCCCTTGGTTGGCCATCACCCGGCGCGCGTTGCGGCCGGGACAGGGTCATGACCTGGAATCCATCCGTGGTTCCATCGTTGCCGGCTGGGTGGCCGATGCCGCGGATGCCGCCCCGGCGGGACGTCAGGGAAAGCGGGCATGATCCAAGGCGGCACCAGCCTCGACACGTCTGTCGTCATCCGGTTGCTCGTCGGCCAGCCCGCGGACCAGTACCGGCGTGCCATGGAATTCCTCCGCGGACAGCTCTCTGCCGGTCGTGTGGTCCACGTCAGCGACCTGGTGTTGGCGGAGGCCTATTTCGCGCTGCAGGGATTCTACCAACTGCCCAAGCCGGACGCCCTCCAGGCGCTGACCCTCTTCGCCCGGCATAGCGGCGTCACCGTCACGCCGGTGGCGTTGGAGGTGTTGGGACTTCCGAAGCTGGCCACGGCCAAACCCGGATTCGTGGACCGGCTCATCCATGGCGCCAGCCAGACGGACGGCCACACGCTCGTCACCTTCGAGAAGGCGGCGAACAAGCTGGCCAAGACCCTCGTCCTGCCGTCCGTCTGAGTCCGCTTCCCTCCCTTCCTTGAGCGTTGAGCGTCGAGCGTCGGAAGTTGAACGTACTCCTCCTCCGCATGAATCCCTCCTCCCTCCCGCCCCGGATCTCCCGTCGGAGGTTCTGCGGCACCGCGGCCGTGCTCGGGGTGTTGCCGTTCCTGCCGGAGAGGGCCCAGGCCGCGGAGGTCGCCGCGGTCCTTCCGTCGGGTTCCGCGCCGGCGGCCTTGGACTTCCCCTGGTTCCCCAGCCGCCTGCACGCCTTCGTCTGGCGCAACTGGCTGCTCGCCTCGCCGGAACGGATGGCCGCCGTGGTCGGGGCCCGGGCAAGGGACATCCGGCGTCTCGGCCGCAGCCTGGGACTGAAGCCGGTGAAGCCGTTCACGGTCGAGGAGCGCAAGCGGGCCAACCTCACCCTCATCCGCGCCAACTGGCACCTCCTTCCCTATCCCCAACTGCTGGCCCTGCTCGGATGGGACGCGGAGGAACTGGCCTACACGTTGCGCGAGGATGACTTCTTCTTCCACAAGCTCGGCCTGCTCAAGCCCCAGGTGGAGACGCTCCGCTGGGCCGAGTCGTCCGAAGCCCAGAATCGCCGGGCGGGGGAGATCGCCCGCACCGTCCAAGTCGCCTTTGGCAAGGAACCGCTGGAGGGCCGGGACCGACTGTTCGCCTTCGTGGACCGCCTGAGTCGTCCGCCGAAGCCCGAGGCGTCGACGCCGGCGGCTTCCGGCCCTTCCGCAGCGCTCCGTCTCGGCTACTCGTACTTCGCGCTGTACGGCGATCCGTTGCTCGATCCCGCGCTTGATCCGTATCCCGATGGCTACCTCGCGCGGTTGGCGCAGACCGGGGTGAACGCGGTGTGGCTCCAGGGCGTGCTGGCGCGTCTGACTCCGCTGCCTTGGGCCCGGGAAAAGGACATCGAGCGTCGGCGCACCGCCCTGCGCGCGCTGGTGACCCGCGCGGCCCGTCACGGGGTGAAGGTCTATCTCTACCTCAACGAGCCGCGGACATTGCGCGCGGATTCCGCGGTGTTCACCGCGCATCCGGATTGGAAGGGGACCCCCGACGGCGAATTCCGCTGCGTCTGCACCAGCGTTCCGGAGGTCCGTGCGGGACTTCGGGAAGGCGTGGCCGACCTGGTCCGGGCCGTTCCCGGCCTCGGCGGATTCCTCACCATCACCGCTTCGGAGAACCCGACGAACTGCTGGTCCCACGGCCGTGGTGGCGAATGTCCGCGGTGCCGTGCGCGGCGTCCGGCGGAGGTCATCGCCGAGGTCAACGCCGCCTTCCTCGGCGGCATCCGGGCGGCCGGTGGCTCGCAGCGCCTCCTGGCCTGGGACTGGGGATGGGCCGACGCGTGGGCCGAGGAGGTGATCCGCCTGCTGCCCGAGGGCGCGACCCTGATGAGCGTCAGCGAGTGGGGGCTGCCCATCGAGCGCGGCGGGGTGAAGACCACGGTGGGCGAGTATTGCCTCAGCGCGATCGGCCCGGGGCCGCGGGCGAAGCGGCATTGGGCGGCGGCCAAGGCGCGTGGACTGGAGGTGGCGGCGAAGGTGCAGTTCGGGGTGACGTGGGAGATCGCGGCGGTGCCCTACCTGCCGGTGCTGGAAAACGTCGCCCGCCATGCCGCGGCGCTGAAGGAAGCCGGGGTCGGGAACCTCATGCTCGGCTGGACCCTCGGCGGCCATCCGTCCCCGAACCTCCAGGCCGTGGCCGAGATCGCCGCGGGCGGGTCCCTCGAATCCTTGGCGCTGCGGCGTCATGGACCGGACCACGCGGGAGCCGCGGTGGAATTCTGGAAGGCGTGCAGTGCGGCCTACCGGGAGTTCCCCTTCCATGGCGGCACGGTGTACTCGGCGCCGTTGCAGATGGGACCGGCGAACCCGCTCTGGTCCAAGCCGACCGGCTTCCACGCCGCCATGGTTGGCATCCCGTATGACGACCTCGACGCCTGGCGATCGGTGTATCCCGCGGAGGTGTTCCTGGGCCAGTTGGAGACGGTGGCGGCCGGGTTCGAGGCGGCGTTGACGGCCTTGCGGTCCGCGGTGCCGCGCTGGCCGGCCGCGCTGGCGGAGGAGGCGGGCTGCATCGAGGCGGCGGCGATCCACTATGCCAGCGTGGCGAACCAGGCGCGGTTCGTGATGGCCCGCAAGGTGGGCGACCGCGAGTCGGTGCGGCGGATCGCCCGGGCGGAGTCGGTCCTCGCCGTGCGGATGCACGCACTGCAAAGCCGCGATGCCAGGTTCGGGTTCGAGGCCTCGAACCAGTACTTCTACACGCCCCTCGACCTCGTCGAGAAGGTGGTCAATGCGGAGTGGGTGGAACGGGGGGAGCGGTGAACACCGAACGCTGAATGCTGGGGCCATTGACCGCTTTCCTTTCCAAGACGGCAGGTTTCGACTCCGGCCAAGTCATCTCGCCATGAAAATCGGGTTCCAAGACTTCGCCCGGGGCACTCCTCGGCCGGGTGCGTTGAGGGTGCTGGGCTGGATGCTCCTGATCCTGGGTCTGATTTCCGGTGGCCGTCTCGCCGCGCAGGGGTTGGTGAACGTGAACAACCGGGGGCTTGTTCCTCCGCAGTTGGTCATGACACAGGACGGAGTTCCTCTTACGGGAACCCAGTGGGTCGCCCAGATCGTCTACGGTCCGGCTCCCGGCTCGCTGACCAACAAGCTGGGGGATCCGATGCCGTTCCGGGTTTCGACGACGGCTTTTCCCGGGACTTGGATCCCAGGGGGGATCCCGGGGGCCAACGGCATCCGGACGCTTGTGGGATATGTCGAAGGACAGACCGTCTTCATGCAGGTCTATGTGTGGAACACCGCCTTGTATTCGGGACTGGAGGAGGCCAGGGGCGGTTGGGATTTATGGACCTGCAGGATTTCTGGTCCCTCTTTCGGAGCATCTGGAGCCTTCACCTACCGGGTTGGCTCGGCGTCGGATCCATCCAGCCTCCAGTTGGTCAACTTCCGGTCGATTATCTTGCTCAATTCGTCGATCTGGCCCGATGCCTATGTTGACGACGAACTGGGTGGCCGGTGGCTTCGGGTGGTTGAGACGACGGAGGATACCCCGTCCGTGACGGTGGATCTCATGGCGATCCCGCCTCAAACCGGATTCCTGATCCCGCCGCCGCTTCCCGTCGAGTTCCCGCCGGACACCACGGGAGACGAGCCCGTCGGATCGGCGGTTCGCCGTGTCACCACGGGCAATCCGATGTCGCTCACGGGTCCGTCCACCGGAGGTTTGCCTCAGGTCGTCGTCGCGGGCTCCACCGAATCGGTCACGCTCGATCCCGGGCAGTTGTCCGCGGAGACGTCGCTGGTCTCCGTGGAAGGCACCATCGGTCACACGACCATCCGCCTGAAACGGCCCTTCGTAGGGCGGGTGGAGTTGGAGATGCGCTATCCGTTGCAGGACCCACCGTTGTCCGGCGGGTGCCGGTCTTTTCCGCGGAGAATCGTGTTGGATGTGAAGCCCTCTCGGACGCCGACGCGGGTGTCCCTCTCCTCTGGGGCCCGTCCGTCTTTGAAGCTGCGGCTGGAGAGCGGCCGCAGTCATGCCCTCCAGAGGTCCTATGATTTGGCGTCCTGGCAGACGATGGCCGACTACCGAGTGGGTTTTCCCATGTGTATTCCCATACAGGCTCCGGGTTCCTGTGGAGCAATGTGGGACCCCGACGGGGTGAGCCGGTTCGCCGACTTCGAGTTCCCGTTGGGAACGTGGCATTCCCGCAACGATTCCCGCCCGGTCTTCTTCCGCGTGCGAAGCCAATAGCCCGGATCCGAGCGCCCTCGTCACCTACGGCGTGCACGGGTAGGGAGCGGTCCCTGGAATCCTTGCCGAAACCTCCACCGCTTCAGCCCTTCAACATCTCGAACCTACCGCGGATTGGCCACTGAGGCACGGAGGACACGGAGATTGCTGTTCGTTGTCCGTTGTCCGTTGCGGGTCACTGCCGCGGCTAGCTTCCTTGCCGCCCTATCCACCGCTTCAACGCTTCAACGCTTCAACCTTTCAACCTTTCAACGCTTCACCCCCCCCGCCTGCCTCCTTGCCTCGAAGTCCGGATTTCCCAAACTCGACCAATGCCCCTTCGCTTCGCGCTTCGGCGTGCCTCGATGCTCGCCCTGTTGCCTTCCTCGGCGCTGTTCCTCGGGCAGCCGCTGTTCGGAGCGGAGATCGAGGCGGCGGGTGGATCCCAGCCGTCGGGCGGCGGCTTCAAGCCGCTCGTCGCGGCGGACCGCTCCGGGACCCCCGTGCTGGCTCCGGCTTCGTCCGAGGGCACCAACCGGATCCGCCAGTTCAAGCTCGCGCCCGGCCTCAAGGTGGACCTCTGGGCCGCCGAGCCGATGCTCGCCAATCCCGTCGCCTTCAGCGTCGACGGCCGGGGCCGCGTCTTCACCAGCGAGACCTACCGCTACCGGTCCAGCGTGCTCGATATCCGCCACTACATGTTCATGCTCGAGGACGACCTCGCCTCGCGGAACATCACCAACCGCCTGGAGATCATCCGCAAGTGGTTCGGTCCCGGCGGCGAGAAGGCGCTCTCGGCGGAGACCGAGGTCATCCGCCGCATCGAGGACACCGACGGCGACGGCAAGGCGGACGTCTCCTCGGTGTTCGCCGACGGATTCAACAGTCCGCTGAGCGGCATCGGCAGCGGCGTCCTGGCCCGCGACGGGGAGGTCTGGTTCACCGAGATCCCCAGCCTCTGGCGCATCCGGCCGACGGAAGGTGCCGCAGCCTCGGCCTCGGCTTCGTCCCCCGCATCCCCGCTGGCCGCGTCCCCGCACACGGCGCCCGGACACAAGGCGGAGGAACTTCTCCGCGGCTTCGGCGTGCGGTTCAGCTTCACGGGCCATGACCTCCACGGCCTGATCCTCGGGCCCGACGGGCGGCTCTACTTCAGCGTCGGCGACCGTGGCGCGCATGTCGTCACGCGGGAGGGCCGGGTGATCGACCTGCCCGACGAGGGGGCGGTGTTCCGCTGCGAACCCGACGGCACCAACATGGAGGTGGTCCACCGTGGACTCCGGAATCCCCAGGAACTGGCGTTCAACGACCAGGGCGACCTGTTCACCGGCGACAACGATTCCGACCAGGGCGACCGGGAACGCTGGGTCCAGGTCGTCGAGGGCGCGGATTCCGGCTGGCGGGTCGGGCACCAGCACGCGCCGCTCGGCAATGCCGGGATGTGGAACCTGGAACGCCTCTGGGTTCCCCACTTCGAGGGCCAGGCCGCGTATGTCCATCCGCCCATCGCGAACATCGCCGACGGCCCGTCCGGCCTCGTGTACATGGGGGGCGTTCCGTTGGGATCCGCCGGCGGGAACCGGTTCCTCCTCGCCTACTTCAAGGGCACCAGCGCGCGGAGCGGCGTCGATTCCCTCGCGGTCCGGCAGAAGGGTGCCGGCTACGAGCTGGTCGCCCATGACGAGTTCGTGTGGAACAGCCTGGTGCCGGACGTGGATCTCGCGCCGGACGGCTCGATCCTCTTCGCCGACTGGCATGAAGGCTGGCCCAAGAGCAACAAGGGGCGGATCTACCGCGCGTGGTTCCCGGAGGTGCTCGCGGATCCGGTCTCGAAGGAAACCGCGCGGCTGTTGGGCGAAGGCTTCTCGAAACGGCCGGAAGCGGAACTGGTCCCGCTGCTCGCCCATCGCGACCTGAGGGTGAGGCAGGAGGCCCAATACGCCCTCGCCGCACGGGGCGCGGCCTCGGTCCCGCGGCTCAAGGCCCTGCTCCAGGGGGATGGCCCATCGGCGGTCCATGCCGCGCGGGCTCTTGGCCAGATCGCCCGAAGGGACCCGTCGCTGGCGGTTTCCGCCTTGTTGCCTGCAGCGCAGGCAGGCCAAGGGGAACTGCGGGTCCAAGCCCTCCGCGCTCTCGGTTCCTCCGATGCCATCGCCCGTCACCTGGGCGTCCGCACCGTCTTGGCCGCCTCGCTCGAACGCACGCCCGCCCGGATCCAGGCGGCAGCGGCACTCGGACTGGCCCGGGCGCTGCCGGATGCGTCCGAGTCCCGCCGCGTGGTGGAAGCGATCCGAAACGCCGGACCCGGACTGCAAGCCGACCGGGTGCTCTTCGGTGCACTGGTGCAGGCGCTGTCGGCCACCGACCCCGCCTTCGTCGGGACCCTCGTCGCGGACCCCGCGTTCGAGGTCCGGCTCGCCGCGGTCCTGGCCTGGCGCCGCGGGGCCTCTCCGGGCTTGGCCCGCTTCCTCAAGGATTCCGACGTCCGGATCGTCGTCGAAGCGGCTCGCGCCATCCACGACGTCCCCGTCCCCGGCGCGATGTCCGCGTTGGCCGCGCTCGGGGACGATGCGGTGCTCAAATCCCTGCGCGACCGCTTGGAGGTGGCCCAGCGGACCCTGCCGCCGACTCCGAACCCGTCCGACGCGATCCGGGACGTCCGTGCCGACCAGCCGCTCCCGTGGACCAATGCGCCCGTGGACCTCGCTGGGCCGCTGCTGCTGCGGATCGTGGACGCGAACTTCCGTGTCGGAGACGCGGACGCGGCGATCCGGCTCGGTGCATTGACGATCCGGGCTGATCTCCCGGAAACGGTCCGCATCGAGGCGCTTCAGGCCCTGGGATCGTGGGAGAAGCCGCCCGCCCGCGACCGCATCGTCGGCGTCTGGCGTCCGCTGCCGGCCCGCGACGCCGCCCCGGCGCGTGCCGCGCTGCTGTCGTCGTTGGGGAATCTCCTCGCCGACGGTTCCGAAGCCGTCGCCATGGCCGCCACCGTCGCCGCGGCCGACCTCCGGCTCGAAGCCGCCCGTCCGGTCCTTGCCTCGCTGGTCCGGAACGCCTCGGCCCCGGTACGGGTCCGGGCCTCGGCCCTGCGTTCCCTCCATCGCGGCGGCGCCACGGCTGCCGAGGTCCGCACGCTCTCGGCCTTCGCCGCGGCAGACAGGTCAGAGGAACTGCGGCTCGAAGCGTCGCGGCTCCAGGCGGAACTCGATCCCAACGACGCCGCCGGCGCCCTGCGCCTCCGGATCACCGGCGGCACGATCCCCGAACAGCAGGCCGCCTACACCAGCCTCGGCGACCTCAAGTCCGACGCCGCGGACGCGTTGCTCGCCGACGCCCTGGAGCGCCTGATGAAGCGCGAGGTCGCGAACGAGGTGATGCTGGACCTCGTCGAGGCGGCACGGAAACGCACCGCTCCCGCGGTCACCCAGCGTCTGGCGGCCTACCAGGAATGGAAGCTTCCGAAGGACCACCTCTCGCCCTACCGCGAGGCGTTGTCCGGCGGTGATGCGGCGCGCGGACGGAAGCTCTTCTACGAGCACGCCGCGGTCGCCTGCACCCGTTGCCACCAGATCGGGAGCGACTCCGGCGGCAATGCCGGCCCGAAGCTCGACGGCATCGCCGGCCGCGTCACCGCCGAACACCTCCTGGAGAGCGTCGTCTTTCCCAACCGGCAGATCTCCCAAGGATTCGAGACGACGATGATCACCACCCGGTCCGGAGGTCTCCATGTCGGCGTCGTGAAGTCCGAGGATGCGTCCTCGCTGACCATCGCGACCCCGGACGAAGGCGACGTGAAGCTGGCGAAGTCCGACATCAAGACCCGGGAACGCGGCGTGAGCGGCATGCCCGAGGGTTTCGGCGACCAGTTGAACCGGTTCGAGCTGCGGGATCTGTTGGAGTTCCTCGGGACGCTCAAGTAATGGGGCGATGTGCCGATGGGATCCCCGGGGAAGGTCCACCGAACCTCCCTATCCCATCTCGGCACACCATGAAGTCGCAATACTCCGCAGTCCTTTCCGCAGTCCTCGGCCTGTTCGCCGCCGCTGGAACCGGCCGGGCCGCGGTCGTCCTGAGCAACCTGGGTCAAACGTCAAACGACTACGACCTTGTTTCCGGTCCGGAATCCGCCGAGGTCAGCCACGCTGTCCAGTTCACTACAGGCCCCAATTTGGGAGGCTATGTACTGGAGAATGTCCGGATATCGATCCGAAACGTCCCCGGAACCACCGTCGCCAACGGCAATTTCACCCTTTCAATCTACAACCACGACGGAACCGCCCCGGGTACTGTGAGGGCCGTCCTCTCTGGGACCTCCAACCCTTCAGATACCGGTGTCTACCGGTATGACGCATCGGGCGTGTCGTTGAACCCTTCGACCAGCTACTGGGTTGTTGCGAGGGTTACCGCCGGAATCAGCACCTACCACTGGAACTTCGCGAGCTCTGGCACGTTCGCGTCCGATGGAGGCTGGGCGCTGAACGGAAACTACGCGCAAAGCTACAGCGCGGGCGTGGCTCCTTGGACCGTCTCATCCGGAGATCCCAATCTGCTTTCCATCGAGGCCACGGCTGTTCCCGAGCCCGCCGAGTATGCCTTGCTTTCCGGTCTCGGCCTCGCGGGTGTCGTCTTCCTGCGCCGTCGCCGCGCCGCCCGCTGATCCGGCGCATCTCGACTTGCCTCCACCCGGCGCTTGCCAAGCACCGGGGCGCTGGGGCCCATTCGCGGCGGCATCCCTCCCGGAGGCCAAACCCAAGCCGCCATGGCCTTCCTCGCACGCAACTGGTTCGTCCTGTCCCTGCCTCTCGCCGTCGTCCTCGCCTTCCTTGTCCCCGAGGCCGGCGCCTCCGGCGGATGGCTCCAATCCCAGGTCACCACCAAGGCCGGGGTCGCACTGATCTTCCTCCTCCAGGGCCTCACCCTGCCCTCGGCCGCCCTGCGCAAGGGCGTCTCCCAATGGCGCCTGCACCTGCTGGTGCAGTCCTTCACGTTCGGCCTGTTCCCGCTGATCGGCATCCTCCTCGACAAGGCCCTCGGACGCTTCCTTCCGCCCGACCTCGCCCTCGGCTTCCTCTATCTTTGCGTCCTGCCGTCCACCGTCTCCACCTCTGTCGTGCTCACCGGTCTCGCCGGCGGCAACACGGTCGGCGCCATCTTCAACGCGGTGCTTTCCAACGTCCTCGGCGTGTTCATCACGCCCCTCTGGATCACCTGGCTCATGGAGAAGGGCGGCAGCCGACAACCGCTCGGACCGGTCATCCTCGAGATCGTCCTGCTTCTCCTCCTGCCGCTCGCCGTCGGACAGCTCCTCCGCCTGCCGTTCGCGAAGTTTGCCGACGCCCGCAAGAAGCCGCTCGGGAACATCGCCAGCGGCATCATCCTGTTCATCGTCTTCGCCGCGTTCTGCAACTCGGTGAAGTCCCGCCTGTGGTCCCAGCACGGCGCCGGCGTCACCCTGCTCGCGGCCGCCGGGGTGCTGCTCGTCTTCGTGATCGCCATGGCCGCGGTGGAGGCCCTTTCCCGACTGCTCCGGCTCGATCCCGCCGACCGCATCGCCGCCGCCTTCTGCGCCCCGCAGAAGACCCTCGCCTCAGGTGTGCCGATGGCGAAGATCCTGTTCGGAACCCATCCCGGTCTCGGCCTGATCCTGCTGCCGATCCTGCTCTACCACCCGCTCCAGCTCATCGTCTGCGGCATCCTCGCCGACCGCTGGGGGAGGGGGGTGAGGCGATGAAGGGTTGAAGGGCTGAATGGTTAAAGGGTTAAAGGGTTAAAGGGTTAAAGGGTTAAAGGGGTTGAACGGACTGAAGGACGCAATGACTCAACGATTCAACGATTCAACGATTCAACCTTTCAACCTTTCAACCTTTCAACCTTTCAACCCTCCAACCTTTCAACCTTTCAACCCTCCAACCTTTCAACCCTCCAACCTTTCACCAAACAAGTGACAGGGGAGCAGGTCAGCGGAAGGGGTGAAGGAGGAAACGGGGTTTCGGAATGGAAAAGGCCGCGCCTTGGGGGCGCGGCCTTTCGAGTCGGGGCGGAAGGGTTACTTCGCGGCGGCGTAGAGCGCGGCGACCTTGTCCCAGTCGACCAGGTTCCAGATCGCCTTCAGGTAGCCGGCGCGGAGGTTCTGGTACTTGAGGTAGTAGGCGTGCTCCCAGACGTCGACGCCGAGCAGGGGCTTGCCTTCGGTGCCGGAGACGGCCTTGCCCATGAGCGGGTTGTCCTGGTTGGCGGTGGAGACGACCTCCAGCTTGCCGCCGTTGACCACGAGCCAGGCCCATCCGGATCCGAACCGGCCGACGCCGGCCGCCTCGAACTTGGCCTGGAATTCGGCGAACGAGCCGAACGCGGCGTTGATGGCCGCGGCGAGATCGCCGGTGGGCGTGCCACCTTTGCCGGGGGCGAGGATGTTCCAGAAGAAGGTGTGGTTCCAATGGCCGCCGCCGTTGTTGCGGACCGGTCCGCGGATGTTCTCGGGCACGCCCGGGATGTCGGCGATCAGCGCCTCGATGGACTTCCCTTCGAGCGGGGTGCCGGCGATGGCCTTGTTGAGGTTGTCCACGTAGGCCTTGTGGTGGCGGCCGTGGTGGATCTCCATCGTGAGGGCGTCGATGTGGGGTTCGAGGGCGTCCTTCGCGTAGGGCAGGGGGGCGAGTTCGTGAGCCATAGGGTTTGTCGTGAGTCGTGCTGTGTGTTCCCCGGGCAGTCCGAAAGTCCGGATCCCGGAAAGTCCGCTCAGGTTAGCAGGGGACCGCCCGGGGGCAAGCGACCGGACCGGGCAGTGGAATGGTGTTGTCCACGGACCTCAACCGTCACCAACCCGCGCCCGTGCCGGTCGCGCGAGCGTCGTGGAGTGCGCGAGTCCGCTCGCGCTTTACGGGAGACACGGATTGGCACGGACCTCCACGGATCCGCGAAAGGCCCAAATTCCCGACCCTTGGAGTTGCCGAGCCGAAGTTCACAACAAAGGGTGCCAAGGGTGCCAAGAGGGAGCTTCCGGGAGGTTCCAGCCCTCATTGGAGACTTGGCGCGTTGGCGTGAGGTGAATCTCCGCTCCAACGGAATCGTGGCGCCTTCGCGTCTTGGTGTTCCAGCGTTGAAGCCCTCCAGTTCCGCATGGATTGTGCGGTTCAGGTTCCCTTGGCCCGCAACACCCGGATCTTGTGATCACTCAGGACCACGAAACAGCCGTTCCAAGACTCCGCTCCCTCGGTTTCGAAGGCAGCTTGGATCCTCTGGACCAAGGCGGAACGTCCCGCGTAGGGCAGTCGCACCAAGAGGATTCCATGATGGGAGCCTGGCGAGAAACGGTCCGGATCGGAGAAGTCCAGATCCTGGGTGACGAAGAACCGATTCGCCATTTGGGCACCCTTCCATACTTCGTCGTCACTCCGGCCAGTGAGGCCTTCCTCGCGGACGCTGTCCACATCGTGGCCGAAGCGGGACAATTCCTCCACGAGGGACTCGGGAAGGTTCTCGTCGACCTTGATCTTCACGCCACAACGGCGGGCACCGGTGGCAGCGGCAGGTCTTCCGAGGCTGAGGTGGCGGCGAAGGCGATCACTGCGCGGAGACCGTCGGCAGAGACCGTCGGGAAGTCGGCCCGTAGCTCCGCCTCGGAGGCGCCTTCGGCCAGGCTGGCCAATACGGTGCGAACCGGCACACGAGTGCCCTTCAGCACCAGCGCCCCGCCGCACACGTCGGTGCGGCGTTCGAAGGCGGAGTGGTAGTCGAAGCCCATGAAGTCAGCGTAGCCGGCTTCCCCGTACCCGACAACGGTGGGCGCCAGCTGCCTTCCGCTCAAAGCCGGCGGACCTCGACGTTGCGGTAGCGGATCACCGTCTCGTTGATGTCGTTGAAGGCGCCGATCCCGAGCCGGAACTCGCCGGCCTCGAACGGCGGCAACCGCGGCACCGGGTTGTCGTGGAAGATGATCATGTCGTTCACCTTCACCGTCGCGAGGCCGTTCCGGAACTCGAGTTCGAAGCGGTTGGTCTTCCCGGTGTACACCAGCGCCGGTCCCTTGATCTGGCTCCGCCCCCAACCGTAGCCCACCGAGGCGATCTGGTCCTCGTCACGGGTGTTCTTCATCCGGAAACCGAGGAAGCGGGAACGGCTCAGGTCCGTCATGCCGAAGACGATCCCGGCCTGGATGTCCCCGTTCGAACTGCTCACGGATTCCCACTCGCCCCGCACGGCGAAGTTCGTCCCGACCTGGACCCGGCTGTGGATCAGGTGCCCGGTCGGACCGGACTTCACCTCGAGGATCCCGGGTTCGCACTTCCGGATCTCGCCGCGGGCGGTGACCCACTCCGGGTCGTCGGCCGTCTGCGGCATCAGGGGAATCCATTCGCCGCGGGCCAGCCGTCCTTCCGAGGCCACGATCCGCGCGAGGATCCGCGCGTACCCGCGGGTCCGGTCGTCGACGTCGGTGCGTGCCGCGATCTCCGTGAAGCGTTCGACCGCCTCCTCGGGATGCCCACGCTTCCGTTCCTGTTCGGCGCGGGCGACGTCGCGTCCTGCGGTTCCGGTGAGCGCCGCGACCTCGGGCACCATCAGCGAAAGGTCCTTGTCCCAACCCAGGAGCCGGGTCGGTTCCGGGTTCCAGTCCACGGCCTCCAGCTGTTCCCGGGCCACCGACATCCGGTCGGACAGCCGCGCGATGACCGCGAAGACCGAGCGCCAGCCGCGTTCCTCCGGGGTGCCCTTCCGGTTCGCGATGTAGCCGCGGTACATCTTCTCCAGGTCGTCCCAGATGTCCGCGCGGGTCAACAGGCGTCGTCCCGGTGCCGGATTCGCCTCCGACTCGGCGTCCTCGATGCAGTCGAAGAGCTTCCGCGGCACATCGGTGTCGAAGCGTCCCGTGGCGACCGCCGTGCGGCCCAACGTGAGCAGGGCGTCCACGCTTCCGTGCCAACGCGGACGCAGGCCCCAACGGAGCTGGGTCCACGCGTCGTGGTAGTCGATGCGCGCCTCCAGCGCCCGGTCGAACCACAGGCGCATCCGGCCGATGCCGTGGAGTCCGAGGCTCACGTACACCATCCGCGCCGCGGCCTGGGGGCGTTCCGGGTTCAGGTCCCACGCGGCCTCCAACGCGGTCTCCGCCCGCTTCGAGTGTTCGTTGAAGCCCTCCCAGCCCTTCCGGGTCACGGAGCCGGCGAAGCCGCCGCCCCGCGCCTTCCACGCCTGCTGGATGTGGTATTCGCCCTCCAACAGGAAGGCCAGCCAGGCGAACGGGTCGCCGGCCTCGGCGGCCTTGTCCTTCAGGCGCTCTCCATGACGACGGAAAAGACGGTCGCCCCAACCGTGGAGCAGCACCTCGCCGAGTTGCTCCTGTTCGTCCGGCCGGATGCCGTCCGGCCCGAGCACTTCCCCGAAGAGCCCCACCGCCTTCTCGAGCAGGGGTTCGATCCGGGAATCCTCGGCGGGAAGGACCTTGGCGAGGTCCGTCACCGCGAAGAACCTGGGATACGGTCCGTAATCCGTGCCCGGGAAGGCGTCGACCGCGCGCTGATATCGCCGGATGCGTTCATGCTGCTCCGGACAGCGGACCGCGGTGACCAGCAGGACGATGGGATCCCGGACCGAGGCGTCGCGGGCGATGAGGTCGGTCTTCGCAAGGAAAGCCGAGTCGTCCTCCGAGGTCCGGGTTCCAAAACTGCTGCGGAGCCAGGACTCGATGAGATCCTCCCCGGCCTGGAATCCCGGCGCCTTGCGGTCGGCGTGGCGGCGGTAGGCCTCGAGGTAGTGACGCCGACGGAAGTCCTCCGTGCGACGTTCGAAGTCCAGGAAGGTCTCCGAGTTGGTGGAGACCACGATCGGCCGCGCGGCCACGGCCTCGGCGTCCTCGTCCTCCGAAGCGTCTTCACCCGCCACGGCCGGGTCGGACTCCCCGACGTTGGCGTTGCGGCCGACCTTGCTGGTGGCCACCGCGCCGACGACGAGGAAGACCATTCCCATGAACCCCACCACGATGGCGACCGCCACGGTGATCCAGAACGCCGGACCCTGGGTGCGGGAGGGAATCGCGTTGGCGTGGCTGGTCTGCGATGAAGCCGCGCTGTCCGCGAGCGGCGGCGGCGTGGCCGGGGTGAACGAGGGAGGTGCCTCGACGCGAGGCAGGGCTTCGTCCAAGGGCCTCCATGAGGGCATGCCCGGGCGCCAGACCAAGGCGTCACCGGGGAGTTCGCCGACGTCTCGGCGTTGGCGGAGGACCTCCTCCGGATGGACGCCGAGATCCTGTCCCTGATGATGGAGATGGTAGTTCATGTCCGGGCCTCCGCGGGACACTGCCGACACAATCCGCCGGGGCAAGCCTCGCGACCGCGGCAACGAACGACGGGCCACGGACAACGGACAACAAGCCACGGCCATCCCCCCTCCGTGCCCTCCGTGTCTCCGTGGCCAACACCCCCTCCGCCGCTCCCAAATTCCCTCTCGCCCGCGATTCCGGGGCGCCGGTAGGGTGTGGGCTCGGTTTTCGACCAGAACATGAGCACTCCCAATGGTGACATCGCCCTGATCGGTCTCGCGGTCATGGGCCAGAACCTGATCCTCAACATGAACGACCACGGCTTCAACGTCGTGGCGTACAACCGCACCACCGCGAAGGTGGACGAGTTCCTCGCCAACGAGGCGAAGGGCACCCGCATCCAGGGCGCCCACTCGATCGCGGAGATGGTCTCCAAGCTGAAGCGGCCCCGCCGCGTCATGATGCTGGTGAAGGCCGGCCAGGCGGTGGACGACTTCATCGAGCAGCTGATCCCGCACCTGGAACCGGGCGACATCATCATCGACGGCGGCAACTCGCTCTACGGCGACACCGAGCGCCGGGTGAAGTACTGCGAGACCAAGGGCCTGCTCTTCATCGGCACCGGCGTGTCCGGCGGCGAGGAGGGCGCGCGCCGTGGACCGAGCATCATGCCGGGCGGCTCCGTGAAGGCTTGGGAGGCCGTGAAGGACATCTTCCAGGGCGTCTCCGCGAAGGTGGACGGCGGCGTGCCGTGCTGCGACTGGGTCGGCGACGGCGGCTCGGGCCACTACGTCAAGATGGTCCACAACGGCATCGAGTACGGCGACATGCAGCTCATCTGCGAGGCGTACAACATCATGAAGAACGGCCTCGGGATGGGGGCCGACGAGATGCACCAGGTCTTCGCCGAGTGGAACCAGGGCGAGCTGGACAGCTTCCTGATCGAGATCACCCGCGACATCCTCGCCTTCAAGGACACCGACGGTTCGCCGCTGGTGGACAAGGTGCTCGACACCGCCGGCCAGAAGGGCACGGGCAAGTGGACCGTGATCGACTCCGCGAACCTCGCCCAGCCGGTCACGCTCATCGCCGAGGCGGTGTTCAGCCGCTGCGTCAGCTCGATGAAGGACGAGCGCGTGAAGGCGTCGCGCAAGCTCAAGGGTCCCCGTCCGGCCCTGTCGGCGGCCAAGAACCCCGTGGCGAAGAAGGCTTTCATCGCCGACATCATGAGCGCGCTCTACGCCTCGAAGATCGTCAGCTACGCCCAGGGCTACATGCTGATGCGGGCGGCGGCGGCGGAGTACAAGTGGAAGCTGAACTACGGCGGCATCGCCCTCATGTGGCGCGGCGGCTGCATCATCCGCTCCCGCTTCCTCGGCAAGATCAAGGAGGCCTACGACAAGAACCCGAAGCTGGCCAACCTGCTCCTCGACGACTACTTCCGCGGCGAGATCAAGAAGTCGCAGAAGGGCTGGCGCAATGTCGTGGCCTCGGCCGCCAAGAAGGGCATCCCGGTCCCCGCGTTCAGCACCGCCCTGGCGTTCTACGACCAGTACCGCTCTGCCTCGCTGCCGGCGAACCTGCTCCAGGCGCAGCGCGACTACTTCGGTGCCCACACCTACGAGCGCGTCGACAAGCCCCGCGGCGAGTTCTTCCACACCAACTGGACCGGACGCGGCGGCAACGTCAGCTCCAGCACCTACAACGCCTGATCGGCGTTCCTTCCCGCCGGCCCCGCGCCGGCGGGCCGGCTTCGACGACGCCCCGCACCGCAAGGTCGCGGGGCGTCCGTCTTTTCAGCGTCTCCCCACCAGCGTCCGCATCCCGCGCGCCGCGCCCGCATCCTCGACCGCGAATCCCGCCGACCGCATCCAGCCGGAGACCTCCGCCGGATCCAGGCGCAGCTTCGTGTACGATCCCACCTGGAGCGTCCAGCCGTCCGGTCCGCGGGTGTGGACGAGGTCGTGCACGCGCACCGTCGTCCCAAGGTATTCGAGGAAGCAGGTGTGGATGCGGTCCGCGTCGGAACGGACCGGGATGAACCGCGCATCGCCTTCCGGCGGCGTCCCGGAGTAGTCCCGGAATCCCAACACCAGGAAACCGCCGGACCCCAGCAGCGCCGCCGCGCGGTCCAGCATCCGGCGCACCTCGGCCACCGAGGGCAGGTGAGGCAGGGTGTCCCCGAGGCACACGATCCCCGCCGGTTGTCCGCTGGCCGAAGCGAGGAAGCCGACGAGGTCCGAACGCACCGTCCGGACCGGCAGTCCGCGGCTCCTTTCCGAGACCTCCCGCAGCAGCGCGTCCGAGAGGTCCACGGCGGTCACCGGGCAGCCCATCCGCGCGAGCGCCACCGAATGGACGCCGTGGCCGCAGCCGAGGTCGAAGACGGTGTCCGGTCCCCCGGGTCCCGGCATTCCGATCCGGAGTTCCTGGAAGGACCGGGTCGCCCTTTCGACGGCCGCCTCGAAGTCGCCGACCATCCAGCCGTAGATCGGGCCGAGCAGGCGTTCGTAGTGGGTTTCCATCGATCGCCGTCCGAGGTCTTCCAGGGAGGCGTCCTGGAGGTCGAGGGACATCACGATCTCGCACCGGCAGGCGTGCGGCGCGGCGTCGGAGCGCCGGAAGCCGGCGGATTCGTAGAGGCGGACCGCCCGTTCGAGGGCCGCGGCGGTCTCGAGCACCATCCGGTGGAAACCGCGACGGCGGGCCTCGTCGAGGGCGGTTCCGAGCAGGAAGCGTCCGAGCCCGCGGCCGCGATGGGCCGGCGACAGGTACATCTTCCGGAGTTCCACCTCCGAGGCTGACCGGGGCAGCAGGGCGACCGAGCCCACGAGGGAGCCGGTGGACTCCTCCTCGAGGACCATGAACCATCCGCCACGGCTCCCGTAGGCGACCTCGATGTCGAGCAGGTCGGCGTCGGTCGCCGCCGGCTCCGGGCAGAGGCCGAACTCGCGCAGGACGCCGAAGATCAGCCGTTGGACCTCCGGTCCGTCGGCGTGGGTGGCGGCCCGCAGGCGGAACCCTTCGGGCGCCGGGGTCGACGCCGTCGCCGGGTTCATCGGGCGCCTCCCCGGACCGCGTGCATGAAGGCGGCGAGCTTCGCGGGGTCGAGCCGGCCGTCGGTCCGGACGCCGGAGCAGAGATCCAGCCCGGCCGGTGCCACGGCGCGGAGGGCCTCGGCGGCATTCGAGCCGCGCAGGCCGCCGGCGAGGAACACCGGACGCGGGCTCCGGCGAACGATCTCCGCGCTCACCGACCAGTCGTGGACACGGCCGGTGCCGCCGAGTTCCTTGACCGTCAGCGACGGATTGCCGGAGTCGAGCAGCAGAACGTCGGCCCATTCGGCGGCCGCCAGGGATTCCGCGACGCTTTCCGGTCCGGTGACGTGGATCACCTGGATCAGGACCGTGGCGGGCAGGAGTCGGCGCAGCTCCCGGATTCCGCCTCCGTCGACGGTGTCGGTGAGCTGTACGCCGGTGGTGCGGCAGCGGCGCCATTGGTCGGCGATCTCCGCCGGTGAACGCAGGCAGGTCAGGAGCCAGGTCTCACGGTGACCGCGCAAGGCGTCGGCGATCACGGCGATGTCGGACTCCGGGATCGGCCCGGGGCCGCTGGGCATGGCGGAGACGAGGCCGAGGACGTCGGCTCCGGCCTGGGCTGCGAGACGGGCTTCCTCCACGGACGCGATGCAGCAGACCTTCACCCTTGGGGGCAGATGCATGGCGGCGAGCCTCGACGTCGGGCCGCGCGAATCAAGGCCGCAACGGACCCGGCCCGGTGGCGTCCGGCCGTGCGGCCCGCCACTTCGTTCCTTGGGTTTGGGGCGGAACCTGCCGATGCAGCGAAGCGATGGGTTCCGCGCGCCAGCCGAGTCCGACTCCGCCCCGGGTTTCTCCCGGGAGCGGGTTGCGTCGGGCCGCGTGGACGTCGCCGTGGTGGCTGGTTGCCACTTCGGTTTCAGCCGCGGCGGCGGATCCGACCTTGGCCAAGGGATCGGCCATGGAAGCCTGGGTGTTGGTCGGGTTCGTGGCCGCGATGACGGCGCTCGGGGCGGTGGTCCGGTGGCGTCGTCGGCTCCGGGAGGAGGCGCGCCTGAGTGTGCGCCTGGAGCGCGAGCGGACGATGGAGCGCCGGTACACCAAGCTGACCGAGAACGCGGCCGACCTCATCGCCACGCTCGATGCGGCGGGACGGATCACGTCCCTGAACCGCGCGGGGAAGCAGTGGATCGAGGGTGCGGACGGCGAAGCGATCGGGCGTTCCCTTGCCGCGCACTGGAACACCGCGGATCGGGCGCCGTTCGAGGCCGCCGTGGGCGAGGTGCTGCGCGGCGGCGAGCCGGCGCCGTTCGAGGTGCGTCTGCCGCGGCCGGATGGACAGCAGCTCGATCTCGACGTGGTGGTGCGGGCCTGCGGATTGGACGGCGGTCCGCCGGAGATCCAGTGCATCGCCCGGGACATCACCGCCCGGAAGCGCATCGAGGCGGCGGCCCGCGAGGCCATCCTGCGCCAGCGCATCCACGTGCAGAACACGCCGCTGGGGGTGGTCGAGTGGAACGAGCGCTTCGAGGTTTCGGCGTGGAACCCGGCGGCGGAGCGGCTCTTCGGCTGGAGTCCGGCCGAGGCGTTGGGCCGGACCGCCGAGTTCCTCCATCCGTCCGCCGCGCGCCGCACCCTGGACCGGCGTTGGCGGGGTGTGGTCGAGAACCCCGACCGCCGTGAATCGGTGGAGCAGAACCTCACCCGCGACGGCCGGAACATCGAGTGCCGTTGGCACCACACGCCGCTGGTGAGCCCGGAGGGGCGGGTCGTCGGCGTGACCTCGCTGGTGCAGGACGTGACCCTGGAAAGGCTGACCTCGCGGCTTCTTGCGGAGAGCGAGGAGCAACACCGCCTGGTGCTCTCCGCCCTCGCCGAGGGCGTGCTGGTCCTCGATCCCGAGGGCCGGGTGCTCAGCGCCAACGACGGGGCGGCGCGGATCACCGGCATCGCAGTCCACCACATGGTCGGCACCGGCTTCGGCGACTGGGGTGTCCGACTGCAGGACGACGCCGGCGTCGAGGTCCCCTGGACCGCAAGTCCCCTCTGCGCGGCGCTCCGCGAGGACGGCGGAGCCCAGGACTGGCGGATGGGCCTGGTCCGGGCCGACGGCCGGACCGTCTGGCTTTCCGGCCACGTGCGGCGGCTCCAGTCCTCCTCCGGACGTCTCGCCGGTTCGCGGATCGTCTCGTTCGCGGACATCACCGCGGAGCGCGAGTCGGCGCAGAGACGCGAACTGCTGGAGGCCCAGCTGCGGCAGTCCCAGAAGATGGAGTCCCTCGGGACGCTGGCCGGTGGCGTGGCCCACGACTTCAACAACGTGCTGGCGATGATCCTCGGCAACTCGGAGCTGCTGAAGGGGGACGTCCACGGGCAGGAGAACCGCCGACGCCTGGAGGACATCGTCGCCGCGGCCCGTCGCGGTGCCGAGGTGGTGTCGCGGATCCTGGTGTTCAGCCGGCCGCAGTCGATGACCCAGGTGCCGGTCCGGCTCACCCAGGTGGTCGGCGACGTGTTGCAGCTGGTGCGCGTGAGCCTTGCGCCCGGACTCGACGTGCGGATCGAGGTGGCGTCCGACGAGGCGTGCGTGCTCGGCGACCCGGCGCAGCTGCGCCAGCTGCTGATGAACCTCATGACGAACGCGGCGCACGCGATGGAAGAACGGCCGGATGGGGTCCTGCGGATCGGGGTGCAGACGGTCCTCGCCGATCCGTCCCAACCGTATCTCCTCGGAAGCCTTCCCGAGGGACCGGCGGTGCGGTTGACGGTGGAGGACAACGGCTGCGGCATGAGCCCGGAGGTGTTGCGTCGGCTGTTCGAGCCCTTCTTCACCACCAAGCCTCCCGGCAAGGGCACCGGGTTGGGACTGGCGGTGGTTCACGGCATCGTTGCCGCCCATGGGGGCGCGGTGCGCATCGTGAGTTCACCGGGCGAGGGCACGCGCATGGAGATCGAGTTCCCCGTCGGTCCCGAAGCGGTCCCGGAACAGGAACCGGACGGTTCCTCGGAGACCCCGGCCGGCTGCGAGGAGCGCATCCTGCTCGTGGACGACGAGGAGGGTGTCCTCAACTTCTCCCAGACCGCCTTGGAACGGCTCGGGTACCGTGTCGAGGCCTACCTGGATCCGGTGCTGGCGCTGGAGCGGCTGAAGGCCGGGCCGACCGGCTTCGACCTGGTCCTGACCGACCTGACGATGCCCCATCTGAGCGGCGCGGAGCTGGCGGCGGAAGTCCGTCGGATCGCGCCCGGTCTGCCGGTGGTGTTGGCCAGCGGATACGCCGCCCGCGGCGAGTTGGCGGACGGCGCGGAGCGTCATTTTGCGGCGATGCTCGGCAAGCCCTATGGCATCGGCGAGCTGGGCAGGGCGGTCCGCTCCGTCCTGGGGCAGCCGGTTGCGGCGTGAGGTGGGTCGCGACGGGGTCCGAGTCTTTCGAACCGGGCCCTGGAAAGGAAAAGGCCCGCCGAAGCCGGATCGGGTGATCCGGACGCGGCGGGCCCTGTTCCGTGGGTTCAGTTCGTGACGTATTCGCGGGGATCGGCGACGCGGCCGGCGAGGGCGCTGGCGGCGACGGTGGCCGGCGAGGCCAGGAACACCTGGCTGTCCTTGTGTCCCATGCGGCCCGGGAAGTTCCGGTTGGTCGCGCTGATGCACTTCATCGGCGAGTTCATGCGGCCGAAGGTGTCGACCGGTCCGCCGAGGCAGGCGGAGCAGCCGGCGTTCTCGGTCATCTGCACGCCGGCGGAGAGCAGGATGTCCCAGATCGTCTGGCCTCCCCAGCGGGTGTTCTGCAGGTCGTGGACGATCTCCGGGGTCGCGGGCACGCCGAAGGTGTCGATGGCCACGCGGCGTCCGCGGAGGATGCGGGCGAACTCGATGAAGTCGCTGGTCTTGCCGCCGGTGCAGGAGCCGACGTAGGCGCGGTCGAGCTTCACGTGCTCGAGTTCCTTGGCCGACTTGCGCTGTCCCGGATCGGGATGGCAGGCGACGGTCGGCTCCAACTTGGAGAGGTCGACCGTGAGTTCATGGCTGAAGGTCTGGTCGGCGTCGGCCTCGACCGGCTCGTAGTTCTGGAAGGTGCCGTTGAGGCGGATGCGGGAGTCGACGTACTCCGCGGTGCGGGAGTCGAACGGGAAGATGCCGTTCTTGCCGCCGGCCTCGATCGCCATGTTGGCGATGGTCATGCGGTCGTCCATCGACAGCGTCGCGATGCCCGAGCCGTCGAACTGCATCGCCCGGTAGGTCGCGCCGTCGAAGCCGATCTCGCCGATGATGTGCAGGATCACGTCCTTCGCCATCACGCCGGGCTGGAGCCGGCCCTCGAGGCGGAAGCGCATGGTCTCGGGCACCTTGATCAGCAGCTTGCCGGTGCCGAGCACGAAGCCGGCGTCGGTGTTGCCGATGCCCGTCGCGAACTGGTTGAAGGCGCCGGCCATGCAGGTGTGGGAATCGGTGCCGAACAGCACCTCGCCCGGGCGGGTGTGGCCCTTCTGGGGGAGCGCGGCGTGGCAGACGCCCGCGTACTGCGAACCGTACTGGCGCTTCAGCAGGCCCTTCGTGGTGTCGAACTTCCAGGAACCGGCCGGGTCGTCGATGACGTCGTAGAAGTAGGTGATGCCCTGCTCGCGCACGAAGTCGCGGAGGATGTCCACGTTGCGGTTCGACTTGGAGTCGGCGGTGAAGATGTAGTGGTCGGGGATGATGACCACGCGGTTGCGGTCCCACACCTTCGCGTCCTTGCCGAACTCCCGCTTGAACACGCCGATGGTCCCCGGACCGCACACGTCGTGGGTCATCAACACGTCGGCGTTCACCCAGATGTTCTCGCCGGCCGTGACACGGGCCTTGCCGGCGGCGCGGGCGAGCAGCTTTTCAGTCAGCGTCATAAAGTCGTCCGGCGAACCTAGCGAACGGCCCATGGCGTGCGCAACCGGGAGTTCGACCGCACGGCGCGACCTCGCTTCCGCCGGATCAGCCGAGTCCGGCGAGCAGGCGGTCGATCTCCGGCTCGGCCTTCGGGTGGACGCCTTCCCGGAGATGCCGTGCGTTCAACCGGGGAAACCGGAAGACGCGGTCCGGACCGAGAAGGCGCTCCAGGTAGGCGCGGTTGTGGCGGCAGGAGGCGTCGCGCCGGGCGGGATCCATCAGCACGAGCCGGGCGTTGGAGGCGTCCCCCGCAGGCAGGGACGCCAGCGTGGCCCGCACGTCGTGGAGGACGCCGAGACGGTCCACGGCCACGACGACCGCGACGGCGCCGAGCCTGCGGACCAGGGCCGGGGCGTCGCCGTCGGCGGCCAATGGGCTCAGCAATCCACCGGCGCCCTCCACCACCACGAGGTCGGCGTCCGACGCATGTTCCCGGACATGCTTCACGACCTCGGCGATCCGGATGTGCCGTCCGGCGGCGGCCGCCGCGATCGCCGGGGCGATTGGCGGCCGGAAATGCCAGGGGTTCATGACGTCGAGCGGGGTCGCACCGCCCGCGGCCTCCCGGAGGGCCTGGGCATCCCCACGGCCTCCGCTGCAGAACGGCTTGAACACCGCGAGGCGCAATCCGAGACGCACCGCGCGTCGGACCAGGTGGACCGAGAACACCGTCTTGCCGACATCCGTGCCCGTGCCCGTCACCATGAGAAGCGGTCCCATGGATCGAAGCGTGAGGACGATCCGCGGGGCGGCGCGAGCGGAAATGGTCCCGGTCGAATCCTGAGCCGTCGAAGGGGAACACGCGCTTGTGGGATTGCGGTCCTTTCCATATGAACCGCAGCGTCATGAGGTCGGACACACTGAAGAAATTCGTGCTCCTTCGGGACGGACTGCTGAAGGAGAAGGTGGAACTCGAATCCCGTCTTGCCGAGATCAACGAGGCGCTCGGGGTGGCCGCACCGGCCTTGGTGGAGGGAGCAAAGACGTCTCCGCGCCGTCGCGGGAGGCCGTCCAAGCCCGCCTCTTCGGCCAAGGCGCCGAAGCCGGCTCGCGGACGCCGCAAACGTGCGGCGAACGCGGTCTCGCTGAAGGACGCCGTGATCGCGGTCCTCAAGGAGAAGAAGAGCCTCAGCCGGAAGGACCTCCTCGAGGCGGTCGTGGCCGGCGGATACGTCTTCAACGCGGCCGACCCGCTCAACTCCCTGAGCACCCTGGTCTACGGGAACCGCCGGATCTTCAACGCCAAGGCCGGGGTCATCTCCCTCGCCTGATCCCACATTTCCGAGTTGCCACGGCCCGCCCCAGGCGGGCTTTTGTGCACCCACATGTTAGCCCGACGTGTCATCCCCTGCCTTGACGTCCACGACGGCAAGGTCACCCGCGGCGTCCAGTTCGGACGTGCCGAAGCCGGTGAACTGCGTTCTGTCGGCGATCCCGTCGAGCTGGCCCTGCGCTACAACGAGCAGGGGGCCGACGAGATGGTGTTCTTCGACATCACGGCCAGCGCGCACGGGCGGGCCTCGATGGTGGACGTCATCGAACGCGCCGCGGACCAGTGCTTCATGCCGCTGACCGTCGGCGGCGGGATACGGTCGGTGGAGGACATGGGGCAGATGCTGAAGGCCGGGGCGGACAAGGTGAGCATCAATTCCAGCGCGGTGCAGGACCCGGAACTGATCCGCAAGGGCGCGGAGAAGTACGGCAGCCAGTGCATCGTGGTCTCCATCGACGCGAAGCGGACGGGCCCCGACCGTTGGGAGGTGTTCGTGGCCGGCGGCCGCAAGGCCACCGGAATGGAGGCGGTCGAATGGGCCGAGCGGGCCTGTCGCCTCGGGGCCGGTGAGATCGTGCTGAACTCGATCGACGCCGACGGCACGAAGAACGGCTTCGACCTCGTCATCACGCGACGCGTCGCCGAGTCGGTCGGCGTTCCGGTGGTGGCCAGCGGCGGCGCCGGCAGACTCGAACACCTGGCCGAGGTCCTCCTGGAAGGCCGCGCCGACGCGGTCCTGGCGGCCAGCATCTTCCACTTCGGCACCCACACGGTGCGGGAGGCCAAGGAACACCTGAGGAGCCGCGGCATCCCGGTGCGGCTTTGAGTCCATGCGGACCGACCATTCCTGCCCCAAGATCCTCCGACGAATGAGACCTTCCCTCCCCCTGTTCCGCGTCGTCTCTGTGGTGCTCCTCGCCTTGGCGTGGTCCGCCTCCGGCTTCATGGCCTCGGCCAAGGACCGCGCCGCGGTCGTCTTCCAGTCCGACTTCGGGCTCAAGGACGGTGCGGTGTCGGCGATGAAGGGCGTCGCCTTCGGCGTGGACCCGTCGATCCCGCTGTTCGACATCACCCACGAGATCCCGCCCTTCAACATCTGGGAGGCGGCCTACCGTCTGAAGCAGACGGCGGCCTATTGGCCTTCGAACACGGTGTTCGTCAGCGTGTGCGACCCCGGAGTCGGCACGGAGCGGCGTGCGGTGGTGCTGCGGACGCGCAGCGGCCACCGCTTCGTCACGCCCGACAACGGAACGCTGACCTTCGTCGCCGAGTCGCTGGGCGTCGCCGAGCTTCGGGTGATCGACATCGCGAAGCAGCGTCTTCGCGGCAGCGAGGAGAGCTACACCTTCCACGGCCGCGACCTGTTCGCCTACGTGGCCGCGCGTCTGGCGGCCGGCCGCATCCGCATGGCGGACGTCGGGCCGTTGGCCACGAACGGCGTGGTGGAGCTGCCCTATCAGAAGCCGGAGTTCCGCGACGGCGTCGCGCGCGGGAACATCCCGGTTCTCGATCCCAACTACGGCAACGTCTGGAGCGGCATCGGGAAGTCGGTGCACTCTCGGTTGGCTCCACGGGTCGGCGAACGCTTCGAGGTCCGGATCCTGGAGAAGGACCGCGTGGTCTGGTCCGGCGTCGTGCCCTTCGCGGAAAGCTTCGGGAACGTCCCGGAGGGTCGGCCGCTGTTGTTCATCAACAGCCTTCTCGAACTGGCGGTGGCCCTCAACCAGGGAGACTTCGCCCGTACCCACGGCATCCGTTCCGGTCCGGAGTGGAGCCTCGAGGTCCGCCGCCCCTGAACTTCCGGCGATTTTCCCGTCGCCGACGTCCGGGCCATCTCGGTTCTCAGTTCTGGCATTTCTTGAAAGAGCCTCGTGGCCAGTAGGATGCATCGCTGGAAGTGGAGTCCTGACATTGGCACCCGGGCTGCTTGTGGAGCGCGGCTTCGCTGCCATGTGAGGTGAGTGGGGAAAGGTGGGGTTTGGAGGCGGCGGAAGTCGGCTTGGGTCGGCGCCAACAAGGAGGTGCCGGCCACCGAAGTCGGGGGAGCGGCCCGGGGAGGGTCGCTCCCCTTTCTCGTTTCCGGCTGCTCCATTTGCGCACCGGCGACTTCCACCCCGGCCACGGAGGGTGGTCTGAACGGGAACGCCTTCGACAGGATTCGCTGCGTGCCCTGGTGAGCGGCGCGCCGGATCCGGTCTTCCGGCCGTCTCGAAACCCGGCGGTGTCCTCCGGCTCGCCGGCTTTTTCCTTGTAGCCCATCGACGGGGGCGTGGTTGATTTCCGCAGCCCTTGGCGCCGGGATGCCTCCCGGTACCCGGAATCGCGACCATGATCCGCATCCTCTCCCTCGCCGTCCTGCTTTCCATGACCGGCACCCATGCCCAGACCGTCTATCCGGCCACCCGCAAGTCCGACACCGTCGACACCTACCACGGGACCGCGGTGCCCGATCCGTACCGCTGGCTGGAGGACGACAACTCCGCGGAGACCAAGGACTGGGTCACCTCCCAGAACGGGGTCACCTTCGGCTACCTCGACCAGATCCCACAGCGGAAGCCGATCCGCGACCGGATGACCGCGCTGTTCAACTTCGAGCGGTACAGCGCGCCGTATCGCGCCGGCGAGCGGTACTTCTTCAGCCGCAACAACGGCCTCCAGAACCAGAACGTCTGGTTCACCGCCTCCAACCTCGATGCCGAGCCCGTGCTGCTCGTGGACCCGAACACCTTCAGTCCGGACGGCACGGTCTCGATGGGGGCCCCCATCCCGTCCGACGACGGCCGGACGGTGGCCTACCAGGTGTCGAAGAGCGGCAGCGACTGGCAGGAGATCCGGGTGCGGGACGTCGCCAGCGGCAAGGAGCTTCCGGACCGGATCGAATGGGTGAAGTTCAGCGGCATCGCTTGGCTCAAGGACGGTTCGGGATTCTTCTACTCCCGGTACGACGCCCCCAAGGCGGGTGCGGCGCTGACCCAGGTGAACGAGTACCAGAAGGTGTATCTGCATCGGTTGGGGCAGGCGCAGTCCGAGGACATGCTGGTCTATGAGCGCAAGGACCAGCCGAAGTGGGGACTCGGTGCGGGCGTCACGGAGGACGGGCGCTACCTGATCCTGAACGTGAGCCAGGGAACCGACACCCGGAACCGCGTCTTCTTCAAGGACCTCGCCACGCCGGACTCCAAGGTGGTCGAGCTGCTGAACGACTTCGACGCGAGCTACAACTTCGTCGGCAACGACGGTCCGGTTTTCCTCTTCCTCACCGACCTTTCGTCGCCGCGCGGACGGGTGGTGGCCATCGACACCCGCAAGCCGGCCCGGGCCGAGTGGAAGGAGCTGGTCGCGCAAGCCGAGGCCACCCTGACCGGCGCCAACGTCGTCGGTGAACGGCTGGTGTGCGAATACCTGAAGGATGCACGGAGCCAGGTGCGACTGCACCGGTTGGACGGGTCGTTCGAGAAGGAGATCGAACTTCCCGGCATCGGCAGCGCGGGCGGGTTCGGCGGGAAGCGGGCGGAGAAGGAGACCTTCTATTCCTTCACCAGCTTCACCGTTCCCGGACGGGTCTACCGCTACGACTTCGCCACGGGCACCAGCACGCTGTGGCGCCAGCCGAAGGTCGGCTTCGATCCCGACGCCTTCGAGACGCGGCAGGTCTGGGTGACCAGCAAGGACGGCACGAAGCTGCCGATGTTCATCACCCACCGGAAGGGACTGAAGCCGGACGGCAACACGCCGGTGCTGCTCTACGCGTACGGCGGCTTCAACATCTCGCTCACCCCGAGCTTCAGCGTCGCCAACCTGGTGTGGCTGGAAATGGGCGGCATCTACGCCGTGCCGAACCTCCGCGGCGGCGGGGAGTACGGCGAGGAATGGCACAAGGCCGGGACGAAGCTCAGGAAGCAGAACGTGTTCGACGACTTCATCGCGTCGGCCGAGTGGTTCATCGCCAACGGCTACACCCGCAAGGGTCGCGTCGCGATCCAGGGCGGCTCCAACGGCGGACTCCTGGTCGGGGCCTGCCTGACGCAGCGTCCGGACCTCTACGGGGCCTGCCTGCCGGCGGTGGGCGTCATGGACATGCTGCGGTTCCACAAGTTCACCATCGGATGGGCGTGGACCAGCGACTACGGCAGCAGCGAGAACCCGGAGGAGTTCAAGGCCCTGCATGCCTATTCGCCGCTGCACAACCTCAAGCCCGGGGTGAGCTATCCGCCGACGCTGGTCACCACGGCCGACCATGACGACCGCGTGGTGCCGGCCCACAGCTTCAAGTTCGCGGCGCGCCTGCAGGAGGTCCACCAAGGTCCCAATCCGGTGCTCATCCGCATCGAGAGCAAGGCCGGTCATGGGGCCGGCAAGCCGGTCTCGAAGCAGATCGAGGAACGGGCCGATCAGCTGGCCTTCGTCGCCAAGCAGTTGGGCATGTCCGCCGCCGCGGTCCGTTAGTCGGCCCACGGCGAGAGCCTCCATTGCCGGTTCCGAGGCGCCGACCGTCCGCGTGGAGGGTCGGCGCCTGGACGCTCCTCAGCGTCCGATTTCCTTCCAGGCGGGTCGCGCCGCTTCGGCCAGCGCGCATGCGAAGTACATGCCGGCCAGCATCCCGACGGTCATTCCGAGGAACACCGCCGGGAACTGCCACGGATGCATCGGTCCGGCGATGCGGAGCGCCAGCGTCGCCCCCCCCGACATCCCTGCCGTCATCCCTGCCGCGACGATGCCGGCCGCCGTGATCCTGCCCCAACGGCCGTCCCAGCGGGAAAGCGTGCCCCACATTCCCGGCATGCCGGCGAGCAGCATTCCCAACGGCATCCAGGGGATCTTCCAACCGGCGCCGAAGTAGGCGTGTCCCGAACAGCAGAGGCACACGCCGTCCCGCATGACCGGTTGGAAACCGGCTTCCACCCACCATCCCAGCAGCATTCCCAGACCCGCGGGTCCGAGCATCGCCAGCGTCATGTCGCCGGTGGCCCGCACTCCTCCGCCCATCTCCGGACGCCGTCGACTCCAGACGAGTGCGCCCGCGGCCAAGGAGGCCATCAGCAGGGCGATCGCCAAGGACGGGCCGGAGGCCAGGCGGCCGAGGCCCATCAACATCGGGATCTGGAGGAGGAGCGTCGCCGGGATCCACCAGCGTGCGGTGGGCCGATCCGGTTCCGCCGCGGCGTGGCAGCCGTCGTGTCGCCAGGAGCGCCAGCCGACCACCACGCTGCTGCCGGCCATGAGCAGGGCCGCCGCGATGGGGTGGAGGTGTCCGGTGGCGGCCAGGGCCATGCCCACGCCGTTGTAGGCGGCGGCGAACCGGAGGTTGCCCCGGATCGATTCGGCGACACTGCGGGCGACACGGACGGCACGGAACACGGACCGAAGGTCGCCGCCGTGGAGCACCCCGTCGGCCGTGGCCACCGCGAGCGAGGCGCCTTCCGCGACCGCCAGCCCGACATGGGCGGCTCCCAGGCCCGGTGCGTCGTTGAGACCGTCTCCGAGGAACAGCGTCCGTCGTCCGGCGGCGGCCAGCTCGCGGAGCCGCGTCGCCTTCTCCATGGGGTCCTGGGCTCCCCGCGATTCCAAGGGGGCGTCCTGGCCGGCGACCTCGCGGGTGACCGCGGCGACCCGTGTCGCATGGTCGCCGGAGAGCACCTCCACGGCGACGCCGATGCCACGCAACTCCCGCACGGCTTCCGCGGCGGAGTCGCGGACCCGTTCGCGCACCGAGGCGATCGCCGCCGGCTTGTCGTCGACCGAGACCCAGACCGTCGACGTCCCCGGCACGGCGCGGATCCTGGCCAGGAGTGGGCCGGCGACGGCGGAGTCGCTCCCACCGACGATCCAGTCGGCGGTGCCGATCCGGATCCGCCGGGTGCCATCGCTCCCTTCCTGGACGAGCGCCTCGACGCCGCGGGCCGGGACCGCGCGGAACGAGACGACCACGATGGACGGATCCTCCGGCGCGGTTTCGTCCCGGTGGAAGGCGCGGGCCACGGGATGGCCGCTGCGTTGTTCGACGGCCTGGACGATCCGCAGCAGACGCAGTCGTTCCGTGGCGTCGCCCAGCGAGACGAAGTCCACCAGCGACATGCGGCCCTCGGTGATCGTGCCGGTCTTGTCGAGGACCACCGTGTCGATCTCCGCCAAGCGCTCCACGACGGCGGCGTCGCGGACGGTGACGCCGTGGGCGGCGAGTTGGACGAGCGCCTGCCAGAGTCCGAGCGGCGTGGCCAGGCCCAACGCGCAAGGACAGGCCACGAGCAACACGGAGAGTCCGTGGAACAGGCCTTCCCGCCATTGTCCCTGGCAGGTCCACCAACCGAAGGTCCCCAGCGCGGTCAGGAGCACCAGGGGCAGGAACACGCCGGCGAGGCGGTCCGCCTGGGCCTGGGAACGGGTTCCGTCGAGCGTTCCCCGCGCCTGCTCGACGGACGCGAGGAGTTGGTCGATGCGTCGCGCGGTTCCGGAGGCGCTGGACTCCACGAGGAGCTCGGCATCCTCGGAGAAGTCCCCGGCGTGGACCGCATCGCCCGGTCGGACCACCACCGGATCCGGTTCCCCGGTGAGCGGCGTGCCCCGGACGAAGGCCTCGCCGGCGAGGACACGTCCGTCAACCGGGATCACCTCCCCGGGCCGTATCCGGACCCGGTCTCCGGGCCGGATCGTCTCCACGGGCACGCTGCGGCCGTCTTCCAGCCGGGCGGTGCGGAAGGTGTCACCGAGGCTTCGGGTGCCGGCGAGGGCGCGGGACCGTGCGGCCGCGGTGAGGGCCTTTCCGCCGGTGTAGACGGTGAGGAGGACCGCGACGACTTCGTAGTAGACGGCCCCGACTCCGGAGAAGGTGGACCAGAGCGAGGCCCCGAACGCGCCGACGACGCCGGAGAGGAACAGCCATTCGACGCCGACCGTGCGTCGGCAGGCGCAATCCCAGCCGGCCCGGAAGAGCGGCCAGCCGAGGAGGACGGTGACGGCGAGCGCCGAGGCGATGAGGGCGCCGTGCAGGGCCCAACGCACGGTGCCTTCGGTCTCGGAGAGGTTCACCGTCAGGCCCAGCACCATGGCCTGACCGGCGATGGCGGCTCCGAGACCGATGCGCACCCAGGGATTCGGGTTGCGGGGTGCGTCGATGCGGTCTTCGCGGAGCGTCTCCGGACGCGCGCCGAGCACGCGGCAGCCGTAGCAGCAGAACGCCGTCTGGTCAGGGCCGGTCGGCGTGGCCTCCACCGGCAGCGGACCCCCGCAATGGGCGCATCCGCCGCGCGGAACGGCAGCGGCGGACTCGGATGGGAACTCGGCCGTGACAGACACGCAGGGAAGATGCTCCGAAGCCGTTCCAGGCCAAGGCCGCAGGGGACTGCCGCGCGGGGCTGAGGATTCCGGCCACCGCGAGGCGCCACGGGAAGCAGCGATTCAGCGGGGTCGAAGGCGCGTCCGTCCCCGGTGGTTTCCGAGTTCCTTTCGGCCGGTTCGCGCGGGTTGGCGAGGCTCCACGCAAATCCGGAATCCGGAATCGCGGGTTCCGAACGGGGCTACTTCGCGTCGAGGTTGGCGTTGAGCTGCGCGTCGGTGAACGACGACTCGACCCCGCCTTCCGGGACCTCGACCTTGGCGATCCACAGCAGGGCGTTGAGCACGATCTTGCGGAAGTTGGGTTCGGCCCAGTTCTTGTGGTAGTGGCCGCCGGTGAAGCCGAAGCCGCGTCCGCCGTTGGGGCGGTCGTAGGTCCACATCAGGACCTGGGGTTCGCCCTTGGCCACGGCGGTCCGGACGAACGGGTTCCCGCTGTGCGGTCCGTTGGGGCGGTCGAGCGTCGAGGCGGGCGGGACGACGGCGAGGATCGGGGTCACTCCCTTGCGGTCCGGGGCGAAGCGCATGTGGTAGTACCACTCGTCGTGGACCGAGAACGGCTTCACCCCGCGCGTCACCGGATGCTCCGGAAGGGAGGTGAAGGAGGCGGTCCACGTCGGGTTGACGCTCCAGAACATCTCGAAGTAGCCGCCGGTCCAATCGAGCATGGAGAAGCCGGGGTCGCCGGCCGGCACCTCGACGCCGTAGTGCGCGGCACCGATGCCGACACCCTTGGAGGCGAGTTCGTTGAGCAGCTTCAAACGCTCCGGACGGATCGCCGGATGTCCCTGGCCGCCGTCGGCGTAGAGCAGGACCGCCTGGGCGGACTTGAGGACCGTCACGTCGGCAGGCCAGCCGTTGCTGGCCACGGTGGCGCGGATTCCGGGGAGCCGGTTGAGACCGTCGGCCAGCAGCATCGCGCCGGCTCGGAACTCATGGTCGCCGCGGCCATGGCTGGGGTTGCCGGCGACGAGGACGATCGAGGTGTCGGCCGCGAGGACCCGGACCCAATGGGTGGCGAGGAGCAGCGCGGCCAGTGGCTTGAGGAATCGGTTCATGGGACGGGATGGAAACGTGCTCCTGCCGACGACCGGCGGCGAGCGTTTGTTCAGGCGTCGAGGCGACCTGTCGGGATCCGGATGTGCCGGGCTTGGCCGGCGGATGGCCAACTCCGGCGAGTCGAATCCTGACGGCGATCCGGATCCGGTCGCGTTCCGACCATCGCATCCCCGGGGATTGTCTCTCTTTGCCCAGCGGCGGTGCTTTTGGACAGGGATGGCGGCCGGAGGGCGTGGCCGGGACGTCTGGCAAGCCCTCTGCTTTTGGGAATCACCCGAACAACCCGCCGGGCCCCGCTTGAGCTGCGGTGCCCGGTGATGATGGAAAACGATCATCGGCGCGGCCGCCTTGGTGCATTCCGGGGCGGCCGTGTTTGTCGGTTGCGGTGCCCGATTGGGCGGCGGTGGACTTTCCGGCTTTGCCGGCGGCCCCGCTTCCTCCGAGGTTTCCATCCATGCGTACCCACCACATCCCGGATTCGAGGAACCACGACCGTTGGAACAACGCCCTGCCGCCGGTGGCCGAGATCGAGTCCGGCGACGTCGTCGTGATGGACTGCCTGGATTCGAGCGGCGCCCAGATGTTCCCGTCGGCGACCGTGGAGGATTTCGTCCGGATGGACCGCGGGAAGATCCATACCATCACCGGCCCGGTGTTCGTGAAGGGCGCCATGCCGGGGGACGTGCTGCAGATCGACATCCGGCGCGTCGACCACAAGGGCTGGGGATGGACGAGCATCATCCAGGGACTGGGAAGCCTACCGGAACGCTTCGGCAATCCGCACCTGTTCCTCTGGAAACTCGAGGGGGACCACAGCGATTCGCTCGCGCCGGCGAGGGTGCCGTTGGCTCCGTTCCTCGGGATCGTGGGCGTGGCTCCCCCCGAGCCGGGTGAGCATCGCACCCGCCCGCCGGGCCCGTTCGGCGGAAACCTCGACGTGAAGGACCTGGTTCCCGGCGTGACCTTGTACCTGCCCGTCTTCAACGAAGGGGCGCTCTTCAGCGCGGGCGACGGCCACGCGGCCCAGGGGGACGGCGAGGTCTGCATCAACGGCATCGAGGCCCCGATGCAGGCGGAGTTCCGCCTGACCGTGCGCAAGGACTTCCGGCTGGACGAACCCTTCGCGGAGCTGCCTCCGCGAAGGGTTCCGGCCAACGACCTCGGCTCCTGGGCCTTCATCGCCAGTGCGCCCAACGCGATGGATGCGGCGAAGAACGTCATCCACCACGCGATCGATTTCCTGGTGGCCCGTTTCGGACTCACGCCGGAACTGGCCTACACCCTGTGCAGCGTGACCCTGGACCTCCGCCTGAGCCAGATCGTCAACACCCCGATGGTCACCATCACCGGGACGCTGGCGAAGAGCCTCTTCCCCAAGAATCCCTGATCCGATCCCCATGCTCCGCTACCGCACCGAAGAAGGCTGGTTCCTGCTGACGCATCCCGAGCACGCCCGGATCGCCGGCGAGTTCGCCAAGGCCTGGGGCAACGCTCTCTTCCGTGCGCCGTTTCCGAGGGAAGACGTCCTCGCGGGCATCCGCAGGCACGACGACGGCTGGTCCGCGCGCGATGTGAAGCCGCTGCTCACCCGCGAGGGGAAGCCGAGCGCGTTCGGGGTGGACCTGGTCGGCAAGTACAGCGCCTTCGAGGAGATCGACCTCGCCGACTACCTCGGCGTGCGGTGCCGGGCGATGGAGGTGGTGGCCGCGGACAACCCCTACGCCGCGATCCTCATCTCGATGCACACGTGCAACCTCCTCACCGTCCATGCGGACCGCAGCACGATCCGGCCTTCCGATCTCCCGTTGCTGGACGCCTTCCTCGAGCGTCAGGAGGAACGCCAGGGCGAACTCCGGCTCCACTGCGCGGTCTCCGGCCGTTATCGGGACGAGGATGTCACCGCGCAGACGTTGCTCGAGAACTTCCGGCTACTCCAGGCATGCGACAACATGTCGCTGATGTCCTGTGTCGACTACGGCGGGCCGGCGACGCTGCTGCATCCGTTGCCGCTCACCGAGGGCGGAACTTCCGAGGTGACGGTGACCCGGATCGGGGTCCGACGGTTTCGGCTCGCGCCGTGGCCCTTCTCGGTGGATCGGCTCGAGGTGCCCGTCTCGGGTCGTCGGGTCGTCGGGGAGCGCTTCGGGAACGTCGCCGAGATCGAATCGCAATTCCTGTCCGCGCCGATCGAGACCCTGTCGATCACGCTGGAGGCGTGACCCGGAAGTCCGCCACGCGGCGTGGCCTCAGCGTCTCCAGAGCGTCCGTTCCCACAGCCAGAGCACGTCGCGGTTCCCGGGTGACGGCGTCTCGGTGTCCGTCTGGAGCATGGTGCGCGTCCTGACCGGCGGGGTGGTGCGGGGATCCAGCCAGCGGTGCGCCTCCGCATGTCCGTCGGCGAAGTCCATCACCGCCGACCCGGAATGCAGGTTGGAAGGCCAGTTGTCGACCGCGGCGGTGTCCGGGGAGTTCCCGGTCGACACCATGAACATCGCGTTGTTGAGGCTGTCGGGACGTTCATCGATGAAGAGCAGGGCCATGGACGGTCCGGGCTCGGTCATCTCGGACGCCTTCCTCACCGGACGGACGCCGCTGTTCGCCCACATCTCATCGGAAGCGGTGCCGTTGACGAAGGCGTTCATCGACACGCTTCGTGCGCGCAGGATCTGGCGGCGGTTGTGCTGGGAACGGGAGTTGTCGGCCGGGCAGTGCCAGAGTTCCGCGGTCTGGAGATACCGACCCAGCGGGCCGTTGAGCAGGTAGAGCCGGTTGGTGTTGTCCTGCACGTCGCGATCGAACCGCAGGAGACCCAGGGTCCAGGACTTCACCGGGTTGTAGTCCGCGGTCGAGTTGTTCGGGGGAAACCGGTCCTGGTTGTCCTCCATGTACATCAGGACCCCGAGCGCCGTCTGCCGGTGTTGGCTGAGGCATTGGGCGGTCTGGGCCTTCCTCTTGGCCCCGGCCAGCGCCGGAAGAAGCATGCCGGCCAGGATCGCGATGATGGCGATCACCACCAGCAGCTCGATGAGCGTGAAGGCGGCGCGCGGGCTGGGGCCTGCACTCGAAGGGGACATGGGGAGGCTGGGAAGTTCCACCGATCCGGCCTCCGCGACAAGCCTTCGCCGGGGATTCGTTCGATTCGACGTCCGGCCCACGTTGCCGTCCACACGCGACGGTGCTCTCATCACCGCAGGCTTCCATGAGCACCCGACTTCTCCTGAACACCCCGCTCCGAGAGATCTCACGTCGACTTCACGAAGGAGGACTCGCCGTGGGGGATGTGGTGTCGGAGGCGATTGCCGGAGCGCGATCCTCACCCGGAAGCCGTGCCTTCGTGTGGCTGGACGAGACCGGGGCCCGGGCGCGGTCGGAGGCGCTGAGGCAGGGACCGCCTGGCGGGCCGCTCTGGGGGCTGCCCATCACGGTGAAGGACCTGTTCGACGTGGCGGGACTTCCGACGACGTGCGGTTCCCCGTTCTACGCCGGAACCCGTCCGGTGCCGGATGCGGACTCCGGCGACGTGGGCCGCTGGCGGGCCGCGGGAACCGTGATCGTGGGCAAGACCGTGCTGAACGAGTTCGCGTACGGCATCACCGGCGAGAACCGCTGCTTCGGCGACTGCACCCAGCCTGCGCATCCCGGGCGGTTGACCGGTGGCTCCAGTTCCGGGGCCGCCGCGAGCGTCCTCATGGGGGCGGCCGCGATCGCGTTGGGAACCGACACGGGCGGTTCGCTGCGGGTGCCTGCGGCGCTGTGTGGGCTGGTGTCGTACCGGGCCAGCCTCGGTTTCGCGGACTGGAGCGGCAGCTTCCCGCTGGCGCATTCCTTCGACACCGTCGGGTGGTTGCAGCGGTCGCTGGGGGATGTCGCCTTCGTGGCGCGGGCCCGGCATCCGGGGGTGGAAGCGCCGCCCCTCTCCCGGCCACCCAAGGTGGCGGTGATGGCCGGCGATTGGCTGGCGCCCGCGGAACCGGAAATCCTCGAGGCGCTCGGACGTTTCTCCGGCTCGCTGCGTCGGGCGGGGGCCGAGGTCGTCGAGATCCCGGCCACGGGCTGGGAGAAGGCCGTGGAACTGTTCGTGCCGATCCAGGCCCACGAGGCCCATTCGATCCATGCGAGGTACCTTCCCAGCCATTCTGGCGCCTACGATCCCGGGATCCTCGCCCGGTTGGAGATGGGGCGGGGCGTGGGTGCGTCGCGCCATGCCGATCTGTTGGGGGAGAAGGCGGAATTCGCCCGGGGCCTGCAGGCTCTTTTCCAGGATGTCGACCTGCTCGTGGCGCCGGCCTCGGCCATGCGTGAGTTGAAGGCGGGAGCAGACCATGCCGCGACCCGTCCGCGGCTGTTGAAGCTGACCGCACCCGCCAGTTTGGGCGGCCTGCCGGTGCTGACCGTGCCCTGGTTGGAGGACGGTCTCCCGGGGATCGGCTTCCAGGTCATGGCGCCGCATGGGCAAGACGCCAGGCTCTGGGCCTTCGCCGAATGGCTTGCGGGCAGTTCCAAGGGAATGCCCATTCCCTGAGCCGGCCCGCGGCTACTCCTCCTCGTTTCCAAGGGTCCTCATGGCGTTGCAGATCCACCAGAAGTCGTGGCTGTCCACGGCGGTGCTGACTCCGCGGACCGATCTCCGAGGGCTGTAGAGCAGGATCGCCGGATCCTTCCATCGGTGGACTCGGCATGTCCATCGGCGAACGAGAGTGTGCTGCCGTCGCGGTGACGCGTCGCCGGGATGGAACCGAGGAGCCATTCGCCGGGATGGGGCGTCGGATCGTCGAAGGCGGTCGAGGCGATCGAGGCCTCCGACTCGTCCCAGAGGACGGACAACCCGCTTGGACCCGTGGCGTGCCGGCGCAAGTCCGCCGCGTGGTTGAAGACGCCCGAAACCTCGGCGAGTTCCTCCGGAAACCCGATGTTGCGGTTCATGCTGTAGCTGCGGACCCGCAAGGGGCCGTCCCGGGTGGAGTCCGTTTGGGCGCGGCTCCGGTCGGCCGGATGGATGGGTGTTGGGTTCCCGGTGGTGGTGGACGCGTGGAAGCCCATTCGACGGGCGAGGCGCGCCCCGGAGTCCTGTACAGGTCCCGACGCTTCCCATTCCCTTCCTTTGCAAATCGCCGGGCACCGTGGATCTTCGTTTCCGTGTCAGCCGCGGTGGAACTCGAGTCGGTCAGCAAGCGGTATGGGGATTTCCGTGCCGTGGATGGGCTGTCGCTTTCGGTCCCGGAGGGCTGCATCTACGGCGTCCTCGGTCCCAACGGAGCGGGCAAGACGACGACGCTGCGCATGATCCTCGGCGTGGTGGAGCCCAGCACGGGACGCGTCTCGGTCTTGGGACACGGTTCCGCCATGTCCGTGCGGGAGCGGGTCGGATACCTGCCCGAGGAAAAGGGGCTCTACCGCAAGATGAAGGCGTCCGCCGTCATCGCCTACTTCGCGACCCTGAAGGGCATGTCGCGGCGGCAGGCCGAGTTGCGCGCGCGCGAACTGTTGGACCGCCACGGGCTGGGGCTCTTCGCCGACGTGAAGACGGAGGCGCTTTCCAAGGGCATGGGACAGAAGGTCCAGGTCCTGGCCTCGATCGCCCACGACCCCGATTTGGTGATCCTGGACGAACCGTTCTCGGGATTGGACCCGGTGAACCAGGGAGTCCTCGAGGAAATCGTCCGCGACCTGAAGGAGCGCGGGCGGACCGTGCTGCTTTCGACGCATGTGATGGCGCATGCCGAACGCCTGTGCGACCGGGTGGTCATCATCTCGGGAGGGCGATCGCTGTTCGACGGCACCCTTGCTGAGGCGCGTCGGGTGGTCCCCGCCAAGGTGCGGATCCGGACCAATGACAGCCTGGAACCGCTCCAGGATCTCCCGATGTTGCGGGAGTTGCGTCCGTTGGGGGACGGACGATGGGAATTCGAGTTGGAGGAGGGGGCGGATCCCCAGGCGGTCTTGGAGGCGTGTTTCACGAACCAGGTCCGGCTGAGCCATTTCAGCGCGTCGGAGGCGACCCTCCATGACGCCTTCGTCCGGTTGGTGGGCCCCGCGGCGAGGGAGGCCAGCTACCGATGAGGAACGCCCTGCTCATCGCTTGGCGGGAGTTCGCGGAGAACGCCAAGACGCGCGGCTTCTGGTTCGGCATCCTGCTCTTCCCGATGATCTGGATCATCGGCGCACAGGTGCCGGCCTTCCTCGCCAAGAAGGGGACTCCGACGCGCAACTTCGTCCTGGTGGACCGGACGGGCCGGATGTCCGCGGTGGTCGAGGCCGCGCTGGAACGCGACGAAAAGCGTCGACAGGGCGAGGCGTTCCGCGAGTGGGCTTCGGCGCGGCTGGTGCCGGGAGGGTCCCTTCCCCCGGTGAAGGGGGAGTTCGACCTTGGGCGGGCCTTGGGGGAGGTCCGTCCGATGCTCCGGACCAACGTCGGGAACTTCGAATCCCCGAGTCCGAGGTTCCGGAGGGTGGAGCCGCCGCCCGGCATCACGACCGACGGCGACCTCAACGTCTTGGAGGGCGACCTCCGTTCCTGGTTGAGGGAAGGGCGTTCCTACGTTCCGGTTGATGGCAAGGTCCCGGTTTCGCTGTTCGCGGCCGCGTTGATCCTCGAGGGAAAATCGAGCAACGCGGCACCGATCTTGAGGTTCTGGTCGGAAAACCAGGCGGACACGGCCCTGCGGGAGAAGATCGACAACGCGCTCTCCGCGGACTTCCGGCTTCGCGAGTATGTGCGGTTGGGCATCGATCCCAAGGTGGTTTCGCGGGTGGAGAACGCGCGGGCCGAGGTGGTGAACCTGAGTCCGCGCAAGGCGGCGGGTGAGGAGCGGGTCGGGATCGCGGACCTCCTGCGCCAATGGGCTCCGAGCGCCTTCGTCTACCTCCTGTGGGTGGCGGTGTTCAGCATCGCCCAGATGCTCCTGAACTCGGTCATCGAGGAGAAATCGAACCGCATCATCGAGGTGCTGCTGTCGTCGGTCACGCCGGTCGAGCTGATGGCGGGCAAGCTCGTGGGGATCGCCGCGGTGGGTCTGGTGATGGTCGGCTCGTGGATCGGGACGCTGTTCCTGGTCGGTTTCTGGATGGCGGGATCCGCGGCCTCCTCCGGTGCCGCGGCGGGTGGGGCCAGCCGGCTTCCGTTGGAATTGATGACCCTGCTGGGCGACTCTTGGATCCTGCCGGCGTTCGGTCTCTATTTCCTGCTCGGCTATGTCCTCTATTCGGCGGTGATCCTCGCCATCGGCAGCACCTGCAACACGATCAAGGAGGCCCAGAACTACATGGGCGTGATCGTCCTGCTGATGATGGTCCCGCTGGTGGCGATGACCTTCATCCCACGCGATCCGAATGGTCCCATAGCGACCTTCCTGTCCTGGATTCCGCCCTACACGCCGTTCGTGATGATGAACCGCGTCACGGCCGGGCCGCCGTTGCGGGACGTGCTGGGCACGTTGGTCCTGCTGGTCGCCTGCGACGTCCTGGCGATCTGGGCCTGTGGCCGGATCTTCCGTGCCGCCGTCCTGCGAACGGGCCAGCCGGCCTCCATCTCGCAGATGTGGCGGTGGGTCCGCGGGCGCTGAGGACCGGGAGCCCTGGAAACGGAACCGGCGGAAGGGACGGCCACGGCCGCCGTCCTTCCGCCGGGAGATTCGCTCGGAACCCTCGGGGGTTCCGGCCTTGGATCACTTGTCGTCGAGGGCGGTGACGCCGGGGAGGGGGACGCCCTCGAGGAACTCGAGGCTCGCGCCGCCGCCGGTGCTGGCGAAGGTGACCTTGTCGCCGAGGCCGGCCTTGTTGACCGCCTTCACGCTGTCGCCGCCGCCGATGATCGACTTGGCGCCGTTGTTCTGGGTCGCCGCGACCACCGCGAGGGCGACCGCGTTGGTGCCTTCGGCGAAGCGCTTGTCCTCGAACATTCCCATGGGGCCGTTCCAGAGGATGGTCTTCGCGGAGGCGAGGACCTCGGCGTAGGTCTTGGCGGTCTCCGGTCCGATGTCGAAGCCCTCGCACTCGTCGGGGATGTCGCCGGTGTTGACGCGCGGGTTGACGAACTCGAAGACCGGGCGGCCCTTCTTGTTGAGCTTCCCGGTGTCCTTGAGGTCGGCGATCACGGTGTCGGTCGGCAGGAGGAACTTCACGCCCTTGGCGGCGGCCTTCGACTCGGCGGCGAGGGCGGTGCCGGTGTGGTCCTTCTCGACGAGCGACTTCCCGGTCTTGCCGCCGTGGGCGAGCTTGAAGGTGTAGGCCATGGCGCCGCCGATGAGGACGGTGTCGGCCTTCTCGAGCAGGCGGTCGATGACCTTGATCTTGTCGCTCACCTTGGCGCCGCCGAGGATGACGACGAAGGGACGTGCGGGGTTCTCGAGTTCGTCTCCGAGGAACTTCAGCTCGCGTTCCATGAGCAGGCCGGCCGCGCAGGGGGCGCCCCAGGCGCCGAGGATCCGGGCGACGCCGCTGGTCGAGGCGTGGGCGCGGTGCGCGGCGCCGAAGGCGTCGTTGGCGTACACGTCGGCGAGGCGGGCGAGGCGCGCGGCGAACACGGGGTCGTTCTCCTCCTCCTCGGCATGGAAGCGGACGTTCTCGAGCAGCAGGATCTCGCCGTCCTTCAGGGCGTTGGCGGCGGCCTCGGCCTTCTCGCCGACGGTCTCGTCGACGAACGCCACCGGCTTGCCGAGCATCTCGCCGAGCTTCACGGCGACCGGGGCGAGGCTCATGGACGGCTCACGCTTGCCGTCCGGGCGTCCGAGGTGCGCCGCGAGGATGACGCGGGCCCCCTTGGAGACCAGGAGGTTGAGCGTGGGGAGGGTCTCCTTGATGCGGGTGGTGTCGTTGATCACCATCGCGCCGTCCTTCTCCTCCATCGGCACGTTGTAGTCGACGCGCATGAGCACGCGTTTGCCGGAGACGTCGAGGTCGCGAACAGAGAGTTTGGCCATATAGGATGAAGTTTCGAGCCGTACCGTATCGGTGTCGACGGGACCGGCAAAGGGATTTTGCCTCAGCCGGAACCGATCCCAGGAATCGGGGACGGATCTCGCCGAAGGACGCCGGGAAACCGACGGGAAGCCGGATGTGAAGGCGAATCGGCGACGTCGGAAGGTGTTCGGTTTCGCCGCAGCAGAACCTGCGGTTCCGTCCAGTTCCGTCGCGGTTCTGCGGCGTTGCGCGAGGGTCCCTTTGCCGGCGCTCGGTGGTGGCTTGTCGGGTGTGCGTCCGGTGGACGGCGCGGTCATCGACACCCGCTTCCCGGGCCGTTAGAACTTCCCGCGATGAGCGAATCCAAGGCGGCCTTCCTCAAGCAGGGATTCTGGATGGTGGCCGCCACGCTGGCCGGTGGAGTCGGGATGACGCTGGTCCATGTGGTGGTGGGCCGGAAGCCGGAAGTCTACGCGCAGTTCAAGTCGCTCCTCGCCATCTTCTATGTCGTGGGAGCCGCCCAAGGAGGGCTTTGGAACCTCTTCGCTCAACAGACCGCAGCCGCCCTGTCCCTCGAGGCCAAGGCGACGGTGGTCGCCGCCGCGCGCCGCACCTCCTTGTGGATCCTCGGCCTGATGGGAGTGGTCGCCCTCTTCCTTTCGGTTTCCGGCGGCGCGCTGGCGGGCATGCTCAAGCTTCCCTCGACCATGGCGTTGTGGGCGACCTGGGGACTGATCCTCGCCACGTTGGTTGCGGCCCTGATCCGCGGGCTCCTGCAGGGTGGACAGAACTTCGTCGGACTTGGGATCGTCTCCATCGTCGACGGCCTCGGCCGGTTTGCTGCGGTTGCGGTGATCTTGCTGGTCCTCGACGGCGGCTCCGCGGGAGCGGTCACCGGTGCCTTGGTCGGCAACCTGGCGGCGATCGCTTTCGGGGTCTGGGCGCTGAGGCGGTTCCTGGCGGAAGGGGCCGGCAGGAAGGGCGGTTCGGTTCCCGACGGCTTCTGGCCGCTGACCTTGGCCGCGGCGTCCCTGCAGGCGCTTTCGCAGTTGGACAACGTGTTCCTGCAGTCCGTGGTGCCGCCGGCTTGGATCGGGGAGCTGGGGCAGCGGTATTCGACCGGAGCACAGATCGGTTTCGCCCTGACCCAGTTCACCGTTCCGCTGGCGTTGGTGATGTTCCCGAAGGTCGTGAAGGGAGCAGCCCAAGGTGGCGGCTCGAACGCGTTGAAGATCACCCTGGTCAGCACCCTGGTCCTGGGCGGGTTGGCCGCGGTCGGTTGCACGGTGGTCCCGTGGCTTCCTGTGAAGATCCTGTTCCCCACCGTGCCGACCGCGCTTTCGGCGTCGCTGGTCCCCTGGTTTGCCTGGGGCATGCTGTGCTTCACGCTCGCCAACGTCTTCCTGAGCGACCGGATCGCGCGTTCCGACTTCCGATTTGTTCCCTGGGTCGCCGTGCTCGCCGTCTGCTATGCGGGCGTCCTCTTCGGCATCCGGCCCCTCCTGCTTTCGGGGACGCCGGAGGCCGCGTTCCGGACGGTCAGCCAGCTGTTGTGCGTCGCCAACCTGCTGCTCCTCGCGTTGGCCGGGTTCTTCAGCCGGCTTGGTTCGGCCGACGCCACTGTTCCAGGGCGTTCCGGAGCGGCTCCAGCGGCAGCCCGATGACGTTGCTCATCGAGCCCTCGATCTGCTCGACGATCAGGTCTCCGTGCTCCTGGATCGCATAGCCGCCGGCCTTGTCGAGGGTGTCGACCTTGGAGAGGTACTCCGTGACCAACTCCGGCCCGAAGACGCGGAATCTCACCCGGGTGGATTCCGAGAACAGGCGCATGCGGCGGCCGGATTCATGGACCAGGCAGACGCCGGTGACCACCTCATGGACCCGGCCCGAAAGCCGCTCCAGGAAGAGCCTCGCCTCCGGGGCGTCGGCGGGTTTGCCAATCGGTTCCCCGTCGAGCCAGACCAAGGTGTCGGCTCCCAGCACGAGGTGGTCGGGATAGCGTACGGAGACCTGCAGCGCCTTCCTTTCGGCGTTCACTTCGCAGAGCCGTCGCACCCCGAGCGATGCGTCGTGCAGTTCGTGGGCGTCGCTGCGGACGACGCCGAACTCCGGGACCAGTTGGCGGAGCAGTTCGACGCGGCGGGGCGATCCCGAGGCGAGGATGAACGGTGGAAGTGGAAGCAGTGTGGATGCGGAGTGCATGTCGTCCTCAGAATCCCACGGTGGCCGGGGAGGTGGAGCGCAGCACCGAAACTTGGTGGAAGCGGTCCTTGAATGCGGTGCGGATGGATTCGATGCCGGCTTCCGAGGCGGTGTCCGCGGGATGCAGGAGGACAAGCAACCGTGAGGGGAGGGAGCGGATTTCACCGGACGGCGCCTGCCATTGGCCTTGGGCCTCGAGCACGGTGAAGCCGCCCGGGAAGCGCGGCGTCACGACTTCCGAGAGGAAGCGCTGCCACTCCGCGGACGGCACGGCGGCCATGTAGAGCTCGGTTCGGAGCCACGGCTTCGAACCGGCGAAGCTGCCTGCTGCCGCGGGCTCGGCATGGGAAGCCGGCCCGGTGCGGCATCCGACACCGACCACTGCAATTGCAGCGAAGGCTGCTGAAACGAGGAGCCGTCTGGGAGTCGTGGGAATCATCCGATACTGGGCGCTGGGTTGAGCGCGCGGGAGACGCTCCGTTCGATGGCGGGCCGGTGGCAAGTCCGGAGCCGGAGTCCGGTTCAGGGGGTCACCGCTGGCATCCGGGACACCAGTAGGTGGATCGCCCGGCCTGCTCGCATCGCCGGATCATGGCGGCGCAGCGGGCGCAGGGTTCCTCTTCCCGATCATACACGAGGAACGGCGAGGCGTCGTCGGACCAGGTTCCCCTGGTGCCAGCCTCGTGGTAGTAGGGTGAGATGCCCGCATCGTACGCCCTGACGTTGCGGGCGATCGCCTCCTCCAGCACCTGTCGGATTGCGTCGTAAAGGACGGGCCATTCCGCCTCCCGGATCCGATCGGAGCGCCGCCGCGGGGAGATGCCGGCACGGTGGAGGAGTTCGGAGGCGTAGATGTTGCCGATCCCGGAGACCATGGCTGGGTCCATGAGGCGGACCTTGATCGGCTGTCGCGAGGATCCGAGACGGGCGAGGGTCCTCGGGGTGAAGTCCGTCGAAAGGGGTTCGGGTCCGAGCCGGGCGAGCGCGGACCCGTCGCAGGTGAACACGCCGAAGCGCCTGGGGTCTTCGAAGATGAGATGGCCGTGATCCCATTCCAGGGAGGCGACATCGTGTCTTCCTGGAAGCGGCTTCGTCTCGGAGAAGACCAGCGAGCCTGTCATTCCCAAGTGGACGAGGAGGGTCGTCGGAAGCCCCGGTTTGGGTTCCCAATGGAAAACCAGGTATTTCGCCCGTCGGTGTAGCCTGAGCAGAAGGCGATCCTGCAGGAGGGGCTCCAGATCCGCCGGGATCGAAGGACGACAGGGGCGGGGATGCAGAATCCGCGTGGAGACCAATCGGCGGCCTTCGAGGCGGGGGCGAAGACGCCGCATCAGCGCCTCGACTTCGGGCAGTTCAGGCATCCCGGGAAGGACTATGCCTGTGACCCTGGCATTTGCCATCGGTTCCGTTGCGGCTGGGATTCCGGGTTGGTCCCGCGGGATCGGGTGGGGTAGCCTTCCGGGGTGGATCCGCAGATCGTCATTGTGGTTCCGGTCTTCAACGAGTCCGGGAACATCGAGCCCATGGCCCGTGAGGTGGCCGAAGCCTTTGCTTCGGAGGCCCGTCCTTGGCAGCTCGTCTTCGTGGATGACGCTTCGCAGGACGACACGTGGGAGGTGATTCGACGGGTGGCCGCTTCAAACCCGAGGATCCGTGCGTTCCGACATGCCCGCAACCGGGGTCAGAGTGCCGCGGTATGGACAGGGGTGTCCAAGACGGCCGCGCCCTTCATCTGCACCTTGGACGGCGACCTTCAAAACAACCCTGCGGAGCTGCCGCCGATGCTGGCCATGCTGGACCGCTGCGACTTCGTCTGCGGTCGGCGCACCCGTCGCCAGGATTCGAGGGTGCGCCTGGTTTCGTCATGGGTGGCCCGAAAGGTCCGGACTTGGAGCCTTGGATACGACTTTGCAGACACCGGATGTGCGCTTCGGGCCTTCAAGCGCTCCAGTCTTGAAGGGCTCTTCCCATTCAACGGGTTGCATCGTTTTCTTCCGATCCTCGTGGCCGGAAACGGCAGCCGGGTCGTGGAGATCCCCGTCGGTCATCGGCCCAGGGTCTCAGGGGTCTCCAAGTACGGCGTCTGGAACCGATTGGGACGTGGCCTTTTCGACTTGGTCGGGGTGGCCTGGTTCCAGCGGAGACGACTGGATAGAATTGACGTGTCGGCGGAAAGTGGAGTATAGATCGCGCGTTCATCGGCTTCGGGGAAATCTGCGTTGACTTTTTCCACGTCCTTTCTACGCTGCCGGGGTTACGAAACTTAAATCGTCTCAAGGCTTTACCATGAAACAGCTCGGGTCCTTTTCCCGTCTCGCCGGAGTTGCCGCGCTTTGCGCACTCGTGGCCAACCTCTCCCTCGCCGCCGCCGAAACTGGCAAGGCCGAGATCACCGGGATCAAGGGCTCTGTTACCGTTGATGGCCAAGCTGTCAAAGTGGGTGATTCCATCAGCCCGGGTCAGCAGATCTCGACCGGAGCCGCCAGCCAGTTGAACCTGTTTCTCGGTGAAAATGGTCCGACCCTGCTGGTCGATGCCAACGCGAGCGTTTCTTTCGAGGAGCTTTCCTACGACAAGACCGGCGCGGAGCCGGTGATCAACACCAAGATCAACGTCAAGGCCGGCAAGGTCGCAGGCTACGTCAAGAAGACCTCGAGCCAGTCCAAGTACGTGGTTCAGACCCCGACGACGACGGCAGCGATCCGTGGCACCAAGTATCAGGTTTCCGATGATGGTGTGGTCGCCGTGTGGGAGGGTTCCGTGTCCGTGACCTACCGGGGCAACACCTACGAGGTCAGCGCGGGTCAGAAGTTCGATCCCTCGGTCGGAGCCGTCGTGGTGAACGATGCCCGGAATCCGTTCCCGGGCCCGATCAACAACACTGCCAGTTCTGCGCTGGGTGGTGCCGTGATCATCACGCCGACCCGTCCGAATCCGGGTGCCTCCGAGGTTCAGCCCGGTCGTTGATTCTCTGATTTCCAAAAGCCCGGAGCGTTTTCGCTCCGGGCTTTTTGTGTTTTGGGCGACCCTCTTTCCCTCCCTTGAATCTGCGCCCAAGAATTCCCTTTGTCGTGGCCTGCCTCACCGCGCTTTTGGCCGGAGGCTGGCTTTTGGTGTCCCGATGGTTGGACGACACCCGGCATTGGCACCGCTCGATGGAGGCCGGTCCAAGGCAGCGCCTGGAATTGGCCCGGAAGATCGATTTCCTCCACGGGCTCGAGCTCATCCTCTACGACTGGAGAATCCGTCGTGCCGCCCAAGGTTCGGAGCCGTTGGACTCGAGGCTCGGGCTGCTGGTCATCGACAACGGCACCATTGAGGATATCCGCAGGGGCTTGCTGATCGGCGAGCCGTTGCGACCTCTTTGGAGGAGGGATGTCTATGCCCGGGCCTTGAGGGAATTGCGCGCGCAGGGAGCTTCCGCAGTGGCCTTCGACATCATCCTGGGTGAGCACTACGAGGACACCTTCATCACGGATGGCGGCACCAACGAAGTCCATGCAGACCGTTGGTTGGCATCGGAGATCCGGCAATTCGGGCAGGTTTTCATGGGGGCCACCGAGGAATTGGGGGTGGCGCCGTTGTTCTGGCAATCCGCTGCCGCCGTTGGAGATGTCGAGTCTCCCAAGGATGTCGACGGTTCGGTCCGACGCGTCCGGGCGTTTGCCGACGTGGAGGGATTGTCCTTGGAACTGCTGTTGGCTTTGCGGTCCCTGAAGCTCGAATGCCCTTCGCCCAAGGAACTGGAGATGCGTGGCATCGAGGTGTCGACGAACCAGCTTTATACGATCCATCTGGAGACGGGTGAGCCGACGCTGTTTCCAATCAACGCGCAGGGCAGGGTCCTGCTGCCGAGAGGCCGTTTTTCCGTCGAACTGCCGGTGATGAAGAAGGTGCGTCGCTGGAATCTCGGAGTCCTCCTCGCGGCGGCGGCGATCGGCTTGGATCTCAGCCAGGCCCAAGTGGGATCCGACGGCATCCGGTTGTCGTCGACCAATGGGACTTCCCTCACGATCCCGACCGATCCGCAGGGTTATTTCCTCATCGATTGGATGGCGGCCGCGACCAACCAATCGAGGCTCTTCCAGCGACCTTTGTCCGAAGTTGTGGCTTCGGACACCCTTCGGCACACCGAGGCGGATTCCGGCGTCTCCAATCGTTGGGCCGGCAAGCTGGTCCTGATCGGGTCCACGGCCACGGGAAACAACATGACCGACTTCGGGGCGACCCCCCTTGCGGCGAAGGACTTCCTGATCAGCACCTATCCGAACGTCGCCCAATCCGTGCTGACCGGGCGTTTCGTCCATCGCTGGCCGATCTGGGCCGAGTTGGCGTTGACCTTCGGCATCACGCTCGTCGCGGCGGCCGTCACCTGGAAGGTCCGTCCCGCCTACGCCTTGTTGGCCGTTGCGACATTGGCGGGCGGTTATCTGCTGATTGCCTTCGAAGCCTACTCGCGGTCCCGGCTCTGGATGCCGGTGGCCCATCCCTTGGCCGGTGCCTTGGCCTTCGCGTTTCCGTTCCTGGTCACCTACCGGGCGGTCTTCGCGCAACGGGAACAACAGCGGGTCAAATCGGTCTTCTCCAAGATCGTCTCACCCAATGTCGTCCAGGAACTTCTGAAGGCCGAACGCCTTGGACTCGAGGGGGCCCGTCGAAAGGTGACCGTCTTCTTCGCCGATGTCCGCGGGTTTACGGAGATGACCGACCGCTACCAGGCGGAGGCGGACGAGCATGTCCGGCGTCTTGGCCTGGCGGAGGCGGAGGCCGAGCGTCATTTCGAGGCCCAGGCGGGTGAGGTCCTGCGCACCGTGAACCTGTACCTGGCTGCCATTGCGGACGTCGTGAAGTTCCACAACGGCACCTTGGACAAATACATCGGCGACTGCGTGATGGCCTTCTGGGGTGCGCCGGCGACGGTTCCGACCCATGCAGTTCACGCGGTCATCGCGGCCATCGACGCCCAGCGGGCCGTTGCGCGGCTCAATCAGGAAAGGGCGTTGGAGAACGAAAGGCGGGCGGCCGCCGAGCCACCGCTTCCACCGGTGCCGCTGCTTTCGCTCGGGACCGGCATCAACACCGGGACCGTGACTGTCGGACTGATGGGCAGCGAGGCCCACATCCTCAACTACACCGTCTTCGGCCGTGAGGTGAACTTGGCCAGCCGCCTGGAGGGCGTTTCTGGGAAGTCCCGCATCATCATCGGCGAGGAAACCTACCTTGAGCTGAAGCGACTGGCACCGGCCTTGGCCGGGACCTGTGTGGCGCTGGAGCCGGTTGTCGTGAAGGGATTCCGCCAGCCGGTCACCATCTACGAGGTGCCGTGGCAGAAAGCCGCCGAGGAGGCGTCCCGGATCTCGGAACTCCTCACTCCGGGCCAAGGATGAGCCCACGGCACCTCGGGTACCGCAGCCGGATCATCGGTTGTCGCCGTCCAGCAGTCCGCCGAGGCCGCCAAGGATCGATCCCTCCTCGCGCGAGCGTCCTCCCGCGGCCGGGGAAGCCGCGATGATCCGGTCGGCGAGTCGGCTGAGCGGCAACGACTGGATCCAGATCCTTCCCGGTCCACGCAGGGTCGCGAAGAAGAGGCCTTCCCCACCGAAGAGCGCGGACTTCACCTTCCCGACATACTGGATGTCGAAGCTGACGGAACTTTGGTAGGCGACCACGCAGCCGGTGTCGACCCGCAGCGTTTCGCCGGGAGCCAAAGTCCGCTCCAGAAGGGTTCCGCCGGCATGGACGAAGGCCCAGCCATCGCCCAGCAGACGTTGCATGATGAATCCCTCGCCGCCAAAAAGTCCGACTCCGAGGCGGCGTTGGAAGGCGATGCCGAGGCTGACGCCTTTGGCCGCACAGAGGAACGAGTCCTTCTGGCAGATGAGTTCGCCACCGACGTCGGAAAGCTTCACGGGCACGATCTTGCCGGGGTAGGGCGCTCCGAAGGCGACCTTCGCCTTTCCGGGAGCCTTGTTGTGGAAGACCGTCATGAACAGCGACTCGCCGGTGATGAGCCGCTTTCCGGCCCCGAGGAGCGCGCCCCAGATGCCGCTCTGTTGGGAGGAGCCATCCCCGAAGATGGTCTCCATCTCGATTCCGCCCTCCATGTACATCATTCCGCCGGCTTCCGCGACGACGGCCTCGTTGGGATCGAGGAGCACCTCGACAAACTGAAGGTCGTCACCGTGGATTTCGTATTCGATCTCGTGCATGGATGGCATGTGGAAGTCCTTTCGTTCCCGAGCAGCACCCGGGGTGCGGTTGAAGGTTTCGCGAAAACGTTCCCAACGATCCCCTGTGCCGGTTGGTGGTCAAGATTCTGTCGCCAGTGTTTGCCGCTAAGGGTGGGTGGTCCCATTCTTGACCCATGAAGTATCGTCGGTTTGGCCGTACCGGTCTCCAGATGCCGGTCTTTTCCTGCGGTGGCATGCGATACCAGCAATCCTGGTCCGACATCCCGTGGGATCAGGTGCCCGAAGCGGGCCAAAGGAACCTGGAGGCGACCATAGCCCGCTCGGTCGAGCTGGGTATCAACCATGTCGAGACCGCGCGCGGCTACGGTTCTTCCGAGATGCAATTGGCGCCGGTTCTGAAGCAGTTCCCCAGGGAGAGCCTGATCCTTCAGACGAAGGTGATGCCCAAGCCGACCGCCGGTGAGTTCCTGGAGACCTTCGAGACTTCCATGCGGTACCTCGGTCAGGAGTACGTGGACCTGCTTTCGATCCACGGGATCAACAACCGGCAGCATCTCGAGGAGACCCTGCGTCCGGGTGGGTGCCTGGAGGTCTGCCGACGTCTGCAGCGTGAGGGCCGGGTCCGCCATGTCGGGTTCAGCACCCATGCGACGCCCGAGGTCATCTCCGAGGCGATCCGCAGCGACGAGTTCGACTACGTCAACCTTCACTGGTACTTCGTCAACGACCTCAACCGACCCTGCATCGCCGAGGCGGCACAGCGGGACATGGGCGTCTTCATCATCAGTCCGAACGACAAAGGCGGGAAACTCTACCTGGAGCTGCCCAGGATGCGGTCGATCTGCGCCCCGCTGACGCCGATGCAGTTCAACGACCTCTACTGTCTGGCGAGGCCGGAGGTGCACACGCTGTCGTTGGGGGCGGCGCGTCCCTCGGACTTCGACGAGCACGTCGCCGCACTGGAACACTATGGGCGGGCCGCCGAGGTGGCGGGTCCGGTGGAGCTCCGGTTGAAGGCGGAGATGGAGAAGGTGCTCGGTGCGGATTGGTGTCGCCGTTGGTGGCGGGGGCTGCCTGAGTACTTCGACATCCCCGGGGAAGTGAACCTGGTGGAGATCCTGCGCATTTGGACCTATGCCAAGCCGCTGGGGCTCGGCGAATGGGCCAAGTTCCGTTACAACATGCTGGGGAACGCCGACCACTGGTTTCCCGGTGAGCATGTCGAGAAGCTGGATTGGAACCGGCTGCCGGAGGTGATCCGCGGCAGTCCCTTTGCCGCCCGGCTTCCCGAGATCCTTCGCGAGGCCCACGCCCTCTTCCACGACGCACCGGTGAAGCGTCTCAGCCAGACCTGAGGGAATCCGGTCGGGGAGTCGTCGGCGAGGATTCCGGTCACTCGTACCGAAGGGAATCGATCGGGTCGAGATTCGCCGCCTTCCAAGCCGGGTAGGTGCCGAAGACGATTCCGACCGCGGAGCAGATGCCGAGGCCGATTCCTGCCCAGTCGAGCGGGATCACGGGAGGTGCGCTCACGAGGAAGCAGAGGAGATTCCCGAAGAGGATTCCCACGATGACGCCGAGCACTCCGCCCACCTCGCTGAGCAGGACCGCCTCGGCCACGAACTGGATCATCACGCTGCGCTTCCTCGCGCCGATGGCCCTGCGGATGCCGATCTCGCGGGTGCGCTCTGTGACGCTGACCAGCATGATGTTCATGATGCCGATGCCGGCGGCGATGAGCGCGATGCTGCTGATCGCTGCAGCTCCGAGGCGGATGGCCGAGGTAAGGCTCCGGAATTGGCCGACCGCCGACTCGTTCGAAACCACCTCGAAGTCGTCGTCCTCACCCGGCTCCACGCGACGGAGCGCCCGCATGGCGCCCCGGGCCTGTTCCATCACCTCGTTGTAGGTGGCGCGATCCGCAGCCTGGACTTGGATGGCGAGGGAAAGGTTCTGACCATAGAGCCGAAGCGCGGTGCCCAAGGGCACGGCGATGAAGTTGTCCCGGCTTTGGCCGAAAAGGGATCCGCGACGGACCAAAACCCCGATCACATTGTAGGGCACGCCCTGGAACTTGACGGTCTCACCGACGGGCGAACCCCGGGGAAACAGCTTGTCGGCGAGATCGGCGCCGAGGATGCAGACGCGACGCCCGCTGTCGTCGTCGGTCTCACTGAAGGCCCGGCCGTCGCCGACGGTCCAGTTCTGGGTCGAAAATCCCTCCGATGTGATCGCCATTCCGGGGATGTTGGGATTGGTGCGCCCGTAGCGGGAACTGGCCTCGCCCACACCGAACTGCGAATTCGCCGAGATGGCCTGGGCGAAGGTCGCCTTCTCCCGCAGGCGCTTCATGTCGGCCACAAAGAAGCGTTTCCTCCGGCGATACTTCTCGAAATCGCCGTCATCGAAGCTGATGGCCGGGAACCGTTGGAACTGGAAGGTGTTGGCGCCAAGGCCGCTCATCGCGGTCTCGAGGTTGTTCTGCAGCACCCGGATTCCGGTCATCACCGCGATGATCGAAAAGACCCCGACGAACACACCAAGGATGGTCAGGGAGGAACGGAGGACATGGCTGCGGACGGCGGTGAACGCCATCCGGATCATCTCCAGGATTTCGCGGGATCGGGTCATGGTCATTCCGAACGCAAGGCGTCCACGGGATCCATGCGGCTTGCCCGCCAGGCCGGGATGAATCCGGCGATGATCCCCGTCGCCGCGGAGACGCCGATCGCGAGGGCGACGATCCACCAGGACATCTGGGCTTCGAAAACGGAGCCGGCCTCGCGGGCCATTTCGCCGATCTTCCAGGAAATCGGCCAGGCCAAGCCGATGCCGATCAGCCCCGCGAAAAGGGTGATCCCGGCGGCCTCCATCAGGAACTGGGTCAGGATCGTCCGCTTCTTCGCGCCGAGGGCCTTCCGGATGCCGATCTCCTTGGTGCGTTCCGCGACCGAGACGAACATGATGTTCATGATCCCGATGCCGCCGACGAACAGGGAGAGGCCGGTGACGAAGAAGCCGAAGCTTCCAAGGGTCGTCTTGAATCCGGCGAAGAAGCTGGTGATCGCCTCCTGCTGGTTGATCGCGAAGTCGTCGGGGCGCCCCGGCTCGATCCTTCGGATCCTGCGGAAGACCGCCCTCGCCTCCTCCCTCATCTCGGGAAGCAGGTCGGGGCGGGTCGCCTTGGCGGTGATGACGTAGTCGGGCCTCTGGTTGATGTCTCCCTTGAACCGGGTCACCGGGATCACGACCTGGTTGTCCTGGTTCCAACCGAGCATGTTGCCCATCTTCTCGAGGACCCCGACGACCTCGTAGGGGATGTCGTTGATCCGGATTTTCTTCCCGATTGGATCGTCGTTCGCGAAGAACGCTTCCGCGAGGTAGGAGCCGAGCACGCAGACGGCGCGTTCGGAACTGACGTCGGAAGCCGACAGCCATCGGCCTTGGGTGACGGTCAAGCCGCGGATGGCGAGGGCGGCTTCGGTGTTGCCGACCAGCCAGACCCCTTTGGCGCGGCGGCGCTCGAAGCTCACGGAGACACCGAAGTCCTCGGACTGCGGGGCCACGGCCGAGGCGAGGGACATCTGCCGCTCGAGTTCCCGGTACTGCTGGAAGGTGATTTCCTTCCGGTTCCGATAGAGCCGGTAGTCCTCGAAGCTCATCCACGGGAAGCGTCCGATGTTGATGACATCCGCGCCGAGGGAGGAGACGGAGCGTTCGAAGGCGAGGGTCATGCCGTTGAGCATCGTCCCGACCAAGGTGGCGGTCAGGATGCCGATCACCACCCCGAGGGTGGTCAGCCCCGAGCGCATCTTGTTTGCGCGGATGGCGGCCAAGGCGATCCGGGCGGATTCGCGGATTTCGGTGGCCAGGGTCATTGCCGGTTCACGCGATGATGGGAGGGGCGAATCCGCCGGCGGCGGCCGCGGCACCGCCGGTGACCGCCCGCTGATCGCGGTTGATCTCGTCGGCCGCGATCAGACCATCCCGGATCCGGATGACCCGGCGTGCGTGCTGGGCCACATCCTCCTCGTGGGTGACCACGATGATGGTGTTGCCCCGCCTGGAGAGTTCCTCGAAGAGGCCCAGGATCTCGACGCCGGTCTTCGAATCGAGGTTTCCCGTGGGTTCGTCCGCGAGGATGATGGAAGGCCTGTTGACCAGCGCCCTGGCGATGGCCACGCGCTGCCGTTGTCCGCCGGACAGCTCGTTGGGTCGGTGATGGAGGCGTTCCCCGAGCCCGACGTTGACCAAGGCGGTCCTGGCCCGCTCCCGGCGTTCCTTGGGCGGCAGCCCCGCGTAGATCAGCGGGAGTTCGACGTTGTGGAGGGCGTCGGAGCGGGCCAGCAGGTTGAAACTCTGGAACACGAAACCGATTTCCCGGTTCCGGATGTCCGCCAGTTCGTTGTCACCCATCTTCGCGACGTTCTTGCCGTTGAGCTGGTAGACGCCCTCGCTGGGGGTGTCGAGGCAACCCAGGAGGTTCATCAGGGTCGACTTCCCGGAACCGGAGGGGCCCATGATGGCGAGGTATTCGCCGCGCTCGATCGAAAGGGAGACCCCACGAAGCGCATGGACGGTCTCGCTGCCCATCACGTATCGGCGGGCGAGGTTCTCGATTTGGATGAGTGGCATGCTGCTGGGTGTCAGGGCTTGCCCGGACCCTTCTTCTTGGGCTCCTCCAGCTTCACATCCTTGTCATCCTCCAGTTCCTTGGAGACCGCCTTGAAGCTGCCGGTGATGACCTCCTGGCCTTCATTGAGGCCTTCGAGGATCTCGTAGTGGGCGTCGTCGCTGATGCCACGCTTGATCGGCACCATCCTGGCCTTGTCGCCGTCCTTGATGAAGACCACCTCCATCGGCTTGGTGCCGTCGCGGGACTTCTTTCCGGCGAGGTATTCGATCTGGCCCTTTTCCTCCTCGGTGACCGTGGCTGCCGCCTCCTTGGCGCCCTTCGGCAGACGGGTGGTGACCGACTGGATGGGCACGCTGATCACATTGGTCCGGTAGCGGGTCTCGATGTCGGCGGTGGCGCTCATTCCCGGCAGGAAGATCCCCTTGTCCGACATTCGGATGCGGACCTCGAACTTGGTGGATTCCTGCTGGGTTCCGGCGGCGGCGGTCTTTGCGGATTTGGCCACCTGAGTCACCAGGCCGTCGAACTTGCGGTCCTTGAAGGAGTCGACGTCCATCTTGGCCTTGAAGCCGGGTTGGATCATCACGACGTCGATCTCGCCCACCTCGATGCGGGCCTCCATCTCGCCGAGGTCCGCCACGGTCATGATCTCGGTGCCCGCCATCATGCCGGTGCCGGACACGCGTTCACCCAGTTCGGAATTCAGCTTCGAGACGGTGCCGTCGATCGGGCTGTAGATGGTGGTCTTGAGCAGGTCCTCTTCCGCACGTTTCAAGGAGGCCTTGGCCATCTCGATGCGTTGTGCCGATGCGGCCGCATTGGCCTTGGCGACCTCGCTGGCGGTGCGGATGTCGTCGAAGATGGAGTCGCTGACCAGCTTCTTGGTGAAGAGCTCGTAGCCGCGCTTGAACTCGGCGTCCGCCTTCCGGGCATTGGCCTCGGCGGTGAGCAGGTCGGCCTGGGCGGACTTGAGGCTCGCCTCTTGGCTCTTGAGGGCGGCCTCGTAGAGGTCGGGCCGGACCTTGACCAGGAGATCGCCTTTCTTGACCCGCTGCCCCTCCTTGACGGGGAGTTCGATGATCTCACCGGCGACCTCGGAGCTGATCTTCACCTGGACCACCGGCTGAAGTTTCCCGCTGCCGGTCACAACCTCGGTGAGGTTCCTGCGTTGGGCCTTCTCCGTGACGACGGCGAGGGCGTTGTTGCGGTTGCAGCCTGTGGTCGCGAGCAGGAGCCCGGCGAGGATCAGGGACGAGGCGGTGGTGTGGCTTGCCGGCATGTCGACCCACCATGGACCCGGCTGGTCGGGAATTGTTTCAGGAATTCCCGGTGAGTCCGGTAGGCCGCTCCAGATGGCGTCCAGAATGGATTTCCGTCAAGGACCGGAAAGGTCCGGCTTGTGAAGTTTCGGGTACAAGGCCCCGGGATTCGGCGACGGTTCAGTGCGTCAGGCAGCCGAACTTCACGAACAGCGCGATGAAAACCGCGGAACCGATCAGGAGGAGCAGGGCGGACCCCTTGGTGGCGGCGACCGCGATGCCCGCGGCCAGGACGGCGGCGAGGACCACGAAGAAGGCGAGCGAGGTCAGGAACTTCATGGCCGGGAAGCTATCCGTTTGGCTGCCGGGCTCAAGCGGGGACTGGATGTCCGTTCAACCGGTCCGACCAAAGCGCTTCTCGAGTTCCCGCCAGCCCATTTCGATGAGCGTGGGCCTTCCGTGTGGGCACGTGTAGGGCATCGTGCAACGACGGAGGTCCTCGATCAGGTTTTCGACCTCGGGGGTGGAAAGCGGGTCATTCGCCTTCACCGCATGTCGGCAGACGGTCTTGGCAATCGTCTCCTCGCCGGCTCGGAGGGCGTTGACGCCGGTCCCTGCAGCTTGGAGTTCATCGATCAGGCTCAACACGAAGGCCTTGGGTGAGCGGACACGGACGAACGGTGGCAGGCCATCGAGGAGGAACGTCCGGTCGCCGAATTCGGAGAGTCCGATGCCAAGGCGGCCGAGGACCTCCAGGCTTCGGCGCACGAACTCGGCCTCGCGGGCCGGCAGTTCGACGGTCTCGGGCAGAAGGAGGCGCTGGGAGGCCGCGTTTCCTCCGGATTCCAGCCTCGCCAGCATCTGTTCGAACAGAATCCGCTCATGGGCCGCATGTTGATCCAACAGGACCAGGCCACGGTCGGACTCGAGGACGACATAAAGGCGTCCGACGACCCCCACGAGCCTCAAGGGAACCCGGAGCAGGGGCGGAGGAGAGGCAGGGCCTGCCGGAGGCGGAGGCGGTGAAACCGGGATTGGAAACCCGGATGGAGCAGATCCGGAACGGGTGCCGACGGTTGGGGACGGAAGCGGCAGTTCCGGAGCCGGCTCGGATTCGGGCAGAATCCGGTTGGGTCCGGCCGAGTGGACGGCCGCAGGCTTCGGTTCACCTGGTCGACTTGGAGTGGGGATGGGGTCGGGAAGCACCGCCCGCCGTTCGGTGGACGGTCGCGTATCCGGCGATGTCGAAACCGTTGCCGGTTGGGCCGGTGCCGCCTGTGGTGATTGTCCTGAATGGAAGCGTTGGATGGCCTCCCGCACGGCCTTTGCTGTGAGTCGTCGGACCGCGGACTCCTCCCGGAACCGCACTTCCCTCTTCTGGGGATGAACGTTGACGTCCACGGCTGCCGGATCGATTTCGAGGAACAGGCAACAGACCGGGAATCGACCCCGCATGAGGGCGGTGTGGTATCCTTCGAGCAGGGCGAGGTTGAGCCCCCGGTTTTCCACCGGCCTCTGGTTCACGAAGAGATGCTGTTCCGAGCGGTTGCCCCGGGAAACCCCGGGGGCGCCGATGAATCCCCAGATCCGGAAGCTGGAGACCTTCCCCTGATCCCGAAGCGTCAACGGGTCCGGGGAATCGATGATCTCAGGGGCTTCCTCGATGCCGGCCTTGAAGTCGACCTCTAGAAGGGGCGTGTCCTTGCCGTGGAGCTGCAGCAGGCGTTCCCGAAGCGCCGTGGACCGTTCGGAGGGCGATTCCCACGACAGGGGCGGGAGCTGCCAGAGCGTCCTCCCATCCGAGACAAGGGTGAATCCCACACCAGGCCAAGCCAGGGCGACCAGTACCAGATAGTGTTGGATGTGGGCACGTTCTGTTTCCTCGGAGCGGAGGAACTTGCGTCTGGCGGGCAGGTTGAAGAACAGCTGTCGGACTTCGATGGTGGTTCCTGTGGGGGATGCGGCCGCGGATACCTCCACGATTCTTCCGCCTTGGATCAGGACCCTGCACCCCTCTCCTGCAGATGGGTTCTTCTCCCGGGTGGTGAGCGAGAAGCGGCTGACGCTGGCGATGCTCGGAATCGCTTCCCCACGAAAGCCCATGGTGGCGATGGCTGAGAGATCCTCCGCCCTTGTGATCTTCGAAGTCGCGTGCCGTTCCAGGCAGAGCAGCGCGTCGTCGCGGCTCATGCCGCAGCCGTCGTCGGTGACGCGGATCAGGCTTCGGCCTCCGGCGCCGATCTCCACGGTGATCCGCCGGGCTTCAGCATCGAGGGAGTTCTCGACCAACTCCTTCACCACGCTGGCCGGACGCTCCACCACCTCGCCGGCGGCGATTTGGTTGGCGACATGCTCGGGGAGCAGGCGGATGCGGTTCACGGTTCGGGAATATGGTCCGCGTGCCGGAAGGGAATCGATCGGGAAACGGAGCTTCAGGCGTTCCGGGTCAACCGTTCCGTGTCCCCATGTGCCGCGATTGGCAGCTCGAACCGGAACGCGGCGCCGACGCCGGGGTTCGATTCGGCCCAGATGCGTCCGCCATGTTCCCGGATGATCCTTTCACAGATGGCCAGTCCCAAACCGGTTCCATGGGCCTTGCCCGCGGTGAAGAACGGCTCGAAAAGCATGGGGAGATGTTCCGTCGGAATGCCGGGGCCGTTGTCCAGGATCTCGGTGACCACCATTTCGCCTTCCTGCCTGACAGAGAGGCTCAGTTTGCCTTCCTTCTTGCCTGACAGTGCGTCGAAGGCGTTCTGGGTCAGGTTGGTGAACACCCGTGAGAGCCGTGGAGGATCGATCCGGAGTTCCACGGACGGGAGGTGTCCGGTGACCTCGACATCCACGCCTCGTCGCTGGCTCTCCGCGGAAAGCTCGATGAGCACTTCCCGGAGGAAGTCCCGATAGTTCACCCGGGCGAGGACGACGTTCGGTCCCATTCCCCGCGTGAAATCCATCAGTTCCTGCATCATCCGATTGAGCACCTCAACCTGGTAGCGGATCCGGTCGCGGGAGGATCTGCGGTCGGCGGCGGTGGCCGTCGGCTCGGCGGCCATGTCTGCGGCGATGCCAATGACGTTCAACGGATTGCGGAAGTCGTGGACGATGGTGCGGGCGAGCCTCTCCAGCATCGCCAGACGTTCGGCCCTGAGCGATTCCCGGAGGAACCGTCGGTTGAAGTCCCGCATCCTCAGGCTGGCGTCCCGGACCAGGGAGGTGGCCAACCTCGGGGCCTTAGCCAGCAACTCGAGCAGCAGGCCTGCGGGCAGGAACACGGCGTGGACATCTGTCCGCGCGCTGGCGCTCGCGGAGCGGGTTCCACCGTCGAAGATGGCCATCTCGCCGAAGTAGTCGCCGGCCTCCATCCTTGAGAGGACGTGTTCCCTGTCGGGCGCGGATTTCGCCGTGATGTCGACGCTGCCATGGAGGATGATGTAGAGGCCGTCCCCGACATCGCCTTCGCGGAAAAGCATGGAGCCTTCGGGAAACGATCTCGGAACGCCCTGTTCGCTTACCGTGGCAATGCATTCCTCGGGGAGGTGTCGACAGAATCGGGAGTCCTCCAGGCGGGTCATGAGCCCACTTTCCGAAGCGGCGGCCTGGAGTAAAGCCCGCATTGAGACGGTGGGTTCCTTGACGCTCTGCCGGTCGACTCCTAGCCTGCGGCCACTTCGTTCCGATCCATTTATGCGCAATTTCGTCAACATTCCGTATGTCATCGAACAAACCGGCCGCGGCGAAAAGGGGTACGACCTCTACAGCCGGCTGCTGGTCGATCGGATCATCTTCCTGGGCACGCCGGTGGACGACATGGTCGCCAACGTCATCGTGGCCCAGTTCCTGTTCCTGCAGATGACGGACCCCAAGAAGGACATCCATTTCTACATCAACTCGCCGGGTGGGAGCGTCACCGCGGGTTTGGCGATCTACGACACGATGCAGTGGCTGACCTGCGACGTGAACACCTACTGCGTCGGACAGGCGGCGAGCATGGGGGCGGTCCTGCTTTCCGGCGGTACCAAGGGAAAGCGCTTCGCGCTGCCGAACGCGAACATCATGATCCACCAGGTCCTCGGCGGCGCCGAAGGGCAGGCCAGCGACGTGGAGATCCGGGTCAAGTACATGCTCAAGCTCAAGGAACGGTTGAACACCATCCTTTCGAAGCACACCGGGCAACCGTACGAAGTCGTGGAGAAGGCCTGTGACCGGGACAACTTCATGTCGGCGGAGGAGGCCCGCCAGTTTGGCCTGGTCGACGAGGTGGTGGCCAGCCGCCGCGAGGTGCCAACCTTGTCCGATTCGGCGAAGTCCTGATTCCGCCTCGGATTGACGGCGTCTTCATCCAGCCCGGTCGCCCGTGCGGCCGGGCTTTTCTTTACCACTGGAAAGGGATTGGCCGTTGCGGCAGCGTGCCCCCATGGCTCGAACGTCGCAGCTCACCATGTGCAGCTTCTGCGGTAAGTCGAAGGCGGAGGTGAAGAGGCTGATCGCCGGACCGGGTGTGTACATCTGCGACGCCTGCGTCGGCGTCTGCAAGGGAGTGCTCGAAAAGGAGAATGCCAGCGAGTCGGAAGGCAGTCTTCGCAGTCTCCGGGTTCCCAAGCCGGCTGAGATCAAGCGACACCTCGACGAGCACGTCATCGGCCAGGAGGACGCGAAGCGCACCCTCGCCGTCGCGGTCTACAACCATTACAAGAGGGTCCTTTCCCGAAGTGGGGAGGCGGGGAGCGCCGAGGACGGCGTTGAAATCGAGAAGAGCAACATCCTGATGCTGGGACCCACCGGCTCGGGGAAGACCCTGCTTGCAAAGACGCTGGCCCGTTTGCTGGATGTGCCCTTCGCCATCGCCGACGCGACCGTGATCACCGAGGCCGGATACGTGGGTGAGGATGTGGAGAACATCGTGCTGCGGTTGCTTCAGGCTGCGGATTTCGACGTCAAGCGGGCGCAGGTCGGGATCGTCTACATCGACGAGATCGACAAGATTGCCCGCAAGACCGAGAACGTCTCGATCACCCGCGACGTTTCTGGAGAAGGCGTCCAGCAGGGCCTCCTGAAAATCCTGGAGGGGACCCTGTGCAATGTGCCGCCCCAGGGAGGCCGGAAGCATCCGCAGCAGGAGTACATCCGAGTCGACACGACCAACATCCTCTTCATTTGTGGCGGGGCTTTCGTGGGGATGGACCGGGTCATCGAGCGCCGCCTGGGGAGGCGGTCGATTGGATTCACCGGTGGAGAGGCGCCGTCCAAATCGGGCGTGTCCGGGGAGTTGCTGCATCGGATCGAGCCCGAGGACCTTCTCGCCTTCGGGTTCATTCCCGAGTTCATCGGGAGGCTGCCGGTCACGGCGGTGCTCGACGAGCTGGACGAGGCGCAGCTTTGTTCCGTGCTGACCCAGCCCAAAAACGCGTTGATCCGGCAGTACGGCAAGCTCTTCGCCTTGGATGGCAACGAGTTGATCTTCACGGAAGACGCGGTGGCCGAGATCGCGGCGCAGGCAATCCGGAAGAAAACAGGTGCGCGGGCGCTGCGTGCATTGGCCGAGAAGCTACTCCGGGACGTGATGTTCGAGTTGCCCGGAAACGACCAGCCAACGTCGGTCCTGATCAACCGGGCGGTTGTCCGCTGGGAGACGCCGCCCATTGTCCGGAGGAGACCGGAAAGGGCGGCTGCCTGATTCTTGATTTAAAGTGTTGACCAATATGGCTCGAGTCGGCATGAAGGGAGGAGTTGGTTGACCATCCGAGCACTGCCTATGAACTCATTCTCCCGAAATTTCAAACTGATCACCGTTGCGTCGGTTCTGGTCTCGTCTTCCGCGTTCGCGCTCTCGACGAGCGACGTTGAGGCCCTGACCCAGAAGATCATCGCGGCCAAGACGGTCGAACTCCCTGCGACCGCTTCGAAGCTGGTGGCTTCCGCTTCTTCCGCGAACCGTGTTGAGACTGCGAAGAGCGTCGTTGTCGCTGTTGCCAAGAACAACCCTTCGGCCCTTTCGGTGGTGATCACCTCGGTGCTGCGTCGCACTCCTGAGGCGACCGACGCCGTTGTCGCTGCCGCGATCGAAGAGGCTCCCGAGATGGTCAAGACCATCGTGTCCGCCGCGGTTTTCGCCACGGGTGAAGACCAGAAGGTGATCGCCGTTGCTGACCGGGTCGCTCCCGAGTCGAAGGCCACCGTCCGTTCCGAGGCTGCTGTCGCCAAGGCCCGCCGTGCGCTGAGCAAGGGTGTCGTCGATGACTTCGGTACCCCTGGCAACACCAACATCGTTATCGTCACCAACGAGACTCCGAACGTGGTTGTGGAAACCGAGATCGTTCTGCCCTACGGCGGTGCGGCTCCGGGTCGCCTGTAATCGGATCAATTCTGGAAATGCCCGACTTGACGTGTTCAAGTCGGGCATTTTTTGTTTTGCGAGAAAATCCCCTTCACGCCTCCGATTTCGGAAGGGCCGTGACTCGGCACCCACGATAGGGCTGTCCCGAATGTCGGATCGCTGGGGAGATCGACGGATCGGAATCGGACCACGACTTTCGGGCGCCGAGAAGATTGGTCTGCGCTGGGTTGCCTGTGCGAATACCCGGCTCCGGCTCTCCTGGGTGCCACAAGCGGGCGATTCGTGGCTGCGGTCCTTTCGGCCGTCAGGCTGGGGGTAATGACCGCTTTGTTTTTCGAACCAACCGGATTCCCTCGATCCGCATCGACTTGTCCACGGCTTTGCACATGTCGTAGATGGTCAAGGCGGCGACCGAGACCGCCGTCAGCGCCTCCATCTCCACCCCAGTGGGACCAATGATCCGGGCGGTGGCGCTGATCTCGACGCGGTCGCGGCTTTCCGGAACAAGCAGTTCCACCTCGCAGTGCGTGATGGGAAGCGGATGACAGAGTGGGATCAGTTCCCCGGTCCGTTTGGCCGCCTGTATTCCTGCGATCCGGGCGGTCGCCAGGACGTTGCCCTTCGCCACCCGGTCCGACTCGATGAGGTCGACCGTCGATCGGGTCAGATGGATTTCGCCTGTGGCCATGGCCTCCCGAAAGAGATCTGGCTTCTGGGACACATCCACCATCGAAGCTTCCCCGGATTCGGAGATGTGGCTCAGTCGGCGTTGGGCTGCGGATTCGGATTCAGGCATAACGGCCCGTTCGATGTTCCGGTTTGAAAAAGAGCGGAAGAAGCGAATCAACCTGCAACAGCGCGGCACGGGTCAGGCCAATCCATCCGGGGCCTTCGACCAGATGTCCTGCCGAACGCAAAGCGGCGAGTGGTTCGGCGAAGTGTACGGCGGGGTCCGCCCCAAACTTCTCCAAGAATGATGCCGTTTCCACCCTTCCCAACTTCAGTTGCAGCATGAATTCCCGCAGGTAGCGCTCATCGGTCGGAACCGGGTAGGCCCGATAGACCGGGAGATGCCCGGAGTTCACCGCTTCGACATACGGTGCGAAGTCGTGGTGATTCTGGTAGTGGACCCCTGCGAGGTGGCCGAAGCTCGCAACCCCGACGCTCAGGAGATCGGCCCCGCTGAAGAGTCCTTGGCGGTAGTCGAAACGGACTTTCGCCGGATCCCTGACAACGGTGGTGGTGCTGGTGACGGTGTAGCCGACCTTCTCGAACTCGCCGAATGCGTAGTCCACCCAGCGGCGCTTGGTATCCCAATCCGCGACCGGCGCCACCAACTTGCCCTCGGCCTTCATTTGCCGATAGATGCCCGTGTTGTAGGGCACTTCCATCTGGTAAATCGTCACCGAGTCCGGTCGCAGTTCCACCGTCTTGGCCACGGTCTCCCGCCACTTTTCCTCGGTTTCCTCGACCATGCCGGCGATCAGGTCGACGTTCACCTGGGGGAAGCCCACTTCCCGGGCGAACGCGTAGGCCCGGAGGACCTCCTTGGAGCGATGGGCACGTCCATTGATCTCGAGGATGTGATCGTCGAAGTGTTCGACGCCCAAGCTGAGCCGTGTCACCCCCACCTGCTGGATGGCCCGCAGTTTCAGGTCCGTGAGGGTGCCAGGTTCTCCTTCGTAGGTGATCTCGGCGGCCTCGTCCCAAGGCAACAATGCCTTGATGCCATCGGTCAGCAAACGGATCTGGTCGGGAGAGAGGTAGCTTGGGGTCCCTCCTCCAAAATAGATGAACTTCGGCCTACGTCCCTGGAGGTAGGGCTTGGAAACATAGGCTTTCAGCTCCTTGAGGACGGCATCGATATAGTTCCGGATTTCGTCCGCATTCTTGTCCGTATAGACGCGAAAGTAACAGAAATGGCACCTCTTTCGGCAAAACGGGATGTGCACGTAGAGCCCGAGTGGAACCGTATGGTCAGCGGGGCGCTCCAAAATCGACCCGAAAATCGGCACCGCATCCGACCTCCAGAATGCGAACGGGGGATAGTTTGAAACGAAATAGTTGCCTGCCGTCGTTTCCTTTTGGATGGGAGGACTTTGTGGGCCCTGTAAAGGAGCGGGGGTTGAGGTGTTCATAGGCGGAGGCTCTCCTGGGAGGAGGATGCCTGCTTTTCGCCGCTCATGCAAAGCCGAGTCCCAACCGGCCGCCCTCTCCCTCCTCCGAAGTCGTTGGCATTGTGCAGGATCATCCGTTTCGGAAGGCGCCCTCCATTTCAAAGCCCGTTCTCCTTGGATTCCTGCGTCAACTTGGGCCTGGGTTTGCGACGCCCAATCCAACCGGTTTACACATGAGAAACACCTAGGGATTAGGCGGGTTTAACGGGAACGCTTTTTTCGAACAAAACCCACTTGTAACCACAAGATGTAGGGGTAGCCTCTAACGCCAGCCCCAACTTGTTGGGTCGGAAGCGTTCCGACGAGGTTACGCTTTCGCTCTTAAACCCGGGCTTTCGGATCCCTGCAATTCCCTCTGACAAGGGAAGATAGGGGGTGCGGAAGTCCAACCATCTCATCCGTCCGACCACCCAGACCATCCACGCCCATGCTCGACGCCCGCGATACCGTCGTTTCATCGGCCCCGGCCGCCCGCCAGCGCCCGACCAAGGCCAAGACCAGTCCACGTGCTTCCGCCCGCCGGAATGCCTCCGCCCGCCTGACCTTTGGTCGGGTCTTCAGCGATGCCCGCGTCAAGCCGTTCGACCAGATCGAATGGGATCGGCGGACCGCGGAGATCACCGACGACTCCGGGAAGACGATTTTCAAGCAGGAGGGCGTGGAGGTGCCCAAGAACTGGTCTCAGCTCGCGACCAAGGTTGTTTGCTCCAAGTACTTCTATGGCGATCCGGCCAAGGCCGAGCGGGAGTACTCCGTCCGGCAGCTGATTCATCGTGTGACCCGCACCATCGCGGACTGGGGAATCGCCGACGGGTATTTCTCCAAGGACGAAGGCGAGCTCTTCTACGAGGAGCTGACCTGGCTCTGCGTCAACCAGTACGGCGCCTTCAACTCGCCGGTCTGGTTCAATGTCGGACTTTTCCACCAATATGGGGTGGGCAAGAACAGCGACCGTGGCAACTGGTTTTGGGACCGGAAGGGGGCGGAAGCCCGACGCGCCCCGACGCAGTACGAGTACCCCCAGGGTTCCGCGTGCTTCATCCAGTCCGTCGAGGACAACATGGAGACGATCATGGAGCTCGCCTATGCGGAGGCCATGCTCTTCAAGTACGGCTCGGGCACGGGTACGGATCTCACCCCGATCCGGTCGAGCAAGGAGAAGCTTTCCGGCGGCGGTCGACCCAGCGGACCGATGAGTTTCCTGAAGGTCTACGACCAGGTTGCCAACGTGGTGAAGTCGGGCGGCAAGACCCGGCGGGCGGCCAAGATGAACACCATCCGCGACTGGCATGGGGATGTTGAGGAGTTCATCACCGCCAAGGCCAAGGAGGAGAAGAAGGCTTGGGCCTTGATCGAGCAGGGATACGACGGCTCTTTCAACGGCGAGGCCTACGGGTCGGTGATGTACCAGAACGAGAACCTCTCGGTCCGGGTCTCGGACGAATTCATGCAGGCGGCGGTCGACGGCAAGGAGTGGTGGACCCGTTCGGTCACCACGGGAAAGCCGCTGGAAAAGAAGGATGCGTCCAGGCTGCTCGACCAGATCGCGGAGGGCACCTGGGTCTGCGGTGATCCCGGACTCCAGTACGACGGCGCCATCCAGAAGTGGCACACCTGCAAGGGAACCGAGCCGATCCATTCCACGAACCCGTGCTCGGAGTACGTGTTCCTCAACAACACCGCCTGCAACCTCGCCTCATTGAACCTGATGAAGTTCAAGAAGGCCGACGGTTCCTTTGACGTCGAGCGTTTCAAGGCCGCGGTCCGCATCTACATCACGGCACAGGAGATCCTCGTCGACAACGCGAGCTACCCCACGAAGATCATCGCGGAGAATTCGCACATCTTCCGCACATTGGGCCTGGGTTACGCCAACTTGGGTTCCCTGATCATGAGCTACGGTCTCGCGTACGACTCCGACGAGGGCCGTGCCTTGGCCGGAGCCATCACCGCGGTCATGACCGGCCACGCCTATGAACAGAGCGCGGCCATCGCCTCGATCATGGAGCCGTTCCCCGGCTATCGTGACTCGCGCTGCGCCGGAGTGAAGAAGACCGTGGCCGCCGACAATGTCGCTTCCACCCTCGGAGTCGTCCGCCAGCACCGGCAGGCCGTCGAAACGATCCAGCCGAGCCGCGAGTTCGCCTACCTCAAGGACGAGGCGCGCCATTGCTGGGACCGGGCCCTTGCCTCCGGTGAGCGGCATGGATACCGCAACGCCCAGGTGACGGTGCTTGCCCCGACCGGGACGATCGCCTTCCTGATGGACTGCGACACCACCGGCGTGGAGCCCGACATCGCCTTGGTGAAGTACAAGCTGCTCGCCGGTGGCGGCATGCTGAAGATCGTGAACCGCACCGTGCCGGAAGCCCTCCGTCGGTTGGGCTACTCGGCCAATGAGGTGCTGGCCATCGAGAAACACATCGAGAAGTACGACACCATCGAGGATGTCGTGGGTGAGGACGGCGCCGTGGTGGCGTCTGGCTTGAAGTCGGATCACCTGCCGGTGTTCGACTGCGCCTTCAAGCCCTTCCGTGGCCAGCGCAGCATCCACTACAAGGCCCACCTCAGCATGATGGGCGCCGCCCAGCCGTTCATCTCGGGTGCGATCTCCAAGACCGTCAACATGCCCAACGAGGCGACGGCCCAGGAGATCCGCAGCGCCTACGTGGACGCTTGGCGCATGGGACTCAAGTGCGTGGCGATCTACCGCGACGGTTCCAAGCGGTCGCAGCCCCTGAACACCAAGAAGACCAGCGAGGGCGGCGACAAGGTGGAGGCCGTCGTGCCTGCGGAACAGGTCAAGACCCTGGAAGCCCGCATCCAGGAACTGGAAGCGGACCTCAACCGCGTCACCCTCCAGAGCCGGAATCCCTCCCGTCGCCGTCTGCCTGACACCCGGATGGCCATCAACCACAAGTTCGACGTCGCCGGACACGAAGGCTACCTCACGGTCGGACTCTTCGAGAACGGCCAACCCGGCGAGCTGTTCGTCACGATGGCCAAGGAAGGTTCGACCATCGGCGGTCTCATGGACTCCGTCGGCGCCCTCACCAGCATGTCCCTGCAATACGGGGTTCCCTTGGAGGCGCTCGTGAAGAAGTTCGCCCACCAGCGATTCGAGCCCAGCGGCTTCACGCGCAACCCGGACATCCGCCAGGCCAGCTCGATCATCGACTACGTCTTCCGGTGGATGGCCTGCCAGTTCATTCCCGGTTACCGCGAGTCGACTTCCCCCGGCGCCGGTCAGACCGAGCTCCCCATGCCGGGCTTGGCCGAGGAACTGAAAAAAAAAGTGAATCGGCCGGTCTCTGACCTTCCGATCGCCGACGAAGGGGATACCTCGATCCTGGTGAAGACGACCGCCACCAATTCCGAAGGGCAACCTTCTGTTGCCGCCGCCGGACATCTGGTCGCCTCGGCCCTCACCTCCACGATCCAGAACCAGAAGGACGCTCCGCCATGTCCCAAGTGTGGGCACATCGCGGTGCGCAACGGCGCCTGCTACAAGTGCCTCAACTGCGGTGAAAGCCTCGGTTGCTCCTGATCGGTGCCGGCGGTCCTTGTGACGGTTTTCAAAGGCCGGGAAGCGAAAGCTTCCCGGCCTTTTCTGCCGTTTCAGGGTCTGCCCCCCGAATCCACGACAATTGACTTGTGCCGTCTGCCCGGTCGTTTGCTCAATGCATAAGTTCCCCGATCCGCAAGTCACTCGTTTCGCGTACCCGTATCCCGACCTGGACCGCCATGGAGACGTCCTTCATCCGCATCTCGCCCGAGATCCCTTTTCCCGGCATTCCCACCAGCTCCGACGGTGCCGGCGCCGTGGTCTGGGTGGAGACCCATGTCACCCAGGGTGCCTGCGCCTACCCGATCACCTCCTCGACCACGATGGGGGCGGGTTACCAAACCGAGGTCTCGAATGGCCGTGCGAACCTTTGGGGAGACACGTTGGCGTTCGTGCAGGCCGAATCGGAGCATTCGGCGGCCTCCACCTGCGAAGGTTTCGCCCTCGCGGGCGGGCGGGTGACGAACTTCACCTCGGGACAGGGACTCGTCCTGATGAAGGAGGTTCTCTACACCATCTCCGGCAAGCGTCTGCCGATCGTCTTCCACATCGGCGCCCGCGCCCTCACCAGCCAATCGCTGAACGTGCATTGTGGGCATGACGACGTGATGAGCGTCGCCGACTGCGGTTGGGCCATGCTGTTCGCCCGGAACGCGCAGGAGACAGGCGATCTCGCGCTGATCTCACGCCGCGCCGCCGAGGCCTGCGACACGCCGTTCATGAACATCCAGGACGGCTTCCTGACCACGCACACCATCGAGAACGTCCTGCTGCCGGAGCCCGGGTTCATGAAGGAATTCGTCGGGGATCCCAACGAACGGCTGCGCTGCCTCTTCGATCCGAGGAACCCCATCATGTCCGGCGTCGTCCAGAACCAGGACGCGTACATGAAGGGCAAGATCGCCCAACGCGGCTGCTACGACCGCGTCATGGCCGCGATCGAGGAGTCGATGACCGAATTCGGTTCGAAGACCGGCAGGCACTATGAGCTCGTCGACCGCTACCGGATGGACGACGCCGAGTACGCGCTCGTCGGCCTGGGAGGCATGATGGAGACCGCACGGGCCGCCGTGGACCACATCCGGGCCCGGCACGGCATCCGCGTCGGGGTCGTCCATGTCACCTGCTTCGCCCCCTTCCCGGCGACCCAGCTCGTGGCCGCGCTGCGCAACGTGAAGGCCTTCGCCGTGGTCGAGCGCATGGACAATCCGCTCGCCCAATCCAACCCGCTCACCCAGGCGATCAAGGCCTCCTTCGCCGACGCCCTGATGGGAATCGGCTACGGTTCCGCCGGTGGACTCCGTTATCCGGAGGTGACGCGGATTCCGAGGATCGGCTCCATTTCGGCCGGCCTTGGATCCCGCGATGTCCGCGCCGGGCATTTCATCGCCATCGTGGAGAACCTCCGGTCCGCGGCCCCAAGGGACTTCGCGGTGGTTGGCATCCAGCATCCGCTGGCGCTCGACATCGGCGAGGATCCGGACATCCGGCCCGAGGGCGCCTTCTCGATGCGGGGCCATTCCGTGGGCGGTTTCGGCTCGGTCACCACCAACAAGCTCATCGCTTCGTTCGTCGGCGAACTCTTCGACCTCCACGTGCAGGCCTACCCCAAATATGGCTCCGAGAAGAAGGGGTTGCCGACCACCTACTACCTGACGGTGGCCGAGGAACACATCCGCTGTCACAGCGAGCTCGAACACGTCGAGTTCATCCCGCTCAACGACGTCAACGCATTCAACCTCGGCAATCCGCTCGCCGGCATCGCCGAGGGTGGAAGCGTGTTCATCCAGAGCCACCACACGGCCGCGGCGGCCGTGTGGAACGACATCCCGGCCTACGGACGGAAGATCATCCGGATGAAGAAGCTCCGGGTGTACTACCTCGACACCGTGAAGATCGCCCGGGGAATCGCCACGGATCCGGATCTCCAGCAACGCATGCAGGGGGTGGTCCTGGTGGGCATCTTCATCAAGGTCACCCCGTTCGCGGTGCGCTACCGGATGGGTGAGGCCGAGGTCCTCGGCGCGGTGGAGAAGTTCATCCGAAAATACTTCGGGAAGCGCGGCGAGCACGTCGTGCAGGAGAATCTCGCGTGCGTGAAGCAGGGGCTGAAGGACGTCCGCGAGATCCCCGCGGAGGTCATCACCGGCCCGGAGGAATCCTCCTTGGACAGGTCCGGCGAGACCCTTGCGTTCGGCAAGTAGTCGAAATCCAGAGCCTCCAACCCCCTTCCAGTTTCCCAGCCATGACCACCGAGAATCCCGTCGAGCGGATCAACACCCGTCCCATCGGTCCCGACGTCCTGGATGTCCAGGACTTCAACGAGCGCATCGTGGGAGCCTACAACGACGGCTCCGCCGAGATGGGGCTTCCCGCCGACGCTTCGACGGCGCGTTCCCTGATCCCGGCCGGCACCGGCGTCCTGCGCGACTTCTCCTACATCGCCCCGGAGATTCCGCTGCTGAACTCGGAGAACTGTGTCGCCTGCATGGCTTGCGTGACCGAGTGCCCGGATACCGCCATCCTCGGGAAGGTCGTGCCGAAGGCGAAGCTGGAGGCGGAACTCGGGCAGGTTTCCGATCCGACCGAGCGCGAGCACTACCGGCGGCAGTTCGGGAAGACCACGAAGTTCTGGAACATCTACGAGAAGAAGGGCCAGGAGCCGGGCTACTTCGGCATCTTCATCGATCCCACGAAGTGCAAGGGATGCGCGGAATGCGTCGAGGCCTGCGGCGACCACGGAGCGCTTTCGATGTTGAAGAAGGAAAAAGGCGTTCTGCCGCGGTTCCAGAAGACCTTCGACTTCTACCGCAAGCTTCCCGAGACCCCCACGCAGTACATCAACGAAAAGCTGCTCACCGACATGATGCTGGCCGAGAGGTCCCTGCTGTATGTCGGAGGCGCCGGCTCCTGCATGGGATGTGGCGAGGGAACGGCCTTGCGCATGATGCTGGCCGCCACCGGATTCGTATACGGACGCGAGAACATCGGCCTGATCAATTCCACCGGCTGTTCCACGGTCTACGCCTCCACCTATCCCTACAACCCGTACCTCCTGCCATGGTCGAATTCCCTGTTCGAGAACGGACCGACCTACGCCATGGGCGTCCGCTCGCGCTGGGACCAGATGGGCTGGAAGGACAAGAAACTCTGGGTCATCGGCGGAGACGGGGCGATGCTCGACATCGGCTTCAACGCCCTGAGCCGCATGCTGGCGTCGGGCATGAACATCAAGATCCTGCTGCTCGACACCCAGGTCTATTCGAACACCGGCGGCCAGTCCTCCACGGCGACCTTCACCGGCCAGAACACGAAGTTCTCCGTCCACGGCAAGGTCATCCCCGGCAAGGTCGAGCGGCGGAAGGAGGTCGCCCAGATCGCCATGATGCATCCCGACACGCTGGTGGCGCAGACGAGTTGCGCGATGACGAACCACTTCTACAAGTCGATCATCGCGGCCAACGAGTACGACGGACCGGCCATCGTCTCGGTGTACACCACCTGCCAACCGGAGCACGGCGTCGGCGACAACATGGCCATGCACCAGTCCAAGCTCGCCGTCGACACCCGCACCTTCCCGGTCCTGCTCTACGATCCCCGCAAAGGCGCGAGGATCAGCGAGCGGCTGAGCCTGCAGGGCAACCCGGCCCAGAACGACGACTTCTACGTCGATCCCAAGTCCGGCGAGGCCTACGACTTCATCAGCTTCGCCCGCAGCGAGGGCCGTTTTGCCAAGCATTTCGACCAGGATGGCACACCGAGTCCGACGATGCTCGCGACGCGGGAGGAGCGGCTCCAGAACTGGCGGCTGCTCCAGGAGTTGGCTGGGATCCGGTGATCCTGCCCGCCCGGACTTATGGCCTTTGTGGGCGGTATCGAGTCCCGGCCGGAGTGGGCTTCTTGCCGGTTGGACCGGAGGCCGACTTCGCTTCGCCGGGATCGTTCTTCGAAACGGCCGCCATGCCTTCCGTTGTCGGTGGGGACGGCTGTGTCGGCCTCGGTTCGGCCGCGAATTGGCGATCCAGGAGGCTGATCAGCTCGGTTTCCGCCTGCCGCCGCTCTTCGAGGAGTCGTCGGATGATCATCGGCGCGTGGATCCGCACCGCAGCGTTCACGATGTCCTTCAGCGAGGCCCCGGTGGTCTTCTGCGCCAGTTCAAGAAGGGCGGCGATGTCCTCGTCGGCCTCCCAGCTCCGCATCCGCGGGCGTCGAACTTTGTCAGCTTCAGCCATGGGTTGAACCGCTCCGGGACGGGGAACGACGGACGGGCTTTTTCATCGGTGCCCTCCCGGGTTTCCGGGACGTCTTCCGGACCGTATTCAACCTTCACCAGCTAGCGCAAATGCAAGTTGACGTGGCACTTACGTATTGCTGCAATGCGGCAATTCAAGCTCGTGGAAACCGAGATTTCGAACCGTTCCCGTCCCTGGATGGGCGTGGAGCTGACTGCGGAGAACCAACGGCTCCTGGCCTTGGCGGTGTCCGAGGGGCTCGACGGGGAACACCTCGTCCGTCAGTGCCTCCGGTTGCACTTGGGAGACATCGCGGACGTCCCGGAAGCGGTGGCCCAGCGGACCTGTGTGGCTCCCGGTTTGGCGCGTGGTGTCCGGGGCGAAGGTTGAATCCCCCGACACCACCCTACCGCAGCTCCCCCGACGGAGTGTTGGGGCTCCGGGAACGCTTCCGCAGTCGGTTCAACGGAATCCGAGCGCGTCGAGTTCGCCGAGCAGTTCGGCCGTGGACCCGGCGTCGAGGTTGCGGAGCGGGAGCCGGACGGGCCCCATCGGGACACCTCTCGCGGTCAGAAGCGCCTTGAGGGAGGGCAGGTAGCCGCGCTTGGCCAAGAGGTCGATCAGGCGAACCGAAGCAAGTTGGGAGGCGCGGGCAGCCAGGATGTCCCCGATTCCGGCCGATTTGAGCAGCCCGCGGAACAGTGGAGCCGCCACGTTGTAGGTGGAGCCCACCGCGCCGGTGGCGCCGTACTGAAGGGCCGCGAGGAGCAGCTCGTCGCTGCCGATCCGGATCTCCAGCCGACCTGGAGCCACCGCGGCGCAGCGCTGCAGCATGACCAGGTCGTTGTTGCTGAACTTGAGTCCGGCCAGGTTGGGGATGCGACCCACTGCCGCCTCCAGGAACCGGTCCGACGGTAGATGGATGCCGGTGAGCGAGGGGATCTCGTAGTAGTAGAACGGAAGGTCCGGCGCGGCACCCGCGATCGCCGCCATCACGTCGAGCAAGGCCCGGATGTCGGCCGGCTTGAAGTAGCAAGGGGCAACGGCGGCGAAGCCTCCCGCGCCGAGCGTGGAAGCATGGCGTGCGAGGGCCTTCGCGTCTTCGACGCAGTTGGTTCCCACATGGACCAGCAGATGCATCGGGCTTCCGCGAAGCACCTCCGACCACCGTTTGGCGAGGTCCATCCGCTCCCCGGTGGTCATCGAACTCGCCTCCCCGGTGGTGCCACATACGAAGACCCCATCCACTCCGTCGGCGAGAAGCCGTTCCGCCTGGAGCTCGACCGCCCCGAGGTGAAGCGAGCCGTCGGCGTGGAAGGCGGTGGGGGGCGCGGCGATGAGCGGGAAGTGGGTCATGGTGGACCGGGGCGGGCTGGACAGGGGATCAGGCCTTGGAATCCGAAGTGGAGTCGGGAAGGCGTATGGCGCAGACGACCGCCACCGAAACGGCGGCCACCACGGCGAGGATCAGAAAAGCGCGTGACATCGGGATGCCGGAGTCCCGCATCCGGCCCAGCAGGATGGTGATGCCGGCACCGGCGCTGATGCTGACGAAGTTCATGATCCCATAGCCGGTCGCGCGGTACCTGGGACCGACCAGTTGGGCGAGGATCGGCATGTTGTTGGCGTCAAACAGGCCGAATCCGAGGCCGAAAAGCATCATGCAGGCGATGGCCATGCCCAGCGAGCCGGGCATTCCGAATCCGATCAGGGCCGGGATGCAGAGGGCCACCCCCAAGGCGCTGACATGGATTCGGCCACGAGGAGTCCGCCGGCTCCACCGGTCGGCCAGCACGCCTCCGAGGATCACGCCGGCAACGGAGGCGAGGGTGACGTAGCCGGTGGCGGAAAGGCCGGCGGGCCCCTGCTTCAGCCCGAACTCCGAGGACAGGAAGGTGGGCAGCCAGTTCTTCACCGCCCAGCCCGGTTGAGCCGGAAGGGTGAAATGGAGCACGAGCAGCAGAAAGCCGCCGCAACCGAGCAGCACCTTCAGCGTGGAACCCAGCGGGATGGGCTTCTCTCCCGCGGCCTGTTCCCGGGCCCGACCCGGATCCCGCAGCAGTCCCGCGAGGACCAGTCCATAGACGACACCGGCGGCGCCGAACCAGATGAAGGCGTTGCGCCACGAGCTGGTGTCGGCGATCCACCCACCGAGTCCTCCCAAGGCCTGCCCGACGTACACGCCGCTGAGGTGGAGTCCGATCGCCCGGGACCGCGTCCCGCCCGGATGGGCGTCGGCGATCAGCGCCAAGGCGGCAGGCATGTAGAAGGCTTCGCTGACCCCCATCGCGGCGCGCAGCCAAGCCATTTGCGTGAACGAGTGGGCATGTCCGGTCAACCAGGTGACGGCCGACCAGACCAGCAGGCTCAGGAGGATGGTCCAACGGCGGTTGAAGCGGTCGGCAAGGTATCCACCGACGGGGCTCAACGCGGCGTAGACCCACATGAAGATCGCCATCAGCAGCCCGAACTCGGCGTCGTTGGCGATGTCCGGGATGTCGGACCGGATGGAGGACCGCATGGTCGCCACCATCATGCGGTCGAGGTAGTTGAGAACCGCCACCGGCCAGAGCAGGGCGACCACGCCCCAGGCATGGAGGCCGGTGGAACGGGATTTGCGGGAGCCGGTCACGGGATGACTCTATCCTCCGTGGCGGAGACGCAAAAAGGCAACCGCCGTCTGTTTGCGGACTCGGTTCCCGGTGGCTCCACCCACACTGTGGAACCGGAACTCCCAACGCGCGCGGCCAGAGGCGCGAGCCCAATGGATCCGGGGGAGGCTTCACAAACTTCCCAGTTTAAAAAGTACGGACACGTACTATCGTGCCGAGGAAACAAACGACGTTATGCCGATCCCCACCGTTGCCCCCGAGGCCGTTGCCGCCGCCAAGGCCCAGCTCGACGCCCACCTGCGCGAGATCATCCAGTGGCATTTCAGCCCCGAGACCGGGTGCCCGTTCTGGCTGGATTGGGCGAAGAAGAACTGGGATCCGCGCCAGGAGATCCAGACCTTCGAGGACGTCCTCAAGTTCCAGCATTTCCAGGACGAGACGCTCCGGGACCTGCAGCCCGAGGTCTGGGTCCCCGCGGCGTTCAAGGGCAGGCCGTTCAACATCTTCGAGACCGGCGGCACGACCGGAATGCCGAAGCAGCGCATCGGTTGGAACGACTACAAGGTCGATTACTCGGAGTTCAGCGACAAGATCGCCGACGACCACTTCCCGCGCGGGGGCGCGTGGCTGATGATGGGGCCGACCGGTCCGCGACGGCTCCGGCTCGCGATCGAGCATCTGGCCAATGTCCGCGGAAGCTCGTGCTACTTCATCGACCTGGACCCGCGCTTCGTGAAGAAGCTGCTTTCGAACAAGCAGTACGACGTGGCGAAGCAGTACATGGCCCACGTCGTGGACCAGGCGGCCACCATCCTGAAGCATCGCAAGGTGAGCGGCCTGTTCACCACGCCGAAGCTGCTCGAAGCCTTGGCGGAGCAGGTGAACCTGTGGGAGGCCGGCATCCGCGGCGTCTTCTGTGGCGGCACCTCGATGAAGCCCCAGGAAGTGCGCTTCATCGTCGAGGAACTGCTGGAAGGCCGCATCGGTTTCTATCCGACCTACGGCAACACCCTGATGGGTCTCGCGGCCAGCGTCCCGCTGCAGCCGGAGGACAACTTCAGCGTCACCTACTACTCGCCCCAGCCGCGCGCGGTGCTGCGTGTGGTGAAGCCGACCGCGACGAACGAGCTGGTCAACTACGGTGAATTCGGGCGGGTGGAGCTGACCACGCTCACGAAGGAGTTCTTCATGCCCCGGTTCCTCGAGCGCGACGAGGCCATCCGCCGTGCACCGCGTCCGCCCTACGCCTGGGACGGCGTCGGCGACGTGCGTCCGTTTGGTGCGATGGAGAAGACCATCGTCGAGGGCGTGTACTGAGGCGGGCGCCGATCCGGAGAACCCGCCCCGGAAAAGCGGGCGGGTTCCGGTTCCGCGGGCCGGATTTGAAGCCATGGCGGTCGGAACGGTGAGCCCCTTGCTGATTCCCGAGGCATCGGCTAACTGACTCCCATGAATCCGGAGCGTGTCTGGGAACGGATCTCCAACGGTTTTCGACCGCCCGTGGTCCTGACCTGCGCGGGGAAGCGGTTCGAGGTTCCCGACCTGGAATCTCTGGCTGTGGGGAAGGCCCTGGGCGTGGTGGTGAGGAGCAACGGATGGCTCAGAACGTCCTCCGCATCGTGACGGTGGAGGATTTGCCAAGGCGGAGTTCCGGGCGCCCGAAATGACGACTGCTGCCGGTAACGGCCGGAACGGGGCGGCCGCCATGGGTTGAGTCACGCAAAACCGTCGCCTTGAATTGCGCGAAGATGAGTTCGGAACGGAATCCAACGCTCGCCGAGAAGCTGGGCACAACGACCCAGCTTTCGCCGCTCATGATGAAAGCGCGACGACTGGGGTTGGACGCCCGGGGGTTGGAGCGCTTGGCGGTGGAGAGGGGATGTGTCCACTACTCGCAAGGTGAAGGGGCGCTTCCCGATCCTGTTCCAGTCGAGCGGTTCTCCAACGAGGAACTGGCGGTGGCCCTGCTGAATCCTGCCCTCCCATACGACCCCCACTCCATCCGCTGTGGTGCGGCAATGCTTGGCGCCACGGGCAACCGCCCCAAACATCTCGCACGCCTGCTGAAGATGGAGCGGGCGGAGCAACCGGCCCGTCAGGTCGCCGAAGCCGGTCGCCGGTTTGAGCCGGACAACCCGTTCTGGACCTCGCTTCTGGAGGCGCTTTCCCCTACGGCGACCCTGAAGTCCGGGGTCATGCCTCATCCGACGCGCTATGTCGCCATGACCGGGTTGACGAGGTCAGGCCCTGGAATCGTGACCCGGTGGATTCGTCCCGGGACCGGCAGATGAGCCATGCGGAACGTATCCTGACGGTCTTGGACTCCGGGCTGGACCATGCTGTCCAGCTCGTCATCTATGGCCGCTCCGCGTTGGCGCTGGGGTTCAGCGATCCGCCTGCGGCGACCAAGGTCTCGCTGGATGTCGATGCCATCATTCCCGTCTCGATGGTGGAGAGGATGCAGTCGGACACCGGTTTCTGGGAGGCCCAGGAGAATGCGAATCGCATTCTGGAGCCGGAGGGCCTCTACATCACCCACCTCTTCCAGTCGGATCAGGTCTTCCTCCGCCGCGACTGGGAGTCCCACCTCTTGCCGATCCTCCGACCAGAGACCCGCTGGCTTCGCCTCTTTCGTCCGGCGACCTTGGACCTCATCCTGAGCAAGATGATGCGGGGTGACGATCCGCAGGACATGGAGGACGTGGATTTCATGATCCGCCACGATCGGATTCCCGTCGGCTTGGTGGAAGAGGCCATGCGGCAGGTGGTCCTGCCCGACCTGATCGAGCTGCGGGACGCGTTCGAGATCGCCCGGCCGCGGGTGCTCGGGCTGGCGAAGGCCGCCGGATTCTAGGCGCTCCGGTCGGGAGACGTTCGATTCCACCCGCCCCACCAGCGCTCGAAGGAGTCGGCGCCCCGGGCCTCGTGCAATCCCTGTTCGTCGTGCCACCACGCGGCGGCGAGCCCGTGGCTGAACCGGGTTTCCCAAGCCAGGTGATACGCTCCCGCCTCGAACCAGACGAGGTGGTCGCCCGGCGAGAGGTCCGACGGCAGGGGCTGTCGCGCGATCTGGTCCCAAGCCATGCAGGTCGGGCCGTGGACGACGGTCTCGACACCTTCCCCTGGACGTTCTTCCAACGGTTCGAGCCGGTGCTGCTCCCAGTTCGAGACCAGCGCGTTCATCGTCCGCCCTCCGTCGCAGATCAACTGGCGCAGTCCGCGGCGCTGTTTCGTGTCGAGGACCTTCAGCACGAGGATGCCCGAGCTGGCGGTGACGAAGCGGCCGTTCTCCAGCCACAGTTCCTCCACGAACGGATGCGCGCCGAGGATCCGGCGGACCTGCGCGGCGAAGTCGGGAAGGTCCATGCCGGTGTCGAAGGCCTTGCCGTCGCGACCGGTGGTGTGGGCAGGCGGAAGCCCGCCTCCCAGATCCACCACCCGGGGCTGCCAGCCGGTTTCGCGTGCGAGGGCCAGCGCTTCCGTCAGGGCGGCGACATAGATCCCGGCACGCGAGACGTTGGTCCGCAGGTGCAGGTGCAGCACTTCGGGGACGGGTCCGTTGCGAAGGAGTCCGGGCAGGACCTCGCGCGCCTCGTCCGGGGTGAATCCGAACTGGGTCGCGAAGGCGGAGTGCTCCGGATCGAACTCCTCCCGCGTGCAGATCCGGAGTCCGCAGCGCCACCCGAGATCCCGGGCCAATGGCAGCAGCGCCGCCAATTCGCCGGCCGAGTCGAAGTTCACCCGCATCCCCGCTTCGGCCAAGGACGGCAGCCAACGGTGTTTGGCCGGCCCGTTGATCAGGATGCGGTCCGTGGTGAAACCCTCCGCCCTGGCGGCACGACACTCGAACTCGCTGACCACCTCGACCGGACGTCCCTCTTCCCGCCACCACCGGAGAAGGGGCGCCACAGGCTGGGTCTTCGTGGAAAGCCAGTGGGTGACGGGGCGGCCGAAGTCGAGGGCCTCCAGCGCGGACAGCCGCTCGCGGACCGGAGCGACAGCGAACAGGTAGAACGGCGTGCCGGCGCCGGCCTCCAGGGCTTCCGAGGCCAGACGCTTCCAGTTCCGGATCGTTTCCGGCGCGTGGCCAAAGTCGATTGGGGAGGGCATGGAAACGGGGATCTCCGACACGGACCGCACGGATTCGCCTCGAACCAACGTGGCTTCCGTACCGGATGAATCCGTGCAGTCCGTGTCGATTCAGCGTCGCTTCAAAGCGTGTGGCCCATCCGCTCGCGCTTGGTCTTGAGGTAGCGCTCGTTCTCGGGGTTCGGCTTCACGCGGATCGGGAGCTGCTCGACGATCTCGAGCCCGTGTCCCTGCAGGCCGACGACCTTCTTCGGGTTGTTGGTCAGGAGCCGGATCGTCCTGAGCCCCAGGTCGCACAGCATCTGGGCTCCGAAACCGTAGTCCCGGAGGTCCATCGGGAATCCCAGCTTCAGGTTCGCGTCCACCGTGTCGAGACCCTGCTCCTGGAGCTTGTAGGCCTTGATCTTCGGGCCCAGGCCGATGCCGCGTCCTTCCTGCCGCATATAGAGGATGACCCCGCGTCCTTCCTCCTCGATCCGCTGCATCGCGGCGTGGAGTTGCGGACCGCAGTCGCATCGTCGCGACCCGAAGACGTCGCCCGTGAGGCACTCGCTGTGGACGCGGACGAGGACCCCCTTCTTCCCCGCGACCTCACCCTTGACCAGGGCCAGGTGCTGGGTTCCGTCGACCTTGGATTCGTAGAGGTGGAGGGTGAACTCGCCGTAGTCGGTCGGCATGCGGATCGCCTCCACCTTCTCGACGAGCCGTTCCGAGGTGCGCCGGAACTCGATGAGGTCCTCGATGGTGCAGATCCTCAGGCGATGACGTTTCGCGAAGCGGAGGAGTTCCGGAAGACGGGCCATGGTGCCGTCGTCGTTCATGATCTCGCAGATCACGCCGGCGGGCCGGAGTCCGGCGAGCGAGGCGAGGTCGACCGCCGCCTCGGTGTGTCCGGCCCGCCGGAGCACACCTCCAGGCTTGGAACGCAACGGGAAGATGTGTCCCGGCTGGACCAGGTCGGCCGGGGTGGCGGTGGGATCCACCATGATCCGGATGGTCCGCGCACGGTCCGCGGCGCTGATGCCCGTGGTGACCCCGCGGGCCGCGTCCACGCTCACCTGGAAGTCCGTTTTGAAGGTGTCGCGGTTCTGCACGACCATCTGTTCGACGCCGAGCTGCTTGAGCCGGTCGCCGGTGGTCGGTACGCAGATCAGTCCGCGGGCGTGCTTCGCCATGAAGTTGACGGCTTCGGGCGTGACCTTTTCCGCCGCGAGGACCAGGTCGCCCTCGTTTTCGCGGTCCTCGTCGTCGACCACCACCACCATCCTGCCGGATCGGATGTCCTTCAGGACGGACGGAATGTCGTCGAAATCACCCTTCTTCGCGTTCCTCTTCTTCATTCGAGCAACGACACCATAGGCCCAAACCGGGAAAGCGGGAAACAATCGACCCGCATCCGGTGGGATGCGGGTCGGTGAGCGGTCCGACCACCGGGTCGGGATGCGGGTCAACGACGGGCGCGGCGGCGGATCCAGGCCGCGCAGCCGAGCAGGGCGGCCGCCGAGGCCAGGCCGTGGTGGAGCGGTTCCGGTACCTGCGAGAGAATCCAAGCCTGGTTGTCGTCCGCGCCAAGCCGGCTGGCGATGAAGAGGGCCTCGATGTTCCCGGTGGCGTCGGCGGCGACCAGCGATCCGTTCGAGCCGTAGAGGGCACCCATGTCGAAGATGGCCGCGTTGACCGTCGGGCCCGAGGGCGTGGTCCGGAACGCGGACTGGACGCCGTAGACGATGCCCGCGAGCTGCCAGACGCCGCCGACCCGGACGAAGGTCGCGCCTCCGCTGTCGCCGCTGGCGACGGTCGCCTCGTTGGCGCCGCCGTTGCGGGAGAACCCGGCCGCCAGGATGCTGCCGATTGGAGTCGATCCGCTGACGAATCCCGAGTCCGCGAACTCGAAGCGGTTGGTTCCCCAGCGGAGGGCGCCAGGGCCGCCCCATTCCCATCCCCGCAGGTTGTCCGCATCGGTCGCCGTCGGCGACCGGACCTCGGCTCCGCGGCCGATGCCCCGTCCGAAGACGACCATGTCGAGCAGGCCCTCGGAGGACCCGCTGTAGATCGACGCGTGGGTGGGCAGCGTCCCGGAGACCGTCCAGATGGCGAGATCGTTGGTCCGGGCGACCGCGAGCGTCGTGAAGGTCTGTCCGTTGGACGCGGTGAACGAGCCGCCCACGGACCCTCCGACATGGCTGGAGGTGATGAACTGGTTGGGGGAGATCTGCGTCCCGACGAAGCCGTTCCAGTTGCCGATGTACTGCCATCCGCTGCCTTCGAGGAAACCGGTCGGAGCGGTGGTGTTGAAGGAGGGGTCCCCGGTGCTGGCGAAGACGATTGCCCGCGCCGTGTTGGCGGACGCCAGGATCAGGAGGGCGAGGACGGCTTGGAGGAAGGAAGGCTTCATGGACCGTGTCCGAGGGGATAGCGCGGCTTGTTCGGAGGCGCGAGTGGAACTTCGGCCCCGGGAGCGATCAGGAAGTCCTCCGGCGAAACCAGGACCCGGCACCGGCCACGCCGGCCATGAGGACCGCGGCCCAAGTCGAGGTTTCGGGAACCTGGGTGGCCGACTGCGAGGCGATCCACGCCTGATTGGCGGAGACCCGGCTCACCACGAACGACGCCGGGATGTCGAAGGACTGGTCGGTGGTGATCAGGTTGCCGCTCGAGTTGTAGAGTCCCCCGAGGTCGAAGATGGCCGCGCTCAGGTTGGGACCGCTTGGGGTGGTGCGGACGGTCGACTGCACGCCGAAGATGATTCCGGCGAGCTGCCATTCGGACCCGTTCCGCACAAAGGCCGCGCCGCCGCTGTCACCGCCCGAGACCGTGCTCTCCTCGGCCCCTCCGTTGCGGTCGAAGTCGCCGATCAGGGCGGGGCCGACCCCGGCGTAGGAGCTTTGGGCGAAGTCGAACCGGTTCGTGCCCCATCGCAGCGCCGCATTCGAACCCCATTCCCATCCACGCAGGCGGTTGGCATCCGTGGAGGAAGGGGCCGAGACCTCGGCGCCCCGTCCCACGCCCCGTCCGAAGAGAACCATGTCGAGGGAGGTCTCGGACGTCCCACGGTAGAGGGGCGCCGCGGTCGGGAGCTGGCCGGAGACGGTCCAGACCGCGAGGTCGTTGCGGGTGGCCACGGCGGTGGTGGTGTAGGCGATGCCGTCGGACCCGATGAAGCTGCCGCCGACGGATCCCCCGACGTGGGCGGCGGTGATGAACTGGTTGGCGGAGATCTGGGTGCCGACGAAGCCGTTCCAGTTCCCGAGGTACTGCCATCCGCTGCCGGCGAGAAGGCCTGTCGGCGCGGTGGTGTTGTGTGCCGGGTCGCCGGAGCCGAAGGTGACCACCGCCGTGGCGGGAGACGACGAGAGGGCCGCGACCGAGACGGCGCCCAGCAGGAGACGAAGTGGATTGGGGCAGGCCACATCCGAAACATCGGATGCCGTCCGGCCCGCCTTGAGCCCGCCGTCTCAGCTCGCGAGCTTCTCGAGCGAATTCATCCGCAGCCTCACCCGCTGATAGGCCTTGTGGCGCCGGAACGACGCGAGATCGGGATCGCGGCGAAGCCAGCGGAAATCCCGGTACCCCAGGTCGATGGCCATGCAGAGCGCGTCGGCGGCCGCCTCGAAGTCCCGCGCCAGCGCGAGGCTGCAGGCGAGGTTGAAGTGCACGTCGGGATCCCCGGGCCGGAGTCCCTTCAACCGCTGGTCCACCCGCAGCCCATCCTCCACCCGGCCACGCCGCGTGTAGTCGTCCCCAAGCAGCTGCAGCGCCTCGATGTAGCCCGGATCGCGCGCGACGAGTCCCTCCAGGAACCCGATCTCGACATCGAGGTCGCGGGTTTCCTTCCTTCCGAGTTTCCTGGGCTTGGGTGCCGCCATGCGGTCCGAATGTCCGGGGTGGGGAGCCCGCGTCAAGTTCCGCGGCGAAACCCGGGCGGCTGTCCGGTTGACGGGCAGCATGGAGGCGGCAGGGTTGTGTCCGGTCGTGACATCAACACCCGGCGTCGCCATTTCCAGTGCCACGGCTTCCCAGGTCCCTCCATGGGGATTCTGGGCGTCCCTGGGTTGGCTGCTCGCCCTGACCGGGCTCCATGCCTGCGCCCAGGTCGGAGGCGCGTTGGCCGTGATCTTCACCAAGGCCGTTTCGGCGGGCCTTCAAGGGGGAGGCGCCAGCCCGGACTTCAACTTCGGTGCGGGCGTGCTGTTCCCGTCCCAGGTCGTCGCCCTCGCCCTCGTCCTCCCGGCGGCCTTCTGGCTCGCGTGGCTGGCACGGACCGGTGACACCTGGGGCTACCTGGGCTGCCGGCGGTTCGGTTGGAAGCCGCTCCTGCTCGGCGCCTGCGGCGTCGGCGTGATCGGCGCCGTCTCGTCGCTGCTGATCACCGAGGGCAACTCGACGATGCTGGATCTCTTCCGCGATTCCGATTCCAAGGTCGCGCTCTGGATCGCGGTGGTCCTTGTGGCACCCCTCACGGAAGAGTGGGTCTTCCGCGGATTCGTCTTCGGGGGTCTTTCCATGGCTCGGGGCGGTGCCGTGACGGCCACCGTGATCACCAGCCTCCTCTGGGCCGCGATCCATCTCCAATACTCATGGCGGGAGATGTCGGTGATCTTCCTCTCCGGGCTCGTCCTCGGTGCGGTCCGCCACTCGACGGGATCCGTCTGGCCCCTGATCGTGCTCCACGTGTTCAACAACCTCCTCAGCTGCATCGGGCTGGAGTGGGACCTGAGGCAATCCGAATGAGGACGCAGGCGGATCCCGAGGAATGGTTCGACGTCGTGGACGAGGAGGACCGCGTGATTTCTCGCGCCCCTCGAAGCGAGGTCCATCGCCGCCGATGGCGCCATCGCGCCGTCCATGTGCTCGTCTTCAACCGTCGTGGCGAGCTGTTCCTCCAGCAACGTTCGCTGGCGAAGGATGATTTCCCCGGCGCCTGGGATTCCTCGTCGGCGGGACACGTCAGCTCCGGCGACGACTACGTCCCGACGGTGTTCCGTGAGGTCGCCGAGGAGCTTGGCGTGGAATTGGATAAGGCGCCCATCGAGCTCTTCAGGCTCGATGCGGGCGAGGAGACCGCCTGGGAGTTCTGCAGGGTCTACCTGGCCCGGCACGAGGGACCGTTCGTCCTCCAGGCATCCGAGGTCCGCGGCGGTGGCTGGTTCACCGCGCCGGCCGTCGACGACTGGATCGCCCGCCGTCCGGACGACTTCTCCAGCGCCTTCCGCCGGATCTGGAGCCGGTTCGACCGTGGCCTGATTCCGCGGCTTTCCGCCGCCGTCTCCAATCCTTAACCTCCTGCTTTCCATGAAGCCCAATCCACGCGGGGCCTACCTGCTCATCCTCGCGACCTTCTTCGTGTCCGGAGTGGCCGGCCTGCTCTACCAGGTCGTCTGGACCCGTTATCTCGCGCTGTTCCTCGGCCACACGAGCTACGCCGTGGTCGCCGTGCTCGCCGCGTTCATGGGTGGCTTGGCCCTCGGCAACGCATGGCTCGGCGCCAAGGTCGACCGGCTCCGCCGGCCGCTGTTCTTCTACGCCGGCCTGGAGGCGGGCATCGGCTTCTATGCGGTGCTCTTCCCCAGGTACTACGAGTGGATCCACGACCTCTTCCTCGGCGTGGTCCGGTCGGTCCATCCCGAAGGCGGCTCGCGGCTTGCCCTCCAGTTCCTCTTCGCCGGCGTCACCATCCTCTTCCCCACCGTGCTGATGGGGGCGACGCTTCCGGCCCTCACCCGGTACGTCACCCGCTCGCTCGGCGAGCTCCGCGGCAAGGTGGCCGCCCTCTACGCCATCAACAGCACCGGCGCCGTCGTCGGCGTCGTGCTGTCCGACTGGTGGTGGATCCCGACCCTGGGCCTCGAGACCGTGGTCTATCTCGGGGCGGCCATGAGCCTCTCGATCGCGCTCGTGACCTACGTGGTGAGCGCCCGGACCGACGATCTCCACCAGCAGTCCGGGGCCGTGTCCCCTCCGTCGGATGACGAGACGTTCTCCCCGCTCGAGCTGAAGGTGGCCCTCGTCTCGGCCGGCGTCTCCGGCTTCGTCGCGATGCTGTACGAGATCGCCTGGACGCGTCTTCTCGGCCTCGCCCTCGGCTCCAGCACGCATGCCTATTCGCTGATGCTGGCCACCTTCATCAGCGGCATCGCGGTGGGCAGCTGGCTGATCAGCGGATGGAAGCGCCGCTGGAACACCCTCACCGCCTTCGCCGTCGCGGAGTTGGCCCTGGCAGGGACGCTGTTCGTCTCGATGTGGTTCTACGACCTGCTCCCGTTCTGGTTCGCCCAGCTGGCCGGCCTCCTCGCCCGGCGCCCGGAAGCCTATCCGCTCTACGAGGTCTTCCAGGGCGTGCTGTGCTTCCTCGTCATGTTCGGTCCGGCGGTCTGCCTCGGGATGACGCTGCCGCTGGTGTCGCGGGTGGCCACGGCCGAGATCTCCCGGACCGGGCGTTCGGTCGGACGGGTCTTCGCCGTGAACACGCTGGGAACCGTCCTCGGCGCCGCGCTCACCGGGTTGTGGCTGCTTCCGACACTCGGGTTGGCCACCACCTTCGCGTTCGGTGTCGGCCTCAACATCCTCGTCGGCCTCGCGGTCCTCGGCGCGCGACGCGGTGCGATGGCGAAGTTCCTCGGCGCGGGTGTCGCCGGCACCGTGCTCCTGACCTTCGTCGCCTCGGTCTTCCTCGATCCGCGCTGGACCCGGGGATTCCTGCTCGGCCTCTGGCGCGATCCGCGCCCGCCGGCGACCGTCGAGGAGTACCGTTCACGGACCAAGATGTTCGCCCTGCCGTACTTCAAGGACGGCGCCGGTTCGACGGTGGCGGTCATCGGCGTGGACGATCCGGTCGCCGGCACGCGGGAACTCAGCCTGCGGGTGAACGGGAAGTCCGACGCCAGCTCCGGCGACGACATGAGCACCCAGCTCCTGGCGGGCCACATCCCGATGCTGCTCCACCCGAACGCGGTCAACGCCCTGGTGGTGGGCGCCGGTTCCGGTGTCACCGTCGGCTCCCTGCTGCAGCATCCCACCATCACCAACGTCGACCTCGTGGAGATCTCCCCGGAGGTCCGCGACGCCGCGCGGGACCACTTCAACAAGCTCAACCACGACGCCCTCCGGAATCCCCGGTGCCGGACGGTCATCGAGGACGCCAAGACCTTCCTCAAGACCACCCCGTACCGCTATGACGTGATCGTGACCGAGCCCTCCAACCCCTGGATGGCCGGTGTGGCCGCGGTGTTCAGCCGCGAGTACTACGAGGACTGCAGGGAACGCCTTGCGCCCGGAGGCATCGCGGCCCAGTGGGTGCAGACCTACGAGACCGACGACGCGACCTTCGAGACCGTTGTCGCCACGTTCGGGTCGGTGTTTCCCTACCTCAGCCTTTGGCACACCTCGGTGGGCGACCTGCTGTTGGTGGGGTCGGTGGAGCCCTACAAGGTCGACCTGGACGCGATGGCCCAACGCCTCGCCGTACCCGCGGTCGCCGCCGACCTGGAACAGATCGAGGTGACCCGCCTGGTGAACATCCTCACCCTCCAGGTCACGGGCCTCGGGGACGCATTCCACCTCGTCCGCGGCCAGACGCGGATCCACAGCGATTTCCTGCCCATCCTCGAGTACCGCGCCCAGAAGGCGTTCTTCGTCCGGGGCAGCGCCGGGCTTCCGGACCGGGTCAACGAGCTGCAGAATCCGCGTCCCCGCACGCTTCTCGGGGAGCACCTCCAGCGGAACCCGCTGACGACCAACGACTGCCGGGCGTTGGCGTTGCAGTTCTCCAAGATGGGCATCCCCGAGCTGCCCTACCTGCGTTCGATCCTGGACCGCTGGAAGACACTGGCCCCGGAGGATACCGCGCCGCTGCGGCTCCTGAGCTCCTACTCGATCCGGAATCCGGCCCCCGACGGCGACGCGGCCCGGACGGCGGGCGATCCCTTGTTCCGGAAGGACGAACGGTTGACGGATCTGGCGTTGCTCCGGAGCTACGCGGACATGCTGTTGCTGAGGCATCGGGTGCGGAGGTCGGCCTTCCATGTCCCCGCTTCCGAGAGGCTTGAGCAGATCCTCGGGGTGCTCACGGAAGTCGATCCCAACAACCAGCGGATGCACCGGGCCCGCCTGGCCGAGGTCTGCTGGGATCGCGGGCAGGACGCCCGGGCACGGAAGCTCTTCGATGAGGCGATGAACCCGGACGAGAAGGTCTACGGACCGATCGACTTCAAGAAGGACGCCGGGGTCCTGACCCGGTTGATGTCCCGTCTGGTGGACGCGGAACTCCGGGCCGGCCGGGTGCAGGCGGCCTTGGAGATGGCGGCGGCCTTCGGCCGCCTGGGATTCCTCACCCCGGATCTCTCCAGCGGCGACGAGTACCTCAACATGCTGGTGAGGCGCGCCATTTCGTCGGCCCAGGAAGCGGCTCCCGGTCCCCGGTCCCTCCTGACTCCCGCTCCGGCACCATGAACCGACCCGCTTCCGGTCCTCGCTCGCGCCGCAGCTTCCTGACCCTCGCCGCCTGCTCGGCCGTGCTGGCCGGTTGCCGTGGGAAGGAGGGCGACACCGGTGCGCAGGCGATTCGTCTCGGTCTCTTCGGGGCGCTCTCGGGCAGCGAGGCCGGCCTCGGCCAATACACCGACATGGGGGCGACCCTCGCGCTGGAGGAGGTCAACGCGGCGGGCGGGGTACTCGGCCGTCCGCTGGAGATGGTCCGGGAGGACAACCGGACGACGGCCGGGGAATCCGCGACCGCGGTGAAGAAGCTGCTGTCCCGCGACCAGGTCGTCGCCGTGATTGGGGACGGCAACTCGGGGCGTTGCCTCGAGGCCGGACCGCTCTGCCAGGCCGCCGGTCTTCCGATGGTCTCCCCGGCCGCGACCAATCCCAAGGTCACCGAGATCGGCGACTGCATCTTCCGCGTCTGCTTCACCGACCCGTTCCAAGGCGCCGTCATGGCGCGGTTCGCGAGGGAAACCCTGCACCTTTCCAGGGTGGGCCTGCTCGTCGACGCGTCCGCGCCCTACAGCCTGGGGCTGTCGTCGGTGTTCCGGGAGCGGTTCGCCGCCGAGGGCGGAACGGTCGTCTCCGAACAGAGGTTCAGCGGGGGCGACAAGGATTTCCGCGCACAGTTGACCGCCCTGAAGTCCGCCGGGATCGAGGCGGTCTTCGCCCCGTCCTACTACCACTCCGGCGGGCTGATCCTGAGGCAGGCCAGGGACCTCGGGTTCGAGGGCCCGATGCTGGGCAGCGACGGCTGGGAGGCGCCGGAACTGCTCGAGGTCGCGGGCCGGACCGCGGAAGGGGCCTACTTCCCGGTGCACTTCTCCCCCGAGAACACCGATCCGCTCGTCGCCGGATTCCTGGGCCGGTTCCGCCGCCGCTTCGGAAAGCCACCCACCGGCGTTTCGGCGTTGGCCTTCGACACCCTCCAGCTCATCGCCGATGCCATCCGTCGTGCTGGGTCTGCGGAACCTCCCGCGATCCGTGCCGCCCTCGCCTCGACCCGGGATTTCCAGGGTGTCACCGGCCGGATCTCCATGGACCCCGGGCGCAATGCCCGGAAGCCGGCCGTCATCATCGGCGTCCGCGACGGTGCGTTCCGGTTCCTCCGCGTGGTCGATCCGGGCGACCCCGGACGCGCTTCGTCCTGAAGCCCGGTTTCGACGTCCGCGCGTCACGCCGCCGTGACGCTCGACTTTGGGTTGCCGGACGCGTTTCCTTTGCCCGGCCGGCGCGGTTCCGGCTCCCCAAGACATGACCGAATTCCTCCAACAGGTGCTCAACGGCGTCTCGCTGGGTGCGATCTACGCGCTGATCGCGCTGGGGTACACCATGGTCTACGGGGTCCTCCGCTTCATCAATTTCGCCCACAGCGACGTGTTCATGCTCGGCGCCTTCGTCGGCTGGGCCGCGGTCGAACGGCTCCACCTGCCGACCCGATCCTTCGGTGGCGGCCTTGCGGCTCTGGCCTTGGCCATGGCCGTCTGCGCCATCCTTGGGGTGGTGATCGAGAAGCTGGCCTACAAGCCCCTGAGGAACCGTTCCACCCTCACCGTCCTCATCACCGCCATCGGCGTCTCGCTGCTCATCCAGAACGTCTCGCAGAATCCCACCATCGGCTTCGGCCCCAATCCGCGCGCGTTTCCCGAGCTCTTCCCCGCCCGCCAGATCCACCTCGGCGGACTCACGGTCTCCACCAACCAGATCGTCGTCCTCGCGGTCACCGTCGTCCTCCTCGCGGTCCTCTATTGGATCGTCCACCGCACCAAGACCGGCACCGCGATGCGCGCCCTGTCCTTCAACGCCACGGCGGCGTCCCTGGTGGGCATCAACAACGACCGCATCATCTCCTTCACCTTCGCGCTGGGCTCCGCGCTCGCCGGCGCCGGCGGCGTGCTCTACGCCACCAACTACCCCAGCATCGATCCGCTCATGGGAACCCTCCCCGGGCTCAAGGCCTTCGTTGCCGCGGTCCTCGGCGGCATCGGCAACCTCCCCGGCGCGGCCCTCGGCGGTCTGCTCATCGGCCTCGTCGAGACCTTCGTCTCGGGTACCCGCCTCTCCACCTTCCGCGACGCCATCGCGTTCGCGATCCTCATCGCCATCCTCCTCTTCCGGCCGGCCGGGCTGCTCGGGAAGCTGAAGGTGGAGAAGGTCTGACGCCCATGTTCCCGCCGAGATCCCAGAGAATCCTGCTCGCCGTCCTGGCCGCGTCCGCGCTGCTTTCCGCCTTCTCCGGCCGCCTGAACCCCTACTTCCTCGACGTCGCGCTCGGGGCCGGCATCAGCGTCGTCCTCGCCTCGAGCCTGAACCTCATCAACGGCTTCACCGGCCAGTTCTCCCTCGGCCACGCCGGATTCATGGCCGTCGGCGCCTACGCCTCCGCGATGCTGACGACGACCCTGGCGCCACGCCTCGGCCTCTCCGCGAACCTGCTCCAGTGGGGCTTCTTTCCGCTTTCCCTCGTCGCCGGAGGACTGCTCGCCGCCCTCGCCGGCATCGCCGTCGGGGCGCCCTCCCTCCGGCTCAAGGGCGACTACCTCGCCATCGTCACCCTCGGCTTCGGCGAGATCATCAAGGTGGTGCTCCAGAACGTGGACGCCGTCGGGGCCTCCCGCGGCCTCACCGGGATCCCGAGCCACACCAACCTCTTCTGGGTCTTCGGATCCGCCGCGGTGACCGTCTACGTCGTCTGGGGGCTCCTCAACTCGACCTATGGCCGCGGCTTCCTCGCCGTGGCCGACGACGAGGTGGCCGCCGAGGCGATGGGCCTGAACACCACCCGCTACAAGATCACCGCCTTCGTCGTCGGCGCCTTCTTCGCCGGTGTCGCCGGCGGTCTCTACGCCCACCTGAAGGGCTACCTCAACCCGGGCGGGTTCTCCTTCGACAAGAGCATCGAGATCGTGGTCATGGTCATCCTCGGCGGCATGGGCCGCCATTCCGGCGTGGTGGTCGCCGCCCTCCTCCTGACCGTGCTCACCGAGAGCCTCCGCCAGACCGGGGCCTTCCGCATGATCGTCTACTCGGTGCTCCTGATCGTCCTCATGCTCACCCGTCCCCAGGGCCTGTTCGTCTGGCCCCTGTGGTCGAAGAAGGAGGGACGCCCGTGAGCGGTCCACTGCTCCAGCTTTCCGGCGTGACCATCCGGTTCGGCGGGCTCACCGCGGTCTCGTCGGTGGACGCCGACGTGCGGGAAGGCGAACTGGCCGGCCTCATCGGACCCAACGGGGCCGGCAAGACCACGGTGTTCAACATGATCACCGGCGTGTACCAGCCCACCGAAGGCGCGATCTCCTTCGGCGGACGGCCGACCGCGGGTCTGAAGCCCTACCGCATCACCGAACTCGGCATCGCCCGCACCTTCCAGAACATCCGGCTGTTTCCCAGCCTGACGGTGTTCGACAACGTCCGTGTCGCCTTCCACCTCCATCTCGACCACGACTCGGTCCATTCGTTGACCCGCGGTCCCAAGTTCCAGGCTGAGGAGGTCCAGCTGCGCGAACGCACCCGCGAGCTGCTCTCGATCTTCCGGCTCGAACGGGTCCAGGACGAACCCGCGAAGAGCCTTTCCTACGGCGACCAACGCCGTCTCGAGATCATCCGCGCCCTCGCCACGCGCCCCAGGCTGCTGCTGTTGGACGAGCCCGCCGCGGGGATGAATCCGACGGAGAAGGACGAGCTGATGAAGCTCATCCGCTTCATCCGCGACCGCTTCGGCCTCGCGATCCTCCTGGTCGAACACGACATGAAGGTGGTCATGGGCATCTGCGAACGGATCCACGTCCTCGAATACGGCCGCAAGATCGCCGAAGGCACCCCGTCCGAGATCCGCGGCGATCCCAAGGTCATCGCGGCCTACCTCGGCGAGGAACCCGTGAAGGAGTCCTGAGATGCTCGAGATCACCGACCTCATCGTCTCCTACGGCGCGATCCGCGCGCTCCATGGCATCTCGCTCCGCGTGGACGCCGGCGCCATCGTCACCCTGATCGGCGGCAACGGCGCGGGGAAGACGACCACGCTCCGCTCCATCTCCGGGATGGTGCGTCCCCGGTCGGGCACCATCCGTTTCGACGGGCGCGACATCACCGGTTTGCCACCGCACGAGGTGGTCGGGCTGGGCTTGGCGCACAGCCCCGAGGGCCGGATGGTCTTCGCCAACCTCTCGGTCCTGGAGAACCTCCACATGGGCGCCTATCTCCAGCGGGACAAGGCCTGGATCGCCTCCGAGCTGGAGTTCGTCTTCCACATGTTCCCCAGGCTGCGCGAGCGGGCGGAACAGGCCGCCGGCACGCTCTCGGGCGGCGAGCAGCAGATGCTGGCCATCGGCCGCGCGTTGATGAGCCGCCCCCGCTTCCTGATGCTCGACGAGCCGTCTTTGGGAATCGCGCCGCTCCTGGTGAAGGAGATCTTCGGCCGGTTGGTGGAGCTCAACCGCGACCGGAACCTCCCCATCCTGCTGGTCGAGCAGAACGCCAACCTCGCACTCGAGGTGAGCCACTTCGGCTACGTGTTGGAAACCGGCCGCGTCATCCTTTCCGGCCCCGCGCAGGAGCTGAGGTCGAATCCGGAGGTGCGCAACGCCTACCTCGGTGGTTGACCCGTTCCCGGTGCAGGCGTGTCGGTTGGGAAACGGCGGTTGAATTCGACGGGTTCCCAGCCCGGCGCCAGGCAACCCGAACCGCGTCCTCGTCCCGGCATCGATGGGCACCTCGACGACGCCCGGACTGCGACGGTGGACGGTTTCGCCCGCCGACGAGTTCCACCCGGAGACGCGGAGTGGTCTCCGGGGACTCCTGACAGGAACCGGCCTGCCTCGTGCCTGTTCACATCCGCCTCAGGCCGAAGCGCCCGGGGCTTCCGCGTTGTCGCGGGCGGGTCCGGGCCTTCTGCCGTTGCCGCCAGCCCGTGCGCAGGAGGAGCACCCCGACCGCCGGGAAGAAAAGGAACGGCAGGGCCAGGAGCGACCACCAGGACAACGAACGGTCGAGGTAGGCCTCCGTGGGGTCCAAGGGGTTCACGAGGCAGGTCGTCTTGGCCCCCGGCGGATGTTCCTGGACGAACCGTCCCGTCGTCGACTCCGAGTCCTTCCTTCCGGGGCCGATCTCCGACGAGCGGTGTGTCTCCCCCTTCCACGCGTACCGGTAGAGCACCTCCGGATGCCAGCTGCGACCACCCTTTCCCGAACTGGTGACGACGGACCTCGACATCTCGATGGTGGCGGGCGTCGGAACCCAGTCCCGGGACCGGCTCCAATGCCACACGGGCAGGACGCCGACGCCGAGGAGGGGCACGAAGCCAACCAGGAAGAACACCGTCCCGGCCACGAGCGGGATCCATGTCGGCGTGTCCTTCGTGCGGTTCCCTGTCGGCCGTTCCCGGCCTGTGATCCCGCCCCAGGCGATCCAGCCACCGACGCCGACAAACACCAAGGGGAAGGCGACCAGCGGCAACGCGAACAGGGAACGCCACCCCGGTTCCACCAGGTCCAGCCGTTCGGGGGAAACGGCGGGAAAACGGCGTCCGACCACCGGGGTCCCGGGCGGGAGCGTCCGTTGTGTCCGGGCGAGGTCGCGGTAGTCCCATCCGTGGAGTTCGGTCCACATCTGCTCCGAACGGCCCGGTTGCTGGAAGTGGACGACGAGGTTGAAGCCGCCGCGGCCCAGGTCCGCGGGAAGGATCTCCGTCCGGACCACCTCGAAGCCAATCGGCGGCTGCAGGCGCAGGCGGATGTTGTCGAGGATCCCCGAGGCGACGAACACGGCGAAGGCCAGGCCGAACGCGACGAAGAGCCCGCCGGCGAGCACGTCCCCGATCCTTGAGAGCGGCCCCCTCCTCATGCCGATCCCGTGAGGTCGCGCAGGTCGGCGCGGATGGACTGGTAGCTGGTGCCGAAGGCGAGGGCCTTCGGGTCGGGTTCGACGCCCTTCGCGGCGCAGTGCTGGCGGTAGGCCTGGGGCCACCAGTTGGCGTGGTCGGTGTGGCCTTGGCGCCTCCATTCCTCCCATCCCATGAGGACGCGGCTCCAGCAGGCGTCCCCGTAGGCCACGGCCTCGTGCGGGCTCGGCATGTCGGAGACGTACCAGTCGCGTCCGACGCGGGCGTGGAGCACCTCGTCAGCCCAGTCGAAGTCCTGGAAGGTGGCCGCCAACGGGTTCGCCGCGGCGATGGCGGTCTCCCACTCGTGACGCTTGCCGGTCTTCGGCATGAGGCCCTGCTCGATGAAGTAGAGCACGGCGTGGCGTTCCTTCGGAGTGAGCTGGGTGTTGAGCCCGAGCGACCAGGTGAAGTTCACCCGGACCGACGCCGGCCAGTCGACGCCGGCGTCGTGGAAGCCGACCTCGCCCATCATCGCGTGGCGGGCCTCGTCCCAGAGCTGGCGGGTCATGTCGCGCTGGTACGACCACGGCCTGCCGGGCGTCTCGGCGAGGATCGAGGCCATCATCTCGGGCACGTCGATCTCGCGGAGGCGCTTGTAGTACATCATGAGCACCTTGGCCGAGGGTGGCTGCTGCGGATCGTAGAGGAACACCTCGGCGTTCACGCCCATGTTGTAGGGGTCGGCGAACCGGCCGTCCCTCCGGGGAATGCCGTCGAATTTCCAAGGCGTCGTCCCACGGACCGGCGCCGGGAGCGGCCCGGAAGCCTTGGCCGTTCCGTCGATTCCGCCGGCGGCGGCCAGGGCGGCGTGGAGGCCGTCGAGCAGGGGGCGTGCGGCGAGGCGTCCGTCGGGGGACACCAGGGAGGCGATGGCCTTGCGTCCGTAGTCGAGGAGATCGGCCAGTTCCAACCGGGCGAAGCGGATCAGGCGTCGGGTGGGCTGGTCCGCGAGCGGGTGGGTGTCGCGGGCGTGTCGGCCGAGTGCGGCGTCCAGCGCCGGCAGGACGACTTCGTACAGGCCGAGGAGCAGTTCCGCCGTGGGAGCGCGGAGCAGTTCGTCGAAGGCCCAGTCGAGTCCGGCGTGGGGCGAGGCCTCGAGGCCGAGGGGCGGTTCACGCATCTCGCCGACCCGTGCGCGGAAGGCGGTGACGTGCTCCGCGGCGATCCAGGCGTGGAGGCTCCAGGCCATCTTGAGCTCGTAGACCGGCTCGGAGGTGATGCGGGCGACGAGCAGTTGGTGGGTGCGACGGAGGACGTGGTGGTGGCGCTTGATGCGCCGGACGCTTTCCTCGACGGACAAGCCCGGATGAACCGCCTCGTCGAGCGTGGCGAGTCCGGCAAGCTGCGGTGGCGGGGACGGGAACGGAGCCATTCCGCTTTCGGTAAACCGCGGAGGGATGCGGGGCAATCCCGCGGTGTCGGAAAGCGGCAGATGCGGCGGAAGAGGGGGAAAGGGAAGCGCGACCTGGCGGGCGCGCTTCCCTGTCAGAGCGAGACGAACCCCTCGCGGATGGCAAGGCGGGTGAGGTCGGCGAGGTTGGTCACCTGGAGCTTGGACATCAGGTGCATCCGGTGGGTCTCCACGGTCTTGGGGCTCAACTCGAGGCTGAAGGCGATCTCCTTGGTGCTCTTGCCCTCGGCGAGGGCCTGCAGGACCTCGCGTTCGCGGGCGGTCAGCAGTTCGCCGGCGCCGCCTGGGATGCCGGTCAGTTGGGGTTCCTCGAGATCGGGGCTCAGGTGCCACTCGCGTCGGCGGGCCCGGTCGAGCGAGGAACGCAGGATCTGGAAGGAGTTGTCCTTGTTCAGGAACCCGTCCGCGCCCGCTTCCCGGGCCTGCTGGATGGTCCTCGGGTCGTGGAAGGAGGAGAGGATGACCAGTCCTCCCCCGAAACCTCCGTACCGCAGTCGTCGCACCGCCTCGATGCCGGACATCTCGGGCATCGCGTTGTCGAACACGGCGACATCCGGCTTGAGGCGTTCCACCAGTTCCAGGCCGCTGCGGCCGTCCGGGGCTTCCCCCACGACCTTCACCTCCGGATCCCGCTCCAGGAGGCTCCGGAGGCCTTCGCGCAGGATGCCGTGGTCATCGATGATCGCGACGCGTAGGGGCATGGGTGGCGACCCTGCCACCGATGCCCCCGGGAGTCCAACGCGGCCGTCGGGCGGCGGTCCAACATACCTGCCGACGTGCCACCGACGACGGAGCCGGCGAGGGGATCGCAGCCGTGGCCGCGATCCCCTTCACCCGTTCCTTCACGAATGGCTCGAATCCTTGTCGTCCGGCATCGGGATGAACTCCCCGCGCCGGTTTTCCGGTGCCGATCCCGAAGGGGCGGGGAAGGCGTGGTCGGTGCCGTTCCGGTGCAGGACGTATTGTCCCGGGGCCGCGGCGGCCCGTTGGAACGTCGTGTGTTGCGGCTTCGGCTGCGGCGCCGGCGTGCCGTGGTGGACTGCGTTCGCCGCCTCGGAACGGTGCGCATGCTTCGCGGGAGCGGCCTCGACGCCGCCACCCTTCCGGCCCATGAACAGCTCCTGCACGGTCAACACCGCGTCCTTCAGCGTCCGGGCCTGGGCGCTCAGCTCCTCGCTGGCGCTGGCGCTTTCCTCGGAGCTCGCCGCGTTGCTCTGGGTCACGCGGTCCATCTGGGTCACGGCGATGGTGACCTGGTTGATGCCCTGGCTCTGCTCCTGCGTGGCCGTGGCGATCTCGGCGACAAGCCGGTCGAGCTGCTGGACGTTGCCCTGGATCTCCTCGAAGGAACGGGCCACGCGGGCGCTGATCTCGGAGCCCTGCTGACTCTTATGGACGCTGTCCTCGATCTTGGCTGCGGTCTCGCGGGCGGCGGTGGCGCACCGTTGGGCGAGGGTGCGGACCTCGTCGGCGACCACCGCGAACCCGGCACCGGCCTCGCCGGCTCGGGCGGCTTCCACCGCGGCGTTCAGGGCGAGGATGTTCGTCTGGAAGGCGATCTCGTCGATGTTCTTCAGGATCTTCGTGATCTCCGTGCTCGCCTGCTTGATGGCGTCCATGGCGGTCAGGAGGTTCCGGACCTCGGTGGCGCCGCCGTCCGCGGATTCGCGGGCCTTGGCGGCCGTGTGCTTGGCGGTGCGGGCGTTCTCGGCGTTCCGCTTGGTCATGCTGGTCATCTGCTCCAGCGAGGCGCTGGTCTCCTCGAGGCTGGCGGCCTGTTCGCTCGCGGAACCGGCCAGGGTCTGGCTGGAGGCGGCGATCTCGCGCGATGCGGCGGCGACCTGGTCGCTGGAGAGGTCGATCGACCGCAATGCCGTGTTGAGCGGGCGGACCACCATCGACCGGTTCACGAGGTAGAAGAGCCCGGCGATCAGGAGGCTTCCGGGCACCACCCAGACCAGCGTCGTGTTCATCCCGGCCGTCACGACCTTGTCCACGCGGTCGAGTCCCGACTTCAGCACGAACGCGCCGTGGACCTCGCCGACCTTCCAGTTCTCCATGGGGAAGCCGACGATGTCCTTGCCGTCCTTGGTCGGGCTGTTCTTCGGGTCGCCGTGGCAGTCGAGGCAGTCGGCGGTGAGCATGATCGGACGGGCGAAGATGATCTGGTTGCCCTTCGTATCCACCTCGAAGTACTCCTCCTGGTCGCCCTTCTCGAGGAAGGCTAGGATCTTCTCCTCGTCCGGCGTCGGGTTGTTCTTCGGGTTGCGGGCCTGGTTCTTCGGGATGCGGAACTCGTAGCCTTCCTTCTCGGCCACCTTCGCCACCGCCTCCCAGGCGGCGACCACGGGAATCGTCCGGTAGAGCGTCGAGTTCCTCAGGTCCCCGTCCTTGTGGTACTGTTCCAGCATCCGCGTCATGTCGAAGGCGTTCCGCTTGTTCAGCGACGAGATCGATTCGCGGACGTTCTCGGCCTCCAGCACCGCGGCCCGCATGGTGTTCCGGGTGAGCTCGATGCCTTGGTTCCTGATGACCTTCCGCTGCACGAGCAGGCCGATGGCGACGCAGACCGCAATGGAACCGACGGTGGCCGCGATGATCTTGGTGGTGAGTGTCATGGTATTCCGGTGCTGCCCTCGGTCCCGGGGGAGGGTTGGGTCCCGCACTCCTCGTGCGGTTTCCGTGCCTCCTCCGTTTCCAGGCTTTGGCACGGCTATCGGCTTTTGGTGTTGGGAGATGAGTCAGGAAAATCCTGATACCGGCGCCCGTCGGAAGTGGATAGTTTCGCAGATGAAGGGGAGGCTTCGGCCCGCCCCGTGTCTTCATGAGCGACGACTCCATCCAGGGAAAGGCACCGAATCCGGAGTCCATCGGTTCGGCCGCAAGGCCGGGACATGGCGGGGCGCCCCACCCTCCGCTGCCGACCTGGATCATTGCGGCGCCCCCTCTGGTCGCCGGGGCCGTCTTCGCCGCGGAACGGCTGCACCCGGGGCACACCGGACTCCACGCGGTGGCCGCCGGCCTGGTCGGCACCGCGATGGCCGTGGGATGGCTACGAAAGTCCCGGCGGTCTGCGGCTGCCGCCGCCCAGGAAAGGGACCGACTGCTCCTCGACGCGGAGAAGTCCGGGAAGCGGGCCGCGTGGCTCGACCTTTCGCCGGTGTCGGTGATCGTCACGGATCCGGCCGGGTGCATCCGTTGGGTCAATCCGGCCTTCACCCAGTTGACCGGCTTCGGACCCGAAGAGATCCGTGGAAGGACCCCGGGTTCCTTGCTCCAGGGCCCCGGCACGGATCCCGAGGCGGTCCGGCGCATGCGGGAGGCCATCCGGGCCGGCCGGGCATTCCGGTGCGAGGTTCTCAACTACACCAAGTCCGGCCGCGCCTGTTGGATCCAGGTGGACGCCGTCCCGATGCACGGCGACGGCGGGGCGCTCGAGGGCTTCCTGTCGGTCCAGACGGACATCACGGTCCGGCACCGCCTCGAGCGCGACGTCGAACTGGGACGTCGGAAGCTGGCCGGGCTCATGGCGGCCGTGCCCGGCGTGGTCTTCGAGATGTTCCAGCAGCAGGACGGCACGCTCGGCTTCGGCTACTTCAGCGGAGGCCTTGGGGAACTGGTTGGAATCCTGCCCGAATCGGCCGTCGAGGATCCTTCCCTTTTCCTCAACTGCGTGTTTCCCGCGGACCGTTCGCCACTGGAGACCGCGATCCGGGATTCCTCCGCCGGATCCACCCCGCTGAAGCAGGTGTTCCGGGTTCTCCACCTCTCCCGGGGTGTCCGTTCGGTTTCCTGCAGCGCGGTTCCCCAACGGCTCGAGGACGGAGGCTGCCGCTGGACCGGCATGCTTGTCGACGTCACCGCGGAGGTGGCACGCGAGGCGTCCCTCCTGCGCCGCCAGCGCGACCTGGACCGGTTGGAATCGCTCGCCCGCTTCGGCAGTTGGCGGCGTTGTCTCCGGACCGGGGCGACCGACGGCTCGGACGAACTCCATCGGATCCTCGGGGTGGAGAAGGATGCGCTCCGGTCGGGCGGCGATGGCTTCCTCGGCCTGATCCATCCGGAGGACCGCGAGCGGTTCCAGGAGGTGATCCATGCCACGGAGGATGCCGGCCAGCCCTTCGAGACCGTGTTCCGCGTGGTTTTGCCTTCCGGCGGCATCCGGTGGATCCGGAGCCGCGGTGGTCGCGAGGTCGACGTGGACGGGTTGCCGTTGTCCGTGTGCGGCACGGTGCAGGATGTCACCGAGACGGTCCTGCAGGAACGCGAGCTGGCCACCTCCGAGTCCCGCTGGCGTGCGGCGCTGGAGAGTGCCGGGGACGTGGTCTGGGAATGGGACATCCCCTCCGGTGCCGTCGCCTATTCGGGCCGGTGGCACGATTTGTTCCAGGTCCCGGGATCCCCTGGTCCCAACAACTGGGAACAGTGGCTTGGAAGGATCCATCCCGAGGACCGCCCCGGATTGGAGGCCGCGCTCGAGGATCTCCGCACGGGCTTCGCCGGGTGCCTCACCGCCGAGTACCGGGTCCGCGCCGGCGATGGACGATGGATCTGGGTCCGCGACTGCGGGACGGTCCTGGCCCGCGACGGTGTGGGTGGACCGGTCCAGGTGGTCGGATCCCTCACCGACATCACGGCGCGCAAGGCGATGGAGTCCACCTTGGCGTCACAGATACGCCTGTTGGAGGAGATCCAGGGACTGGGCCGCATCGGGTTCTGGAGCCAGGGAAGCGATCCACGGCAGGTCGTTCTGTCCCCGGTGGCCAAGGGGTTGCTTGGCGGCGACGCCGTCGCGGCCGACTGGTCGGCCCGGCTCGGTTGGATGGATCCCGCGGAACGGGAGGCGGTGGAGGCTGTGATGGGCGGGAATGCGGGCGCCGTGTCCTATGTGGTCGAGTACCGCGCGGGAACGGGTCGGGACGCCCCGTGGATCCGGGAGTCCGCCCATCGGATCGCGGACCCGGACAACGGCGGGTTCCGCGTCGAGGGATGGCTGCAGGACGTCTCGGCGCTCCACGCGGCGGCCTCGTCGCGCCGCGAACTGGAGGAGCGCCTGCGTCATGCGCAACGGATGGAGATGATCGGCACGCTCGCGGGCGGGATCGCCCACGACTTCAACAACCTGCTCACCGGAATCCGGGGCTTCGTCGACCTGGCGAAGCTCACGCTGACCGGGAATGCGGACGCCAAGGGCTACCTCGACCATGCGTTGAACGGTTCCGAACAGGCCCGCGACCTCGTCCGTCGCCTGCTCGCCTTCGCCCGCCCTACGCCCCGGTCGCAGGAAGGCGTGACCGACCTCGTCCAGGTGGTCCGGCAGGCGGCGCCGTTGCTCTCCGCCACCTTCCCGGCGCAGGTCGCCCTGCAGGTGCGGGCCGAAGACGGTGCCTGTCCGGTGGCGGGCGATCCGGCGGCGCTGCAGCAGGCCTTGATGAACCTGTGCCTGGAGGCGGGATTGTCCCACGGCGACTCCGCCGCTGCGGTGGAGGTTTCCGTGGAGCGCGACGGCGGTGCCGATGTCGTCTTGCGGGTGTCGGACTCCGGGCCCGTTTCGGATCCGGCCGCGCGCGAGCGGCTCTTCGAACCGTTCCGCCTCGGCACCTTCACCGCCTCGGACAGCCTCGGCCTACCGGTGTCCCGAGGGATCTTCCTCGGCGTCGGCGGCGCCGTTTCGGTGGAGACGGCCGAAGGCGGTGGCCGCGCGTTCGTGGTCCGGTTGCCGCTGCTCGCGATGTCGCCCTCCGGATCCGGAACGCCGGAACGCCGGTCCATGCCCGTGTCCGTCCTCCGTCCTGGGGGCGGTCTGCGGGTCGCCGTCGTCGACGACGAACCGACGGTCCGGATCCTCCTCAGGGCCACCCTCCAGAAGGCGGGACACGCGGTGGAGGTCCACGAAGATGCCCAATCGCTGCTGGAGGCGTTGCGCTCAGGACGGCCCGCGCCCGAGCTCCTCATTACCGACCTTGCGATGCCCGGGATGTCCGGGGTCGAGTTGGTCGAGCGGTTGAGGGCGGAAGGGCTGGGTTGTCCCGTGGTGGGGATGAGCGGGGACGCGGAACGCTTCAACACGGCGCGGCTCGCGGCTTCCGGACCCTATGCCACGCTCCACAAGCCGTTCACGGTGTCGGAACTGCAGTCCGCCCTCGACGCGGCGTTGGGGGCCGGCGCGGGGAATCCGGCCGGTGGCGATCCTTCGATCTCGACCGTGACGGCCTGAGACTTGGAGGGTCCAAAAGCAAACGCCCCGTCCGGAGACGGGGCGTTGATCGCTGCGGGTGGGGCGTCTGGGAAGGCCGGTCAGGCGCGTTCCATGTACTTCCCGGTGCGGGTGTCGACCTTGATCTTCTCGCCGGTCTTGATGAAGAGCGGGGCGTTGATCTCGACGCCGGTCTCCAGCGTCACGGTCTTCTGCACGTTGTTCGCGCTGTCGCCCTTGAGGCCCTCGGGGGCGTCGGTGACGGTGAGGATCACGCTGGAGGGCAGTTCGATCTGGACGGCCTTCTCCTCGACGAAGGTCATCGTCACCGAGCCGTTCTCGGTGAGGAAGTTCTTGGCGTCGCCGACGAACTCGGGCGTGACGGTGACCTCCTCGTAGTTCTCGGGATCGACGAAGACGAAGTCGTCCCCGGTCTTGTAGCTGAAGTCCATCTTGCGGGTCATCAGCGGCACGGTCTCCACCTTCTCGGCGGAGCTGAAGCGGACGTCCATGCTCTTGCCGGTGCGGATGCTGCGGAGGATGCCCTGGACGAACGCGCGGAGATTGCCCGGCGTGCGGTGGGTCACTTCGAGGACCACGCAGACGTCGTTGTTGTAGAGGATCGCCTGGCCCTTGCGGAGTTCGTTCGCGTTGACTGCCATAAAATTGGAAAACGGTTTTTCCGGCGGAGTGTCTGCCGGAAGGAGCGGTCAGGCTATCGGGGAACCGAGGGCTGGCAAGTGTCCAGTTCCGGGTGGGAGTGGCCACGGAGACGCTGAGGACGCGGAGAGGAGTCCGAACTTCCACTTCCAATGGATCCCATAGGTCCCATCCGTCCCAGTTCCATCCAAAAGGCAAGACCGCCGTCGGTTGGGGCCGCCGCCTATCTTCCCAGCCTCTGCAGGACGCCCCTGCGTTTCACCAGGTTCTGGTAGTCCCACTGGACGGACACGGGAGGTCTCGCCTCCCGGGGAGGGTCGCTTGTGGACCTGGGACTCATTGCCTGGAGCGCACACGCATGGCCTCGCCCCGGGAGCCCTTGCAGAGGTCCGAAGAGACAGTTCAGCCGCACGGATCCAGGGCGGTGGAAATCCGGCGCCTGTTTGACCGGTTGTCCGACACGTGTCTATCGTGCGCCTTCGGGTCGGTCAGACCGTTTCCCAAAGCGGCGAAACCCTTGTCCGAAAGCGATGGATCGATGATCGGAGTCAATGCCCCTGTGGGAACATCTCGATAGGTATGGCGAGTTTCACAATGGAGACGATGCCTCAACGAAATGGGAGATTCGAAGAATGTGCAGAGCGAGCGCAGGCTCCGAGGCCCGGTCCCCGTCGCCCTAGCGCTCCGGAGAAGTGGGGCTTCCGTTCGCTGGTTTCCATGGTCCTGCATCTCCTGTCGCTTGTGGTGTCCGCGGGGCCGGTCCTGGCCGGCCGGGGGAGGCCCCACCTGGATGCTTCCCTTGGATTCAACGTCCTCCGAACGGATCAGGACACCCTGCTCCGAGGCGTGAGTCTTTCGTGGGACGGCGGGGATCCCTACGGCAGCTTGGCGAAGCAAGTTCCTTCGCAGGCGGCGTTGAACGCTTTGGCCACCGAATATGGGCTCAACACGGTCCATCTCTACCTCGAGGGCGATTCCTCCGGAAACACCAACGCGCCGGGGATCAACGCCGCCGATTGTGACCTCCTCGTCCAGCGGACTGAGGAGGCAGGCCTCTATCTCATCATCACCATCGGCTGCAACGGCGAGAACGGGACGATTCACAGCATGCCTTGGTCCCTCGACTTCTGGAGGGTCTATGCTCCCCGGTACAAGGACCGGCCCCACGTCCTCTACGAGGCCCACAACGAACCCGTCCGGTTCACCCTGGATTCGTGGAGGAATTCCGACTGGGACAAGCAGTTGCTCCTCTACAACACGATCCGGTCCTTGGCTCCGGACACCTTCATCCTGCTGGGCTCGTTCATGGGTTTCGCCGGCGACCCGACTTACGGAGCCAACTACCTGCGGACACGTGGGGTCAGTTGGCTCAATGCCGGATTCGCGCACCATGGATACGAAAGCCGCTCCTCGATCGAAAGCGCGATCACCCGGCTGAAGGCCAACACCTCGTTCCCGGCGCTGCTGTGCACGGAGTTCTGGCCTGGTGACACGGCCGGTCAGGGCTACAACAGCATGTATGAAAGCCATTTCAATGGCTGGATGCAGTTCCAGTGGCTGGGAGCGCGTACGTCGGACCTGGTCGATTTCCGATCCAAGATCACGGCCGCCGGCACGCTTTGGACACCGGATTCGGTCGCCTGCAACTGGCCTGCGCGCGGGGCCGTCGGTCTTCCCGCCAACGGATCTCGCGTTGGGATCTTCAGTCGGGGCGGGGCGAAGTTCCTCGGCGTCGACCCGACGACGGGAGGAAGGATCAAGGCGGATCGGGTCGGCTACTCCGGTGCCCAACTCGATTCGTTCTCCATCGAGCACGCTGGACCGCGGCGGGTGCGCATCCGGAGTGGGGACGGGCGCTTTGTTCGGGCTTCCGGTCCCGCGGATCCGCTGTCGACAAGCGTCCTGCCTCCTGGAGTGGTCGAGGAGTTCGAATGGTTCAGCCTGCACGACGGAGACTTCGCGCTACGAGCCTACGGCGGAGGTGGCCACCTCGTCTCAGTCAACCCGTCAACCGGACTGCTGAGGGCCGACGCCGACAATTCCCATGTGGCGGCGATTGCCTTCAGGGCCGCCACTTCCGCAGGGGAGGCCGCGCCGACGCTGTCGGGCATCCCGTTCCGGACAGTTCCTGCCGCCTTGCCCGGGACCCTGCAGGCCGAGGACTTCGACCGTGGTGGCGAAGGTGTCGCCTATCATGACAACACCGGAGCCAACACCGGCGGGCGTTACCGGACTGGCGAAGGGGTCGATATCGAATCCTGTGCCGAAGGCGGGTTCAACCTGGGCTTCATCGAAGCGGGGGAATGGACCGAGTACACCGTGGAAGTCACCGGACCCGCTGGGGAGTATCTGCTATCCGCCCGGGTCGCCACCCCCAACACAGGAGGTGCCTTCCGGGTTGAATCCAATGGAGTCAACCTCACGGGTCGACTCTCCGTGCCGAACACCGGCGGTTGGCAATCCTGGGTCAATCTGACGAAGACGGTCGTGCTCGGCCGCGGGGTCCAGGTCCTGAGGTTCGTCCGGGAAGCCGGGGCCGACTTCAACCTCAACTGGTTTTCGTTTTCCCAGGGCGGTGGAGTCGAGACGCAGTTGTTGGGTGTGGGAAACGGCTTCGGTGTCTTCGGCTCGGCGTTCGGTTTCGAGGTGGTCGGACGCAACGGTGGGACCTTCATCGTCGAAGCGTGCCCGGATCTGGCCGTCCCCGTCTGGTCCCCCGTCTCGACAAACACACTTGTCGCCGGCCGTCATGAATTCCGCGACCTCATCGCGACCAACGAGACTGCCCGCTTCTATCGCCTCCGCCGGCCGTAGCGGCGTGTTCCCCCGGTCCCGGGCTGCCCGGAAACTCCGACCGTTGAAAACGGGGCCGTACTTCGTGGGAGCAGGTCGTCTCTCCGTCATCACGCTGGCGGGGTTCCCTCATGCGTGGTTGGGTCAGGGTGTTCTCGCTGCTCCGATGGCAACCCGGGGCACGCGCCCGGTCGATGAAGGCGACGCCACCCCAATCCAAGACCCGCAGATGGCTCTGGCGGATCTTCAACTGCCTCGGGTTTTTCCTCATGGTGTGGGCGGCTTCAATCGGCTGGGAGTTTCTCCGGGCGATCAACGACGAGGGCTATCTCAACCGAAAGTACGGTTCGGAGTTGGGAACGATCACCTCGGTCGAGGTGGTGTCGTTGGGCGAGTATCCGACACCGGGATTGGAGCGACATTTTCCACATCTCTCCACATATCGGAGGCATCTGTGGTCGGAGGAGGGAAGGTACATCCACTCCAAGGCGCGATTGAGAGGGAAGGATGCGCAGGAAATCGCCCGCCTTTGGCGGTCCCAAGGATTTCACAATCGTTTCAGCGCGGGTTGCCATGAGCCGGCCTATGTCCTGCGTTTCTACTTCGGTCCGTGGAAACGGGCCGAGAAGACCGTCTGCTGGAAATGCCTGAACGCGGAGGTGCCTGCTGGGCCGATGGCAGTGGCAATCACCTTTGACGCGCTGGGGACGAACGGCCTCGCCCTGTTTGATGCCCTCAAGCGCTGGGCACCGCTTCCGACGGAGCAGACCTACGCCTACACCAATGAGGCCATCCCTGCGGACGAGATCCGGAGAAGGGTCTCAGAGGCGATGTGGCCTGTTGTCACCGGAGGCGACGAAGAGTTTCTCGAGTACGCCCTCCATTCCGCGAGCCGGGGAAGCATCGAAGACGAGATTGCCGGCAAGCTGGGATCCAAGGTTCCGAAAGAGCGCGCCGACGCAGCTCGGTTCCTGCGACGGATGTCGGCGTCCCGGTTTGCACCGCAACTCGTCCAGATGCTTTCCGATCCGAACGAACGAGCGAGGAACAACGCCGGATGGGCGCTGTGCCTGATCGGCGGCCCCATCGATTTTGCGCCGGTCCACTCGGCCATGCTCTCACAGGACACGAAGACCCGGTCTCTGGCGGTGGCCATCATGGCGCGCCACGGGGATTCGGCTCCCCAACCGCTCCACGAGTTCAGATCACAGGTCGAGAAGGCCATCGAACGCTTCGGATCCAAGACGTTCAAGGATCCCGGCGGGCTAAGGGTGGAGCTGACGGAGGAGCGCCGTGCCGCAATCCAGCCGGCCATTGATCGCATCAGCTCGGTTTGCGGCACGAATTCCATCGCGTGCTTCCGGCGACGCGTGCCTCCGGTGCGTCCGGAGTTCGCGTGGTGATCTCCTGATGAACAGGTCGTCTGTTCTCCGTCGATGCTGGCGGTGGAGTTGAGGTCACGAGTCTCGACCTTCTCTCCGATCGGTCCCGGTCGATCAGGGTGGTTGGGGGAGGTGTGAGTCTCCACACGACGTCTCCAACCGGTTCGGGTTTCGGCGGTGCTTGATGGGAGGCGCCCGTGGAAACGAAGACGCGGCACCTGCCTTTGGGGGCGGGTGCCGCGTGTTGGGAGTATTCGATTCCGCGGTGCGGATCAGGCGCCGTACTTGTCGAACATCTTGGCGTTGGCCTGCATGAGGCGCATGAGGTACTTGGCCTCGAACACGCTCAGCGAGCCGCTGTTGGCGCCGGTCTCGGTGAAGCGGTCCAGCTTGTCGCTGCCGCTCAGCTCGGAGTGCAGCAACACCGGCTGCGGATGCCAGGAATGGCCCTTCGCCGCCGCAGGCGTCGAATGGTCGCCGGTGATGGCGATGACGTCCGGCTTCTTGGCCAGGAAGATCGGCAGCGCCGCGTCGAAGTCCTCGATGGCCTTCACCTTCGCGGCGAAGTTGCCGTCCTCTCCGGCCTTGTCGGTGTACTTGTAGTGGATGAAGAAGAAGTCGTAGTTGTCGTACTCCTTCACGTAGCGCTCGAACTGCTGGGCGATGGTCTCCGGGCCCTCGATCTTGGTCATGCCGACCAGCTGGCTCAGGCCCTTGTACATCGGGTACACGGCGATGGCAGCGGCCTTGAGTCCGTAGCGCTGCTCGAAGGTGGGGATGTCGGGCTGATGGGCCACGCCGCGCATGAGGAAGCCGTTCGCGGTCTTCTCCTTGGCCAGCAACGGCAGGGCGAGCTTGTAGAAGTCGGCGATCAGCTTCGCGACCTTCTTCTGGCCCGCGTTGTCGGGATCGGTGGGCTTGGCCTCGGCGATGGGGAGTCCCTCGCGGTTCGGATCGGTGTCGGTCAGGGGGCCTTCGAGGCCCTTGCCGCGGAACACGATGACGAACCGGTGCTCCTTGCCGGGGTAGATGAGCACCTCGGTGGTGCCGACCTTCTTGATCTTGGACGAGAGGATGCCGCAGAGGCGTTCGCAGACCTCGGTGGCGATGCGGCCGGCGCGGCGGTCGGTGACGATGCCCTTGGCGTCGAGGGTGCAGAAGTTGGCGCGGGCGGCGACGTCGCCGTTCTTCAGCTCGATGCCGAGCCCGAGGGTCTCGATGACGCCGCGGCCGACTTCCCACTCGATGGGGTCGTAGCCGAAGAGCGCGAGGTGGCCGGGACCGGAGCCGGGGGTGATGCCCGGGGCCACCGGGATCATGCGGCCCTGGGCGCAGCCGGAGCGGGTCAGGGCGTCGAGGTTGGGGGTCTTCGCGGCTTCCAGCGGGGTCAGCCAGCCTTGGGATTTGGTGGCCAGGTCACCCAGACCGTCCAAGACGATGAGGGCCAACTTGGCACCGGTCTTGACCTGGAGTTTCGCGTACACGTCGTCGAGTTTGCTCATGGGGAAATCGAAAAGGGGTTGTTCCCGGCGGGAGGATTCCGGGATGCCGGGCCCCGTGCCGAGGCGCCGGGAAGTTGTTGTTCGGCCCGCCCAGCGTCAACGCTGCATTGGGGGTGGGGAGGGCGAGGGGATGAACGGCGGATGGGTTGAAGGGTTGAAAGGTTGAAGGGGGAGTGTCAGGGGTCGTTGCCGGTGATGCGGGAGCGGATGGCTTCGGTGGTGCCTTCGACGATTTCCCCGCCGACGTCGCCGATCACCCGCACCTGACGGCGGACCGCGCGGAAGGAGTCCCGGGTCAGGCCGAGGAAGGCGCGGGGGGAGAGGACCGTCTGGGCGGCTCCGGTGAGGAGGAGCAGCGGGTTGAGTTCCGGCATCCGGCGCATGGAATCCCAGACCGCGCCCGGCGCCTCGGCCCGTTCCTCGCGCACCCAGTCCAGCAGGCGCACGCTGGTCAGGCATCCGATCATGGAGAGCAGGATCAGCACATGGTAGTCGCGGATGGTCTGGCCGAGGAAGGTGCCGAGGACGTCCGGCACCACCTTGAGCACCACGCCTCCGAGCAGCGGTCCGAGGGCGGTCAGGGCGCTGCTGAGGGCGAGGAACACGGCCACATACGGGGCCTTGTTCGCGGGCGACAGCTTGATCATCAGCTGGAACTGGCAGAGCTGGAATCCGGCGGTGGTGGCGCCGACCACGAGGTAGCCGACCGCGAGGTGCCAGAACAGGCGTTCACCGGCAAACGTCCACGAGGCGATGCCCGAGAGCGCCCAGAGGGTGGAGGCCACGTAGAGCACCGGCTTGCTGCCGAACCGGTCGCAGAGCCATCCCCACGCCTTGAGCGTCATCAGACCGCCCACGCCGCCGAGTGCGGTGAGCAGGCCGATCTCGCCCATCGAACGTCCGAGGCCTTGGACGAGGAACACCGTGTAGAAGGGTTGCCCGAGATTGAGAAGGAGTCCCCAGACGCCGATGTAGGCGACCAGCTTGAGGTAGTTGAAGTCCTGAAGCGGCGTCGCGAGCTCGGACCAGTCGGGCGGGTTGGCGGCCCGGGTGGTGACCGAGGGCGGGAACTTCATCCGGGTCAGGTAGAACAGGCCGGTCATGCGGGCGAGGCCCGCGGCGGCGAAGATCCATCCGAACACGGTCAGCGAGTTGCCGCTTCGGCCGACGATCCAGCTGACGACGAGCACCACCAGCAGCGTCCAGAATCCGAACACCCAGTTGCGGCGGCCGTAGAAGCGTCCTGCAAGCCGGTCGGGGACCACCTCGGCGATGGCGGCGGACCAGGAGACGGATCCGAGGCTGTTGGCGAGGGTGGCGGCGGTGAGCAGGCCCATGAAGGTCCAGTCCCGGGCCCGATCGCCCTGGAACGGCAGGAGCGAGACGAACCCCCAAGGAAGCGCGCTGAAGATGAAGGTCAGCACCATGATCTCGCGGAGCGAGAGACGCCGGCGCAACCACGTCATGAGGACCGGTTGGACGAGGTTGCAGAGGTGGGGCAGGGCGGCCATGAAGCCGACACCGGCAGGGCCCCAGCCGAGGGCGGCGGCGGCGAAGGCGATGACGAACGGGAAGCTCGGCATCGTGAGGTTCAGCATCGGGACGCTGAAGCTCGCCTCGATGGTCGAGGCCTTGAGGGTGAGGAGCAGTTCGCGGTGGCGGAAGCGGTTCATGGGGCGCCGCGTCCAGCGCCGTGTGCGACGCTTCCTCCCGGCTCCCGGCGGGTCAAGATGAGGTTCGCACACCCGGTTCCGCCATCTCACTTCGCCGCCAAGGCGATCCCCTTCTGCCTCTTACTCTTAATCTCAATCGTCATCCCAATCTCCGGATGAATGGAATCGGCGAGATCGGGATGGGGAGCGAGAGCAAGTGTAAGGGCAGGACCGTGATGCGGCTTACCAGCCGGGATGCCCCGCCGTCAGGGCCCGGTCCAGATGGGTGTAGCCGCCGTCGACGTGCAGGAACTGGCCGGTGATGTGCGAGGCACGGGGTGAGGCCAGGAAGAGCACGGCGTCGGTGATCTCGGCCGGCAAGGTGAGGCGGTGTCCGAGCGGGACCATGCGCTCGATGGTGTTCCGGGCCGCCTCGGGATCCTCCTGGGTGGCGAACCAACGGCGGTATTGGTCGGTGTCGCACTCGGCGGGGACCACGGCGTTCACCCGGACGCCATGAGGGGCGAGGGCGACGGCCCATTCGCGGGTGAGGGCATTCACGGCACCCTTGGACGCCGCGTAGCCCGAGGTGGAGCCCTGGCCGGTCTCGGCGACCTTGGAGCTGATGTTGACGATCGCTCCGCGGGATTCGATCAGGGCTTCGCGGGCATGGTGGGTCAGGGCGAAGACGTGGAGCAGGTTGCGCCGGAGCGAAGCCATGAAGTCGGCGGGGGACCCGGCCAAGGATACGCCGTCGTTGACCCCGGCGTTGTTCACCAGGATGTCGAGGCGTCCGGCCTCCCGGAGCAGCGCGGTGACCAACTCCGAGCAGAATCCGGTGTCGGCGAGGTCGCCTTCGACGAAGACCGAGCGGGGAACCGCCTGGGCGAGGTCGCGTCCGCGATCGGCGTTGCGGTCGGCGAACCAGACCCGGGCGCCTTCCGCGGCGAAGGAGCGCACCAGCGACTCGCCGATGCCGGCGGCACCGCCGGTGATGAGGACCACGCGGTCCTGGAGATCGAGATTCATTCTGGAAGGCGGGCTTCGGGAGTCAGGCGTCGGATTTCGGGGATCACACCGCCACCGCGCCCTTGATCGCCGGATGCGGGTCGTAACCGGCGAGGGTGAAGTCCTCGTAGACGAAGTCCTTCAGCTCCCGGCGCTCCGGATTGAGCGTCATCGTGGGCAGCGGGCGTGGTTCCCGGGAGAGCTGCAGCTTCACCTGTTCGAGGTGGTTCGAGTAGATGTGCAGGTCGCCGAAGGTGTGCACGAAGTCGCCGGGTTGGAGGCCGGTGACCTGGGCGACCATGAGGGTCAGCAGCGCGTAGCTGGCGATGTTGAAGGGCACGCCAAGGAACAGGTCGGCACTGCGCTGGTATAGCTGGCAGCTGAGGCGTCCCTCCGAGACGTAGAACTGGAACAGCGTGTGGCAGGGCGGCAAGGCCATGGCATCGACCTCGGACGGATTCCAGGCGGAGACGATCAGGCGCCGGCTGTCGGGATTGCGCCGGATCTGGGCGACCACGTTGTCGATCTGGTTCACCGACCGGCCGTCGGCGCCGCGCCAGTCGGTCCATTGGGCCCCATAGACGCGGCCGAGGTTGCCGTCGGCGTCGGCCCATTCGTTCCAGATGGTCACGCCGCGCTCCTGGAGCCAGCGGACGTTGGTTTCGCCGCGAAGGAACCAGAGCAGCTCGATGATGATGCTCTTGAGGTGGACCTTCTTCGTGGTGACGAGGGGAAATCCCTCCGAAAGGCGGTAGCGCGATTGGGCACCGAAGACCGAGTGGGTGCCGGTGCCGGTGCGGTCGGGCTTGAAGGTGCCCTGTTCGAGGACGAGGCGGAGGAGGTCGTGGTACTGGCGCATGGCGGACGCCGGAACTGTTTCCCGTCGGGGAACGGTCCGCAACGCCGGGATGCCGGGCGTGGTGTCGGATCCGGGGCGCGGCTCAGTTCCGGGAAGCGTGGACGCCGGCCTTCCGACGCCGGTGGAACCACGCCAGGAGCAGGGCACCAGAGCCTGCGGCGGTGGCGGTGGCCGTCGGTTCCGGGACCGCCGTGTAGCTGATCACGCTCAATTCGTCGAAGGACGCTGGGCTCCGGGAGAACAGTGAGACCTCGTTGAAGGCCGGGGCGAGCCCGGCGTAGGTGGCGGCCGCGGTTCCCGGATTGGCGTAGTCGAACGTCGCGGCGTTCGGATTGAGGTAGAGCGAGGTGGAAACGGCGGTGTAGTCGATGCGCAAGACCACGAGGTTGAGCGCGGAGAGCAGGGTGGAGGACGAAGAGCCGCCGCCGGAAAGCGGGTTGAGGTTCGTGCCGAGGATCGACCAGTAGGAACCGTAGGTGCCGCCATTGCCGCCGACGCCGCCGGTCAGGGCCCCGTCGTTGAGAAGGCGGAGATTGGGTGTCCCACCGCCGCTGGAGGAACCGAACTGCGCGAGGAATCGGATGTAGACCACACCGCTGTTCTGTGTGGGAAGCGTGCGGCTGTTCTGGTCGATGTTGTTGCCGCCGGAACGCCAGGCGAGGCTGCCGCCGGAGGTGGAAAGCCCAGTGTAGGCGAGTCCGGTGGCGGAGACGTTGAAGCTGGTCCCGGATCCGTAGGTCTGGCTCCACGAGCTGGACCAGCCTGTGCCACCATTGTTGCCGGTGAGCACACCTGCGGAGTAGGCGAAGGAGTCCTGGGCCACGACGACCACCGCCGCCCGCGACTCGATGGCCGGGAGGACCGCCGCAGTGAGCGAGCAGAGCGAGGCGGCGGATGGAAAAAACCGTCGATGTTCGATCACAGGTCGAACATCGACGGTTGTAGGGGCGACTTGAGCGTCGGAAGGCGCCTTGATCAGTCCTTCAGGTTGACCAGCTCGAGGGCGCCGATGCCGCCGGGGTTCCAGGCGGTGAAGAGGATGTAGACCTTGGCGCTCTTTCCCTTGCCCACGATGTACCAGCAGGCGTCGTGCATGTGCTGGGCGAACTCGTATCCGAGCTCCGCCTTGGGCTGGATGGTGCTGACGACGGCCTTGGTCTTCAGGTTGATGATGTACAGCGGCCCGGGCCCGTGGTTCGGGCCTTCGAGGCAGGGCACCAGCAGGTAGTCGCCCCAGAGGTCGGTGTCACAGGCGAGACTGCCCGGAGGCAACTGGTGGACGGCCAGCGTCTTCTTGGTTTTCGGAAGCCACTCGTGCACCTGCGCCTCGGGCCGGGCCGAGACGTAGAGCTCGTTCCGCTTCGGATCGAAGGTGATGCCATGGGGGGTCTGGCTCATGGCGTTTCCGCCGTAGAAGTTGCCGCGATAGGCGAACGGCGACGCATCGGCGTCCATGAACCAGTGGCGTCCGTACCCGTCGGTGATCCAGACGGTGTCCTTCCCGGCGAAGGCCGCGTCGGTCGGGGCCCAGCCCTTCTTGTCGGCGTAGGGGCCGCCATCCGGGATCTTGAGCTTCTGGACGTTCTGGAACGAGGTGTCCGAGAGCAGGATCTCGCCCTCTACGTTGTCGGCGGCGACGACCAGCGGGAGTTTGCCCTTGCGCGGGAAGATGTCGGCGCCGTGGAGGTTGCCGGAGGCGACCGACTTGTCGGCGTCGACGACCCAGGAGTCCTTGAGGCGGTTGCTGAAGCCGACCCAGCCGACCCGTTCGAGGCCCCAGTAGACGATGTCGCGTTCCGAATCGACGATGAGTGTGCCGTGGGCGCCCTTGACGGACGACTGGGCCGAAGCCGGGACCGGAACCGCGCCCTGGACCGGGGAGAACTTCCAGAAGCCCTGGCCGCTGACCTTCTGCCCCGGGGTCTTCGCGGTCGCTTTGGGTGCCTTCACCGGCCCCTTGGATTCCACCTGGAAGACGACGGGAACCGGCGCGGCGGGATGGTCGTGACCGGCGACGCCGGACTCGTGGGAGAAAGCGGGAAGGACCGCCGTTGCGGCCAAGGCCAGCGCGGCGAGCGTGTGGGAGGCGTTCATGGAGGCCGGAGGATTTCCCGCATGTCCGCCGCCTGTCGAGGTCTGAAGGGTGGAACCGCGACACCAGCCATGGTTTGACGTCTCCGTCGATTCCTGCTGTGGTCCGACAACCCCAGCCCGATTCGAATCCATTCAGACGCGATCCAACGGTCCCGAGAAACCGCTCCTGAAACGCAATCACGTCATGAATTCCATCCGAACCTCCACGGGTTGGGCCCTTCTGCCGTTGGGCTTCTTCTCCCTCTCACTGATCTCCGCCTTGGGCGCCTCGCCCGGGCAAGGCCCCATCCCGACGACCTCCGTCAACCGATACCCGATCGACCTCGACGGGGATGGGACGTCGGAGTTGGAGTGGGTCGAGACCCTGTTTCGGTCGCCGAACCCTCCTCCACTGAGCGGTGGGGTCGATTGGAGCCGCGAGCTGACGCTGGTGCCCAGGGAAGGGGTGTTCATCCAGGCCGAGTCGGGAACCGCGGAGCCGTCGTTGGTCCGCTGGGTGGACCCGCGCAATCCCCAAGGCGAATTCCCCGGCGACACCACGCAATGGTCGCCCCGTCCTGTGTTCGTCTCCTCGGTGGTTCAGGCGACGTTCTCGGCGCCCCCCGTTTTCATCCCGACCACCGTGGTCACCGGGACCATCGCCCACCGTGTCCCGACTCGCGAAGAACCCTACCACCTCCGGGTCCGCATCGGGTCCGGCGCCGAGGAACGGCATGGATGGGTGGCCATCGGATTCCGGGACCTCGGAGGCGGTTTTCCCGAGCGGGGACCGGGCAATCTCGAGGTGCGGCTCCGGGGCTTCGGGCTCGGACAATCGGGTGAACCGCCCTCGGTGGGTGTCGGCAATCGGTTCCGCCCGGTGCGGTTCGAGCGTGGGGAAGCCGGCCCACGACTGGTTCTCGACACCCTGGCCCTCTGGAACGGCGTCGAGGCGGCGCCGTCACTGGGTTCCACGAACTGGACCACGGTCACCTCCGCCGAGACGATCGATCCGTCCGTCTCGGCGAGGTTCTTCCGTTTTTCCCGCTGAGCGAGACTCCTGAATGGGCAGTCGTCACCCCAAGGCACTACGCCGCGGCGGGGAGGCGTATCTTCGGCCGGCGGTCGCTGTGACAGCACCGCCGGCCGAGTTCGATTTCGGGAACCCGTATCCGAGGTGCCCGACGAGTCTGGGGCCTTCCAGGAAGTCGACTATCCGACGCCGGCGGATTGACCCGCGCGGTTCCTTGGCGCTCACTTCGGCCTTCCCCTCCCTCTGCATGAAGGCGCTGCCTGGATTCTGTCTCGGACTGGTGACGATGACGTGTCTTGCCGTCGACGGCCCAAGCGGGCCCGGATTCCGCGGTTCGCCCCTGTTGCCGCCGTCCGGCGACGGACGTGTCGGATTCGACCGGATTCCACCCGCTTCGGTGGGAATCACCTTCACCAACGAGTTGTCGGCCGAACGGGCCGGCCAATTCCAGAACCTGATGAACGGCAGTGGCGTGGCCGCTGCGGACGTGGACGGAGACGGATGGGTGGACCTCCTCTTCTGTCACCGTCAGTCCGTCAGCCGCCTGTATCGGAATCTCGGCGGGGTCCGGTTCGAGGACATCACGGCCAAGGCCGGATTGGCGGCCCTCAAGCTGAACGCATCGGGCGCGATCTTCGGCGACATCGACGGCGATGGTTCCCCGGACCTCGTCGTCTCCAGCTTCGGTGGCCCCCACGCCTGCTTCAAGAACGACGGGAAGGGGAACTTCCGTGAGGTGACCGCCGAGGCGGGCATCACCGGGAAGTCCGGATCGACCTCCATGGCGCTTTCGGATGTCGATGGCGACGGGGACCTCGACCTCTACTGGTGCAACTTCGCGCTCGAGGCCCTGTTGCGGGATGGCAGCAACGTCACCACCCGGATGGTCGATGGGAAACCGGTGGTGACCGGCCGGTATGCCAAGCGGCTCCGCGTGGTGGATGGCAATCTCATCGAGTTGGGGGATCCGGATGTCCTGTATCTGAACGACGGCACCGGCCGCTTCACCCCGGCTCCTTGGGAAGCCCATTTCCAGGATCACGATGGAACCCCGGTCCCGCCACCGCCGGACCTCGGATTGGCGGTCCAGATCCGGGACATCGACGGGAACGGAACGCCGGACATCTATGTCTGCAACGACTTCCACACCCCGGACCGGATATGGTTGGGCGACGGAAAGGGACATTTCCGGGCACCGTCGCCATGGGCGCTGCGCAACATGACCTTCGCCTCGATGGGCGTGGACTTCGCGGACATCGACCGCGATGGGCATCTGGAGTTCGTCACCCTGGACATGATGCATCGGGACCTGCGGAGGAATCTCCGCACCACCCGGTTCTCGTTGAACAACCGTCGGAGTCCGGGACTTTCCCCAGACCGGCAGGATGTCCCGAGGAACTGCCTCTACTGGAACCGCGGCGACGGCACCTGGGCCGAGATCGGCATCTTCGCCGGATTGGCCGCCACCGGTTGGTCCTGGACCCCGTTGTTTCTGGATGTCGACCTGGACGGGTGGGAGGACCTGCTCGTCTCCAACGGCTACCACCACGATGTCAATGACTGGGACACCTCGGACCGGATCCGCGCGCAGGATGCACAGACGCGGCGGGGCGCCCGGAACCTGCTCCGGGACTATCCTCCGCTGACCCCGCCCAAGTACGCTTTCCGCAACCGGAGGGATCTCACCTTCGAGGAGGTCGGTGCGGATTGGGGATTTGCGATGACCGACATCGCCCATGGGATGATCGCGGTGGACTTGGATCACGATGGGGACCTCGACATCGTGGCGAACTGCATGCCGGGGACGCCGTTGTTGCTGCTCAACCGGACCCACGCGCCGCGAATGACCGTGCGATTGAGGGGCAGCCGTGGAAACCCGGACGGACTCGGAGCGAAGGTCACCGTGTCCGGCGGGCCTGTGGTGCAAACCCAGGAGATCGTTGCGGGCGGGCAGTATCTGTCGCACGGCGAGCCGATCCGGACCTTCGCCGCCGGGGGCGGTTCCATGAGCGTGGAAGTGCGCTGGCGGTCGGGGCGAGTCTCCCGGATGTCGGAAGCCAAGGCCGGTTGGATTCATGTTTTGGACGAATCGCAGGCGACGGAACCCGCAACGTCTCAGGCCGGGTTGGCATCGCCGCCGGGAGCGACGGTTCCCGGCCTGTTCCGGGACGCGACGGCCAACCTCGGTCATCGCCACCAGGAGGAACCCTTCGACGACTTCGCTAGTCAGCCTCAACTGCCGCGGCGTCTGGGGCAGGAGGGTCCCTCCGTGCTGGCAACCGACGTGGACAAGGACGGGAACGTCGACGTGGTCCTGGGTTCCGGTCGCGGTGGGCGTCTGGCGGTGAAGCTGGGCGACGGCCAAGGCGGCTTCCGGACCCTGGAGGCCGATGGACCGGAGCTTCCGGATGACCTGCTGGGGTTGGCCTTCCTGCCCGGGGCCGCGGAAGGCGACGGCGTGGTGGCGGGTGCGTTGGCCTCCTTCGAGTCGTCCATGACCAACGGTCCAAGTGTCCTGCGATGGCGTGTCACCCGCGAGGGCCTCCGTTCCCTGCCGCCGTTGCCGTCGGTCGGGGCCAGTCCCTCCGCCTTGGCCGCGGCGGACTTCGACGGCGACGGCGACCTGGACCTCTTCGTGGGAGGTCGTGTGGTTCCCGGGCGGTGGCCCGAGCCCGCGTCCTCGATGGTCTTCCTGTCGGACGGCGGGACGATGCGAGCCGATCCCATGGCGACGGAGGTGTTCCGTCGGCTCGGACTGGTCACCGCGGCGGTTTCCGGCGATCTCGATTCCGACGGGCGGCCCGAATTGGTGGTGGCCGCGGAGTTTGGGACGATCCGTGTCTTCAGCCGTCGCGAATCCGGCTGGGAAGATCGGACCCGTGCGCTGGGTCTCGAAAGCGGTGTCGGGCTGTGGAATTCGGTGGCGGTCGCCGACCTGAACGGAGACGGCCGACTGGACCTGATCGCCGGAAACGAGGGCTCCAACACCCACCGTACACTCTGGGGCCTGCCGGCGGTGTTTTGGAAGGAAGCGGGCGACGACCGGCCGTTGGCATTGGTCGAGGCCGCCATGCAGGGCGGCGTGCCCGTGCCGGTCCGGGATCGCGACCATCTTGCGGTCACGATTCCGGACATCGCGGACCGGTTTCCGAACCACACGTCCTACTCCAACGCCGATGCCTTGGCGGTGCTGGGTGCCACGGCGCCTGGCCGGATCGAGGTCACGCACATCCGGTCCGCGGTGTTCCTCCGGGGTGCCAACGGGTTCGTCCGAGCGGAATTGCCCCGTGAGGCCCAATGGACTCCGGTCTCGGGGATCGCCGTCGCCGACTTCGACCAGGATGGCCGCAAGGATCTCTTCCTGTCGCAGAACCGTTTCGCGATGCGGCCCGAGGACATGGCGTGCGACGCCGGTGTCGGATGCGTCCTTCTCGGGGATGGCCAAGGCGGATTCCGGGCGGTGCCCGCGAACCGGCTTGGAGGCCTGCGGGTCCTGGGGGAGCAACGCGGCTGTGCCTCGGCCGATTTCGACGGTGACCGCCGACCGGACCTGGTTGTCAGCCAGAACGGAACCGAGACCCGGCTGTTCCTGGGCCGGCGTCCGTGAGGTGGCGAGCTGCCGTCCGGTCCGCCAGGCAACTCCGGCGGTAGGGGCCGTCATCCAAAAAGACCCCGATCGATCGGTGTGATTTGCCGAGATGGACGGCCCTGGACTTCGTGGTACTGTCGTCGGTCTTGAGGAGGGCCACGCGGAGGCGCGGTGTCCGCAGGGAAAAGACCGACGGATCCCTCAAATTGACCCGGATCGTGAGCCTCACTCCGCGCTCTCCGCGCCTCCGCGTACCGAAACTCCTCAGGTCCAGCCCAGGTCGGACTTCAGCAGAAGCCGGTGGACTTGGGCCAATTCCGGTTCAGTGGTCGCCCCGAAGCCGCGACAGTGGGGAAGAGGGCGGCGGGGGTCACGGTGGGCAAAGGACCGTGCTCCGGATGTCCGGTTCCCTTCGGCGGGTTGGCGCATTCGCGTGAGGCCGACTCCCGCTGCCAAGGAATCGATCCGTGTCACGGCGTGCCGCCGAGACGGAGACGCACGCGACGCAATCCCTCCACCGCGGTGGGGAGTCCGGGCTGGATCTGGAGGGCCATCTCGAACGGAGGGATCGCCTCGTTCAGTCGGCCCTGACCCACGAGGGCATTGCCGAGGTTGACCCAGGCCTCGGTGTAGTCCGGCTTGAGCCGGGTGGCTTGCTCGAACTGCTGGATCGCCTCGGCCAACCGGCCTTCGCGCGCGTTCACGATGCCGAGGTTGTTGTGGGCCGACGGCTGCTTCGCGTTGAGCCGGATGGCTTCGCTGAAGCTGCTTCTGGCCTGTGTCAGGTCGTTCCGTTTCAGGTGCAGATTTCCGAGGTTGTTGTGCGCCTCGACGTATTTCGGGGAGATGGCGATGACCGCCTGGTAGTGCCCGATGGCGTCATTGGTCCTTCCCAGTCGGGATTCGTAGAAGGCCAGATTGAAGAGAGTCTCCTCGTCCCCCGGATCGGCGGCCGTGGCCAGCTTCAGCTTCTCCACGGCCTCGGCGAACCGACCTTCTCCGGCCAACCGGTCGGCCTCCTCGGCGAGCGCGACCGCGGCGTCGTTGGCGCCTGCGGTTGGGAGTGCGGCCAGATCCCCTCCGGCGCCATGGGCGGACGCCGCCGGTGCCGAACCGCCCGACTGCGGCGTCTCCGCGGGCTTGCAACCGAATGCGACCACGTAGGCGGCCAAGAGAAGGGACGAAAACCAAGGTGCACGGTGGGGCGGACGGTGGAGGGGCACAGGCCGGATACTGGCGCAAAAACCGCTTCAAGGGAATACCCTCCCCGGTTGGGGACGCTGAATTCAGGCATTTGGCCCCAAAGGGATGGGTCGACCCCGGGAAATCAGCATCCGGCCAGTTCCAGATTGCATTCCTGTGACGTTTTCAGTAGGGACTCTCTGTCCCCGAAACACCGCCTAGCGCGACCTCATCTGCATATCCCGTCTCCACGGGGTAAGTGGATCTGGAAGCCATGAACAGACGTCGTTGCGCTGGTGGTGTTTCCGAAAAATACCTATGCGTACCCAAATCCTATCCCAAGGCCGTCGTGCCGTGGTGAAGGCAGTCCTCGCGAGCATCGCGTTGGCTTCCATCGCCCAGGCTGCCGACGTCTATGTGCCCGGAGTCGTCACCCGCTACTTCTACGACATCCCCGGCGCCAACAACTCCGTCGACAACATCCTCAACCACCCGCTCTATCCGGATGCCGCGCATCGGATCGACTATGTGACCGAGATGGGCAGCCCCCAGACGGCCAACCCGAACATCGAGAACTACGGCATGGTGCTGAAGGCGTTGGTGACGCCTCCGACCACCGGCCAGTACATCTTCTACGTTTCCGGTGACGACAACTGCGCCCTGTACCTCTCGACGGACGACAATCCGGCCAACAAGCGCCTGATCGCCCGCGAACCGGAGTGGAACGGCTTCAAGTCGTGGACCACCGGCGACCGCCGTCCGGCCTCGGCCAATGTCGATCCCGCCCAACGTCAGCCGAACATCTCGCTCCCGGTTTCCCTGGTTGGAAGCCGTCGCTACTACATCGAAGCGATCATGAAGGAGGGCGGTGGTGGTGACAATCTGTCGGTGGGCTGGTCCCAGGGAACCACGATTCCCTCGACCGACGACGAAATCGCGATCCTGGACGCCTCGGTGATCGGGACCATCGCTCCGAACGCCCCGGTGTTCCGTCGCCAACCGCAGGATCAGACGATCCTCCAGAACCGCCGTGCGACGTTGACCGCCTGGGGTCAGGGCACGCCGGCCAACAACACGGCCGCCGATGCGACGCTGATCGCCCCGGTCACCACGCTGCAGTGGTATCAGGGCACCACGCCCATTCCCGACGCCACCAATGCCGTCCTGACCACCCCGGTGCTTTCCGCCGCGGGATCCCAGTCCTTCTACGCGGTGTTGACCGACGGCTCCCAGACGGCGACCAGCCGCGTGGCCACGGTTACCGTGTCTGCTGACGCCGAGGCGCCGCAGATCGCCAGCGCCCTTTCGGCCGCGTCCTTCGACAAGGTCACGGTGACCTTCGACGAAGGCATGTCGTCGACCGGCCTCGGCACCGCGTCCAACTACAGCATCTCCGGCGGCATCACCGTCTCCAGCGTCGAGGTCATCAGCGACCGCCAGGTCCGCCTGAGCACCTCCCGTCAACCGGGCGACCAGCAGTTCACCCTCACGGTCAACAACGTCACCGACCTCGCCGGCAACCGCCTGACTGCGAACACCCGGACCTTCCGGTCGTTCGTCTTCAAGTCCGGCCTCGTGGTCTATGAGCGCTGGAACGGTATCGGAGGCACCGCCCTGAACGACACCACGACGAACGTCGTGAACGAACGTTCCCCGGATGTCACCAGTGTCGTTGCCGGTTTCCAGGCTCCGACCGGGGTCGCCAACGACTTCGTCGCCCGACTGACCACCTACTTCGTGCCGCCGAACAACGGCGATTACGTGTTCTTCATGTCGGCCGACGACGGTGCCCATCTCTACCTGAGCACCGACGAGAATCCGGCCAACGCGAAGCGCATCGCCGCGGAGCCCCAGTGGAACGATCCCCGCCAGTGGCGTCTGACCGATCGCCGCAATGTGGATTCCCCGGAGAACCGTTCAGACACCTACCTGGAGACCGAATGGCCCACCGGCAACACGATCTCCCTCATTGGAGGACGTCGCTACTTCATGCAGCTGTACTACAAGGAAGGCGGCGGCGGCGACAACGGCGGCGCGACCATGAGCCTCGCCTCGGCGGTCACCGACACGAATCCGTCCAACGGCTCTGAAACCACCCTGACCGGTTCCCTGATCGGCAACTTCGTCGATCCCACCACGTTGCCCCCGATCATTGTTTCCCGTCCGTCCGGCCGGGATTTCACCCGCGGTGAATCCGTCAGCCTCGCTCCGACGGTTGAGTCCGCCGTTCCCCTCACCCGGGTCCAGTGGTTCCGCAACAAGGTGGCCATCCCCGGAGGCACCAACCTGATCTACACCATCCCCAGCGCGGGCGTGGGTGACATCGGTGACTACTACGTGGTGGTCGAGAACGCCAACGGTTCGGCCGACAGCGGTGGCGACAACAACATCCGCCTCCTCATGAAGGGTGGCTTCGTGGTCGAGGCCGAGGACTTCAACCACGGCGGTGGCCAATCGGTGGCCGCGGCCAACACCCAACCGGTCGCCGCCAGCCTCTACGCCGGCCTCGACGGTCTCCCGGGCATCGACTTCCGCTTGGGCAACCAGTCCACGACCGATGCCGGTGCGAACGGCAATGCCTACCGCAACGGCTACAACGATCCGACCCTCGGCGCCGTGGCCTTCCCGACCGCTCCCGAGGAGCTCGGCAACCCCGACATCGCCGGTGACAACGGCGACGAGACCCATCGCCGCCGCGGCGACTATGTTGCGACCACCAACTACAAGATCGGCTGGAACAGCGCCGGCGAGTGGTACAACTACACCCGCAACTTCCCGGCCGGGCGCTACAACGCCGTCCTCGCCGCCTCCCGCGACGTCAGCGACGCGAACCGCATCCAGAGCTCGCTCTCCAAGGTGACCTCCGGTGTCACCGGCACGACCCAGACCGTTGAGGTCCTCGGCACGATCAGGGCCAACGGAACCGGTGGCTGGAGCTCCCTCGACATCCTCCCCTACCGTGACTCCAACGGAAACGTCGCCGTGTTTGAACTCGGTGCGAACACCACCGTCCGTGTCACGAACACCAGCACCGGCGAGGATCATGACATCGACTACCTGATCTTCTACCCGGCTCCGGCCGAGGCGGGACGCATCACCGGCTTCCGCCGCGATGGTGCCGATCTGGTGATCGACTTCACCGGCTCCCTGTCCTCCTCGGACAGCCTCGGTGGTACCTACGCCCCGATCACCGGTACCGGCACCGTCCGGATCCCGCTGAACTCGGGCGCCACCACGCGCTTCTTCCGCGCGCAGTGAGCCTGTAGACGGTATTGAACCGCATCAGGGGGCCGGGCGTTTGCCCGGCCCCTTTTTCTTCCCCCGGCACTCCCACTCCGATTAGGTCTTTCCCGTGCCCCGGTCGCTCCATCCGATGCTCGCCTTCCTGTTGCTGGCTTCGACGCTTCTTGGACAGGAGACCGCTTCCTTGGAGGAACGATTGGAAGGGCTGCGTCTCGCCCGGCAGCACTGCGTCACCTGTCATCTCCTTCCCGATCCGTCCGCACTGGACCTCAAGACCTGGCATGACGAGGTCCTGCCCCGGATGAAGTACCGGCTCGGGTTCACCTCGCCGGAGTTGGAGAAGAGCACCAACATCCAGATCCTCCGGGAACATCGCCGGATTCCATTGAAGCCCGTGATGACCGAGGCCCAGTGGCTGACGCTTTCCCGCTACTATTTCGCCGAAGCACCGGCCAAACCCCGACCTCAGGTCGATCATGAGCCGATCTCCGTCGGTGCAACGCCCTTCGAGGTCCGACTCCCGGTCCTCAGGCTGACCAACCAGTCGGTCTGCGCCGTCGCCATCCGCCCCACGGCCAAGGAGATCTGGATCGGTGAGGATCATCCCGGGACCGTGCATCGTCTCGGGGCGGACGGTGCGCTGCTTGAGTCCTTTCCGCTCTCGAGTCCTCCGGCGCGGATCCGGTTCGAAGGCGGCCATGCCTTGGTCGCCGCCATGGGCCTGCTCCCTCCCAACGACCAGAGTTCGGGCGCCTTGTTCCGGGTCGCGTCCGGGACCACCGCGACTTCTCTCTTGGGCGGCTTGCGACGTCCCGTGGACTTCCTCGACGCCGATTTCGATGGGGACGGAGCCCCGGATTTCATCTTCGCCGAATTCGGCAACAACATCGGACGGCTGACCCTGCATCATCCCGGGAAGCCCGGTTCCAAACCCGCGGAACTCTTGGGTCTTCCGGGAACCGTCGCCCTGGAGTCGGCGGACCACGACGGCGACGGGCGCCTCGACTTCGCCGCCCTGGTTTCCCAGGAGACGGAGTCGTTGCTGCTTTTCCAGAACGACGGAAAGGGGGGATTCCGCCGAAGCAGCCTTTTCCAGAAACCGCCCCAGTTCGGCCACAGCCATTTCGAGTCCGCGGATTTCGACGGCGACGGTCGGCGGGAGTTCCTGGTCTGCAATGGCGACAACGGGGAGTTCAATTCCCCGCTCAAGCCGTATCACGGCGTCCGGATCTATCGTCGCACCGAGGCCGGCATGGAAGAGAAGTGGTTCTATCCGTTGAATGGGGCCTACTCGGCGCACGCGGCGGACTTCGACGGCGACGGGGATCTCGACGTCGCCGCGATTTCCTATTTCCCCGACTACGCGGCCAATCCCCGCGAGGGCTTCGTCTACTTCGAGAACCTCGGCGGATGGCGATTCCGTCCCTCGACGATCAAGGAATGCATCGCCGGCCGCTGGATGGTGATGGCATCCGGGGATCTCGACGGCGACGGTGACGAGGACCTCGTGCTCGGATCCTACATCCGTGGACCCACGACGGTGCCGGAGTTCCTGATGCGCACCTGGGATTCCTCAAGGATTCCGTTCCTGATCCTGCGCAACAGGACCCGTTGAACCGCCGTTGGCCGGTCAGCCGCCGATGCAGCTCATCGTCCGTGCGGGTTGCTGGAAGTCGGCCTGCCCGATCCGGTGACCGGCTTCCTTGCCGGCGACCTTCTCGATCAGGAGGCGTGCGATGTCGTCGTCGGCGCCTCCGCCCCGCAGCAGGGGACGCAGGTCATGTTCTTCCAGGCTGAAGAGACAGGTGCGGAGTTTGCCGTCGGCGGTGATCCGAAGCCGGTTGCAATGTCCACAGAAGGGCTCGCTCACCGGCGCGATGATCCCGATCTCGCCGGGGCCTCCGTCGACCGTCCAACGTCGGGCGGTTTCCGACGGATTGGTTGAGGCGTCCACCGGAGACAGGGTGAAGCTCTGACGGAGCCTCTCCAGGATCTCCCTTCCTGGGACCACGAGTTCCTTCTGCCATGACCGGCTCGAATCGAGCGGCATGAACTCGATGAACCGGAGGCTCAACCGCTCCTGCCGTGCGAACCGGGCCAGTTCCGGAACCTCGTGGTCGTTCATCCCGCGGATCACCACCGCGTTCACCTTCACCGGATCGAAACCCAGGTCCCTTGCCAGCCGGATCCCGGACAGCACCGAGGCCAAGCCGTCGCGGCCGGTCATGCGACGGAAGTTCGCCGGATCCAATGAATCCATGCTGAAGCTGACCCGCTGGAGCCCGGCCTGTCTCAGCGCCTGGGCCTTGTCAGCGAACAGGGCTCCGTTCGTGGTCAGCGCCAGGTCCTGGATCCCCGGGATTCGGGCGATCGAGGAGACCAGTCCGTCGACACCTTGGCGCAGCAGCGGTTCCCCGCCGGTGATGCGGACCTTCTGGATCCCGAGGGCCGCCGCCACCTGCACGATCCGGGTGATCTCCTCGTAGGAAAGCAGCTCGGAGCGCGGCTTCCACTCGCGATGGATCGGCACCGGGGCCGGCGGCTTCGGATTGCGCAGGGCGTCGAAGCGCGTGCGATAGAAGTTGGCGGCCTCCTCGGTCTCCGGCAGGCAGTAGAGGCACCGGAAATTGCAGCGGTCGGTGATGCTGACCCTGAGGTCCCGCATCACCCGACCGTGTGAATCACGCAGTTCGGCGCCCATGTCCGTCCAGACTAGACCGGATCGCGCCGGAGGAAAACCGCTCCGACCACCTAGTTTCCGGTGGGGGTGGTGATCTTCGAGGAACCATCGGTGCCGACTTCGACCTTCAACGGGAAGGCGTTGGTCGCGGTGGTCTTCGGCGTCGGAGGACGGACGCCCTCGTTGATGAGTTGGGCGCCCTTCTTCTCGAAGCCGTAGAGTCCGCGCCGGATGAAGTCGAGGCGACGGGCGATGCTGAGCTCCTCCTTGAGCTTCCGTACCTGGTCGCGCAGGACGGCGAGGTCGTTGAACTTCTTCTCCAGCTCGTTCTTCTCGGCGATCAGGCGCTTCAGCTCCTTCTTCAGCGATTCCCGATCCCCTTCGCTGGCGGCCAGCTTGCGTTCCGTCTCCTTGATCTGCGATTCCAAGGTCCCGATCTGACCTGTGAGTTCACCCATCTTCTTGGTCAGGTCGTCCTTCTCGCCTTCGAGCCCGCTGATCTGCTTGTCGCGCTTCTCGATCTCCGCCCGTGCGGCTTCCGCCGCCGCCTTGGCCTCGGTCTCCGTCTTGGAAAGCGTGGTCGCGACGAAGGTCCACTTGTTCGAGAAGGTGTTCAGTTCCTCCACACGTTGGACGAGGTTCGTCTCCAGGTTGGCGTTCACCCGGACCTGTTCGGTCAGCTTCGCGGTGGTCTCGACCAGGTCCTTGGACAGGCGGGCCTTCTCGGCCTCCAAGGCCAGGCGGTTCTTCTCGGCCTTGTCATGGTTGACATACCAGCCGGCTCCGACGCCGATGCACGCCAACGCCAGCAACACCGCAACAACACTCGCTTTCATGGTCTTTTCCTCGATGAACCGTCAGGAAGGGATGCCCCCTCCGGGCGGATAGACCCTCAAATCGGGGATTCATTCAATGAAGGACCGTGCCTTGCATCGCAGGACTCCCCCTTTAACGTCGGCCCATGCTGATACCCGACCGTGCGGGCGTCATGATCCTGGGGGAGGCCAGCCTGTTTCCACAGGCCATGCTCCCCCTCTTCATTTTCGAACCCCGCTACCGGGTCATGCTCTCGGACTCCCTCGAGTCCCACCGGATGTTCTGCCTCGCGATGCAACGGCCCGATGCCAAGAGGGAGTCGCCTTGCCATGTGGCGACGCTGGGCCTCGTGCGCGCCTGCGTCCGCAACGACAACGGAACCTCCAATCTCGTGCTCCATGGACTGTTCCGCGTCCAGTTGGGGAAGATCGTCCAGACACGTCCCTACCGGAAGCACCTGATCACGCCGTTGGTCGAGACCAGCGGATCGGAGCACGAGCTTGGAAGCCTCGTCACCCGCACCCTCGACCTCGTGGATGCCCGACTCCGTCAGGATCAGCCGGTTCCGCTCGAGCTGATCCGTCAGCTCGCCAGCGGTTCCTCCGCGGGCGGCGATGCCCAGGTCGAGGACTGCGTCCGGGCGCTGAAGCACATCGGCGACGTCGGCCGATTCACCGACCTCATCGCGACCCTGCTGCTTCCCAATCCGTTGGCCCGACAGGTCATCCTGCAGACCGTCGACACCGGCGAGCGGCTTCGCCACCTTGTTGCGTTCCTGGCCGCCGAGGTCGCACGGGGCGCACGGGGCGAGGACAAACCATGAACACGACGCCACTTCCAGAAGACCGCCTTTCCGGTGCCGACATCCCGGCGATCCATGCGGCCCTGTTCGAACAACTGGTGTCCGGCCACGGACAGATGGCCCTGACGTTCCTGGGGAAGATTCCCGACCCGAACGGAGACATCCTGCCGGAACCCGACCTGGTGGCGGCGAAGATCTTCATCGACCAGTTGGAGATGCTCCAGGTCAAGACCCGGGGCAACCTCGGCCCCAAGGAGTCCGCACTGCTGTCCGAGACCCTCCGGGTGACCCAGGAGGCCTTCGCCGAGCTCCTCGACGCGCAGAATTCCGCGATGGATTGAGCTTCGCCGTGGGCAAATACCTCCACGTCTTCGGCCTGGGCATCCAGAACACGCTCGTCTACCGGGTCAATTTCCTGTTCCGCGCCGCCTTCGGACTCATCCCGCTTGCCGGAACCCTGTTCCTCTGGAAGTCCATCTACGCGGGCAAGGAGCCAGGCGCCATCCTCGGCGGATACACGTTGGCGCAGATGATCAGCTACTACCTGCTGGTCACCCTGGTGGATGCCGTCACCGCGGTGGCGGAGGACGACTGGCAGATCGCCGCCGACATCAAGGACGGCCAGGTGAGCCAGTTCCTGCTCAAGCCGATGGACTACCTGACCTACCGGCTCTGCCTGTATGGATCGGGAAGGGCGGTCTACACCACCATGGCGCTGATCCCGGTGAGCGTGTTCATCGTCTTCCAGCGCGAGAACTTCGTCCTGCCCTCCGATGCGGCGACGCTTTCGCTGGCCTTGGCCTCCATCGTCATGGCCGGGATCCTCCAGTTCTTCATCGCCTACACGGTGGCGTTGCTCGCGTTCTGGGTGCTGGACGTGAGCACCTTCATCTTCATCCAGTTCGCCTTCGAGTACATCGCCAGCGGACATCTCTTCCCCTTGGACATCCTGCCGGCCGCGTTGCAGAAGGTGGTCCTGCTGACCCCCTATCCCTATCTGCTCTACTTCCCCGTGGGCGTCTACCTGGGCCAGATCCATGGGGAGGCGCTTTGGCGTGGGATCGGGATGCAGGCGGGTTGGATCCTGATGGCGTACCTCGGGGCCCGGTGGATGTGGTCCCGGGGACTGCGCACCTACACGGCGGTGGGCGGATGAAGGCGGCCTTCGCAACCGTCCGGAGGTACGCCGGCATCTACGCCGCGCTGATCCGCTACTCGCTCATCCACGAGATGCAGTTCAAGGCGAACTTCCTCCTGTGGATCCTGGTCGAAGGGCTGTGGTTCGGGCTGCAGATCGCCTTCATGACGGTGTTGTACGGCCACACCGACAGCATCGCCGGCTGGTCGCGGTGGGAGGTGGTGCTTCTGGTGGGTTGCAACCAGTTCATCCAGCAGCTGTTCCACATGCTGTTCGTGACCAACCTCTCCAACCTCTCGGAACTGATCCGCAAGGGGACCCTGGATCTCCTCTTCCTGCAGCCGGTGAACACCCGGTTCCTGATCTCGGTGAGGAAGTTCGAGATCGGGAACATCGCCAACGCGCTCATGGGGCTGGCGGTGGTGGGCTATGCCCTGGCCAAGCTGCATCGCGTTCCTTCGGCCGCCCAATGGATGGGCTTCGTGGTGGTGTGCGTGGCGGGCTTGGCGATCCACTACTCCCTGATGTTCCTGCTCGCCTGCATCGCCTTCTGGACGGTCCGGGCCCAGGGGATCGTCTGGGGCTACTACAACCTGTTCAACATCGCGCGTCTCCCGGCCGACGCGTTTCCCCGTGGCGCCTACCGGGCCGTCTTCACCTGGGTGCTGCCCATGCTCCTGGTCTCGAACGTCCCGGCGAAGCTGCTGGCCGACCGCCTCGGTTCCCCCTGGGAGCTGATGCCGCTGATCGGCATGGCGGTCGTCTGCTTCGGGGCCAGCGAACTCTTCTGGCGCCTGTCCCTCCGCCACTACACCAGCGCCAGTTCCTGAACGGGACGAAAGGGGTGGCCGAGACCCGTCGGCAGGCCGTTCATGGCTGCCTTCCGCCGCCGGGTCAGCCTGGGGAAGGTTGCGAACCGACTAGGCGAGGAACCGCGATTTCAGGTCCGGGTTGGGCACCATGCACGCCTCGGAGCGGCCGAACCAACGGTAGCGATGGCGCGCCACCCAAAGGTAGATCGGATCCCGCAGCCCGCGCGGGATGAACCGAAGCGGCCACAGGGCAGACCAGGGTCCGCCGAGTTCGCGGGCGATCCTCAAGGCGGCATCGCTGTGCACGTAGGCTGTCCCGTCGACCACCAGCATGATGGTCTCCAGCCGTTCCGCCGACTGTCCGTGGGCTTCGTAGAGTCGCCGGCCCGGGGCGGATTGGATCGAGGCGAAGCGGAAACGACGTCCGGGATCCCTCTGGATCAGGAAACGTACGGAGGCGTTGCAGAGGTTGCAGACGCCATCGAACAGCACGAGGAAGCGTCCGGTTTCGGCCGGGGTCCCTTCGGATGTCGGATTGTTGTCGGAGCCGCTTGGCACAGGAGGATCGGTCGAAGACTTGGATGAACATTGGACCCGGATCGGGAGGTTTCAAACTTCCGAACCAACCCGTCGGACTGTTCGGCGAATCCGCCCGTGATCCGCGTTCGGAAGACCGACCCGGCCACCTGGACCGCTTCACCCCATGGAAGACCTTCTGCGGCCCGGCCGGTGAGGTGGTGAACTCGCCGATCCCGATCGGGGGACTGCCGCCGGTTGCCGGGGACTGCCACGTCGAATCGCTTCAAGCCGCCATCTTCGACAGCCAGCGGAACTGGCAAGGGTTCCGCGGCTTCACCCATCGGGCGATGGAGTCCGGCGTACTGGGCTGTTTCGCGTTCCTCCGGGGACGCCAGATCACCTGCTTCGGACGTCCGGGTGATCCGCGTACGGATTGGTTTCCAGAGACGAACCCGACGTCGGACTCTTCCGGAGGGACAGGCCATCGGCTCGCCCTTCCCAGATCCGGCATCCCGGGTTGGGAATCCCGTATCGCCGTCCCGGCCGGCTCAGTGGCCGGGTTCCACCTGTTCGACCTGGAAGAATCCCGCCGGTCCCGAGAAGCCGTTGGTGTCTCCGTGGAACAGGCGTCCGGTCAGGTTGGTGAGCCGGGCGACGGGTTCCCAGCGCTGGAAATCGCCGGAACGCCGGAGCAGATAGACCTGCCCGGCCCGGCCGTTGATCACGAGGCCGTTGGTCTGGATCTCGATGAAGGGGAGCGTTGTGTCCTCGGACAGTTGGCGGACGAACGCCTGTCGGCCGAGGCTGGCCTTCCGGCTCAGCGCCGGCCCCGGCGCCGGTGTCGTGGACGATGCCGGCGGCGGTGTGCGGACCCCGGCGAGCACGCCGATCTCCAGTTCGGAGAGCGCCCGCTGGTAGATGCGCACGTCCCGCAGGTGTCCCGCGAAGTCCTTGGCCGGCACGTTGCCCCAGCGCGGCGTCTTGCCGATGGCGGTGACGCCCTGTTCGCCGAGGTAGGGAGCCATCTCGCGCCGACACATCAGGCGGCCGTCGATCCAGATTTCCTGGTGGGTTCCGGTGTACTGGAAGGCGAGGTGCACCCATTCGCGGTCCGCCGGAAGACCCACCGGGGAAAACAGGTCCGCTCCATAGAACCCGAAGTAGGGCTGCCGGTTGCCCCGCAGCATCAGGTGCAGGTGGGACTTCGGCCGGTTCCGGTCGAACTGCTCCAGGATCCCGACGGTCTTCTCGTCGGTCTCGTCGCGCAGCCACAGGGCGACGGAGAAGGGACGCCCATGCAGGGCCACATGGGGCGCCTCCAGCCAGTCGCGTCTTCCGCGCAGCCGGACGCCCTCGGCGTCGAGGACGGCGCCGCCGACCGGTTCGATCCGCAGTCCGCGGCCCGAATGGTCCGCGAGGTCCCGGGTGAGGGGAAGCCAGAGGGCGAGGCCGTCCTCCAACTTCAATGGGGAGGGACCCTCCGCCAGGAGGGACGCAACGGACAACCCGAGGGAGAGGATTCGGAGCAACAGCCGGTTCATGGTGCCTTGTTCTGCGTGGCGGGGATCGGGGATTCCTGCAGCGACTTCCTGAGCTCGCGAAGGGAAGCGTCCTCGGGCGCGAGCCGGATGGCCTCGTCGACCTGGCGGAGCGCTTCGTCCCGGCGACCCTGCTCGAAGCGCACCCGGGCCAGCATCTGACGTGGGTAGGCTTCGGAAGGGGCCAGCTCGACGGCCCGGAGGAAGTCCGACGCGGCGCCTTCGAGGTCCCGTTCGAAGTGCCGGAAGGCGCCCCGGTTCTCGAAGGCGAACGACCACTTCGGTGCGAGCTGCACGGCGCGGTCGAAGGCGGCGCGGGCGTCGGCCGCACGTCCGAGGCGGGCCAGGGTCCGGCCCCGTTGCACCTGGGTTCCCGCGGACCCGGGTTCCAACCGTGCGGATTCGTCGAAGTCCGCCAGCGCCCCCGTGGGATTGCCCCGTTCCATCCGGACCTGGCCGCGGTGGAAGTGGATCCGCGAATCCGGCTCCGTCAGTGCCCGGGTGTAGTCGGACTCGGCTGCGGCGAACTGACGACGGGCGAACTCGATGTCCCCTCGGGCCTCCCAGACCTCGGAGGAAAGGTCCGGATCGAGGGTCAGGGCCTTCTTCAGGGACTCCATCGCCTCCTCGTGGCGATCCATCGCGGTCAGGATCTTCCCGCGGTGGTAGTGGTAGTTGCCCCAATCCGGCGCAAGCCGCAGCGCCCTGTCGATGTCTGCCAAGGCGTCGGTGAGGCGGCCAAGCTCCATCCGGACCTGCGCCCGGAGGCAATGGGCGTAGGCGTTCTGGGGTTCGACCCGGATCACCTGGGTCAGGTCCGCGTCGGCCTTCTCCCACTGCTTCAACTCCATTCGCGCGAGTCCGAGGTCGAGGAGGGCTCGGGTGGAGTCCGGATCGATCTCCAATGTCCTCTCGAACTCGACGACCGCCTCCGCGTGTTTCCCTTGGCCCGAATGCGCCCGGGCGAGGCCGAGGTGGTACCGGGCCGTGCCCTGTCGGAGCGCGATGGCCCGCTTCCAGGTCTGCTCCGCGGCCGCGTACCTGTGGATCCGCAGTTGGGTGTCGCCCAACAGCTCCAGGGTCTCCATCCAGTCGGACTTGAGCCGTGCGGCCTCCTCGAAGGCGGATTCCGCCTCACGGAACCGGCGCAGCCCGAGCAGGCAGCGGCCCCGGACGAGTTGGGCCGGCCAGAACTCCGGGGAAAGCCGGATGGCCTTGTCGCAATCCCCGAGACCTTCGGCGAAGCGGTCGCGGCGGTCGCGGATCCGGGCCCGTGCGTGCCAGTTCGCCGCGGTGTCCGGCCGGAGCTCCAGCACCCGGTCGAAGTCGCGTTCGGCGGATTCCAAGTCGCCAAGTCCCTCATGGGCGTTTCCCAGGACGAACCTCGCCTCGGCCGACCCGGGAAATCGGCGAAGCACCTCGAACAGGAGATCACGGGCCTCGGCGAACTCGCGGGCTTCGACCCGTTCGCGGGCCTTGCGGATCGAGGTGTCGGGTTCGGACGCCGACTCCGCACGGTGCCCGGGTCCACTGCCGGCCGTGGTGCCGACGGCGGGGCCTCCGCTCTTGGGCGAAGCCGCTTCCGGTGTTGGCCGGGCCCTCTCCGCGATGTCGCGGCCCACGTCGGAGCCGGGCCTGCCGCCCGCGGAACCTTGGCGCGCCTGCAACGTTGCGACCACCAGCAAGGCCAAGGTGCCGAGTCCGACCAGGCCGGCTTTCATGTACCGGGCCATGGGGGACAACGGTCCGAAGCCTTCGGTGCGGAGCCGAACGGATCCGCACCGCGAGGCCGACCGGAAGTCGCCACACCAACCGTCGAGCAGCGCCGTCAGCGCCGCCGGGGTCAGGGCCAGTCCCAGCGACTCCAGCGCCTGCTTCAGCCGATCGAGGGCACGGGCGACTCGCATCCTCGCGGCGTCCTCCGACAAACCGCGTGGCGCACCCAGCTCCCGATGGCTCTTCCCGTCGACGAACCGTTCGAGCAGGAGCCCCCGCTCCTCTTCCGTCAGACGCCCAAGGGCCTCGTCGACCCATTCGAGCAGTTCGGGTGTCGGGGTTTCCAAGGGCAGGTTCACGATCGGCGCGTTGGATTCGCGAAGATGCCGACGGATTCCGGTGCGCCGCATCTGGAGGGCCACATGGCGTGCGGTGACGAAGAGCCATCCCCCGACATCGGGATGGCTCCGCAGCCGCTCGGACTCGCGGGCGAATCGGAGGAACACCTCCTGCGCCGCGTCTTCGGCGAGGTGTTCGTCTCCGAGTATGCGCGAGGCGACCCGCCGGATCCGCGGTCCGTGGTGTTCGACCAGTCGACGGAGGTGTTCTTCCGCCCCGGTCTGGTCCGATTCATCTGGTACCCGATGCATGTGCGAAACGTTGCGGAAACCCACCGCCTTACTGGACATCGCCGTCCGGCTTCCGAACCGAACACCCAATCCGGTTCCGGGCCGCCGCCCGACTCGGCCATGGAATGCGAGGATCCCGAGCATCCGGCCGATTCGCAATCGAAGGCTCCGGACGGTCTGCGACTTCGCCGGTCTTCGATGAGGTGTCGCGGTGTTCCCTGGCGGCCATCCCCCGACGCCTTTGCGCTCGAACTCCACCGAGGACCCGCTTTCCGCAACCGAAGGCTTGCGCACTCCACGCTTCGGCGTACCTGTCATCTCAACAATAGTACGTCTACGTATGAATCCCTTGATCGAAGTCGATGTGGTGGTGGTCGGCGCGGGTCCGGCCGGTTGCGCGACGGCGACGGCGTTGGCCATGGAAGGACGTCGGGTGCTGGTGTTGGAACGGGAGAAGTTCCCGCGATACCACATCGGGGAATCCCTGATTCCGTTCACCTACCAGCCGCTGGAACGCATCGGGATGATCCCGAAGCTCAAGGCGTCCCATTTCACCCGGAAGTACTCGGTCCAGTTCGTGGGCCCCTCGGGTCGGGCTTCGCAGCCGTTCTACTTCTACAACCGCTACGACCGGGAGACGGTGGCCCAGACGTGGCAGGTGCTCCGGTCGGAGTTCGACCTGATGATGGTGGAGAACGCCCGCGAGAAGGGCGTCGAGGTCCGTGAGGAGACCGAGGTGCTGGAACTGCTGCGCGAGGACGGCGCCCACGTGGGTGTCCGGGCGCGCGGGGTGGACGGCGTCGAGTTCGAGGTGCGGGCGGCGGTCACGGTGGACGCCACCGGACGCGAGGCCATCGCCGCGACCCGCAACGCCTGGCGACGGGGGGATCCGAAGCTCAACAAGGTCGCCGTCTGGACCTACTACGAGGGTTCCAAGCGGGACGCGGGCATCGACGAGGGTGGCACGACCGTGGCGTTCATCCCGGACAAGGGTTGGTTCTGGTACATCCCCCAGCATGGCAATCGCGTGAGCGTGGGCGTCGTCGCCGACGGCAAGTACCTCACCCGCGACGGCCTGAAGGATCCGGAGGCGATCTTCCAGCGGGAGATCCCGCAGAACAAATGGATCCAGGACCACCTCTCGACCGGGAAGGTGTGCGACGAATACTGGCTCACCGCCGAGTACACGTTCCGGTCGGAGTACTGCGCCGACCGCGGACTGGTGCTCGTCGGGGACTCGTTCGGCTTCCTCGATCCGGTGTTCTCCAGCGGGCTGATGATCGCGCTGAAGAGCGGCGTGGCCGCCGCGGATGCCATCCACGCGGCGCTCACGGCCGGGGACGTCTCGGCGGAGCGGTTCGAGGGCTACGGCGCGATGATGCGCCAGAGCATGGAGAACATGCGGAAGCTCGTGTACGCCTTCTACGATCCGAACGTCAGCTTCAAGACCGTGACCGATGGACGTCCGGAGCTGGCCGCGGACCTCACCGACTGCCTTTCCGGCGACGTCGGCAAGGACTTCAGCCGCATGTTCGCCGCGTTCTCGGAGTACACCACGCTCCCGGCGCCGCTGCCGTACGGGGTGCCGCGTCCTTCCGAGTCGTCCCTTGTGGCGGCGTGAAGCCGTCGTAACCTCGGCGCCTCGTGAACCTCGTCCAGATCACGCCCGGCGCCGGCGGCATGTATTGCGGGAACTGCTTCCGCGACAACGCGCTGGTCTCCGAGTTGCGCCGCCAGGGGCACGACACCGTGATGGTGCCGATGTACCTGCCGATGACCCTCGACGAGGCTCCCGCACTCGGCGATTCGCCGACCTTCTTCGGGGGGATCAACGTGTTCCTTTCGCAGAAGTCGGCCCTGCACCGGCGGGCCCCGGCGTGGTTCCGTCGCTGGTTCGACTCGCCGCGGTTGCTGAAGTGGGCGGCCGGGAAGACGGCGAAGACGCGGGCCGAGGACGTCGGGGAACTGACCGTGTCCATGCTGCGCGGCGAGTCGGGCAACCAGCACCGTGAACTCGACGAGATGGTCTCGTGGATGTCGGCGCTGCCGCGCCCCGACGCGGTGTTCCTCTCCAACGCGCTGCTGGCCGGCCTCGCCCGGAAAATGCGTTCGGGTCTTGGAACCAAGGTGGTCTGCTTCCTCCAGAGCGAGGAGTCGTTCCTCGACACGCTGCCGGAGCCGTTCCGTTCGGAGTCCTGGCGGCTGCTCGCGGAGAGGGCCGTGGACGTCGACGGATGGATCGCGCCAACCCGCTATTTCGCCGACCGCATGGCCTCGCGCCTCCGGTTGCCTCCGGAGCGGGTCCGCGTCGCCCCCAGCGGCATCTCGTTGGACGGCTACCGCGACCTTCCGCGGGAACGGGCTTCGGGCACCCCGCCGGTCCTGGGATTCTTCGCGCGCATGTGTCCGGAGAAGGGGCTGGACACGCTCGTGGACGCCTTCATCGAGATCCGTCGCCGCGGTCGTGTGGGCGGACTCCGGCTGAAGGTCGGCGGCGGCTGCGGTCCGGGCGACCAGCCCTTCGTCGACTCCCAACGCGCCCGACTTGCGGCCGCCGGCCTGGCCGGTGAGGCGACGTTCCATCCCAACGTGTCGCGGGAGGAGAAGGTGGCCTTCCTCGCATCCTTGGACGTGCTGTCGGTTCCGGCGCGGTTCAGCGAGGCCTTCGGGTTGTACCTCGTGGAGTCCATGGCGGCGGGCACCCCGGTGGTGCAGCCGGACGTCTGCGGTTTCCGGGAGATCATCGGCAAGGCCGGCGGCGGCGTCCTTTGCGAAGCGGGTGGGCCCGGTGCCTTGGCCGACGCGATCGAGGCGCTGCTGCTCGACGGCGCCCGGGCCCGAGCGCTCGGGACGGCGGGTCGTCGTGGCGTGGAGGCGGGATTCTCGGACCGGGTGATGGCCCGTGAGGTGGTGGCGTCGGTCGAGGCGTTGCTCCACCTGCAATCCGCTTCGTGAGGCGGCTTCCCGGATCCCGGGAACCTCTGCACGGATTCGGGATTGGCGTGGACTCCCCGTCGACGGAACCTGAACGCCATGCCGTACGAGTTCCGGGCCACGCGGCGGGTCGAGTTCCACGAGACCGACCTCGCCGGCATCGTCCACTTCTCCAACTTCTTCCGGTACATGGAGACCGTCGAGGGGGCCTTCTACCGGTCCTTCGGGCAGTCCGTGCTGCTGCGTGGCTTCCAGGCGCCGATGGGGCTGCCGCGGGTCCACGCGGACTGCGACTACCTGAAGCCGCTCCGGTTCGAGGACGTGGTGGAGATGCACCTGCTGGTGAAGGAGAAGCGGGAGAAGGTGCTGAACCTCCAGATCCGGTTCCGGCGCATCGAGCCAGGACCCGTCGAGGAGGTGGCCGTGGGACACGTCGCGGCCGTGTGCGTCCAACGCGGGACGGACGGCTCGTTCCGTTCCGTTCCGTATCCGGAGGAATTCGCCCGGAACATCGAGATCGCCCCGGCGGAACTGTTGTGGCCGGGCCGGGCTGCCTGAGCCATTCCATGCGAGCGAGAAGGGGCCTCCGCAAAATGGCGAAATCGCCGGAGGGAAGCTGGATCCGGATCCAAAACGTTGACCACCGGGCGGTGTCCGGCTTGGCTGCCGCGAAGCCTGCGGATCCCTTCCGGATCCTTCGCGTCTTGGCGCCATTGCGTGGAGGTCCCTTCCGCATGGCTGAGCGCGCTTGACCCGATCGACGGTCCCGCGAGGGTGGTTTCATGTGGGTGGGGCCGACGGTATGACGCTGCCGATGATCACCAAGCTTCCATTGCGGGCGATGGTCCCGGGCCTGCTTGGCCTCCTGGCCCTCTTTCTGACCACCTTCGCGGTGGTCTACAGCGATTGGAACACCACGGCCGCGATCGAGTCGCTCATGCTGCGCCGGGTCTCCGCCTTCGCCGAGATCGGGGTCATCTTCACCCGCGCCGGCATCGGCGAGGGCAGTCCGCGTGTCACCCGGAGCTACTTCGAGGGTTTGGGGAACGTGCCGCAGTTCCGCTTCGCCGCCCTTCTTGATGACGGAGGCCACGTCGTCCACGCCTCGGATTCCACGGGTCCGCTCAGCGAGATGGGTGCGACCGCCTGGCTGGCTTCGGTCACCAACCTGATCGCCCGATCGCGGAGCTCGGGGGCGACCGCTGTCTCGGTCCTCTCCGAGGGTGACGCCGTCGGCGGCACGGCACCGGTCGAATTGCCGGGACTCTCGAAAGGCAATCCATGGACGGTTGTCATCCTCCTCGACCTGACGGAGCTGAAGCGCGCCGCGCGGGCCGATCTCCTGCGCAGTGCCGCTTGGATGGGCGGTGTCGCCCTCTTCGCGCCGCTGCTCGTCTGGTGGTACTTCGTGACCCAGGTCCACCGTCCCGTTCGCCGTCTCCAGGAGACGCTCGCCCGCCTTTCCCAGGGTTCCTTCGATGCCCGGGCCCCGCTCTCCGGCCCGCCCGAGCTCCTCCAGCTGGCCGGATCGGTCAACTCGATGGCCCGCGAACTGGAGTCGAGGGAGGCGGAGTTGCAGAAGGCCCGCGGTGATCTCGAGGAGTCGGAGAAGTGCCTCGCCATGGCGCTGCGCGCCGCCAGCCAGGGTGTGCTCCAGTGCGACCTCGAGACCGGGACGCTCCGGGTCAGCACCTGGATCGCCGAACGCCTCGGTTGGCTCGAGTCCGCTTCGGCGACCTCGCTCCAGGAATGGATCGCCCGTGTCCATCCCGAGGACCGTGGACTGGTCTCCGAGATGGTCGAGGGACACCGGGGCGGCCGGATGCAGCACCGGCTCGAACACCGGATCCGCACCGCAACCGGTTCATGGGAATGGGTTGCCTGCGAGACCCGCCTGGTGGCGCCCGTTTCCTCGCGGCGCATCGCCGGATCGCTCCAGTTCATCACCGAACGCAAGGAGTCCTACCTGTTGCTGGTGGCGCAGTCGCAGCTGCTGGAGTTCATCGCCGCGGGACGGCCGTTGCCGGAGATCCTCGCCGCGATCCTGCGCTTCGCGGAATCCGAGGTGGAGGGATCCCGGTGTTCCATGATGACGACTTCCGACGGGAACACGCTGCATCCGGTGCCGGGCGGTTCGATGGCCGAGGATTTCCTGCGCTGCATCGACGGCCTTCCGATCGCCGAGGGATCCGCGGTCTGCGGCACCGCGGCGTTCCGCAGGCAACGCGTGGTGGTTCCCGACGTCCGGACCGATCCCGCCTGCGCGCCGTTCCTCGGCCTGGCGGAGCAGCACGGCATCGTCGCGTTGTGGTCCACCCCCATCCTCCGGGCCGACGGCCGGGTCCTGGGGACCTTCGGGATGTATTTCCGCGAGTCCGTCCAGCCCGCGAGCCGCCAGGAGCAGATCCTCCGGATCGCGACCCACATGGCCGCATTCGCCATCCAGAGGTCGCAGGACGACGCGGACCTGCGCGAGAGCGAGGCCCGATTCCGATACCTGGCCGACACGGCGCCGGTGATGATCTGGATGTGCGACGCCCAGGGGCGCACCACCTTCCTGAGCCGTCCTTGGCTGGACTTCGTTGGGGATCCATCCGGGGCGGCGATGGGCGAGGCCTGGCGGGAACGGATCCATCCGGAAGACCTGCTCCTCTGCGAGTCGATCTGGCGGCACTCGCTCGAGTCCGGGCGGCGGTTCGAGCTCCAGTACCGGCTGCGCCGCCACGACGGGGAGTTCCGTTGGCTCCTGTCCTCCGGTGTGCCGCGGACGGACGAGTCCGGCGAGCTGGTCGGCTTCCTCGGCTGCGCGATCGACATCACGGGTCAACGCGCGCTCGAAGACCATGTCCGGCAGTCGCAGAAGATGGAGTCGATCGGCCGCCTTGCGGCGGGCGTGGCCCACGACTTCAACAACATCCTGACCGTGATCCTCGGCAACACGGCCCTGCTTCCCGGGGCCGGACCGGCGGAGATCTCCCGGTCCGCGGACGAGATCACTTCGGCCGCGGAACGTGCGGCCCGTCTCACGCGGCAGCTCCTGCTGTTCAGCCGACAGCAGCCCTTCCAGCCGCGACGGGTCGACATCGATGCCCTGATCCGGGGTTTCCTCGGGATGATGACCCGTCTGCTCGGCGAGGACATCCGGGTGGAATACATCTCCGAGGGCACGTTGCCGGCGGTGGAGGCGGATCCCGGCCTGATCGAACAGGTGCTGCTGAACCTCGCCGCCAACTCCCGCGACGCCATGCCGTCGGGCGGCAGGTTCCTGATCTCCGCCACGGAGGTGGATCTGGTGGAAGGTCCCGAACTCGTCCAACTGCGTCCCGGCCGCCATGTCCGCGTGGACGTGGAGGACACCGGACCGGGGATCCCCGCCGAGGTGCTCGCGCGGGTCTTCGATCCGTTCTTCACCACCAAGGACGTGGGCAAGGGGACCGGCCTCGGACTGGCCACCGCCTACGGCATCCTGCAGCAGCACGGAGGCCGCATCGCGGTGGAAAGCCCGCCCGGAAGGGGAGCGCGGTTCGTGATCCATCTCCCGGTCTCGTTGGCCGGCGACGCCGTGGAGGCCCAGGCGGAGATGGCTGTCGTCCTGCCACACGGTTCGGAACGGATCCTGGTGGTCGAGGACGACCCCGGGCTGCTCTCGTTGGCCCGCTCGTTCCTGACCCGCCATGGCTACCACGTGTCGACGGCCGCTTCCGGCGTCGAGGCCATGGACCTGTGGCGTCGGACCGGTCCCGCCTACGACCTGGTGGTCACCGACATGGTGATGCCGGGTGGGATCGGCGGGCTGCAGTTGGGCGAGATGATCCGGTCGGAATGTCCGGACCTGCCGGTGATCCACATGAGCGGCTACAGCCGGGAGTTCGCCGCGGCCGCCGGCTCCGGGCCCGCTCCCGGGTTGGAGTTCCTGCAGAAGCCCTTCGCGATGTCCGAACTCGTGCGCCTGGTCCGCCGCCGCCTCGACCGGAGCCAATCGCGTCCATAGCCCGGGTTCCGGCAGGAGGAAGGAAGAGTCCCAGCCGGGATCCGGGAAGGCGCCCGCCGGCCAGGCCCCATGGCCACCGAGACGCGATTCAACGGGGTCGGAACCGAGGACGTTGCGATTTCAGGACCGGTCGGCGGCCGGCAAGCAGCCTGTCGGTTCCCGATCCGGCTCCTGGTTGGCGGCTTGGCGTTCCCGCGTGGGATCCGCCTTGGCCCCGGGGAAGGTCCAGGGCTCTCTCGCGGGCTGCGGGAACGGAGGAAGTCCATTGAGCGTCGGGCGTCCCGCCACCATGATGCGGCGGTGAACAGGTTCCTCGTCTGTCTCGCCGCGATCTGGCTGGCCGGTTGCAGCCGCGACGCCGCCTCTTCGTCCCCAACGGGCACGTCGCCCGTCGCGGAGTCGCCGAAGGCGGTTGTGCCGACGCCCGGCGTCGCCGCCGAACCGACGTTCTACCAGTCCCAGGCGTTGACCGGGCTTCCGCGTGTCCGGCTTCTGCTGGGCAAACTGGATCTCCAGGCCGAGGTGTGTTCCAGCCTGACCCAGATCGCCACGGGCCTCATGCATCGGACCTCGATCGGCACCAACGACGCGATGCTGTTCGTGTTCGGCGGCGCCCGGGAACGGTCCTTCTACATGCGCAACGTGCCCTTCGACATCGACGCCGCCTACATCGATCCCGAAGGCGTGATCACCGAGGTCGTCCGGCTCCGCGCCCGCGACGAGGTCGGGGTCCCCTCGAAGTCGCAGCGCGTGCAGTTCGTCCTCGAAACCGCCCCGGATTTCCTGAAGGGACACGGGATCGGTCCCGGCACGCTCATCATGAGCGAACGTGGCCCGCTCCTCGAGTCCCTCGGGCGCATGGCCCAGTTGCCCTGATCCGGAAGCAGACGCCCCTGTTCCGCCCGTTCGTCCCGCAGAGAAGCCCATGAGGATCGCGCTCGCCCAGCTGAACACCACCGTCGGCGACATCGCCGGCAACGAGGCCGCCATCCTCGCCTCCTACCGGCGCGGCGTGGAGGCCGGGGCCGACCTGGTGATGACCCCCGAGCTGTCCATCGTGGGCTATCCGCCCCGGGACCTCCTGCTGCGACCGTCGTTCGTCCAGGCGAACCTCGAGGCCCTGCAACGGCTCGCCGCAGCCACCGGCGAGACCGGTCTCCTGGTCGGCTTCGTCGCCGAAGGGGATGCCTCCGTGGGAAGGGGGCTTTCCAACGCCGTCGCCCTGCTGCACCAAGGCCGGGTCGCCGCCATCCGGTCCAAGACCCTGCTGCCGACATACGACGTCTTCGACGAGGACCGCTATTTCGATCCCGCCACCGCCAACGCGCCGGTCGAGTTCCGGGGCCTCCGCCTGGGACTCACCGTCTGCGAGGACGTGTGGAACGACGCCGACTTCTGGCCTCGTCGCCGTTACCGGCCCGATCCCGCGGCCGAGCTCGTCGCCGCCGGCGTCGACCTGCTGCTCAACATCAGCGCCTCGCCGTGGCACCTCGGCAAGGAGTCGACCCGGCTGGCGATGCTGCGGAGCCTCTGCGCCAAGTCCGGGGTGCCGGTGCTCTACTGCAACCTCGCCGGCGGCAACGACGAGCTCGTCTTCGACGGCCGCAGCCTGGCCTTCAACGCCGATGGCGGCCTGCTGGCGGAGGGGGCCGCATTCGCGGAGGACTTCCGTGTCGTGGACACCCGGACTTCCGGTGGGATGTCGGCTTCCGGTCCGTGCGAGGAGGCGCAGGTCCACGACGCGCTGGTCCTGGGTACCCGGGATTACCTCCGGAAATGCGGATTCCGCAGCGCCGTCCTCGGACTCTCTGGCGGCATCGACTCCGCCGTGGTCGCCGCGCTCGCGGTCGCGGCCCTCGGCGCGGGGAACGTCCGCGGGCTGGCCCTGCCTTCGCGGTATTCCTCCCAGGGCAGCATCGACGACGCCCTCGCCCTCGCCCGGAACCTCGGCATCCGATGCGACGTGGTGCCGATCCAGTCGCCGTTCGACGCGGTGAAGTCCCAGATGTCCCCGTTGTTCGAAGGCCGCGCCGAGGACACCACCGAGGAGAACATCCAGGCCCGGCTGCGCGGCGTGGCGTTGATGTCCATGTCCAACAAGTTCGGCTCCCTGCTGCTCACCACCGGCAACAAGAGCGAACTGGCCGTGGGCTACTGCACGCTCTACGGGGACATGTGCGGCGGGCTGGCGGTCATCAGCGACGTCCCGAAGACGTTGGTCTACCGGGTGGCGCGATGGATCAACCGGGAGCGCGAGATCATTCCGTCCTCGTCCATCACCAAAGCCCCCAGCGCCGAGTTGCGGCCCAACCAGACGGACCAGGACAGCCTGCCTGCCTACGAGGTGCTGGACGCGATCCTCGACGCCTATGTGGTGCGCCACCGGACCCCGGCGGAGATCGTGGCCTCGGGCTTCCCCGAAGACGCGGTGCGCCGGGTGGTCCGGCTGATCGACTTCTCCGAGTACAAGCGGCGTCAGGCGGCCCCGGGGCTCAAGGTCACCACCCGGGCCTTCGGCGTCGGACGCCGCCAGCCCGTCGCCCAGAAGTGGCGGGAGCTCTGAGCCGGGAAGCGGTTCCCACGAAACCGCCTGGCCAAAACGATCCGGAGGGAGCGAAGACCGGCCTCACGCAAACCCGCAAGGACGCCAACGGTGCGAAGGATCCGGGTTCGAAACCGGGATCGCCACCCGGGTTGCGGTTCCGCGACGGGAAGCCGACGGCTTCCCCCCCGGCGGCCTTTCGGCTTTGCGTTCCAATACCCGCGGCGGCCTTCGCGGCGTTGCTCCGTTGCGTGGGCTTTCCTTCCGCTTGGAACCATTCGACACGGAATCCCGCTGGTGACGGAGCCCGTGTATGGGGAAAGTTTCGTTCAAAGGAATTCCCCCTCCGTCCGTTGTCCCTGTGGACGCACCGCGATCCGCCATGAGCCGAACACCTGTCGACGAATCCGCCCAACGGACCGAATGGATCCGCAAGGCCCTCGAGGAACACGAGGCCCCGCTGCTGCGGTATGTCGGTTCGCTGACCGGCGACCCCGAGTCCGCCCGCGACATCGTGCAGGACACCTTCCTGCGCCTGTGCGGGCAGCGGCGGGAGGAGGTCGGGAAACACCTGGCCCAATGGCTCTTCACGGTGGCCCGAAACCGGGCGTTGGACCGTCTTCGCAAGGAGGGACGCATGGCACCATTGACCGAGGAGGAACTGGAATCGCGGCCGGCCCAGGGCCCGAGCCCGTCCACGGCCGCAGAGAACCGCGACAGCACGCGGAACCTGCTCGCCCTCCTGGACCGTCTCCCGCCGAACCAGCGTGAGGTCGTCCGGCTCAAGTTCCAGAACCAGCTCAGCTACCAGGAGATCTCCGAGCTCACCGCCCTGAGCGTGGGGAACGTCGGATTCCTCCTGCACACCGCCCTCAAGACCCTCCGACAGCAGATGTCCTCGCTCGAGCGTCCGTCCCGCCTTGCCCGCGGCTGACGCGAAAGACATCGCCCGTCGCCCAAAACCGAAGCCCGAAGCCCGAAGCCCGAAGCCTGTCCCATGAAACTCACCTCCGACTCCCCCGAGATCACGGCCTACGCCATAGGCGAGGTCAGTGCCGAGGAACATGCCGTGATCGAGAAGGCGATCGCGGAATCCCCGGAGCTCCGGGCCGAGATCGCCGCCCTGCGACGTCTCGCCGACACCTTGGAAACCCAGCTTTCCGCCGAGCCTGGGCCCGGCTTGGACGAGGCGCGCCGCGACCGGATCCTCGAGGCCGCGGCCCATCCCGAGCAGGCGGCCCTGGTCGAGCCTTCGGCCGCTGTCGGACCCCTCCAGTGGTTCAGTCGGCTCTGGACCGGCATCACCCGGCCGGTGGTCGGGTTCTCCTTGGCAGCGGCGATGGCGCTCACGGTTTCCCTGGCACTTTGGACGCCGTGGAAGGTTCGGCCGGATCCGGCAGTCGACGGTTCGGCCCGGATCCCCGAGTCGCGCCGCAAGAACCAGACCCAGGCCCCGTCTGCGGCCTCGAAACCCTCCGTTGGCGGCACGGGGAACGCGCCGGCGGAGAACCGGCGCCCCGAGGTTGACGCCTTGGCCGTCACCCCGTCCCCCGTTCCCAGCAGTGCGAAGCCGGGAGCCGGGGTCACCGGGCTCGCCGACGGGCCGGTCCCGGTGGATGCGTCCAAGGCGGCTTCGAAGCCGGCTCCGGGAGGTCCTGCCGGTTTGGCCGGCCGCTCCGACGATTCGTTCTCCGCCGCTCCGGCATCGACGCCGGCCGCTGCCCCCGGGTCCTCAGCCCGCAACCGCGGTGTCGTCTCACAATTCGACACGACACAACCCGCCGCGCCGAGACCCTCCGGCGACCGCCTCGAGTACTTCTCGGGTGCTGCGACGGCACCGGCGTCGCCGAGGTCGAAGGTGGAAGCGTCCAAATCCGACCGCGGGTACGCCAAGGCCGACGGCCTGCCGGGCCTGACGACAAAGGCGGACGGGAAATCCGGAGCCAGGGAACCGGCGGAGTCCGTCGCCGAGTCGAGGGAGCCCGCGCAGCTTGAGCTCCGGCGTCATCCGGAGGCGGAATCCCTGTATCGGTTCGCCACTCCGGAGGCGCGTGGTTTCGGCGGGCGCTACCAGCCGGTCGTCGAGAATCCCTTCCGAGAGGTCGCCGCCGCGCCGCTTTCGACCTTCGGCATGGACGTCGACACCGCGAGCTACGCCAACGCCCGTCGGTTCCTGCGCGAGGGTTCCCTCCCGCCGCGGGACGCCGTCCGGCTTGAGGAGCTGGTGAACTACTTCCCCTACGACTATGCCGGGCCCAAGGGCCGTGAACCCTTCGCCGCGAACGTCGAGGTCGCGGACTGTCCCTGGAACCCCGAGCACCGCCTCGTGCGCATCGGCCTCAAGGCCCGTGACACCGACGTCCGCGAACGTCCGCGGGCGAACCTGGTGTTCCTCGTGGACGTCTCCGGTTCCATGGCGCCCGAGAACAAGCTGCCGCTGGTGCAGCGGTCGCTCCGGCTTCTGCTCGAGCAGCTCGATCCGAAGGACCAGGTCGGGATCGTCACCTACGCCGGCGAGGCCGACGTGGCGCTCGAGCCGACGGCGGTCTCGCGGAAGCCGGACATCCAACGCGCCATCGACGCCCTGCGCGCCGGGAGCGGCACCCACGGCAGCGCGGGCATCGAACGCGCCTACGCCATGGCCACCAACAAGTTCATCCGCGGAGGCGTCAACCGGGTGATCCTCTGCACCGACGGAGACTTCAACGTCGGCGTCACCCGCCGCGAGGACCTGCTGGCGCTCGTGACCGACAAGGCCCGGTCGGGCGTGTTCCTGAGCGTGCTCGGCTATGGCGGCGACAACCTCCGCGACGACAACGCCGAGCTGCTCGCCGACCGCGGCAACGGCAACTACAGCTACATCGACTCCTTCACCGAGGCCCGCAAGGTCCTGAAGGAGGAGGTCCGCGGGAACCTCCAGACCGTCGCCAAGGACGCGAAGATCCAGGTGGAGTTCAACCCGGCCCGGGTCGTCAGCTGGCGTCTCCTGGGCTACGAGAACCGCGCCCTCGCCGACCGCGACTTCAACGACGACCGCAAGGACGCCGGGGAGGTCGGCGCCGGACAGGCGGTCACGGTCCTCTACGAGATCGTCCCCGCCGCCGGCCGGAAGCCGGGCGTCGATCCGCTGCGCTACACCAAGGCCGATGCGGCCGCGGCGTCGAAGGCGACCCATGGCGACGAACTGTTGAACCTGAAGGTCCGCTACAAGGAGCCCGAAGCCGAGGCGAGCCGCCTGCTCGAGGTGCCGGTGCGGGACCCGGACCACGACGCCCTTGCGGCGACCGCCGACTTCAAGTTCGCCGCCGCCGTGATGGGCTATGGGCTGATGCTCCGGGACTCGCCGCAGAAGGGTGACCTGACGTGGGACAAGGTCCTGAGGCTGGCCGAGGAAGGCCTCGGTCCGGACCGCGAGGGATACCGTGCGGAATTCATCGACCTCGTCCGCCGCGCCAAGCAGCTCTCCGGCCGCTGAGTCCGCCGACGGGCCTTCCCGATGGAGCCGGGAAGGTTTCGGCATCGACATCGATCCGCCCCGATCCAACGGTTGCCGGGTTCCCGGGCCTCCAGCCTGGCTTCACAACCTCCCATGTTCGTCAGCCCGTATCAGAAGCTCGGCGGCCTGGTCTGGATCCCCCGCATGCTGGGGAAGATCCGTCTGCAGACCCGCGGCCAATTGCCGGCCGACTACCTTCCCTACATGGGGCTTGGATTCGACCGCAGGTGCGTGCGGTTCCTGGGAGTGGACTACGGGGCGTTGGTCGGGAGGGTCGCTGCGGGCGGGACGGACGAGGAGATCCTCGAATGGTGCTTTTCCATGGGGAGGCGGCCGACCGAGTCCGAGATCCATGTGTGGAACGAATACATGATCAAGCGGGGTTGGCGAGACACCGACGCATCGCCGCACGAGCTGCAGGAGTACAAGGAAAAGTACGGCCTGGGCGACCGATCCGACGTCCTCACCTACTTCGACTTCTACGAGGTCGACGAGGGACGGAGGCCCTGAACCGCTTGGCATGGTCTCCTTTGGCGGTGGGTCCGGTGTGGTTCACGGGATTCGTCGGGCCATGGTCGGATGAAGGCGGTGGTGACGCCGTGCGCGGTTCCGAGACGATGAGGCTTCGCTGCGGAGGAGGGGATCCGGGCAACAAGTTCGGCTTCTTCGAACAGGGTGGCCTCCGATCGAGTCCGGGCGTTTCCCGATCCAGCCCTCGGGCTCGAACTTCCGTTGCCCTTCACGGCCGATTCGACTGCGGTGGGGGCATCGAAGACAAGATTCCCAGAATGACCTCCAAAGCACCGCTCGGTCTCACCCGGAGTTTCCTGCTCCTTCCCCCGCTACTCCTCGGCCTGCAAGCCGGTTGCACCTCTCGGCCCCCGCCGGATTCCGCGCTGCAGCGACTGCAGGGAACCTGGGAGGGAGTCGCGGTGGGTGGCAAGCCGGGTGAGAAGGTCACCATCAGGATCTCCGGCGATTCCTTCCATTTCCATCGGGACTCGGACTTCTGGTTCAAGACCAGGATCGCACTGCCGCCCGGAACGGAACCGCAGCAGATGCTCGCCACCATCCTGGACAGTGCGTCCGCGGGCGACACCGTCGGCCAGGTGATCGGTGCCATCGTCAAGATCGAGGACGGAACCTTGATCGTGGCGACGAAGGGTGGCGATGGACCTTCCGGGCAGACGCCGAAGGGTTTCGATGTCACCCAGGAAGCGGGACTGACCCGCTTCGATCTCCGGAAGGTTCCGCGACCTTCTGCCAAGTAGACTGGGAATGTCGCGTGGTGGGTCGTCGGTAGGTTGCGTTTGCCCGACGAGCACCGGTCCCAGTCGGACGAGACCGGGGACAGGTGCTCCCGATCCCGGTTTCCGTGGAATCCGTGTCGCTCTCCAACTCCGTGTCCTCCGAGTCTCCGTGGCTAAGACCGCGCCCCTTGGCCGAGGGCCGACCTCAGGGAAGGGATTCCGGAAAGGGGATCGCCTCCCTGGCGGCGAGCCAATCGGCTGGGATTCCTTCGGCGCCCACCGACAGGGCCACGATCCCGCCGACGATGGCGCAGTTGGTGTCGAGGTCGCCGGCGACGGCCACGGTCGCCCACAAGGCCTCCCGATAGTCCTGAAGGTGTCGGGCGGCCAGCCAGAGGCATACCGGAACCGTGTCCGGCGCACTGATTCGGCTGCCGTTTCCCAGAACCCGTGCGGCCTGAGCCGGTGGAGTCTCCAACGGAATACGGAGCGCGGCGGCAAGACCCCGTCGGGTTTCCCCGTCCGGCGTCAGGGAGTAGGCGGCCTCCATCAGGAGGTGGGCGGGAAGGTCGTTTCCCCGGTTTGATGCGGTCCAGGCGGCGGCAAGTGCCACGGCCACCGCTCCCGCCTTGCCTTCCGGATGGGCGTGGGTGACTTCGGCCGAGGCGACGGCTTCCCGGACCGTCCGGTCTGGGTCGTCGGCAAAGTAGGCTCCCAAAGGGGCGACCCGCATCGCCGCCCCGTTGCCAAGGGATCCCATCCCATCGAATGCGCTGCCGGCGGCGTCCATCCAGGGCACATCGTCGTGGATCTGTCGGAGGATGCCGTGGGCCGTGGCCCCGTAACCGCGGCGTGGGTCGAGCATGTAACGGGCGGCCAACGCGCGCGCGAGCGACAGACGTTCGATGAAGCCATCACGCCCGAGCGCCTCAATGACCGACACCGCCATGACCGTGTCGTCGGTCACGAACCAGGGCGGTGGAGCTTCATGCCGGTGGACTGTCCGATCGCGGAAAACCTCCTCCGGACAAAAGAAGCTCTCTCCGAAGGCATCGCCGACCGAGAGACCATCCAAGGAAATCCGGGCCCGTGCCATCCGCTGCGCGTGGTCGACTGGCCGTGTGGCGGCCAGGGGCGAAACCCGCGCGTTGCGTCCGGCCTCCAGCAGGGCTCCGGCCTTGCGCCGCCACGCTCCGGCGATCCAGTCGCTTCCCCATGGCCCCACCCGCTCCCATGTCCATCCGCCGAACCGCAGTTCGTTGACCATCGATTCGACGCGTTCGTGGTTCGACGAATGCACGATGACAGGGCAGACCGGAGTCTGTTGGGCCAGCCAGGTGGCCACCTCAAGACCGGTTCCGGGGTCCTGGGAGGCGCCTGGCTGCGGATTCAGGTCGTGATCGAGCGAGATCAGCGATGCCTGCGGCAACCAAGCCCGCGCCTCCGCCATGAAGGAGGGCGCATCCCGCCAGAGTCGGAGTTGGCATTCCGGAACCATCCCAGCCACGACCACCGAGAATGCCGAGATCCTTTCGTCGTTGTCCTCCAGGATCAGTATGACGTGCCTTGGCATGGCGCTGATTCAATACGGGGGAAGCAGGCGGCGGAAGCCATGGAACAGGACGACGACCAGGAAGAACAGGTTCCTGGGTACCACGCCGGGCCGGCACCAGCGCACGGGCCGACCGCCTGGACGGGCCAGATCTTTGGCAACCAGGCCCAGGAGCGCGGGTGTTCGCGGCCAATCCCGGAGGTGGTTCCGCCAAGGGTCGGGAATGCCATCCACACCCACCTCGCAGCCGGCCAGGGCCCCGGCGATGGCGCCGACGGTGTCCGTGTCGCCGCCGCAGCGGATGGCTGACGTCAACGTGTCGCGGAAGTCCCCACGGTGCCGCATCTAGGCGAAGAGCGCCATCGGCACCGTGTGGTAGGCGTACCCGGACACCCCACGGACCAGGTCCAACGAAACGGCGAAATCGGCAACGGACTCGCGCCGGGCCAACGCCTCGGTGAGACGTCGGCAGAGTCGGGTCCATTCCGCATCCGCACCCAAACCCGGGAGCCGTCCGCTGAAATCCTCGATCGACGGCTCGCCTCGCACAATCCAAGCAGCCCCCTCTGCGACGGCCAGTGCCGCCGTCTCCGCGCGCGGGTCCAGATGCGTCAACCGGGTGGAAGCCCGGACAAACTCCCGCCGCTTCTCCGCCTCGTGGGCGAGGACCGCCCCGAGGATTGCACTGCGCATCGCGGGGCCATTGCCCGCCGAGTTCACACCGCTGCGTTCCGGCGGAACACCCAGCCACAACCGGATGCAGGCCCGGGCCGTGGCCAGTCCAACCCCTGCGGGCAGGGCCAGGAACCACCACCGCAGCTTCCACGCGAGCGAGCTGCGGAAGCGCTCCATGTCGCCATCCGCCTCCAGCAGCGCCTGTGCGGTCATGAAGGCGTGTTCCGTGTCGTCGCTGATCATGCCGCGTCCAAACAGGAACCGGTGCCGCAGGTCCCCCGGCCAAAGTCGACGTTGCCGTCCCGGGGAGATGCCCTCACCGGGAAGCCCAAGCGAGTCGCCCACGGCTCCGCCGAGGAGAACGCCGTGGATCCGCCATGTTCGCTCGTCCATGGCCGCGGCCTATTGCGGGAACCCGATGAACTCCGGCGGCACCCGGTCGGTGAGCCAGACCTCATTCGGCGTCAGGAGGAACGCGTGGCCCGCCCGGTGCATGTCGCCGGCACGGATGGTCAGCAGGATCGGGCGACCGCGACGGGCCCCGACTCGCAGCGTCACCTCGGTCTCGGCTGAGAGATGGACATGATGCCGTTCCATCCTGCAAAGACCCTGTTCGCGGATCGCGGGAGGGAACTGGGCGGCGGTGCCGTGGTAGAGAAGTTCAGGCGGAACCGCCGGAGCATGGTCCAGTTCGACTTCAATCGAGTGGCCTTGGTTGGCGCGGATGCGTTGTCCGTCGGGGCTCAGGGCGAAGCGTTGCTTGTCGCTGGTGCGGACGATCTCTTCCAGATCGGCCCGACTCAATGGCCGGCCATGTTCCGCCATGGCCGAAAGGAGGGCGTCCACGGAGATCCAACCGGCTGGATCCAGGGTGATGCCGATGGTCTCGGGCTGGTGCCGCAGCACGCGGCTGAGGAACTTGCTGTGGGAGACGAGTTGCTTCGGTGCCATGGGAAAGTGTGACGGTCCCAACTCACGAAGGTACCGAGCCGGCGGAGCGCCGCAGTTCCTCCAGTTCAACCTCGAATCCGCCGCTGAGTATCGGCCAGCGACACCAGGTCTTCGGATCGAGGTTCTCGTCGTCGAGATGGAAGCTCGGGGCGTAGCGCTCGCGCTTCCATTGGTTGCGCGACCAGAGACGGAAGAAGCGTTCGACCCAGTCCGCGAGCTGTTCCCGGCTGAAGCGGCGGAACTGATGCCGCTTAAGTTGCCACACCTCGACCGGAGCGCGTCACCGGGAAGGCCGTTGTTCTGGATGTCCTCCAAAACGCGTGCGTTCAGGTCTGGGGGGATTCGTTGATTGTACCGTCCGAGGCCTTTGCCGTCTGCCACTCGGTAAAGCGGTTAAGTGAGGCCGGATCGGCGCCCTCCGTGATCACGGCGACGAGCGCTTCGAGCAGCGGGATGTTGGGGTGGCCGGCTTTGGCAGCGGCTTCGAGGTTGGCCTTCAGGTCCCAGCCGGGAGAACGCGCTCCGCCTAGGACTAGATCCTTCAGCCTTCCGAGAATCGCCGGCCAATCCCCCCGGACATGGGCGGCCCGATAGAAGGCCAATTCCACCAGTAGATCCTCCCAGGTTGGCGAAAGAGCCTCGGCCTCCTGCAAACGACGTTCTGCTTCATCCTGCCGTCCAATGATGAATAGAGTCTTTGAGTAGTTCCCGAGGTTGTTGGCGTGCCTGGGGGCGGCCTCGATGGCGCGCTGGTAGAACGCCTCGGCCCGGTCGTAGTCCTTCCGCTGGTTTGCGAGGAAGTTGGCATAGCTCCCGAGGTGGTTGGCGAGCTTGGGATCGGCCTCGATTGCCCGCTGGTAGAATGTCTCGGCCCGGTCGTAGTCCTTCCGCTGGTCTGCCAGGAAGTTGGCGTAGTTTCCGAGCAGCGGTGCGCTGTTCGGCAACGCATCGAGCGCTTCACGATAAACCTTCTCCCGAGAATCGAGATCGGGTTGGGAGGCCGCCTTGGTTTCCCACAGCCACCAAGGCTTGAATTCCCTCTGAGCGGCCAAATCGCCAAGCGCCTCTTTCAACAGTCGCCCCAATTCGTCCATCAATGGCGCTTCCGTGGCTGCTTTCGCGGGGAGAGCCGGCGTTTCCACGGTCGCGGCTGGGGTGGCACGAGGAGGCTGATCAAGGTTCTCTGTCAGTGCCCTCTGCTGTTCATCGAACCGTTTGACCCGGTCGTCCGACCGGCGCTTCATTTGGTCAAACAAGTCCGGAACCTTCCCGTCTTGGGATAACCGGCGGTGCAGCAATAGCATCAGTTCGTCAAAGCCGGGAATGGGAACGAATCGGCCCTTCTTAGCCGCGACGAAGTTCCGGACGCGTTCTGGAACCTGAGTGACCTTGGTCGCAGGCTGGTTCTGCTGATCACGGAAGCACCAGAATATCGTGTCGGGAACACCGATGGGCAGATTCTCCAACGAGCCCATCAGACTGCCGTCGTTACCGTCGTAGCCGATCACGATCGGTGTGTAGCGCTCACAGATTCGGTTCAACGCCTTCTGCCATTGTTCCGTAAGGCATTTGAGATCTTTGGGATCGCTCTTGGGTGCGAAGCCGAGGCTGCCATGTACTTTTGCGATCAGCGGGCGACGCAGGGCGACCCGAGCGTAGTCGGCCAATGAATCGTGCCCCACGATCACCGGAAAGGTGTTGGAATGGATGGACAAGGAGTCCGCGACAAGATTGTCAAAATTAGTGGTAATCAGGATCTTGTGAGGTGTATCCGATAGGATATAGGCGAGTACTGAATAGCCGAAGCTTGGATCCTTTCCCTCCATCCTCTTCTCGAGATAGGCATAGCCATCCTCTTCACGTTCGCGGAAGCATCGCGAATAGAGTTCTGGGTAGAATCGCGCCAAGTTTTCGAAGTCGAACTCGGGGATGTTCAACCGTTCAGCGGTCGCCCACTTTTCCAATGGCATTCTGTCAAAGTCTTCCTGTTTGTGCAGCAGTTCCAGCCACTCCTTGGCCATCTCGGCGCCGCCGGGAATTCCCGATTGCTGGGACGCCCCGGCCCCGAGGATGAAGCAGAATGGGCGGTCCTTGCGGTCGCGGTCCTGGCTTGCGAAAGCGTCGAGGAATCCAGGAAGGGTGATGAGGCGGTCTTCGCGCATGCGATGTTTGGGGTGGAGGTGGCAGTTTACAGCCAGAAGCTGAAGCCGCGTTTGCGGAGCTGCTGGTACTTGCGTTCGTCGAAGCGATAGAGGCGGGCGGCGCGATGGGCCACGTCCCGCTGGCTTTCGCCGGTGTCCACCAGCAGTCCCATCCCGAGGATCTTCTTCCGGAAGTTGCGCTTATCGAGGCGCTCTTCGAGCACCACCTCGTAGAGGTGCTGGAGCTGGCCCAGGGTGAATCGGCTGGGCAGCAGCTCGAAACCGATGGGTTCGTAACGGACCTTTCCACGGAGGCGGGCCAGTGCGGTCGCCAGGATTTCCCTGTGGTCGAACGCAAGGGCGGGGGTGCCGTCCACGGCGAACCAGGCCGCCTCCCGGGCGTCGGTGGCCGCCTCGGGCTTGTGGCCTGCCAGTGAGACCAGCGCGTAGTAGGCGACGCTGACGACCCGCTCGCGCGGGTCGCGGCCGGGTGTGCCGAAGCTGTAGAGCTGTTCCAGGAAGATGTCCCGCAGGCCGGTTTCCTCGGCCAGTTCCCGGCGAGCGGCCTCGTCCAGGGGTTCGTCCACCTCGACGAACCCACCGGGCAGCGCCCACCTCCCGGCAAAGGGCTCCAGGTCCCGCCGGATCAACAGCACCTTGAGACTGCCCTCATCGAATCCGAAGACGACGCAGTCCACCGTGAGCGCGGCGCGGGGATATTGGTACGTGTACGGCATGGCGGCGACCAGTGCTGGACATAAAAGTGTATAAAAGACACTAAGTCAACCACCAACAGGAGGCGGATGGCCCGTGTCGACGGGCACCGATATCGAGTTTGTCCGTGAGCGCACGGGGAGGCTTCCAGCGTGTCCACAAAGGTGAGGTGTGCATTCGACATCCCACGGGCGGTTTCCACCTCCGGAGCGGCGCCCCGTCGCCGACACGAAAAGGCCCGGTTCCCCGTAGAGGGAACCGGGCCTTCCTGTTTCTCACGATCCGACGCCCGTGTGCCAGACGCCGCCGGTGGGGCCGACGTGGAAGTGCGAGGGGGAGAGGAGGATTGGGTTGAGGAGCAAGAGCAGGAAGACGCCTGCCGACACGGCGAAGGGCGACAGGCGACGGACCACGGACAGGGATGTCCGAGCCTCCTAGGCCAAGCCTCGCGTCACCGGTCGACGACGATGCGGGCGAGGCGGTCGCTCGGGGCGCCGGTGAACCAGCCGCCGTACTCCACGAAGTAGAGCGCGCCGTCCGGTCCTTCGGTCATCGCCAGGATGCCGCCCACGAAGCCGCGGGCGAACGGCTCGGTCTTCTCCACGTTCCCCGAGGCGTCCGTGCGGGCGAAACGGATCCACCGACGGACGTAGTCGGCGTAGAACATCCCGCCGTGGAACTCCTTCGGGAAGTCGCCGGGCTTGCCGGTGGAGCGGTACAGCGGGCCGGAGGTGGCGTTGCCGCCGGCGTTCTTGCCCTCGTTGTCGTGGTTGTAGGCGATCCACGGCGGGACGGCGTCCGGCAGCGGGCAGGGGACGTTGCCGAAGGTCGCCGAGTTCGTGCCCATGCATCGCGGCCATCCGTAGTTGGCGCCGGGCTGCAGCCGGTTGACCTCCTCCCAGTCCACCGGCCGGTCGTAGCCGATCTCGCCGACATACACCGTGCCGGTCTTCGGATCGATGTTCAGCGAGTACGGGTTCCGGTGTCCGTAGGTGTACACGGCCGGATGGGCGTCGGCGCGGCCGACGAAGGGGTTGTCCTTCGGGATCGAGCCGTCCCGTGCGATGCGGAGCACCTTGCCCTGGAGAGCGGCGAGGACCTGCGGCGGGTTCGTCGGGTCGTTCCAGAACTTCTCGGTGTCCGAGGACACGTTGTTGTCGCCGGCGGTGACGTAGAGGTGGCCGTCCTTCGGGTGGATCTCCAGCGCGCCGCCCTGGTGGAAGCCGCGGAGCGACGGGATGGTCAGGAGGATCTTCTCGGAGCCATCGACGATCCCGGTCGCCTTGGCCGGGTTCTTCACGGTGAACCGGGAGACGCGGTTGCTCCAGGCGGTGGCGTTGGTCGGGGCCCACGGGGCGTAGTGGACGTAGATGAAGCCGTTGCGGAGGAAGTCGGGGTCGAAGTCGATGCCGTGGAGTCCGCGTTCGTTCGCCTCGCCTCCGGGAATGGGTTCCCAGCACACGTTCAGCTTGGCCACCTCGGAGTGGGACTTCGTCTGGAAGTCGTAGGCCCAGATGTTGCCGCGGCGTCCGGTGAACCAGAGGCGTCCGTCCGGGGAGAAGCGGAGGGCGACCGGCTCGGGGATGTCGCCGGAGACGAGCGGCTCGTAGCGGAAGCCGTTGAGCACGCGGACGGCATTGGTGGCCTTCGGGGCTGCGGGGGCCTGGTCGGCTCCGAGGAGCGCCGGGACGAGCGCCAGCAGCAGGGCCGCGGCCCGGAATGAAGCGGGGAATGGGAACATGCGGGGCAGGTAGATGGCCTGACGACGTCGCCGAGTCAAACCTCGGGCTGGGATCGCGTCGGGGAATCGGATCACAATTGGACCTCCGCCGTCACAGACCGTCACGGACACGGACTTGCAAGCGGTTCGGTGTGGCGCGAACGTCCGCCGACTCATCACCCGGTTTCCAGATTCCATGATCACCCGTCGTCACGCCCTCAAGTCCGCCGCCGTCATGGCGGCCGCCTTCGCCTCCTCGCCGATCCGTACGCTGGCCCAGTCCACGGAAGGCGCCCACAAGCTGCCGCCGCTGGGCTACGCCTACGACGCGCTCGAGCCGTTCTTCGACGCGAAGACGATGGAGATCCACCACACCAAGCACCACCAGGCCTACGTGACCAAGCTCAACGAGGCGCTCAGGGACCATCCCGACCTGCAGAAGCTTTCCGTGGAGGAACTGCTCAAGGACCTCGACAAGGTCCCCGAGTCGATCCGCGGCGCGGTGCGCAACCACGGTGGCGGCCACTACAACCACACCCTGTTCTGGCAGTGCCTGAAGAAGGACGCCCGTCCGCTGAACCCCGACGGCAACCTGATCAAGGCCTTCGGCGAGCTGTTCACCTCCGAGGACGACGCCAAGGAGCAGTTCGTGAAGACCGCCATGGGCGTGTTCGGCAGCGGATGGATCTGGTTCGCCGTGGACAAGGAGAAGTCCCTGAAGCTGGTCACCACGGCCAACCAGGACAGCCCGCTTTCCAAGGGCATGACGCCGTTGTTCGGCCTCGACCTGTGGGAGCACGCCTACTACCTGAAGTACCAGAACAAGCGGGCCGACTACGTCCAGGCCTTCGCCGCCCTGATCAACTGGGAGTTCATCGAGGCCCGCTACGACAAGATCGTGGCCTGATCCGCCGTTCGCGATCCCGTTCCAACGGGACGGGCTGAACACAAAGGGCCGGCTTGAAGCCGGCCCTTTCGCTTTCCTGGGTTGGTCCCGGACGGGATGCGTTACTCGAGTCCGAGCAGGCGGCGGCCCTCGGCGGTGATCATGCTCTGGTGCCACGGCGGGTCCCAGACGATCTCGACCGAGGCGTCCTCGACGGTCGGCAGCATGAGGATCTTCTGCTGCGCGTCGCCGGCGATGGTCGCGCCCATGCCGCAGCCCGGGGCGGTCAGGGTCATCTTCACGAACACCTTCTTGTTGCCGGACGGAAGGTCCTCGATGCCCATGTCGTACACGAGTCCGAGGTCGACGATGTTCACCGGGATCTCGGGGTCGTAGCAGGTGCGGAGGCAGTCCCAGACGGCCTTCTCGTCGACGTTTCCGGTGGCGGGAGCGGCCGCGGCCGGGGTTTCCGACTTCAGGCCGAGGGCGTCGGCGTCCTTCGGGGCGATGCGGAAGAGCCCGCCCATGGCGTGGACGGTGTACGAGCCGCCGAGGGTCTGGGTGATGTCCACCTCGGTGCCCGCGGGCAGGGCCACGGTGTTGCCGGCTGGGATCTGGACCGCATCGCAGTCACGGGTGAGAACGACGGTGCTGACGGATTGCATCGGCGGCATGGTAGCGCGGAATGGTGTGAAGGGAAGGGGGGAGGGGGGCGTTGAAATGTCGAATGGTTGAAGCGTTGAAGCGTTGAAGCGTTGAAGGGTTGAAGGGTTGAAGGGTTGAAGGGTTGAAGGGTTGAAGGGTTGAAGGGTTGAAGGGTTGAAGCGGGGGTGGGGGTGATACGGGCTTGCGGGGGGGCGAGGGGCGGCCTTTGCTTGGGCGCCGCCAGAATGACGTCTTCACCGTCCTCATCCCCAGCCCGTCCCAATGGCGCCAGCTGGCTTTCCTCGCCTGCCGATTGGGCGCCGCCGGCCCTTTTCGCGGGCTGGTGGCTGCACAATCTCCGCTTCCACTGGTCCGAACAGGCCGAGTTCAACTTCGGCTACATCGTCGCGATGTTGGTGGGCTTCCTGGTCTGGGATCGTTGGCCCCGCCGGCCGCTCGACGACGTCCCGGCGGCCGCATGGAAGTCCTGGGGACTCGTCCTGCTGGGTTTCCCCCTCGTGCTGTTTTCCGAGCTGTACCGACACGCCCTCGTCCGCACGCCCAGCTCGGCCATGGCGCTGAGCCTCGGGACCACCTGCTTCGTGGCGGGGTACATCCTCGCGCGTCACGGCCCCAAGACGCTCCGGCATTTCCTCTTCCCCATCCTCTTCGCCTTCGTGTCCGTGCCGATCCCGAACCTCGTCTGGAAGCCGATCGTCGTCGGGCTCCAGGGCATGGTCAGCTTCTTCGACGTCGAGCTGCTCAACCTCGGCGGCATCCCGGCCGTGCGTGAGGGAAGCATCATCCGGCTCCCCCGCTGCCGCGTCGGCGTGGACGAGGCCTGCAGCGGCATCCGCAGCCTCCAGTCCTCGGTCATGGTGGCGCTGTTCATCGGCGACCAGACGCTCCGGCGGCTCGGATGGAAGGTCTTCTTCCTCGTGGCCGGCGTCGCACTGGCGATCCTCGGCAACATCGGCCGCTCGCTCTACCTCTCGCTCACCGCCCATTGGCACGGCCCGGACGCCCTGAAGGCGGTCCATGATTCCGCCGGTTGGAGCGTGTTGGTCTTCACCTTCGTCGGCCTTGCGGGATTGGCCTGGCTCGCAGGCCGCCTGGAGGCCGCGGCCAGCCGGCACGCCGCCGAATCGGAGGCCTCCGCCGAAGACGCCGAATCCGGAAACGGGGACCCGGAATGAAGACGGTCCTGATCACCGGCGCCTCCGGGGGGATCGGCATCTCCCTCTGCGAAATGTTCCTGTCGGCCGGATGGCGCGTGCTGGCGACCGATCGCCCCGGGGCGGTTCCACCGCCAGGGACCGGGTTCGTGCCGCTCGACCTCCGCCGATTCGCGTCGGAAGAGTCGGTTCGCGCGGCGTTCGTCGCCGACGTCCGCGGCAGGCTTTCCGAAGGTGGTCTCGACGCCTTGGTCAACAACGCGGCCGTGCAACGGCTGGGCACCACGGCCGAGGCGACCCAGGAGGACTGGGAGCTGTCGCTGTCGGTCAACGTGGTCGCACCCTTCCTGCTGGTTCAATCGTTCCTGCCGGAGCTGGAGCGGAAACGCGGTGCCGTGGTGAACATCTCGAGCATCCACGCGACCCAGACCAAACCGGGTTTCGTCGCCTACGCGACGAGCAAGGCGGCGCTCTCCGGGATGACCCGATCCATGGCGGTGGACCTCGGCGGACGGGTCCGTGTCAACGCCATCCACCCGGCGGCGATCGCGACGCCGATGCTGGAGGCGGGTTTCGAGGGGCGCGCCGAGGACCGTCGTCGCCTGGACGAGTTCCATCCGGCCGGCCGCGTCGGGCGTCCGGAGGAGGTGGCCCGTTTGGCGGTGTTCCTCGCCTCGGACGACGCCGGTTTCCTGACCGGCGCCTGTGTGGGCCTCGACGGTGCGATTTCCGGGCGCCTGCACGATCCGGTGTGAGGCGTCCGGTTCCGGAATCCGTTTCCCTTCGACAGCCCGACATCACTGGAATGCCAAGCTGCCCGAGGAGTCATGGTTCCGAGCGGCTTTGGGCGGAGAAGAGTCCGGATGGCTTCAGTCGCGGAGGTAGTGGCAGGTGTAGCCGCCCGGGTTCTTCAGCAGGTACTTCTGGTGGTAGCCTTCGGCGGGGTACCAGGTCGAGGCGTCGGCGATCTCGGTCACGACGGGCCGCCTCCACTTGCCGGACGCGTTGACCCGCGCCTTGACGGTGGTGGCGGTCTTCTTCTGGGCCTCGTCGAAGGTGAAGATGGCGGAACGGTATTGGCTGCCCACGTCGTTGCCCTGCCGGTTGAGGGTGGTGGGGTCGTGCATGCGGAAGAACCACTTCTCCAAGAGTTCCTCCAACGGCAGCACGGTCGGATCGAACACCACCTTCACCGACTCCGCGTGGCCGGACTTGCTGTCGTGGGTGTCGTCGTACTTCGGGTTCGGAAGCCAGCCGCCCGTGTAGCCGGCCTGCGTCTCCTTCACGCCGGGAATGTTCCGTAGGATCTCCTCCATTCCCCAGAAGCAGCCTCCGGCGAGGTAGATTGTCTCGAGCGAGGGTGCGTTGGTGGAACCGGCGTTGCCGAAGGCGGAGGCTCCGGCGTTGGTGGAGGAGTTCATGGGGGGCTTGGAAACCAGCGCGGTGAAGGTGCGTGCGGTCGGAAGGACCGTCGTCGGAGCGGTGCCGGCGGACGCCTGTGTCGTCGGGCCTTCGGGCCGGGCTTGGAGCGGACTGAGGGCGACGACGACCCAGGTGAACAGCAATGGAAGCCAACGACGCATGGTCCGAAAATGGTGTGGCAGGGCGGCCTGCGCAACCGGACATCGTCGCTTGGAAACCGGGAACGGGATTTCACACGCCAGAACCGTCGGCGCTTGGTTCCCTCCGATCGCTCCGAATTCAACCAACCCGACCCCCAAGCACCACCTACCATGGGACTCCTCAGCAACCTCCTCGGCAACGCCTCCGAGATCGACATCGAGCAGGTCCAGTCCGACCTCGCACCGGTCCTGATCCCCGGCGAGACCGTCAACCGCGGGTTCAAGATCTTCCGCGACCTCTTCGTCTTCACCGAGCACCGGCTCATCCTCGTCGACGTCCAAGGGCTCACCGGCTCGAAGGTGGCCTACCACAGCGTCCTCTACCGGAGCATCACCCAGTTCCGGGTGGAGACGGCGGGATCCTTTGACGCGGATGCCGAGCTGAAGATCTGGGTCTCGGGCGGTGGGGAACCGATCTCGAAGGAGTTCAAGAAGGGCACCGACGTGGTCGGCATCCAGAAGCATCTCGCCGGCTGCATCTTCGGGGCCTCGCTCCGGAACGGTTAGTCCATCCCGGGCTCCGACGCCCGCTTCCCCCTTCGACGGGCGGGTTGCCGTGAGGGCGCCACCGACGGGGATCCAGCTCAGGGTCCCTTGGGTTCCCCCGAGGGCGCCACGATCGGAATTCCCGGGGGCGCCGGTTGGCCGAACACCGGCGTTCCTTCCGGAGACCAGGTGAACCGCTGTGCCCGCGCGCTGCGTTGCAGGCCCCGCGTCTCCTTCCGATCCCATGCGTGGTAGACGATCCAGTCCTCGGTGCCGTCCGGCGACTGGAAGAAGCCGTTGTGTCCGGGCCCGAACACGCCGCCCTGCTCCCGTTCGAGCGCCCGGAAGACCGGCTCCCTCGACTTCGTCCAACGGGCCGCGTCGAGGGGGTCGGCACCGGTTTCGAGGGTCAGAAGTCCGAGGGAATACTGCGGCGTGGTGAAGCCGCTTCCCGAGTAGACCACGAACATCCGGCCGTTCCGCTCGAGCACTTCGGGACCTTCGTTGACCTCCCATCCATGGCGTTCCCACGGTTGATCCGGAGTCGACAGCAGGACGCGCGGCCCCTTCAGGGTCCAGGGGTTCTCCATCGCGGCGATGTAGATGTTCTGGGGACCGCGTTCGCTTTCCCTCCGGCCGGACCAGAGGCAGCAGAGACGCCCGGTGGAGCGACGGTGGACGGTGGCGTCGATGGCGTAGGCGTCGTCTCCGGGAACCGCGAGGCGCCCCTTCTCGACGAACTTCCCGAGCAGGTCGTCGGACTCCGACTCCAGGACGTACACCCTCCGGTTGGCGTCGGTGCGGCGTTCGTCCGTGGCGGTGAAGTAGATGTACCAACGGCCGTCGAGGAGGTGGAACTCCGGTGCCCAGATGTCGCGGGAGAAGGGTCCCGTGGCGGGCGCACGCCAGACGGTGACCGGTTGGGCGCCGGCCAGGCCGGCGAGCGTGGGCGCGTGTCGGATGTCGATGCGGTTGCCGGCGGTGGCGGTGAACCAGTACTCGCCACGATGATGGCGGATCCAGGGGTCCGCGCCGGGTGCGATGAGCGGATTGGGGACGGTCTTGGCGCTGGTGGACTGGAGGTCCGCCGCCACCGTCACCTCGGCTGTGGCCGACCCGAGCAAGACCAGCAGGAGGTGAAATGGGAACCGGCCGGCCATGGCATCGCAGGTCGGGGTGGGATCAGGACCTGAGGGCGAGGAGCATCTGGACCTCGACGGCCGAGTTCACCGGGAGGCCTGCGACGCCGACGGCGGCGCGCACGTGGCGGCCCGCGTCGCCGAGCAACGCCACCAGCAGGTCGCTGGCACCGTTGATCACCTTGGGGCTGTCGGGGAATCCGTCGACGCAGTTCACGTATCCGTTGACGGACACGACGTGGTCGATTCGGTCGAGGTCGCCGAGGGCGAGTTTGGCGCAGGCGAGCAGGTTGAGGGCGCAGAGCCTCGCGGCTTCGTAACCCTGCTCGATGTTCAACTCGGCGCCCACCTTGCCGGCGAACTGGATCCTGCCGTCACGGCTGGCGATGGCGCCCGGCAGATACAGGAAGTTCCCTTCGATCCGGAAGGGCAGGTAGTTGCCGCCAGGTGGGGGCGGGTTGGGAAGGGAGATCCCGAGTTCGGCGAGTTTGGATTCGATCGCGCTCATGAGGAACCCAACTTGAACCGGTCGAGATTGGATGGCGAGCCGCCTTCCGCGACCGGGGGCCGCCACAACGGAAACGGAGGCGATCGACGCGGTGAACCCGACTGCCGGACATCAGCGAATCCAAGCCGAGTTGACCATCCAACGCGCTGCTCCAAAGGTGCGGCGAGGTTCTTCAACCGTTCCGGTTTGTCGGGCTGGAACCGGAAGGGGATGAAGTCATCGATTCAAAGCGGATGAGCTGTTCCACCGAGGCTCGAGTCAGGACCTCGGTCGGTCGATGTTCCGACACCAAGCCGGTCGCATTCAGGGCATGCACCAAGGTGGATTCTCGGACGCCATCTGCGCCGATCTGTGAAGCCTGCGGATGCAATCACCTGCGGAACGGGTCCATCGGACTTTCATCCACAGATCCCACAGACCGACACAGATTTGGAGGTGGTCGGCAGATGGGGAAAAACTCCTTCCGGTCCATATGGTGGCCGCCCTCGGCAAGCAGGTGATCGGCATTCTTGCAGGTGAGCCTCTGCAAGGCGTCTCAGACGCCTTTTCTTGATCCAGGAATCCGCCGGAGGCGGCGAGGAACCTCCCTTATCCAGTGGATCTTGGATGGATCCGGTGTGGTGGAGCATTCTGGAATCTCTGCCACACCGCTTTCCCAAGCGCGATGGACGGCTTTTCGATGAACTTGTAGCTCAAAAAGGAAACGATCAGAAGGGCCGGATAGCCGATGACACAAACTGCGAACTTTACCAGTGAGCCATTCGCTGCTGACGGTTGGAAGATTGAAGAGAGCCCGCCGAAAAACCGGGTCAACGGTTGATGCAGGAGATAAAAGCTATAGCTGATGACTCCCAAAAAACTGAGATGAGCCCAAATTTTGCCTGCAAGGGCGCTGTCTGCCTTTGGAGGTGACCAATCTCCCGAGAGGATTCGGCTGATTGCTATGGCAGTCAGCCAAGAAAACGAGAGAAAGGTGAATGGGTCTGTCCATTTGAACAATGGCATCAACAGACATGCGATTGCGACAAACTCGAAGCGTACAGAAAAGATCCGGCTTGATCTACCGGTTGAGAAACATTCGGCAAGATAGGCTCCCAGAGACCAACTCAGCCAATAGGCGAAGGGCGACTCGGTGACGATGCGGTGGGGAGTGATATTGAAAAACGTGGTTTGGACTGCCGTATAGGATCGGATCGAGAACTCGATGAGGCCTACGATGGCCAAACTGCGTTTCCAGCCGAGTCGGGAGCTTAGCAGTAAGAGAAGGGGATAAATTACGTAGAGTTGAACTTCAACGGCAATGCTCCAGAATGAAGGGTTGATTCCATAGATCGTCCGTTGATCCAGATTGTGAAGGACGAAGAGGTGGCTTGCTAGTTGGGCGGCTCCGTTAAAGGTGCTCAACTGCAACTTGTTCCAAGGTTCAAAGACGATGAAGAGACCGACCGCAAGCAGGTAGGGTGGATAAATGCGGAAAAACCTGCGATGAACAAAAAATGACCAACTTTGGTTGCTGCTTCTCTGGTAAGAGAGGTGGATACAAAATCCGCTCACGACGAAAAAGACGGCAACGCCCGTAAATCCGTAGGTGAGCGGGTAAAGCCACAGAAATGAAGGCACCGTGTCAAAGTCACGGAAATGGCCGTCCCAAGGAAGTCTGTCGAATCCGAAGGAAGTTCCAAGAGCGTGATACAAGAACACTGCGAGAATTGCGATTCCCCGAACTCCATCAAGAAACGGAAGATGTTCGTGGGTTCGATTCATCTGGGTTCGACGGGAGTTCCCACTCGGGTTGGACGGCGGTTGATGGCGACGCCCGTGGTTTGAACCTTGGCTCCCGAGCGCAGTGTGGCGAGTCGCCGAGGGGGGTCAAGAAGCGGAAACAGCTGGAGGCGTGGGAATTCGGCGAGGTTGCGGTTCGGATGTTGGCGCTCGGGAAACCACGTCGGAAGGGATGCAGCGGCCCCCGAATTGCGGGACGACGGTTGTTCGACGGTGGACTGGCAAACGCGGGTCAGGGCATCGCGCGGGAAGGTGAAACCTTTCGCGGCGGATCGCTTTGGTTCATGGGGACGAACCGGGAATCCGACGGCTCCGGATCTCGTCGTCGAGGACGGGATGGATCCGGTGGGGCGGACCGGGGCTGTACGGCATCGGGCATGGATTCCGGACGCTGCGGCACGTTGCTTTCGGATACGCCGTCGTGCCTTGGCGGCATGGCTTGTCCGGGGTCGGAATCGGTTCACTATGCCTGCGTCTTCCGACGACAATCCACCAAAGCACACGCATCATGCCCAATCCCTGGACCGGCAAAGGAAACCCCTACACCCGCAAGGAAGTCCGTGAACGCCTCATGGACACCATCAAGAAGGGCGACGCGATCATCGCCGCCGGCGCGGGCACGGGCATCAGCGCGAAGTTCATCGAGAAGGGCGGGGCGGACCTGATCATCATCTACAACTCCGGCCGCTTCCGCATGATGGGCCATGGTTCGACGGCGGGGATGATGGCCTACGGCGACGCGAACGCGATCGCCATGGAGATCGGCGAGTACGAGGTGCTGCCGGTGGTCGAGGAGGTCCCGGTCATCTGCGGCGTCCATGCGACCGATCCGCGTCGCCGGATGTGGCACTGGCTGGGGAAGGTGAAGGAGATGGGCTTCTCGGGGGTGAACAACTTCCCGACGCACACCATCGTGGACGGCCATTTCCGCGGCGTGCTCGAGGAGACCGGGATGAGCGTGACCAAGGAGTACGAGATGGTCGCGCTGGCGCGTCGGATGGACCTGTTCTCGGTGGTCTATGTCGGCTCGCCCGAGGAGGCGGTCGAGATGGCCAAGGCGGGAGCGGACGCGATCATCGCCCATGTCGGCACGACGATCGGCGGGAGCATCGGGGTGAAGAAGGCCCTCGTGAGCTGGGATTTCACGCTGAAGCGGACCCAGGAGATCATCGACGCGGCGAGCCGGGTTCGGAAGGACATCTTCTTCCTGTGCCATGGCGGTCCGATCAACACGCCGGCCGATGCGGACCGGGTGATCCAGAACACCGACGCCGTGGGCTTCGTCGGGGCCAGTTCGCTGGAGCGGATGGGCGTGGAGGCGTCGCTGACGAACCTGACCCGCGAGTTCAAGAAGCTGAAGGCGCCGGCGGCGAAGAAGTTCGGGAAGAAGTCGAAGTAGGCTCGGGTCGCCCTTCCGCCCGGCAGGGGGAGGGGCGTTTGACTGTCCTGTCGATGTCCCGATAGACTGTCCAACGATGGAACCTGTTCCAGAGCCGCTTCAGCAACCGATCCTCCGACGGGTGGGAGGCGCCTCGCCACGAAGTGGGGGTGAGTGGCTCCGAAACAACGAGGAACTGCTGCGCTTCGTCCGGAAGTTCGCCCATGAATCCCTCACACGAAGCGAAGGAGACCATTTCCCGGTACGAAGGGCTGTTGGTCGGGCTCGCCCAGGCCGGCGTTGATTTCGCCGTGGTCGGGGGAATCGCCGTCATCCTGAACGGTTACCCCCGACTGACCCAGGATGTGGACATCCTCGTGGAGGATTCGCCGGAAAACATCCGGCGGCTGCTGGGGTACCTGGTGAACTGGGGGGAAGGCTGGGCGCGTGAGCTGCGTCCCGAAGAGTTCGTACCCCAGGAAGGGTGCATCCGAATCTCCGAGGACTTCGATCTCGACGTCTTCACCCGGATGCTTGGGCGTTCGTTCCGTGACTTCGAGTCCCGACTCCGAAACCTCGAAAGCCGGGGTGTGCGGATCCGTTATCTGGCTCCCGACGGCTTGGTGGAGTTGAAGGAGGGTTCCTGGCGCGAGAAGGACCGGTTGGACGTGCAGGCCCTCAGGGAAATCCTCCGTCGCGAAGCGGGTGGCGCCTCCGGCATGGAATCCTGAAGGTCGCCCAACGGAGCGGGCCCACCCTGCGTGCCTCATGGCCCCCTGCACATCAGGCGGGACGTGCCGACCCAAAGGCCGGCCATCGCGGGAAGCGGTGGCCGGCCCTTCACTCATCCGCGGGTCACCAGATCACGGCGCGCTTCTCGGGGGCGAGCCACATGGGGGAGCCCTCGGTGATGCCGAAGGCCTGGTAGAACGCGGGATGGTTCACGTGCGGTCCGAAGCCGCGGTACATGGCCGGCGAATGCGGGTCGATGACCAGGCGGCGCTGGAGTTCGGCCTCGCGGTAGTTGGCACGCCACAGCTGGGCGAGCGAGAGGAAGAAGCGCTGCTCCGGGGTGAAGCCGTCGATGACCCGTCGCTTGGAGGGATCCCGCGCGAGGGAACGCTGGAGCGCGTCGAAGGCGATGGTGATGCCGCCGAGGTCGGCGATGTTCTCGCCGAGGGTTAGGCGGCCGTTGACCTTCTTGCCGGGCAGCGGCTCGTAGGAGCCGTACTGGTCCACCAGCTTCTGGGCGCGGCCCTCGAACTCCTTCGCGTCCGCGTCCGTCCACCAGTCGTTGATGTTGCCGGAGGCGTCGAACTTGCGGCCCTCGTCGTCGTAGCCGTGGGTGATCTCGTGTCCGATCACCACTCCGATGGCCCCGTAGTTCACGGCGTCGTCGATCTCGGCGTCGAAGAACGGCGGCTGGAGGATCCCGGCGGGGAAGACGATCTCGTTCTGCAGGGGGTTGAAGTACGCGTTCACCGTCTGGGGAGTCATCTCCCATTCGGTGCGGTCGACGGGGCCGCCGAGGCGTGCGGTGCGGCGCCGGTGTTCGAAGGCGGAGGCGCTGCCGAGGGAGGCGACGAGGTTGTCGCGGCGGACGACCACCGCGGAGTAGTCGCGGAAGGTGGCGGGATGGCCGATCTTCTCGGTGAAGCGCTCGAACTTCTGGCGGGCCTTGACCTTGGTGGCGTCGCTCATCCAGTCCAGCTTCTGGACGCGGTCGGCGAAGACGGCCCGGAGATCGGTCACGAGTGCGGCCATGCGGGCGCGGGCGGCCGGCGTGAAATGGCGTTCGACGAACACGGCGCCGAGGGCCTCGCCGAGGTTCGCGTCCACCAGCTTGGCGGCGCGCTGCCAGCGGGGTTCCTGCGCCGGTTGGCCGCGGAGGGTGGTCCCGTAGAAGGCGAACGACTCCTGCGCCGCGGCCGCGTGGAGCCAGGGGGCGGCGTCGCGGATCACGTGCCAACGGACGTAGGACTTCCAGTCGGCGATGGGCCGCTCGGAGAGCAACCCGCCGAGGCCCGCCAGGAAGTTGGTCTGGCCGACGATGACCTCGGTCACGCCGGGCGTCCCGATCGCGGTGAAGTAGCGGTTCCAGTCGATGCCCGGCGCGAGCCTGGCGAGTCCGGCGCGGTCGAGCTTGTTGTAGTTCGCCAGCGGGTCGCGCAGCTCCACGCGGGGCTTGCTGGCCTTGGCGAGGGCGGTCTCGAGCCCGAGGATCCTCCCGGCCGCGGACGCCGCGGCCTCCGGGGCGTCGCCGGCCAGGGTGAGCATGCGGACGATGTGGGCCCGGTAGGCCTCACGCTGCTGGGCGAAGCCGTCGGCGAGGTAGTAGTCGCGGTCCGGAAGGCCGAGTCCGCCCTGCGAGACGTAGAAGGCGTAGACCGAGCTGTTCTTCGCATCGGCCTCGACCCCGCTCCCGAAGAGGGCGGCGGTGGAGCGGACGTGCAGTTCGCCGACGAGACCGATGAGCGACGCGGCATCGCGCACGGCGGCGATCTTCCCGAAGTCCTCCGCCAGCGGGGCGAAGGCGAGCTTCTCGATGCGGTTGGTGTCCATGGCCGCGGCGTAGAGGTCGCCGACCTGCCGCGCCTTGGGGCCGGCGATGCGACCGGCCGCGGCGTCCTCGAGGATGGTGCGGATGAGGAACCAGTTGCGTTGGTCGAGTTCCTCGAAGCCGCTCCAGCGGGACTTGTCCGACGGCACCGGGTTGTTCTTCCGCCAACTGCCGGCGGCGTAGGCGTAGAAGTCGTCGGACGGCTTCACCGTGGTGTCCATGTAGGAGACGGAGAACCGCGGGACGGGCGGGACCTTGAACGGCTCCGGGCCCGACGTGGCGGGGTGGGTGTGGGAAGCCGCCGGTGAACCGGGCACGGCGCTGGAGTGGGAACTGGTCAGGATGTCCCGATGGGTTCCGGTGCCGCAGCCCGCCAGCAGGCCGGCCGCGGCTGCGAGGGAGAAGTAGCGCTTCATCATTCACCGAGACTACCACGGGTCTGGTGGAAAACAGCCTGGAAGAGCGGGGAACGGGAATCCGGCGGGTTCCCGTTCCCCCTGTCGACCGGTCCTCGGACCTCTTCAGCCGCCGTCCGGATCCCCCGGAGGAGGCTTTCGTGTCACGGCCCTATTTGCGGTAGAGGAAGAGGTCTCCGTTCATCGTGCTGGTGCACAGGTTGTCCTCGTCGAAGTAGCCGGTGCAGCTGAGGCGCGGAGTCAGGTCGAGGCCGACGCGACGGACCGCGACTGCATTCCCGCTGTTGACCCCGGTGTCCCCGAACGATTCGGCCCACAGATAGTTGCCGTCCTGGTCGAAGGACCAAAGGAAGGCCTTGTGGTTGGGACAAAGGCCGTTGACGCCGTCCGTCAGCCAGTCGTCGGAACTTCCCGGTTCGAAATCCACGTGCCCTACGAAACGGCCGGTCACGTAGACGTTGCATCCCATGGGATCGAGCGAAAGGCCGAAGGCCTGGGCGCATCCCGTGGACTCGCTCATGTCGCCCCTTTGCTGGGTCGACTTCGCCCAAACCGAGTGCAGTTCGGTGTCCAGTTTCAGGATGAACGCCTCGGGGATGGTGGCATCGCTTCCGAGACCCGACTCAAGCCCCTCGTTCCAGAACTGGGCGTAGCCCTGGTAGGAGCCGGCGACATAGAGGTTGCCATGCCGGTCTCCCACGATGTCGTAGCCGATGTCGTCGTCGTCGCCGCCGTAGGAGTCCGCATTCTCAACGGCACCGGTGTGGGCGTTGACGGCGGCGACGAAAACCTCGCTTCCCCCGCCGTTGTTCAGGGTGAATGCGCCGGCCCAAGCGGGGTCGCTCCTTTGGTAGCCGCAGGCGACGACACGGTCGCCGCTCATGGTGATCCCGAGTCCGACGTCGGTGTCGAATCCGCCGATCCGAGTCGCCCAGGAGAAGCCTCCGGACGCGGTGAGACTGCAGATGAATGCGTCGGTGGAACCCAGCGAGGCGATGTTGAAGGCCGAGGAACCGGGATCGAAGTCCGCCGTGCCGCTGAAGTATCCGGTGACATGGACGTTTCCATCGCCGTCGACGGCCACGTCGTGGGCCACGTCGTCGCCGGAGCCTCCCAGCCCCCGTGCCCAGAGCAGGTTCCCTCCCGCATCGTACTTGGCCACGAAGGCGTCGGAGCCGCCGGCCGAAACCAACCCGAGGGGCATCCAGAGGATCGCCCCGAAGACCGCCCCGCCCTCGAAGCTTCCAACGACGTAGATGTTCCCGGAGTCGTCCAATGCGATGGACCGTCCGATGTCGTCCCCGGCGGTGCCTCCGAACTGCCGTTTCCAGACCAACCTTCCGGCGGCGTCATACTTTGCGATGAGCCCGTCCTTTCCACCGATGGAAGACGCGACGGAAGCGGCGGTGCCGAGCGGATCGAAGTCCGAGCCGGATCCGGAGAAGTGGCCCGTCACATAGGAATTGCCGGAGGCATCCATGGCGACGCCTTCCCCGGCACCGGCGCCGTTTTCGACCTCGACGGTCCACTGACTGCCGCCCTCGCGGATCGCGCCGGCGCAGGGCTCGTTTCCCGGAAACAGCGGGCTTGGATGGGTGACCGGACGTGCGCTGCAGCAAAGCGCCGAAAGAAGAAGGACGGTTGGAAGAGTGGCGTGGTTCATGGGGCGATGTTGTTTTGGGATTTCGGTGACGGCCGGAGGTTTGCCGGACCGTTTCGGTTCCATCGCACCTCGTTATCGGGCTGGGGAGTACGGGAGACCGACGCCCATGGATGCTGGGCGGCTCTGCGGTACGCCGCCGGCTCCGGGATTCCCGCGTGGCGGGAATCCCGGAACACGACCGGTGACGGGAAGAGGGCGGCGTCCGTCGCGGACGACCTGGAATCAGCGTTCCGACGAGCAGGAGATCACGCCCGGGCTGCTGTAGAGGAAGCGTCCTTCGCCGAGGGGCATTCGGGCGACGACGGTGACTCGGTCCTGGGTGGGCTTGAAGGAATCCCAGCGGAGGGTGAGCTGGTAGCCGGTGCCGACCATGGCGGTGACCTCCCACGGGCGTAGTTCCTTGGCGGTCAGCTTCCAGCTGCGCGACGGCTCGGGCATGCGGGTGGTGTCCTTGGCGAGCAGTCCGTCGAACAGGAGGATCTCGATCTCGCCGGAACGGATGGCAACGGGCTTCGGCGAGGCGTTGGCGCTCGCGTAGATCTTCACCGCGATGCCGTCGGCGCCGGGAGCGGAGTCGAGGTTGAGGGCGACCGGCAGGGTGAGGAGGTTGAGCTCGGTGATCCCGGAGGCGTTCCGGGACGCGCCGGTCGGGCCGCCCTTGGACGCGCAGCCGACCGGGCCGGCGACGAGTCCGGCCAGGCCGATGAGCCCGATGAGCCGGAAGGCCCGGCCCGAGCCGGGGCGGCGGGGAGCCGATGGATGCGGGTGAAGGCGCATCAGAGCTTCGCCGGCGCGTTGGTCCGTCCGGACTTGCGGCCGTCCGGAAAGAGGGGGTCGAGAAGCCGGTTCTTCATGGGGTCGTTCTGCTTGGTCTCGCGCAGGATGGAGGGGTCGAGCTGGTCGCGGGAGTGGCGTCCGATGTCGACGATGCGCGCGGGCTGGTCGTGGTTGGAGGTGAGCACCTGCGGGGTGAGCATGATGAGCAGTTCGCGGCGTTCGGACTTCTTGGAGGTGCTGCGGAAGAAGAAGCCGATGCCGGGGATGTCGCCGAGGAAGGGGGTCTTCTTGTTGCGGACGTCGTCGACGGTGCCGATGAGGCCGCCGATGACGACGGTCTGGCCGCTCTGGACGGTGACGGTGGTGGAGGCGCGGCGTTCGTTGATGATGGGGACGGTGGCGCGCTCGTTGATCTCGACCGAGGAGCTGGAGAGGGAGCTGTTGGTGGCGCCGACGTCGATCTTCACGAAGCCGTCGCCGGTGATGCGTGGGGTGACGGTGAGGTTCACGCCGACGTCGCGGTAGTCGAAGGTGTTGACCGTGCCGCCCTGAGGGGTGAGCTGGGATCCGGTGATGAGCGGGACGCGCTGGCCGATGTTGATCGAGGCCGCCTTGTTGTCGGAGGTGAGGATCTGCGGGCGGCTGAGGACCTCGACGCGGCCCTCGTTCTCGAGGGCGCGGAGGAGGAAGGTGACGTTGTTGCCGGTGACCAGGGCGGAGTAGCCGCCGAAGTTGTTGAGGGCGGTGGGGAGGGCGAAGTCGGTGCCGGTGCCGACGTTCCATCCGCCGCCGACGTTCTTGGCGAAGCTCCACTCGAAGCCGAGGTCGCGGGTGGAGTCGAGGGTGACCTCGGCGAGCATGACCTGGATCAGCACCTGGGACTGGGGCTGGTCGAGTTCCTCGATGATCTCGTGGATCTGGTCGAAGTACCTCGGGCTGGCGGAGAGGAGGAGGGTGTTGCTGACCTGCTCGGGGACGATGGCGACCTCGCGTTCGAGAAGGCGCTGGGCGGTGCCGACGGCGTCGGTGCCGAGGACCTGGGTGACGCGCTGGCGCTCCTGGTCGAGGAAGTTGCGGATGGCGGAGCCGACGTCGGGCGCCTGGGCGTTCTTGAGTCGGTAGACCTCGGTGCGGCGTTCGAGGGCCTCGGAGGAGTCGAGCGTCTCGATGATCTGCTCGACGAGGCCGACGTAGTGTTCGGTGCCGCCGACGAGCAGCGTGTTGGTGCGGGGATCGACGCTGACGGTGAGGGCGGACTGCTCCTCGGATCCGATGACGGCGGAGGCGCCGGCGGAGACGGTGCCGTCCTGGGCGGGACGCATCAGCGTGTACTGGATGGTGCGCTGGTTCGGGCCGGAGGCGCCGCCGGCCTGCATGCGGAACATCGAGAGGAGCAGCTGGGCGGTCTGCTGGGCGTCGGCGTTGCGGAGGGAGAACACCTTGATCCGGGCCTCGCGCGGCGAGCTGTTGTCGAGGCGGGAGACGATCTGCTCGAGCAGGCCCATGTAGTCGACCGGTCCCGACACCACGAGGGCGTTCATGCGGGAATCCGGCGTGATGAGGATCGCCTCCTTGAGCGCGGCGGTGACGAGCTCGCGTCCGTCGTCGGTGCGGGTGACGAACTGGAGCACGGACTGCGCGTTGGGGCTGAGTTCGGAGAGCGGGGTGGGCTTGGTGTTGAGGGAGGTGTTGAGCACCTGGGCCATGGTCTCGGCGCGGGCGTACTTGAGCGGGAGAACGCGGATCTCGCTGACGCGGGCGGTCTGGTCGGTGTCGAGCTTGGAGACGACGTCGCGGATGCGCTTGAGGTCGGTGGCGCCGGCGGAGACGACGAGCGCGTTCACCCGTTCGTCGGCGCTGACGACGATGGGGATGGGGCCGCCCTGGGTGCCCTCGCGGAAGAGTCCCTGGACGGTCTGGGCGACGCGCCGGGCGTCGGCCTTGGCGAGGGCGATCACCTCGACGGTGAGGCCGAGCTCCGCCTGGGTGGTGTCGAGCCGGGTGATGAGCGAGTCGACCATGGACATGTCCTCGACCACGGCGCCGACGATGATGGCGTTGACCCAGGCGTCGGCGACGACGGTGATGGGGTCGGTGGGTTCGCCGCGGGCGCGGGGCGGACGGTTGGCGAACAGCTTCTGCAGGGTGTCCTGCATCCGGATGGCGGTGGCCTGCTTGAGCGGGAACACGCGGAAGTTGAGCTGGGCGAGGCGGTCCTCGGCGTCGAGCTGCGGCACGATGCGGTCGAGGGTGTCGATGGCCTCCTTGGAGCCGGTGGCGAGGATGGCGTTGAGGCGGGTGTCGGGGATGACGGCGACCGGCATGCTGCGTTCGGGCGCGTTCAGGGAGGCGGCGTCGGCCGTGCGGCGGGCCTGGAAGTACTGGTTGAGGACGCCGGCGAGGTTGGAGGCGCGGGCGTGGTCGAGCTTGTAGATCTTGAGGTCGGTGGCGGACATGAAGTCCACGGTGTCGACGCGGGCGAGGATCTCCTTGATGAGCCCGAGGTTGTCGGGGCTCGCGGAGACCATGAGGGTGTTGCTGCGGGTGTCGACGGCGATGGCCATGGCGTCGCGGTTGGCCTGGCCGGGGACCTGGACGGCGGAGCGGCCGGGCCGGTACATGCCCTGTTGGACGAGCGACTTCAGCATGGTCGCGACGCGTTGGGCGTCGGCGTGCTTGAGCACGAAGGTCTCGAGCACGCCCTCGGCGACCGTGGGCTCGACGTCGATCCGGGAGAGCAGTTCGTTGACGAGGTCGAGGTTCTCCCGGTTGGAGGAGACGATCAGCGAGTTGTTGAGCGAGTCGGTCTGGATCTCGACGCGGTCGGTGGGGGAGGGGGTCTGCCCGGGGAGGGTGCGGGCCTGTTGGCGCGCGGTGAAGACGCCCTCGAGCGTGGCCGCGACCTTGGCGGCGTCGTTGTGCTTCAGCGGGATGACCGTGAGCATGAGCGAGGGGTTGTCGAGCTTGCGGTCGAGCTTCTTGAGCAGGTCGTCGATGACCTCGTTGTCGGCCTTGCTGGCGGAGACGAGCAGGGCGTTGACGCGGGCGTCGGGGAGGATGACGGGCTTCTGGCGCTGGAGTTCGGGCGAGGTGGCGGCCTGGTAGCGTTGGGTGAAGAGCTGGTTGAGCGAGGCGGAGAGGATCCGCGAATCGGCGTACTCGAGGGGGACGATGCGGACGCCGCCGGAGAGCCCGGGCTCCGCCTGGTCGAGGCGTTGCGCGAGGGACTCGACGAGTTCGAAGGCGTCCTTGCCGCCGCCCACGAGGAGGCTGTTGGAGCGCGGCTCCGGGAGGATGAGCACGCGGAGGGACTCGGCCTGTCCGCGGCCGAGGCTGCCCTGGCGGGCGACCCGCTGGTCCATGAGCCGTTGCAGGGTGGCGGCGAGCTGGGTGGCCTCGGCGTGGGCCAGCGGGAGGATCCGCACGTCGCGCATCTCCAGGGGCATCTCGCGGTCGAGCTGGGCGAGCAGGCTGTCGACGATGGCGAAGGCCTTCTCGTTGCCGGCGACGATGAGCGAGTTCGAGCGGTCGTCGAGGGTCAGCGTGGGGCGGTCGGCCGGCCGGGTGTTGGCGCTGCGGGGCCCGGAATGGAGGTCGGTGACGATCTTCTGGAGCGTCGCGGCGTCCGCGTGCTTCAGGGGGTAGATGCGGACGGTGCTGAGTCCGGAGGCGTCGGGGATGTCGAGCTGGTTGAGCACCTCCTCGATCAGGGGCAGGGCGTCGGAGCGGGCGGCGGCGATGAGGGTGCCGGTGGTGTCGTCGGCCTGGAGGGTGAGGGCCTGGCGGACCTTGGCCTGTTCGGTGGAGACCGGCTTGCCGCCGTCGCGCCGGGTCTGGAGGCGGGTGACGAAGGCGGTGAGGCCCTCGGCGCCGGGGACCGCGGGGCCTTCGGCGAAGACCGCCTGGAGCATCGGCAGGACCCTGCTGGGCGTGGCGTGCTTGAGGCGGAAGAGCTTCACCTCGGTGACGGCGCTGTCCCAGGGCTTGTCCATGTCGCGGAGCAGACGTTGGGCGAGTTCGATGGAGTCGCGGCGTCCGGAGAGGATGAGGGCGTTCATCCGGGTGTCCGCGGTGACGGCGAGGGGGGAGACGAGTCCCTTGCCGGTGCCGGACTCGGGCTGGCCGACGCCGCCGGAGCGGAGTCCGAGGCGGATGCCCTGGGCGAAGATCGTGTTGAGCGTCTGCGCGGCGGTGTTGGCGTCGGCGTGGAGCAGCACGACGAAGTTCACGTCTGCGGCCTCGGCGCTGCCGGCGCGGTCGAGCAGCTCGACCACCGTGGCGAGGGCGTCGAGGTTGCGGGAGGTCGAGGTGACGAGCAGGCGGTTGCCGCCGGCGGGGTCGGGGGTGATTTTGATGGGCTTGTCGAGGTCGAGGTCGGCGGCCGCGCCCTTGTCGCCGCGGATCCTCAGCCGGCGGACCTGTTCCTGGAGTTCGCGGGCCTCGGGCGTGGTCTCGCCGGCGTTGCCGGGCCGCAGCAGTCCCTGGAGGACGGCGGTGATCTGGGTGGCGCTCGAGTTCTTGAGGGTGAAGACCCGGACCTCGGCCTCGGCGTCGGCGGCCGGGCCGTCGAGCGAGCGGATCATCTGCTCCACCTGCGCGATCATGGGTTCGCGGGCGATCACGAGCAGGCTGCGGGTGCGTTCGTAGGGAATGACGCTGAGGGGATCGCCGGGGTGCTGGGCGTTGAGCTGCTGGACCATCTGCTGGACCAGCGGGGTGATCTTGGCGGCCGGGGTGTTGGTGAGGGCGACGAGGCGCGAGGTGAGCGCCGAGGTCGGGCCGGCGCTGTCGAGCTGCTTCACGAGGCCCTCGACGACCGCGAAGTCCTTGACCGAGGCGCGCACGACGAGGCTGCGGGTGCGGGGCTCGGGCACGACGGTGAGCCGGGGAGTCCGGGCGGCCTGTGCCGCCTGCTGCTGGGGATTCGGCTGGGGCTGGGGGCCCTCGCCGCGGGCGGATTCGGGACGGAAGAGGTTGTTGAGGGTGCGTGCGAGCACGACCGGGTCGGCTTCACGGAGGGGGACGATGCGGAGTTCCGATTCGCCGGTCATCGCGTTCCACGAGAGGTCGAACACCATGCGGTTGATGCGGTCGAGCTCGGCGGAAGGACCGGCGAGGATGAGGGCGTTGGCGGCGCGGTCGAGGGCGACGACGACCTCGGGGGCGCTTCCCGGGGCGTTGGTGCGGCCGGCGGCCCCGGCGGGGATGCGGTCGACCAGCCTCATCGCACCGCCATGCATCTGCGGGTAGATGTTGGTGAGCATGCCGACCATCTGGTCCACCGGGACGTCGTCGACGGTCACCATGCGGACCTGGATCGTGTTGTCCTGCGCCGAGGCGTCGAGGCGCTGGATGAGGTCCTGGATCTGCGGCATGTCGGCGCGCCGGGCGATGACGGTGAGGGTGTTGGCCTCGGTGTCGGTCTCGACGACGGGGCGTTCGTTGCGGGGGCGTTCCCCGTAGACCGCCTCGACCTTGCCGGCGATGTCGGTGGCGCGGCCGTTCTTGAGCCAGACGAACTGGACGTCGCGGTCGGAGCGGTCCGGGGCCTTGTCGAGGGTGGGGAGCAGCTGCTCGACGAGCTTGAAGTGGATCGCCGAGGCGGTGATGAGGAGGCTGTTCGAGCGGGGGTCGATGGCGATGGTCGGCTGGAAGCGTCCGCCGCCGAGGCCGCGACGCTCGAGGCGTCCGCTCACGTTGGCCAACAGCTGGGAGAGGACGGGCTGGACCTCCTTGGCGTCGGCGCTGGAGAGCTTGTAGATGCGGACCTCGACCTCGCCGGTGGCGCTTTCGGCGTCGAGTTCCTTCACCAGCTTGAGGATCTCCTGGACCGACTCGCCGGGGCCGTTGAGGAGGAGCGCGTTGGCGCCGGTGACCGGCGTGATGGTGACGCGGCGGAGGCGGCTGTCGGTGCCCTTGGCGGCGAGGGCGCGGTTCACGGACTCGGCGACGGTGTCGGCGACGGTCTTCTTGAGCAGGACGGTCTGGAGCACGGACGAGCCGCCGGTTTCGGCGACGTCGACCGTCTTCACCACGGCGCCGATCCTCTCGAAGACGGCGGGGCTGGCGTCGACGAGAAGCGCACGGTCGTCGGGGGTCGGGGTGAGGATGAGGCGCTGCGCGGGGTCGGTGGCGGCCATCTCGCGGGCGAACAGCTGGGCGATCAGTGGCGTGATGGTCGCGGCGTTGATGTGCGACAGGGCGAGCGGGCGGACCTGGCGTCCTGCGGAGCCGTCGCCGTCGAACAGCTTCCCGGCGATCTCCTCGACGGCCTTCCACTGGGAATCCGTGGCGGTGACGAGGATGCGGCCGTTGGAGTCGTCGGCGATGAACACCGGCTCCTGGCCGCCGCCGGCGCCGCGGAGGCGGTCGTTGGCGAGGGTGCGGAGGCGGGTGAGGGCCTCGGAGGCGGTGCCGGTGCGGACGGGAAGGAGGTGGAGGTCGCGGGCCTCGCGGGTGCCGGTGGCGTCGAGCTGCTGGACGATCTGTTCGGCGGACTGGAGGTCCTTCGGCTCGCCGGATACGACGACGGTGCGGGACTGGGCGTCGACGCCGATGGTCACGCGGGGGACGAGACGTCCGAAGGGATCGAGGCGGGCGAGGGAGTTGGAGAGCGCGGCGGCGATCTGCTGGGGTTCGGCGTTGGTGAGGCGGAAGACGCGGGAGCCGCCGGAGCGTTCGTTGGCGGAGTCCAGCGTGCGGACGAGCGCGGCGATGCGGTCGAGGTCGTTGGTGCGGCCGGTGACGACGAGGCGGTTGCCGGCGGCGTCGGGGCGGATGACGGCCTGTTCGGCGGGGGGCAGGGATTCGGAGCGGATCTGCTCCTGATAGAGGGAGCGGACGGTGGCGGCGACGTCCGCGGCCTGCGCGGTGCCGAGGTTGATCACGCGGGTGTCTCGGGCGGCGGAATCGGCGGCCGGATTGCGGACGAGGGCGAGGATCGACTCGATCTCGGCGATGTGGGCGGGCAGGCCGGTCACCAGCAGGCGGCCGTTGGCGGGGTCGGCGATGATCTGGGCGTCGGCGGGGTCGGCGGGGTCCTTGGTCTTCCAGCGTTCGGTGTAGAGCTGCTGGACCAGCGGGACCACGCGGGCGATCTCGTCGGGCTGTCCGACGGCGAGCGGGCGGGTCTCGCGTTCGCCCCGGGTGGAGGCGGTCTTCTGGAGCTGTTCGAGGATGCCTTCGACGAGGGTGATCTGGGCGTCGCTGCCGGCGAGGATGAGCTGGTTGCTGGTGGTGTCGTCGAGGATGAGCAGGTCGGAGAGGGCGAGTTCCGGCTGGTTGCGGGCCTGGTCGTTGTAGAGCTGGCGGACGCGGGAGGAGATCTCGGCGGCGCGGCCCTGGCGGAGTCCGACGACCTTCATCCGACGGTCCGGCCGGGAGCCGAGGGAGGTGTCGAGCTGCTCGATGATGGTGGAGACGGACTGGAGCTCCTTGGGGTCGCCGGTGACGATGAGGGTGCGGCTCTTGGCGTCGACGGAGACGGTGGTGCGCTTCTGCGGACGTCCGAAGGCGTCATAGCGGACGAGGGCGGAGGAGAGGACCTCGGCGACCTTCTCGGGTTCGGCGGAGCGGATCTTGAAGACGCGGGCGGTGGCGCTCTGGGCGGAGACCTTGTCGAGCTTGCGGACGAGGTCCTCGACCTGGGCGACCTCGTTGGTCTCGCCGACGACGATGAGGCGGTTGCCGCCGGTGTCCGGGGTGATGGAGGTGTCGGGCGGGGTGCTGCCGAAGCGGGTCTTGGCCTGGTCGAGGTAGAGGGAGCGGACGGTGGCGGCGAGGTCGACGGCGCTGGCGGTGACCAGGTCGAGGATGCGCACCTCGCGTCCGTCGGCCTGGGGCTTGGCTGGGCCGGCGCCGAGCTGCTCGAGGATGGATTCGATCTTCTGCAGGTGGTCGGGGCGGCCGGTGACGATGATGCGTCCGGCACGGGGATCGGCGAGGATCTGGGCGTCGGCCGGATCGCTGTCGGCGCGTTCCTTCCACTGGTCGGTGTAGAGCTGCTGGAGAAGGGGTTGGAGGCGTTGGACGTCGGCGGCGGAGCCGACGGCGAAGGTGCGGGTCTCGCGGGCGCCGGCGGAGGAGCCGGCGGCCTGGAGATTGGCGACGATGGAGGCGATGCGGTCGAGGTGGGAGGGACGTCCGGTGGCGATGACGCGGCCCGAGCGGCCGTCGGAAAGGATCTGGGCGTCCGCGGGTCCGTCGCCGGTGTCGCCGGCGGCCTGGTCGCGGTAGAGCTGCTGGATGACGGGGACGAGGCGCTGGGCCTCGGTGGGCTTGCCGAGGTCGAAGATGCGGTTGGTGCGGGCCTCGGGCGCGTCGGAGGCGAGCGTCTCGACGATCTGGCGGACGGCGGCGGCCTGGTCGCGGGTGCCGAAGACCATGATGCGGTCGCCGGAGGGGTCGGTGTAGAGGGAGGCGGGCTTGGTGGTGCGGCCCTGGGTCTGTTCGCCGTAGATGCGGTTGACCACGGGGAGGATCTCGGTGCCGCGGGAGCCGCGGGGCTCGATGGTGTGGAGTTCGCGCTGGGCCTGCTCGGGCTTGGAGTCGAGGGCGGAGATGACGGTCTGGACCTGCGGGAGGACGGACTCCGGGGCGAGGACGATGAGGCGGCGTCCGTTGGGTTCCGGGGTGATGGAGACGAGGTTGGTGATGGAGCGTCCGGCGTTCTGTGCGGCGAAGACGCGGGTGGCGAGCTGGGAGAGGGTGTCGGGGTCGCCGTTGACGTCGACCATCCGGAGCTGGCGGTTCTTGGAGGAGCCGGCCGCGGCGGCGGTGCCGGAAGCGGAGCCTCCGACCGCGGGGTCGAGGCCCTCGTTGTCGAGGCGCTGGATGATGCCCTCGGCGTCCTTGAGATCCTGGCGGGAGCCGGAGACGACGATGCTGTTGGATTCGCGGTCGAGGGAGACGGTGGCGCGGCGGATGGGCTGGTTGCGGGCGTCGAACTTGACCATCGCGTTGGAGACCACGCCGACGACCTGGGCGGCGTCGGCGTTGACGAGGCGGAAGACGCGGGCGCCGCCGGCGGCCTCGGGGGCCTGGTCGAGGCGTTCGACGACCTGTGTGTAGACGGCGAGCTCCTCGCGCGGACCGGAGAGGACGACGCGGTTGGCGGCGGCGTCGGGGAGGATCCGGGTCTGCGGGACGTACTCGTTGCCGCGCTGGCTCTTGAGGAGGTCGGTGGCGATGGAGGCGGCGAGGGTGGAGAGCGCGTTGGCGTCGGCCTGCTTGAGCTCCATGACCTTCATCTCGCGGGGCTGGACGTCGGAGGGCAGGTCGAGTTCGCGGATGATCTTGGCGGCGGCCTCGACGGCGGAGGATTCGCCGGTGATGACGAGGCTGTTGGAGCGGGTGTCGACGAGGACCTTCACGGCGCCGGGCTGGGTGCTGAGGCTCTTCTCGACGAGGCCGGAGATGTCGGCGGCGACGGCGGCCTTGAGGCGGATGACGCGGGTCTCCTCGCGGGCGCCCTTCTGTCCGGCGGGATCGAGCTGACGGATGATGCCCTCGACGCGGGCGATCTCGCGTTCGGCGCCGCTCACCATGATGCGGTTGTTCTTCGGGTCGGCGAGCAGCGTGGCGGGACCGCCGGCGGGCTCGGTGTTGCCGCGGACCTGCTCGAGGTAGAGCTGCTGGACGAGCGGGGTGAGCTCGGCGGCGGTGCGGGAGTGGAGTTCGACGCCGCGGAACTGGCGGCTCACGGCGGTGGTGGTGGCGGTGTCGAGCTGCTGGACGAGCGTGCGGACCCGTTGGATGTCGGCCTCGGCTGCGAGGACGATGATCTGCTTGCCCGAGGCGTCGGGGATGAGCTTGGGCTCGAGCTGGGGGTTGCCGGGCTGTTCGCCGAGCTGGGCCATGAGCTGTCCGGCGAGGGCGATGAGCTCGGAGGGGGACTTGGCGTGGACGGGGATCACCGCCATCTCGCGGCGGGCCTTCTCGGGGGCGACGTCGACGACGGCGACGATGGCCTCGATCTCCTTGCGCTGCTCGTCGGTGGCGGTGACGAGGAGGCGGTTGTTGGCGTTGTCGGGGACGACCGAGGGCTTGGGCTGGTCCTGGAACCGGCGGTCGCCCATGCGTTCGGTGATGAGGCTGTTGATGCTGGTGAAGGCGGATTCGAGGCGGGCGTTCTTCAGTGAGACGATGTGCAGGGAACGTTCCTGGGGCTTCGACTTGTCCGCGCGCAGGTTCCGGATGATCTCCTCGATGCGGGTGAGGTGTTCCTCGGAGGCGGTGACGATGATCCGCGAGGTGTCGGGTTCGGCGAGGATCTTGGCGTGGGCGGTGCCGCCCGAGGCGCCGTCGGCGACCTGGCTGCGGTAGATCTGCTCGACGAGGGGCACTAGGCGCTTGGCCTCGGAGACGCTGCCGAGCTCGAGGAAGCGGGTCTGCTGGGGACGCGGCGAGGTGGAGCCGGTCTCGAGCTGGGAGAGGATGTCGGTGGCGGTCTGGACGTCGCCGGGGGAGCCGGTGACGACGATGCTCTGGGAGCCGGGTTCGACGGCGACGGAGGCGGTGGGGACCTTCTGTCCGCCGGGCAGGGTGCGGGAGAGGGCCTCGGTGAGGATCTTGGCGACGTTGGCGGCCTCGGCGGTGCGGGTGCGGAAGACGCGTGTGATCTGGACCGCCTGGACCTTGTTGGCGTTCTGGAAGGTGGTCCCGCCGGAGCCGTGGACGGGTTTGTCCAGGCGGTTGATGAGGGCCTCGATCTGGTCGGCCTGGCCGGCGAGGGGTGCGGCGACGATGAGTCGGTTGGAGTCCTTCTCGGCGATGACGCGGGCCTTGGTGGCGGCGGCGGAGCCGGACTCGTTGGGCATGGCGACCCCGGGGATGGCCTGGCGGATCATGGCCGCCAGCTCCTCGGCCTTGATCACCTGCGGCGTGTAGATGCGGACGTCGCCGGCGCCGGCGTTGCCGTCCTCGAAGCGCGAGATGAGTTCGTCGGCAAGGCCGAGGCGTTCGCGGGGGCCGAAGAGGACGAGCGTCCTGGAGGCGTCGTCGTAGACGGCGGTGACGTAGTCGCTGGGGTCCGCGGGGAGGACGTCGAGCTGCTTGGTCTGCGGGTTGAACTGGGTGCGCTTCGGCGCGGTGGAGATGCCGAAGGTCCGGTTGATGAGGTCCGCCACCACCGCGCCCGAGGCGTGGAGGAGGGTGTAGGTCTTCATCTGCCGTTCCGCGGCGGTCTCGTTGTCCACGGAGCCGATGAGGGCGCGGATCCGTTGGATGTTGCTGAGGCGGTCGGTGAGGATGAGGCCGCGTCCGCGGGAGAGCGGGGCGACGGAGCCGGCGGAGGAGAGGAGGTTGGTGACGGCGGGGGAGATCTCGGCGGCGTCCAGGTTCTTGAGCTCGAGCACGACCGTCACGACCTCGCCGGGGCGGACGCCATCGGCCTTGTCGCCGCCGCGGAGGATGCGGAGAGGGGTCTGCGGGAGTTCGCGGAACGGGACCACGCGGAGGAAGTTGCCCTCCTCGACGAGCATCTGGCCCTTCATCGAGAGGATGACGTTCAGCGTGTCGAAGGCCTCGGGGTAGCTGTACGCGCTGGGGTCGTTGAAGGTGATGGAGCCCGGGATGGCGACCTCGCCGACGACGGGTTTGCCGGACATCTGGGCGAACCGTTCGATGACGTCGGCGTAGGGGATGCCGTCGAACTGGAAGCGGATGTTGCGGCTGGCCGTCGCGGCGGCAGGGCCGTTGGTCGGAGCGGTCGCCGCGGCGGGGGCGGTCGCCTGGACGACGACCTCCTGGGCGCGGGCGGCGGGGCCGGCGGCGAGGAGCAGCGCCAGGGCGAGACCGTGGATTCGTGTTGGACTCATGTGAGGTGCGGGAAAGGGGGCGTGGTGGGGGACGTAGGCCGGGATCAGGACTTGGCGAGGCCGGGCGGCAGTTCCTCGGGCTTGAGCTTGTGGCGGTCGGCGAAGGTGCCGCCGCGTTCGATGGCCCAGTATTCGGCGCCGATGCGGAGGACGACGCGGCTGGAGGAGAGCAGCCCTTCGCGGCCGGGCGTGGGCATGGGGCGGTAGTCCACCTGGACGATGACGCCGCCGGCGATGGTGTCGCCGACCTTGTAGCGGACGGTCTTCTGGGCGGTGAGGTCGCGGACGTGGATCTCGGGTTCGCCGGCCCATTCGGAGAGGGAGACGACCCGGAAGGTCTCGGGACCCGGCGAACCGGGCGGGGCGGGTGCGACGGGAGGAGCCGGTTGGCCGGCGGGCGGCGCGGGTGGCGGGCGCCGGATGTAGGGACGGAGGACGTCGCGGGCGACCAGCGGATCGTACGCGCGGCGTTCCGGGCTTTCGGCGGTGAACTTCGACTCCAGCTCGGTCCGCTCGACGTCGGGCGACGGGGAGGGGACGAGGGTGAGGTAGCGGAAGCTGACCCGGACCCGGCCGGGGCTGTCGCCGACGCTGAGCGTGAGGCCGTCGAGGCGGTGGACCGGCGCGGCGCGGTCGAGGAGGAAGACGAGGCTGATGACCTGGGCGAGCGGGCCTTCCCCGCGCACGGCCCAGCCGGTCTCAAGGGCGCCGCGGAGCTTCCGGGAACCGGTGGGGAGGCGGCTGAAGTCCGACTCGCGCAGGCCGCTGTTGATGATGGTGCGGGTGAGCATCTCGCCGAACCGCGCGCTGGCCTGGTCGATGTCGTCCGAGAAGGTCCGAGCGGCGACGGCCTTCACGGCCTCCTCGGCGGCGAAGAAGTCGCGCCGTTCCTTGGCGAGGCCGTCGAGCTTGAGGCGGGCGGCGACGATGCGGCGGTCGACGTCCTGGATCGGGCGGAGGAACACGACGCGGCCGAGCAGGATCAGGACGATGGCTCCGACGATGCCTCCGACGGCGATGGCGAGGCGCTTCTCGCGTTCGTTCACCGGGCACCTCCCTTCCGCGGCGCGTCGAGCGAGCCGTCGTCCGCGGGACGGGGCGGCGGGGAAAGCTTGGTGAGGTCGAACCGGAGCTTGGCGGGGACGGTGAGCTCGACGGTGGTACGGAAGCCGTAGCCGTTGCGGTCGGCGCCCGGGGTGATGGCGAGGGGCTTCACGTCGTAGCCGGCCGCGCGGAGCTGTCGGTCGAGCTTGGCGAGGATCTCGCCGCTGCGGGCCTGGGCGGCGAGCCGGATGGCGTTGTTGGGACCGAAGGCGACGGAGGTGAGGTAGACTTCCTCGCTGGGCGGCAGGATGGCGCTGAGGTGGGCGTAGTGGTCGAGCCACTCGCGGTTCTCGGCGGACCAGGCCTTGAGGGTGGCGGCCTGCTGGAGCTTCTGGCGGAAGGTCGGCCGGTTCTTCTCGGCGGCCACGATCTCGGACTGGAGCTGGGTGAGGACGGCGAGACGGCGGTTGACGAAGGTGGAGCGGATGCCGAGGACGAGCCCGATCGCGGCGATGGCGGCGACCGCGCCGGCGAGCATCTTGAGGCGGCGGGTGTCGACCGGCGGAGTCGGCTTCTTCGGGTTGAGGAAGTCGAAGGCGAGTCCGGCCGGGTCGGTAGCGCCGGAGGCGAGTCCGGCCACGGAGAAGCCCGCGGCGGCGGCCTCGGAGTCGGCGGGTCCGAGGCCGAGGCGCGTGCCGAGGTCGGGGCAGTCCACCGGGAAGTCGACCCGCTCCCGGAGTTGGGCGGCGACGGCGGCCTCGCGGCCGGTTCCGCCGAGGACGAAGGCGGCCGAGGGCGCGGGACGTCCGGAACCGCCCGCGAAGGCGTGGAGCGTGCGGACCACCTCGATGGTCACGGTCCGGATCCAGGCGGCCTCGTCGTCGACGGAGCCCGCCGCCAGGGGGACGCCGCGGCTGAAGACCAGGGCGCCGTCCTCGACCACCTCGATGCCGACCTCGTCGGGACGGAGCACGACGGCGGCGCGGGTGGATCCGGGTGCCGCCGGTGCGGCGACGCGGAGGCAGGTGGCGTTGGCCTGGGAGATCCAGCCCAATGCGGCGAGCTGGATGCCGGCGGCCTCGGCGAGCTGGGTGTGGAACGTGATGGAATCGCGTCTTGCCACCGCCGCGAGCACCTCGACGCGGTCCACCGAATCGGCGGAGTTCGGGGCGGCGCCACCGGCTTCCGCGGCCGGCTTCGCGGGAAGACGCCGGAGGACCTGGAAGTCCACGACCGCCTCGTCGATGCGGAAGGGCAGGTCGCGGGCGACCTGGAACTGGACGAGGGAGGCGATGGTGCCCTCGGCGCCGGTGTCGGGCACCACCACGGTGCGGAGGATCACGCTGGCCCTGGGGATGCCCATGACGACGGGGCCGCCGCGGACCTTGGCCTTCGCCAGCGCCTTGCCCACGGCCGCGCCCAGCAGCGCCGCGTCGGAGCGGTCCGCGTCCGCGGGCAGTTCGAGCGGGACCACGCGCATCCCGTCGATGCGGCCGCCCCCGCCGGAGCGGGACGCCTCGGCGATCCTCAGGCGGTTTCCGTCGACCTCCAACGCGGTGACCGCGGCCAAGCCGCGCGGCGCGGAGCCGGCCTTCCGGCGGCCCGGAAGGCGTTCACGAAGACGGTCGATCTGGATGGGAAGCTTCAAGCCCATGTTGCTGTGCAGGAATCAGGCAAAGACTGCCATGCCCGCGTGTGTGTCGCCAACCCCCGACGACGGTTGTCGCGGGATTATTCCAAGGCTTCCTCGGAATCGACGGAAACCCTTCGTGCGTCGGCGTGGACGCGGCCCGGGAGCGGTCGTCCGGGAAGCCGGCGGGGAGTTCGTTCCGGGGTCCTCGCCCGACGGGTCGGCAACGAGCGGAAACGGGGGGCCGAGGCGGGTCAGTTCCCGGAGATAGAGCAGCCTCGGGGACGGTGCGTCGGTGTCGATGACGGCCTCCACGACGCGGTATCGACCCGACTTCGACCCGAATCCGACCACGCGGAACGAGAACTGCCGTCCGCGCACGGTCAGGTACGGGGCGATCTCCCGGAACTTCGCGGCGTCCACGAGGTTCTCCGTGTGCAGCCAGGCCAGCGAGGCCAGTCGGTCGGCGGCGAGGTTGCGGCGGGTCGAGACGATCATCTCGGCGAGCGCCCCGTCGATTCCGGGGACGGCCTGGAGGACCTGGGCGCCCGCGGTGTTCACGTTCACCAGACCCTTGAGGTCCTCCACGTCGTCGGCGGTGAAGCGGTCCAGCACGGCGGCCAGGGTGTCGCGTCCGACCCCGGTGGGGACTTCCCTTTCGCGGCCATCCTTGTCCCGGAGCCGCAGCGTGGCATCGAGCAGTTCGGCCGGATGGGCGACGGTGGTTTCCGAGGCGGCCAACTCGACGAGGAAGGACGCGAACGCCGGGGCCAGTCCGTTGGTGTCGAGGTTCTCCGCCTTGGTCGTGTTGAGGCGCATGCGCGGGCCGCCCGCGTTGTCGCGGTTGGATTCGTGGGAGAAGACGGTGATGAACGGCGCCAAGCCCGGGTTGAGGCGTCCGTCCTGGTCGTCGGGAGGATCCTTCTCCTCGCCGTCGTCCTCGTTGGGATCGAGGACGAAGTTCTGGTTGGCGTCCTCGCCGAACACCACGGACGGGGTGAAGCCGCGGACGAGCAGCAGTTGTTCGGGCGTGGCGAGCGGGCCGTTGTGGATCCGGTAGGGACGTGGAAGGGCGTCGTAATACTCCTGCTCCGCGCCTTCGGGACGCGGGAGGTCGTCGCTGTCGAGGAAGTCGAGCAACGCGTCGGAGAGCAGCGGCTTCATCGCGGGGAGCCGTGTCACCAGCGAGGTCGGCGCGAAGTTGAGGTTCACCTTGCCGGCCTCGTCGGTGAGGCCGAAGCGGAGGCCGCCCTCGGCGTCCCCGGAATAGACCGTCCAACGCCATTCCTCGGCGCCGTCGTCGTAGAGGGTCCGGTCGCGGAAACGTTCCGGTGCGTCGAGCCAATCGAGTTCGCCGGGCCGGATTCCCGCGGCGATGCGCATCGCTTCCCGCACGCCGCTCATGGCGGCCGCCCAGGCCTGTTCGGAACCGGAACCGGTGGAGCCGGCGGTCTCCTCCGAGCGCATGCGGAACAGCAGGCTGAGGGCGATCATCGAGAGGAGCATCACCACCACGAGCACGCCCAGGAGCACGAACGCCTGCGGACCCGGCTGTCGGCTGATCCGGTTCATGGCGAGGTCGCCTCCGGGAAGAGTCCGCCTTCCGTTTCGGCACCGGCGGAACTTCCCTGCGCGGTGGGGATGGCGACGATGCGGCGATAGACCTCGAAGGGGTATTCCTCCGGCGGCATCTGCTCGTCGGCGTTCCCGGCGACGAAGTCCTGCTCCGGCGCCGGCTCGAGTCCGAGGGTGATCTCGACGCCGAGCGGCGGGGACTTCCGTTCCCAGGTGTCGGACCAGCTGGAGCCGTCGAAGTAGCGGAACCGGAGGTGGCGGATGGTCTCGGTGAGCGGTGGCGCGGACGGGCCGACGGCGGGGAGGTTGGTGGAGGAGCCCTCCGGGTCGGCGACGAGGAGGGTGGAGACCGCGGCCTTGCGGGTGTGGGCGTGTTCCTCGCGCAGGATGCCCGGGGCGTTGGTGTCGGGTGAGAGGCTGTAGACGACCTCGAGCAGGTCGGTTTCGGCGGCGGCGACCCTTCCGAGCGAGCCGCCCCGCCAGGAAGTCCGCGAGGGCACCGCGACGCGGACGATCCTGAGCGAATGGGAATCGCCTTGGAGCAGGCGGGCGCCCTCGCCGGCGGACGCGGGCAGGGTGCGGAGTTCGGAGGCCATGCGGTCCATGACCAGACGGACGGCGGAAAGCTCCTCGGTGCGGCCGAGGATGTCGCTGCGGAGGGTGGCCGCCTGGCGGTAGAAGAGGAGGACCGCGGTGAGCAGTCCGACGGCGATGACGATGGCGAGGACGACTTCGAGCAGGGTGAAGGCGGCTTCCGGGCGACGGAACCGCCGTGGGGATCCGATGGGTTTCACGGCGTGCCCTCCGTCGGGTCGGGGATCGTGGAGTCGGCCGGTTCCGTGGGCGAATTGGTCGAGGAGAAGGAGCCGCCGGGCAGCTGGATCACCTGGGCGAGGCGACGGACGGGGCTGCCGGACTCGTGACGGACGATGATCTCGAAGGGGGCCCCGGGGATGTCGCCGGCCGGCGGAACGATCTGCCAGGTCCAGTTGGTGAAAGGCGCCTCGAAGGGCGCCGGTCCGGGAACCGCGGCGGAGCGGTTGCCCATCTCCAGTTCGGCGACGACGGACGCGGCGAGGTTGTCGGCATGGACACCGAGCCGGAGGCGTTCGATGGAGTCGGCGGAGGAGGAGAGGGCGGAGCCGATGACGGCGGCGGCGGCGACGAAGAGGACGAGGGCGAGGATGACCTCCAGCAGGACGGCGCCGCCTTCGCGGGGGGCCTGCAGGTTGCGGAGGCGCATGTGCGCGGCGCTCCGGTTCGGGCCGGGCCGGGCCTAGGGCCGGCGCTGCGGCGCGGTTGCGGACGCCGGGGAAGGCGCCGGGTTGACGGCATCGGCCCGGCCGGACTGGGTGCCGGAGGCGCCGTTCACCGTGCCGTTTGCGGCTGCGGAATCGCGCCACTCGCGGCGGGTGGTGCCGGTAACGCCCTGGACCCGCACGGCGACCTCGCGGACATCCTCGGCATCCCGGGAGGCGAGAACGATCGTGCCGCCATCGCAGGAGCCGTCCGGATAGAAGGTGATCGCCGAGGGCTTCATCGGATCCGAGGCCGGATCCAAGGAACCGGCGGCCTGGCCGGCGGACGCGGACGACTCGTCGGCCAGGGCGTTGGCGCCGGCGGCGACATTGCCGGCAACGGGGAAGGAGGCGGACGGATCGTCTTGGTTGGCGGACGGCCGGGTGTCGGCGGACTCCTTCTCGACGGAGCGGACTTCGACGAGGTCGGTGACGTCCGACATCTCGCCGGAGAGCGACGCGATCGGCTCGAAGACACCGGGGGCGCGGACGGGGTCCGCTTCCCACTCGATGCGGAGCGGCAGCCAAGGTGAGTCCGTGGACGAGGCTCCGACGCCGGAGGCGTTGGCCTGGGAGCCGGCATTGCGGTCCGACGGCGAGGAAGCGGCCATGCCGGAGGCGTCGGCCGTGGGAGGCGTCGGAGCAAGCACCACCTGGACCTTGTGGCCGGTGCTGGCGGCGTGGGCTCGGGCGAAGCGCAGGGCGGTTTCGACCCGTTCCACGCCCTCGTCGAGTTGGGCGTTCCGGCGGAGGCTGGAGAAGCCGAACGACACGGCCCCGATCAGCCCGGCCAGCAGCGTGACCGCGAGCAGCAGCTCCACCAGGGTGAAGCCGTCGCCACGGGGGCTGCGGAGGGCGTTGCGGGTGCGCATGGGTCGGTCGGTGGGCTGCCGGGACGTCACGTCACTTCGCCGGGGCGGAAGCGCCGGAGGCGCCGGACGTGTCGGACTCGGTGGCCATCTTGATGTCGTCGTCCGTGTCTGGCTGGCCGTCGGGGCCTACCGAGAAGAGCTTGTAGGGCAGGGCGGACTTCGCGCCGTCCGAGGCCTGCGAGCGGTCCACGACCTCGTAGCGGAGGGCGAAGCCCCAGGGATCGTCGAGCCGGGTGCCCGGCTTGAGGTAGGGACCCTGCCACTTCTCGCCCTGACGCTCGTTCTCGAAGGTCGGCTTGGTCAGCAGCGCATTGAGGCCACCTTCCTGTTCGGTCGGATAGTGGCCGAGGTTGAGCCGGTAGGTGTCCAAGGCGGTGGAGACGTTGCTCAGCATCAGGCGCGTCGTGTTCTTCTCGGCACCTTCCTGCTGGGGGAGCACGAACACCACGAGGGCGCCGGCGAGCAGCAGGATGATGACGATGACGAGCAGGATCTCGATCAGCGTGAAGCCGGCCTGCGAGCGGCGGCCGGCGGGGGCGGGGGGGCGAATCTGAATTCTCATGACGGGAGACCGGAACTGTAGCGGGTTTGGACGATCAGCGCCTAGCGACAATTCAATGGAGATGAAGTTCCGGAAGGGAATCTTCCATCGGTCCACGAACCCCTGAAAACACCGGCAATCAGTGTTTTCCGAGCGAACCGGCGAGGGTGAAGATCGGCAGGAGCAGGCCGAGGGCGAGGAACCCGATGCCGGCGGCGACCAGACAAAGGATCACCGGCTCGATCAGGCGCACGGCCTGGTCCACCTGCTGGTTCGTCCGGCGTTCGACGGTGTTGGCGATCTGGAGGAGGACCGACTGCAGTTTGTTGGACTCCTCGGCGACGGTGATCATGGCCATGACCTGGTCGGGGAAGAGCCCGCCCTCGGAAAGCGGTGCCGAGAGGGCCTTGCCTTCCCGGACGCTTTCGGCCGCGGCGGCGATCTGTTCGCCGAGGAGGCGGGAGCCGGTGGCGTCCTTGGCGATCTTCAGGGCGCCGAGCATGGGCACGCCGTTGGCCAGCATGGTGCCGAGGATCCGGCAGAATCGGGTGATCGCCAGCATCCGGAGGGCGGTGCCGACCACCGGGATCTTGAACTGGAGGATCTCGAGGGTCCGGCGGGTGGACTCCTTGCGCAGGGCGGAGGCGAGGACGCCGACGACCACGGCGATGGCGATGGCGACCAGGTACCAGTAGCTGCGCAGGAGGGTGCTGGCGCCGAACAGCAGCACGGTGGGGAGGGGTTTCTGGGCCCCGGCGAGCAGCGGCTCGAACTTCGGCACGAAGAAGATCAGGGCGCCGGCCATGACGGTCGCGCCGAGGGCGCTGAGGAGCGCCGGGTAGATCATGGCCCCCATGACCTTCGCCTTGAGTTCGTCGAGGCGTTCGAGGAATTCGGCAAGGCTCCGGAGCACGTCCTCCAGGAACGACGCGCGTTCGCCGGCCTGCACCATCGCCGTGTGCAGCGGCGGGAACACCTCGGGGTACTTGCGAAGGGCGTCGGTGAGCGTCTGGCCGTCCGAGATGGCGGTCCGGACCTCCTTGAGGATCGACTTGAGGTTGGCGTTGACCGTGGAACGCACGAGCGAATCCAAGGCGCGCAGCATCGGGACGCCGGAGCCGATGAGGTCGGCGAGCTGTCCGTACATGAGGCCCACGTCGCGGGAGGACACACGGCGCCGTTTGCCGCCGGAGGCCTCCTCGGAGCGGATGGAGACGGGGAACAGCTGGCGTTCCGCGAGCAGCCGCATGACCCCGGCCTCGCCGTCGGCCTCCAGTTGCCCGGTCACCTGGCGTCCGGCGCCGTTGAGGGCGGTGTAGCTGTATTTCGGCATGGCGGGCGGCTCAGATGGCGGTGCAGGTGAGGACCTCGTCCACGGTGGTCAGACCCTTGCGGACCTTGTCCCAGCCGTCCTCGCGCAGGAGCCGCAGGCCGGTGTGGCGTCCGGCCGCGATCAGGCGCGGGGCGGATTCGCGGGCGACGATCATCTGGGCGATCTCCTCGTCCACGGTGAGCAGCTCGTAGATGCCGTAGCGTCCGCGGTAGCCCGACTTGCGGCAGTTCTCGCAGCCCTCGCCGCGGTGGAGCTTGTCGCCTGGCGTGTAGGCGAAGTCCTTGGGAAGCTTGGCGACGTCGGGTTCGTAGGACGTCTTGCACTTCGGGCAGATGCGGCGGACGAGGCGCTGCGCCATGGCGCCGGCGAGGCTGCTGGCGATGAGGAACGGCTCGACGCCCATGTCCACGAGGCGCGTGGCGGCGGAGGCGGCGTCGTTGGTGTGCAGGGTGGAGAGCACGAGGTGGCCGGTGAGCGAGGCCTGGATGGCGGCACGGGCGGTCTCCACGTCGCGGATTTCCCCGATCATCACGACGTCGGGGTCGTGGCGCAGGATCGCGCGGAGCCCGGCCTCGAAGGTCATGCCGACCTTGTGGTCGACGGGGATCTGGTTGACGCCCTGGAGGTGGTATTCGACGGGGTCCTCGACGGTGAGGACCTTGAGGGTGGGACCGACGATCTCGTTGAGGGACGCGTAGAGCGTGGTGGTCTTGCCGGAGCCGGTGGGGCCGGTGACGAGGACGATGCCGTGCGGACGTTCGATCAGGCCCCGGAAGCGGCCGTAGGTGTCGCCGTCCATGCCGAGCTGGGTCAACGTGAAGAGCACGTTGGCCTTGTCGAGCAGACGCATCACCACGCCCTCGCCGAAGAGCATGGGGATGACGGAGACGCGGACGTCGATCTGCCGTCCGCCGACGTTGAACTTGATGCGGCCGTCCTGGGGGATGCGGCGTTCGGCGATGTTGAGGTTCGCGAGGATCTTGATGCGCGAGATGATGGCCGCCTGGAAGCGGTTCATCTGCGGCGGCACCGAGGCCTCGTGGAGCACGCCGTCGATCCGGTAGCGGATCGACATGTGGTGTTCGTAGGGCTCGATGTGGATGTCGCTCGCGCGCTCCTGGACGGCCTCGATGATGATCTCGTTGACCAGCCGGATGACGGACGCCTCCTGGGCGGCCTCGAGCAGGTCGTCGCCGGCCTCGCCCCGGACCGGGCCCGAGTCGTCGTCGTTCGCCGACAGCTCGTCGAGCGTGTCGCCGCCGAGGCCGTAGTGGGTCTTGATCAGCTTCTCCACGTCGTCGCGGGACGCGAGCACGGCCTCGACGTTGAGGCCGGTCATCATCCGCACGTCGTCGAGCGCGTAGAGGTCGAACGGGTCGAAGGTGGCCACGCGGATCGTGTTCCCCTCCCTCGAGATGGGGACGATGCGCTTCCGGAAGACGGTCTTGGTGGGGAGGATCTGCAGGACGTCGGCGGCGATCTCCCACTCCGAGAGGTCCATCATCGGGATGTGGAGCTGCTCGGACATCAGGCGGAGGACCTGGCGTTCCTCGAGCAGGCCGAGCTGGACCACGGCGCGGTCGAGGCGCAGTCCCTCGGTCGCCTGGAGGGCCTTGGCCTCGGCGATCTTGTCCTCGGGAAGGAGGCGTTGCTTCAGGAGCAGGTGTTCGAACGTCACTTTCGGGTCGGGTGGCGGTGTCCTTGTTGCCATGGGGAGGCCGCGAGGACAATGCCGGTTGCGGGGACACCGACGTGTCCGGCGGTCCCGGGCTTCATGGGGAATCGGGCCTTGTCGGCCTCCACCACGGAAACGCTCGCCACCGGGGGCGCCCGGGCGGAGGATTCCGTCACCGTCCGCCCCGTCCAATCCATGAGCACCGCGAAGACCGAACGCCGTCCATCCTGCGTCGCCCCCGACTGGTGGGACTACACCACGATCCATCCCGACCTGGTCGCCGAGGCGGCCTCGTTGACGGCCCGTGCGGTGGGGAAGCTTTCGCGGCCGGGGTTCCGGGTCCACTTCCACGACACGCTCGAGGACTTCTACACCGCCGAGGCGTTGGAATACGTGTCCGCCTGGAAGGAGAGCACCGAGGACAACCCGGTCGGCATCTGCGGTCCGATCGGTCCGACCGAGCAGCTGCCGTTGGTGGCGCGCATCGTCAACGCCCTCGGCCTGGACGTGCGCTCGGGACATTTCTGGGGCATGGACGAGTGGGTGGTGGACGGCGCGTCGGTGCCGGCGACACATCCGCTGTCCTTCGAGAAGGCGGACCGCGAACTGTGCTTCGACCGGATCGACCGGAAGAAGGTGATGCCCGACGCGCACCTGCATTTCCCGGCCGCCGACACGCGGGCGTACCGGGCCTCATGGGAGTCCGGAGTTCGCTGCGCGGTGATGCAGGGCGGCCAGGGCGACGTGAAGCACTGGGCGTTCAACGACCCGTTCCGCAGGGCCGGCAAGCACCGGAACGCACCGCCCACGCCGGAGGAATACCTGAAGCTGCAGACGCGCGTGGTGGACCTGCATCCGCTGACCATCGCCCAGAACGCCCGGACCAGCGGCGGCGGGAACATCTCACTGGTGCCGACCCAGGCGGTGACGGTGGGGCCGGTCGAGACCTGGAAGGCGGATCGGGTGTCCATCTGGCATGCCGGCAACCACGACAACCCGTTCGGCCAACGGCTGACCGCACTGATGATCTCGAAGCGCATCGTGGACACCGCGGTCCCGATGTCCCTGCTCGGACTCCACCACGACGTCCACTTCCACTACTTCGTCGGCGGGCTCGGCAACTGCGCGGTGGAGATGCACTGATGCCCTGAGGGGACTCACGCGAAGACGCCATGCTCCTGCTGCTCTGAGCTCTCGGCTCCTTGCTCCCGGCGCCGGGGTCCTACCGCGCCAGGCGGAACCAGCGGGTCGCGGCGGTGTCGGTGATCCGGTATGGGGAAGTCACCGCGGAACCCGGGACGTCGGTCCAGGGGCCGGCGGGTGAATCGGCCTGCTGCAGGCGGAACGCGGCGCCGCCCCATTCGAGGACCGGCACCGGGCCGTCGCGGACGATGCCCAAGACCGGCGGTGCCACCACCGGCGTCTCCAGGACGACGCGGGCGCCGAAGGTGATGTCGGAGCTGCGCGAACTCGCGTTGTGCACCTCCACCGCGAGCACGTTCTCTCCCGGCACCAGCAAACCGTCCACGGGGACGGTGAAGGTGTCGGTGCAGTCGGCGTTGCCGGAACAGGGTGTGCCGGTGGCGAGGGTGGCGCGGAGGACCTCGGCCGGTGCCTCGGGCATCCGCACGCGGTGCAGTTCGCGGCCGTTGAGGTGGAACACCGCGCCGTCGTCGATGTAGGCCTCGACCGCGAACGTGGCCCCGGCGGGCGCGGCGGCCACGTTGAACCGGGTGCGGAGGTAGTAGCTCACGAACGGAAGGCCGGCGGCGAAGTTGGGGACCAGTTCCCCGCCGAGGATCTCGCGGTCGAGGGTTGTTCCGGCGGCGCTGGTGTTCACCCACAGCACGCCGCGGTCGGGGCCGGACCAGGCGGAGTCGTCGTAGCCGGGCGACGTCCATCCCACGCCGTCGAGTCCGGCGGTGGTGTGCCGCCAGGACGCGGCGAGCGGGACGACCTCGAGCGTCTCGACGGTGCGGGTGGTGGTGAAGAATCGGACTTCGGACTCGTGGCGGGCGCCGTCTGCGGAGGCCATGGCAACGACACGGAAATAGTATCCGGTGCCGGGAACCAGTCCGCCGAGCCGCACCGTGTGGCCGGTCGCGGGCGAACCATTCGTCGTGCCGAGCCGGTCCGGCGGATTGTTCGTGCCGTAGGCGACCTGGACGACGGCCGGCGCGGTGGTGGTGAAGCGGAGCACGGCGCCGTCGTCGGCCGGTGTGACGGCGATGTCGTTCACGAAGCCCGCGACCGGCTTGGCGAAGACGCCGAAGTGGCCACCGACGGTGCGTTCCCGTCCGGAGTCGGCCACGGCGCTGGAGGCGTTCAACCGGAGTGGCTGCCCGAGGCTGTCCTGCATGACCATCGTGGCGGATCCGCCGCCGTCCATGTTCACGGCGTCATGCGCGCCGGCGAGGAGCATCCAGGCGGCGGTCTCGTAGTCGTAGGCGCCGATGCTGTGCGCCTGCCTGCCGTCGATGCAGACGATGAAGAGAAGCGTGCCATCCCGCGAGACGCCGAACGCGGTGCGCGGCTGGATCCCGTGGATGTTCCCGCCGCCGAGGTAGGCGCGGGAGATGTTCCGGCCGGCGACGAGGATCGGGTAGTCGCCGGAGACGGCATGGAGAACGCCGTTGGTGGGGCCGGCGGGCCAGTTGGTGTGGACGATGCGGGCGGTGCGGTTGACGTCGAACAGCACGGACGCCGACTCGCCCTGGTTGGCGGGAGAGACGGGGAATCCGTCGCTGATGGACAGACCATCCAGCCGCATGGCGGTGCCCTCGGGCAGGTAGTAGTCCGTCGGCGAGAAGAAGTTGGCGTTCACCGCGACCTGCACCCCGTAGGCCTTCACGAACTGGCTCACCGTGCGTCCGGCGGTCTCGCGTTGGTTGGCGAGGTAGTTCGTGTGGGGCGGCGTCGGCAGCAGGCGGACGTCGGGATCGGTCAGGTCGACGCGCAGGATGTGGGCGACCATCAGGCTCGTGAAGTCGCCGGACGACGTGCTGTTGGTGCCGATCATGTAGTCCACGCCCTTGAAGAGCGGGATCCATCCGGTGGTCTCGGGCGCGCCGAGGAGCCGGGCCGTCCACAGCAGCGAGAGCAGGAGGAGGCGGAGGAGCCGGGACTGTCCGGCGCGTTGGGAGGTCGGATTCATGAGGGCGGGAATCGAAGTCGGGCTAGCGGCCGCTGTACCGGTAGGCGTAGCCGGGCAACGGGTCGCGGGTGTAGGCGGCGTTGAAGCCGTCGTAGTGGATCGGAATCAGCGCGGCACGGCCGTCGACGTAGCCGACCACGCTCTCGGCGTCGTTGTAGAAGGGCGCGTTGCGGCGTCCGGTGCGGCTGCGGTGCCAGGAGAGCGGCCCATGCGCGGTCCACTCCATGACCTGCAGCGTCCGCGCGGGTTCGCGGATCTCCGAAAGCCGCCAACCGGCGATGTTGGGCACGCCCGGCAGCAGGACGCCGTTGAAGGGATAGCTGCCGAAGTCGAAGCGTTCCGACTGGTGGAACGGCTTGGGGTCGGTGTAGCCGCGGTCGTCGGGACAGGCGAACAGGGAATCCTGTGCCGAGGAGGCGCCGCGAAGCCCGGCGTAGGACTTCACCTGCTCCTTGTAGAACCACTGGAACTCGCCGGGCGACTCGACCGGGCCTGGGAGGGTCTGGTCGTGCTCGGCGGCGAACTGGGCGCAGGCGCGGTCCACCTCGCGCAGGTTGCCGAGGCAGCGCGCCAGGCGTGCCTTCTCCCCCGCCATCGTGACCGGGATCCAAACCACCGCCGCCAGCAGCGTGAGCATGGCGACGCCGGCCAGGAGGTCTGTGCGGGTGAAGCCGTCACGACGGAAGCTGGATGACGAACGGGCCTTCATCGGCCCGCCTCCGTGAAGGATCCGTCGCGCAGGGACTTCCCGTCGGCCCGCCGGTACTGCGCCTCGAAGGCCGCCCTGCCCGAAGGTGCGGTCGGGGTGGCGGCGACCCGCGTCCGGGCGACGACCGCGCCGTGGAGCAGGCCCATCTCCGAGAGCCGCCGCAGGTCCATGACGGCCGGGATGGCCCCGGGGCAGAAGGCGACGACCGAGGCGTGGGGGCTGGAACCGAGCGCCGCCCGCTGCTCCTCGGAAAGCAGTGCCGGGCCGAGGAACGAGACCAACACGTCGCCCGCCTTCGACTTGCGCAGAACGTCGAACACGTCGCCCTCCGGAACCCGCAGGGGACGCAGCGGGTCCTCGGCAATCAAACGCGTCGCGGCGACCTCCCGTCCGGCGTCGGCGAGGGATCGCCGGAAGGCGCCGAGCGCCGCGTCCGCCGCCGGCTGCGCGAACTCGGAGGTGTCGCGGGCGAAGACGACGACGCGGCCCTGTCCGCCCACGAGGGAAAGGGTCTCCGCCGCCACCGCGCGTCCGACCTCCTCGGCCAGGACCGTGTCGTCGGACGGCGGGACGTTCCGGGAAACCGCGAAGGCCACGAGGGCCGCGGCGCCGAGGGCGGTGACGGCCAGGGAGAGGGCCTGGATTCCGCGGTGTTCGCGCATGGGTCCGTGCGGTGGTTCAGAGCACGCCGCGGGGCTTGGAGAACACGACGTTGGTCAGCCCGCTGGCGAGCGCCTGCGAGATGGCGGAGCGTAGCGCCGGGGTCTTCGTGGTCTGCACGCTGCCGTCGGCCATGGCGAGGTTGCCGGCGCGGACGTGCAGGGTCTTGTCCCAGGCGGCGTCGATCGAGGTGCCCAGGAACAGGCTCCACTGCGGGTCGAATCCGCCGCCGCCGCCGGTGACGTTGGAATCCCCTGAGACCATGGTCTGCGGCTTGTTCTCGTCGGCCTTGAGCCCGGCGAAGTAGCTGACGTTGGCGAGGCCGTCGAGGTTGACCCAGTTGGTGCCGGGCCGCTGGACCTTCTCCGCCGGGCAGACCAGCACCTTCGGCGTGGAGAACTCGTTCGAGCAGGCCCGGAAGTGGTCCGCCCAATCCTCGGAGCCCGACGTGCCGCCGTTGGTCAGGCCCAGCTGCCACGGGTACTTGTCGCCGTTGTCGTTCGCCCACATCCGGAGCCCGAGGCCGACCGTCTTGAGGTTGTTGATGCAGGCGACGTTCTTGGCCTTCGACTTGGCCGACGCCAGCGCGGGAAGGAGCATGCCGGCGAGGATCGCGATGATGGCGATCACCACGAGCAACTCGATGAGGGTGAAGGCGTGCTGTCTCCGTGTGCGATTCATGGACGAGAAGGGACAGCCTAGCACGGAGGTTCACTCATGTAAGCCCCGAACGTGGTCCAAGCCCACCCTGGGTTGTCATGGCCGCCGCCGGCCCGAATCGGAAGCCCGTGTCTGCGGATCAGCGGTCCCATCGGGCACGAAGGGAATCTTCCTCGATCTCGACCATCCCGCCGGCGCCCCGGAATCCGAGTCGGATCCGAACCGGCCCGGCCTCGGGGCCGATGCGCACGGGCAGCGCCAGTTCCACGTCGCCTTCCTTCCCGGGGCGGCTCCAGACCCGGTTCGTCGGCGAATCGAACTGCAGGAAGACGCCGCCTTCACCGCCGAAACCCGTGGGCTTGAAGTCTTCCACGCGGCCCCGGGCCTCCAGGCGCAGGTTCCCGGCCGGCAGCGTTCCGGTCCAGGTCCAGCCGGCCACGACCCGACCTCGGGCGACCAGACGCAGTCGTGCCGGGTGGCCCGGCGATTCGATCCGTCGCACCGTGGCCGCGTCGTTGTCCGCGTCGGCGATCCAGCCCTCCAGGCGCAGGCCTGCCACGGGATCCACCGTCCTCGGCCCGGTGGCCGCCCGCTGTTTCCGGAGCACTTCGTCGCGTCGCCGGATCTGCTCCAACAGCTCCTCGGTTCCCGCCTGGATCTCCCTCCAGCCCTTGCCGCCCACCTGAGACCGGAGCGCGTCCCGCCAGCCTTGGACGAGGGTTCCCAGCGCAGCGGGATCCTTCCCCTCTCCGGGTCCGGAAAAGATCCGGGACTCCAGTCGCCGCAGCCCCTCCGGCGAGGCCGCCAACGCCTCCGCCATGGGGCCGCCGAAGGAGGGAGGCCAGGGAATCTCGGTGGCCATGAACAAGCGGTCGAGACCGTGGGGAATCCAGCGGATACCGCGTCCGTCCCGTGGCACCCAGAGCCGGTAGTTGTTCCGTGCGAGCCCATACCCGTCGGCATGGCCGGCATGAAGTTCCACCGCGAGGAAGTCCACCAGGGCCGCCGCATCCACCACCGGCGCGGCGCCCTCCCAGCGGGTTCCCAAGGGACCGCGATGCGACTCCAGGAAGCCGGAGGGAAGCATTCCGGGCGGGCCTTCGGGAAGGCGGGCCACCTCCCGGAACGCGACCACGTCCGGATTGCCGGCCTGGGGCTCGAACACCGATCCGGGGACCTCCCCGAAGGTGCTTCGGATCCATTCCGGGGTGCAGCCTTCGACCATCACGTAGAGCCCGAGATCGCGTCCTTCCAGCATCACCCGCGCATGGCCCACGCGGGGGCAGGGGATCCCGGCCCCGGTGAACAGATGCCGTCCGAGGCGTTCGCGAAGCCGGCTCGGGTCCTCCACCGAGTTGTTCAGGTGCAGCTTCGTGATCCCGCCCGGGAACGCCCCCGCACCGGAGGTCTCGAGGGTGAGCGACGGCCGGTCGTCCAACGGACGGAAGCTGCCGAGGGCGCCCTTGAGCCGGAGTCCGATCTTCCGGGCCTCATGCCCATCGAGGACAACCTGCGCCTCGACGTCCTGTCGGGGCCTTTCGCGGAGGGATTGGGCGGCTTGTGCGGCGAGGCGAAGCTCGACGCGGTGGACGGTGGGTGTCGGTCCGAACAGGTCGGCGGTGTCGGGTTGCCGCGCGTACGAGGACGCAAGGAACACGGCCATCGCCAAGGCCCAGGTCCAGCGAGGGAGCCAGTCCGATGAGCCTTGGAGAAAGGCGTTCACGGCGCGCGACCGGCTTGGCGGACGATGGCCAAGGCGTTGGCGATGGGTCGCTCCGAGCCGTCGCTCGGCTGGTTCCGGATCGCACCGCCCGCCCAGAGAGTCGCCGAGCCGCCGCCGTCGAGGTTAATGGCGTCCGTGCAACCGAGCGACGCGAGATAGGCGCCGAGTTCCTCCAGGGTCATCCCCGCGGCCCCCTCGCGGCGTCCGTCGGACGTCACGAGGAAGAGGTGCTCCGCGTTCCAACCCACGGCGGAGCGCGGATGCCGTTCGCGCATGGACTTGAACTGGTAGGCGTCGTCGTCGGGCACCTCGATGCGGACCGCCTTGCCGCCGCGGACGAGGACCGGTCCGCCGCCGATGCCGGTGACGGCGCCGTCGATCGGGACGCTGGTGGCGAAGTCGAGGGTGAGCACGGCCCCGTGCTCCACGGCTGGCAGTCGGCGGGCGAGTGCGCGGCCGGCCGACAACACCAGTCCCCGTTCGGGGATCGGGGAATCGCCGCCGTCGCGAACGGACTCCACCCGCGCCTTGCGGCGCACCCCGGGCAGGATGGGCCGGAGCGCTCCGGCGCCTTCCTCCGGGATCAGCTTCCATTCCCTTCCGCCCGAAGTGCGGGTCGAAGGGCCGGCCGCGCCGGTGAACAAGACCAGGCGGTCGGGTTCCGGTTCCTCGTGCAGGCCCAGCGGACTGGTGGTGCCGTCGGGCCAGGCCACCGTGAACCGGGCGGTCACCTCGTCGACATGCGGTGTGCCGTCGGGGCTGGTCCAGAGGCAGACGCCCTTCGGCGCACTGAGCAGTTCGCCGTCGAGGATCTGCAATCCGCGGGGATCGCCGGCGAAGGTGCGTTCACGCTGGTAGAAGTCTCCGTTCACCGCGGCGAGGGCGATGCCGGTGGTGGCCGGGATGCCGCGGACCTGGGCCGAGATCGTGGCGAGGCCGAAGGCGCGGTTGTCGGCGTGCAGCGCACGCAGCGCGATCCCGGGACCGCCGCGTGGGATGCGAACGACATGGACCGACCATGGGCCCTGGGGCAGGTGCTGGTTGGTGTAGGCGAGACCGGGTTGGATCTCGGGGATCCCGGAGGTGGGTGCGACGGGGGCGTCCTGGCCGCAGCCGACCGCCAGCGCCGAGAGGAGAGCCGTCGCAGCGGAGACCAGGTGGAATCGGAAATGCCGGAGGGATGCCAGGGAGTTCACCACGTTGAGGCGGGATTTGCCGTCGGAGACCCTGCCTCGCCCCGGGCCACGCGGGCAAACCTTCGCGCCGGCCGCATTCCCTGGCCGCTTCCTCCCGCGGAGACGCAACCCTGCGGGGAATCATCCCGCTGCTGTGAGGGCTCCCGCGGAGACGCGGAGGCGCGGAGGAGCAAACGCTGCTTCCGACAGGGAACGGGAGTGGGGTTCACAGTCCTGGGTGCGAGGTGGGTTGTTGCTCGTTGCCCGTCTTTCGGCGCCCGATGCCCGCTCTCCGCTCCCTGTTTCTTACCCGTCGCGTCCGTGGTTTCACCCTGGACCCGGTCCGGATAGGCTGTCGGCGTGTCCGAGTTTCCCGATCCGGCCGACCCGGCTTCCGCTCCGCCCCATCGCGGCGAGGCGGCGTTCGTGACGACACGGTGGAGTGTCGTGCTCAGGGCCGGTTCGACCGCGGGGGAGGACGCTTCGGACGCCCTCGGGCTGCTGTACGAGACCTACTGGTATCCGTTGTACGCCTACGCCCGTCGACGCGGGCAGTCGCCCGAGGCGGCCGGTGACCTCGTCCAGGACGTCTTCCACGACCTCATCGGACATCACCAACTCATGGCGGTCGCTCCGGGGCGGGGGCGGTTCCGTTCCTACCTCTTGACCGCGGTGAACCACCGTCTCGCCGGCAACTGGCAGCGTGAGAGCCGGACGAAGCGGGGTGGTGGCGTGCCGCTCGTGGCGCTGGACGGCATGGCGGCGGAGGAACGCTACCGCGTCGAGCCCGCCGACGGCCTGACGCCGGAGACCCTCTACGACCGCCGTTGGGCGCTGGCGTTGCTCGACCGGGTCTTCGCCCGCCTCCAGTCGGAGTGGGAGGCGGCCGGCAAGGCCGCGATGTTCGCCAGCCTGCGTTCGTTCCTGTCCGGAGAGGACGAGCGCGGCTTCGCCGAGGCCGGCGCCGCGGTGGGGCTCAGCGAAGGGGCCGCTCGGGTGACCGTGCACCGGTTGCGCCAGCAGTATCGGACGCTGCTGCGCGAGGAGATCCTCCAGACCCTCGACGATCCGGCCCGGGTCGAAGAGGAGATCCGACACCTGATGTCCGCGCTGCGCGGCTGAACCGACGCCGGCATGAACTCCTCCACCGCCTGCCAGAGCTGCGGATCGACCGCGGCCGACGGACGTCCCATCTGCCCGGCCTGCGCGCTGGAACGGGCCTTGGAGGGATTCGAGGCGGATGGATTCGCACGCGACGGGGGATCGGCGGCGCCGCCGGTGGGACGCTTCGGCGAATACGACCTGCTGGGCGAGGTGGCCGAGGGCGGCATGGGCGTGGTCCATCGGGCGCGCCAGAGGAGCCTGGGCCGGATCGTGGCGCTGAAGATGGTCCGGACGGGGCAACTGGCCTCGGCGGAGGAGATCCGGCGGTTCCGCGAGGAGGCGTCCACCGTCGCCGGTCTCCAGCATCCGGGGATCGTGGCCGTGCACGAGGTGGGTGAGTTGGACGGACAGCATTTTTTTGCGATGGAGTGGGTTGAGGGACGTTCCTTCGACCGGTTGTTGTCCGACGGACCGTTGCCGCCCGAGGAGGCCGCACGCCTGCTGGCCGAGGTGGCCGGCATCGTCGAGTACGCCCACGGACGCGGCGTGCTTCACCGCGACCTCAAGCCCTCGAACATCCTGATCGACGGCGCCGGACGGCCGCGCCTGCTGGACTTCGGACTGGCGCGCTCCGTGTCGTCGGCCGGGGATCCGACCTTGACCGGCACGGTGATGGGTTCGCCGAGCTACATGTCGCCGGAACAGGCGCTCGGGCGGCACAAGGAGGTCGGTGTGCGCAGCGACGTCTACGCCCTGGGGGCGATCCTCTACGAGGCGCTCACCGGCCGGCCGCCGTTCCGCGCGGCGAGCGTGGTGGAGACGCTGCGCCTGGTCACGGGAACCGAACCGGTGGCGCCGCGGGAGTTGAATCCCCGGCTTCCCAGGGACCTGGAAACCCTTTGCCTCCGCTGCCTCGCGAAGTCCCCCTCCCAACGCTACGCCTCGGCGGCGGAACTGGCCGACGAAATCGCCCGCTTCCTCCGCGGTGAACCCATCCTCGCGCGGCCGGTGTCCCTGCCCGAGCGCGGACTGCGGTGGGCCCGGCGTCATCCGGCGCTCGCGGGATCCCTGTCGCTGGTCGCGCTGCTGCTGCTGACGGTCACGGTGGTGTCGGTGACGGCCGCGGTGCGCCTGGAACGCGCGCGGTCGAGGACCGCCGAGGCGGAGTCCGTCGCCCGCGACCGGCTCCGCTCGGCCCTCCTGGCCCAGGCCCGCGCCAGCCGCTTCACCGGGCGCGCCGGGCAACGCCTCGACGCGCTCCAGGCGGCCGAATCCGCGGCACGCATCCGTCCCGGCCGCGATGCCCGGGACGAGGCGGTGGCGGCGCTGGCCTTGGCCGACGTCTCCCCGGAGGCGCGCTGGACCACCGCGCCCGTCGCGACGCGCATCCTGTTCGACCCCGACCACGGGCGCTACCTGGTGGACGAGCCCGCCGGTGGACTCGTCCTGCGGTCCTCGTTTTCCAACGTCGCCGGCGCCCGCATCGACACCGGCGGCCGGGCCGTCCGCGGATTCCCGGTGGTGTCGCCGTCGGGACGTTTCCTGGTGAGCCGCCTGGACGACGACTCGTTGAGGGCGTGGTCGCTGCCGGAAGGGCGGCCCCTGTGGAACTCGGCGAAGCGGCCGTATCCGGACCGGACCCGTTCCACGCGGTTCGGCGACGACCTCGTCTTCGACCCGGCGGAACGCTGGGTCTCGGCGGGCCTGCCCGAGGGGGGACTCTCGTTTCTCGATCCCGAGACCGGAGTCGAACGGGCCCGCTGGCGTAGTCCGTTGATCGCGCAACGCGCGGCGGTGTCGGCTTCCGGGGACCGTCTCGCGGTGGCCGACTTCCTCAGCGCCTCCGACGCCGTGGTGGTGATCGTGGACCCGGCCACGGGCGGGGAGGCCGGGCGTCTCGAGGGCATCTCCGGGGTCCGTGGACTCGCCTGGGCGCCGGACGGACAACGGTTGGCCGTGGCCCGCGGTGGACGGGTGGAAATCCTCGACCTGCCCCAGGGCCGCCAGTTCCGGCGTCTGGAGACGGCGGACGGACCGGCGATGGACCTCCGGTTCGATCCGACCGGCCAATGGCTGCTGACGCATTCGAGCCGGTCTGTGTTCCGTTGGTGGTCGGTCCGGGAAGGGCGGGTCGCCCTGGAGCTGGTTTCGCCGGTGAACCTCGCCAACAAGGTCGCCATTTCCGCGGACTTCCGGCGCGTGGTCGGGGTGGGACAGACGCTGGAGGTTTCCACGCACCGCTTCGAGCCCTCGGCGGTGTACCGCTCCGTGCCGCCGCCGGACGGCGCTTCGTCGTTCCAGGTGGCGTCGTCCATCGGCACCGTCGACTTCAGTCCCGACGGCGGCTGGATCTCGGTGGCCTGCCTCGACGAGGTCCATGTGCGCGATGCGGAGTCCGGGGCCCTGGTCGCGCGTCTGACCCGGCCGACGCAGAGCGACTGGCTGACCGCGCGGTTCGGGTCCGACCGGACGACGCTGTTCGTCAGCAGCCGCAGCCAGGGACTGTTCCGGTATCGGCTCCGAGCCGACGACCGGGGACGCTGGGTCTTCGATGCCGGCGAGCGGATCGACGACGAGGCCGACTTCCTCCTGTGTTCCCTGCATCGGCCGAGCGGACGCCTCGCCCTCGCCTCCGCCCGGCGGCACCACGCGTTCAAGCTGTTGACGCCCGACGGTTCGCAGCCGACCGCGCGGTGGGACTCGGTGCAGGCCTACGAGATCGCCTTCAGTCCCGACGGGAAGCGCGTCGTGGCCAACGCCGCGCCACGTGCCGAGGAGAAGGAACCGCGGAAGATCGAGGTGCGCGACGCCGCCACGGGTGCCGTCCTGCAGACGCTCGACGCGGGCATCGGAGCCACGGCGCGGTGGAGTGCCGACGGGAGTTGGTTGGTCACCGCCACGGTGCCCGACCGCGTGGAACTGTGGCGGACCTCGGACTGGACCCGAGGACCGGAGCTGCCGCGGGAACTCCAGGTGGCCAACGGGACCGTGGCCCTGTCGCCCGACGGAAGGCTGCTCGCGGTGTTCAACGAGGTGGAGACGTTCCTGGTGCGGACCGCGGACGGCACGATCCTCGCGCGCCTGACAGAGCCCCCGGGAACGTTGGGCTACGTGACCGACATGACCTTCGGTCCGGATGGGCGGAAGCTGGCCCTGCTGCGGCGCAATGCGGTCCTCACCGTCTGGGACCTCGAACGCCTTCAATCCGAACTGTCACAACGCGGCCTCGAGTGGTGAGCAACGTTCAGCAGGGAGCAGGGAGCTCAGAGCGGGAACTGAACAGCCGCAGTCTCAATCTCAATCCCAGTCGAAATCCTCCGAGCCCCGTCGATCAGGGAGCTTTCAGTCGGACGTCCGGCGGCGGGACAAGGGGGAGGTTCACAACAATGGGTGCCAAGGGTGCCAGGATGAAGTTGGACCGGACGCAAACCGGAACCTTTGCCGCTCCGCGTTCCGTCAACTTTGCGGCTTCGCGTGAGGCCGCTTCCCGTGAAATCCGGAATCGCGAATCCTGAATCACGAATCCTGTAACGATTTTCGGAAAACGCTGCGGTGTCGTTTGGGGACGGTCGGGAGTTCTTCCGATCCGAACCGCAAACGATGATCAACAGGAGAGCATGGGCGGATAACCTGCGGTCCGGCGCACTCCGGCTCGGTGGGCTGGCCACGGTGGCCCTCGTCGCCGTGGCCCAGATGTCGGCCCCGGCGTCCGTCACGGCTCCCACCACGACGCTGCGGGTTCGACGGGGCGAGGGAGATCGCTTCCTGCTGGAGTCCTCGGCCAACCTAGGCCGCGTCGTCCTGGAGCAGACCGATTCCCTCGTGGCCCCGGTGACCTGGACCCCGGCGCAGTTGGCGGCCGACGGTTCGTTCCTGCCTGCCGGTTCCACACGCTTCTTCCGCTGGCGGTCCCTGCCCGAGGTTTCCTCGCTGCCGGTTTCGGAGACGTGGGAGTTCTCCGCCCCACGGGCCGAGGCGCGTCCGGGCGAACCGGTCGCCTTCGAGGTCGCCGGCGTGCCCGTCTCGCCAGGGGAGCTGGTCTGGCGTGTGGACGGCGTCGTCGGCGGCGGTCCCGAAACGGGGATCATCCGTGCGGACGGCCTCTTCCTTCCGGCGCGGGTCGCGACCGAACGCCGCGTGGAGATCACGGCGGAGCGGGAGGTCGGCGACGGCACGGTGGCCCAGGCCCGCACGTGGCTGACGCTGCGTCCTGCGGAACCGGTTCCCGGCGAGCGGCTGCTGACGGCCCTCGAGGGCGGCTTGGTGGAGTCGGCGGACCAACGGGCGTGGATCGAGGTGCCGCCCGGCGCGCTGGCGGAGGAACGGGTCTGGTCGGTGGTCCCGTTGGCGGCGGGTGCTCTGTCCTCGGAAGACGGCCCGGATCACGTGGCCCTCGCGGTGCTGTCCCTCGAGCCCCGCGGCGTCGAGTTCGCGCGGCCGGTGGTGGTCACCTTCACCCTGGACCGCCGGTTGGAACCGGGTCTCCGGATCCCGTTGTGGTTCCAGGGCGGTTCGTCGGGCGGTTCCCCCTGGACCGAGACCCGGCTGGAGGCCGTGGTGCGGCCGGACGGCGTCACCGCCTCGGTGGAGCTTCCGCGTTTCGGACGTTGGGCGGTGCGGACACCCCGCGTGACGACCCCGGTGGCTCCGGAACCCCCGGTGATCGCCTCGGTGGAACCGTCGAACCTGCTCGAGGGCGAGGCCCGACCGGTGCTCGTGCAGGGATCCGGCCTCGGCGCCGTCACGCGGGTGACGGTCCTGGAAGAGTCGCAGTTGTTGCCGACGTCCCTGATCGAGGTGCGGGAGATGGTCTCCGACCCCTCATCACCGGGGCAGATGGGCCTCCTGCTGAAGTCGCTTCCGGATCCGACGCTGTCCGCCGGGAGCGAGCGGTCGTATCGGCTGCGGTTCACCGTGGGGGGCGGAACCTTCAGCGAGGTGCGGATCGTGGTCCGCGGTCTCGACGAATGGACAGTGGCCCCGGGCGAGACGCGGACCGTGCCTGTGAGCCCATCTACGAACCGCGCCCTGTTCTCACGGATCGTCGTGGGTTCCGGCGGCCGGATGCAGAGCCAGGCCCGCGTGTTGGCGTGGCAGGCGACGGATTCCGTCGAGATCGACGGCCGGATCGAGGCCGTGGGGCCGGCCGGGGTCGATGCCGTCGGACCAGCCCGGGGCCGCATGGCGGAACCGGAACGCACCCATACCGGGGCGGGCGACGGACAGAACGCGGTGTTCGGGATCCCCCTGGACGGCACGCGGGCCAACGGCGTCCCGTGGCGTCAGGTCGATCTCGACGACTACCTGCCGGGGGCCTTCGGACGGAACTTCGGCGAACCCGGGCAGATGGGCTACACCGACGGCGACGACGACCTCGCGGACGTGCCGTTGCCGGCGGTCGATGAGGCGATGTACGCGCTCTATGCGGAAACCTTCCACGCCAACCGGGACGCGGCGGATCCGGATTCGCACGCCTTCGGGGCCTTGGTCGCCTGGCAGTTGACCCATGAGCATCCCGGCGGACGGAAGGGACACCAGGGAGTGCCCGGCGGGTTCATCGCGCAGGCGCCCCGTTCGGGATTCTTCGTCGGCCAACGCCGCATCGGTCCGGGCGGCGGCGGCGGTGGTGGCGGCGGTTCGTTCCGCACGCACCTCTTCCTCGACGGCGAATCGGAAGTGGTGGGGCTGGGGGGAGGATCCGGCGGCGGCGGTGGTGGAGCGATCAGCCTCGCGGCGGGGGAGGAACTCCGCGTCGGTGGAACGGCGGTCGTCGACACCTCGGGTGGCGACGGTGGGGACGGCGGCCTGCCGGCGACGTTGGGCGCGACGCCGCAGCAGTTCGCGCAACTGGGACGCGGCGGCGGCGGCGGTCCGGGTGGCGCGGGGACGATCCATCTGCTGGCGGGTGGACGCCTGGTGAATCCCTCGGCGAACTGGCCCTTGCGGCACGGCGCCGGGAACTGGGGTGCGGGCGGATTCCTGATGACCGTGCAGTCGCATCGGCAGGTGACTCCGCCTTCCTGGCGCGCCCCGATCCCGGAGTTGCCCGCCTCGGCCCAGGCGGAGATGGCGGGACCGGATTTCTCCTCCACCGCGGTCGGCATCCGTACCGGAGTCCGCACCACCTTCGGCGTCGAGGCCCAGGCCCGGAATCCCCGCGACCAGGAACTGACCGTGCGGGTGTGGAACCGCCTCGGCGTGCACACCAACTTCGTCCGCGGCGTCACCGCCTCGACCCGACGCGTCCGCTTCCTGCTCGCGACCGGAACCAACCACATCGAGGTGACCGGCATCGCCGAGCACTCGGTGCTCAACCGCGACATCCTCGTCCTGGACGTCCTGGATTCCGACGGCGACGGGCTTTCGGACGCCGAGGAGACGGCGCAGGGCACGGATCCGTTCCGGGTGGATTCCGACGGCGATGGCATCTCCGACGCCGACGAATGGCTTGGGGGCGGGCAGTCGATCCCGGGCGATTCCGATGCGGACGGCGTGCCGGACGGCGTGGAGGAATCCGTGGGATCGGATCCCCTCGATCCGGGCAGCACGCCGTGGAACGCCCAGCTCGGCTCCGGCAAAGCCGTTGCGATGGTCATCGGGGCGCCGTCGGTGCCGAAGGTGGTCCGTCCCACGTTCGTGGGCCGATGGGCACTGGGGGCCGGGGTCACGCTTTCGCAGCCAAAGGGGCCGGTTCTGATCCGGCCGACCACGGGAAGCACCGCGGGAGTCCCGATGGCCGCGGTGGCCGGACCGGATCGGCTCCGTGTGGTGCGTCCGGCATTCGGACCGGAGGCCGGCATGCTTCCGGGCCTGGTGCCCGCGACGCCGCGGGCTCTCCGGGTGCTCCGTCCCTGATCGGTTTTTCCAGTCACTCCGCCTGTTTGAAACGCACTTCGAAATGAAACCACTCCCAACCCTCCTGCGACTCCTCGGCGCCCTTTCCTGCGTGTGGGTCGAAGCCCAGAACGTCGCCTTCCAGTCCGGCAGCGACGGCCGGGACGGCGCCCTGCATCCCACCTCCAGCGTCGAGATCCCGCTGCCGGACGATGGCATCCTCCGCTATTCGACCGTGCGCATTCCGCCGTTGGTGACCGTCACCTTCACCCGCAACCCGGCGAACACGCCGGTCTACCTGCTGGTGCAGGGAGACGTGGAGATCCACGGCACGATCAGCGTCAACGGCGAGGTCGGCACCGGACTGCGCGGCGGGCGCGGTGGGCCGGGCGGATTCGACGGCGGGTTGCCGGGCATCGCCGGAAGCCTTCCGGGAGACGGCCTGGGTCCTGGTGCGGGTCGGGGTTCGCCTTTGAACACCTCGGTGGGTCGCGGGGTGTTCGGCAATGTGTTCTCCCAGGCGGACCGTCGGCAGACCGACGGTGAGGACTACGGCACGCCTCTTCTCACCCCACTCTTCGGCGGCTCCGGTGGTGGCGGCCTGCCCGGCTTCGGCGGCGGCGGCGGTGGCGGCGCGCTGCTCATCGCCTCGAACACGCGCATCACCAACTCCCCAGGCTCAAGCATCACGGCCCTCGGCGCCTTCGGCTTTGGCAGCTCACCGAACTGGGGTTCCGGCGGGGCGATCCGTCTTGTGGCGCCGGAGATCAGCGGCGAGGGGTTGATCTCCGTCACCGGGCCTGGAGGGAATGCGAACGCCGGTCGCATCCGTTGCGACCTCATCGAACGTCGCTTCTTCGGTCTCCGCTTCAATCCCGTCAACGCGGTCAGCGCCAGCGAGGCCTTCATGGTGGCCATGCCGGCCAACCTCCCGACGTTGCGTCTCGTCCGCGTGGCCGGGGTCGACGTGCCGTTGGCCGCCCCCGCGGGCTTCACCGTGACGCTTCCCTTCAACGCCCCGGCCGTGCAGGAGATCGTCCTCGAGGCCGCCGGCTTCTCCGCGGAGGTCCTGGTGGACCTGCGGCTCACCCCCGGTGGCGGCGCCGCGCTTCCGCTCATCACCGGATCCATCCCCAATTTCGCTCCGACCCCGGCCCGGCTCACGCTCCAGGCCGGCTTCCCGCCGAACACACCGGTGACGGTGGAGGCCTGGACGCGCTGAATCCCCGTGTTTTCCATGCAAACCCATCCTTCAATGCTCCCGGACGTCATGCACACTTCACGTTGCCTTCCCCTCCTGGCCGCAGCCTTCGCGCTGTCGGTGTCCGCCGCGGCGCCGCGGGGTCATGCCGCCATCATCGCCGTCACGAACCCCGGCTTCGAATCGCCCGCCCTAGCCGCCGGCACCTTCAACACCACGGTCCTCCCGACGGGGTGGTCGGCCTACGGCTACGTGGACGTCTTCGCGGGACGCGACCTCGGGGTGTTGAACCCCGCGACGACGGTGCTCTACGCGGAACCGGTTCCCGAGGGATCCAATGTGGGCGTGGTGTTCCTGCTCACCGGTGGTCCCACGGAGAGCGGGCTCCAGCAGACCCTGACGGAAACCTTGCAGGTCGGGATGACCTACACGCTGAGCGTCCAGGTGGGGAACATCGCCCCGGATGGTGGGCCGTTCAACTTCACCGGCTTTCCCGGATACCGGGTGGACCTGATGGCTGGTGACCAGGTGATCGCGTTCGACAACAACACGCTGTTGCCGGGCGAGGGTCGGTTCCTGCGGTCCACGGTGACGGCGGCGATCGGCGCCAGCCATCCGGCTGCGGGCCTGCCGTTGGGGATCCGGCTGGTCAGCCTGGATGGTCCGACGGGCATCGAGGTGAACTTCGACGACGTCCGGCTCGAGGCGGTGGCGGTTCCCGAGCCGGCGTCCACGACAGCGCTGGTGGCGTGTGGGTTGGTGACGTTCGCCTGGATGCGGCGGCGGCGGTAGACTGTCCGTCGTTGGTTGTTTGCGGTCCGTTGTCTCCCGACGTCGATCCGAGAAGAACCCGCTCGGGCGGGTTGGCCGGATTGCGATCGGATCTCCCTGCTCCCCGCTTTCCCGTCGCCCGCCCCAGGTTCTTCACGGAAGTCCTGCCGGATGGTCGTCGTGCGCCGGAAGTGTCTGTTTCCCGACAGCCTGATTCGTTGCGCCGAAAGGGTGTTGCCGGGGCTTCATGCCGTCCGGTTCGGTGGTTTGGCCGACAACCGCGTTTCATTGCGTCGTTTGCCGGCCTGCTGAAACCATCCTCCGCGAGCTGCGTCTCCACCCGCGCGTGTCGTTTTCCATTCCAAGATCCTTCCGTGCCTTCACCCGGGCCGCGTCTTTCTTGAAGATGGTCTGCTGTGCCGCCGCGTCGGACCTTTCAGCCGTGGATCGCCAGGCGTGGGATGGCGGCCGACTTCCCCTGAACCCGGGTCGGAACGGTTGGCGGTTCGTTGAGGCGTTCCCTGGGCTCGGACCCACCTGGTCGATCGGGATGGCCGTTCCTCCTGGGGAAGACGACCGGTTGATCCTCCTGGGAATGGGCGGGCTCTGCTTCGAGGTGACCCATCTGGGCAGCCCCTCGAACCATGTCATTCGGCCATTCCTGGACATCTCCGAACGCACCTTCATCGCGGTGGAGTCCGGATTCCTCGGGATGGCCTTCCATCCCCGCTTCCAGACCAACGGGCAGCTTTTCGTCTATTACTCCCACAAGACCCGTGTCGCGGGCATCGAAGCCAGCGAGAATCGGCTTTCCCGATTCACGGTGCCCCCCGGCGGCGACGGCCGGCCGGATCCCGATTCCGAGCTCGTCCTGTTCAGCCAGGCGGACCCCGGTCTCAACCACAACGGAGGCGGACTCCACTTCGGACCGGACGGCTACCTGTACCTTGCGGTCGGGGACGGTTCCGTGTGGGACGACCGTGTCACCCAACGGATCGACCGCGGCTTTTTCGGAGGCATCCTCCGCATCGACGTGGACCGTCGTCCAGGGAACCTCCCGCCGAACCCGGGCTTCGGCAGCAACCCGGAGGCGTACTCCGTGCCGAGTGACAATCCGTTCGTTGGACGGACGGACCATTCGCTCGGCGAGCGCGTCCTGTGGTCCGGTCTCGACCCGGCCACGTTGCGGACCGAATTCCACGCCATCGGCCTTCGGAACCCGTGGCAGATGAGCTTCGACCCCGTGAACGGGGACCTTTGGGTCAACGACGTGGGAAACGGGGCCCGTGAAGAGGTCAACCGCGTGAGGCGAGGGGACAACTTCGGGTGGCCGTTCCGCGAAGGGCTGTTGGACCTCGTGGATCCGCCGATTGCCGGGTCCGTCGACCCGGTGTTCGAGTACAGCCATCTCTCGGGCCGCATCGCCATCACGGGCAGCCGATTCTATCGTGGGTCGCTCTACCCGGAACTGGATGGAACCTACCTCTTCTGCGACTGGACGGGAGATGTCGGTTCGCTGATGCCGCAGGGGACGAACCCGCCTTCCGTGAAGTGGATCGCGAGCGTCCCGAACACGGTCGCGTTCGGTTCCCACCCCAAGGATGGTTCCCTCCTGCTGACGCCGACGGCGGACGGGGTCGTCAAGCGGATGGTGCCGGACCAGGTATCCGGCGAACCCTGGCCCCAACTTCTTTCGCAGACGGGGCTCTTCGAGGATCTCGTCGAGATGAAGCCCCGCCCCGGGCTGGTGCCCTACGAGGTCAACGTCCCGTTCTGGTCGGACTACGCGGCGAAGCGGCGGTGGTTCGCCGTCCCGGGTCTCGACGCGCGGATCGGATTCCGGCGTGACGGAGCCTGGACCTTTCCCGCCGGCACCGTCTGGGTGAAACATTTCGACCGACCCTACGTTCGTCCCGACCAGGAACTGCGTCGGCTGGAGACCCGAGTCCTCATCCGGACTCCCAACGGCGGGGTGGCCGGGGCCTCCTATCGTTGGAACGACGAGGGGACGGAGGCCGAGCTGGTGCCTTCGGATGGTGCCAATGCCCTGTTCAACCTCCGGGACGCGGGTGGCCTGATCCAGCAGGCGTGGCGTTTCCCTTCTGCGGCCGAATGCCTCCGTTGCCACTCCATGGGCACGACCGGCGGGCCCGCCGGATTCAGCACGGCACAACTCAACCGGACCGTGCTCCGAGGCACCCATCTCGTTTCCCAGTTGGATTCGTGGGCCGCTGCGGGGTACTTCGAACCGGGTCCCACGAACACCGGGCTGATGCCTGCGCTCGTATCCGCCTCGGCGGAGACCGCATCGCTGGAGAAGCGCGTGCGGTCCTATCTCGAGGCGAACTGCGTGCAGTGCCATCAGCCTCCGACGATCGGGAGGGCCCGCTGGGACGCCCGCGCCACCACCCCGCTCGAGCTTGCCGGACTTGTCCGGGTCCCTGAATCCGTGCCGATCGGAACGAACGTCCTTTCCCTCATCGAGCCGGGCCATCCCGAGCGTTCCGCGCTGTTCCTTCGGGTCTCCGAGTTGGGGGCGCACCACATGCCTCCATTGGCCACCTCCGAGTTGGACAAGTCGGCGATCGAACTTCTTCGCCGGTGGATCCGGGATGAACTGCCGTCCCGTCGCGGTTTCAGGACCTGGCTTCCCTCGTGGTTTCCGGACGCGCCGGTGGACGATCCCCGAATCAGGGACGAGGACCCGGACGGGGACGGCGTGGTGAACTACGCCGAGTATCTCATGGGGTCGGATCCGCTTCGGCCTGAACCTTCGTGGAAGACCCGTATCCAAACGGAGGCCTCGGGTCCGACCTTCCGTTTCCCGCGCCTGGCGGGTCGCCGATTCGAGGTGGAATGGACCGGTCGGCTCGACGGGTCGCCAGTCTGGACCCGATACGAGCACCCGGCCAACGATCCCGGCACGGCGCCCGTCGATGCGGAGGCGGTGATCCCGATCCCCACCGATGTGGACCGCTTCTACCGGGTTCGGATCTCGGAGGAATGATCCGCGCCGTTCAACGCGCCTCCGCAACCTTCGTCTCGAGGGTCAACCGGTAGCACACCGCCTCTCGGTCGTTGCGGGCCAACAGGAGGTCACCCGCCAAGGCGATCGGGTTCCAGGTCTTGCGGTCGAACACCCGGATCCGCTCACGCTCGTTCGGGCCGGTGGCGTCCGGTTCCAACACGACCAACTCCCCTTCCTCGGACATCTGGATCAACAACCCGCCGATCCAGACACCCTGTCCGTGTCCGTAGCGTCCTTCCTTCCACTTCTGCGACCCGTCCGCGAGATCGATGGCGGCCAGGATGCCGTCGTCCAGCCCGACGACCAGCGACCCGATACGGATCGGATTCGAGAACTTCGCCTTCAGGCGCTTCGAGCTCCAGACGTTGGACGCCTGGAGCGAACCGCCGGAGTCGCGGACGACTTCCAGCAGCTCGGATCCGACCGCATAGCCGGCGGAGACCAGCAGGCGGTTCCCCGGGATCTCGACCGGGTTCGCGACCAGCGGAAAGCCGGTGCCCCAAGACCGGGTCCAAAGGACCTTCGCGGTGACGGGATCGTGGGCGGTGACGGCTCGGCCGTTGATCACCACCACTTGGGGAATCCCGGCCAGCGTCATCCAAGCGGGGGATGCGTAGTTCGCGGAGCCGTCGCCTCCGGTGGCAAGCACCCGACCGGAAGCGGCGTCGAAGACCAACAGCGACTTGCCCTCACGTCCGCCGGCGAGTGCGTAGACGCGGTTGCTGACGACCAGCGGGGATCCTGAGATCCCCCATTCCGGGAGTCCGGCGCCGGAGAAGGTGAGGATGTTGGTGCCCCAGAGCACGCGGCCGGTCTCCAATTCCAAGGCCTGGAGCCATCCGGTCGCGCCTTGGGTGAAGACGCGTCCTCCGTCGATCGTGGGCGTGGAACGCGGACCCTCCCCGCCGAGCGGCGTGGCATATCGGGCTTCGTTGGTCACGGACCAGACGTCTCGTCCCGTGATCGCGTCGCGTGCGACGACGTGTTCCGAAGAACCATGTTGCTCCAGGGTGACCGCCATGCGTCCCGCCACCGCGAAGCCGGACCAACCCGCACCCACCGGAACCCGCCAGAGTTCCACCGGGGCGTTGCTTCCGGTGCCGATGCGGGGACGGGCCCCGGAGAGGATGCCGTTCCGGTCGGGCCCGAGGAACTGCGGATAGTCGCCCCGAAGGACGGAGCCTCCCGTCGCCGACTCGGATCCGAGGACCGTGCGGGTGGATTGCCATTTCCATTCCAACGTTGGGATCAGGTCGCCCGTGAAGCCGCCGATCCGGAGGGTGAGCTTCGCGAGGACGCCGAGTCCGGCGAGGGCGATGACCGGATAGATCCGGAAGCGCAGCGTGGCCTGGGAAAGGAAGAGCCACCAGAGCAGGAGCAGGACGCCTGCGATCGCGGCGATGGTCAGGGAAATGAAACGGACGCCGGTCGAAATGGGGACCGCGATGAGTTCCTTGCGCTGAAACGGCCACTCCGTCCACGACTGTACAATTCCGATCGCGACCGCCGCGAGGATCAGGATCACCACGGCCGGCCATTTCCGGATGGAGTGGCGGGCTGCTGGGAGGGGGGATTCGCTCATCGACGCTTGGATCCTTCCGGAATCCGGCCGTTCGGCAAGTGTCGCCGACATCCCATGTCGACGTCCGGTCGCGTCGATGTGCGGCCGTCGCTTCTTGGGACCGTGATTGGCCCCCTGTTTGCTTCGGAGGCCTCGATTTGGTCCGGCCGAGTGGTCGGACGGGCGGGCTTGGGCGGTGGAAACCGTGTGTCACCCCCAAGCCCGCCTTCACTTTTCTGCCCGCCCCACTTCCAGCGGGCATCTCCCGGCGGCGAATCCGGGGCTTCCACGTCTTTGCGCTGGATCGTTTCTGCGCTCCAGCCTACACCGGAGCGGTCCCCCAAAAGGTCGGCCTTGTCCCGTATGAAGCCCCGTCATCCCTTCTCCCCCCGTGGCGCGTTCACGCTCATCGAGCTGCTCGTGGTCATCGCCATAATCGCCATCCTCGCCGGCATGCTTCTGCCGGCGCTCGCCAACGCAAAGTCGAAGGCCACCGGACTCAAGTGCCTGAGCAATCTCAAGCAGATGCAGTTGGCTTGGCAGATGTACCCCATGGACAACCAGGACAAGATCGTCCTGAACTACCTGGGCACCACCAACGCGTGGATCGGCGGCAGCGTCTCGTCGATGCCCGGCGCGACCAACCAGCTCGACATCCGCAACGGGAAGCTCTTCCCGTACAACACCAGCACGGAGATCTACAAGTGCCCCTCGGATGCCCTCGGCTTCAAGGTCGCCGGACGCCCCGTCCTACGAGTCCGCAGCTACTCCATCAACGGCCAGATCGGCGGCGATCCCGGCATCACCTTCGTCAATCCCAGCGCCGGGCCGAAGTCGAAGCTGGACCAGATCACCCGCCCCGATCCGTCCAACGCGATGGTGTTCGTGGACGAGGACGCGGACAGCATCGACGACGGCTACTTCGCCGTGCAGGCCGCGCCGCCCCGTTGGACCTGGCAGAACACCGCCGCGAGCCGTCATGGCAACGGTGGCGTCCTTTCCTTTGCCGACGGTCATGCCGAGCAGTGGCGTTGGGTCGAGCCCGACACACGCAGGCTGAAGGGGTTGGACAAGCCTGCGAAGGTCGGCCACCGGGATCTCGCACGCTTCCATCGCGCCACCTACGAGCCCTGAACCCGGCCTGGCCCACGGAAGCCCCGCTCTCCGCGGTTGAATCCCGTCCCGTCCTCAACAACCCTTTCCCGGAACCACCATGAGATTCGGTATCAACACCTTCCTGTTCACCTCCCCGTTCACGACGGACTCGGTCCAGCTGTTCCCCAAGTTCAAGAAGTGGGGCTTCGAGTCGATCGAGATCCCCGTCGAGGCCCCGGAACACATCGACCCGGTCAAGGTCAAGGCCGCGGCCGACAAGCACGGTCTGGTGATCGGCAGCATCTGCGCCGCGATGGGTCCCGGCCGCGACTTCCGCGGCACCCCAGAGGAGCAGAAGACCGCCACCAACTACATCACCGCCCTGATCGACCAGGCGGTCGTCCTCGGCTGCCCCTCGATCATCGGGCCGATCTACTCGGTGGTCGGCCGCATCGGCTCCCACACCGACGCCGAGCGCAAGCAGCAGTTCGCCGAGGTGGTCAAGCACCTGAAGCCGCTCGCCAAATACGCCGAGTCGAAGGGCGTCACCCTCTGCATCGAGCCGCTGAACCGCTTCGAGACCGACTTCCTCAACACCACCGACCAGGGCCTCAAGCTGGTCAAGGCGATCAAGTCCAAGGCCGTGAAGCTCCACCTCGACACGTTCCACATGAACATCGAGGAAAAGAACCAGGCCGACGCCATCCGCAAGGCCGGACCCTACCTCGCCCATTTCCACGCCTGTGGCACCGACCGCGGGACCCCGGGCAACGACTCGCTCGACTGGAAGCCCATTGTCGCCGCCCTCAAGTCCATCGGATACAAGGGTGACGTGGTCATCGAGAGCTTCACCACCGATGTGAAGGTGATCGCCCGCGCCGCCGCCATCTGGCGCCGCATGGAACCGACCCGCGACGAGATCGCGGTCAAGGGCCTCGAGAACCTCCGCCGCTTCTTCGGCAAGAAGAAGTAGTCCTATCCCGAGCCCCGGGTTCCGGAACATCCAAGGGCGGCACGACTCCGGTCGTGCCGCCCTAGTTGCGTTCAGGGTATCCGCTTCGCGACCACGCCAAGGCAAAGGACGCCGTCCCAGCCTTCCGGCGGATGCAGTCGCCCCGGCCAGATCTTCGTCAGCGCAGTCCGGGTCCGGACCGATTCGCGGACCTCGTTTCCTTCGATCTTCCCCTCCGCCACCAGTCGGAACTCCACGCGGCTCCCAGGTTTCACGCCGGCCGCGGCCTTCAAGGTCACCCGTCCTTCCTTGGACTTCGCCGCCAGGGTCGTCGGCTCCACGCCGAATCCCTCCGGAAGTCCTTCCGCCCGCACCACGATTTCTCCGTCGAAGTCCTTCCGGGAAACGCGCAACGGGAACTCCGCCGTGCCACCGGGAAGGATCTCCAGGGTCTGCTTCTCGGATTGGATCCCGAAGCCGCCACGACCTGGTCGCCAGTGCAGTTGGAAGCGATGTTCCGCGGACCCGCCGCCGGCCAACTCGCGGACGCACAGCCGGTGCGGTCCTTCGTTCTCGAAGGTGAATCCGAAGGCGCCGTCGTCTTCCTGCGATGGATCCATGCCCGCCACTCGCCGGCCGTTTCCGTCTTCGATCCACACCTCCGCGTCCCCGGGCGATCCCAGGCGCCGCATCTTCAGTTCGAGCCACCGGCTCGTCCCCTTCGAGCCTTCCATCGGAAACCGCAGCACCTCCCCGGGCTTCGTCAGCACGCCTTCCAAGGAACCTTTCGGCGTCCTCACGGCGGGCAATGCCGTTGCTTCCATGGACCGCGTCTTCCGTTCCCGCGTCGTCGGGTTCCTCGACTTCTCCCGGTTCGATCCGATCGAGATCCCGAGCTGTACCCAGTGGTCCTTGCCGCCGGCATGCGAGGAGTCGCGCAGCAGCAGGACGTGTCGCCCGCCGTTGCGGATGTCCCAGCTCCCATGGGCATCCCTTCCCAGTCCCGGGGTGTCGTCCACGCTTCCCAGGCTGCGTCCCCGCGGGTCGATCAGTTCGACAAACGGATCGAAGCCCGATCCCAAGCGCCGTGCGAACGCCTCCACGTCCAACCGGACTCCGCGGGCCAGCTCGACCTCGATGCGTCGGGTCGTCGCCGGCGGCAGGACCAGGTCCAATGCCGTCGTGCCCTCGATCCTGACGCCACGCCCGGCGTTGATCTCCTCCGAGAGCTTCCGGTCCGCGCGCACCGATCCGATGCGCACGAGGAACGGTTGCGAAATGCCGCCGGGCCCATGGAATTGGGCCACGGAGATACCTGTCGGGCCGTCGGTCTTCAGTGCGAAAACGAGCCGGTCGCCGCGAAGGATTCCAGGCTCGGTGGTCGCCGCGAAGCCGGTCCAGAGCCGCGTGCCTTCGGGGGCGATGTTCGCCGGAATCGAGATCTCCTGTGCCCCGGGGATGAGGCCCCGCGGTTGTACGTCGGTCGCGACGAACGGATCGGTCGCCAATGCCTTCAAGGCCGACAGGGTCCCTCCGACCAAGAACCACAGGCGCCCCGCGATCATGCGAGGACGCCTTCGATGACCTTGCCCGAGGTGATGGCGACGGGGCGGTCGCCCTGGCCGCGCACCTCGGTGTGCGGATCGATGCCAAGCAGGTGGAACACCGTTGCGGCGACGTCGTCGGGCCGCACCATGTTCTCCGCCGGATAGGCGCCGTGCCGGTCGCTGGCCCCGTAGGCGAAGCCGCGCTTCACGCCGCCGCCGGCGAGGAGGACCGTGTAGCAGTCGGGCCAATGGTCGCGGCTGATGTTGCCGTTGATCTTCGGCGTCCGCCCGAACTCGCCCATCCAGAGCACCAGGGTGGTGTCCAACAGGCCCCGTTCGTCGAGGTCCGTCAGCAGCGTCGGCAACGTCTGGTCGAGCATCGGCAGATGACGGCCCTCGATGATCGGGAACATCCGGGTGTTGTTGAATCCATGCGTGTCCCAGCCTCCACCCTTCGTGTCCTGTCCACCGATCGACTGGTCGAAGTACACCGTCACGAACTTCACCCCGGCCTCCGCCAATCTCCGCGCCAGGAGGCAGCTCTGTCCGTAGGTGTGACGTCCATACGCGTCCCTCAGCCCGGGCTTCTCGGCCTCCAGGTTGAATGCCTCCCGCAGTCTCTCCGAGTGCAGCATCGCCAACGCCCGCTCGTAGTACGCGTCGATGCCGCGCGCGGTGGCCGAGTGGTCCAGGAGTCGGGTCTGGCCGTCGATGATCCGCTGGAGCTCGCGCCGCGATCCGAGACGCTCATGGTTGATGCCGGCCGGCAGGCTGAGTTCCGGCAGCCCGAATCCCGCCGCATTGGGATCCCGCTTCACGAGGAAGGGATCGTGTTGCTTGCCGAGGAAGCTCGCGTGCTGCGCCGGGGTCACCGATCCGTCGCTGATCACGTGGGGGAACGCCGCGAACGTGGGCACCTCCGGATCGGGACCGGGGGACAGGCGGTCCACCACCGAACCATAGGCCGGGAACAGGTCCTGGGTGTCTTTCAGCCGGATGTCGTCGACCGGAGGCGCATGGCCGCTCAACGCGTAGTAGGCTGCCGAATTGTGGTTCCGCATGGTGTGGTGTACCGAACGCACCAGGCACACCTTGTCCATCACCTTCGCCATCCGCGGCAGACGCTCGTTCACCGTGAGGCCCGGCACGTTGGACCCGATCGGCTTGTGCAGTCCGCGGATTCCCTCCGGCGCCTCCGGCTTCATGTCGAAGGTCTCCAGATGGCTCGGACCGCCCCACTGGAACAGGAACAGGACCGTCTTCGCCCGGGGTGCGATGCGGCGCATCGCGGCCTTCGCCAACTCCTCGCCGAGGGCCAGCTTGGGCAGGGTCAGTCCCAGCAAACCCATTCCCCCGAGACGCAAGGCGGCCCGGCGCGGCAGGATCAGGGGACGTTGGGACATGGGTGGACTCTTGCAGGAGGATCGAAGTCGGGAAATGCCGAAGGCGACGACCTTCGGGCGCACCGTGGCCAGCCAGAGCTTCCCGTTGCGTCCCGGTCCCACGACGATGGAGGGGCGCCCGCTGATGGGCACCGCGGGTTCCGGCATAAAGTCCGTCTCCCCGCGGATGTCCGACCTGGCCTGTCTGGATTTCACCCATGGATTCGAAGCCGCAACCATTCGGGAAGCCTTCGCCCGATCCTCATCGCGGAGCCGGCATTGATCCGGTCAACCGCTTCGTCCGCTCCTGGCGCGCCGTCGATCCGGACATCGCCGACCTCGATCCCGCGGAGGAACCGGCCCCGAAGACCCAGTTCTTCGAGGACATCAGCCAGACCGCGATGACCCGGAACAACAGCCCCGACATCGGCTTCGAATGGTCGCTCAACCCGTATCGCGGCTGTGAGCACGGCTGCGCCTACTGCTACGCCCGTCCGTTCCACGAGTACCTCGGCTTCGGGGCCGGACTCGAGTTCGAGACCAAGATCGTGGTGAAACCGCGCATGCCGGAACTGCTCCGAGCAGAGCTGTCGAAGCCTTCCTGGAAGCCGGACTTCGTTGCCTTGAGCGGCGTCACCGATTGCTACCAGCCGGCGGAGCGGAGGTTCGGCATCACGCGCGGATGCCTCGAGGTGATGGCCGAGTTCCGCAATCCGGTTGCCATCGTCACCAAGAACGCCCTCGTCACCCGCGACATCGACCTGCTGACCGAACTGTCCCGCCACCGATGTGTCGTGGTGTTCCTTTCCCTGACCACCCTGGATCCTGCGCTCCGTTCGATCCTCGAGCCGCGCACTTCTCCGCCCGTGGCCCGGCTCGCCGCCATCCGCAAGCTGGCGGCGGCGGGAATTCCTGTGGGGGTGATGGTTGCCCCGTTGATCCCGGCGGTGAACGACCACGAGATCCCGCGCCTGCTCGAAGCCGCCGCCGAGGCCGGGGCGCGGTTCGCCGGACATGTCGTCCTGCGATTGCCCAATGCCGTGGCGCCGATCTTCGAAGACTGGCTCGATCGGCATCTTCCGGAGCGGAAGGACAAGGTTCTGGGCCAAGTCCGATCCATGCGCAACGGTGCCTTGAACGATCCGACATTCGGTTCCCGGATGCGGGGAAGCGGCTTCGTGGCGGAACAGATCCACCGGATGTTCGAGGTCGCCAGCAATAGGCACGGCCTAGCGAGGAAGGCACCGGACCTCTCGGTGTCCGCCTTCCGCCGTATCGAGAAGGGCCAAGGGGAACTCTTCTGAAGAAGTCGAGAAACCGCTCCACAGCAGACGGCCCAAAAGACCTCCGGAACGTTTCCGAATGAAGCCGCCAAGTTTCCCATGACACCCGAAGTGATCGGAGGCCGCCCCCAAAGGAGAGAGAACCTGACAGCGCGCGCGGGCGTCATGGAGTGCGCGAGACCGCTCGCGCCATTGTAGCGAGACACGGACTGCCACGGAGCCGCCCGGGTCCCGATCAGCTCCTGCAACCGCCCCGAACACTCCAATCTCGAGTTCCAGCATTCCTTCCCCTGACTAGGGACACGTCACACCCCGCTCACCTTCCGCACTGGGGACACGTCCCACCGCGAGTGGAATCTCCATCCCACGGAGCATCCACGGAAGTCATTGCCCTGGAACCGAGTGCCTTCCTTGTCCGTGCAGTAAGCCCCCCCCGCCATTCACCCCCTGAGCACAAGCCGCCCGTCGCGGAAGGTTCTGGAGCCGTGGCAGAGTCCTTGCCGAATGAGGACCCGGAGATACCTGGCGCCG
>JAIYBC010000064.1 GCA_027488845.1 Verrucomicrobiales bacterium | reverse complement strand
CGCGCCAGCTCTTCCCCAGTCCCAACAACTGCCCAAACGTCTCCTCGGGTGTCATCGCCCGTCATCATCCTCCGCCCGTCAAGCCCCCCCGGTTCCACTGGAATCAGCGAGGAACCACCACAAGCCAAGCCCACCAGAAGGCGACGCATATGTGAAGCTACCTAGCACAATATCGTTAGTTCCACCACCCGACATTGCGGTTGAATTTATGTACCCGTTGTGAGAGTGACTCATATACGAGAGCCCAGATCCGCTTCGCGAGACAGTAACGCTATCAAAAACGTTGTCGCGAATCGTCCAAGTCGGATTCGCTCCACCGGAGTGGAAATCGTAGTTGAGAGTTACCGAACCAGAACGGAAGAGATTGTTCCACATGTTAACCGTCAGCCATGTATCCACAGAGTAGTACCATTTGCTAAAATAAACTTCACCTCTGTCTGAGAGATTGTTGTTCATGGTGACAGTTTGAACGTAGCCTCCGCTAGAAGTGCTTTCGCCCAGGCGAATCCGGCTTCCGAGGAACTGGCAATCGCGTAGAGAAAGAGACCGAAGGAAATGGACATCACTGCTCAGAAGGGTTCGAGGGCCAGTTGCTTCGCCCATGGTGGGGTGTTCGGTGTACCACAACCTAAGTACCGGGCGTGTGCTTTGAAGACTGAGGCTGAACCAGCTAGAACCTAGCTGACCACCATACAGGACAGGCTGCTCTTGAACATTCTGATATCGCAACAATCGATTGAGACGCTCTGCTTGTCCGTCGCTTATAAATACCGCACTGTTTCCTAGGATCAGCCCACTGGCCCCATAGGCAGCAACCGCAACCCCGTTTGTTAACGCTAAGGTGCCGCTGGTCAACGTCCGCCCTGAAAGAATATAATCAATTGGGGCATAGTGGTATCCACGGTCAGGGACGTCTACATCTCGCAAAGCCTGAGGAGCCAAAGTCGTAGTTCCAGTGAAGGACTGGAGCAAGTCGATTGGAGGATGGCTCGTCATCTCACGTATCTCTCTTCTCAGGGTTGAGTCGATCGATGTCTGGCCGGCATTTCGATGGGGACTGCCAGATGCAAGGTAGAAGTTTCCGGCAAGAACTGGTTGAAAAAGCCCTGACGCCGTACCTGTTTGGAAGTTGCCTTGTGTGTTACCAGACCCTGTGTAGCTCTGCACCGTGGTGATCGCGACAAGAAGACTGTTTCGTGCACTGAGTGTGCAGGAAGACAGCAAGCTTGGGGTATTGTGCAAAGTGCCATGCTCCATCACGAAGGGAGTTGTCGAAGCCCCACTGAACACGTGCCCACCCGCTAGGCCAGCATCAACAAGAACGTTGTACACGCCGACCGATCCTGTCCCGGTGCTCGATATCGGAAACTGACAGCGAACAAATTGAGCATTGAAGACAGTGTTTGAAAGACTACCTCCGAAACCGATGCCATAGGAGGCATTCCGCACTCGAACGTGTTCCACCTTGTGACTGACCCCGGTATTGAGGAAACGAAGCGCGTAGGTACCATACGCAGTCGTGCCCGGATTTCCAGTGGATCCGCTAATCACTTCTCCTACGGAATTGTCGTCGACTGCAGTGAAAACCGCGGGACGGTATCGGCTTGTTCGACTCGATAGTGCTCCCTGAATATTGAGGCGAGGGCTATTGGTCGCCGTGTACTTGACCACGGTTCCACCCTCAAGCGTGGTTGTGCCGAAAAGATCAACTGTACCGGTCACAAGATAGGTCGTGTCACCTCGAAACGTATAGTTGGTTTGGCCAGTGCTCAGTGTAAGCTGGTAGTCCAGAACGACGCCTGGCATCTGGTTCAACGCCAGCAACTTATCGGAACCGACTATTGATTGAATCTTTGCTTGTTGCTTTCGAGGCTCGGATTTTGGCGTCGAAAGAAATGCCTGCAGCCGATCCTTGAACCGTGGAAACTTTATGCTGGCACCGGACCGTTTAGTGGGCTCTGGGAGAATCTCCAGCGCGTCTGCAATTGCCGGCACGCCGACTGTTTCGACAAGAAATGAACGTCCATCCTCTAATTGCACCCAGCGTTTGTGGACCAACGCTAACGCCACATCTTCTTCTCCGACGGTGAATGCACGCCCCTCTGCCATCTCCATCGTCCCGAAACTCATCAGCTCGTCTGGCTCTGGATCAGCATGCTGCGTAGTACCATGCACGAGTACGGGTTTGGGCTGATTTCGGGTGGAGAATTCCGTCCAAACTTCCAACCGCACATCAGTGGGGTCCCAGCCGAACTCCGAAGGCGGCGGCGGCGATTCCCGAAGAATAACATCTTGCTCTACTCCGTCCCGGGTGTAGGTATAACGGACATCGGCAGAAAATCCCTGGAAGGCGTTGGGATAGAGTATGCGATTGGAATCAATCAGCCAAGCTTGAGAATCTTGTAGTCCCGCGATCAATACAGATTCACCTGTTCGACTGTTGTAGTAGGCGATTCCGTAGATTTGACTACGCATTCTTTCACCATCCGGAAGCTCGATTGCAACCGCGCCCCCGCAGTTTAGCTCTGCGGCGAAGGTTACCTTGTGCTGACCTTTCCAAGCTTTTGCATATCCCGGCTCAAGCTCCAAGGAAGTATCTGTTGGGAGCCATTCCTTTCCATCGAAATAGTTGAGACCATTTGCTAACTCAACAAACAAATTGGTGGACACGCTCTCAGTTGCTCTACCTGCTTGATTCACCGTCTCTTGTCGCACCAATGTAGACGACGGCCCCGCAGCTTCTGCTAGTTGCACTTCAGCGGCACCAATGCTTACGGAGAGAAGGAAAAAGAAACAGGAGACCGCGCACGTGGCTCGCGAATGTCTCAATGGAGACGATATACTGTGGGCCAGCATGTTGATACGGACGGAATTGATTTCGCTTTTCTTCATAACCAGACTAAAGCTTAATTTGGAATTTTAGCGAGCCCAAGCGTTTCTTACCAATTAAACGATCAAAAGAGTCTTTTCCCCAAATAGATCTACCTTTAGTATCTAAAGCTTTAAAACAAGAGAGTGTTCTCGGCCATGAGACCTGCTGAGACCCCAGAGCAGATCCTGTGAGGAATGTCATGGAACGACATGACATTCGTCAGTCTAGTCGCGGGCTCACCATTGGGCCGCTTGGTTAAGCACGTAGTCTCGGTAGTTACTTGCAACGTCCTGTTGGAAGCTCTGAATCCTTCCAGGTGGGGGTTCGTTTTGGGTTTTTGACTTTGAATCGGAAAACACCTATCAGACCTCCGTCCAATCCGTCCAGTGCGTTGCCAGCAATCGTACGTTGCAAAAACCGCAATCGACCACAATGACAGAAACAGCACGCAACACGTTGGAGATTAAGCAGATAGAAGCGTTTGTTGCAGTGGCCTCTGGACGCAATTTTGCCACTGCAGCCGATCATCTCAGGGTCTCTCAGTCGGCGCTAACTCGAAGAATTCAGGAACTGGAGCGCATTTTCGGTGTGGCGTTGTTCTTGAGGGACGCCCACTCGGTGCGGATGACCACCGCAGGGGGACGGTTGCTTCCAGAAGCTCAACGCCTAATCGAGGCTGCCAGTCGTTGCCACGCCTCAGTGGCGATCCATCAGGACGACCTGAAACCGTTAAGGATTGGAAGCCACCCATTAAACTTGGTCTTCCAGCCCACCGCGATGGCCCAGCTTCGACGGTTGAGACCCGACGTAACCATAGAAATTACCAATCTGCTTCCATCCGAGGCGGTTATGGGTCTCGAAAGTGGAACGTTGGATATCGCCTTCATTGGGGCCCCCATGCCACGTCACCGCCCCGAACTCCGCCAGCGGACCCTGTGCCAAATGCGCCTCTCAGCGGCTGTTGTCCAAGGGCATCCAATCGCACACAACACCGAGCTCCCGTGGTGCGCGTTGGACGGGCAAAGCTTGATCCTCCCTGCACGCAAGAAGTTCCCGCTGAAGCGGCGCTGGATTGAGGAATGCCTGCGACGGTCGCGTATTCGACCGAGGTCTATCTCCGAGTCCGTGGATTCTGCGGATCCCTTCACTCAGATCGGAGACGGAAAGAGCGTCGCTCTCGTCTTCGACGATCTCCGGCAGCTTCGATTGCCCGGCGTCCAGTTTGTCTTGCTGAACGATCCAGTACATCTGATGGACTTCACGGTGGCCTGGCATCGACTTGTGGACGACGTCCTCATCACTCAACTCGTCGATGTCTGTAAGGCCTCTGGCATTGAGACCGCAAACGCCAGCTAGGGCTCGCGAAGATGAGGACCCAAGCCTGAAGCGGGCGTCTACCCGGGGTCGTTCTTCCATGCCTTCGTTCTTCGGGTAGGATGACAGGATCGAAGGTAGGGTGTACGGGACGATTGGGTCCGAAGCGGCCAAAGGCTTCAATTATGCCGGGAGCGGTTCACGGAGGTTCGCAGTGGAGTCGAAGGGGGCAGTGCGTGTTGGCCTTCGGCCGCCGCTAGATCGGGACCGAATTGGCGGGCAGATGTCGGTAGTCGGGAGGATCGCCGCGCTGCGGAATCGTCCCAGCGGTTGCCTAAAGGCGCGCAAACTCGACTTGCTGTTCTGGACGGTTGGGCCAGCGAAGTGCCGCGAACTGGTTGCGCCCTCAAAATTCGCACTTGGGCCTGCATACCCGGCTCAATCCTTCAGCCGGAATCCGGAAAGGAAATCATCGGAGGAAATCGTTGCCGTAGGACCGGCAATGTCCTACGGCTTCTTCTAGAACGAGTCATGGCTAACTTTAAACGGCATGCGGCCGTCGGCGCGGGCGTCGGGGCTGGACTAAACTTGCTCTGGCAGATTTCCAAAATCATGGAGTCCCAGAACCCGCCAACGAACCTTGGCGAGCTTCTCCAGAGTTTAGACCTCCTCCAAGTCGCTTCCTTCGCCGCGCTGGGAGCCGCGTGCGCTTCTTTGCCCGACATTTTGGAACCAGCCACGAGTCCCAACCATCGCGCGGTGTTCCATAGCCTTGCCTGTGGGGGAGCGGTGACCTACGGCGCGTTCGGTAAGCACACAGACCGGCTGCATCCGGATACCGCACTCACCATCCAAACCATGGCCCTTTCATATCTCTCGCACTTGGCTCTCGACGGCACGACACCCAAGGGCCTGCCGCTGATCGCCTGATGGGCCGGGTTGAGACTCTTACGATGGAGGATTTCTCGCAGTCGGCGTGTATCCAACCCGACTGCGATGGCTGGAAATTCCCAACATCAGAGTCCGCTGTTGGAGTGGGTTTCGATGGCAGCCATTGGCAGGCCAAGCGGCCCAGAAAGCTTCGTCGCTTCTTCCCAGGGTGGTCTGGCCTCGTCCCGTTCCCAGGCTGACAACCTGTGGCAGGAAATCCCCAGTAAGGCGGCCAGTTCTCGCAGCTTCAGACCTCGCTCGATCCGACTCTTCCGCAGGAGGTCGCCCAAGGTTCTTACTTCCCGTGGGAAAGCCTTCCGCTGTCGCTTGATGCTGGTATCCAGCGTCCTACGAGCGCGAATCGCCCGATGACAAATTCCCAACAGTGCGCACCCCTGCACGCCGTCGGAGACGAGGTCACGAGTCTCACGCCCCCTCCCCGCCAACCGCCACGCCTTGCTCATCACGCCATCGGCGCCAGCCCACCCCTCAGCCACTCGCGGACGCCCGGGTCGACGGCGTAGACGTAGCAACCCTTCGTGCCACGGGTCATCAGGGTGCGGTAGGTGTTCCGGATGATCCGGTCGGTCAGCTTCGCCGTCCCCTCCGGATCCCGCTTCGCCCGCTGACGCCAGCCGTGGACGCTCTTGTCCGATCCCGCCCGCGCCGAGGGATCCGTGGCCAGGTGGCCGTCGCGCACCACCAGATCGGGACCGATGATGACCCCCACGTGGTCCACCTCGAGTCCCTGGCAGGTATGGATGCAGCCCACCTCGGAAACCGAGCCGGGCTGCACGATCCACAGGCTGCCGTCCGAGGCCAGGTTCCACCGTGCGCGGAAGCCCGTTCCCGGGATCTCGATGTCCCATGCGGCCGGGTCCTTCTTGCTCTTCCAAGGCCAACAATATCCCGCGACCAGCCGGGCGCCGTTGTCCTGGTTCCTCGCCTCGATGGCGGCCCTCAGCTCCGAAGGGTCGTCGAAGACCCGGAAGTCGTAGCCGGCCCCCACGAGATCGGTCCGGCCCTCGTCCCGGATGCCCAGCCGGCGGTCGAGCCACGAGAGGTAGGCGTCGCTGCCTTGGCAGCGGAACTGGCTCTCCAGGCGCATCTCCGCCACCTGCGCTCCCAGGCGATCCGCCCACTTCCGGAGGTCCTCTGGCATCCCGATGTCCTTCAGGGTCACCTGCTGGTTCTCGTCGACGAAGAACACCGTGCACCGGGCCGCCTGGATGATCTCCCGGATCTGGTTCTCGCCGAGGTTTCCATAGAGACCGCTCTTCTCGTTCAGGCGGTGGGCCTCGTCCACGACGAGGCATTGGCAGGAGTCGGGCTCGGTCCCGATGTAGCTGCCGGAACCGCAGAACAGGCCCGAGATCTCCGAGACCTTCCGGCGGCCCGCGAGCCGCGCGCCGTACACCGCCCGCGGGGCGCTGTTCTTGCTGACGTATTGGGCGAAGCGTCCCTCGCCGATCAACCGGGCGACGAGGTTGATGGCGACCACGCTCTTGCCGGTCCCGGGACCGCCGTGGACGATCATCACCCGCTTCCCGGAGGTCTCCGACAGACGCACCAGACGCAGCGCCTTCTCGAAGACCTCCTTCTGTTCGTCCACGAGGACGAACTCCGGCCGCTCCTCCAGCATGCCCACGACCGCGTCGGACAGCTTCCGGCTCGGCCTGAGCGGACTCCGCTCGATCCGCCGCATGATCCCGCCGCGGTCGCCGTGCAGGATGAAATCGCGGATGAAGCCGCGGAGGCGGGCCACCTCATGGCGCGTGAAGACCGGGGCCCTTTCCAGATGATCCTTGTAGAAGGGATCCCGCAGGCCGGCCGCGTCGGTGCAATTGTGGAGGAAGGCGCACGGATGGAGGACCACCCTCTCCTGCTGCACGGTCTGGTTGAACTGCTCCAGCAACTGCGCGTAGCACCAGGCCTGGTAGCTCGGGTGGATGGTCTCGCGTTCCCCTCCACCGAGGAACGTCCGGACCATGGCGTCCATGTCGGTGCGCGCGGCGCGTTCCCACTGCTTCAGCTCCAGGATCACCGCGTGGGCCGAGTCCGCGGCCCCGTGTCCGGTGAGGATGACGTCGATCCGCTTGCTGCTCCGAGGGATCTGGCATTCGACGCTCACCCCGAGGTCGTTGGGCATCGCCGGATCCCGCAGGACGTTGCCGACGTACTGGAGCGAATTCCGCCAACTCCCGACCTCGGCCGGCGAAACGCCCTGACGGAAACGCCGACGGAATCCGTCCACCAGCAACTGGTCGATCCGCGACTCCTCGAGGTCCCCGAGGAAGTCCGACTTGGTGGCCTGATACAGGATCATGATCCGAGTTCGGTGTACTTCCTCGCCGAGCCCTTGGACTTCGCCACCGGATACTTCTCCGCATTGCGGGCGATCTTCTCGGTGACGATCCGGGTGACGTCCAGACCGTGGCGGTCGGCGAGCAGCAAGGCGTAGGCGAAGACGTCGGCCAACTCCTCGCGGACCTTCGCCGGATCCGCGTCGTCGGGCCCCTTCCACAGGTGGCATTCGAGCAGTTCCGACGCCTCGATGCTGAGGGCCATCGCGAGGTCCTTGGCGTTGTGGAACCGGCCCCAGTCCCGTTCGTCGCGGAAGTCACGCAACCGGGCGGTCAACGCGGCGATCTCCGAAACGGACTCGGACCCGGACGGCAAGGCAGGATCGTTGGGCACGTCCACAGGATCCCCGACACAAGCCCGCTCCTCAAGTCGCCGCGGCGAGGTCTTCGGCCATCGGCGCCGAGAACCCGGTGCCGGGCGTAGACGGGAATCGCTCCAACGCACGAAGGCGGCGGACGGCCTCCAGGAAAGGGGCAGGAAGCGGACTTCCTGTTCCTTGGCATCCTGGGTTGCGAATCCCCTCCGCGCCTCCGCGGGAAGCCCCGGCCGGGGTCGGCCAGCACACGCGGAGGCGCGGGGCTCCCGTACCCAGCCGGAAAACTCAGCCGCCCAAGGCGCCGGCCTGGGACGGGTCGGCGATGGTGCCCTTGTTGAAGTCCACGTACTCCTCGGTCAGGTCGGCCGCATGGATGAAGGCGCTACCCTTGCCGAGGTTGAGGCGGATGCGGAGTTCGAACTCGTCCGCCTGGACGGCCTTCCAAAGGTCGGCGAACGGGGTCTTCGTGGGCTGACCGCGGCGGAGGCTCCAGAGGATCCGCTTCGAGCCGGCCGAGCCGTAGCCGATGTCGACGCGGTCCTCGACCACCGTGGCGGGGCTGTAGCCGAGGGCGTCGATGATCCGGCCCCAGTTCGGATCGCCGCCGTGCCAGCTCGTCTTCACGAGGAGGCTGTTGGCGACGGCGCGCGCGGCCGAATCCGCCTCGGCATCGGACTTCGCCCCCTCGACGCGGACGGTCACCACGCGGTGCACCCCTTCTCCGTCGCGGACGATCATCTTGGCGAGTTCCAGGCAGACATGCTGGAGGGCCTGGGCGAACGCGGTGAAGCCCGGACCGGAGGCCTTGCGGAGCGGGGTGTTCCCGGCGAGTCCGTTGGCGAGCACGAGCACGGTGTCGTTGGTGCTCATGTCGCCGTCCACGGTGATGCGGTTGAAGCTGCCGGCGACGGCCTCGTTGAGGGCGGCCTGCAGCGGCTTCGCCGCGATGGCCGCGTCGGTGGTGATGAAGCACAGCATCGTGGCGTGGAGCCCCGCGGGCGCCGTGGCGGGACGGGCGCCGTTCGGCGACATCCCCGGCTGGATCATCCCGGCGCCCTTGCACATGCCGCCGATCCGCACGGTCTTGCCATCGACGCGGAACTCGACGGCGATGGTCTTGGGGCGTGTGTCGGAGGTCATGATGGCCTCGGCGGCGTGGGCGGCGTGTTCCGGCGAGGTCCCGAGGACCTGGGCCGCGGCGGCGATGCCGGCGCCGACCTCCTTCATCGGAAGCTGGACGCCGATGCGGCCGGTGGAGGCGACCAGCACGCGACCTTCCGGAAGACCGAGGGCCTCCTCGGCGAGCGCGGCCATGGCCAGCGCGTCCTTCATGCCCTTGCGGCCGGTGCAGGCGTTTGCGTTGCCGGAGTTGACCACCACGGCCTGGGCGAGGCCCTTGGCCACCCGCGGCACGCAGACCTTCACCGGTGCGGCGCAGATCTGGTTGGTGGTGAAGAGGCCCGCGACCGAGGCCGGGGTCTCGCTGACCAGCAGGCACAGGTCGCGCTTCTGGCCCTTGTCCGAACCCTTGCCGGTGCCGAGGCGCTTGATGTCGCAGAACACGCCTCCCGTGCGGAACCCCAGCGGAGCCACGACGGCGCCCTCGACGGCCTTGAACTTCGATTTCACGCGCGGTTTGAAGCGGACCCGGGGCCGGGAGACAACATCAATCCGCGGTTCCCTTCCCCTTCCGCCCCCGCTTCGCGGCCTCGTGCCTGGCCGTGATGGTCCCTTCAGCGGGGTCCCGGATCAGAACTCGACGACCTGGCCGCGCACGGGCACGACCACCTCGGACTTCGGCTTCAGGCCCCGGAGCGCCTCACCGAACGCCAAGGCCGGGGCCTCCTCGCCATGCACCACGGTGATCGTCCGCATCGAGCCGGTGAGGGACTTCACGTAGGCGAGCAGTTCGCTGCGTCCAGCGTGGCCGGAAAAGGCATCGACGCGCCCGATCTCCGCGCGGACCTCGTGGGGCACGCCGAAGATGTTCACCGGGTTCCGGCCGGAAGCGATCAGGTATCCCAGGGTGTGCTCGGCGCAGAAGCCGACGAACAGGATCAGGTTCCGCGGATCCCCGACGTTGTTGGCGAGGTGGTGCCGGATCCGTCCCGCCTCGGCCATGCCGGAGGCGCTGATGATGAGGCACGGCTCGTGGAGGTCGTTGAGCTTCTTCGACTGCGCGGCCTCGCGGATGTAGGTGAGGTTCTCCATGCCGAACGGGTTGCCCTTCGTGCGGAGGTGTTCGTAGGTCTCGGTGTCGAAGCACTCGGGATGCAGGCGGAAGACCTCGGTCGCGTTCACGCTGAGCGGGCTGTCGACGAAGATCGGCACCTTGGGGATGCAGCCGGATTCGGTGAGCTGGTTGAGCACGTAGACCAGCTGCTGGGTGCGTCCGACGGCGAAGGCCGGGATGATGACCTTGCCTCCCCGTGCGATCGCACCGGCAACCAGACGGCAGAGCTGGTCGCGGGAATCCCCGGCATCCTCATGCTCCCGGTCGCCGTAGGTGCTCTCGACCTGCAGGAAGTCGACGTCCTCCACCGGCTCCGGATCGCGCAGGATTTCCTGCGCCGGACGGCCGATGTCGCCGCTGAAGAGGTACCGGAACCGGCGGTCGCCTTCGCGGACGTCGAGGATCACCTGGGCCGAGCCGAGGATGTGTCCGGCGTCGCGGAACTCCAGGGTCACGCCGTCGGCCACCGGCATGCGGCGTCCGTAGTTGATGGCCACGAACTGCCGCACGGCCCTCTCGGCGTCCTCCACGGAATAGAGCGGCTCGACCGGGGGAAGACCCTCCTTGGCCCGCTGCTTGGAGACATACTGGCTGTCCGCGATCTGCACCCGGGCGGAGTCCTCCAGCATCACCGCGCAGAGGTCGCGGGTGGCGAAGGTGGAGTAGATGTTCCCCTGGAATCCACGTCGGCACAGCGTCGGCAGGTTGCCGGAATGGTCGATGTGGGCGTGGCTCAACACGACGGCGTCGATCTTCGAAGGATCGAACGGGAATTCCCGGTTCCGCTCGACCGACTCCTGACGGCGTCCCTGGTAGAGACCGCACTCGAGGAGGATGCGCGCGCCGTTGATCTCGAGCAGGTACATCGACCCCGTGGTGGTGCGCGTGGCACCGAGGTAGTGGATCTTCATTTGGGGAGGATGGGCGCCCCGGAAGCGGAAGGCCAATCGGAACCCGCCAACATGAATCCGGCGGAAGTCAAACGTTCCGCACGGGGTTGTTGAAAAAAATCCATTTCACCGCCGGGAACAGATGCCACACATTCACCCGTCAATTTTATGGACGTAAGGTTTCCCAAAATCGGCGATGGCGCCGAAAGCGGCAAGGTGGTGAGCGTGCTCGTCAAGGTGGGCGATGCGATCACCGTCGGCCAGACCCTCATCGAGCTGGAATCGGAGAAGGCCATCGCGCCGATACCCTCTCCGAACGCCGGCACGGTCACCGCCGTCGCGGTCAAGGAAGGTGACACCATCTCGGTGGGCTCCGTCCTGGTTTCGCTCGACGGCGGCCCCGGCGGCGCCCCGGCGGCCCCCGCGGCTCCGGCGGCGGCCAAGGCCCCCCGCCCCGCACGGACCGCCGCACCGGTGGTCGACGACGAGGAAGACGACGTGATCGGTGACGAACCCGCGGAGGACGGCCCGGTTCCGGCGGCGAGCCCGTACGTCCGCAAGGTCGCCCGCGAACTCGGCATCCGTCTCTCCCGCGTCCGCGGCAGCGCCTCGGGTGGACGGGTGCTCATCGAGGACCTGGCGCGCTACGTCTCGAAGCTCGAGACCAAGGTCGCCCGGGCCGGCCGCTACGCCGAAGGGCCCCAGGGACTCAGCTTCCCGCTGGTCAACCAGGACTTCAGCCTCCACGGCCCGGTCACCAGCGAGCCCCTGACGGCGCTGCGCAAGGTGATCTCGGCGCGCATGGTGGAAAACGCGGTCACCCTGCCCCACGTCACCCAGTTCGACGAGGTCGACATGTCCGGCATCGAGGCCCTGCGGTCCCGCTACAAGGCGGCGTACGAGGCGGCCGGCGCGAAGCTTTCGCCGACCCCGTTCCTCATCAAGGCCCTCGTCCTCGCCCTGCAGAAGCACCCGAAGTTCAACTCGAGCGTCAACGAGGTCGCCGAGACCCTGGTCCTCAAGCACTACTACCACGTCGGCATCGCGGTCGACACCGACGCGGGCCTGCTGGTGCCGGTGTTGAAGGACGCCGACAAGAAGTCGCTGCTGGAGATCGCCAAGGAACTGGCCGCCATCGCGGCCAAGGCCCGAGACCGGAAGATCGGCGCGGATGAGATGAAGGGTGGAACGTTCACCATCTCCAACCAGGGTGCCATCGGCGGCGCCCACTTCACCCCGATCATCAACAAGCCCGAGGTGGCGATCCTCGGACTGGGCAAGACCTCGCTGAAGCCGGTGGTCACCCGCGAAGGGAAGATCGAGGCGCGGCCGATGATGCCGATCACCGTCAGCTACGACCACCGCGTCATCGACGGCGGGTCCGCCGCCCGTTTCACGGTCGACCTGGTCCGGGCGATCGAGGGGTTCGAGGAATCCGCGGTGAAGCTCTAAGCGCATCCCGAAACCCATGGAACCCATCCAGACCGACATCGTCGTCGTGGGCGCAGGCCCCGGCGGATACGCCGCCGCGTTCTACGCCGCGGACCTCGGACGCAAGGTGCTCCTCGTGGAGCGCGACCCGCGTCTCGGAGGCGTGTGCATGAACCGCGGCTGCATCCCGTCGAAGGCGCTGCTCAACGCCTCGCACATGATCACCGCCGCGAAGGAGTCCGCCCATCGCGGAATCTCCTTCGGCCAAACCACCATCGACCTCGACCGGCTGCGCGCCTGGAAGGACGGCATCCTCGAGAAGCTCGGATCCGGCATCACCTCGCTCGCCAAGATGCGCGGTGTCGAGGTGGTCCACGGACGCGCCCATTTCGAGGATTCCTCCACGCTCCGCATCGAGACGGCAGCGGGCCAGCAGTACGTGAGGTTCCAGACCGCCATCATCGCGGCCGGTTCCCGCCCCGCCCTTCCCAAGGCCTTCGACCTCGGCAACCCCCGGGTCATGACCTCCACCGAGGCGCTCGAGATCGCGGACATCCCCGCGAAGCTGCTCGTGGTCGGCGGCGGCTACATCGGCATGGAGCTCGGCACGGTCTACGCCTCCATGGGTTCCGAGGTGACGGTGGTCGAGGCGGCGGAAGCCATCCTCGCCGGCGCCGATCCCGACCTGGCCCGCCCGGTCGCGGCCTACGCCAAGAAGGCCTTCAAGGAGGTCCGGCTCAAGGCGAAGGTCCTCGAGATGAAGACCGCCGGGAAGCAGATCAAGGTCACCATCGAGTTCAACGGCCAGAAGCTGGAGGAGTACTACGACCGGGTGCTGGTCTCCGTCGGACGCGTGCCCAACGGCGGCGACCTCGGACTCGAGAACACGCTGGTCCAGCGCGACGAGCGCGGCTTCATCAAGGTCGATGAGCGCATGGCGACCACCGATCCGAAGATCTACGCCATCGGCGACATCGCCGGCGGCATCATGCTCGCCCACAAGGCCAGCAAGGAGGCCCGCATCGCCGTGGAGAACATCGCCGGCGAGTCGGGTGCGGTGAACCGCGACTACCTGATTCCGGCGGTGGTGTTCACCGATCCCGAGGTCGCCTGGGTCGGCCTGACCGAAACCGAAGCCAAGGCCAAGGGGATCACCGTCCAGGTCGCCAAGTTCCCGTGGGGCGCGAGTGGCCGTGCCCTCACCTACGACCGCACCGACGGCCTCACCAAGCTGATCATCGATCCCGAGACCGAACGCGTCCTCGGCGTGGGCATCGTCGGCCACGGAGCCGGCGAACTCATCGGCGAAGGCACGGTCGCCATCGAGATGGGCGCCACGGTCCACGACCTCGCCAACATCGTGCACCCGCATCCGACCCTCAGCGAAACCGTGATGGAAGGCGCCGAGGTCTTCTTCGGCCACGCGACGCACGTCTTCTCCAAGAAGAAGGCGCACTGACGTCCCATCTTCGCCTCGCCACCCGCGTTCCCCATGGGATCGCGGGTGGCTTCGTTTCCGGGGCATCATTTTCCTTCCCCGGCCCGTTTCCTTGCAGCAGCTTTCCGGACCCGCTGCGCGATCCAGTGAGGCGGGAGTGCACATGAACAAACACGTCGCCACCTTGATCACCTCCACCCTCGCCGCCTCCGCGGCCCTCGCCCAGGACAAGCTCGACCTCACCGGCGACAAGGCCCGCGCCAGCTACGCCATCGGCGCGGACATCGGCAAGAGCATGAAGCGCCAGAACCTGGACCTCGATTCCAAGGCCCTGGCCGCCGGCGTCGTCGACACCTTCGCCGACAAGCTGGCCCTCACCGAGGCCGAGCTCGAGAAGGCGCTGAACGACTTCAAGACCTCGCTCTTCCAGAAGCGCCAGACCGAGGCCGCAGCGGCCGGCGGCGTGAACGCCAAGAAGGGCGCCGAGTACCTCGCCGCCAACGCCAAGAAGGACGGCGTCAAGACCACCGCCAGCGGCCTCCAGTACAAGGTCGTCAAGGCCGGACCGGACGGCGGCAAGTCCCCGAAGGCGACCGACACCGTCAAGGTGCACTACCACGGCACGCTCATCGACGGCACCGTTTTCGACAGCTCCGTCCAGCGTGGCGAGCCCATCTCGTTCCCCCTGAACGGCGTCATCCCCGGCTGGACCGAAGGCGTCCAGCTCATGAAGGTCGGCGACAAGTTCGAGTTCACGATCCCGTCGAACCTCGCCTACGGCGAACAGGGTGCCGGCGGCGCCATCGGGCCGAACTCGACGCTGGTCTTCCAGGTCGAACTGCTCGGCATCGAGGCCGGCAAGTAACCGGACCCGCTCCACGAACCGCCGGGCACGCCTCGCGTTCCCGGCGGTTTCGTTTCCACGGATTGACGTCGGCGCCCACCGGCGGATGGTGTCGCTTCCGCTCGCCGGACACCCATGCGGACGCTGCTCGAAAAGGTCGCCACCCGACACACCCCCGATTCCCTCGCCGCGCGGCTCCGCGGCGAGCCCGGGCGGGTCCTCCTGCGCACCGCCATGTTCGAGGTGCCGTCGGCCCGGCATTCGATCGTCACCGCCCGCCCCTTCCTGCGTTTCCGTTCCGTGGGATCACGCTGCGAGACGCGGCTCGACGCCGGCCACGTCGACATCCAGTTCGGCAATCCGTGGTCGCTGCTGGACTCCCTGATCACCCGGTTCGAACTGCTCGACGAGGTCCCGCTCCCCTTCCCGTTGGGCGGCGTGTTCGGCTCCTGGGGCTACGACCTGAAACATTTCGTGGAGCCACGGCTCAGCCGCCATGTGGTCCACGACCTCGAGCTTCCCGACTGCGACGTGGGCTTCCACGCCAGCCTCGTGGTCTTCGACCATCTCGAGAACACGGCCACGGTCGTCTCCACGGGGCTGCGCGCCGACGGCGAACGCTCCGAGGAACGCGCCCGCACCGACCTTCGGTTCTGGAAGGAGCACCTCGGATCGGATCCGGCGCCGGCGGACACCGCCGATCCACAGCCCCGGGTCTCGCCGGGTCCGGTCCGGACGTCGTTTCCCCGGGATCGTTTTCTGGAAGCGGTGAACGCGGCCCAACGCTGGATCCGCAGCGGGGACATCTATCAGGTGAACCTGTCCCAGCGGCTGGACGCCCCTTGGCCGCACCCGCCCTGGGAGCTGTTCCAAAGACTCGTCGAGGTGTCCCCGTCGCCGTTCGCCGCGTTCCTCGAAGGCGAGGAGGAATGCATCCTCTCTTCTTCGCCGGAACTCTTCCTCCGCCTGGGCGGCAGCCACGCGACGACGCGCCCGATCAAGGGCACCCGACCGAGATCCGACTCGCCGGAACTCGACTCCAACCTCACCCGCGAGCTGTTGGGCAGCGAGAAGGAGCGCTCGGAGCTGGTCATGATCACGGACCTGCTCCGCAACGACCTCGGGCGCGTCAGCACCTACGGATCCGTCCGGGTCCCGGAGCTTGCCCGGCTCGAGCGCTACCGCCAGGTGCAGCACCTCGTCTCCACCATCGAATCGGAGATCCGTCCCGGGCTCTCGCACCTCGACGTGCTGCAGAGCTGCTTCCCGGGCGGCAGCATCACGGGAGCGCCTAAGATCCGGGCGATGGAGATCATCGACCACCTCGAGCCCGTGGCCCGGGGGCCCTACACCGGCTGCATCGGGTACCTGGGCTTCAACCGGGAGAGCCAGCTCTCGATCACCATCCGCACCGTCGTGCTGAAGGACCAGCGCGCCTGGTTCCACGTTGGTGCCGGCATCGTCGCCGACTCCGATCCCACCGCGGAACATGAGGAAACCTGGGCCAAGGCCGGTGGCATCCTCGCCGCCCTGGGCATCCGCAGATGAACAGGATCCGAGCAAGGAGCCGCGGACTCATCCGCAGAGGACGCAGAGGACGCGGATGGATTCCTTCTTCCTGCGACACCGATCCGGCCCCTTTGGCCAACTCCAGCCCCAGTCGTCTCAACCGGATCCCCAATCGCCACATCTGTGAAATCTGCGACATCTGTGGATTCCAAAAAACGCTCGAACGCCATCCCTTCGATTCACATTCATCCGCAGATGACTCTGAGGACGCAGATGGATTCCCTCTTCCTGCGACGCCGATCCGGCCGCTTTGGCCAACTCCAGCCCCGGTCGTCTCAACCGGATTCCCAATCGCCACATCTGTGAAATCTGCGACATCTGTGGATTCAAAAAAACGCTCGAACTCCATCCCTTCGATTCACATTCATCCGCAGATGACTCTGAGGACGCAGATGGATTCCCCCTTCCTGCGACGCCGATCCGGCCGCTTTGGCCAACTCCAGCCCCGGTCGTCTCAACCGGATCCCCAATCGCCAAACCTGTGAAATCTGCGACGTCTGTGGATCAATCCCCCGGCATCCTTGGATGAACCCGCTTCAAGAAGTCTGGATCAACGGACGGCACGTTCCCGCGGAGTCGGCGCGGGTCTCCGTGTTCGACCGTTCCTTCCTCTACGGCGACGGCCTGTTCGAGACGGTCGGCGTCCGCAACGGAAGGCCGGCGTTCTGGAACGCCCACTGGGAGCGGTTCACCCGGGGTGCGGATTTCCTGGGGATCCGGATTGGGACGGGTTCCGCGGAACTGCGCTCCGCGGCGGAAGGATTGCTCGCCGCCAACGGAGTGTCCCGCGGCGTGCTGCGCATCACCCTTTCGCGGGGCTGCGGCACCCGGGGCTATTCCCCAAGGGGCGCGAACGAACCGCAGCTGATCCTGGCGGCGTTTCCGGACGCCGGCCCGCAGACCACCCCACGTCGCCTGAGGTTGGCGACGGCGTCGTTCCGACTGGGGATCGAGGATCCTCTGACCCGCGTGAAGTCCGCTTCGAAGCTGCTGAACGTGCTCGCCCGCGCGGAAGCGGAAACGGCCGGCGCCGACGAGGCGTTGTTGCTGAACACCGCCGGCCGGATCGCCGAAGCCGGATCGGGAAACCTCTTCTGGATCGCGGGAGACCGGCTCTGTACGCCATCGCTCCAAGAAGGGGCCCTGCCGGGCATCGCCCGCGGAATCCTCCTGGAGATCGCGCCGTCGCTGGGACTGCGGCCCGAGGAGACCGCGGCCTTTCCGGACGCCTTGGCGAAGGCGGAGTCAGTGGGAATCAGCTCCAGCACCCAGGGCTTGGCCGAGGCGGTTTCCCTCGACGGAAGGCCGCTGGGGACATCGCCGGTGACGGAACGTCTCTGGGCGAAGTTCCAGCATCGGATGGAGTCCGACATCCTTCAGGCCCGTTAGGAGACTTCCGACACGGTAGGCTGCGGGAAATCGGGGTCCATGGGGCCCCGTCATTCCCTGACCGGGACCTCGCGTCTTGGCGTCCTTGCGCGACGCCACCCTCCATGCGGTTCCGGTTCAGCGGCCGGCGGCCTCGGAGAGCTTCTTCGCGACGGCCTCGGACTTCTCGACCGCGAGGGACTTCTCCCAGGCTTCACGCGCCTCGGACCAGCGACCGAGGGCGGCGAGGCAGTCGCCGAGGTGGTCGAAGACGGTGGAGTCCGGCCGTTCCAGTCCGGCGACCGCCTTGCGGAGGTTGGACAGCGCCTCCTCGAAGCGGCCGCGCTTGAAGAGCACCCAGCCGAGGCTGTCGAGGTAGGCGGCGTTGTCGGGCTCCGACTGGAGGGCGAGCTCGATCATCGCCTGGGCCCGTTCCAGGTTCTCCCCCTTCTCGGCCCACAGGTAGCCGAGGTGGTTCAACGCCTCGTCGTAGTCGGGCTGCAGTTCGAGGGACTTCTCAAGGTACTCGATGCAGCGGACCTCGTCGCCCTTGCGTTCGAGCATCGCGCCGACCTGGAAGTAGAAGCGGTGGTCGGTGAGCGGGGGTTCGTTGGTGCTGCCGAGCTTCTCGGCGGTCTGGTAGCGGGCCCAGGCGTCGTCGAAGCGCTTGAGCTGCGAGAAGGCGGCCCCGAGCAGGAATTCGACGCGGAAGTTCGGCGCGAAGTCCCTTCGGGCACGTTCCAGGACCGCGACCGCCTCCTCGGGACGTTCGAGGTTGAAGAACGCGACCGAGAGGTCGGCGTAGGCGGGCTCGAAGCCGGGGTTGAGCAGGATCACCCGCTCGTAGTGGTTCCGGGCCTTCTCGAACTGCTTCTCCTCCATGGCCACCGACCCGAGCAGGTAGTACGTCATGGGATTGGAGGGATCGATCTTCCGCAACGCCTCCAACTGGGCGCCCGCCTCGGGCACCCTTCCCGACCGCAGGTACATCTCCGCCAAACGCGCCAAGGCCGCCGGGCTCCGGGGCACCCGCTGCTGGAACTCCTTCAACACCGCCTCGGAATCCGCCATCCGGCCGAGGGCCGAGTAGCGGTCGGCCAGGCGGAGGTTCAGGGAAGCGTCGGCCGGGCCGGCCTGGCGGACGCGGCCCAGGAGGTCCAAGGCGCGGGAGGTGGTGAGGTTGGTGCGTGCGGCGTCGACCGATCCGCAAAGCAGGTAGAGGTCGGCGAGGTCCAGCAGCAACGACGGCTGGTTGGTCCCGGTGCGCTTCGACACCCGATCGAGCGTTTCCACGGCCTCGCCGAGGCGTCCGCCGGCGACCAGGAGGCGGACCGTCGCCTGGACCACCGAGGGCATCACCAACGGCTGCTCCACGGCGCGGAGATAGGCGGCAAGGGCCTCGTTGGTGCGTCCGACCTGGAACAGGGCCACGCCATGGAGCGAATGGACTTCGGACGAGGCGTTGGTCCGGGATGCGGCCCGCTCCAGAACCGGAAGGGCGTTGGTGATCTGGCCCGCCTGCAGTCGACGGCGGGCGACGTCCAGCGCCAGCGCCTCGTTCGAGGGATCGGCCTCGTAGGCCTTCTCGAAGTAGCGGCTGAAGCCCTCGAGATCGTTCTTCATGCCCCGAAGCAGACCGGCGGCGAAGGCGGCATGGCCCCGGGCCCGCGTTTCCCATTCGGCCTCGGTCTTGGACTTCCCGGAGGACGCCGACCGCGAGCGGATACCGGCCGGTTGGCCGCGCTTCCCTTCCACCGCATCGGACGAGGAGCATCCGGTCGAAAGGCTGGTCGCCAGCAGACAGAAGAAACCGCCGAGCGCCATCGAGCGGCCGAGACGCGCCAAGACCCCAGCGACGAACCGCAACCGGATTCGTTGAAAGGGCACGGAGACAACCTGCTTCATGGTGGGAACCGAAGAGTCCGAAGGGTTGGGCAGGAAGCGGACGACCCGTTCTTCCAACGCCCCGGTTGGCGTTCCAGACACTTCATCCGGATGCCATTGGGCGCAAAAAGAACGCGGCCCGGAGGGATCCGGAACCGCGTTTTTCGTAAAGCGATTGGTGGTGAGAACGGCCGAAGTGGCAGCGTTACTTCTGCCAGGTACGCTTCTTGTGCCGGTTCTGCCGAAGCTTCTTCCGACGCTTGTGCTTGTTGATCTTCGCCTTACGACGTTTCTTGAGTGAACCCATAGTTCTGTTCGTGCTTTGCCGGTCGTTCAGTAAACCACCTTGTTCAGCGGATACTCGATGATGCCTTCGGCACCGAAGGCCTTCAGCTGCGGAATCATCTCCCGAACCACCGGTTCGTCGATGATCGTCTCCACAGCCACCCAGCCCGACTGGCTCAAACTTGAGATGGTAGGATTACGGAGTGACGGGAGGCTTTGCAACAGGTTTGGCAGGTCCTTCTCACGAAGATTCATCTTCAATCCCACCTTCACCTCGGCCTCGATGGCCCCCTTCAGCAGCATCGCGATGCTCTCGATCTTGCGCCGCTTCCAGTCGTCCTTCCACGCCGCCTTGTTCGCCACGAGCCGCGGCGTCGAAACCATCAGGGTGTCCACGATCCGCAGCTTGTTCGCACGGAGGGAGGAACCGGTCTCCGTCACGTCCACGATCGCGTCGACCAATTCGCGCGCCTTCACTTCGGTCGCTCCCCAAGAGAACTCGATCTCGGCCTTCACGCCATGCTTCTTGAGCCAGCGCTTGGTCATCCCCACCACCTCGGTGGCAATCCGCTTTCCCTCCAGGTCCTTCACCGTCTTGATCGGCGACTCCTCGGGAACCGCCAGCACCCAACGGGTCGGTTGGCGGGTGGCCTTGCTGAAGAGGAACTCCCCCACCTCGTGGACCTGGCTCACCACGCCGTTCTCATGGATCCAGTCGATGCCGGTGAGGCCGGCATCGAGATAGCCCAGGGCGACGTAGCGACCGATCTCCTGCGCCCGGATGAGGCGGATCTGGAGGCTCGGATCGTCCACGTACGGCTCGTAGCTCCGTGACGAGACCGTGATGTTCCATCCGGCACGGGCGAACTTCTGCAGGGTCGCCTCCTGGAGCGATCCCTTGGGCAGGCCCAGCTTCAGCCGGGGCGCGGGGGCGTTGGTGGCTGCGGTGGCGGCGGATTCAGGTTTCTTGCTCATCGTCTGCATCCACGCGGATCTGCGGCGGCTTTCGGCGACGATAGCTCTTGGCCGAATCCTCCACCCGCGTGGTCGGGTTGACCTGCCAGAGAACCCGCGGCCGGGCGACCCTTTTCTTCCTTGGAGCCTTCTTCGGCATGGAGGTGCACTCCATGCCTGGGAGCTTCCGGCGGCAAGTCCATTTCCCTGCGCACCCGCCCTGCCCTCCAAACCGGCCTGCCCGACGAATCCGTTCAGCGGAACGCCGAGCGGAGCTTGGCGAGGCTCTTGGGAACGGCCGTCGACGCCGGCTCCTTGCCTTCCATCTCCAACGCCACCCAACCGGAATAGCCGGCCTTGCGCAGGATCCCGGCGATGCGCGGATAATCCAGGTCCAGCGTGTACCACTCGCCGCCACCGGGGTAGTCCTTGGCCTGCACGTACACGGTCTTGGAGGCGATCGCCTCCAGCTTGTCGTAGGGGTTCTCGAGGAAATTCCCGGTGTCCATCAGCAGGCCGAAGTTCGGATGCCGCACGTCCCGGGCGATCCGAAGCATTCCTTCGACGGTCCGCGTGAGTCCCCAGTGGTTCTCCACGGCCAGCATCACACCACATTCCGCGGCCTTCGGAAGGCACTGCTCCAACGACTCGACGCACCACCGGAAACCGTCGTCCTCGGTGTGGCCGGGAAGCACCGGCTCCTCGCCGCGCGCCTTCATCAGGTCGTCGAACGACGCGATCGTGTTCCATCGTCCCGAGTTGATGCGGACGCAGGAGACGCCGAGCGCGTAGGCGATCTCGATGCACTTCTCGGTGTGGGCGACATGGGTCCTGCGGACCGCGGGATCGGGATCGACGAAGTCCTGGTGGATCGAAAGGCAGACGGGCGTCACGCCCTGCCGGAACGCATGACGACGCAGGTCCGCGAGATAGGACCGGTGGGCGGAGGTCAGCGGCTCCTTCTCCGGGATGTCCATCTGGCGGTGCAGGATGTCCACTCCGTCCACCCCCAGCTCGGCGCAGCGGTCGACGACCTGGTGGATGGTCACCTTCGGATCCCGGAAGTGCCAATAGGAGTAGGAGGCGATGGCGAGGCGGATGCGTCCTGCGGGCGTTCCGGAGGAGGCGGTGGCCTGGCCGGAGTCCGACGTGGCGCAACCGGCGGAGGCGGCGGCCAGCAGACCGCCGGTGAGGAATCCACGGCGGTTCAACGAAGCGTTCTGCATGCACGGATCCTGCGGTGGGAAATCCACCACGGCAACCGGGATGGAAAGCGGGATCCGTCGAATCGGTTCATGGAAGCCGGAAGGGACACACGCAAATCCGCCAAGCCGCCAACGGAGAACCGGACCCGGAGCCGAATCGCCCACCACCGGATGGGGTGCGGCTTTGCCATCGAACAACCGCGGATCCCGCTCCCTTCGCGGCAGGTCGCATTGACGGGGGCTCCCTCCGGATGGATCCGGATCAGCCCGGACGAGCACGTTCCAACCACCGCCTCCAGTCGGCCGCCGTGTCCACATCGGCCAGTTCGCGCAGGCGCCCGATGCGGAGTCCGGCCGCTTCCACGCGGCGGATGGTCTCGGCGAAGACGCCCGGGGTGCTCCACGGCATGTCGCGGAAGAGGAACGGAGCCGGTCGACGCAGGCCCAAAAGCCAGTAACCGCCGTCGTGGGCCGGACCCAACACGACATCGGTCTCGGAGAGCCGCTCATCGGCCAGCCCCAGGTCCTCGGGACCGATCTCCGGACAGTCGGACCCAACCACCATCACCCGCTGGAAGCCGTCACGGAAGGCGTCGCGGAACGCCGAATCCAGGCGCTCGCCGAGGTCTCCTTCCCCTTGGGTCACGGCAGTCCATCCGGGCCGCAGGAGCGGTTCCACCAGGGGAAGCCCATCGGACGGCGTGAAACGGAGTTCCACCGGGCCGAAGTCCGCGGCGGCATCGAGCGTGCGTTGGAGCAGTGTGCGATAGGCCTCCAACGCGGCGACCGGGCCGATCTCACGGGCCAGCCGGGTCTTCACCTGCCCTTCCCGCGGCGCCCTGAGGAAAACCAGCAGTCGTCGGTCGTTGCGCATCAACGTCAGAGGCTCCGGCGGGGAATCCCATTCCGCTCAGCGGTCTTCCTTGAGCTGCCGGCGGGCCTTGCGGGCCTCGACCTTCTCGTTCTCCTCGAACTCCCTCTCGGCAACCCGGACGCCCGGCAGACGCTGACGCTCCTGGTCGGCGACGGCGCCGGCGTCGGCGGGCGTGGTCAGGATGCTGGGGCGGATGAGGATCATCAGCTCGGTGCGCGAGCTGTTCTGGGAACGGCGCGAGAAGGCGGCCCCGAGCAGCGGGATGTCCTTCAGCAGCGGGACGCCGGAGCGCTGCTTGTCGGTGCTGGTGGTGATGTAGCCGCCGAGCAGCACGGCATCCTTGTCGCGGACGGTGACGAAGGAGCTGGCGGAACGCGTCTGGGTGGTCGGGGCGCTCTGACCGTTGCCGAGGTCGAGATTGGACCCGAGATTGTCCACGTTCTGGTCGATCTGCATGACGACCAGGTTGTCCGGGGTGATGAAGGGCGTGACGTTGAGTCCCACGCCGACCTGTTGTCGGGTGATCGACTGGCTGTTGCCGAAGGTGCCGCCGCCGAAGAAGGAGCCGGACACGAACGGGACCTCCGAGCCGACGAAGAAGCTGCCCGGCGTCGCATGGGAGGTGATCACCCGGGGACGCTGGATGACGTTGACCCGGCTGTCGGCGGAGATGGCGCTGATGGCGAGGTCCCAGTTCTGCCCGATCTGCGCGAAGTAGGAGAGGCCGGCGCCGGAGGTGGACGGGACGCCGTTCACGACGTTCGTGCCGACCGTGGTGCTGTTGCGGCCGAGCTGGCGCAGGAAGTCGGCACCGGTGCCGATCGGGGCGCCGCCCGGGTTGTTGATCACGCCGCCGCCGCGGTTGTTGGCGTTGTCGCCGAACTGCGCGGCGCGCTGGGCGGCGCTGATGCCGTAGTTCCAGCCGTCGCTGAGGTTGACCTCCATGATGATGGCCTCGACCAGCACCTGGGGCAGGAGCGTGTCGACCTTCACCAGCACTTCCTTGAGGCGGGCGAGATCCTTCTTGTTGCCGTACACGATCAGCGAATTGGAGCGCTGGTCGGCGGTGATGCTGACCGTCTGCAGGAGGTCCGAGAGACCGCCGTAGGCCGAGCCGCCCTGACCGCGGGACATGCTGTTGAAGCGGCTCTGGAAGGAGCCGGTGTTCACCGCGGAACCGGCCTGGTTGGCGCCGCCCAGCTGCTGTTGGTTGAGGCGGTTCGCGGTGCCGAAGCGGTTGTTGCCGCCCAGCTGGCCGCCCGCACCGAACTGGTTGATCCCGGAGTTCATCCCGTTCACGCCACCCACACCGCCGACGCCGGAGCGCCGTGAACCGGCAAGCCCTCCTGCGCCCCCCACGCCGCCGGCTCCTCCGGCGGCCCCACCGCCGGGGGTGCCGCTGACGCCGCCGCCGCCGATGACGCTGGTCAGGGTCGAGTAGATCTCGTCCACCTTGCCATAGCGGATGGGGATCACCTCCAGGACGTAGTCCTCCTCCACCTCGACATCGATCTTGGCGAGGACCTCGAGCATGCGCTTCACGTTGATCGCGTAGTCCCGCAGCACGAGGGTCTTGGTGCTGGCGAGGGCGACGATGCCCTGGGCGTTCTTGGCGAACGGCGTGATGGTGGGAACCGCCTCCTCGATGGGCACGTGCTTCAGCTGGACGACGTGCGTCACGAACTGGCTCGCCTCGGGATACTTGTCGGCGGTCTGGTCCGAGAAGGCCGCACCCTCCTGCATCGCCTGGGCCACGGGAACCGCGGTCACGAACTTCTCGCCGGTCGGGATCATGGTGATGCCGTTGAGCGCGAGGATCGTGTCGTACATCTGGACCAGCTCGGCGTCGTCGAGCTCGCTCTGGGTGTTGACGCTGATCTGGACCTGGGGAAGGCCCTGGGCCCGGAGGATCGTCCGGCCGACGGTGGGACCGTAGACCTGGTCGAAGAACTGGTTGAGGTCCTGGTTCTTGAAGACGATGCGGAAGTCCTTGGCCGGGGCGTTGGTGCCGCGCTGCTCGCGGAGGGCCTTCAACGTGGATTCGTTCAGGGCCTTGTCCTCCTCGCTGGCCTTGCCGGGCTGGACCGGTGACGGCGGGCCGGCCTTGGCCGGAGCTGCCGGACGTCCAGCGGTGGTCGTGGTTGCCGTGGAGGGTGCCGTCGTCGGAGTGGTCCCAGCGGGACGCGGGAACTGCTTGGGGAGGGCCGAGGGGAGGTTGGTCGAGACGACCACGTTGGTGGAGCGCCGGCGGGTCGGAAGCTCGGGAAGTGCCGGGAACGGGCTTCCCGCGGCCGGTGCGCCCCCTGCGGGCGCTGCGCCGACTCCGGCCGCGGAGACGGCCCCGGCGGTACCGGGCAGCACGCCGGGCGGGAGGTTCGGCAAATTCGGACGGGCGTCTGGGGTGTCCTGGGCGACCAGGCCGTTCACCGTCAGGGCGGCGACCACCGCGAGATGGATGAGGCGCGTGTTCACGGAGATCATTTCTTGGATGTCGCGTTGGTGACGGAGGCCTTCGACCGGGGCTCCCCCGGGGAACCCTTGGCTCCCGGGGCGTCAGGGATCCCCTTCGCTCCCGGCATGGCCGGAGGCGTATTGGAGGAACCCGGCGCGGGCTTCGGTGTCGTCGACTTGTTCGACTTGTTGGCCTTCTGGAAGCTGGCGACGAAAGTGACGTTGGCCCCGAGGTTCTGCCCCGAGTTGTCGAGCCGCAGGCGGGACATCTCCCGGACGCGGATCATCGAGTCGCTGGAGCCGAGCGCGTGGAGGAAGGAGACGAGGCCCTGCTCCTTGGCGCTGAGGTTCACCACCACGACCTGCTCGTCGAAGAAGTTGGTGTCCTTCGAGGCCGAGGTGCGAAGGGTCGCGAGCTGCGGCGTGATCTGGATGATGTTCACCCCGTTGGTGCCGGCGGCGGAGACGATGCTGCTTTGGACCGTGTTGGCCTGGTCCTCGGGCATCACCTGGGCGCCGGAACCCTCAAGCTCGGTGAGGCGACGCTGGTAGGCGGCCTTCTGGCTGACCTCCTTGAAGTAGATCGTCTTCTGGCCGGCGAGCTTGTCCCACTCGCGCTCCACCTGCCCCCACTCGGAGAAGTAGGGCCAGATCAGCCAGTAGTTGAGCAGCAATGCGAACAGGCAGGCGCCGGCGATGGCGATGCGCCGCTCGGACGGCCCGAGGTTGAGCTTGTCGAACCAGCGCATCATGGCGCGGTGTCCTCCCGCCGAAGCTCGGCATCGAACCTCCAGGTCAGCTGCGCTCCACGGAGCTGGGTCGTCGCGGGCTTCACCTCGGAAAACAGGGGCTTGCCGTCGATCATCACCGTCTTGAGTTCCGAGTTGAACCGGGTGACGTCCGCGCGGTTCTCGTCCATGGCGGTGCCGTCCAGGGACAGGATCCGGCCGCCCTTGAAGTCCATCTGGGTCAGGTTGAGCGTTTCCGGCAACCGCTCGGCGACCGCGTTCCAGCAGTCGAGGGCCGCGAACCTCAGCGCCACCTGCTCCTGCAACACCCGTACCCGGGCCTTCAGCTGCAGGGTGTTCGTGTACTGTACGGCCATTCCACGGGTCTCGTCCCTCAACGTGTCGAGACGCGACTTCTGGACGGTCAACACGGCGAGGTAGACGAACACGCCGGCGAGGTAGGTCATGGCGAGGCCGGTCAATCCCTTGACCCAAAGCGTATCGACGAACTGCCGGCGCTGACGCTCGCGCACCTCGTCGGCCACCATCGTGGGCGCGCCTCCCTTGAGAGCGTGGCGGGCCGTGCGGGCCGCCAGCTCGGGCATCGGCACACGCCCCTCGCACGCGACCGCCGTGCCGGACCATTCCTGGAGCGCGAGCCGCAGGGGCTCCAACTCCACCGCCTCGCCGAAGAGCCGGATCGGAGGAAGGACGGTCAGCCAGCCCTCGGCCTCGGCCGCCCAGGCCGCCTTCTGGAGCTGCTGGACGAGCGCATCGGCCGGGTTGGCGCCGGTAAGGTGCAGGAAGGCGACCTCCCGCAGGACACCGCCGGTCCACCAGGCGACCAGGGCACCGGGCACAGAGGACGTGGTTTCGGCCAGGACATGCAGCCCTTCACGGGGCGCCGGCGAATCCAACAGCTCGCGCAGAAGCGGATTGACCAGGGCGTCGACCACATAGCCGCCGGATTCCAGATCCCCGATGAAGGCGTCGACACCGGAACGGGCGGCAAGGGTCACCACCGCGGTCTGCCCGCCACCGTCCGCATGCGGAACGGTCTCGACCGTCCAGACCACCTGGGCCGGCGGCATCGGGGAGATCCGCTCGATCTGGAACTCCACCATCCCGGCCACCTCGGCCGGATCGCACGCGGGAAGCTCCACGGTCCGGATGAACACGGTGTCCATCGGCAGCCAGGCCAGGTCCAGGCGCGGACGCAGCAGGAAGCGCCAGTCGCGTCCCACCGCCTTCTCGGGAAGCGCGGCGCCCTCGGCGACGGCCAGGTCGCCCGCGGGTTCCGGACGTCCCTTGGAAACCTGGAACTGGAAGAGCCGACGGCTCGCCCCGTGGACCACCAGCAGGTTGCAGCCGCTCGGGGCGGACTTCCGGGAACCGCTCATGGAACCACCGCCTTGTCGTCGCCGATCAGGCCCTTCACGTGCTCCTCGGTCTGGGTCACACGGAGGACCTCCTCCACCGTGGTCACGCCCGCCTTCACCTTCCGCCAACCGTCCTGGCGCAGCGTCCGCATGCCCTGACGCCGGGCCACGTCGCCGATGGCCGCGGCCGAAGCCCGGTTCATCACCAGCGGCCGGATGGCCTCGGTCACCACCAGCAGCTCATGGATGCCCGTGCGGCCCTGGTAGCCGAGCTGCCGGCATTGCTCGCAGCCCACGCCCTTGCGGAAGTCGGTCGAATCGATCTCGTCCTCCGGGAACCCGACCTTCAACAGGTACTCGCGGTCGATCTTCTGCGGCCGGCTGCAGTGCGGGCAGATGGTCCGGACGAGGCGCTGGGCCATGATCGCTTCCACCGACGAGGCGACGAGGAACGGCTCGATGCCCATGTCGATGAGCCGCGTGAACGCGCTGGAAGCGTCGTTCGTGTGCAGGGTGCTGAAGACGAGATGCCCGGTCAGCGACGCGCGGATCGCGATCTCCGCGGTCTCGGAGTCGCGGATCTCGCCGACCATGACCACGTTCGGGTCCTGGCGCAGGATGTGCCGCAGTCCCACGGCGAAGGTGAGCCCGATGTCCGAACGGACCGGGATCTGGTTGATCCCCTTGAGCTCGTATTCGACGGGTTCCTCGATCGTGATGATCCGCTTGGTCACCGAGTTGATCGTCGAGAGGAACGCGTAGAGCGACGTCGACTTGCCGGATCCGGTCGGACCGGTCACCAGCACGATGCCGTGCGGCTTCACGATCAGCTCCCGGATCACCGCGTCCTCGTCCGCACCGAAACCCAGCTTCTCGAGGCTGAAGAAGATCTTGCCGCGCAAAAGGAGGCGGAGCGACACCGACTCACCCCAAACGGTCGGGACCGTCGAAACGCGGATGTCGATCTCCTCGCCCTTGATGCGGACGTTGATGCGGCCGTCCTGCGGCAGGCGCTTCTCGGCGATGTTCATCCCGGCCATCACCTTGATGCGCGAGATCAACGCCGCCTGGTAGCGCTTGATCTGCGGCGGCAACGGGGTCTGGTGGAGGATCCCGTCGATGCGGTACCGGATGCGGAGCTCGTCCTCGGAGGGTTCGAAATGGATGTCCGTCGCGCGGTCCTTGAAGGCCTCCCAGATCACCTGGTTGACGAACTTGATGACGCTCGCGTCCTGGTCGTCGCCGGTGATCTCGCGGCCGCCGTCGATCTCCAACTCGATCGCGTCGTCGTCCTCGGCCATCTCGTCCAGCGTCTCCGCGCCGACGCCGTAGTACTTCTTCAGCGCCTTCTCGATCTCGGCGGACGGCGCGAGTGCGAGGACCACCGGTCCCCGTGCGTCGTACTGCACACCGGAAAGCATCGCGCCGTCGAACGGGTCGGACACCGCCACCACCAGCGCACCGGATTCCTCGGCAAGGGGAATGACGTTGTGCTGGAACGCCACCTTCGTGCTGATGCGCTTGCGGGCTTCCGGCGGGATCGTTGCCTTGGCCAGGTCGACGTAACTGCAACCGAGGGCCGGGGCCAGCTTCTGGAGGAAGGCCTCCTCCGAGGCGCCGGATTCACGGGCGAAGAACGCGAGCCGCGTTCCCGTGCCGCCGGAGTCCCGCAGGCCACGCCATGCCGAGTTCCAATGCTCGAACTGCGCCGGGGTGAGCAACCCGGCGCGTTCCAAGACCGTCTTGAGGGGGGTGAAGGACATCGGCGTGATGGCGCTGGTACAACGTCATCCGCCCCGAAAAGTTGCGACGGAACTCGTACGCGAGTCCACCCCGGAGTTTCCCGCCGGGGCCAAGGCCCCGGCACGGACCCAACGGCACTGTCGGGGCGATGTCGTTTGGAGCTGTCGGACACGCACGGATCCCCTTTCAATCCGCGCGACATGCCGGAGTCCTATCCCCCAACCTCCCGGGAGCGCACCCGTTGGATCCTGGATCGACGTCAGGGCATCGCGCGGGATGCCGGCCTGTCCCCGGAACGGGTCTCGCACAGCCTGAGGGAAACCGAGCCCGACGGCTTGGGCGGCTTCGCCTCGATTCTCACCCTGTTCCTGACGAACCGCGAGTGCCCCTGGCGTTGCCTGATGTGCGATCTCTGGCGGCACACCCTCGATCGCCCGATCCGGCCCGGGGACGTCCTCAGGCAGATCGACGACGCCCTGGCGGCGGACTCCGCATCGAGTCCGGAGCGGCCCGACTGGCTCAAACTCTACAACGCCGGCTCGTTCTTCGACGCAGGAGCCATTCCCCGAGAGGACCTCGACGGGGTCGCCCGTCGCGCGTCGTCCTTCCGGCGTCTGGTCGTGGAATGCCATCCGACACTCGTCGGTCCACGCATCCTCCCCTTCCGGGACGCCTTGGGCGGTGGGACACGGCTTGAAGTCGCGATGGGATTGGAGACGGCCCATCCGGAGGTTCTTGACCGGCTCAACAAGGGATTCGGGCTGCAGGAATTCGCCGAAGCCTGCGGATTCCTGAAACGCGAAGGCATCGACGTCCGCGTGTTCGTGCTGCTCCGACCGCCCTTCATGGACGAGCCGACGGGTCTCGAATGGGCGGTACGTTCGACCCGGCATGCGTTCGATTGTGGGGCAGACGTCGTGACGGTGATCCCGACCCGCGATGGCAACGGCGCGATGGAGGCGCTGCGGGGATCCGGAGACTACGCACCGCCTCGGCTTGCGTCGCTCGAGACGGCGCTCCGCGCGGGTTTGGAGCTTCGGAGGGGACGGGTCTTCGCCGACACCTGGGACCTTGGACGGTTCTGCGACAACACCCACCAAGTGGCGGAAACGAAGGCGAGGCTTGAACGCTGGAACCGGCTCCAGGTCGCGGATCCGCCGGAACCCGGGCATTGACGGGACCCTTCGCTTGCGGTTTTTTCCCTTCAGGTCACATGAACTTCCGCAGCGGATGCTTTTTTGGATACGGATCCTTTTACGGGATCCGGCGCTGCGGCCGTGTCATGGAATGACCGATTCCTGAACACCAGAAGCCGCAGGCCACCGCCTGCGGTTCCCATCAGGACCGGAGGCGATGAAGCGCGGAACACCACGCACCCCATGATCATCGTACTCAAGCCCCAGACCCGCCGCACCGACGAGACCGCCGTCCTCAAGGAGATCCGCCGACTCGGCTACAAGCCGCACGTGATGCGCGGGGTATCCCGCACCGTCATCGGCGCCATCGGCGACGAGGCCAGCCAGCCTTCCCTGGAATCCCTGCGCGCCTGGCCGCAGGTGGAATCCGTAACGCCGGTCCAGAAACGCTTCAAGCTGGTCAGCCGCGAGGCCCACCCCGCCAACAGCACCATCCGCGTCGGCAAGGACGTCGTGATCGGCGGCCCCGAGGTCGTGGTGATGGCGGGCCCGTGTTCGGTGGAGGGCGAGAAGCAGCTGATGACCACGGCCGAGGCGGTCGCCAAGGCCGGGGCCAAGGTCCTGCGCGGCGGAGCCTACAAGCCGCGGACGTCGCCCTACGAATTCCAGGGCCTCGGCGAGAAGGGCCTGAAGCTCCTCGCCAAGGCCCGCAAGGCCACCGGACTGGCCGTCATCACCGAACTGCTCTCCGAAGACCACGTCGACCTGGTGGCGGAATACGCCGACATCCTCCAGATCGGCGCCCGCAACGCACAGAACTTCCAGCTGCTGATCGCCGCGGCGAAGACCGGACTGCCGATCCTGCTCAAGCGCGGCCTGAGCATGAAGATCGAGGAATGGCTTCTGGCCGGCGAGTACGTGCTCGCCAACGGCAACCGGAACGTCCTGTTCTGCGAGCGCGGCATCCGGACCTTCGAGACCTACACCCGGAACACGCTGGACCTCTCGGCGGTTCCCATCGTGAAGAACGAATCGCACCTGCCGGTGGTCATCGACCCCAGCCAGGGCGGGGGCCGCGCGGACCTCGTGTCGGCGATGTGCAAGGGGGCCGTGGCCATGGGCGCGGACGCGCTCCTCGTCGAGGTGCATCCGAATCCGAAGGAAGCCTGGAGCGACGGTGCCCAGCAGCTCTCGCTCGAGGGCTTCGCGAGGCTGATGGAGGAGATCCGGCCGCTGGTCCAGGCGGTGGGACGCCGGTAGGCGATACGGACGCCGGCGGTGCCGTCGTCACCACTCGATGACGGCGGCACCCCAGGTCAATCCGGCGCCGAAGACCACGAGCAGCACCAGGTCCCCGCGGGTGATGCGTCCCTCCCGGACCGCCTCGTCCAACGCGATCCCGACGCTGGCGGCACTGGTGTTTCCGTAGCGGTCGACGTTGACGAACACCTGTTCCGGAGTCGCACCGAGGCGTTCGCCGACCGCGGTGAGGATGCGCTGGTTCGCCTGGTGCGGGATGACGCAGCGGATCTGCCCGATCTCCAGTCCGCACCGGTCGAGCGCCTCGTTGGCGGCGGACACCATCGCGTTGACCGCGTTCTTGAAGGTCTCCTTGCCGTCCATGCGCAGGAAATGGAGCCGGCGTGACACGGTGTCGGCGGTTGCGGGACAGGCGCTTCCCCCGCCCTGCATCTCGAGAAGCCCGGCCTTGCCGCCATCGGACCCGAGGCACGTCGTGAGCAATCCGTGCGCGCTGGGGCGGTTCTGCAGGATCGCCGCGCCCGCGCCGTCACCGAAAAGCACGCAGGTGTTGCGGTCGGTCCAGTCGACCACCGAGCTCATCTTCTCGGCCCCGATCACGAGGACGGTGTCGTAGGTGTGGGACTGGACGAAATGGGAACCGACCTCGAGGGCGTAGACGAACCCGCTGCAGGCGGCCTCGATGTCGAAGGCGGCGGCGCGGGAGGCTCCCAGCTTGTGTTGCACCAGGCAGGCGGTGCTGGGGAAGAGGTGGTCCGGGGTGATGGTGGCGACGATGATCAGGTCGATCTGGTCTGCGGTGACCCCGGCGGCGGCCATGGCCTTGCGGGCGGCCTCGACGGCGAGGTCCGACGTGGCCTCTCCCTCGGCGGCGATCCGCCGTTCCCGGATGCCGGTCCGGGTGCGGATCCACTCGTCCGAGGTGTCCACCATGCGTTCGAGGTCGGCGTTCGAAAGCACGCGCGACGGGACGTGGGAGCCGACGCCCGTGATCGACACGGTTCGGAGATGCGGGCGGTTGGCGCGGGGATGCTTCAAGTTCGGGGAGTGCTGGTGGAATTCTCCGCCGGAGCCGGCGCGGCCTTCGGGTTCCGGCTGGAGGCCGAGGCCATGTCACGCACCAGCGTCGCGTTCAACCCGAGTCCGACAAAACGCACGGCCTGGTGCATCGCATGCATCACGTTGCCCCGCTTCGCCCCGCCGTGGATCTTGATCACGCAGCCGTGGATGCCGAGCAGGGGCGCCCCGCCGTAGGCTTCGGGATTCATGCGGGTCCGGATGCCGGTGAGCCCCCCGCGGGCGATGAACGCGCCGAGCATGCGCAGCGGATTCGCCTTCAGTTCCTCGCGCAGCATCGAACCCACGGCCTTGCCGAGGCTTTCGGCGGACTTCAGGACGATGTTGCCGACAAAACCGTCGCAGACGCAGACGTCGACGCCGTCCATGAAGAGGTCGTAGCCCTCGCAGTAGCCCATCGAGTTGAGTCCGGAGGCGCGGATGAGGGAAACGGCGGCGCGGGTGAGTTCGGTGCCCTTGGATTCCTCGGAACCGTTGCTCAGGACCCCGACCCGGGGCGAAGCGACACCGAGCATGGCCTTGGAATAGGCCGAACCCATGATCGCGAACTGGAGCAGGTTCTCCGGGGTGCACTCCGGATTCGCGCCGCCATCCACGAGCACCCAGGCACCGGCCTTCGATGGCATGATGCAGGCGATGGTGGGGCGTTCGATGCCGTCGAGGGTGCGCAACCGGATGGTGGCGGCCGCGACGATGCCTCCGGTGTTGCCGGATGAGATGACCGCGTCGGCCAAGCCGTCGCGGACGAGTTCCACGGCGCGGAGGATGGAGCAGTCCTTCTTCCGGCGGAGGCCTTGGACCGGCTTGTCCTCCATGGTGAGGACCTCGCTCGCGTGACGGATCCGGACCCGGGAGTCGGAACAGCCGATCCGTTCCAGGATGCGTCGCAACTCGTCCTCAGGGCCGACGACGTGGACCTCCTGCACGGCCGACTCGGCAGCCAAGCCGAGCTTCACGCCCTGGAGGAGTTCCTCCGGGCCGTGGTCGCCACCCATGACGTCCACTGCCAGGCGCATGAAAGAAAATGCGCCGACCCCGTGGGAACAGGGTCGGCGCAGGGAAAAGGATCAGGCGACAGCGCTGACGTTGATCACCTGGCGCCCGTTGTAGTAGCCGCACTCGCCGCACACGCGGTGCGGAAGGTTCGGCGAGGCGCACTGGGGACAGGTGGAGAGCTGCGGCAGCGTGAGAACGCTGTTGTAAGCCCGGCGCATGCGCTGACGGCTGCGCGACGGTTTGCGTTTGGGAACGCCCATATTCTATTCGGTTACAGTTTCAACTTGTCGAGGGCGCTCCAGGCACTTGCCGAGGACGACTCCCCCAAATGAAGATCGCGGGCTTCGGTCTTCGGCTTCAGCCCGCGACAATCAAGACTGCACAACGGACTCGTTGGCAGGACGAGCAAAATGTCCTCTCGGACGACAGGGGTCAAGTCCGCAAAATCACCATCGATCACCGTCATCTCTTCGCCCTCGACCTTTTCGAAGGGGATCAGGGCGGCAAACTCCGGCAGTTCGAGCGGCAGGATGAAGGTCTTCAGGCAACGGGCGCAGTCGCACTCCAGTCGGGTCGCCAGGCGGCCGGTGACCAGAAGTCCATCGGACTGGCGTTCCACCTTCAGCTCGTAATCCACGGGATGCACCAGGCGGACCAGTTCGTCCTGGAAATCCGGCACCAGCTCGGGAGCCGGAATCGAGTCGTCCAACTCGACCGGTCCGTTCTCGAGGTGCTTGAGGTTCACCTTCAGCGACATGGGTGGAGCTTCGGCGAACGGCGCCCCGCTGGCAACCGGCGGTTCTGCTTTCCCGGGGGCGGGGCCGGGGGGACGGACGAGGGGAACCGGGTAAACAAAAGGCGGGCTCCGTTTCGGGAGCCCGCCTTCGTGATTCGGGAACGGCGATCAGGCCGCCTTCGCGTCGGCGATCGTGATCGGCCGGTAGCCGCCGATGGCCTTGAAGTAGAAGATCAACAGCAGGTAGATGACGGCCATTCCGACCGGGAGTGCGGCATCCGCCTTGAGCGTCTGACGGGCACCCGCGATGTTGGCCTCAACCATGGCTTTCTGATCCGCGGTCAACTGCGACTTTTCGGTGGAGACGTTCTCGTGCTTCTCCTTCTCGGCCAGCTTTTTCGCGGCTTCCATTTTCGCTCCATCCAAGGCGGCGACCTCCTTGAAGATCCCAAGCAGGCCTGACGGTTTCTCGGCCTTGTTGGCAATGAGGACGGCCTGCTGCCCCTTGGCCTCCAAATGTTCGGCAGTGAAGCGATCCTTGGCATAGCCGAGTCCGGGGCCACCGATCTGGCCCACGGAAAGCATGCCGATTCCGCCCATGATGGACATCGCCACCGCACCCGACCGCGGGAAACGGTCTCCCACGACCGCAAGCATGGTCGGCCAGAAGAACGTCTTGCCGATGCTGTAGAGCAGCACGGCACCGAAGGCCACCGTGAGGGTGGTCACGGAAGAGCAGGCCAGCAATCCGACGATGGCAAAGATCGAGCATGTGAACAGGATCGCGATCGGGGAGAGCTTGAGGCGCGACTCGATCCAGTGGCTGGAGAACCGCAGGGCGAACATCATCGCGGATGCGAAGATGAAGAGGATCGTGCCCTGTTTCGCGGTCAGAATGCTGCCGTTGATGTTCTCGATCCATGAGTCGGTGCCCAGCTCGAGCGAACCCAGGATGGCATGGGCGATGAAGAGGGTGAAAATCATCCAGTGCCCCAGCGCAAACTTGGTGATGACGGCAACCCAGGCGACGAAACCAACCGCGACGAGAGCCGAAACGGCGACCCAGGCTTGGGACGCGAAGAATCCGCTGCCCGTGATGGCTCCAATGATGCCGCCCAGCGAGTCGCGGAAGAACAGGAAGAGCAGCACACCCACGATGCTCGCTCCTAGGATTCCGACGTCCTTCATCATCTCTCCCAGGGAAAGTCCCTTGGAGGAGGCTTCCGATTTCGGGAATTTCTGACCCAAGAACAGGAGGCCGTAGATCGCGGTGGGGATGAGGTACAGCCCCAACTTCGCCTTCCAAGGAAGGGAGTCACCCACGAAAAGGGTGACGAAGGCGCCGAGGATCATTCCCGCAGGCCAGCTCGCGTGCAGGATGTTCAGGTAATGGGTGCGATTCCTGGGGTAGATGGTCGCAATCAGCGGATTGGCAACGGCCTCAAGGGTGCCGTTCGCCAGCGAGAAGATGAAGGAGCCGCAAAAGAGCAGATTGAAGGCGGTTGCCTGGCTCACGTCCGGGGCAGGAGAGAGCGTGACGACGGCAGACAGCACGTGGAGCAGAAAGGCTGCACCCACCAGTTTTCCGTAGCCGATTTTGTCCACCACGATGCCGCCGAAAATGATGCCGAAACAGAAACCCGAAAACCCGGCTCCGCCGATGAGACCCACCTGACCGTCAGTGAAGCGGAAGAGCGATTTCCACTCTCCGGTGAGGCCGTTTCGCAAAGCGAATCCGATGCCGGCCGCTAGGATCGCCATGAATCCGGCGAAAAGCAGCCGCTTTGCGTTGGGCGCGATGCCCTCGTTACTTCCGTTGCTCATAGTGGTTCGTGAATGGGTACTGAAGGATGACAGATGCTGTGTGATGACGGACGTGGGACGAGCCATTTAACCGTTTCGACACTCGCCCTGTCCATTCCTTGCTTTCGGATTGTGGGGTACGGTCACGTCGCAGGCTCTGTCTTCCCTTTGCTTCGCCCCCTTCACGGGCTGTCTGGGATCCGTTTCAGGTCAACGGAACCGGACTTCACGCCACAGCGCGACGACGGCACCGCAACGGGGATTCGGATCCGAGGCCGGAATGGACGCCACCGATCGGGATGCGGTTCCAACACCTCGAAACCCGCTGTCTCCTCCCCGGCTTGGCCGCCGGCCGTCAGGGGTCCCTTCCGGCTCGCGGCTCAGGGCCGAATCAACGTCTTCACCGCCCGGTTGCCTGACGCCATCGAGCGGAATAGCTCGGGCAACTCGTCCAGTCCGGCCTGTCCGTCGACGAAGTCCGCCGACCGGATCACCCCGGATTCGATCAGTTCCAACGCCCGTCGGATGGTCCTCGGCGTGTGGTGGAACGACGCGAGCAGGGTCAGGTTGGAGTAGTGGATCAGGCCGGTGTCGAACTGGACCGAGGCGCCACTGGGGCAGCCGCCGAAGAAGTTGACCCGCCCGCCCTTCCGCACCAAGCGGGTCGCGGATTCCCAAGCCGAGGGCTTGCCGACCGCCTCGAAGACCACATCGAACTCCGCCCGGGGCAGCGCATCGCGGATCGTCGGCTCCAGATCCTCCCTGCCCTGCATGTCCACGACCGAAGCCGCGCCCAGCCGGCCGGCGAGGGCCAGCCTGGACCCGCCTCGACCCGCCACGGCGACCGTGCAGCCCGCGTTGTGCGCCAAGGCCACGGCGAAGAGGCCGATCGGTCCCGCACCCAGAACCAGGACCCTCTCGCCCGCCGCCAACTTCAGGTCGTCGATGCCCTGGACCACGCAGGCGAGCGGTTCGGTGAGGGCCGCGGACTCGAACGCGGTGGCCGGACGCAGCCGGAGCAGGTTCTTCGCAGCCAGACGCGCCGGAACCACGATGGACTCCGCGTAGGCGCCGTTCAGGAAGAGGAGATCGTCGCAGAGGTTCTCCTGTCCGCGCCGACAGGACGGACACCCTCCGCACGGCGCCGAGTTGGCGCAGACGACACGGTCCCCAACCGACCAACCGAGGGTTTCCGGATGCACCTCGCCGACGGTGCCGGCCAACTCGTGTCCGAAGACGCACGGCGGCTTCAGCATCCGGGCATGGTAGCCGCGGCGGAAGACCTTCAGGTCCGTGCCGCAGGTGAGCGCAGCGCCGATGCGGACCCGGACCTCGCCCGGCTGGAGCGGAAACTCCGGGACATCCTCGATGCGGACGTCTTCGCGTCCATGCAACACGGCGGCCTTCATCATCACTTGGGGAAAGGAACCGTCCTCATCGGGCAAACGAGCGGCTCCGCAACGACACGCCTCTTGGCTGGCGGCGGGGTGGCTCCGATCCTCCCGGGAGATGGCGAACCTGTCCGGAAACGAAAAAACCCGCAGTCGCCTGCGGGATTCCTCGTCTGAAACCGATCGCCCCGGGCGGAAGTGGTGGAGCCGAGGAGATTCGAACTCCTGACCCCCACAATGCCATTGTGGTGCTCTACCAACTGAGCTACGACCCCACTAGGCCCGAAAGCGGCGCGCACTTTAGAAAGGTGGGACGAAGTGTCAAAGCGCATTTGAAAAAAGTTTTGCGGGAGAGCCTCGGCGGCTCTTGGGAATCCGCCCCGCACCGGGCCCGGCTTCCAGCCCATTCGGCCCGGAATCGATCGTTCCGCCCCGGTTTCACGTTGGGCAACCGAAGCGTGTCGCCCTACCGTCGCCCGCGATGAGCGATCCGACCCTCGACGCCTCGGAGTTCCCTCCCGGAGGCGCGTTCGACGATCTGGCAAATCTGGCGGCGCAGGTCAGCTTCACGCCGGCTGCCTTCATCGCCCTCGGTCCGCCGCACCGGCTCCACCCGTCCGGCCACGAGGGTTGTGAACGCACCCTCTTCCAGTCCGTCGCGGCGGCCGTCTCCGAACTGGCGGCCGGCACCGAAGACTGGCGGGAGGTCCGCGACCCCGGCCGTCTCCCGGGCGAATGGCGTTGGCTGGCCTGCATCCCGGTCCGTTCCTACGTCGGAGAGCAGTTCGGTGTCGTCGTGTTGCTCGACCGCTCGCCCCGCCGCCTCAACGCGGGCCAACGGGCGGGTCTGCAGACCGTGGCCCACCAGGTCGCCAGCCACATCGAGCTGCGCCGGAACGAATCCCGCCTCGCCGTCACCGCCGCCCAGCACCGGCAGGCCGAATCCCTCCTCCGCGACAACGAGGCCTTCTTCCAGTCGCTCGTCGAGTCCCTTCCGCAGAACATCTTCCGCAAGGACCTCACCGGCCGGTTCACCTTCGTCAACCGCGCCTTCTGCCGGATGCTCGGCCGGTCCCGCGAGCAGCTCCTTGGCCGTACCGACTTCGACCTCTTCCCCCAGATGCTGGCGGAGAAGTACGTCGCCGACGACCGCCGCGTCGTGTCGACCGGGGAGGTGGTCGAGGGCACGGAGTACAACGTCACCCCGGACGGTGGACGCCACTGGTTCCACGTGGTCAAGACGCCGCTGCTCGACGCCAACGGCCAGCCCGTCGGCGTGCAGGGCTCCTTCTGGGAAGTCACCCAGGAGAAGCTCTTCGAGGAGCAGCTGGCGCATGAGAGGGACCTTCTCCATGCCCTGCTCGAGAGCGCGCCGGACGCGATCTACTTCAAAGACCGGGATTCCCGGATCACCCGCGCCAGCCGCGCCCTGGCGCGCCGGGTCGGACTGGAGGATCCCGCGCAGCTGGTCGGCAAGACCGACCACGACTTCTTCCTGCAGGCGCATGCGGACGCGGCGCGGGCAGACGAGGAAGAGATCCTGCGGACCGGCCAGCCGATCCTCGGGAAGCTGGAGAAGGAGACCCGCCGCGACGGCCGCGTCACCTGGAGCCTGACCAGCAAGATCGTCCTCCGCGACCCGGCCGGTGAGATCATCGGCACCTGCGGCATCTCGCGGGACATCACCGAGCTCAAGGAGGCGCAGGAGAAGCTGGAGAAGACCGAGGCCAACTACCGCGGACTCGTGCAGAACGCGGTGGACGGCATCTTCCAGACCAGTCCCGACGGCAAGTACATCAACGCCAACCTCGCGCTGGCCCGGATGTACGGGTTCGAGAGCGTCGAGGAGCTCACCCGGAGCCGCACCGACATCGAGCACCAGCTCTACGTGGACCCGCGGCAACGGGACCGTTTCCGTTCGCTGCTCGCCGAGCACGACAAGATCGAGCACTTCGAGAGCGAGGTGTACCGCAAGGACGGCCGGAAGATCTGGATCAGCGAGAACGCCCGGGCCGTGCGCGACTCCGCCGGGGTCCTGCGGTTCTACGAGGGCACCGTCGAGGACATCACCCAGCGCAAGCAGGCCGAGAAGGCGCTGCACGACGCCAACGTGGCTTTGGCCGCGGCACGCGACGAGGCGTTGGAATCGGCACGGGCCAAGTCGCGGTTCCTCGCGAACACCTCCCACGAGATCCGGACGCCGATGAACGGCATCATCGGCTTCGCCAACGTGCTGCTCGACACGCCGCTGACCCCGGAGCAGCGCGAGTACGCGAGCACCATGCTCCACAGCGCGCAGAACCTGCTCAAGGTGCTGAACGACATCCTCGACTTCTCGAAGGTCGAGAGCGGCAAGCTCACCTTCGAGTCGATCGACTTCGACTACCGGGCACTGGTGGAGGACACCGTCGAGCTGCTCGTCGAACTCGCCCACGGCAAGGGTGTGGAGGTCACCACGCGGATCGACCACCGCCTGCCCCTGCTGCTCCGCGGGGACCCGGGACGCGTCCGCCAGATCGTCACCAACCTGATCGGCAACGCGATCAAGTTCACCACCGCGGGCGAGGTGGCGGTCGTCGTCGACGTGACGCCCATCGACGCGGGACACGCCCGCATCGACTGCCGGGTCCGGGACACCGGCATCGGCATCCGCGAATCCGAGATTTCCCGGATCTTCCAGGAGTTCACCCAGGCGGACGGCTCGACCACGCGCCGGTTCGGCGGCACAGGCCTGGGACTTTCGATCTCGCGCGGCCTCGCCCGACGCATGGGCGGAGAGATCACGGTCGAGAGCCGTGAGGGCCATGGGTCCACGTTCACCCTCTCGGCCCCGTTCGAGATCGTCACGCCGGCCGCACCGCCGCCTCCCATCCCACCGATCCGGATCCTTTTCGCCGACGACCACCCCGGCACAGGCGAATGCTTCCTCCACGAGGTCGGACCGCTTGGCATCCGGGCACAGGCCGTCGGCTCGGCCGGCGAGGCCTTGGACGCGCTGAGGAAGGCGGCCGACGAAGGCGAACCGTTCGACGCGACGTTCCTGGACCTGCAGTTGCCGGACATGGACGCCCTGACCCTCGCGCACGACATCCACGCCGAGGATTCCATCGCGCGGGTGAAGATCGTCCTGGTGGCGCCGGTCTCCCAAAGGCCCGACCCGGCGCTTCTCCGGACCGTCGGGATCGAGGGGCACCTCATCAAGCCCTTCAAGCAGGCCCGTCTGCGCGAGGCCCTCCGCGCCCTGGCCGCAGGCGAGAGCCTCATCGCGACGACCAACGTCGTGGAGACGGTCCCGCAGCGTCCGGCCCCGCAGGGACGTCCGCTCCGCATCCTGCTGGCCGAGGACAACGTGGTGAACCAGAAGCTGGCGGTGATCCAGCTGAAGCGCCTCGGCCACTCGGTGGTCGTCGCCTCCAACGGGCGCCAGACCCTCGAGGCCTTGGCCCGGGACCCGTACGACGCCGTGTTCCTGGACTGCCAGATGCCGGAGCTGGACGGCTACGAGACCGCCCGGGAGATCCGGCGCATGGAGGCGGACCGCCGGTTCGGAAGCCGTCCGCCGGCCTTCCTGATCGCCCTGACGGCCAACGCGATGACCGGCGACCGGGAACGTTGCCTCGCGGCGGGCATGGACGAGTTCCTGACCAAGCCGTTGGACCACGCCCAGCTGCCCCTGGTGCTCCGGCGCGCCGTCGGCGAGGCCACGGGCCCGGCGCCGGCACCGGCCTTCGGCACACCCGCCGAGCAGGACGTCCCCCGGCTGGATCCCTCGTTGCTGGACACGCTCCGAGGGCTCCGCGTCTCCGGCGAACCGGATCCGGTCGTCGAGATCCTCGACGTCTTCTGCCGCGACACCCCCCTCCGGATGAGGGAGGCGGTGGACGCCGCCGGGAGCCATGATGCGGAGCCGCTTCGCATCGCGGCCCACACGCTCAAGGGAAGCGCCAACAACCTCGGCGCCCGAAGGCTGGGGATCGTGGCCGGGGCGCTGGAGAACGCGGCGCGGGCCGGGGACTGGGAGACGATCACGAAGCGGATACCCGAGCTGACCGAAGAGTACGCCGCCCTCGAGGCCCTCCTGGCCGAGGAACGACATCGCTGAAGCCGGCCGCCGGAGGTCTCGCGGCGCGGACGCGAAGGCGGACCTCACGCCGACACGCCGACACGCCAAAGGGGAGACGATGCGGATTCCCTGTGCGGGTGCTCGTTTCCCCCGCCGACAAAACCTTTCCCCTTCCGGTGCTTTCGCGGCTTCGCGGCTTTGCGTGGGGGTCCCTGCCGAACAGCTCAGTTCGGATCCGCGTTGCGCGAGACGAACAGGCCGAGGACGGCGGTGTAGCCGTGCAGGAAGTTGGCGTCGCCCACGGGACCGATCTCGCCGTTTCCGAAGAAGCCCGCCATGGGAAGCGGCCCCAACTGCTCCTGCACCAGGGCGGCATCGGGATCCGGACGGCCGAACATCCGCGCTCCACGGCCCAGGCAGAGGCACAGCAGCCCGCCGTGGACGGTGCGCCCCCGAACGCGCTCGCGAAGCCGTTCCAGCAGTCGCCCCAGCTCCTGCCCAGCGGCCGCGGCGTCGCGCCGATGGAACTGGAGCGTCTGGCCGGTCCGCGGATAGGCGCCGACCGCGAGGACCCCACTGCCCGGATCGGCGCCGAGGAGGTTGCGGATCAGGAAATCGCCGGCATGGAACTCCTCGTGGTACTCGTCGCTGGCCAAGCCGATGAAGAGGTTGTTCTGGCTGCGGGCCTGGTCCTCCGGAGCCAGGCCGTTGAAGGTGTCCACCAGCACCGAGTAGGCGGGCCGGTTGCCGAGGCCGAGGATGAAGTTCCGATCGGAACGTGTGATCACCCAGGATTGGCCGATCGGCATGCAGCCTTGGGAGACGAGCGGTTCGACCGTGATGTCGCCGCCGACCGCGAGCGCCACGAGTCCTTCCTCGTGGACATCGCCATCGAGATAGAGCTGGACCGCCAACGGGGAAACCGTGCCGCTCGCCAACCCGCCGAGGGCGGGCACGCCCGGAAAGGCGGCGTTCCAACGGCGGACCCACGCCTCCCCGGGCAGGCCGGCCGGCGACCCGAGGATCAGCCACGCGTTCGGCGGGAAATCCGACACACCGAGCCGGTTCCTCAATTCGGTGGGGTCTGAGGGCGCCTCGAGGTCCGCAGGTGTCAGGTGACTCGCCTTCAGCCGGGCTCCGGGCAGGTGGTGAAGGGCGAGGACAATGCCCGGTTCCCCTTCCCGTTCCTCGCCGTCGCAGACAAGCCCGGATCCGGAGCAACCGACCAGGAGCGGGATGCGTGCGTGGAGGCGGAGCACCTCGAGGACCTCGGCGGCCCGATCGAAATGGTCCGGACTGAGATACACCAAACCCAGGGTGACCGAAGGCGCGGCGAGGCGACGGCGCAGGCCCGCGGCCCAATGGGCGACGCCCGCCTCGTCCCAGCCCCCCTTCCAGCAACCGGTCACCGCGTTTGCGACCTGCATGGGACAAGGCTAGGCAGGGCGATGTGGGAGGCAAGGCGGGGGTGGAAAACCTGAGGCCCGCAGGCGGGATCGCCGGCGCTTGCCCCGACGTGTCCGTCACAGGACACTCGGCCCATGCTGAACCGGACACGTCGGAACTGGCGGTGGCCCATGGCCACCGTGGTCGCCCTCGTGTGCGGGGCGATGTCGCGGGCGACCGCGGCGGATGTGGCGGAGCAGAACGCCTACGATGCGGCGCTCCGGGCCTTCGTGGCGGGTTCCCATGCCCGCGCGGCCGGCGAGTTCGGCGACTTCACCAACCGCTTTCCCAACTCGACACTGCGGCCGGCAGCGGTCCGACGCGCGCTCTTCGCCCGCGGAGAGGCGGACCGCGAGCGCGGGGACCATGCCGGTGCGGCCGCGGTCTTCGCCGCCTTCCAAACCGCCTTCCCGGATGGCGAACTCTCGGCCGACGCGGCACTGCGCGAGGCCGGCGCCTGGTTGGCCGCCGGGGATCCGGCCCGGGCGGCCGCGACGCTGGAACGTCCCGACGGCCCCTTCCGTCGCTCGATGGCGACCAAGGAACCCCGCGCCGTGCTCTTCTCGGGACTCCTGCTGGGTGCGGAGGCGAAACTGGCGCTGAAGGATGCGGGCGCCGCCCGCAGGTTCGCGCAGGAATCGGCCGCCTTCGCACGAACGCCCGCCGAGGACTGGAAACGGGTCCGGATGGAGCTTCGGACGCTGGAACTGCTCGGCGACCGGGAAACCGCCGTGGCCACCGCCGACGAACTGCGCAGGTTGGCCGGGGATCCATCCCTTTCCGCACAACGGCCGGAGTCCGCGGCGCTGCTGGGTCGGCTCTATTTCGAGGTCGGCCAGCCGGATCGGGCCTCGGCGGCCCTGGAGGAGAACCTCGCCCCGGAGGTCCCCGCTCCATGGCGGCTGGAGGCGATAGAACGGCTTTCGGAATGGTGGATCCAGCGCGGCGAACTGGCCCGCGCCCGGGAACAGCTCGAACGCGCCCTCGCCGTTTCGGCCGCGGAGACGGACACGGCGCAGGTCCGGATCCGACTCGCCCAGGTTCTCCTTCGCCAGTTCCAAGGGCTCCGCGGGACCAACAGTCCCGGCCCGGAGGGACTCGCCCTGCTGACGTCGGCCGCCACGCAGCTGGACCGTGCGGCGACCAATGCGTCGACGGGGGCGCTGAGCGGCCCTTGGAGCCTCGCCCGTGCCTGGTGCTGGTGGGAGGAGGGCGTCGCCTCCGGGTCGAGGGCGGCCCTGTCCAACGCCCTCTCCGGATTCAGCAACGCCGTCGTGCTCCTCCCCGCCAACGCCGATCGGGAAGTGGCGCGGTTCAAGGCCGCCGACGCCGCCGCGGCCTTGGGCGACACCGCCGCCGCCCTTTCGGGCTACCTGGCCGTCGCAGACTCCGACCTGGCGGACCCTGCGGTGCGGGACGAGCTGGTTCCCGCCGCCCTGGAGCAGTCGGTGGTCAACGCCCTCGCCGTGACCAACGCCGCCGCCGGGGAAAGGTCCCTCCGCCGGCTCCTCGCGTTGCCCAACGCCTCGGTCGTCGCCGGGCGCAGCGCCCTGCTGCTGGGAGGCACGCTGGCGCGACGCGGTTTCGGCGACGCCGGACGCGGGCTCCTCCAGGAGTTCCTCGGCCGCTTCACCAACAGCCCCGTCCGACCCGAGGTGGAGCTGGAACTCGCCGCGATCTCCCTGCACGAGGAGCGGTGGACCAACGCCGTGGCCGACCTGAGGCACTGGATCGGCATGTACACGAACCACCCCTCCGGCGTCCGCGCCGGATTCCACCTCGCGTACGCGCTCGCCCGTTCCGGCGACCCGACGGCGGCGATGGACCAGTTCTCGCGGTTGGCCGCGGCGCATCCCGAGGATCCCGAGGCGCTGACCGCACAGCTGTGGCTGGCGGGGAACTTCTTCGAGCGCCAGGACTTCCTCCGTGCCGGGCAGGCCTGTGCGGCCATCCTGACCAACGCCAACGCGAGGGTCGGCACCTCGGGCACCTGGCACCGTGCGAAGCTCTGGGCCGCCGAGGCCGGCCGGAAGCTCCAGAACTACGACTCCGCCGCCGACCAGTTCCGCGAACTGCTCAACGACAAGTCCACCCCGCCCGACCTCCAGGCCGCCGCGTACTTCCATTACGGCGAGATGCTCCTCGAGAAGCCGCCGGCCCCCGGCGCCGAGCCGCTCGCGGGTTTCCGGCTGGCGCTGGAGGCGTTCTCCCGCGTGCCCGAGTTCACCAACAGCCCCTATGCCACGCCCGCGCTGGGGATGATGGCCAACTGCCATTTCCAGCTGGGGACGCTCAACCCGGCCAACTACGACCGCGCCGCCGAACTCTACCGCCGCGCCACCTCCGCCCCCGGCGCCGGGATCGTGACCCGGTCGCAGGCCCAACTCGGCCTTGCCGAGGTGCTGAGGAAGCAGGCCGAACTCCGGTCCGGGGCGGAGTCGACCGAACTGCTCGACCGGGCCATCCGGATCTACGAGGACATCGCCTACGGTCGCGTGCTCGAACCCGGCGAGACGCTTCCCCCGACCACCCTCGCCGAGGCCTCACGCCTCGGTGGCGAGGTGCTGGAACGATTGGGCCGCACGCGTCAGGCGGCGGGCCTCTACGAGAACGCCGCCCGCGAACTGCCCTCGGCGGCGGCCCCTTGGAATGAACGCGCCCGCCGGCTCCGCGAGGCGATCGCGGAACGCCCGAGGTAGTCCCGGACGGAGCCGGATCCCGACGGGCAGGGCTGTCAGTTCTTCCCCTTGGGACGACCCGTTGCCAGGCGCAGGAGCTCCGAAGCGTGGTTCCGCGCGGCCTCGCCGCCTCCCAGCATCCGGGCCAACTCGTCGACACGGGCCTCCCCTTCGACCGCCTCGATCCGGGACTCCGTCCGTCCTCCGCGCGTCTCCTTCGAGACCACCTGGTGCGCCGAGGCCTGGGCCGCCACCGGCGCGAGATGGGTGATGCACAGCACCTGATGCCGCTTCGCGATGCGTGCCATGCTCGCCCCCACGGCGTGCGCGGTCTCTCCGCCCACGTTCGCGTCGACCTCGTCGAAGACCAGCACCGGGACCTCGTCCTGGTCCGCGAGCACCGTCTTCACCGCCAGCATCACCCGCGCCAGCTCGCCGCTCGAGGCGATGGCCCGGAGCGGACGGCCGGGTTCGCCCGGATTCGGTGCGAACTGGAACTCCACCCGGTCGAAGCCGCCCGGATCGGGGACGTCCTCGGGTTCCGCGGTGACCATCCCGACCTCGAACCGGCTCTGTCGGAATCCGAGCGACCGCAGCTCCCGGCACACCGCCGCATCCAGCCGCGGCAACAGCTCCCGGCGTCCCGACGAAAGGGCCCGCCCCGCCTCGAGGATCTCGCGGTCCACGCCGGCGATGGCCGACCGCAGCCGTTCCAGCTCGCCATCGCGCCCCTCGAGCTGGGCCAGCCGCTCCGACGCCTCCGCGCCGAACCGGAGCACCTCGTCCAAGGTCCCGCCGTACTTCCGCTTCAGGGATTGCAGCAGGTTGAGGCGTTCCTCGAGTTCCGCCAGCCGGGCGGGATCCAGCTCGATGCGGTCCGCCTGCCGCGAAAGGCCCGTCTGGAGTTCCCGCAACAGCGCGACCGCCTGGGAATGGGTCTCGACGAGGCCCTCCGCCGTCGGGTCGATGCGCGCCAGTTCGTGCAACGGCCTTCCAACGGCCCCCAGCACGGTGAGCGCGGCCCCCTCCCCTTCGCCCAAGGCCTCGAGCGCCGCCCCGGAAAGCTCCAGCAACCGCGCGGCGTTCGCGGCCCGGCGATGCTCCGCAACAACCTCCTCTTCCTCGCCTGCCCGCAGCCGCGCTCCCTGGATCTCCCGCACCTGGTGCCGGAGCAGGTCCAACTGCTGGGCATAGGTCCGCTCGTCCACCACCAACGCCGCCACCTCGGCCACGAGTTCCGCCCGGCGACGCACCTTCGCCGAGTACGCCCCACGCAACGCCTCGAGGCCGCCGTAGGCGTCCAGGATGTCCAGCTGACGCGCGGTCTGGAGCAGCGAGCGGTGGTCGTTCGGACCATGGAGGTCCACGAGGCGTCCCCCGAGTTCCGCCAGCGTGGAGAGCGTGGTGGGCGAACCGTTGACGAACTGACGGTTGGTTCCCGCCGCGGTGAAGGCCCGCTTCAGGACCAGTTGCCCGCCGTCACAGGGCTCCAGCCCATGCTCTTCCAGGAAGGCGTCGAGCGGCGGACGGAGCGACCTCACGTCGAAGACCGCCTCCACCGTGCAGGCGTCCTCACCGGACCGGATCATTCCCCGGTCGGCCCTGCGCCCAAGCACCAGGTTCAACGCACCGAGGATGACCGACTTGCCGGCACCGGTCTCGCCGGTGACCGCGACATACCCCGCGGGCAGCTCCAACGTGAGGTCCGCCACGAGCGCCAGGTTCTTGATCCGAAGCGTGCTGAGCACCGGAAGAGCAGAATGGGCGCGCGGGAAAAGGGGAACAGGAAACCGCGGCCCGCCCGACACGGCTCCGGCCCGGGGCCCCTCTCCGCCGACGCCGGCATGGACGGAAGTCGGGGGCCGACGGACCGGACCCCCCTTCGACAGCGGTTCGCCGGACCCTTTGACATCGGTTCCCCCGCCCTCGCAGTCTTCGCCCATGTCGTTCGAGTTCCGATTCCTGGGCACCGGCACCTCCCAGGGGGTGCCGATCATCGGGAAGGAGCATCCGCCGGAGTACCTCGCCAACCCGCGCAACCACCGTCTCCGCTCGTCCATCTACGTCCAGACCCCGACCACGCGGATCGTCGTCGACACCACGCCGGACTTCCGCACGCAGATGCTCCGGGAGGGCCTCGGCTTCCTGGACGCGATCATCATCACCCACGCCCATGCGGACCACATCATGGGACTCGATGACAGCCGGCGCGTCTGCGACCTCCGGGGAAGCGCGCTTCCGATCCACGCCACCGAGGAGACGATGTCCCACCTGCGGAGGATCTACGTCTACGCCTTCGACGGGCGTCCGATCCCGACCAGCTACTTCAACCCGCTTCCCCGGGTGTTCGACGGTCCCTTCGAGATCGGGGACCTTCGCATCACTCCCCATCAGCTTCCGCATGGCCGGATCACCACCAGCGGGCTGGTCTTCGAGCAGGACGGCGTGAAGCGGCTGGCCTACTTCAGCGACTGCAAGGAAGTGACCGAAACCGCCGTCGAGCACGCGCGCGGGGTGCAGGTCGCCGTGTTGGACGCCCTTCGGCCGGAACCGCATCCCACCCACATGTGCCTCGACGAGGCGCTCACGACGGCCCGCCGGATCGGGGCCGGCCGGACCTACCTGACGCACCTCACCCACCACTACGACCACGACCGCGACCAGGCCGAGATGCCCGCGGGTGTGGAGTTGGCCTGGGACGGACTCCGCGTGGTCTGCCCCTGAACCGCCGATGACTCCGACCTATCGACTCACCTGGATCGTCCTCGGGACGTTCGCCAAGGTCTGGTTCCGGGCCCGCGCCGTGGACGCGCACCATGTCCCCCTGACCGGACCGGTGATCCTCGCCTCGAACCACGCCAGCTTCGCCGATCCGCCCCTCGTCGGGACGTCCGTCGATCGGGAGATCAGCTACCTCGCCCGCGACACCCTGTTCTCCAAGCCGGTCCTCGGTTCCTACATCCGGCGGCTGAACGCCGTGCCGGTCAACCGCGAGGGCGGCGGCGGCCCGGGTTTGAAGGCCATCCTAGACCGGCTCAACTCGGGCGGGGGCATCATCCTTTTCCCGGAAGGCACCCGGACCCACGACGGGAAACTCCAGCCCGCGAAATCCGGAATCGGCCTGATCGTGGCCAAGTCCACGGCCCCGGTCGTGCCGGTGCACATCCACGGTTCGTACGAGGCCTGGGGACGCCACCAGGCGCTTCCGCGTCCACGCAAGGTCACCGTCCGCTTCGGTGCGCCGAGGGACTTCGCCGAGCTTCGTGCAGAACTGGCGAACGCGGAGAAATCGCGCGTGAAGGCGATCTACCAGGAGATCGCCAACCGGATCATGGCCGACATCGCCGCCCTCTGATCCGCCGACGCCGGGGCCGGATCGGATCCGGGGGGGCAGTTGTGACCTCACGCAAACTCGCGAAGGCGCAAACGGCAAGCAGAGGCCGGGGCCCGGAAGATCACCGACGACGACGATCTGCTCCCCTGCCGCAGGCCCCGTGATTCGTCACCATCGCCTCACGGACTGGAGTGCCGGACTCTTCCGTACGGCTCAGTGGCCGGCCCGCAGCGTGCAGGCGCCGCGGAGCAGCCGGACGCAGCAGGTGAGCCGGAATTTCTCCGGGTCCTTGTTCCACTGGTCGAGCACATCCAATTCCTCCGGGGTCGCCTCGGAGAGGTTTTCCATGCCGGAAACCACCTCCGCCACGCAGGTGCCACAGGAGCAGTTGAAGCAGCCGGCCTCCATCTCGACGCCGGCGACCTCGCCCGCCTCGACCAGCAGTTCGCCGTCGGGCACTTCCGCGGTGGCGTTGGAGGGCAGGATCGTGATGGTGGCCATGGAATCGGGGATCGGACGGACGCCAGAGCAATACCGGCGGTGGCGACGAAGTCAACCCGGCGGAACCCCGGCGGCGGCAGGGGCGTCGCGGAGCCGACGCGTCAGGGCGACGAAGGTCTCGACCGGCAGCTTCTCGGCCCGCTCGCCCGCCGGAATCCCGCACGCCGCAAAGGCCTCTTCCAGCAAGGGAGCCGGCCAGCGGGTCTTCAGCAGCTTCATCATCATCTTGCGGCGTTGCGAGAAGGCCAGCTTGACCAACTGGGTGAAGACGCGTCCGCCTTCCGCATCGAGAAGCGGCTCCTTCCGACGGACCAGGGTCACGCAGGCCGAATCGACGTCCGGCGCCGGATGGAAGCACCCGCGCGGGATGCCGAAGCTTTCCTTCACCGTGTACCGCAGTCCCAGCAACAGCGTCAGCAGGCCGTAGTCGTCGGTGTCGGGCCGGGCGGCGATCCGGCGGACCACCTCGGTCTGCAACGTCGCCACCAACCGATCGGGCGGGACCGGCGCCTCGGCCAGTTCAACGAGGATCGGGGAACCGACCGAGTACGGCAGGTTCGCCACCAGCTTCCAGCCGCTCCAGTCGCGCGGGTTGTCCTGCAGCCATTCCAAGGCGTCCGTATGCAGCAGTTCCCCGGCAGGCCTCTCGGCAGCACCATCGCCGGTCGGGACGACGAATGCCGGGAACCGTTCCCGAAGCACCGCCACCAGACGTGCGTCCTTCTCGATCGCGAGCACCCCGGCCGCCTTCTCCAACAACAGCGCGGTCAACGGCCCCAATCCGGGTCCGATCTCCAGCACGCGGTCCGTGGATTCCACCGCTCCCGCCGCCACGATGCGGCGGAGCTGGTTGCCGTCGTGGAGGAAGTTCTGCCCAAGGGATTTCGTGAGCTGGATGTCCCGCGACTCCAGCAGTTGGCGCATCTCGGTCAGCGTCATGGTCTCCCCTTCCCCACGGTCTTCACTCGGCGCCGCACTTTCGCAGCAGTCCTCTTCCGCGGCGCCGACGTCGACGCCACGAGCCCCCGCACGGAGTCCGCCAAGGCGTCCAAGGCACGACCGAGCTGATCTTCGCCGATGGTCAGCGGTGGCGTGAATCCGATCACCTCGGCCGCCGCCCCTTCGGGCAGCACGATGAATCCCCGATCCAGGAGGCTCCGCATCACTCCCAGGGAAAGCGTCGTGCCCGGACCGCCGTCCTCCGTGCGGAACTCGATCCCGCCCATCAGGCCGGAGACGGACACACGACGGACCACGCCCGGGAACTCCGCGGCCACGGCCTCCAGGCCGGCCTGCAGCGATTTCCCGAGCCGCTTGGACCGGGCAGGCAGCCGCAGCCGTTCCAGCTCGGCGATCTGCGCCAGCGCCATCGCACAGCCGACGGGGTGCCCCAGGAACGTGCTGGTGTGCACCGCCTCGCCGTCCGACGGAGGCCAGGCGTCCATGACCCGGGTCCGTCCCACGCAGGCGCTCAGCGGGAAGCCTCCGGTGAGCGCCTTGCCGAGGCAGATCAGGTCCGGGACCACCGCCTCGTGTTCGCAGGCGAACCACGCCCCGGTCCGGCCGAAGCCGGTGTAGATCTCGTCGAGGATCAACAGGCGTCCCGAGGCGTCGGCCAAGCGCCGCAGCATCCGGAGGAATCCCGGCGGCGGAATGCGGATTCCACCGCGCGCCTGCATCGGTTCGACGAGCACCGCGCCGACCGCATCGTCGGCCAGCTTCTCGGCGAGCAACGGCTCCAGGGCATCGAGGTCCGCCGCGGTCCCGGGAAACGGAAGGAACCGGCCGAACCCGCGCAACTGGTCGCGGAACGGTTCCCGGAAATGGGCCCGCTGGGTTCCGTTCAAGGCGCCGTATCCCAAGCCGTGGTAGCCGCCCTCGAAGGCGACGATGCCGGGGCGTCCCGTCGCAAGCCGCGCGGTCTTCAAAGCCGCCTCCACCGCCTCGAAACCCGAGGATCCGAGGATCACCTTCCCGGTCTCCCGGCCGCCGTCCCGCCGCGACCAACGTCCATAGGTCAGGCGGCTCAGTTCCGTGGCGAGGCGGGCCTTGCCCGGATGCGGATGCACGTCGCCCATCGCATGGACGAGGCGGCCCAGTTGGTTCCGGGCCGCGCGGACCACGGCCGGGTTCGCATGCCCCGCCGCTGCCACGCCGAACGCCGCGGTCAGGTCGAGAAACCTCCGGCCCTCGAGATCGACCACCTGACAGCCCTTCGCCCGGTCCCAGACGATCGGGCCGGTGCCGTCCGGCTCGGTGAAGAGGATGTTCCTCGACTCGTGCCGGCGGAGCTGTCCGAGGACCTTTTCGGAGGCGGTCGGCATCACACTCCCCGTTCGTCGGGCGGCCAGATGAACTTGTGCATCTGCAACTGGAACCGCGCCGGCACCTGGTCCTTCACCATCGCCTCCACGAGTTCCCGGCGCGTGATGGGCCGGTGGCCCGGCGGCACCGGCTTGAGCGACGCGTCCCGCTGCGCCTCGGACAACGGCGCGACCCACGAGAACAGCACCGGACAACGCTGGTCGATCCGGCGGTCCAACACCGTCCGACACGCCCAGTCGTAGTCCTCCCAGGATCCGATCACGAACTTCACCTCGTCCGTCGCACGCAGATGCCCGATGTTCTCCCACCGGTTGCGGGCCGACTCGCCGCTGCCCGGACACTTGAGGTCCATGATCCGGCGGATGCGCGGATCGAGGTGCGAGATGTCATGCGCCCCGCTCGTCTCGACGAGGACCGTGAAGCAGTCGTCGGCCAGACGGCGCATCAGCTTCGCGGCATTCGGCTGGAGCAGCGGTTCCCCCCCGGTGAATTCCACCAACGGCAGCTTGTGCTGGGCGGAGGCGTCACCCGCGTTGACCACAGGCGGGAAGTGGGCGCGATCCAGCTTCTGGTACGGCTCGGCCAACTTCAGGATCTCGTCGCGCACCTCGGACATCGGACGCCGCTTCCCCTGGGTGAAGGCGTAGGCGGTGTCGCAGTAGGAGCAGCGGAGATTGCAGGCCGTCAGGCGCACGAAGACGCAGGGCAGACCCGCGAAGGTGCTCTCACCCTGGAGGCTGATGTAGATTTCGTTGACGTTGAGTGAATCCGGCACGGGCGGGACGATAGCAGCGGAGCCGCGGAAGACAGAGAGATTTGCGGGCGCGGTGCGACACGTGGAATCGAGCTGCGCCAGGCTGCCGCCCGAAGATCCCATTCCCGCTTGTGCCCCATGGAGCCGAAGGCGGTACCAAACCGGAAATTCGGAATCTGAAGCGTCAGTGTCCTGCCGGAACGCGATGACGTCACGGAGGAGGCGAGATCCTTTTCGAATTCCGGTACCGCAGGCACCCGAGTTCCACGCCCCTTCAAGGCGGCTTTGGAGAGGAAACCTCGTTGCCCGTATGCCCCGTCGACAACCGAGCCGGCGGATCAATCTCTTCGGCCCTCATCGAAATCATAGAAGTCGAACAGAGTCTGGATCTCCTCGCGATCACCCAGGCCGATGCTTTCCTTCTCCGCTTGGACCAAGGCGCTGTCGTCGTCACGCCAACCCCGCTTCTCCATGAACAGATTCCAGATGAAGACCTCCTCGTCGTTGGGGCGCCTTCCATGGAGATAACACCAGGCCAGGATTTCCTCGTCGGATCGATTCTCCGCGATCAACTCCTTGATGTCGGAATACTCGACCGCCAGGAAGCGGCAGCATCGGCCGTCGAATCCCACTCCGAGAAACCCATGGTAGGATTCCGGCAAAACGCCTCGGAGCATCAGCCTGGCCTTGCTGCACATCCGGGCGAAGTAGACCAACCGTTCGGTCCTCTGATAGCCGCTGACGGGAAGATCCTGACTCATCATTTTCCGCGAAGGGTTCTGGGGCGCACCGATTCCGTCGGTCTTGAATTCCTTCCGCACGCTACGGCGTTGATCCGGGCTGGCAAGAAGGTGGAGTGGCCATGGGCGACCTGCGTCGGGAACAAGCGGTCGCCCAAGAACATGGGCCATGGGGTTCTTGCCATCGTGCGATTGCCCGACCTGCTCGCCCAGCCCCAACGGCTACGCCTACCCGGGAGACGTCGGCTCCTACCGCGACTTCAGGGAGGAATGTCGCTCCCAAGGAGGTCGGACGGGTCACGCAGGATCTCCGACGCGGCCAGGCTGAGGACAAGCGTCCCCGTGCCGGAGGCCTGCCTTTCCCAGAAACCATCCAGTGGAGGCAATCGGTGGCAGGACATTCAACGCCTTCCTGGCTTCTCCACCCGAGCCGAGCGGCCGACGCCGCGGACCGCCGCGACGACCGGAGGATCATTCCTTCCGGAACGCCCTGTGGTTCGGGTCGCCACCCGAAAGCAGGTAGGCCATCAGGTCCATCAGCTCGTCCCGGTTCATCCCGGAAATCATGCCCGGGGGCATCGGTGAGACATTCGAGAACTCGATGCTCGCCACGTTCGTGGAGGAAGCCTTCGTGACCTGGTTCAAATCGAACGGATTCGACGCCACACCGACTTCCTTCTCATTCCGGAGGATCAACCGCCCATGGAGGCTGCCACCATCCTTCAGCTTCACCCGGCTCGCCATGTACTGCTCGGAGATCGAGGCGCTGGGCTCGCAGATGGCCACGAGGATGTCCCGGACGGAAAAACGTGAACCCACCGATCCCAGGTCGGGCCCGGAGATGCCTCCTTCACCGCCAAAGCGATGGCAGGCGATGCACTTCCCGGCCGAAAACATCTTCCGGCCGTTCCCGAAGTCCCTGCCGGAAAGCGCCGTTGAGAAAAGCTCCATCGCGGAGTCCACCTTCCAGGCCACGGACGGCCCCTTCGGTCTCGGCAGCTTGGAAAGGTCGGTGGCGGGAAAGTCCCCGAGCATTCCGACCATCAGCTCGACGTCCTTGGTCTCCAGCCGGTCGATGGCCTCCTTCCGGATGGCACGGATGTATCCCGAGAAGCTCTTTCCACCGTCCTTGGTCAGGGCCTCGTTCAGCCATCCGAAGAAGTACTTCCGATCCTCGGGAGTCCACCCGCTCCGGACGATCCGGAGGCAGTAGGCGAAGTGGATGTTCCGCGTGTTCGGCGTGTTGGCCATCATCTTCAGGATGGCCCCGCCGTACTCATGGCGACCCAGCATCGCCTTGTCGTAGTCCACCGTCGCCGCTTTCGTGGATCTCATCAGCACGAGGGTCTTCCGCACGACCGTCGGTGAATCCAGATAGGAAAGGACACGGCAGAGTTCGGCGTTCACCGTGTCGTCCGCATCGGGGAAATGGGCGTCCAAACGGGCGATGACGTCGGCCGCCTGACCGCCCTCGGGTCGCCCCATCCGCAGGAAGCAAAGCGCGTAGGCCCGGAGCAGCGCCAGCCGGTCCTCCCTCTCCAAGGTGCCGAAGGGAATCTCGCCGAGCTTGCCGAGCAGCCGTCCGGAAAGGGACTTGTCGCCGTGGCGGCTCAAGGCGATGGCCGCGTGGATCGCCGCCCGCGGCTTCCCCTCCGCGAAGACCTTCTCCCGCCACAACGCCACATCCTGGTTCTCGACGGCCAAACGTGCCGCGTGGCGGAGGCTGCGGTCGGAATGCGCAAGATGCGGCCACGCCTGCTCGACGGCCGTCGCGCCGCCCTGACCGCGGACGTGGAACTCCTCCAGAGAATGGCGCAAGGCCCGCAGCCCGCTGTTGGCGACCAAATGTCTTGGCACGCCCGTCGTCTTCGGACCGGTGTGCCGGACGCGATACAGCCGCGAGGCCGTGGTGCGGCCGCCGGTGACGAAGTACATCGCCCCATCCGGACCGAATCGCATCGCGGCGATGTTCAACGGACTGCCATGCAGGAACTCCGTCTTCGTGCCGGTGTAGCTGGAGCTGCTTTCCTGCAGCTCCACGGTGAAGATCGTCCCGAACGTCCAGTCGCAGATGAAGAGCTTGTCCTGGTACTCCGCCGGGAAGCCGGAGTGATGTCCGAAGCTGATCGCCGTCGGCGAACCGGGACCGACATCCAACACCGACCCGAGGCTGTCCGCGAAGTGGTCCAGCCAGACTCCCGACCCGGAGCGCCAGCCGAACTCCGCACCGCTGGTGACGTGGTTGATCCGCGTCGGCCGATACCACGGGACGCCGATGTCGAACTCCATGTCGGAGTCGTACGTGAACAGTTCGCCTTCGCGGTTCACCGCGATGTCCACGGAGTTCCGGAACCCCGAGGCGATCATCTTCCAGTCCTTGCCGTCGGGCGAGATCCGGCAGATCCAGCCTCCGGGGGCCGTCAGTCCCACGGCATGTCCCATCGGGTCGGGAATCGACGGGAGCAGCGTGTCCTCCTGCCAGACCGGCGGCTGTGCCGAAGACGCTCCCTCGGGCACGCCGGTGAAGTTCCCGCTCACCAGATACAATCCCTTCCCGTCGGGAGTCGGGATGATGCAATGGGCCGAGTGCTCGTAGCCCATGTCCAGCTTCCGCAGCAGCTGGAACTCGTCATACCGGTCGTCGCCGTCCGTGTCCCGGATCCGGTAGAAGCCCCGCATGTTGGACATGTAGAGGCTGTCGAAGGCGTACAGGAAGCCGTAGGCCCCGCCGACCTTCCGCTTGCCCCAGTCGACGGGGTCATACGGAAACCCCGGCAGGCTCTCGACCCGGATCGGGGCCCCTTCCGTCGGCAGCGTCACGCGGAAGACACCCTTGTCGTCCTGGTCGGAGACGACCAGTCGCCCCTTGGGATCGAAGGCCATCGCGACCCAGGATCCCTGGGACTTGGGCACCTCGTAGAGCAACTCGGCGTCGAAACCCTCCCGGATCGAGATCCCGGTATCCGCGTCCAGGACCAACCGGGCCGTGCCCGTGTCCGAGTCGCGTCCGATGGCCGGCTCCAAGGCGATTCCGAGGAGAAGTCCGATTGCGGTGAGTCGCCTGATCATAGGGGTGGGGACGAATGGCGGAAGCGGCTCCTGATTCCGGGCCGCGGACCGATCCCGGGAATGAAGAAGAAGCGGGTTGGCTGCCTGCGACCCCGGACGGGATCGACCCTGCCGGAAACCCAACTGCAGGCAACCGACAAGGTCCCGGTCGGCAGGCGGTCGCGACGCCTCGAACGTCGGACCGAAGCCTTGCGGACTTCCCCTGGCTGGAGCGAACGCCGTCCGATGTCGACCGTTTCGGCCCCGGACCCGGAGCACCGGTTGGCTTCTGGGCGTTCCCGTGTGAGGTCCGTGTCGGCTCCCATGGAAGGGTTGGGCTCTAGGCCTGCTGGAGGTGGAACAGCGTGATCTCGGGCCGCACGTTGAAGCGGACCCTCATGACGTGGCCAACGCCGCGGCTGATGTAGAGGCTGCGTCCGCCTTCCAGGGAAAAGGCTCCGGCCGTGTAGCGACGGTTGACCACGGGCAGCAATGGCGGAGGCAGGAACGGCGGCTTGCACTGACCGCCGTGGGTGTGGCCCGAGAGGATCCAACCCGAGTGGTTCTCCCACCCGTCCAGGTCCACCGAGTCCGGGTTGTGGCTCAACACGAGGTTGGCCCGCTTCCGGTCCATCGTCTCGAGCCCCAGTTTCACCTCCAGCCGTCCCGCCCACAGGTCGTCGAGCCCGAAGAAGTGGAGCCCCTCGATCTCGGCCGCCTCGTTCCGCAACATCCGGACGCCCGCTCGCGTGGCGAAACCCGCAACCCGGGTGCCGATGTCGTCGTGCGACCAGTTGGGGCCGTAGTCGTGGTTGCCGAGGATTCCGAGGGTTCCCCTTCGGCCCAACGGGAGGCGCGAAAGGACCTTCTCGGCATGGGTGAAGTCGCCGCCCTCGTAGTCGGTGAAGTCGCCGGTGTAGACGACGAAATCCGGAGAGAGCCGACGGGCCAGGGCGAAGCACTCCTCCAGGTAACCATCGTCGACCCGCGGACCGATATGCAGGTCGCTGAGCTGGACCAACCGGCACCCGGCCAGCGAGGCGGGGAGGTTGGCGATCGGCAGGGGACGCTCCACCAGTTCCACCCAATGCGGCTCGACGCGCCAGGTGTAGAGCCCGGTCCCGAGTCCGACGCCCAATCCGGCGCGGCCGAGCCGGACGAATTGGCGACGCGAAATCATGCGGGACGGATCATGCGGATGTCGGTTTCGCGGTCGACATACTTCCACTCCTCGGTCGCCCGCAACGCCCCCACCAGGTCCTCGAACGCCGTCGCATCCTTCTCGGCGAAGTCGAAAAGGGTCAGGAAGTCGAACGGCTCGGCCCCCTCGAGGTCGCGGCAGTGGTGCAGCCGGCGGGCGATGGACGGCAGGTACTTCATGCCGACGGCGGTGTGGTGGGACCTTTCCTCGAAGATCGCCCGACGCTCATCCTGGGTCAGGGCCCACCACTTCGCGTTCTTGCGGATGGGTATCAGCGCACCGTGCGTGGCCTCCGGACGTCCCAACGCCGCCTGCCTGGCTTCGAGCTCCACCTTCTCGTCCCGCTCGACGTAGCGGACGTTGCTGGTCACACCCTTCAGCATCCACTGCGCTCCGGCGGGCAATCCCGGCAATCCGCCCGGCACGATCTCGATTTTCGAAGGTTCGGCGATCGGGTCCCCGATCACCGTCTTGAACCGGGTCACGGTCCACGCACCCGAGTTCCCGCCGACAAACGTGAAGAGCCTTGGATTCATGGATTCGGATTCGGCGGCGGAACCGTGGTGGACACCGATGCGCGCGGCCACGCTCCACGCCGCGGCGAGGCACAGGAAGGATCTGCGGTTGAGGTCGCCCTTCTGACGGAGCTTCACGCCAACCCTCGAAGCGATGGAGGAGTCCATGGAACGGCAGCCGGAGGTTTGCGGACCCGCGACCGCTTCGGCAGTAACGGCCGAATCCGGCTGTGGCAACTCCCGGGTGACGAAACCGTCGGATTCGTCATCGGATGGCCCCAGGTCGACGGAAAACCCTCGGGGCACAATGGCACGGACCGCCCCTTGCCTTCATGCCCGACGTCTCCCAACCTCCGCGCCCGTGACGAAGCCGCTCGCCATCGTCTTCTACGAAAAACTCCTCCCGGGAAGCCAGGTGGTGAACCGGTTGACCGACCTCGGATACCGCGTCACCGCCACGCAACTGGCCTCCGAGGTCCCGCGGCTCGCCCGTGCCGAGAGCCCAATGGTCATCGTGGCCGACCTGCAACTCCGTGCCGGCGACTTCGTTTCGGTCATCCAGTCGCTGAAGTCCTCCGCCGACACCGAACACGTCCCGATCCTCGGCTACTGCGATCCCAAGAACCAGAAGCTGGTCGATGCGGCGGTCAAGGCCGGGGCCAAGCTGGTCGCCGCCGAGAAGGGCCTGCCGGAACAGCTGCCGCAACTGCTCGACCACGTGCTCGCGGTGGAGTGAGGGGAGTTGGGGTTGAAAGGTTGAAAGGTTGAAAGGTTGAAAGGTTGAAAGGTTGAAGGGGGTGGTTGACGGGGTGAGGGAGAGGGCGAGGCGTCGGGTTCAGAGACCGCAGGCTTCCAAGACCCGGAAGTACAGCCAGTGCCCGAAATCGTTGGGGTGGTTGATGTTGTTCCCCAGCATGTCTTCCGGCTTCTTCCGCCCGCTCCAGGTCAGCCAGTTGCCGTGGACGTCGGCGTACGCCGATCCGGTTTGCTCGGCGACGCGGCGGGTCGCGGCGGCGTAATCCTCCATGCGATGTGATCCGAACTTCCACTTGGGGTTCGGCGGAAACGCGGAGAACAGCAGCACTTCCGCGCCGTTGGATTCCCGGATGAGGCGGATCATCTCCCGGAGGTTCGCCTCGAATTGCGGGATCGGAACCCCTCCCCGGTTGTGGTCGTTCATCCCGAATCCGATCAGGACGAGATCCGGCTTCTGGTCCAGCACCTTGGCCTCGAGCCGCTGCAGCCCCTGGACCGTGCTGTCCCCGCCAGTGGCGCCGTTCAGGATCGTGATCCCGGAACCCGGGTGCCGCTTCCGAAGTCCCTCGGCCCATCGGTTCCAGAAGATCCATTCCGGCCGGGTGGCATCGCCGCCGGCGGTGATGCTGTCCCCGTAGGCGACGATCCGGAACGGTCCTCCCTTCGCCAGTTTCGCGGCGGCACGCGGCAGCAGGCCGACCTGCGGTCGCTGGACCGGCCACGGCGACTCCGTCCGATGCTGGTCGTCGACGAAGACGAAGAACCCCGTGTTGCCGAAACCCGGAAACCGCGAGTGGTCGAAGTCCTCCTTTCCAAAGAGGCTGTTGGTCCGGAAGTCGGGAATGCAGGAACCCGGTGTGCGACGGAGGGTTCCCTGCGTGGGGTCGAAGACGAAGTCACGCCCCTGGACGTAGGTCTCGGCTCCCGGTTCGGGCAGATACCGGTTCCGGACCTGGATCGGCTTCGATGCGATCGGGATCCACGCGAGACGGGCCGGTTCCTCTCCGACCAGGACCACGCTTTCGCCAAGGACCAGGCTCGGACGGGAGCGTTCCATCGGATGGCATCCGACCAGCCCGAGGGCGAGGAGCAGGGCGGCGAGGACGCCGGAGACGCTCCGGAGGTTGGAAGGCTTCGACGCGGGGAACATGGGAACCAATCTACCACCGCAGAACTGGACCGGCGAGGTGATCTGGATCGGTCCCGGATTCGGATCGAAGATCCGATTCCCCGCCGTAGGAGACGAGGTCACGGGTCCCTTCCCCTACCTCGCCCTCAGCAGGACCGGGCGACCTGCCCGGCTTCCATCGAAATGGATGCCGTCCCGATCACCCGCTACCCGAGCGGGACGCTCCGGCTCACTTCTTCTTCGCGGTCCATGACGAGGTCTGGGGACCGTTGAAGTCGGTCTTGGCCTCGCCGGTGATCGCGTCGCCGTCGACGGTGCCGGTCATCTCGTAGGTCATCGAGGAGCCGTCCGGACGATCGCGTTTCACGGTCCAACGGAAGCGGTTGCCTTCCACGGTCCCACCCGAGATGTCGAGCCAACGGTCGCCGCCACGCTGGAACCGTCCGGTGACCTTGCTTCCTTCGACGCGGATCGAAAGCGGTGCCGAGACCGGATTGCCATCCGGGCCGTTGATGGTCCAGGTCCACTCGCCCTGAAGCGGATGCGGGCCAGTCGCGGCGGTGGCTGCAGCGGTCACCCGTGAGTCGCCCAGGATCGACGAGAGTTGGTCTTCGATGGCTTCCGCCCAGATCCCATAGGCCTTCGGGGAAAGGTGCAGGTAGTCCGGCATCAGCTCGCGCGGCAGCGTGCCGTCATCGGCCAGGAAACGGTCGGCGAGATCGACCCAGAGAACCTCCTTGCCATCGGCCACCCGACGGAGCGCCTGGTTGATCATCGCGAGCTTGCCACGCTGCTGGCTGAAGTTCTCGCCCCGGGGGAAGATGCCGAGGAGGAGCACCTTGGTGTCCGGAAGGTCCGCGCGCAGACGTCGGACCACGGCGGTCACGCCCTCGAGGATCTGCTGCGGGGTGTTGTCCTCGCCGTTCGAGTTGTTGGTGCCGATCATGACCACGGCGGCCTTGGGCTTGAGCCCCTTGAGGTTTCCGTTGGCGAGGCGCCACAGGACGTGCTGTGTGCGGTCCCCGCCGATGCCGAGGTTCACGGCGTTGCGATGGGCATAGTAGCGGGCCCAGATCTCCTTCCCCTCGCCTTCCCAGCCTTGGGTGATGGAATCGCCGACGAAGATCACCTGGGCCTTGGCGCCGGCCTCGGCCGCACGCTGGTTCAGGAGCGCCTGCCGGTCCTGCCAACCCTTGTCGGTCCTCGGAGCCGGATCGATGGCGGAATGTCCGGCCAGGAGCGCGGCGGAAAGCAAGGGCGACACCAGAAGCAGGCGGGCAAGCAGGTTCATCGGCGGGTCAGCTTCCGCCGCGAATTCCGGTTGGCAAGCCCGACCTCTCCGCCAGCCCGATGCCGCAATCGGAATGGAACGTATCCACCCGCGAAGGATTTCCTGAAAGATCCCGACCGGTCCTGCGGAAGCAGGTTCGTATGTCGCCACTACGATCCGCACTTCCCGTCATCGCCACCCTCGTCGCCATCGAAGCCCTTCCGCAACGGGCGGTCGCCCAGGCCTTCACTTCGGTGATCACGCAGCATCCTGCGAACGCCTTCGGCATGAAGATGCAGGGCATCATCTCCTACCGGAGCGCCTCCGGTGAGGTGTCGGACATCGAACAGATCCGCATCATGGGTGGCACCGGCGGCATTGCGCTCGCCACCGGCGAGACCTTCCGGGTCGACGCGCCCGCGGCGGCGTTTCCGACCTTCACCTCGAGCGGCGACTTCGGGAGCGCCAACGGGGTCTACGCCTACACCAACGGAGGCCCCGGCCAACCCGACCGCGTCGACTTCTCGCTCGACCTGCATGGAATCGCACGGACGGCCCGCGTCGGATCCGGCCTGGATCCGGCCACGCTCGCCATCGTGATCGAGGTCAGCCACGTGTTGCCGGCCCAGGCGAATCCCGGGTTCTACCGCTGGACGCTGCCGGCCCTGCCGGACGCCTCCACCCTGCCCTTCGGGGTGTCGTTGCGCGGCGAGGTCAACGGGCTGCCTTCGGGATTCTCATTCGGGTCGGGCTTCGCCGGAACCACCCTGCTGCTCGACGCCCGTCAGTCCTATGTCTACAGCCTGAACTGCACGCTGTTCCTGCCCAACGGCACGGAAGGCCACTACTCGACGGCCATCCCGGGAATGGAGGTGGCGGTCACGGCGGTTCCGGAACCGGACGGATTCGTCGCCGCGGCGGCAGGCCTCTCCGCCGCCGGGTTCCTGCTGCGACGTCGGCATGGCCGGACGCCGCGCTGAGTCCGTCACGGCCGGGCGAGGCCGAAGCGGTCACGGGTGCGGACGTAGTCCTCGCCGCCAAGCCGGCCGACCAGGTCCAGCAACGCGGGATCCGGATGTCCGTCGGGACCGACCACGGAATCCGCGACATGGATGCGGAGGATGCGACCGAGGACGATGTTGCCTCCGGCGGGTCCCTCGCCGACGTGGATCACGCGGTCGAGCCGGCACTCGAACGAGACCGGGGAGGTGGCGACGCGCGGAGGGCGGACGACGACCGAGGGCACGGCGGAGACGCCGAAGTGTTCGAACTCGCTGTCGCCGGGAGGAAGGTTCTCCGAGGTCTCGTTCATCGAGGCCACGTCGGCGTGGCGCACCAGGTTGACCACGAACTCCCCCGTGGCCTGGATGTTCCGCAGCGTGTCCTTGGGCGTTCCATCCCGGTTGTTCACCGGACAGAACATCAACGTGGGAGGCTTCGCGCAGACGCCCTGGAAGAAGCTGAAGGGCGCGAGGTTCGTGAACCCCTCCGGCGAGACCGTGCTCACCCAGGCGATGGGCCGCGGCAGGATGGTGTGGATCATCCACTCGTACATCCGCCGCGTGTTGATGGCCTCGGGGTCGATCTCCATGGTCAGCGTCCTTCCAGTCCGAGCAGGTGGAGTTGGATGAGGTCGGGGAGGTCGAGGCTGTAGCCGCCCTCGAGCACGCTGAAGTGCGGCACACCGAGCGAACGGATCCGGGATCCGAGCCAATGGTAGTCCTCGCGTTCCAGGCGGCCGTCGGCGAGCGGGTCGCGTTCGTAGGCGTCGAAGCCCGCCGAGACCGCGAGCAGCTGTGGCCGTGCGGCCGCAACCGCGGCGAGGCCGCGTTCGAATGCGGCGATCCAGTCCCGGCGCGGGAGGCCGCCGGCCACCGGGAAGTTGAGGCAGTTCCCGGCGAAGTCCCCGACACCGGAGCCCGGATAGGCGTCGCCTTGGTGGACGGAGACGAACGTCACCCCTTCCACGCCCGCGAGGATGTCCTGCGTGCCGTTGCCGTGGTGGACGTCGAAGTCGAACACGGCGATGCGGCCGACACCCCGGGCCCGGGCCTCGAGGACGGCGAGGGCGATGGATCCGTAGTAGCAGAAGCCCATGGCACGGCCACGTTCGGCGTGGTGGCCGGGAGGCCGCATCAGGCTGAACGCGGATTCGCCGGCCAATGCCAGCTCCATGGCGCGGACCGCGGCGCCGACCCCACGCCGCGCATGGGCCTCGATCTCGGGATGCCATGGCGTGTCGGCGTCGAAATCCCCGGGCTGGCGCATCCGTTCGAGGTGCGCGGGCGTGTGGCCGCGCAGCAGCAATTCGTCCGACACCGCGACGGGTTCGGCCCAGCGGAGCTCGAGGGCCTTCTGCCAACGCAGCTGCTCGGCCGAGCGGACCACCCGGTTGGGCTTCTCCGGGTGGCCCGGCTGGTGGTAGCCGGAGCAACGGGGATCGTGGACGATGGTCATGCCTGACGATAGCCGCGGACGGGCTTGAGGCGATACCGGGATTGCACGCCGGCCATCGACGGTTCAGGCCGCGGGCGCGGCCTCGATCCGGACCAGCTGCGAGTCCCTGTTGTTCTCCCAGCCGGTGCCGAACTCGATGATGTACAGCGCGCCGTCCGGACCGATCTCCATCTCCGCGGGCCGCTTCAGCGGGATCTCCGGGGCGAAGCGCTCCATCCGAACCGGCTTGCCGGACTCGTCCGTCTTCACGGCCAGGATCCAGTTGCGTTCCCAGTCGTAGAGGAACTGGCACCGGTCGTATTCGGCGGGAAGCTTCCGCGTGGACTTCAGCGCCGGATCATGGCGGTAGAAGGGACCGGCGCAGGCGGTGCGGCCGCCGCTTCCCACCGACGGAAAACGGGTCGAGGCCGCGTAGGGATAGTGGATCCAGGCCGGCCTCGCCGGAGGCAGTTCCCGTGGGCCGGTGTTCCGCGGCGAGAGGTTGACGGGAAGCCCCGGATCGAAGGCGGGACCGCTCTCGCCCGTGTCGAAACGGTGGGTGCTGTACGGCCGGTTGTCGGCGATCACGAACGGCCATCCGAAGTTGCCCGCGGTGGTGGTGCGGTTGAACTCGTCGAACCCCGCCGGCCCACGCCCCTCCCGCGGCTCACGCGCATCCGGCCCGACATCGCCCCAGACGAGGGTCCCGGTTTCACGGTCCACCGCGATGCGGAACGGATTTCGGCATCCCATGACGAAGATCTCCGGACGGGTCCGCGGGGTCCCCACCGGGAAGAGGTTGCCTTCCGGGATGTCGTAGCCGCCGTCAGGACGCGGACGGATGCGGAGGATCTTGCCGCGGAGATCGTTCGCATTGCCGGCGGAACGGGCCGCGTCGAAGGGATGGCGTCCATCGCGGTAGTCGATCGGGTTGTAGCCGTCGCACTGGAAGGGGTTGGTGTTGTCGCCGGTGGACACGAACAGGTTCCCCTTCCCGTCGAAGGCCAGCGAGCCCGCCTCGTGGCAGCAGACGTCGCGCTGGACCGGGACGCTCAGCACGGGCTTCTCCGAGCCGAGGTCGAGGATGTCGCCGCGCAGGGTGAAGCGGGAAACCCGGTTCTCGGGGACGTCGCCGGCGGGCGAACGGTAGATGTAGACCCAGCCGTTGCGGGCGAAGTCCGGATCGGGCGCCACGCCGAGCAGCCCGGCTTCCCAACTGCCGCGATCGGGTTGCCGGGCGTTGAAGGCGTTCAGGTTCCCGTGGGAGGCGATCGCGGCGGAAAGCACGGTCGAGCCGGTGTCCGGCTTCCAGATCCGGACCTTTCCGAACCGCTCGACGAAGAGCACCCGTCCGTCCGGAAGCGCAGCCAACTCCATGGGGTTGTCGGTGGCGGACTCGAGCACGACCTTGCGCACCGCCCCCGGCGCCGCGTGCGAACGGTGCGTTGCAACGAGACACAGGAGCGCGACGGCGGCCTGGAACGCCAACGTGGGAAATCGGGAAGTCATCGGGATCTCCGGGGATTCGAGCGTGTCCCCCGGAGGAAGTCGATGCCCGGCAGGCTCCGGACGCCGAAGCCCAGACCTCAGCGCGCCGCAGCGGCCGACGCCACCAGCCGCATCAGTCCCTCGGCGCAGATCCTCGCGAACTCGGGGTCGTTGATGTTGCCGTCGTACTCGGTGACGCGGATGTCGGGGCGGAGTCCGGACTTCCAGGCGTTGAACAGGGCGGAGTCGGCCTCGGGCCAATGGAACGGCTGACCGGGCGCACTGATGACGCTGACGCCCTTCAGGGGCAGGAACACCTCGACGGGTCCGGTGGAGAGATTGCATTTCTCGGCCAGGATCCGGCCGATGCGATCGTTCTCCTCCACGTTGGTGCGCATCAGCGTGACCTGGGCGTTGTGCTGGTAGAAGCGGCGGCCCTGATACCGTTCGGGCACCGAGGACGGTTCGCCGAAGTTCACCATGTCCACGCAACCGGGGGTGAGGATGGCCGGGACGCCGGCGCGCGCCGCCGCCTCGCAGCGGGTGGGTCCGGCGGAGAGGACGCCGCCCGCGACCTCGTCGGCCCACTCGGTGGTCGTGATGTCGAGCACCCCGGAGACCATCCCGCTCTCGACGAGGGACTCCATGGTGCGCCCGCCGGTCCCGGTGGCGGCGAAGACCATCACCTCGAACCCGGCACCCTCGAGGATGCCCCGGGCCGCGGTGACGCAGGGGGTGGTGTTGCCGAACTGGGACGCGACGATCACCGGCCGGGTCGACGCCGCGGGGACGGGCATCTCGACCATGCCACAGATGGCGCCGGCCGCCTGCGCGAGGAGCCGTCGCGAAAGCCGGTTCAGGCCGGCGACGTCCACCACAGAGGGCATCATGACGATGTCCTTCACACCGACGTAGGGCGCGGTGTTGCCGCTGGCGAGCGTCGAGACCATCAGCTTGGGGAAACCGACCGGAAGGGCGCGCATCGCGGCCGTGCAGATCGCCGTGCCGCCGCCGCCGCCCAGGGAGATCACGCCGTCGATGCGGCCGTCCTTCTGGAGACGCGACAGGATCAGCGGGGCCCCACGGGTCATCGCGGCCACCGCTTCGCCACGGTCCCTCCGGGCCGCCAACTCGGAGAGCACGGAGCCACCGGCCGCCGCCACCTCGGCCGGACCGACGTCGGCACCGCCCGCGCCGGAGTCCAACACACCCACATCGACCATCACCACGGAATGCCCGCGGGAGCGGATCAGGTCCGCCACATAGCGGTGTTCCTCACCCTTGGTGTCGAATGTCCCGAGAACAGCGATGGTGGCCATGGAGTTGGGCGAAGCCTAGGAGGAGCCCGGCGCGGCTCCAAGCCCCGAGCTGGCCAGCCGGATCGGCTTCCTGTCCGACAACGGACCAGGGCCCCGAAATGCCAACCCCGGCTTTCGGAATTCGGCTTCGTTGAGATGGGCGCGGCAGAAGGTCGATCCTCATCCGGGTAGGCAGGGAGCTCCGGAACCCGACACGGTTCCACCTCGGTCCCGGCAAAACCCGTCAACCCGACACACAGGAATCCGCTCCAGGGTATTCCGTGGGGTTCCGACTGGGAATTGAGAGGTGGAAAGTTCCGGTTCGACAAAGTCGCCCATGTCATTTTTTCTGACACCCAATTGGATGGATTCAATTCCATGAAGACTCGACTGACACCTTTGGCCGCCGGGGTCGTGGCTGGCGGAATGGCTGCCGCCCAGGCAATCGGTCAAACCTACGAGTTGGACCCGGTGGTTCCGGGTGATCCGGGGTTCGCCTCGCAGGTCGGGGTTCGTTACCGGTCGTTCAACCGCCCCGCCGACCACGAGGTCTACATCGGCAGCAATCTCGGCGCCTCGTTGGGCCGTTCCGCATCGCACATCACGTACGCGACCTCGCCCACGGGAAATCCGTTCTCCATCTCCTACGATTCGACCGCCAACCAACTGACGACCGTCATCGGAGGTGTCACCTCGAGTTGGGGTTGGGCCGGCTCCACGCCGGCCCCGGAGCTGCGCATCGGGATCTACTCGAGGTCGGCGAATTCCTCGACCACCGCAACGGTCTCCGTCGCCAACCTGATCCTCAACGGTTCCGCGATCGGCGGCGGCCCCATCGCCGTCAGCTCGAGCACCGGCACGATCGTCTCCTCGATCTGGTCCGTCTCCGGATTCGACTTCGCCACGGACTTCACCCTCACAGGAAGTCTCGATCTCACCCCCGCGGCCTCCTTCAACAGCTCGGCCGAAGGCAGCAAGGTGGAGTTCTACTTCGGAACCCCAGTGCCCGAACCGTCCACCTGGGCTGCCATCGGCACCATGGCCCTCATCGGCGGCTGGCAGTGGCGTCGTCGCTCCGCGAAACGCGCCTGAACCCAGCGGAATCCCGACGACCGGCGGCCCGCCTTCCCGGGTTGGGCCGCCGTTCCACGTTTGCGGTGGCCGGCGCGACGCCGCTCGGCTAGGACGGGGACATGTCCTCCCTGCACCACCTCCGCGCCGGCGTCATCGGAACGGGCTTCATCGGACCGGTCCACATCGAGGCCCTGCGACGCCTCGGCGTCCAGGTCACGGCCATCTGCGGCTCCACGCGGTCCGCGACCGCCTGCGCCCGCCAATGGGGGATCCCGGAGGTCTACGGCGACTACGACCACAAGGCCTTGCTTCGCTCGCCCAACGTCGACGTGGTCCACATCACCTCGCCCAACAAGGCCCATGTCGCCCAGGCGCTCGACTGCCTGAAGTCCGGACGCCACGTCGTCTGCGAAAAGCCCCTCGGCATGAACACGCGGGAGACGGCCCGCGTCGTCGCGGCCGTCGCGAAGCCCGGCGCCCCGGTCTTCGCCGTGAACTACATGTGCCGCTTCTTTCCCGCGGTGCTGCAGATGCGGGCGATGGTGGCCCGCGGAGACCTCGGTAGGATCATCCATGTCCAGGGACACTTCTTCCAGGACTGGCTCCTCCACGAGACCGACTACAACTGGCGGATCCTTGCCAAGGAGGGCGGCAAGCTGAGGGCGGTCGGCGACATCGGCACCCACTGGATCGATGCGGTCTCGTTCATCCTGGGCGCCAAGGCGGAATCGGTCTTCGCCCACGTCGAGACCTTCCACAAGAACCGCCTCCGGCCCCAGGGCGAGGTCCAGACCTTCGCCGCCGTGGATCCCGCCGACATGGTACCCTACCGCGTCGACACCGAGGACTTCGGCAGCGTGCTGCTCCGGTTCGGGAAGGCGTCCCATGGATTCGCCGACCGGGTGCACGCCAACGCCTCCATCTCGCAGGTCGCCGCCGGCTGGAAATGCAGCCTCTCCGTGGGGATCTACGGGACGAAGGGCAGCGTGCGCTGGGACCTGCAGCAACCGAACGAGATCCTCGTCGGCCGACGCGACGAACCGAACCAGGTGCTCCAGCGTGGCACCGCGGGCTTCTCGGCGGACGTGGCCGGATTCACCGACTACCCGGGCGGACATCCGGAAGGGTTCCCGGACAGCCACAAGATGCATTACAGGGCGGTTTACGAGCACATCGCAGGAGGACGTCAAACCCCGGTGCTCTTCGCGACGGCCGCGGACGGACACCACGAGGTGAAGCTCTGCGAAGCGGTCCTGCGCAGCAGCCGTTGGCGGAAGTGGGTGTCCATCTGACGCCCCACGCGCTCCCCGGTTCATGTTGCGGCGGCGCCGCACGGAGCCTCGAACCGCAACGTCGAATCGGCGGCTGGCCGAGTTGGAAGGGACCCCCAAGCAAAAGGCGCTACATCGGAGCCGGACACCGAAGCACGTTGGATTCCTCGTCTCCGGGTCCGCCTCCGCCTCCGCGTCTTGGGGCGTTTGCGTGGGTCCGCCTTTGCCCCCTTGGCTTGGATCAGAACCCGTCGGGCGCCCGGTTGTTGGAGTCCTGGCTCATGTTGAGCACGCGGAGGTACTCCCTGCGCCTCACGAACCGCGCATGGCCGTCGGTGAAGTTCATGCAGGTGCCGAAGTCGCCGTGGTTGTCCTCCCTGTTGGGCCAGTTGTTGTTGGAGCTTCCGAGGCCCTCGGCGCCGCTGTCGTCGGCGTCGAGCATCAGGAGGATGTTGGACGGCCCCGGTGCGGTCCGCAGCGCCTCGGTGTAGCGGGTGATGATCTTCGAGTTCACCGAAGACTCGGTCTTCTTGACCGCCACGACCGTGCCGTCGGCGAGTCGCTCGGACATCGTTCCGAAGATCTCGTAGCTCGTCCCGAACGTCTTCCGGTTCACGGCGTTGTCCGTGAGGTCGTACACGAAGGTCAATGGACTGAACGGCTTCCGATACATGTTCGTGCGGATCGAGTTCCGGGTGGACGGACAGACGTAGCTCTTGAAGGGCGTCACCAGCGAGGGCCACAGCCAGGAGGCGTCGTCATCGGAAGCGCTGCGGTCCGAGAACTCCGTGGGCTGGTAGTCGGCCTGGACCCAGGTGGGCGCGGTGAGGTGCCCACGGAAGTCCTGGGCGTAGAGGACGGAGGCGATGCCCAGCTGCTTGAGGTTGCTGATGCAGGCGACCTGGCGTGCGCGCGACTGGGCCTTGGAGAGCGCGGGCAGGAGCATTCCGGCGAGGATCGCGATGATGGCGATCACCACCAGCAGTTCAATCAGGGTGAACCCGAGGCGGGCACCGCGTTGGGACACTTCACGGAGGTTCATGGGGATCTGCGGATCTTTGGAAAACGATGTGGATTCAAACGAAGGAACCGGAGGGGTGCCTTCGCACCCCTCCGGTCGTGGGTCGCCGGCCTTCGGGCTCAGTTGGCGACGACGCGATAGTAGGCGCCCGCGCCCGGCGGATTGGCGTCGACGGCCGAACCGCGTCCGTTGGAATCCACCGTGGCCGTGCCGACGGTCTCGTAGGTTCCGGTCAGGCTTGCGGAGCGGACCACGCGGTACGCGGCTCCGGGGGTGCCGGTGAATCCGATCCGGATCGAGGAACCCTGGAAGGACGGGGTCTCGAGGACCGCCGCCACCGCGGAACCGGCGACGGAGTAGAACACCCGCAGCCTCGGACGCTCACCCTCGGGGCGCAGCGGATCCACGAAGCTGACGAACTTGGAGGACCGGAATCCCCAGCCGTTCACGCCGCCGGCCAACGGTAGCAGCGCCCAGCCGTGGTTCGGGGTCCCCGACTGCCAGGCGATGAGGTCCGAGGTGACCTCCACCGTGTTCATCGTGGCCTGGACGTCGGGCTCAAGGCTCGTCGACCCGATCACGACCGAGGGCTCGATGGCGGCCTCGATGCCATCCGCCTGGATCCCGTTCCCCAGGGAGGTCCAGGTGGCGAGGCTGTCATCCCAGGGCTGGAGCATCCGGTGCAGGACGCCACCGTCCCCCATGTTGTCGGGGCCCACGGAGGGCATGTCGAGGAAGGCCATCTCGATGCGGGCATCCGACGGGACGCGACTCGCGCCGTTGCCGAAGATCTCCTCGAAGCGGATGAGCGACTGCATCGCGTTGGTGCCGGCTCCATCCGGCCAGTCGGCCCAGAGGATCTCGGAGGCCACCTGCGGGGCATCCGCCAACGCCTGGCGGATCAGGGTGTCGCGCGTGCCTTCATAGCCGTCGATCCCCTGCTGGAAACTGACGACCCGGGCATTGGCGTCCGTCCAGAGCACCCGCAGACGGGGCCGCTGTTCGACGTTCTCGATCTCGGACGGCGCGATGCCGGTGCCGTCGGTGCGCAGGGGCCAGCCAAGGAAAACCCATCCGTGGTTGGTCTCGCCCCGGACCCAGGCCTGGAGGTCCGGGGTCACACCGATGGTGGCGAAGCCGAGTCCGGTGCCGCCGCTGCCGTCCTCGAGTCCCAGCTGGGACTCATAGACGGAACGGGCCTCGACGCCGTCCGGAGACACACCCGAGGAAAGGCTGTCCCAGGTCGCGGCGTCGCGATCCCACGGGATGAGCATTCGGTGCAGCTTGGCGCCGTCTCCGGGGTTGTTCACGTGCACGACGAGTTCGGCGAGGAGCACGGTGGCGCCGGGCGGAACCTGCCAGCTGTTGGTCCCGACGAGGTCGTCGAACCGGAGCAGGATCTGGGACTCGTTGGGGACGCCGCCATCGGGCCAGTCCATGAGCAGGCCCTCCGCGGGGGAAGGCGTGCGACCGATGGGCCAAGGCGTGGCGCTTCCGACCTGGGAGAGGGCGATGTCCCCGGCACCGGTGTAGATGCCGTAGCCGTGGTCGGCGCCTTCCTGGAACTGGGTCTGCCGGATGCGGCCCACGCGGACGACCTTCTCGACGACGCCGGACGCACCCAAACCGTCGTCGAAACGGACCACCAGCAGCCTTGAACCTGTTCCGGCCGTGTTGGCGACGAAGGTGATGGAGCGGAGGATGTCCTCGACGACCGGGCCGGTGGCCTCGAGACCGAAGGAGATTTCCATCGGGGTCGGGAAGGTGCCTCCCGTGATCGTGCCGACCCCGCGACCGGCGTGGACGACCCGGCTTCCGACGACTTCGACCGGGAATCCGTTGGAGGCCGGGGGCCGGATCTCCATCCGGTCACCGGCACCGCCACCCGAAGACAGGGTCAACGTCAGCCGGGCCCCGTTGAAGTTGGTCGCATCGGGATCGGAGAGGGTGGCGCGTCCGTCGATGGCAATCGGAGGCATCCCCAGGCTGTAGAAAGTCGGACCTGAGGGCAGGCCGATGGCGGTCTCGTTGTCCACGACCACCGCAGGGAGCGGGGTGTTGCCCGCGAAGTTGGTGTACACCGGGTCGGACGACGAGAGGACGTGGCTGATGTTGAGCAGGAGGGTCGGCTGGTTCGTGGCGTTGTCCGGAGCGGTCAACGTGATCGCACGGGGCGTCCGCCAGTCGTCCGGGGTGAACGTCAGGACCGCAGGGGAAGCGATCACCACGGAAGGCACCGCGGAGGTGATGGCCAGCTGGACAGGCAGGTCCGGTTGGGTTCCCAGCGCGACCGTGTAGGTGAGCGACTGGGATTCGACCACGGTGAGCGGAAGGGAGTAGTTCCAGACGAGACGTGAGACGTCGTCGTCCCGGGTCTCGCCGAGGATGCGCCGGCCGGACAGTCCGTTGAACGCGGAGTCGTCCGAGACGGAAGGTCCGACAAGGAAGGCGAAGGGCTGAGGTCCGTCCTGACGGCCGTCGTCCACGCCGCGAACGGTGACCGTCTGGGGGACGTTCCAGTTGGCCGCGGTGAAGACCAGTTCCGCGGGCTCGGCAACGGCTTCATCCGGGTTCACGGCGGTGATGGGAATCCGGACGGCGGCGGTCGGCGGTCGGCTGAGCCGAAAGGCGCTGGTGGCCGTGGATCCCGCTTCGGTGACCCGCAGGCCATCCACCGGGAAGCCGGTGACGCCGGCGGTTTCGTCGTCGGAGTTCACGCCGGGGATGCGCAGGTCCGCGGAACCGATGAAGGCGGGATCGGAACCGGTGGCGACCGAAAGGACGACCTGGAACTCGGCGGCGCCATCCGCGTCGGAATCGTCCTGGCCCGAGACCCTCAGCGTCTGCGGGACGTTCCAGTTCTCGGGGAGGAAGGTGAGCAGTTCCGGGGCGACGGTGGCCTCGTCGGGCGCGGTGGACACCACACGGACGGTGACCGGCGCGGCCGGCGGAACGTCGAGGACGATGTCCACCGTGGCGGCGCCGCCGTCTTCGGTGGTGACCACCGTGCGGGCGGGCGAGGCGGAAACGCCGGGCGTGGCGCCGGGGATGTACACGAAGGCGGCCACGGGCTCGTTGGTGCAGGCCTCGAGCACCGGCGGGTACACGCCGGTGTCACGGTGCTCCAGGATCCAGCCGTTGCCGTCGGCCTGGTAGCTGAGGACGTTGTCGAAGTTGTTGGTGAAGCCGCCCTCCATGGAGGTGATCAGCACGCCCGCGCTGGGGGAACCACCGGTGACCAGGAGGCGGAAACGGCCGGGCTCGAGTTGGGTGACGGTGAACCGGGGTGCGACGTCGTTGTGGAGCAGGACGACCGCGTTGGTGCCCGTCTCGTCGACGCCGAACCGACCTGCGACGACATTGGTGTCGGAGCGCGGGATGTAGACGAATCCGGCGGGATCCTGTTCCAGGGCGCGCGGATTGGTGGCGCTGCCGAAGTTGTCCTTGATGTAGATCTCCCAGGTGCCGTCGGGGTTGACGACCGAGTTCGCGTAGTTGCCCTCGTTCTTCGCGTGGTTCACGAGGAGGATGCCGGAGTTGGTGGAGGAGATGCCGAGGGTCCGGAGGTCCACGCGGGAGCGGCCGGCCGAGATGCCGCGGAAGTGCGTTCCCAACACGAGCCCGGGCGAGCCGACGAGGAAGTTGTTGGTGGCGCCATTGGAACGGTTCGCGTTCCGGGCGAAGCCAGCGATCCAGTCGCTGAAACGGAAGTAGGCCGCGGCGACGTTCATGTTGTACTCGGCACGGTCGAACGTGACGTCCTGGACCACGGCCCAGTAGCCCGCCGCACCGTAGTCGAAGGAGGGCGCGGCGTAGCCGAGCAGGTTCTCGAGTTCACCGTTGTCGCGGCCGTTTTCCGAGACGGCGACCAGCATGATGCCGGCGTCCACGTCGTCGGCGCCCGTGTCGCCGACCTGGAGGTTGTAGTCGCCCCGGTTCGATCCGGGACGGATCCGCAGGTCGTTGATCGAGAGCAGCGACCCGAGCGTCACCGACTCCACGCCGTTGCCCGTGTCGTTCTGCGTGACGGAGATGTTGATGGCGGAAACGCCGTGCGGCGGCGTCACACCGGCGTCGGCCGGAATGGCGGTCGCGGCGAGGAATCCGAGCATTCCGGTCAAGGCAACCCAGTTCCCGACCTTGCGTCGCAGGGAATCCCAGGGGGTCGAATCGTCGAATCGTAGTCTGTTCATTGGTCCGCAGTGGTTCTCCTGTCCGGGCGGAAAGCCGCCCAAGGGACAGACGGACAGGCTACAACGGCGCGTCGGGGCGACGGCACCCACGATGCTGCGACGATTCCATGGCAGCCCGGAGTCCGTGGGATGTCGAAAGGCCGCATTCCCGTCACCCTGCCGGAACCTGCGGACGATCCGAAACGGTCGAAGTCAGCGTCGGCAGACCCATGCGCCGGGAGGGAATGGGCGACGCCACATGTGGGGCGAGGTTGGAAATCCGCCGCACTGGACCTTCGACACGAGAAGCGGGAAGCACGGACCCGTGAACGGCGCCACAAAGGGGGACAAACCCCTGCCCTTCCCTCTTCTTCGCTTCGCGACCCGACGGGAGGTCCGTCTTCCCGCCGGGCGGAAGGCGGGCCCAGCGGGGATACGCCAACCGCCTCAGGGGACCACCGGTACGGCGCGCTTCCAGATCGGCACCACGCGCTTCATCTCGTCGATGATCCACCGGCACGCGTCGAAGGCCTCCGCGCGGTGGGGCGAGACGACCTCCATCCACAAGGACGGTTCGCCGACACGGACGACCCCAAGCCGATGGACGACCCGGACCGACTCCAACGGCCAGCGGCGGGCGGCCTCATCCAGCAGCTTTCGGAACTGGGCCTCGGCCATCGGCACGAACGCCGTATAGTCGATGGCCGCGATGGAAGCGCCCTCCTCGCTGCCTCGGACCACGCCGAGGAAATGGACCACCGCACCCATGCCCGGCCCCGAAGCACGGGCCGCGGCCAACGCCGGGCCATCGATGGCTTCCGTCGTGATCAGGATCTCTTGCTTCACCGGAACAGGTCTTTCGGGGGTGCCACGAAAAGCGTTCAGCCCCCCTGGACCGGAGGGAACAGCGACACGGCGTCCCCGGGCTGCAGCAGGTAGGACCCGCCTTGGTATTCCACGCCGACGGCCACCAACGTGGAATTGCGCAGGGCGGACAGGCGCGGATGGGACCGATAGACGGACCCCAGCAGTTCCTCGACCGAGGTCCCCACGGGGACGTCGAACTTCCCGGAAGCCGCGCCGGCGAGGTCCGCGAAGTAGGACCAGAAGGTGACCTCGACCGTCATGGACGCCCGGTGGATCCGGCCTTCTTCCCCTTCTTGGCCGCGGTGGACTTCCCGGCGGCCTTGGCCGCCTTGGGTGCCTTCTTCGCAGCATTCCGCACCGGTTGCGGCGCCTCCGCGACCTCCGAGTAGACGCTGGGCTTGAGCACGCCGACGAAGGGCAGGTTCCGATACCGTTCGGCGTAGTCGAGTCCGTAGCCGACGACGAAGAGGTTCGGGATCACGAAGCCGACGTAGTCCGCCTCGAACGTCCCGACCCGGCGTTCCTTCTTGTCCAGAAGCACGCAGGTGCGGATCGACGCCGGTTGGAGCGCCTCGAGCTTCGCGGTGACCGCACGCAGGGTCTTGCCGGTGTCGAGGATGTCGTCCACGAGCAGGACATGGCTTCCCTTCACCTCCAGCTTGAGCTCCTTGTTGAAGACCAGGTGTCCGGATTCGGTGCCGGAGTGGTAGGAGGAGACCCCCATGAAGTCGATGCGCAGGGGGAAAGGGAGCTGGCGCAGGAGATCGGCGAGGAAGAGCACCGTTCCGCTGAGCAGGGAGACCACGAGCACCTCCTTGCCGGCATAGTCCTTCGCGATGGCGCGACCGATGGCCGCGATACGGGTCTGCAGCTCGGACTCGGGGATGAGGATGCCGGAGAGGTCCGCCCGATGGCTCGGCGGGATCCTTCGGATGAGGGTGTCGGCGAGACGGGGTTTGGAAAGGGGCATCAGGAGGACTTTCGGGTTTGTTCCAGTCGGATGAGTTCGGCCACCTTGGAGCCTGGGTTGATGGCCAGCCCTGACTGCCACAGCCGCGTCGCCTTGTCCAACTCCCCGTACCTCCGGGCCGCGATTCCATGGTACAGCGCCACGTACTGCCGGAACTCGTCCCCGAACCGGGCCGGTTCATCGGCCACCTTGTCCGAGAGCCAGACGAAGTCGGCGATCACCGTCTCACGACGTCCGAAGAGGTCGGGAAGGAAGACGTTGTTGGCCGCGCGGGTGAAGCGCACGTCGGGATCCTCCGGGGCCTCCTCCACCGCGGCGTCCATCTCCTTCAGCCCTTCGCGCACCATCCGGAGCTTGGTGGTCGGCAGGAAGGCGTGCCGGGCGCCGAGGGTCCGCGTGCTGCCGAGCAGCGCGCGGGCGAAGGCGTTGGTGGGTTGGAGTTCGCGCAGCTTGACCAGGTAGCGTGACGCGAGCTTCTCGGTCTCCTTGGCGTCCGATTGGCCCAGCGCCGACTCGTTGTGGCAGAGCTTCCCCAGCTTCAGGAGGAGGGACGCGTCGGCTGGCCGCCCCTCGAGCTCGGATTGGAGACGCCCCAGCTCGGAGCGGAAGTCCGATCCCAAGGCCGCCACACCGGAAAGCAGCAGGGCCAGGATCAGCCGCAGCCACGGCGGCTGGATTCGGTCACCGTTCATGGGCCCTATCTAACCCAACTACGGCCGGGATCAAATGTGCCTCGAGTCGTCCGCGTCCTTCGCGGTGTAGCCGGTGTCCTGACGCTTGAAGTTGACCTCGTTCTTCTTCACGTAGGCCGCGAAGACGTCGTCGGCCCCCATCCCGAGGACCTGGGCGAGGCTGATCAGGAAGTGGAGCAGGTCGACCACCTCGACCCGGGCGTTCTGTTCGTCGAACTTCTGGTACTTCGCCCACCACTTCCACGGGACGCTGTCGGTCAGCTCCGCCAACTCCTGGGTCATGGCGCGTGTGTAGTTCAGCACCCACTTGGTCTTGTCCGCCTCGGACATCCCGTCGGTGACGACGCCGATGCGCTCGTTGAGCGCCTTCTGCATGCGGAAGAGTTCCCGGAGCTGGTCCTGTTGATCCATGGGCGAAGCATGGCGGGACCGCGTGGGCCTGGAAGCAAATCCGTCAACCGCCGGTTCCCCCCGGGTCCTGCAGGCAGCTTTGGACCTTGGCCAGCAGGGCGCCCGGCGAGAAGGGTTTGGCGAGGAACACCGACTCATGGACCAGCTCATGGTCCGACAGCTCCGCGGAGTAGCCGCTGATGAACAGGATCGGGACCTTCGGATTGCCACGCCGCAGCTCGAGCGCCAAGGCGCCGCCGGAAAGGCTGCCCGGCATGATCATGTCGGTGACCACCAGCCCGAACCCGCCGTCGGTTCCCTTCCACAGCTCCAGGGCGGTGTCCCCGTTCTCCGCCTCGGTCACCTGGAACCCGGCCCGGGTCAGCACGATCCTGGCGTAGGAGCGGACCGACTCCTCGTCCTCCACCAGCAGCACCTTCCTGCCCGACACCGCCGGCAACGAGGGGACCGGCACGCGCTGCACGGAAGGGGCCACGGTCTCGATGACCGGGAAGTAGGCCGTGACCACGGTGCCTTCGCCGAGGCGGCTCCGGACGTCGATCCAGCCGCCGTGCTGACGCAGGATCGCCAACACCGTCGAGAGCCCCAGGCCCGTCCCCTTACCCGGTTCCTTGGTGGTGAAGAACGGCTCGAAGATGCGCGCACGCACCTCCTCGGTCATCCCGGTTCCGGTGTCGCTCACCGACAGCTCCAGGTAGCGGCCCGGCGGGGCGGGATCGGCGTTCCGGGGCATCGGCGCGGCCAGTTCTCGGACCAAGGTGCCGATGGTCACCACGCCGCCCGCGGGCATCGCGTCGCGGGCGTTCAGGGCGAGGTTGAGGATGACCTGTTCGATTCCCGAGGGATCGCCCAGCACCGTCGGCGCACCGGGACCCAGCTCGAACCGCAGCTCCACCTGCTCGCCGATGAGCCGCGTGAGCATGTCCTGGAGCGAGAGGACATGCTCGTTGAGCTGGACCGGTCGGGGCTGGAGCACCTGCTTGCGCGAGAACGCGAGCAGCTTGCGCGTCAACGCCGAGGCGCTCTCCGAGGCCTGCCCGATCTTCTTCACGTCGTCGACCACCTCGCCGTCGAGGTCCTCGCGGGCCAGCAGCAACCCCGTGTAGCCGTCGATGACCGTGAGCAGGTTGTTGAAGTCGTGGGCCACCCCCGCGGCCAACTGGCCGACGGCCTCCAGCTTCTGGGAATGCCGGAGCTGCCGTTCCAAGGCCAACCGCTCGGTCTGGTCGTCGATGATGAGCAACAGCAACCGGCTGTCCGGAAGCCCCAGCGGTTCCATGGACACCCGGGTGTCCAGGATCCTCGAACCACACCGGAGCGGCAGCGGCTGGTCGCGGACGCGTTCCTCCAGGGCGAACCGTTCCAGGAGGCCCCTCCACGCGTAGGGATCGAGCAGGCAACCGGACTCCTCGAAGGTGTAGCCGACGAGTCCCAGGACGTCGCGTCCCAGCAGCTGCAGCAGTCGGTCGTTCGCCTCGTGGACGCGTCCGCGGTCCGGGGTGAGCAACGCCAGCGGAACGGGGAGGCAACGGAATGCGGCCGCGAAACGCGATTCCGTCTCCCGGATCTCGGCGCTCCGGACCTCGCGTTCGCAACGCTCCCGCTCCAGCTCCAATCTCAGCGAACGTCCCTGCGCCACCCGTTGGGCGATCCCGCCCGCCACCAGGGCCACCAGGTCCGGTTGCAATCCCGACGGCACGACCTGGATGCAGGGCTCCTCGCGACGCGCGGCGAAACCGGGCGCGCCCACCAGCAGCACCTCGAGGTCCCCGATGACCGACCTCCATTCCCACAGCAGCTTGCGGACGTGGGAAAGCGGCAGGGTCGGTCCGGCGAGGACCAACTGGGGCGGACGTCCCGACCGGGCCAGTTCCAGGAGCCTTCGGGCCACCGCGCCCGCTTCGGCGACGTGGACCAGTTCCAGAGGCACCCCCGCCGCGGCGGAAGGCCAGGAGGACGAAGCCGGATCCGGTTGGCCGCCGCCGAGGATCAGGATCGACAGCGTGGCCGTTTCCGGAAGTCCGGTCGCGGTCCGGATGGAAGCGACTTGCTGATCCCGTATCTGGCCCATTCGTCGTGGCTCGGCGTCGGAAGTGGCGCGGTGGGGAGCCGATCGGGTGGGTCCAGGAGGCCGGCCCTCAACGGACGGTACCGAGGGCCGGGGTCACCACCGCAGGCGGTGCTGCGGATGCCTGGGAAGACGCTGTCCCGGCTCCGGCGGGATTGAGGAAGGTGACGACGCTCTCGCCCGGCCGCGCCAACTGCAGCATCTCCCGCGCGGTGCGTTCGATGACGACGGGATTCTCCTTCAGGTCCTGGATGCGCTTCCGGTTGGCCGCATGGACGGAGGCCAGCCTCGACTCGGATTCCCGCCATTCCGACAGGGATTTCCTCAGCCGGTGGTTCTTTTGGATGAGCGGAACGTACTGCGCGACGATGAAACCGATGATCCCGAGGAAAAGGCACCAGCGGATGGCGCGGTTCATCGCGCCCATCCAGCCGTGGTCCACACCGGAGTCCGTGCGTTGCCGTTTCATTTCATGACCTTTTTCCACGAAGCGAGCCGCCCGTCCTTGCCGAAGGTGAGCTGCAGGTACAGTTCGGGAGTCGAGGAGATGTCGGAATTGAACATCCCCCAGCTCGCGAAACCGGGGTTCCGCGAATAGACGCGGGACCGGGCGACCAGCCATTGTGCGACCGTGACGCCGTCCGTCGTGGTCGCCTGCCGATCCGCCGGTCCGAGTTCCTTGATGGCCTCATCCATCGAGTAGGTCCCGACCCGACCGCTCCACAGTTTGTTGGCCCCGCTTTGGCAACCGGCCGCCAGCCAGACTCCCAACAGCAGGCACAGCCACGACACCCCTTTGAATTCCCGGATCACGAGCGCATTGAAACCCAAGACCGACGGCAAATCAACGGAGGGAATCACCGGGCGACGGCGTCGAACAGGTCCGCCCGAAGAGAGGCACCCTCCCGCCGAGGCGCCAAGACGCAGCAACTGGACGTCGAGCATCGGGCGGCCGATTCCGCGGTGTATCCCTGGTACCCTTGGCACCCTTGGTTGGGGACCTCCTCTGCGTCTCCGCATCTCCGCGGGCGGGGAAAACGCCGGCGGAGAATCAGTTCTCCCGCGGAGGCGCGGAGCCAACGGAAAAATGGGAGAAGGATCCCTCGGGTCGGGCGGCCGAGGTCATCGCAACCCCGAAGCGAATTGGCCAAAACTGGACCGTGTTCAGGCTCCCCGCCGACAGCCCTGCGCTCCCCTTCCCGCCCTTCACGGCTTTGTGCCTGAGCGTGCGGCTCCCCCGTTGTAGGCGCAGGTCAGGAGGTGCGAAGGAAATCCGTGGAATCCGAGGAAATCCGTGTCCTTCCCAAAGAAAGCGCGAGAGGACGCGCGAACTCCACGACGCTCTCGCGCCGCCCCAGATCGCCGCCAAGTCCCCTGGCGCGCTCAGGCCTAGGGGACGGGTCTGAAGCAAACCAACTGGAGACACCGTGTAAAGTGCACTCGCCACTCCCATTGAATGGATTTGCCTAACCAGCCCTCGAAGGGCGCTTCAGAAAAGGTTCTCCCAGGGTTTACACGACCAAGAATTTTTTGCATGAACCTTAATGGTTCATGAGAAAAACTTCCAATACCAGCCACCCTACTAACGCGACCATGCCGCCATCATTATATACCTATTTTTTATACAGATCCGAAGCGCGGCAACTTTATTAACATTTTACAGCGTTTTGCAGGGAACCCTCCCTGCTGCGTTACCTAACCTTTTTCCTAGCCGTCATGGAGGCGCGAAGCGTCTGATGCCGAAATGGTTGCCCAAACCTCCTCCCACCCAAAACGAAAGGGGAATCCTGCCGGTTCTGAACCGATAGCCAAGCGTTCACCGAATCCATCAGGAGACGAAGCTTGGCACCAAAGAAGAGAAATCGACCTTCGAGTCTTGCTACTCTTGTCAGCACTCTTAGGGGAGGGACTTTATTCCAATGAAATAACGGATTTAATCTCACCATTCTTTTTCAGCAGCATACTAATCTGCCAACTCTTGTGGGCGTGCTGGTACGCCATCCCCATGAGGACCAGCATTGATTCAACGAATGATTCAAAAGCCTACGACCGTCGACTAAAAATCTATATTCTCAAAAATCCACTGGTTCTTTCCTATCTTTTATCACAGCTGAAGATTCTGAGAAAGCTTCGTCTAGCTTGGGCCGTCATTTCTGGAAACCTTCATGAGTGGAGAGAAGAAATCGAACTAGCAATTGAATTGCATCGACACGGTCTCCGGCCTTCGGATCCACTATACAAAACTCTTGTAGAAGCATACCAGTCTAGGAGCAAAAACTGAAATGCATAATAATTTATGAATCTTTTTGACCCTCAACGAGCGTTTATTCTTAAAAAGTGGAAAATCGAGTCTTGCGGTCATGGAGTTCGAGTCGTTGGCACTATTCAGAGAAGCGATTCCTTCAAAGATGGGGCAACTATTCGAAGCTCAAACATCATTGCAGTTTGTGGAGACGCTTGCCTCTGCGAAGACGGGGCGCTGTATTCACTCGGAGAAGATTTCCATCGATTTCATGAAGACTTGAGACAAATGCTCCCCAAGCGGAGCCCATCAGGAGGAATCGAATCCAGTACTTTTCAAGCAACCCCTCCTAAACTTGGCATTATTGACGCATCCGAAACGGTACGCCTTATTTTTAATCAAAGCATATTCAGCAAACATTTCAATGTAGATTTCATAACTACTCCAGAAGAGGCTGTAGACCAAATCAACTGCGGCCACATAGATATCGCTGCAATTCGTGTTCTAGGACAAGGAGCTGTTGGCGTCCGTCTCATTCAAATGCTGAGTCATGTAAACACAGCATATCACACTCCACTTTTCGTTCTAGAATCATTCCAAGAGTGGAACCTTCTATTTCAAGCCGCGTCCATTCAGGAAAGTACCAGTGGGCAGGGGAAGCTTCAACTCAACTCATTTTCCCTCCTTCAGCGATTGAAACCCTTGGTCAAAAATACTGACACTGGAGATCTATCACCTAATGCGGTTGAACCGATTTGCCTGCCCATTGAAGTTCAAAACTTGAATTTGGAACGATTTTCTCCGCGTGAAGCCGAAATTCTTAACCTGCGCTCTGTAGGATTGTCCTGCAAAGAAGTGGCGACACGACTAAACATATCAACAATGACTGTCTATGCCCATGCTAGGAATGCAGCTCGCAGGGTTCGATACTTCATTTCATCCGCCAGAAAGCTCACCGAACAAGGAAGCCTAAACTTAAACATCAATGTTTAAAAAGTACAAAACAATTAACGGTGGATACCTTGTAAACGAAATCTTAGTCGACAGCCTACCTTTGCATTGGCGAATCCTGTTCTACTTCCCACTCTTCCGATTCTTTTTTTTCGCTTCCGAATTTGACCCTGACACAACGTTGATAAAGGACTGTTGCCTCGCCGCTTCAAACGAAGAACTGAACAGCATTGTTCAAACATTTCGTAACCGAGGCATCAATGATATACCAAGATGGAGGCGGACAGTGGGCTTGCGGCCTCTAGGAAGAAGATTAATACTACTCTCTGATCGAATATAACTGTTAAAAACTATGGGTGAAGGTCAATTCTGACCTTCACCCATTTTGGTCAATGTTGGCGACACAGGACAGAACCAAAAACGATCACCGCACCCAATCCAAGTAAAATAAAGGATTTCGGCTCCGGGACAACTGAAGCGACGCCGCCTCGAACAGCGAAGTTGTATTGACCATTTACTGAACTGTTTAGCGAGCCCGCCCGTAGCGCGTTAGGCCCACCATCTAAAAATGCACCCGGGCTCAACGATCCATCCAAAGTGTAAGTTGAGTCGTTGCCCGTCCAATATCCAACCAAGACATTCCGTTGCCCCCAGCCAATCTGATCGTAGTTAAATTGAATATCGAAGTCGCCTATCGAAACGTCACTACGATCGGTCAAAATCAGCTGGATTCGGTTCAAGATCGCACCGTTCGGATACTCTCCCACATTCAAATAGTTAACCCCAAAGACACTACGTCCACCAATTACCCCTTGGCCGTAGGTAACCGGGCTCGCAGCCGGATTACGGGTGTCAATATCAGAAAAGAATGGGGCAATGATTGGACCGTAATTTCCAGCACTGATTGCGGATGGAATAAAGCTTGCAAGCGGTCCGTTAAATGTAACATTCCCATTGTTGTTCACATATACTCGAGAATACGTTCTTCCTCCAATTGAAACATTGAATCCAAGTTCAACAGCCGTAGAACTGGAGTCATCGTTCCTTCCAAGACTGACACTGAAGAGACCAGCGTCGTGAACCGCACCTGCGTGACCTACAAGCGTTGAAGCTACTAACGCTAGAGAAATAGCCACTGAAGATTTTTTCATGTTTGTTTTATACGTTTACCTTCCTCATTGAACCACGTGGCAAACAATTCAAAAAGTGAAAGGATTAACTTACCTAACATATGTTTCAACCCACGCAGATTCATCGGAGATAGACTCACGATTGAGGCTCGCCGTGCACTGGCGGGCCTCGCTGCTCATCAGTTGAGGGCACCGATCCATCGGCATCGCCCCATTTTCACCAAACTTACGTTTTAAAGAGTCTGGGGCTCGATCGCGGGGGGCTCCAACCTCCTGCCCTACTTGCGCCACTCGAGTGCTGCTGAAGAAGGCCCGGCCGGAGAGTTGTTTTCCCGCCGAGCTCGCGAAGATTTGGGAGGAGGAACCACTGGGGCGAGCGACTGCGGCCATAACACCTCACGCTGCGGATTCGCGGCTGAGCGTGCGGCTCCCTTTTGCATGCGCTGATCCGGAGGCCTGAAGCGACTCCGCGGAATCCGTGGAAATCCGTGTCTCTCCCAAAGAAAGCGCGAGAGGACTCGCGCACTCCACGACGCTCTCGCGCTGCCCCAGATCGCCGCCGAGTCCCCTGGCGCGCTCAGGCCCGGGGTCGGCTTGGGGACGGGTCTGAAAAAGGGTGCGTTTCGATGAGAGTAGATCGCGACCGGCTGAAGCCGGGACTCAACACACCTGAATACTGATACAGGCTGCCTACAAATATTGGTTATATCTGAGAAGCTGAATCGAGAATGCAAATATTATCGCAAGAACAGAAAACTTACCAGCAACCAACCGAACCCAAATCCGATTTCCATCAGAGATCTTGAAAAGCATTTCCAACAATAGCGGAAAACTTAGAGCCACCCCACCGAAAACAATTGCATAAACAGCTCCCACAGCAATTCGCGAATCGATCAGCCTTAGAAGGAGCCCTGCAACAAACAAAAGAGCATAATCCGCGATAATCGATATCGTATTGCGATCAGTCAATCGGGCCAGCGGGGTCATGTCTTTAGGCTACCCCTTCGAGAGAGCTTGGCAAGATGTTCGGTTAAGCACGGATCGCGGCAGAGCGGAATGCCACGTTAGGCCGCAATAACGCAACCTTAGGGCATCGGGCATCCGGGTTCGAGGTGAATCCCTGGTTCCCTTGGCACCCTTGGTTGCGAAACTCCTACGCGGCTCTGCTTGCCGAGCTAAAGTCAACTGGTGATCCGTTCCAACGCGGAGACGCGGATGGCGGAGATTCAAGCAGTTGGTAGAGACACGTCCAAAATTCACAGAATGGCCTGAAGTTCGAAACTTCATGCACCAAAAGAGTTGAGCGATGAGCGCCGAATGATCGCTTCTTGCACCACAGGCGCAACCGTCGTTGGCAAGATTCCCCGCCTTTGGCAGTATGGCGATGACAGCCAAACCTCAAGATCCTTAGCCCCCTTACTTGCGTTGCAGCCAATACAGAAAAGCGCAATATTGGATCGAGAGATGACCCTCACATCGTTAACGATATGTTCCCAACTAGGCCACGATCGTCTTGGAATTTCTGGTCGCTGGAACGCAACACCGCAGTAAACGCACGAAGTGTCTCGCTCAAGGATCTCACGCTCCAGCCAGAGGGGAATGTTCCATCGATTCGGCATAAGCGTAGTCCCGACACACCGCCTGGAGCCCGGCAAGGGAAACGTCAGCAGGCTACCGCTCGTAGAGGGGATGGCAAGATGCTGGGGCGGGCATGGAACGCAGCGGAACGGGCTGCCAATCACGCGGCCTGCGGGGGGACTGCGGGCGGCCTGCGGCGGTTTCTCCATCTCCGGGTTCCGTGCTCTGCAGCCGTTCTCAGCGAACCACTTTCCGCCCCCCAACGCCAGCCGCCCGACGCCGTTCCTTCGCGGCTTTGTGCCTGAGCGTGCGCCCCCCGTTGTAGGCGCAGGTCAGGAGGTGCGAATGAAATCCGCGGAATCCGTGGAAATCCGTGTCTCTCCCAAAGAAAGCGCGAGAGGACGCGCGCACTCCACGACGCTCTCGCGACGCCCCAGGTCGCGTTCATTCGGCAAGAGGCTCCCCATTGCCCCGGCTGATTCTCTCCCTTCCGCATCGGTTTCGTTCCCGTGGCTTGAGTTCCTCGGGGAGATCCGTTTCCATCCGCGGGTCTAATGTCGCCCATGAACTACAAGATCACCGTTACCCTGCTCTCCGGTGTCGCGTTGCTCGCCGCCACCGGCTGCTCGTCCATGTCCTCCAAGCCCACCAAGACCGTCGAACAGGTCATGGAAGAGGGTTTCGAAGGCAAGGAATCCCTCAACGCCCGCGTCACCAAGGGACAAGGCACCCCGGCCGAGATCGCGCATCTCGCCGAGCTTGTCGCCCAGTTGGCCCTGAACAAGCCGCCCGCGGGCGACCTCGCGAGCTGGACCGAGAAGACGGTGGCGCTGAACAAGGCCGCCGCCGACCTCGTCGCCGGCAAGCCCGGCGCGATGGACGCCTACAAGGCCGCGGTCAACTGCAAGGCCTGCCACAGCGTGCACAAGCCCGAGAAGCAATGATCCGACGAACGGATCCGAACCGTCGGATCCCACCGATCCAAGGCCGCTCCCGAAAGGGGCGGCCTTTTTCGTCATCAGGCGCCGGCGGCGACCACGCCGATTCCAGGGCGACTCCCACCGGAGCCGAATCCGAGCCGGCCGCCGACGTTGGCGACGCCACGGTACGGGTCGTTGGTGATCAGCACGTTTCCATCGAGGTCCAACCAGTCGGTCAGCGAAGCGAGGTGCGCCGCGGCGCTGATCAGGACACTCGATTCGATCATGCAGCCCAGCATGGTCCTGAGTCCCTTGGAACGGGCCGCCTCGAGGGCCGCCTTGCCGGCGCTCACCCCGCCGGTCTTCACGAGCTTCACGTTGACCCCGTGGTAGGCCTGCGAGCAGAAGTCCGCATCGGCGGCTCCCTGGTACGATTCGTCCCCCACCAAGGGCAACGGCGACCGTTCCCGGAGCCAGACGAGGTCGCTCAGCGGTGTGGACGCGGGCATCGGCTGTTCGACGAACTCGATCGCGCCGTCCGTGGCCAGCCATATGATCCGTTCCAAGGCCTCCTCCTTGGTCTTCCAGGCGGCGTTGGCATCCACCCGAACCTTCTTGCCCGGGGCGGCGCGTCGCAAGGCGGCGAGGTTCTCGCGGTCCGCGGGGGAACCCAGCTTCATCTTGAGCACCGGATACCGCGAGGCCTCATGCACCTTCCGCTCGATCATCTCCGGCGTGTCCAGGCCGATGGTGAACGACGAGACCCTTCCCTCCGCCGGGAAGTCCAGTCCGAGGAACCCGTGCAACGGCCGCCCCGCCGCCTTGGCCGCGCCATCCAGCAGCGCCAGGTTCACGGCGCAAAAGGCCGGCATGCTCGCGCCGGGCAGCGACGCGAGGTACTCCATGCCGCCCGCGACGTCGTCGAAGGAGAGCCGGTCCGGATCCACCTGCCGCAGGAAGCGGAAGACGGTCTCCCAGTTTTCGTGGTACTGGCTGGAGGGGGATCCTTCCCCAATGCCGCAACGGCCGTCCGCGTCCTGGAGTTCCACGAAGACGACAGGATAGGTGTCCTTGCCGCCGACCCTGCCGGCGGAGACGTCGGTGGCGATGGCCCAGGAATGGGTCAGGGCGAGATCAAACCGGCGGAACGAAAGCTTCATCCTCCAGCCCACGGTGCAGGAGAAGCGGAATCCGGGCGAGAGCGGCTTCACCGGGGAAGATGGCGGAGAGGGGGGGATTCGAACCCCCGTTACGGCTTTTGACCGTAAACCGGTTTAGCAAACCAGCGCCTTCAGCCACTCGGCCACCTCTCCACCGGGCCGAAATTCCAGCACGCGCCGCGCCCGGCGGTCAAGACACGGTTCTACGACAACGTCCGTCCTGCGGACCTCCGTCCTTCCCGGCGAATGCCAAACCCAACGGTCCCCCGCATCCGGTGGAGGTCAGAACTTACCGGCTCGCAGGACCCGGACATCGCTTTCCCAAGCGATCATCGCGTACCGGGGAAAGAACCGTTGCTGGAGGCCTCCGAGAAGGGCCTCGGCCACCCTCGGCTGCACGATCACCTCGATCTGGATGTTGGTGAACTCGGGGATGTCCGCGCTGCGGACCCCCTGGTTCCCCGAACCCTCGACCTCCCAGAGCGTCCAGCCATGGGCCCCCATCTCCGACACCAGTGCCAAGACCGGTTCCCGGGCGAACTTCTCACAGACGATGGTGACCCGCTTCATGGGATGGGTGACGACGTTGGGGTTCATGGCGATGGGGGCAGGATCCTCCGGGCCATCTCCAGGTAGAGGGGAAGGCCTACGGTGATGTTGAAGGGGAAGGTGATCCCGAGCGAGGCGGTCAGGTAGAAGGTCGGATTGGCGTCGGGAAGCGACAAACGCATCGCGGCCGGCGCGGCGATGTAGGAGGCGCTGGCCGCCAAGGTGGCCAGCAGGACACCGGTGCCCCGGTCGAGCCCGATGGATCGGGCGAGCAGCAGGCCCAACAGCGCGTTCAGGACCGGGGCGACGACCCCGAAGCCCAAGAGGAACGTCCCCACCTTCCTCAGGTCGCCGAAGCGCCGTGCCGCCACCATCCCCATCTCCAGGAGGAACAATGCGAGGATGCCCTGGAACGGGGCTACGAAGAATCCCGCGGTGGTCTCGGCCCCCTTCGGTCCGGTGGCCCAACCGATCAACATCGCGCCGACCAGCAGCACCACGCTACGCCCAAGCACCGCCTCCCGAACGGCTTCCCGCACCGTGGTCCAAATCGATCGCGCGCCCGGATCGCCGAGGCGTCCCAACACGACCCCCACGATGATCGCCGGCGCCTCCATGACGGCCAGGAATGCCGAAGAATACTCCTGGTACGGCAGCTGGACATGCCGGAGGTAGTTGGTCGCCGCGATGAAGGTCACCGCGCTGACGGAACCGTAGTGGGCGCTGATCGCCGCGGCGTCCACCGGGGACAACCGGCCGAGGAACCGGAGCGCCGGATAGGTCAGGAGAGGGATGACCATGCCAAGCGACATCGCCAGGAGCGTCGGTTTCCAGATCGTCGCGAGACCTGCCTTCGAGATGGCCGAGCCACCCTTGAATCCGATGGCGACGAGCAGATAGATGGTCAGTGTCGCGTAGAGCGCCTCCGGGAAACGGAGGTCGCTCTTGGCGAGGGTGGCGGCAACGCCCAAGACGAAGAACAGGACAGCCGGAGACAGGAGGTTCGCGGAGAGGGCCGAAAACAGTTCGAGGCTCATCGGGGTCTTTCTCGGCGGCTTCCGAAGGACGGTTGGATCCGCCTTCCGAAAGGTACCGGATCGCATGATTCCCGGGAACCGCAAGCGTGCGATCCCGTGTTCCACCGTCCCGGGAGATCGCGAAGGCCGGCACCTTTCGGCTTCCCCACGGATCGGCCGGGTTTCACCCTTTTCCCAACACATGAAACGCAGCGCACCGTCCAAGTCCGCCCCGAAGGCGGCCAAGTCGTCCAAGTCCGGATCCTCCGTCGCCGAACGCGCCTTCTCCTCGATCGTCGTCGACGGCATCGAGCGGGCCCCCAGCCGAGGGATGCTCTACGCCACCGGCTTCAAGAAGGAGGACTTCAGCAAGCCCCAGGTCGGCGTCGCCTCCACCTGGAGCATGGTCACGCCGTGCAACATGCACATCGACCAGCTCGCGGTCAGCGTCGCACAGGGCATCAACGAGAACGGCGGCAAGGCGGTCGTCTTCAACACCATCACCATCTCCGACGGCATCTCGATGGGCACCGAGGGCATGAAGTACTCGCTCGTGTCCCGCGAGGTCATCGCGGATTCGATCGAGACGGTGGTCGGATGCCAGGGCTTCGACGCCTTCGTCGCCGTGGGCGGCTGCGACAAGAACATGCCGGGCTGCATCATGGCCATCGCCCGCCTCAACCGCCCCGCCATCTTCGTCTACGGCGGAACCATCCTCCCGGGCACCCACGGCGGGAAGGACGTCGACCTGGTGAACATCTTCGAGGCGGTCGGCAAGAACGCCGCCGGCCAATGCTCCGCAGAGGAGGTCGAGGCCATCGCGGAGGTCGCGATCCCGGGCGCCGGAAGCTGCGGCGGCATGTACACCGCCAACACCATGGCCAGCGCCATCGAGGCGCTCGGGATGAGCCTCCCGAACTCCTCCGCCCAGGCCGCCGTCTCCCAGGAGAAGACGGTCGACTGCGAACAGGCCGGCGCCGCCGTGCTCAACCTCCTCCGCAAGGGCATCCGGCCCCGCGACATCATGACCAAGAAGGCGTTCGAGAACGCCATGACCGTGGTGATCGCGCTCGGCGGATCCACCAACGCCGTCATGCACCTGATCGCCATGGCCCATTGCGCCGGCGTGAAGCTCACCATCGACGACTGGACCCGCGTCGGGAAGCGCGTCCCGGTCCTCGCCGACCTCAAGCCCTCGGGCAAGTACGTCATGGCCCGCCTCGTCGAGATCGGCGGCACGGTGCCCCTGATGAAGATGCTCCTCGACGCCGGGCTCCTGCACGGCGACGTGATGACGGTCACCGGCAAGACGATGGCGGAGAACCTCCGCAACGCCCCGAAGTACCCGGAGGGACAGGACATCGTCCGCAGCCTCGACAACCCCATCAAGAAGGACAGCCACCTGGTCGTGTTCCGAGGCAACCTCTGCCCCGGTGGCGGACTGGGCAAGATCTCGGGCAAGGAAGGCCTCCAGTTCGCCGGCAAGGCGGTCGTGTTCGAGCGCGAGGAGGACGCCCTCCAGGGGATCCTCAAGGGCAAGGTGAAGGCCGGCCACGTGATCGTCATCCGCGGCGAGGGCCCGAAGGGCGGACCGGGAATGCGCGAGATGCTCTCCCCGACCAGCGCCATCATGGGCAAGGGACTCGGCAAGGAGGTCGCCCTGATCACCGACGGCCGTTTCAGCGGCGGTTCGCACGGTTTCGTGATCGGCCACGTGACCCCCGAGGCCTTCGACGGCGGACCGATCGCCGTGGTGCGCAACGGCGACCCGATCGTCATCGACGCCAAGAAGCGCGAGATCACCCTCGGGATCCCCGCACGTGAACTCGACGCCCGGCTGCGCAAGTGGAAGCAGCCGAAACCGAACTACCGTCGCGGCGTGCTGGCCAAGTACGCGGCCTCCGTCTGCAGCGCCAGCGAAGGCGCCGTCACCGACCGCCAGTTCTGAACGGCCGAACGGCCCGGCCCCACGCCCGACCGGACTCCCGGTCGGGCGTCTTCATTTCGCCGGGGTCTTCCCGGCCGACCCACGCTTCTCCACGGCCCGCAGCGCCTTCTCCCGGCGCGCCGTCTCGGCACGCAGGAGCTCCTCCGCGTTCCAGCCCCGCTCCTGGCAGGCCCGGACCCAGTCGAACAGGGCCGCCGCGGCCGCCGCCTTCCCCTTCGCCTCCGGCACCGTTCCCGGCATCGGCAACGCGGCCTTCGACGCCTTCTTCACCAGCTTCTGCGCCCGCATCAGCGCCGGAAGATGACGCGGTATCCCGTCCAACGCGGAACGCCGCTCGTGCCTGGACCCGGCCTTTTCCGCCTTCTTGATCGCCTCCCAGTTCGCCCACACCTGGTCGACGTCCTTCACCCGGACGTCGCCGAAGACATGCGGATGCCGGCGCACCAGCTTGTCGACCAGCACCTGGGTGAGCCGGTCGAAGTCGAACGCCCCGCGTTCCGCGGCCAACTGCGCGTGGAAGACCACCTGCAGCAAAAGGTCGCCCAACTCCTCCGCCATCTCCACGTCGTCGCCCGCCTCGATCGCGTCGACCAGTTCGTAGACCTCCTCCACCGCGTGCATCCGCAAGGACATGTGATCCTGCTCACGGTCCCACGGACAACCGTCCGGCGCCCGGAGGCCGGCCATCAGTTCCAGGAGTTGGCGGATCGGCGGCAGGCGTCGGGAGGGGGCTTTGCGCATGGGCTGGGTGGGAGGTTGGAAGCGGTGGTTCGGGGGACGTCGGGATCAGAGCACGACCAGGTCGTCGCGGTGGACCACCTCGGCGCGACCGGTCTCGCGTCCGCGAACCGCGGCGGCGTCGAAGCGGACGATGCCGCGGGCGAACTCGCGCCCGGCCGCGTCGCAGACCTTCACGACGTCGCCGACCGCGAACCCGCCCTCGCAGGCCGCGATGCCCGGAGCCAGCAGGCTCCGTCCCTGGTCGCGCAACGCCTTCACCGCGCCGTCGTCGACGGTGAGCGTCCCGCGGGAATGGTGGAAGAAGGCGATCCAACGCTTGCGGCTCGGCAGCCGGCCGGACTCCGGACGGAAGAAGGTCCCGACGGACTGTCCGCGGACGATCCGGTCGAGGGCGTCGTGACGGTGTCCCGGCGCGATCACCAGCGGGATGCCCGACCGCACCACGATCCGCGCGGCGGCGATCTTCGTGGCCATGCCTCCCGTCGCGGTCACGCTGCTCGTGCCCCCGGCCATGGCCTCGATGCGGCCGTCGATGCCCTCGACCACCTCCAGCAGACGCGCGTCGGGCCGGCCGAAGTTCTCGATGAGGCCTTCCGCCGTGGTGAGGATGACCAGGAGGTCCGCCGGCAGCAGGCTGGCGACGAGGGCGGAGAGCCGGTCGTTGTCGCCGAACTTCAGCTCGGTCACCGAGACCGCGTCGTTCTCGTTGATGATCGGAAGCACACCATGCTTGAGCAGGGTGAGCAGCGTGTTGCGGGCGTTGAGATGGCGCGTGTGGTCCGCGAGGTCCTCGTGGGTCAACAGCACCTGCCCCACAGGGATCTCATGGTGCCGGAAGAGCGACTCGTACATCGCCATCAGCCGGGACTGGCCCACCGCGGCGCAGGCCTGCCTCTCGGCGACGCTCGGAGGCCTCGAATCGTAGCCCAGCACCCCCATGCCGGCGCCGACGGCGCCGGAGGTCACCAGAACCACCTCGTGTCCCGCCGACCGGAGGCGGGACATCTGGGCGACCAGCTGGGCGAACTGGACCAGGTCCGGCCGCTTGGTGGCGTCGGTGAGGACGCCGGTGCCCAGCTTGACGACGATCCGGCGGAACGATGTAGGCGCGGTGGAACGCACCGGTGGAGACTGGCAGAGAGCCCTCGGCGGGCCAATGGCCGAGTCGGAGCCGGGACCCGGGGTTTTTCGCATTGCACCCACGGCGGCGACGACGACCAGACTCCCTCCATGTCTCTCCGCGTCCTGATCGTCCCGGACAAGTTCAAGGGCACCCTCACCGCCCGCGCCGCCGCCGAGGCGATCGCCACGGGCTGGATGGCGGCGCGTCCGATGGACGACCTGGAGATGGTTCCGATGAGCGACGGCGGCGACGGGTTCGGGGCGATCATGGCCGAACTGCTGGGTGCGGAGGAACGGACCGTGGAGACCGAGGACGCCGCCCATCGGCCGCTGAAGGCGACCTGGTGGTTCGACCCCGCCTCGGGCCGGGCCATCGTCGAGTCGGCCTCCGTCGTCGGCCTCGCGCAGCTTCCGCCGGGACGCTTCCATCCGTTCGAACTGGACACCATCGGACTCGCCGCCGTGTTCCGCTCGGCGCTCGACGCCGGGGCCTCGGAGATCCTCGTGGGTATCGGCGGCAGCGCCACCAACGACGCCGGGTTCGGCCTCGCGCGCGGCCTCGGATGGGAATTCTGCGACGCCTCGGAACGGCCCATCGAGAAATGGATCCAGCTCGACCGTCTGCACCACTGGTTCCCGCCGTCCGAGCTTCCGTCGTGCCCGGTGACGGTGGCGGTGGACGTCGACAACCCGCTGCTCGGCGCGCAGGGATGCAGCCGAGTGTACGGTCCCCAGAAAGGCCTGCGGGCCGAGCAGGCGCCGATGGCCGAGAACGCCCTGCGACGTCTCGCGGAACTCGCGGCCGCCGAACGGGGCTTCGACCTCGCCAGCGAACCCGGAGCGGGCGCGGCGGGCGGATTGGGCTTCGGCCTGCGGGTCTTCCTCGGCGCCACGCTGGAGTCCGGATTCGGGATCTTCTGCCGGCAGGCGAACCTCGAGGAACGTATCGCCACCGCGGACCTCGTCATCACCGGCGAGGGAGCCATCGACCGGCAGACCTACATGGGCAAGGGCACCGGCCAGGTCGCCCAACTCTGCCAACGCCACGGCGTCCGCTGCATCGGCCTCGCCGGCATGACCGAGGGGATGCAGGTCGGCGCGGGCCAGCAACGCCTCTTCCATCTGGTGGCCGGCATGTCCCCCACCCTCACCAGTCCGGTCGAGGCCAAGTCCAAGCCCTCCCTCTGGCTCGGCCGCCTTGCCGAGAAGGTGGGACGCGAGTTCCTCGGCTGAACCGTGGCGCAACCGCGCTTCCTGCGTGATTCCGCCCGATTCGCCGGACTACATTCGTCCCCACATGACCATCCTGGACACCATCGTTGCCCAGAAGCAGATCGAGGTCGCCCGCCTTCCGGCCGGCGCGATCACGGCATCCCGGCTGCGCGAGGCGGTCCGGAACCGCGGCGACGGCGTCCGCGACTTCTTCGGCGCCTTGCGCAACCCGCGCCGCGGGGACGTCGGGCTCATCGCGGAGGTCAAGAAGGCCTCCCCGAGCCTCGGCGTGATCCGCCCCGACTTCGATCCCGTCCGCATCGCCCGCGACTACGAGCAGGCCGGTGCCAGCTGCCTTTCCGTGCTGACCGACGAGAAGTTCTTCCAGGGAACGCTCGGCTACCTCCGCGACATCCGCGCCGCCGTGGGCCTGCCCCTGCTCCGCAAGGACTTCATCATCGACGAACGCCAGATCCTCGAGGCGGTCGAGTGGGGTGCGGACGCGATCCTCCTGATCGTCGCGATCCTCACGGACGAACAGATCGCCCACTTCCACGCCCTTGCCGACGCCACGGGATTGGCGGTCCTGGTCGAGGTGCACGACGAGTCGGAGATGGTGCGTGCGCTCCGTTGCGGTGCCCGACTCGTGGGAGTGAACAACCGGGACCTGAAGAGCTTCCGGGTGGACCTGGCAACCACCGAACGGCTCGCCCCGATGCTCTTCTCAGCGGACGACGGCGTCGACCGTCTGCTGGTCGGCGAAAGCGGCATCCATGTCCGGGCCGACGTGGAACGCCTGATGCGCGTCGGCGCCCGGGCCATTCTCGTGGGCGAGTCGCTGATGAAGACCGGCGATCTTCCCGCGAAGGCTGCCGAACTGCTCGGAACCGCCCCGCTTCGGGCCTGACACCCCCATCGATCGGAGGTGAAGGAAGGGTGCGGGCAGCTCCCTTCGGCATCAGGTCCCATCCCGGGACGCTCTCCTTCAACCCGGACGCGATGCCTGAGGCGTTTCCGGCGCTTTTCTCCGCGAACTCCGCGCCTCCGCGCGAAAACGAATCCTTGGCCGCGTTTTCGCCCGCCGTGACGCGGAGACGCCGAGGGGATTCACAACCAAGGGTGCCAAGGGTGCGAAGCGGATCCCGTCGAGGTGAAGCGCCGGCCGACAGGGACCTCCCCTTGGCCTCGTGCGCCACGCCCGACGGCTTATTCCAGCTCCCTCCGCGGGCTCCGCGTCTCCGCGTGCAGCCCCCCAGTCGCAGCAAGATGGCTCAGTCCCGCTTCTCGCCGGCCAAGGCCTTGATGGTGACGAGGCGGCCCTTGGACATGCGCTTGACGGTCAGCTTGAGCTCGATGTTGCCGGCGGTGAGCTTCTCGAAGTCCGCCACCGACATCACCGGCTGTTCATTCACGTGGGTGACGAGTTCGAAGGGCTTCACCCCGCCGACGCTGGCCCGGCCACCGGGTTCGATGCGGGAGACGACCACGCCGGGTTCGCCGGCCGGCCGCTGCAGGTAGCGGCGGACGTCGTAGGTGAGTTCGCGCACGGTGATCCCGAGGCTCTCGGACTTGTAGCGCGGCGCCGCCTCGTAGTGGGACGGACCGGGCTCGACGGTGAACTCCTTCGTGACCAGACGGCCTTCGTCGATGAACTCGGCGGTGAACCGCGAACCGAATCCGAGGTCGGTCAGGGCGCGGGTGAACGAGGTCTCCACCGGCGGCCACGGGGTCGGGATGCGTTCGAAGAACTGGTCGCGGATCTCGTCGAGCCGCTCCCAAGGGAAGCCCTGGGCCCGGGCGAAGTCCTCCTCCAACTGGACCTCGATCGGGATGGGCTGGAGCGGCGAGCGCAGGCGGAGGAGGACCATGCCGGGCTTGATGCCGGCGCGGGCGGCCGGGGAGTCCGTGTGGACGAACGTGATCAGGCCGCCGGACTGTCCGTCACGGGTCTGGTCCGAGACGTTGTTGGCCCGGGCCAGTTCCCGCGACAGCGGCTGCATCTCGACTCCGAGCCACGCGAGGCGGTTCTCGTCGGCCTCCGCCACGGGGACGTTCGCCGGATCCGCGGTTCCAGGGACCCCTTGCACCGCGGCGAACAGCTGGCGTGCGGTGGTCAGCAGACGGCTCTGTCCGCCGCCTTCACGTCCGGGATTCCGGTCCCTCCGGACGATGGGCATGGCGTGGAGACGGCCTTCGGGGGTGAACAGGAAGGCGTCCTTCACCTCGGTGTCCGAAAGCTCGGGATAGGCCTCCAGCCGGGTCCCGACGCGGACGCCCGCGATGCGGGCGAGGTGGAAGTAGGCGGTGCGCGTCTCCCCTTGGAGATCGACGTCGGCCCGCAGCAACAGCCGGCCCAGCAGGTCGGCGGGATGGGCGGCGTCGGCCTCGAACGGCTTCGAACCGGCGACGTCGATCTCGGCCACCAGCACGCCGAGGTCGCGCAGCGAGGCCACGAACTTGGCCGGCTCGCCCTCGGGCTTGCCCCGGAACACGGTGATCCGCTCCAGGCGGGCGGTGACGTTCGGCTTCAATGCCACGAGCACCGCGATCCGCCCTCCGGGCAGAAGCACGCCCAACGCATCCCGCTCCGTCGAGGCGTCGTCCTCCCCGTCGTCGCCGCCACGGCCGCGGAACCGGCCCGCATTCTGCGAGGCCGGGGTGCTCTTGGGACTGCGGAAGCTGAGCCGCACGCGGAAGAGCGACTCCTTCGTATGCCGTTCCAATTCGGCGAGCTTCGCCGCGAACTCGGCGCTGGAGAAACGGCTCCAACGCAGCGGATCGCCCTTCCAGCCGTGGTTCGGATCGGACCGGTGGTTCATCACCAGCCCCAACGCCCGTCCGTCCGCGGCGACCGCGATGCCTTGGTTCTCGGTGATCCGGTGGCCACGTCCGTCGGGCGTCTCGAGGAACTGCCCGCCGAACGGCAGCATCACGCGGGTCAGTTGGCCGTCCTGCCGGAAGTAGGTCACGATCCCGACCGGCGGTTCCGAACCCTTGGGGGCGAACCGCAGCGGGACGGCGCCCTTCAGCGGCGCGTCCAGGGTCAGCACCAGCGCCCATTGGTCGCGGAAGTGGGCCTCGACCTTGGCGGTGGTCGTCACGTCGCCCTGGCGGACGACGATGGACTCGATGAAGCGCGGGTGGATGCACGGATCCATGGCCACGACGCGGTCCGCGCCGACGAGGTAGCCGCAGGTCTCCAGCGGGCGCTCCTCGGCGATGATGTCGGCGAGGGTGTTGAAGCGGGGACCGGTGGAACGGGGATCCTGGTCGAGGATGCCATGCGGGGCGTCGCCCTTGTCGAACCGCAGGTGGAATTCCACCTGGACGAGACCCTTGGCGACCGAGGCGATCACCTTGGCGGGGGCGAGCGGGGCGGCTCCGGCCACCAGGGTGGACAACAGGAGCAGGAGGACGGCGCGCATCATTGGGTCGGACCGTAGGGCGAATCCCGACAGTCTCCAACAGGGCAATTCGGCGGTTCGCAACACCGACACCACGCTCGCCCCGCCGTGGTTTGCCTTGGCCGGGAATCGAGGTCGGCCTAGCGTCGCCCGATGCACCTGTACCCGGTCCGAAGCGCCCTCCTCGGGCTGCTCCTGGTGACGTTCCTCACCGGCTGCCAGACCGCCTACTACGGCGTCATGGAGAAGTTCGGCGTGGAGAAGCGCGACCTCCTCCGCAAGGCCGTGGCGCTCGCCCGGGATGAACAGAAGGAGACCGGCAAGGAATTCCAGGACGCCCTGACCCGCCTCCAGGTCCTGTACGGCGGGACCGGGAGCGACCTCGAGAAGACTTATGGCCGGCTCAAGGCCGACCTCGATTCCTGCCGTTCCGGGGCCGAGGACGCCCGCAAGCGGATCCGGGACATGGACCGCGTGGCCGAGGACCTTTTCGCGGAGTGGAACTCGGAGATCGCCCAGTTCTCGAATCCGGCCTTCGCCGCGGACAGCCGCCGGAAGCTTTCCGAGACGAGATCCAGATACCAGCAGCTCGCCGGTTCCCTGCGCTCCGCGGAGTCCACCATGGAGCCCGTGCTCAAGTCGTTCCAGGAACACGTCCTGTACCTGAAGCACAACCTCAACGCCGCGGCCATCGGTTCGCTCAAGGGCGAGGCGACCCGGATCGAAACACAGATCCGGGACCTCATCGTCCAGATGAACGGCTCCATCCAACAGGCCGACGCCTTCATCCGCACCCTGGAGTAGGGCCCCGACGCCCGACGCCCGACGCCCGACGCCCGATACCCGATACCCCACATGCGCTTCGCCATCTGCAGCGAGATCTTCAAGGACTGGCCCCTCGACCGCGCCCTGCGCTTCGCCCGGGAAGCCGGATACGGGGGCTTCGAGGTCGCCCCGTTCACCCTCGCCCCGTTGGTCACCGACATCACCCGGGAACGCCGCGGCGAGATCCGCCGCATGGCCGCCGACGCCGGCATCGCCGTGAGCGGCATCCACTGGGTGCTCGCCTACACGGAGGGGATGCACGTGAACCATCCGGATCCGGCGTGGCGCCAGCGGGCCGCCGACTACCTCCGCGAGGCCGTCGACTTCTGCGCCGACCTCGGTGGGACCCACATGATCTTCGGTTCCCCGAAGCGGCGTGACGTCCTCGAGGGCGTCTCCGCCGCCGACGCCCGGGCGTGGACCCTCGACACGTTGCGTCCTGCGACCCACCTGGCCGAGCAGCGCGGCGTGACGATCTGCCTCGAACCGTTGGCACCTTCGGAGACCAACTTCCTCAACACCGCGGCCGACACCGCGGCCCTCGCCCGGGAGATGGGTTCCCCTGCGTTCACGATCATGCTCGACGTGAAGGCGATGGCCTCGGAGGCGAGGCCTGTCGCCGAGACGATCCGGGCCAACGCCGGCGGCTTCGCCTATTTCCACGCCAACGACGAGAACCTGAAGGGACCGGGCTTCGGCGACACCGACTACGCGCCGATCGGCGCGGCGCTGAAGGAGGTCGGCTACGGCGGCTGGGTCTCGGTCGAAGTCTTCCGCTTCGAGGAGGGCCCCGAGGCCATCGCCCTCCGCAGCCGCGAACACCTCCGTCGGCATCTCGGCTGAACCGCATCCGAACACCGATGTCCGCCAAGGTCCGCATCACCGGGGTCGCGCTCTGGTTCCTCCCGGTGACCACCCGGGTCCCGCTGAAGTTCGGCACCGAGGCGCTGACCTCCGTGACCTGCGCCCGCGTGCGGTTGACCGTCGAAGGCGCGGACGGACGCAGCGCGACCGGTTGGGGCGAGACCCCGTTGAGCGTGCAATGGGTCTGGCCGTCGACGAGTCCCTATGCCACCCGGTTGGAGGCCCTGCGGCTCTTCACGCGGATGCTGGCCCGGGCCTGGGGACAGTTCTGCGATGTCGCCCATCCGTTGCGTCTCGGCACCGACTTCAACGAACTGCTGCTTCCCCGGTTGTGCGAGGACTTCAACGCCTCCGGGCTGGCGCCCGCGTCGGATCCCCTGCCCCGGCTCGCGGCCTTGGTCTGCAGCTCCCCGTTCGACCTCGCCCTGCACGACGCCTTCGGCCGTCTCCACGGAATCTCCCCATTCGACGCCTGTCGCGGCCCCTGGCTCGACGAACCGTTGGTGGAGTTCCTCTCACCGGATTCGAGGAAAGATCCCGCGCTGGCCGGACACCCCGTTTCGGCGCCGTTCCTTGCGACCCCGCGTCGACGTCTCGACGCCTGGCACCTCGTCGGCGGACTGGATCCGCTGCATCCCGAGGAGCTCACCGGAAAGGAGCCGCAGGACGGACATCCGGTGTTGCTGGCCGACTGGATCCACACGGATGGGTTGACCTGCCTGAAGGTGAAGCTGCGCGGGAACGATGCGGAATGGGACTACCGACGTCTCGTGGAGGTCGGGGAAATCGGCGGGGCGTTCGGCCTGGGATCGTACACCGCCGACTTCAATTGCACGGTCCGCGACCCCGCCTACGTCGTCGACGTGCTCGACCGCCTCGAAAGGGACCGTCCGGAGATCCACCGCGCCCTGCTCTACGTCGAGCAACCGTTCCCCTACGACCTCGAGGCGAATCCGATCGACGTCCGGGAGGTCAGCCGGCGGAAGCCCCTGTACCTCGACGAGAGCGCCCACGACTGGCGCCTGGTGCAACTGGGCCGCGAGCTCGGCTGGACCGGCGTCGCCCTGAAGACCTGCAAGACCTTCAGCGGGGCCGTCCTGTCCGCGGGCTGGGCCCAGGCGCACGGCATGGGGTTGATGGTCCAGGACCTGACGAACCCGATGCTGGCGCAGTTGCCCCACGTTCAGCTTGCCGCGAACCTGCCGACCCTTCTCGGAGTCGAGACCAACGCCATGCAGTTCTATCCGGCCGCGAGCGAACCCGAGGCCCGCATCCATCCCGGGCTGTATCGGAGACGGAATGGCTGCGTGGACCTCTCGACCTTGGACTGCCACGGATTCGGATATGCCGGAGCCGAGTCGGTGCGGAACCTGGGAGAGCCGGATTTCCAATTCGGCGCGGGCTGATCGCTTCGACGTGAACAGGGAGGGACCTCGCGCAAAGTCGGGCTTCAGGCGTCAGGCGTCAGGCGTCAGGCGTCAGGCGGCGGGCGTCGACGGACAACGGACAACCCACACTCACGGAGAAATCTCCACCGGCTCCGACCAGAGCGTGGCGACCCCCTTTGAATCCACAGTCCGAACCCGCAACCGATACTTCCGGCCCGTCTTGAGAACCGCCTTGGGCACTTCGACCTCGGGCACGCCGTTGGTCGCCCAGACCGGAAGGATCTCGTAGGAGTTCGGCGTCCGGACGTTGCCGATCGTTCCGCGCGTCACGTCGCCCAGACGCCACTCGATGCGGGCGGCCTCGGTTCCCCGATACCGGAAGAGGGTCGCCTTCCTCTCCGGGGTGGGCGTCAGCACGCTGGGAAGTTGGTACATCTCGGCCACCCGTTCCCGCCGGTGGTCCACGAACCGCTTCATCACCGAGCGCATCCCATGGAAGTCGCGCGTTGGCGAAGCCCGGTAGAAGGCCCCGGGAGTCGACTTGAAGGGCATGACATGACGGCTGGAAAGGATCGGGTGCCAGTCCCACTTCCGTCGGTCCGCCTCGGCCAACGTCGCCGCCGATGCCGGATCGGCCACGACCGCGGCCATCTCGTCGATCAAGGCCCCGGTCTCCTCCTCGCTGTACAGCAACTGGAGGATCTCGCCCAACCGGTTCAGGAACTCCTTCCGGATGCCGGGCTGATCGAGGATGCCTCCTGCCAGGAACGGCTCGGCACCATCGCCGTACATCCGCTCGGACCAACTGAGGTCCAGGTCCCACGGAACCGTGATCCACTTCCTCGACACCGGGTCGCGGCGGAAGAAGTAGTTCTTCCCGTTGCCGATGTCGTAGTGGTGGATGCAGTCCACGATGGCGCGGTAGTTGAAGTACGCGGGGACGTCGACGGACTTCCGCCACCAGGCTTCGTCACGGCCGCCCATGAGGGATCCCAGGAAATGGGAGGCGGATCGGACGTCCACTCCGTCCTTCCCGTCGTACGCCACCGTCGGCGTGCCGAACTCCATCTTGAAGAGGGATTGCTTCGGCAGGCCGTGTCCGGAAAGGAACGCGCCGTCCACGTTCTCCGTCGCCAGGTGGAGGCCGAAGAAGTCGCCGTCGTACTGGGTCGGCCCCGATTCTCCGGTTCCCGTCACGGTCCGGAGTTGGATGAAATGGGTCCTCGGCGCGGCGACGCCGGCGAGGTCGAAGAGCCGGAATCCCACCGACTCGAACAGCCCCTGCTCCCCACGCATGCCGTAGTCGCCCTGCTGGAAGCAGGCGCCGAGGTTGAGCTTCCCCCACTTCGCCGGATAGGGGCGCCCGAAGTCGTCGCGGGCCTGGAACTTGTGGCCGTCGTTGAAGTCGAACTTCCACATGTTCTTGCCCATCGCGTGCCGCCATTGGCCGCCGCGGGCCCGGAAACGGACGTGGTCATGGACCGTCCCGTCGTCCGCCACCAACGCCCCGCTCCAACGGTACGCACGGCGCGCCTCCTCGTCCCCGAACTGCGTCGGCTGGGTCCATTGGCTTTGCTCGACCCATTCCGCACGCGTGACCAGGTGGTACGCCTGAACCCGCCGCATCGCGGTGGCAGGAATGGTCATGGGCGCACTCTCCTTCCCGGAACCGGACGGACGGATTGCACCGGTCCAGGCCGGGATCCCGTCGTGGACGAACCAGGCGAGGTTCGGCTCCTCGGCATCCGGCTTGGGATGGACCTGACGACCCGAAGCCGCCTCGACGAGCCGGTAGCGCACCAGCCGCCGATGCCGCTGAACCTCCGACGGAACCTCGACGACGGACGTCCCGTTGGTCCCGGGTGGAAGGGGAAGCCGCTTCCAGCCCTGGCTGTACTTGGTATCGTCCTTCGCCACGTAGCTTCCCGGCTCCACCACCTGGTACTCGAGAGCCAGCCCATTCGTTCCAGGACGGACCGCCGCTTCGACGGTCACACGGACGGCTTCCCCGCTCTTGGGAAACCGCGGGGAATGAACCACCGGGGCGCCGAGACCGCGGACGACGAAGACGAGGAGGAAGAGGGAGCCCGCCAGGGTTCGAGCCAACATCCGGCACGGAGTTCCGGCGGAGGTCGGTCTCATGGTTGCCGGAAGCGGAGCGGCAGGTTGAGGCTCTCGGTCCCCTGCGCGTCGGGGAGCATCGCCTCCAGGACCTGGAACGCCTGGTTCCCGAGGATCGTGCGCATCTGGTTCCACTGTTCCGCCGGTGGACGCCCGGGACCGACGGTCACCTCCCTCTCCACGATGCGGCCCTCCTCATAGACCTGCGTCTGCACCTTGACCGGCTGGGCCTGGCTGAGCAGCCCGTAGGCCTGGTCCACCACGGCCTCGTCCAGGCCGAACCGCTCCCGGAGCTGCTGGAGATTCTGGAATCGCGGGTCCTGGACCCGATCGAACTGCGCCAACCGCTCCGGCGGAAGGAGCGACTCGACGCGTTGGCGGTAGCGCGTCTCGGCCTCCGGGTCCGCCTCGATGCCCGACGTGTCGCCCAAGGTCATCGTGCCGCCGAACGGCTCCTCGATGTCGCGGCGCAGACGGTAGATCTCCCGGAACTCGGCCTCGGTCGGCTGCATCGCGCCCAACTGGTTCCGAAGCCGCTCGGCCACGCTCGAGGCCCGCATGTCGAACAGCTCCAACTCGTCCGGCGTGAGGACCTGCGCGAGCCCGAGCCGACGGCGTTCGTTGTTCTCGCGGTAACGCTCGGCGAAGGCCGCGTCGCGTCCCTTGTTCGACACGTCCGACTCGTCGTTGAGCGTGTCGGAAAGTTCCCAGTAGGCCTCCATGACCTCGCGGACCCGTTCGCGCTTCTCCGCAGGCACGCCGTTGATCGCCGACTCCATGCGTTCGTAGTTCCGGCTGTACCAGCCCTTCAACGGCTCCAGCGGGATCTGGTAGCCGAGCAGGTCGAGGATGACCGCGGACTTCTCCTTCTCCACCAACCGCAGGTTACGACGCCGTTGGTAGTCGGCCTTCCGTCGGATCCGACGTTGCGCCGTGGTCTCGCCGGGGGCGGCGATGTCGCCCTGGCCCGGATCGCGGAACGGCGCCTCGCGGGGGGCGAAGCGGCGGTTGACCTCGGCCACGATGATGTCCCGCACCGTGTTCTCGGGACAGGCGATCGCCCGGAGGTTCCGGATGTACACGTGCAGGTCGTTGGTGAGCACGCGTTCCCAGCGGAAGTCGGTGGCGAACGCGTCCGGTGTCTTGCGTGCGACCCCAGCCGAAGGTTTTCCCGAAGCCGCCGGCTGCGAATCCGGGGAGGCGGATCCGGTGGAATTGTCGGTCGGAACGCCGCCACGCCGTTGGCCCAACACGAGCACGACCGCGAGGATTGCGGCCGAGGTTGCGAGGAGACCTGTCCAGAATCGCGGGTTCATGGCCTGGGGGTGATTCCGTATCGGTTGAGAAGCTCCGGGGACATCGATTGCGGCGATGGCAGATTCGGTATCCTGAGAATACGCCCCCCGCCACCCAGCTGCCGGAACGCCTCCTCGCCGACCATCTCCTTCAGCCGCTGTTCCGCATCGGCTCGGAACTGCTGCACCAGGGCCTGTCGCTGCGCCGGATCGACACCGGGTTGGGTCAGGACCGCGTTCAGTTCGTTGCGTATCCCTCGGGAGAACTCGTACACCTGCAGCGCGGTCTCGCGGGGTAGTCCGGTCCGGTTCAACTGCTGCACCAGGTTCCGGTAGGCGGGATCCTGGAAGCGGTCGAATTCGGCCTGGCGCTCCGGGGTCATCGCACCCCGGACCGAGGCGACTTCCTGCTGGGCCTGCAATTGGGCCGCCGTGGCCAGCCGATTCGCCTCCTCGCCGGCCTCCACGCTACGGCCGACCACGGTCCCGGGCACCTGCAGCTCGTCCGCCGCCAACTGGGTGCGGAAGATCGACCGCCGTTCTGCGTCGGTCAGTTCGAACCCGTCAAACCGGCTGCGCAACGCGATCCCGGTCTGCGACGCCGCGATCTCGAAGTCCTCGAGCGTCTCCTTGCCCAGCAGCTTCTCCAGTTCCTGCCGCCGTTCGCGGGTGTTCCTGAGATACGCCTCGGCATCCTCGGGGAGGAAGTAGCCGAAGGTCTTCTCCTGGAGTTCCCGGCGTTGGTCCCTGAACTTCTCCAGCAGCTCTCGGGCGGCCTGCCGCTTCGCTTCCGGGATCAAGGCCATCGCCGCCTCGAAGCTGCCATCCCGGTCGTTGGTCCAGTTGGGCAACCCCAGCGGGATGTCGATCCCGAGCAACTCCTTCACCAAGGCCTGCTTCTCCGTGCGCAGCTCCCGCAGCTGGTTCCACTTGGCCCAGCTCCGCCCCCCGTTGGGCGGCGCCGGATCCCACGGGTTCTGCTGGTGCCGATGCAACGCCAGCGCCGCCTCACGCGCCGCGAATCGCCGGTCCACCTCGGCCAGGATGATGTCCTGCACCGTGGGCTCCGGACATTCCACGGCACGGAGTCGCTCGATGTACTTCCGGAGATCCGTCGAAAGCAGGTCCCGATAGGAGAAGCCGGCCTTCTCGACGACCAGGCTCCCGGTGGCGCTGGAGGAGGAGACGGAAGCTTCGTCCGCGGTTTCCCGGGAGGTGGTGCCTGAGGGAGCTTCTGTAGCCTCGCCACTGGATTTGCCGAGGCGTTGCCACACCGCAACCCCGGCGAGGACGAGGTTCACCGACACGAGCACCGGAATGAGCTTGGAGGACTTCATCGCATGCGGGAACTCGCTTCGACTCCCCACGGGGCCTTCGGTTCAGAATCGGCGTTCGTCCGGCCTGTGGGATCGCTGGGGAGGATGAAGGCGTCGGACCGCCGGAGGAAAGTCCGAATGGGCATCGGCGGCATCGGCTACGCCGAAAGTCGACCCCATCCGTCCGCCCCCCAAGGCCCGTCTCGCGGTCAATTCTTGCTGGCCGCGAAGGCACCGGCGTAGGTGGCCGGGATCAGGAGCAACAGGAACACAAGGTGGTACCAGACCGGCATCAGCTCCCGGATCGACCATTGCACGCCGAGACCGGTCACGAGCAGCAGTCCCGCGAGGATGGTAACGGCGGTCCGGGATTCCTTCGCGAGGCGCCGCGCCGAGGCACCGCCGGAAACGGAACACGCGATCGACAGCGCCAGCAGACCGGCGAGGCCCGCCATGGACTCCACCTTCAGCCGGGGATCCTTCGGCAGCCACCCGGCGGCGATCAGGCTTTGGTTGCCGATCAACCAGAGCAGGGTCCAGACGACATAGCCCGCCACCACGGCCATCGCGGTTTTCATCGTGGTCATCGAACCCCTCGCAGACCGTCCTGCCAACGGAAAACCCGAAGACGGGAACGCATTCGTGATTCCGGATCCGTGATTCATGATTTTCCGTCACCGGCAGCGGCGACGGCCACGCTGCGGGCTCCTCTCCATTCACCGACCCCGGACCCACGGACGGGCCTCACGCAAATACGCCAAGGCTCCGCTGGATGGCATCGAGCTTCGGATCCCTCAGCGCCTCAGCGTCTCTGCGGGAGAAAACTCGACGATGGATTCGTTCTCCCGCGGAGACGCGGAGCTCGCTGAGACTTGGGAGAAACACCTCAGGAATGGCGCTCGAGGCCACAGTTCATCGAGTATGAAACCGCGATCACCACTCGATGGTACGGTTCCGCGGCGGGAACTCAGCGGCTTCTCTCCCCCTCCCCAGCGGCTTTG